>NZ_JBEPQQ010000009.1:0-444214 GCF_040547935.1 Bradyrhizobium sp. LA6.8
TTCCACGGGCGGCTCCTTCTTTTGAGGTCATCGACGACCCCATCTTGCCACGCAGACCGGCGGAAGGGGGCCGTCCACCCCAACACGAGAGCCCGGTGCGGCGGCCGCCGCACGCGCGCAAGCGACGAATCCGCCAGTCGGAGGACGAAATTTCCTTACGTGCCCTCCTCTGCGTTCCACAGATCCTGATCTGGGGCATGGGAAAATGTTTCGTTAGTTCTTCCCCACCTGCGCTGGCGCCGACTTTGGTCGAAAAATTCGACTTGTAGCTACGGGCCGTTTGTTCACGGCTAGCTACAACCATTTCGGGTCCTATTATGCAGTGAGGTGTTCGGGAATGACCGGATGGGTCGGTAAGAGACCGGCCGAGCACGTGCTCGAATTTGCCCTGCGTCGACAAGAGCCGGTCTGATGCAGCGCGCACATCCAAATTCCGACACCGGACACCCCTCAGACAGATTCAATGCAAGTTCGCCAACGAATCTGTCGGAAAGGCCATTGATGATGCATCTAGAGCAGTTGACTGCCTGCTAGCGGCCCCCTCACGACCGCGAACGGAGATACTATTAGTTCCGCTTTCGGGGATTTCGCCGATCAGAATTGGTTCTCCCCGAGAACTGCACGCTAAAGCCTCCTTTTCGCGCGTTAATCTGGCCTATCCCCGCCAGGGCCGCACTGCGTAGTAGAGCGGAAAATTCTTTGATTGTAAAAGTCCGTTTTATGACCCACCGCGGCTCTCGCTCTACCGATCACGAGTCGAGACCAATCTAGATCTTCCAGATCGGACTTCGTTCTTCTGCAGATTCCGCTCATCTTGCACAAGCCGGGCACCCATTAAGTGAGATCAGACCGCCCAACATCACCGCGCGCCGCGCTGCCTGCCCGCTATCCACCTGCTGGAACCTGGCCCGCGATGATGAGAGCGGACATGGCCGCAGCCTACCTAGATTTTGGGGACACAAACGAACTCGCGCGCGCAATTGGCCGAGGAGACGCACCGCCGCCCGTCAGCTTTCGCGGAACAGGACGGCTGCGGCAGCCAGTTTGGTCGAAGGCAACCATGGACCACTTCGCGGCGCCTGTCGGGACAAGAGATGTTCGAGAACCGAAGGACCTCTTATGCCTCGTATGACGTCAATTTTCGATACGGCACCGAAACTTCCTCGATACTGTCGACGAAAAATATTGGCGAACAATAGGATGGCTTACTATTTTGACCCTCCGACCTGGGCTCGTCGACAGGGCTGCGATTTAAACCCCGAAGCGTTAGGAAGCGATTACGCCAGTGCCGTCGAGCGGGTGGAGAATGTTCTCTTGCCCACGTTCGACAGTTGGCGCTCGCGAGGTTTAAGCGACATGATGCCCGTCTCGCCGGAACCTGGCACGTTCGATTGGCTAGTCGGCATCTTCAAAGCTCACCCGAAGTGGCACGAACTCGACAGCAACACCCAGCGTCAATATGGGAAGAGTCTAGCACTCTTCGCCAATCACGAGTTGAAAGATGGAAGTCGAGTT
Organism: Bradyrhizobium sp. LA6.8; assembly: GCF_040547935.1. Lineage (NCBI taxonomy): Bacteria > Pseudomonadati > Pseudomonadota > Alphaproteobacteria > Hyphomicrobiales > Nitrobacteraceae > Bradyrhizobium > Bradyrhizobium sp. LA6.8. The sequence goes on from NZ_JBEPQQ010000009.1 coordinate 1,516, forward strand.
GGCTCGAAGCAATTGTCCGATTTCACGAAGGGCTTCGTCGACGCAGTTTATTCAAAGCTGCTAGTCGCAACAAAAGTACGCAAGAATGGAGAGGTAATCGTCCGCGAGCGTCGCCGCTATGCAAATGTGGCCATGGCGAGCTGCCGGCGCGCCTGGTTCGTCGGCCAGCGCGCTCAAGAAAAACTGGTACCAGCCAGCAATCCATTTTCACGGATGGGATTAAGATCACGTGCGCCCGGCCAGCCGATACGGCCCACACCAACCGCAACTTGGGATGAACTCGTCGCTTTCAGGGCTGCCGCGAAAAGGCTGGACTATCGCTCGATCGCAACTGCGGCTTTGTTGTCATGGGAGTGGCTGCAGCGAGAGCAGCACGTGTTTGGCGCCTTCGACATGTCGCACTACCGTCCTCGCGAACGGCCAAATAGCGTCAGGATCGTGCATCCAAAGAATGGAGAGGAAGCCTGGTGGCCGCTGATAGACGAAACGAGCGCCCCTCTGTTTCCTGAACTTATGGACGAGCTCGACGAGATTAAAAAGACCTCGCTTCCGGGCCTGGTATTCCGGCGTGACCATGCTCATCGTCGGTCGGCAACCCCGCTTCCATGGATTACCCCACGCAAGGACCTGCGCTATCTGCGCAGCGTGGTAAAGAAGATAATCGCGGAGGCTGGCCTTCGTCAGGAACTTTCCTTTACTTCCTTCCGGCACGGGGGATTCACCGAAGGTGCCGACAGCGATCTTACGGATGCAGAGTTGCGCGCCGCTGGCCGTCATAGATCGAGCCGCCAACTGCCAACCTACGCCAAGCGCACCGGTAAGCAATTGATCAAGGCCACCAAGAAGCGTCGCGAGGAACGGGCAAGATCATTTTTTGTTCGCCTAAACACCGATCATCCCTCGGAATGAAGGTGCATCGGGCGATCGCAGCAGAACGAATGTCACTGAAATGATCGTTTATTTTCCTGTCCACGACGGCTTGCGCTTCTCGCTGAAAGCTTTCAGCCCTTCCTTCGCGTCCTCGGTCATTGCGAGCAGCGCGATCTGGCTTTCGGTGTAGGCGATGCTCTCGTCGAACGACATCGAGGCGATGGCGCGCATGGCATATTTGCCGCGGCGGATCGCAGTCGGGGATTTGTCGACGATGCGGCCGATCAGCCAATCGACCTTGGCGTCGAGCTCGGCCGTGGGCACGACGTAGTTGAGCAGGCCCGCGCCCAGCGCCGCCTTCGCGTCGAACGGCTCGCCGGTGAGCGCCCATTCGTTGACGAGCCGTGGCGGCGCGATACTCCGCAACAGGCTCAAGACCTGCATCGGGAACACGCCGACCTTCACCTCCGGCAGGCCGAAGATGACGTGATCGGCCCCAACCGCCATGTCGGTCATGCAGAGCAGGCCCATGCCGCCGGCCATGCAGACGCCACCAACCCGCGCAATCGCCGGCTTCGTCGCGTTCTGCGACAAACGCAGCAGATCGGCATAGTCGACATTCGGCTTGGAATGATCCATCGCGAACGCCGCGCCGGAATTCTGCAAGTCGGCGCCGGCGCAGAACGCCTTGTCGCCTGCCCCCGTCAGCACGATGACGCGGACGTCCTTGTCGTCATGCGCGTCGCGATAGCCTTTGGTGATGCCGGCGATGACCTCGCCGTTCAGCGCGTTGCGTTTCTCCGGCCGGTTGATAGTGATCCAGAACGCCTGCCCACGCTTTTCGGTGATGATTGCTGTGGTGTCGGTCATGGTACGCTCGCTTCCTTGCTCCCGTTTGCAGCCATTTGCGGCAGCTCGGGCGGCGGGCGCAAGGGCAATCTGCGACGAGGCCTTGCTTTAGCGCCTCGACACAAATGGGCGGGCGAGCGAAGCGTGCGCTCAGGCCGAGACCGTTTTCCTGATCCAGACCTTGTTGTCATGGAATGCAGCTCCCCCGATCGGCGCGATCGTATCGGCTCCAGTCAGCACGTTGATGCCGCGGCCACCGATATGATTCTTGTTCGGGTGAACGGATTCCGCGATCAGCACGCCGCGCCGCACGCCGTCGAACAGCGTTGCGAGCAGCGTGGTCTCGCCGCGGGTGTTGCCGAGCGTCACGGCGTCCCCGTCGGCGATGTCGAGCGCGGCCGCATCCAGCGGATGGATCATCACGCACGCTCTGCCTTCGCGCGCCTGCGAGGACGGCGTCTCGTTGAAGGTGGTGTTGAGGAAGCTGCGCGATGGACTGGTCGCGAGCCGGAACGGATGGGCTTGATCGGTATGCTCGATCACCGCCCAATGGTCCGGCAGCGACGGCATCTTGTCGAAATCGCCCATCGTCTGGCCGAACGGCGGATGCGCCCAATCGGCCCTGAAATGGAATTTCTTGTCGGCATGGGCAAAGCCGTCGAGATAATGCGAGGTCCGGAAGTCCGGTTGCAGGTCGCGCCAGATGTCGGCTTCGAGACCAGCGATATCGCCGTGGTTGCTGAGCTTCAGCGTCGCGTCGATCAATTCGCGCGGCGTCATCTCGAAGCCCGGATGCTTCGCGCCAAGCCGCGGCGCCAGCGCCTGCATGACCTGATGGTTGGAGCGGCATTCGCCGGGCGGGTCGATCAGCTTCGGCCCGACGGAGATGTGCTGGTGGCCGCCGCCGTAATAGAGATCGTCATGCTCCATGAACATGGTCGCCGGCAGCACGATGTCGGCCATCTCGGCCGTCTCGGTCATGAACTGCTCGTGCACCGCCACGAACAGATCCTCGCGCGCAAACCCCTGACGCACCAGCGCCTGCTCCGGTGCCACCGTCATCGGATTGGTGTTCTGGATCAGCATCGCCTTGATCGGCCCCTTGCCGAGCAAGGCTTCGGCGTCGCCGGTAAGAATGCGACCGACCTGCGACTGGTCGAGCGCCCGCGTGGTCTTATCGATCGCGTCGTGGCCCTCGATGAGGGATTCATTGAAATGCCACAGCGCGTAATTGTTGAAGAAGGCGCCACCGCCTTCATACTGCCAGGCGCCGGTCACCGCGGGAACGCAGAGCGCCGCATGCATTTGCGTGGCGCCGTTGCGCGAGCGGGTGAAGCCGTAGCCGAGCCGGAAGAAGGTCCGCTTGGTCTCGCCGACCAGTTTCGCGAAGGCCTCGATCTCAGACACCGGCACGCCGCAGATCGCGGACGCCCACTCCGGCGTGCGCGTCTTCAGATGCGCCTCGAGCTCATCGGGGCAGTCCGTGTACTTGTCCATATAGGCGCGGTCGGCGTAGCCATCGCGGAACAGGACATGCATCACGCCGCACGCGAAGGCGCCATCGGTGCCGGGCCGCAGGATGATCTTGATGTCAGCCTGCTTCATGGTCTCGTTGTCGTAGATGTCGACAGCGGCAATCTTGGCGCCGCGCTCCTTGCGAGCACGGGCAGCATGCGTCATCACGTTGACCTGCGTGTTGACCGGGTTGGTGCCCCAGATCACGACGAGATCGGAGAGCGCCATCTCGCGCGGATCCACGCCGGCAATCTTGCCGGTGCCGATCGCGAACCCGATGCGCCCGACATTGGCGCAGATGGTCTGATAGAAGCGCGAATATTTCTTCACATGCGTGAGGCGATTGAGGCCGTCGCGCATCACCAGCCCCATCGTGCCGGCGTAGTAATAAGGCCAGATCGATTCCGCGCCGTACTCGCGCTCGGCCTGGTTGAAGCGATCCGCGATCTCGTCCAGCGCCTCGTCCCAGGAGATCCGTGCGAACTGCCCGGAGCCCTTCGGCCCGGTGCGGCGCATCGGATACATCAGCCGCTCGGGGTGATGGATGCGCTCGGCGTAACGGGCGACCTTGGCGCAGACGACGCCAGCCGTGTAGGTCTGCTTTTTCGAACCTCGGACGCGGCCAATGCTGCGGCCTTCGATCACCTCGATATCGAGCGCGCAGGCCGAGGGGCAGTCATGCGGACAGGTCGAATGGCGGATTTCGATCTTGGCGTGCTGGTTCATGTCCCAGTTCGTAACATCAAAATAGCAGCCAGCCGAGGGCATTTATCCGGCAATGCCCATGCGATTTGCTCAGATCACGTGCGCTGCCGGTTCCTGCCGCGACCGCGAAGAGCGGCGCGGCCACACCGAAAACGGCCCGATATTCCCGGCTTGATCGGCTTTGTGAGCCGTCGACAGTCCGCATCTCCTGCCGCTACATTGCCAGGCAACAAGAACGACAACAGGGAGGTGGGCATGACGGCCCGAAGATTGATACTGGCGCTCGCCGGTCTACTCGGTGCATTCGCCGCGGCCCCCTCATTCGCACAGGATTACCCGACCCACGCCGTCCGGATCGTGGTGCCCTTTGGCGCCGGCGGGCCGGCGGACGTCGCGGCCCGGTTGATCGGCAACGTGCTCCAGGAGAGCTTTGGCCAGCCCTTCGTGGTCGAGAACCGCACCGGCGCGGGCGGCGTCATCGGCACGGTCGAAGCGGCGAAGTCGCCGGCCGACGGCTACACGCTGCTGATGATGTCCAACACCCAGACCGCGAATGAATCGCTATTGACGCCGGACAAGCGCAAATACGAGCTGATGCGCGACCTCGCGCCGATCGCGCCGGTGAACTACTCCGACCTCGTCATCGTGGTGAACCCGCAGGTTCCGGCGAAGACGCTGCAGGAGTTCATCGCGCTCGCCAAATCGCAGCCGGGCAAGCTGAACTACGCCTCCTCCGGCCAGGGCACGCCCTATCACATGGCCGGCGAGCTGTTCAAAGCCATGGCCGGCATCGACGTGGTCCACGTGCCCTACCGCAACAGCGGCGAGGCGCGCAGCGGCGTGATCGGTGGACAGGTGCAGATGATGATCGACGCCGTGCCGGCGATGGCGCCGAATATCAGCGAGAACCAGGTCCGCGCGCTCGCGACCACCGGCAAGGAGCGCTCGGCCGTGCTGCCGAACGTGCCGACCGCGGGCGAAGCCGGCGTAGCAGGCTATGAGGCGACGATCTGGCTTGGCCTAATGGCCCCGGCCGGCACGCCGAAGCCTGTCATCGACAAGCTCAATGCCGCCGTGAACGCAATGGTGAAGCGACCGGACACCGTAAAGCTCTGGACCGAGCAGGGCGCCGTACCCATGTCCATGACGCCGGAGGAATTCGAGAAATTCCTTCGGGGCGATATTGAGAAGTGGGCCGATGTCGTCAAGAAGTTCGACAAGTCCTGAGGCCGTAGAGCGATCATGCCGACCATTCAATTTCAGCTCAACGGCGCGGCGATGGCCGTGGAGGCCGATCCCGACCAAACGCTGCTCGATGTGCTGCGCAGCCGGCTCGGCGTCACCGGTCCACATTTCGGCTGCGGAGCCGGTGAGTGCGGGGCCTGTCACGTCATGGTCGATGGCCGCGCGATGGCCTCCTGCGACATGCCGATGTGGTCGGTGGCGGACAAGGACGTCGTCACGGTGGAAGGCCTCGGCACGGCCGAGCAGCCGCATCCGCTGCAACGCGCCTTCGTCTCCGAGCAGGCGATGCAATGCGGCTACTGCGTCTCGGGGATCCTCATCAGCGCGGCGGCGCTGCTGAAGCGCAATCCCTCGCCGACGGAGACTGAGGTCAGAGCCGCGCTCGATCGCAATCTGTGCCGCTGCGGATCGCATAATCGCATGGTCCGCGCCGTGCTGCGCGCGGCAGCGGAGACGGCGACGTCATGAGCATGCCGTCCCCCGTCCCGAAACTGCCGGTCAGCCTCGCGGCCAATCCAAAGCTGTCGTCCTGGGTACGGTTCAGCGGCGAAGGCGGTGTCGCAATTTCGCCCGGCAAAGTCGAGATCGGCCAGGGCATCGTCACGGCGCTGGCGCAGATCGCCGCGGACGAGCTCGACGTCGATATCGGCAGGATCGAGCTGATCCGCGCCTCGACGGCGGCCAGCCCGAACGAGGGTGTCACCTCGGGCAGCCTCTCGGTCCAGCAATCCGGCCGCGCGCTGCGACAGGTCTGCGCCGAGGTCCGCCATCGCTTCCTCGCAGCCGCATCGGAGCGTCTCGGCGTCGATGCGGCGCTGCTCGATGTCGATGACGGCACAATCTCGGGTCCCGGCAATGTCAGGACCAGCTATTGGGAGCTGGCTGGCGACGTCTCGCTCGACCGCGACGCCACCGCGGGCGCCGTGGCGAAGCCTGCTGCCACACGTGGTGTCGCCGGACATTCGGTCCAGCGGGTCGACATTCCCGACAAGGTGTTTGCGCGACCGCGCTTCATTCACGATCGCGCACTGCCGGACCTGGCACACGGCCGCGTGCTGCGGCCTAACATCTCGGGTGCCAGGCTGATCGCGCTCGACGAGACGGCGGCGCGCGCCGTTCCCGGCCTCGTCGCGATCGTCCGCGACGGCGGCTTTGCCGGTGTGCTTGCCGATAGCGAGGCTGCGGCGGAAGCCGCACTGAAAGCCTTGCGCAAGGGCGCAACCTGGTCGGCCGGCGAGCCGTTGCCCGACGAAGACGATCTCGCGGGCTTTCTGAAGAGCCAGCCGGTCGAAACCACCGTCATCGACGCCAGAGCAGCGGCAACGACGAAGAGAGCTGCGCGCACCCTTCGCCGGCAATACACCCGTCCCTACATCGCACATGCCTCGATCGCGCCGTCCTGCGCCATGGCGCGATGGGACGGCGATCGTATCCATGTCTGGACACACAGCCAGGGCGTCTATCTGCTGCGCGCCGATCTTGCGATCGTGCTCGAGCTGCCGGCCGAAAACATCGTCGTCGAGCATATGGAGGGGGCCGGCTGCTACGGGCACAATGCGGCCGACGACGTCGCGCTCGACGCCGTGTTGCTGGCGAAGGCCGCCGGCGGCCGCCCGGTGCGGGTGCAGTGGTCGCGCCATGACGAGATGTCTCATGCGCCGTTTGGCGCAGCGATGGCCATCGAGATCGAGGCCGACCTCGATGCAGACAGCGAGATCGTCGGCTGGCGCCATGCGATCTGGAGCAACGGTCACGCCGCCCGGCCGGGACGCGCGGCGCAGCCGGCGCTGCTTGCGGCGACCGAGATCGCGAACCCCTACCCGCGCATGATCTCGACGAATCCACCGGCCGCCAATGGCGGGGGCGGCGACCGCAACTCCGTTCCACTCTACGACCTCCCGGCCTGGACCATCACGAGCCACCGGCTGCTGACGATGCCGGTGCGCACGTCGGCGCTGCGGACCCTGGGCGGGCAAGGCAATGTGTTCGCGATCGAATCCATACTCGACGAGATCGCGGTCCTGCGCGGCGAGGACCCGATCGCATTCCGCCTGCGTTATCTCCGCGACGAGCGCGCCTGCGACGTCATTCGCGCCGCGGCACGCCGCGCGCAGTGGAAACCGCAAAAACAGTCTGGCATCGGCCACGGCGTCGGCTTCGCCCGCTACAAGAACACGGGCGCCTATTGCGCCGCGATCGCGGAGATCGAAGGCACCGACGACATCCGTGTCCGGCGGTTGACGCTTGCGGTCGACGTCGGCGAGACCATCAATCCGGACGGCGTCATCAACCAGATCGAGGGCGGTGCGATCCAGGCCACGAGCTGGGTGCTGAAGGAACGCGTCCGCTTCGACCGGACGCACATTACATCAACGTCCTGGACGGACTATCCGATCCTGACCTTCAGCGAGGTGCCGGCGGTGGATGTCGAGATCATCCAGCGGCCGGAGATCGAGCCGGTCGGCGCCGGCGAGGCCGCGCACGGTCCCGTGACGGCGGCGATCGCCAATGCGGTCTTCGACTGCCTCGGGGTGCGCGTGCGCGACCTGCCGATCACGCGCGACAGGATCATTGCAGCCATGGAGCTTGCATCGTGACGACAGTGACCATTTTGAGCGGCGGCGCGGCGCAAGGCCTGGTGCGCGGCCTCAGCGAGCCCTTCAAGACGCAGACCGGATTCGGCATCGATGGCGAGTTCGGTGCGGTTGGTCTCATGGCCGACAAGCTGCGCGCCAGCACGCCGGCGGATCTCGTGATCCTGACGCAGGCGCTCCTTGCGAAGCTCGCCGCGGAGAAGCTCGTCGTCCCCTCCTCGATCGCAGATATCGGCCGGGTCGAGACTGCGCTGGCGGTCCGTAACCGCGATCCGAAAGTCACGGTGAAGACTGAGGCCGATCTCCGTGAGGTGCTGCGATCCGCGGATGCCATCTACGTTCCGGACACCAAAGCCTCGACCGCGGGACAGCATGTCGCAAAAGTGCTGGATCAGCTCGGCATCGCCTATGAGGTCGCATCGCGTCTCAAGATCTTTCCGAACGGAGCGACCGCGATGCGGGAGCTTGCGTCGTCCACCGCAACTCGGCCGATCGGATGCACGCAGGCGACCGAGATCATCGCGACCGACGGCATCGCGCTGTCAGGATCGCTGCCGCCGGGCTGCGAGCTCGTGACGATGTACACGGCCGGCGTGACCGCGCGGGCCGCACATCCGAGGGAGGCGGCCGCGCTGATCGCGCTGCTGACCGGCGCAGACCGGAAGGAGCTGCGCCGGAGCATGGGCTTTACCGGCTAGGTGCCGACGGCCGCCCTATTTGTGCAACTGGGTGAGACCGGTCGGCGGCCCGTCGACCGCGGTCCAGCCGCCGTCGACGAACAGCGTGCTGCCGCTGACATAGCTCGCGGCATCCGAAGCGAGATAGGCGACCGCCGTCGCGACCTCGTCGGCGCTGCTCCAGCGGTTGAACACGGTATGGCCGGCATAGAGATTGTAGATGTCGGGCCGCTGCTTGAACGGGCCGGTCAGCGCGGTCTCGGCAATGCTCGGGGCGATCGCATTGACCCGCACGCCGGAGCGGCCGACCTCGGAGGCAAAGCCCTTCACCAGCAGGCCAATGGCCGCCTTGGTCGAGCCATAGACGCCAAGGCCCGGCTCGATGGTCACCGCGCGCACCGAGGAGCAGGCGATGATGCTGCCGCCCTTCTGCTCGACCATGATGCGGCCGAAGGCCTGGAAGAACCAGACGGTGCCCTTGATGTTGAGGTTGAGGACGCGGTCGAGATCCTCCTCGGTGTAGTCGAGGATGGTCTTGCGGATGTTGAGCCCGGGCGTCGTCACGGCGATGTCGAGCCGCGCAAATTTCTGCATCACGATCTTGGCCAGCGCATTGACGTCCGCAGCGCTCGCGGCGTCGCAGCTGGCTGCTTCCGCCCAGCCGCCCTTGTCGCGAATTCCGGCTGCCGTCGCCTCGGCGGCGTCAAGCGCACGATCTGCGCAAACGACGCGGGCGCCGAGCCCGGCCAGCGCCTCGGCCGACGATTTGCCGATGCCCGAGGCGGCGCCGAGCACCACGGCGGTCTTGCCGGTGAGATCGAAGAGCTTGCGATAGTCAATCACGAACGGATTCTCCCTGTTGCTGCTATCCCTTGTAGCCCATCAGCAGACGGGGCAGCCACAGCGAGAACGCGGGGACGTAGGTCACGAACATCAGAGCTGCGATCAGGGCAGTATAGAACGGCAGGATGGTACGCATCACCGCCCCCACCGAGATTCCGCCGATGGCGCAACCGACGAATTGCGTCGTTCCGACCGGCGGGGTGTTCAGCCCCAGCGCGCAGTTGATCAGCATCAGCATGCCGAACTGCACCGGATCCATGCCCGCCTTCATCGCGATCGGCAGGAAGATCGGGGTGCAGATCAGGATAGTCGCCGCCATGTCCATGAACGTGCCGAGCACGAACAGGATGACGTTGATGAGCAGGAAGATGACCCAGGGTTGCGAGGACACCTTGCTCATCAAGTCGCCGGCGAAGTCGGCCACCTCGTAAAGTCCCATCAGGTACTGGAACATGGTGGAGACGCCGATCAGCAGCAGCACCACGCCCGTCGTCTTCACGGCCTTGGCTGCAGCCCGCAGGAAGTTCGGCAAGGTCATGGTGCGGTAGATGAAGAACGTCAGCAGGATCGTGTAAGTGACCGCGACGGCGGCGGATTCAGTTGCCGTGAAGACGCCGGACAGGATGCCCGCCAGGATGATGCCGACGATCAGCAGGCCGGGCAGCGCGGCCGCGAACGAGCGGAAAACCTCGGCCCAGCCCGGGAACTTGCCGGCCGGATAGCCGCGCTTCACCGCGACCGCGTAGGCGGCAACCAGCATGCACACCATTAGCACGATCGCCGGCAGAAGTCCGGCGGCGATCAGCGCGCCGATCGAGACCTTGCCGCCCGCGGCGAGCGCATAGATGATCATGTTGTGGCTGGTGGGCATGAGCGCGCCCACCAGCGAAGCGTGGGTGGTGACGTTGACCGCGTAGTCGGTGTCGAACCCCTCTTTCTTCATCATCGGGATCATCACCGCGCCCATCGCCGACACGTCGGCCACGGGCGAGCCGGAGACGCCGCCGAACAGCGTGCAGGCGACCACGTTCGACATGCCGAGCCCGCCGCGGATGTGTCCGACGAGGTTCTTGGCAAGCTGCACGATCTTGTCGGCGACCCCGCCATGCAGCATCAGCTCACCGCTGAAGACGAAGAACGGGATGGCGAGGAAGGAGAAGATGTTCATCCCCGACATCATCTGCTGAAAGATGACGGCGACCGGCAGGCCTTCGTAGAGGATGGTGCAAATCGCCGAGAGGCCGATCGCGAAGGCGACGGGTACGCCGAGGATCAGGAAGCCGAAGAAGGTTGCGCCGAGAATGATCAGTTCCATGAGGGGACGACCTCTTCGCCGCGCAGGAGCGCAATGATGTGCTCGATTGAAAAGGAGACGATCAGGACGCCGGAGGCGATCAGCGGGACGTAGCGGATGACCTCGGGGAGCCCGAGATTGGGGATCTTCACGGTTCCGACCGACGCTCCGAGGATCCAGCCGTTGTAGGCCATCGCAATGCCGAACACGGCCACCAGAACGTGGATCACGAGCTCGATCTTCTCTCGCAGATGATCCGGAAGCATCACCAGCAAACTGTCCATGCCGATGTGTCCGGCGTCGCGAACGCCGACGGCGGCGCCGATCAGCGTGACATACAGGATCAGGACCAGCGCAAGGTTCTCCGTCCAGGTCGGGCTGGAATTGAGCACGTAACGTCCGAACACCTGGTAGAACACGATGGTGACGATGACGAGCAGGCCGGTCACGGACAGATACATGCCGAGGCGAGCAACGACGGCATTGATCCGCGACAGCAAGCCGGTCGACGGTCGGCCGGTTACCTCCTGCTCGTGGCTTGCGACATGTGGGTCTGTCATCGGCGTCTCCTTGCGAGGGTCCGGTGCCGCCTCGCGGCGACGCCGGCCCCGACGCTGTGGCCCTACTTCGTGTCCTGGATCCGCTTGACGAGGCCCTTCAGCTTTTCGTCACCTGCGAACTTGTCGTACACCGGCTTCATCGCGTCGACGAATTCCGCCTTGTTGGCGATCGTTACGACCTGCACGCCGGCCGCCTCGACGGTCTTGCGGGAGGCCTGCTCACGCTCGTCCCAGAGCTTGCGCATGACGGGCACCGATTCCTTGGCCGCCTTGCGGACCATCGCCTGATCCTCCTTGCTCAACGTGTCCCAGACCGTCTTGGACATCACGAGAACTTCCGGCGCGAGCGAGTGCTCGGTGACGTTGTAGAACTTGGCGGCCTCGAAGTGACGCGAGGATTCGTAGGACGGCCAGTTGTTCTCGGCGGCGTCCACGAGGCCGGTCTTGAGCGCGGTATAGACCTCGCCATACGGCATCGGTGTCGGGTTGGCGCCGAGGCTCTGGATCATGCCGACCCAGAGGTCGGACTGCTGGACGCGGATCTTCAGGCCCTTGAGGTCGGCGAGCGATTTGACCGGCGCCTTGACGGTGTAAATGGACCGGGCGCCGCTGTCGTAATAGGCAAGGCCGATCAGGCCCGCGGGCGCCATGGACGCCAGGATTTCGTCGCCGATCGGACCATCGAGAACCGTGCGCATGTGCTGCGTGTCCCGGAACACGAAGGGCAGGCACAACGCGATGGTCTCGGGCACGAAGTTGTTCAACGGCGATGCGTTGATCCGCATCATGTCGAGGGCGCCGATCTTCAGCTGCTCGATGGTGTCCTTCTCGGAGCCCAGGGCTCCGTTGGGAAACACCTTCACGCCGAGCTTGCCGCCGCTCGCCGTCGCGAGCTGCTTGCCCATGAACCTGACGGCCTCGACGGTCGGATAATCGGCGGGGTGGATGTCGGCCGAACGGAAATCGCGTGCGGTCGCCAGCGGCGCTGAGACCGCCAGTACGGCGGCTGCGATGATGCCGGTAAGTGTCTTCATCTGGGCTTCCTCCTGAGTTGATTATGTCGTCGTTGGGCCGATGCTGCAGGCCGCCTTGGGTCGCTCCACTTCAGGTGTAAAGTCAAGCGTTACAAGCGCACCACCTTGGTAGGATTGCGCGGCGGAGTCGAGCGGATTTGACTGGTGGATGATCACGGCGAGGAAAGGTGCGAGCTTCATCGCGCCCTCTCCGGCGGGGACTTGCGCGGCAGGTGCCGGCTTCCCTTTAATCCCGCCTCGCCGTCGGCCAATGCCGGACGCGAGGTGACGATGCTCGTCATATCCATGGACGTTCCTCCGGTTTTAGAATCGACCGCTATTGGTTGCGGCTTGGAGGTGCAGACGTGACGGTCGCCCCATCCTTGTGCGATGCGCGCTGATCAGCGCGATGTCGCCAACGTCGTCCCTAGGGCGGGCGGCATTCTGAGTCCAAGCCAAATCCGGCATCGATCAATGCTGGAGTTGCATCGATCGATCATGCATCACTTCGACGGCGCGATCGGCGAATGCCCCCGTTTTTCCGAAATCGCCTGCACCGGGGCGTTACTTGACGCCACAGGTAGAGCCCGCCCAAGATGCGCCGAAACGGAACATCGCGAGGAAATGCCCATGCCGCGGAAGCTGATCGATATTTCCGTACCGCTCGGAAACGACGTGACGGCCGATCCGCCGGGCAATCACCCGACGATCCAGTATATTGATCACCAGCAGGGCCTGCCCCGCATGCTGCAGTTCTTCGACGGCCTCAAGGCGGAGGATTTGCCGGATGGCCAGGGCTGGGCGGTCGAGCAGGTCTCGCTGTCCACCCACAACGGCACGCATCTCGACGCGCCCTGGCACTTCCACCCGATCATGAATCGCGGCGAGCGGTCATGGACGATCGACGAGGTGCCGCTCGAATGGTGCCTGCAGCCCGGCGTGAAGCTCGACTTCCGCCACCTGGCCGATGGGTACGTGGTGACTGCCGACGACGTCGAGAAGGAGCTGAAACGGATCGGGCACACGCTGTCGCCGCTGGAGATCGTGGTCGTCAACACCAGCGCCGGCGCCAAATTCGGCCAGGCCGATTACGTCAACTCCGGCTGCGGCATGGGCTATGAGGCCACCATGTACCTGCTTGAACGCGGTGTGCGGCTGACCGGCACCGACGGCTGGAGCTGGGACGCGCCGTTCGTCTACACCGCGAAGAAATATGCCGAAACAAAAGATGCCGGCCTGATCTGGGAAGGTCACAAGGCGGGACGACACATCGGCTATTGCCATCTCGAGAAACTGCACAATCTCGACAAGCTGCCGTCGACCGGATTCACGGTCTCATGCTTCCCGGTGAAGATCGAGCGAGCGTCCGCAGGGTGGACCCGAGCGGTCGCCATCGTCGACAATCAGGTCTGAGGCCTCACTCGCCGTCGAGGCCGCTCTCGGCGAGGTCGTGCAGCGCATCGGTATCCAGCACGACGATGGCGCCGTGCTCGAGACGAACCCAGTTGCGGCCGGCCCAGGCGCGCAATTGCTTGTTGATGCTCTCGCGCGTCATCCCCACCATCTCGCTGATCTCCTGCTGCGTGATGGCGAGCGTGCCGCTGCCAGAGTCGAACTTGCGCTCTTCGGTGAGACCGAGCAGCGCGCTCGCAAGCCGGCCCGGCAGATCTTGCAGGATCACCTGTTCGACCTGCTGGCTGGTCCAGCGCAGGCGCGCGCAGAGCAGCTCGATGAACTTCATCGCCAGCGCCGGCTGGCTCTTCACGAACGGCAGGAAGTCGCGACGGTCGATGATGTAGAGTTCGCAATTGGTGTTGGCAGTCGCGTCGGCCGAGCGCGGCGCGCCATCGAGAACCGCGATCTCGCCAAAGATTTCTCCAGGACCGATCAGATTGAGAATAGCGTTCCTTCCATCCGGCGACGAAGAGGAAATCTTCACTGTTCCCGTGATCACCGCGAACAGGTTGTTGCCGGGATCGCCCTTGGCGGCGATCGTCGCTCCGCGCTTCACCGTGGTGTGCTTGGCGTAGCGGCAGAGCTGATCGAGCGCATCCGGCTCCAGATCCGCGAAGATCGGGTGCTTGCGCAGGACCGATAATTTGTTGCCCGCAGCTTGTCGGGGGTCGCCGGTCTTGTCCTGAGGCACGCCGCTGGGCTCCTAAGACTGCGAGGCACTGGAGTTCCTGCGTAGTCAACGTTAGCAGGCTTTTCAACCGGAAAGCATATGCACGGTTTGAGCCAAATACGGCGAAAATGCCGCGGTCGGGCGCCAAGGCGGCATCCGGGGGATGAGCCAATGTGTCCCGGTCGATGCAGAGTTGCAGCTATCGCGCGCACCATTGCGTTGAGGCGCTGCCGAACGGCCGCGAGCTGGCCGTGGAAGCCTCCGCGGCAAGCACGGTAAAACGCGATTGTGATCTCAGGACCGTCAGTGCTTGGCGTCCGAATCGGGGCGACCTGCGCTGGTTTGCCGGTCTGCCCATGCCAAAGCCCCGGCGAATGTGACAAAAACGACCACGACAGCGATCGTCACCAGCAGCGCGTCAGTCGGCATGATGCCCTCCCCTGTTATTTGGGGCATTATTGGCGGCGCACGACCGCCGTCATTGATTGGGATCAAAATTGGCGAGCGCCGGATCAGGCCGCAGCTAAGGCCTCGACCTTCGCCGGATCGAGCAGGCTGATGCCGCCTTGAACGATCTCGATCACCCCATGTCGCTCCAGCTTGGTGAAGGTGCGACTGACGGTTTCGATGGTCAGGCCGAGATAATCGGCGATATCCTGACGACTCATCGGCAGCTGAACCGTGTCCGACGCCCCCTTTAGCGAAAATAGCCGCTCGCGCCAGGCAAGCAGAAACGTCGCGACTTTCTCGTCCGCCGATCGGCGGCCGAGCAGGACCATGTGGTCGCGCGCCTGGCTCAACTCGCGAATCGCCAGCTCGTTGATCCGCCTGAGGAGATGCGGCCGGCTCTCGACGAAGCGGCCGAAGGACGCCTTCGCGAACTGGCACACTGTGACGCCACCGATCGCATCGGCCGAAAAATTGTGACGGCCGGAAATATTCATCCCCAGGAAATCGCCTGGTAACGCAAATCCCACGATCTGCCGCCGACCGTCGGGCAATAGCTTGTAGAGCCGCATGACGCCGTCGAGGAGA
Source organism: Bradyrhizobium sp. LA6.8 (assembly GCF_040547935.1). NCBI lineage: Bacteria > Pseudomonadati > Pseudomonadota > Alphaproteobacteria > Hyphomicrobiales > Nitrobacteraceae > Bradyrhizobium > Bradyrhizobium sp. LA6.8. The sequence goes on from NZ_JBEPQQ010000009.1 coordinate 16,841, forward strand.
TTGTAGAACGAGGTCGTGCTGTCCTCCTCGGAGAAGACGGTCTCGCCCCCGTCAAAGAGGACGCGGCGCCCCAGATGCTCGAATTCCCTGAACTCGGCCGGGTCCAGCGACGAGCACACCGCGAAGTCACGGACCGCACAATCGCTACAGAAATGCCCATTCGGCTCGATCGTCACCACGGAAGCCTTCATCTACCGCTCCAAGCACCGGCTGCCCCGCATCAGGCCGAGCCCACCGCGCGGGCTGCATTTTACTGCACTGCGCCAAAGCCGATTGACCCAGATCAATTTTGGCGGGCATGGCCGTCTTGTGCTGTTGCTAGACCGCCTGCACCGTCCAGCCGATCAGCTCCTTTGCAATGCGGGCGAAAGCTGTGTCGAACGCTGCGACCGCTGCGGCCGGCTCGACCTTGTCAAGCTTCTCGCTGGTCTCGACGAGGCGCGACGCGACCACCTTGCCGTTCTTGTCGACGATGCGTGCCGACAGTCCGATCTCGACCCGAGCCTCGCCTTCCGTGGCGATCCGGAAGCGCCTGATGTCGATCAGGAGCTGGTAGTCCGCCTGCCCGAGATCGCTCGTGCGCAAGGGCGCGTGGGCGATGTCGTAATTCTCAAAACTGTCGATCAGCCGCGCCTGCACCAGCTTCGGAATGCTGTCGGCCCAGAGGAATTCGGCAAAGCCCGGATTATCCCCGCTGGGTGCAAACAACATGCGCTGGGTCTGGAGCATCGCGACCGCGGTCGGCTCGGGAATCGCCAGCGACGCCGAAAGCGTCTTGCCGGCCGGCGCAAGATTCTGCGGCGTGCGCAGGTCATAGGTGATCTTCTGAGCCGGCGTCCCGCCGCCGGTCATCTTTTCCAGGCCTGCCAGAATACCGTCGATCTTGCCGGTGTTGCGCGCGAGCCCGTCGGAGAATGTCTTGAGGTTCGCGATGGTGTCTTTCAGCGGACCGGAATTGTCCTCCAGCACGGTATCGACTCGTCGCAGCGCATCGCGCGCAGCCTGCGTCATGCTCTGGCCTGCACCGGCCTCGGCGATCAGGGTCACGGGCCCGCCGGCCTTGGCAACGATCATGCCACCCTCCAGCGTCACCACCGGCACGCCGGTCAGCCCCTGGAAATCGAGCCCGACCTTGGTGTCGGTACGCACGGGTGTCGTCGAGGCAACCGAGATCGTCGCATTGACGAAGCGCGGATTATCCGGCGCGAGGCCGATCTGCGTCACCTCGCCGACCCGGATGCCGTTGAACAGCACACCGGCACCGACCAGCAGACCCGGCACCGGACCCTGGAATTGCACATGATAGTTCGCGCGCGGCCCGATGCCGCCCGTGTTGTTCAGCCAATAGACGAAGCCGAACACCGCAAGGATAGCGGCCAGCACGAAGCCGCCGATCAGCACGTAGGGAGCCCGGGTTTCCATGTCTCATCTCATCTCGTGTTGCAGCATCTGCGAGCGCTTGCCGTGGAAATAGGCGCGCACCCAGGGATGCTCGGATTGCAGCAAATCGCGCATCGGACCGATCGCCACGATCTTGCCGTCGGCGAGCGCGGCGACGCGGTCGCAGACCGTGGTGAGGCTCGCAAGATCATGGGTGACCATGAACACGGTGAGGCCGAGGGTCTTCTGCAGCGTCCCGATCAGCGCGTCAAAATCGCCGGCGGCGATCGGGTCGAGACCGGAGGTCGGCTCGTCCAGGAACAGGATCGGCGGATCGAGCGCGAGTGCGCGGGCCAGCGCCACGCGTTTGGTCATGCCGCCCGAGAGCTCGGACGGATATTTGTCAGCGTCCTGCGCTCGCAACCCGACCATCTCGAGCTTGGCAATCGCCATCTCGTCCATCAGCTCCTGCGACAGCACGAGATTTTCGCGGAGCGGAAACTGCACGTTTTGACGAACCGTCAGCGAGGAGAACAGCGCACCCTGCTGGAACAAAATGCCCCACGTCGTGGCCGCGCCTTCGGTGCGGCCACCGATCGGCCGTCCCATGACCTCGATGCTCCCACCCTGGCGCGGGATGAGGCCAATGATAGTGCGCATCAAGACCGACTTGCCGCCGCCGGACGCGCCGACGAGCCCGAGGATCTCGCCTCGGCGGACGTCGAGCGACAGATGGTCGAGCACGGTCTGGCGGCCGAAGCCGACCACGAGGTCGCGAACGCGGATCGCGAATACCTCTTGCGATTCGTCCATCGTCACATTCCGATCGAAGCGAAGAAGATCGCGAACAGGCCGTCGAGCACGATCACCAGGAAGATCGACTTCACCACCGACGTGGTCGTCTGCCGCCCGAGCGATTCCGCGCTGCCCTTCACGCGCAATCCTTCGCTACAGGCGACGATCCCAATCACCAGAGCCATGAAGGGCGCCTTCAGGATGCCGACCTCGAAATGGGTGACGGAGATGGCCTCATGCAGCCGCGCGATGTAGATCGCCGGTGCCATGCCGCCGTAGAATTGTGCGACCAGTCCTCCGCCATAGAGCGCCGCAACCGCCCCAATGAACGCGAGGATCGGCAGCGCGATGACGAGGGCTGCTACTCGCGGCAATATCAGGACATGGACGGGATCGAGGCCCATGGTCGAGAGCGCGTCGATCTCCTCGCGCATCTTCATCGAGCCGAGCTCGGCCGTGTACGCGCTCCCCGATCGGCCGGCGACCATGATGGCGACGATCAGCACACCCAGCTCGCGCAGCACCAGGATGCCGACCATGTCGACAGTGTAGGACTCCGCACCGAACCTGCGGAAATGAAAGAACCCCTGCTGGGCGATGATGGCACCGATCAGGAAGGTAATGAGAACGACAATCGGAATGGCCTGCCAGCCGATCCGGTAGAGCTGATAGACAAGCGATGTCAGCCGCAGCGAGCGTGGCCGGCGCAGCACGCCGATCACGGCGATGAACAATGCACCCAGCATTTGAAGAAAGATCGTGACGTCTTCGCGCGCGCCAACCGTGGATTTGCCGAGATCGCCGAGCCTGAGCAGGACCGGGTTTGGCGCGGCCGCAGCCGCCGGGGTGTGGCGGTTGACCTGACGCACCTCGTCCATCAGGCCGCTGAAATGATCGGCAACGCCCACGAATTCGGCCGATCTGCCGGAAGATGCGGCCCTGCGCGACAACTTCTCCAGGACCCAGGCTCCGAGCGTGTCGAGCGCGCTGACGCCGGACATGTCCAGCGTCACGGCACTGGATCGATCGACATCCGCTCCAACCGATCGGGACAGCGTTTCGAGCGCCGACACATTGGCTGCCGTCCACGGCCCTTCCGGGCGCAATTTCAGCACATCGCCGGAGGGCGTTGCCAGCAACAGCGGTTCGGAGTTCACGCTTCCACCTCATCGGGACAATTGGTCCCCATTCAGCCGCCACTTCTAGGCCAGCATGTGGCGGCCGGGTTGACCTGTCTCAACACCAGGGCCACGCGCCATCCCTTGACGCAAATCAAGGGCGCCGGGTCGCCGGGCCCTAGGGTTGTTTCCATTCAAGGGAGTTCTCAAATCCATGTTCAACAGCGACAGGATGAGCGAAGAACTGCGAGCGCTGAAGGTTGACGTCACGCGTCTGCTGAGCACCGCAGGCGAAGAGATGTTCGACAGCTCGAAAGACCGGGCCGAGGCTCTGGCCGATCAGATCAAGGCTGCGCTTGCCGAGCTCGGAGAAACCGTCAGCGACGAGCAGGAGCAGCTGCAGCGCCTCATTGCGGAGCGCCCGGTCACATCGCTCGCCTCCGCTTTCGCACTCGGCGTCGTCGTCGGCGTCATGCTGAGGAGACACTAGGTGAACACGGAGAATATCGTTAGACATCTGCGCGTGCTGTGGCGCACCGACAGGATCATCGCGGACATCAGGCTGCGCCATCTGCTGATCGGTCTCGGTCTGCGGGCCTTCGCGGCGCTGATCGCCTCATTCGGGCTCCTGATGCTGGAGCTGTCGGCCTATTTCGCGCTGGTCCAGATCTGGAGCGCAATTGCGGCGGCTGCCATCCTCGGCACCGTCAATTTCGCCATCGCGGCGGTTCTCTTCGTCGTTGCCGGCCGTCCTCCATCCGGCCGCGACATCGAGCTCGCCAATGAAATTCACGGCGCATCCATCGAAGCCTTGCAGCTCGAGGCGCGGGCGCTCCAGGCCCAGGTGTCAGGCGCGGTCCATCACCCGCTCAGCACGATTGTGCCGGTGCTGGTGCCGCTGATCGCGATCATCGTCAAGAGTCTGCGGAAAACGGCCACGGAATCCGCCGCATCGCGCGAAGCGCACTCGTGATCGGAACACTCAGAGCTTGAGCCTGACGTCACAGAGGTCGGGCTCAGTCGAATCCGGCTTCACGTCGAAGCCGAGCTGGCGGCACATCTCAAGCATTGTGGTGTTCTCCCTGAGAACATCGCCCGAGATGGTCTTCAGCCCCTCCGACCTCGCATAGTCGATGATCAACTGCATCAACGCCCATCCGAGCCCCCTGCCCTTGAGGTCGGAGCGCAGCAGGATCGCATATTCGCCGCTCTCATAGACCGAGTCCGAATGGAGCCGGACCACGCCGACCATCTCGTTGGTGGCTTCGTCGAATGCGATGAAGGCCATTGCGCGCGCATAGTCGAGCTGGGTCAGGCGCGCGATGAACTCGTGGGTGAACTCCTTCATCGGGGCGAAGAAGCGCAGGCGGAGGTCGTGCGCCGTGACGTGACGCAGGAATTCGTGGATGGTCGGCTCGTCCTCCGGACGCAAGGGCCGTACGAAGATGCGCCAGTCATCCTTGAGCGCCAGGCGGCGCTCCCACTGCGACGGATAGGCCCGGACGGCGAAATTGGCCGGGCCGGAGCCGGCGAATTTGCGCTGCGGCGGCCCCACCGCGACGCGGGCGTCGACCGCGGTCACGCCGGTCTCGTCCGCAAGCAGTGGGTTGATGTCGAATTCACGGATCTCGGGAAGGTCGGCGGCCATCTGGGCGAGCTTGACCAACACCATCGCGACGGCGTCCGGCTCGACCGCGGGTACGTCGCGATAGGCCTGCAGCAGCCGTGATACGCGCGTGCGGCCGATCAGGTCGCGGGCGAGTTGCAGATCGAGCGGCGGAAGCGCCAGTGCCTTGTCGTTGATGATCTCGACCGCCGTCCCGCCCCGGCCGAAGACGACAACGGTGCCAAAGGTGGGATCGTCGGCAAGACCCAGGATCAGCTCGCGCGCCTTCGCCTTGACGACCATCGCCTGCACGATGACGCCCTCGATGCGGGCTTCGGGACGGACCTTCCTCGCGCGCGCGAGAATGTCGGTGGCAGCTGCGCGCACGGCCTCCGGCGTGGTCAGATTGAGGACGACGCCGCCGACGTCCGACTTGTGGACGATGTCGCGCGACATGATCTTCAGCACGACTGTGGCGCCCTTCGCGAACATCTCGCTGGCGTAGGCGACGGCCTGCTCGACATCGGTCGCAGCACGGGTCGGTACCATCGCGATGTCATAGGCTCCGAGCAGGTGCTTGATCTCGATGGGCTCGAGCCATTTGCGGCCGTCCGCGATCGCAGCGGCGACGATCTGCCTGGCAGCTCGGGCGTCAGGCACGAACGTGTCGGGCATCGCGGGAGGAACCTGGCTCAGCTCCTCTACGACCTCGCGATGCCTCACGAGATGCATGAAGCCGCGCACCGCATCATCTTCGGTCGGATAATTCGGAATGCCCGCGCCGGAGAGCGCCTGAACGATGTTCTGATCAGCTCCAACCCAAGCCGCCAGCACGGGCTTCGCCCATCGACGCTGCTTCTCGCGATATTTGCCGACGAGCTCGGTCACGGTCGCGGCGATGTCGGCCGCCGGGGCGATCGCGGTCTGCACGTTGAGGACGAGGACGGCATCATTATCAGGATCTGCGAGCAGCACCTCCAGCGCCGCCGCGTAGCGCGATGCATCGGCATCACCGACGATGTCGACGGGATTTGCACCGGACCAGGTCGGCGGCAGCACTGCATCGAGCCTCTTGCGCGTCTCAGCCGAGATGGACGCCGGGATTCCACCAAGGTCCACCAACCGATCCACGGCCAGGACACCGATGCCGCCGCCATTGGTGAGGATGGCGAGACGCTTTCCCGCCGGCGGTTCGACGCGACCGAGCGTCTCGGCGCAATCGAACAGCTCGCGCAGATCGGAGACCCGCAGGACGCCCGCACGGCGGAACGCGGCGTCATAGACGGCGTCGGCGCCGGCGAGCGCGCCGGTATGGGTTGCCGCCGCTTTGGCACCCTGCGCCATGCGGCCGGACTTCACCACGACGACCGGCTTGACGCGCGCCGCGGCCCGTGCCGCCGACATGAACTTGCGCGCGTCCTTGATGGATTCGATATAAAGCAGGATCGCGCGGGTCTTGGGATCCATCGCGAAATGATCGAGCAGGTCGGCAATATCGACATCGATCTGATCGCCGATCGTGACAATGCCGGAGAACCCGACGCCGCGCTGCGCAGCCCAATCCACCATTCCGGCCGCGATCGCGCCGGATTGCGAGATCAGCGCGAGGTTGCCCGCCCCCGGCATGTGCGCGGCAAAGCTTGCATTGAGGCTGACGCCCGGCATCATGATGCCGAGGCAGTTCGGCCCAATCAGCCGCATGCCGTATTTGCGTGCCGCAGCGATCGCGGCCTCGTGCAGGGATCCCGGTCCGTGACCGAGGCCCGCCGAGACGATCAGCGCGCCGGCCGAGCCGCGACGTCCGGCCTGGTCAATGATGCCGGGAACCTCTCGCGCCGGCGCGGTGATGACCACGAGCTCGGGCACGAAGTCCAGCCTGTCCAGACTGCCCACCGCAGCGATGCCGCCGATCTCGGCATGGCGCGGATTGACGAGGCCGAACCGACCCTTGAACTCGGCTTTGTGAATGTTCTCGAGAACGGCGCGTCCGACCGAGACCGGGCGGGCGCTCGCGCCAACGAGCGCAACCGAACGCGGCGACAGCAAATTCTTCAAGCGATAGGTTGACATGAAAGCATATGCGCCCGGTCGGTGGCGGTTCCGATGGTTGACGATCGGCCGATAGACTGGCGATGCGCCTAGTGCGAGATCATAACCCAGCACGGCGGCTGGCCAATGACGGTCTTTGTCACACCACCCCAGACGATCTCGTTCAGGCGTGAATGATGGTAGGCGCCCATCACGATCGCATCCATGGCATGGGAATTCGCCCAGCTTCCGAGCACCTTGCCGATCGAGCTGCCGCCGCCCTTCGCGGTTTCGAACGAGGCGTAGACCCCGTGTTCCCTCAGATGGTCGACGAGCGCGGTTCCGGATTGCACGATGGCATCGGTCTTGTCGTCCGCCACCGTGACCACCCGGACGGATGAAGCAGCCTGAAGAATGGGCAGCGCGTCGCCGACGGCCCGCGCGGCACGGGCGGAGTGATCCCAGGCGATCATGACGTTCTCGAACTCCGGTCGCAGCTCGTCCACATGCTGTTCCGGGCAGAGCAGCAGCGGCCGGCCGGATTCGAACAGGAGCGTTTCGATGATGCGTTCCGTTTGACTGTCATGCGGCCTCACGGGGACCAACGTCAGATCGCTGAAGCGCGCGTGCTCGGCCAGGATCGACGCGATCTGGTCCGCCGGCACCTTACCCGATCGGCTTTGGGCACGAATGTTGGCGCGGGAGGCTGCATTGGTGAAGGCGTTGAGGAGTTGCTGCACGTCGCTTACCTCACGCGAACCGCTCGCCTCCGGGGGATCCAAATCGCCAGGGATGATGACCTTCGGCCGCACGAAAACATCTTCCTCGAGCGCGAGCGCGGTGATCCTGGCGCCGAGGTCGGCGGCGACAGCCACGCATGTCGCGATCGCGGCGAGGGCCGGTCCGCGCGGTTGGCCGACAAGCGGCAGAAAGACATCCTTGATGGGCATCGGGATTCTCCTTACCGGTCAGGATAAGCCACCTTTCGCCGGGAAGCTTGATCCTCCTCAAGGCGGGAACACCGCGCAGCCAGCCGACGACAGGCTTTGACCGATGTCAAGGACTGGCCCCGATCCGCCTCTAAGGATTAGCCTGCTGCCTCACCGCTGACGCATCTGGAAATGCCTGCTGAGATGACAGACGATTCTGCAATCCAGGAACGGGTCTTCGAAGCTCTAAACGCGCGTCCTGGCGTAAAGCGGATCGACACCCACGCAGCGTCGGTGTTTCTCGACGGAACGCGCGCCCTGAAGATCAAGCGGGCTGTCAAGTTTCCGTTCCTCGACTATTCGACGCTCGAAAAGCGCGAGGCGGCCTGCGAAGAGGAGATCAGGATCAACCGGCCGCTCGCGCCGCAAATCTATCACCGCGTCGTGGCGATCACGGAGGAGCCGGATGGATCGATCGAGATCGACGGTGGCGGCCGGCCGATCGAGTATGCGGTCGACATGTCCCGCTTCGACGAAAACCGTACGCTGGACCATGTGGCCAAAACCGGCCCGCTGGATGCAGAGCTCGCCCCGGCCATCGCGGATGCGATCGCAGCATCGCATGCGAGAGCGTCCGTCGCGGACGGCACCGCATGGATTGCCTCCATTCCCGCGCTGATCGATGGCAACAGCACCGGCCTGCGCAATGGCGATCATTTCGAAGCAGCCCAGATCGAGCAACTCTGCGAGGCCTCACACCAGGCATTCCTGCGCGTCCGCGCTACACTGGAAGAACGCGCGCGCCACGGCTTCGTGCGTCGCTGTCATGGCGACTTGCATCTTGCCAATATCGTGCTGATCGACCGGCAGCCTGTCCTCTTCGACGCGATCGAATTCGACGCGCAGATGGCGACTGTGGACGTGCTCTACGATCTTGCGTTCACGCTGATGGACCTGCTGCGCCATGACCAGTCGGCCACGGCCAATGCCGTCCTGAACCAGTATCTGATGACGGCGCCCGACGAAACGCTCGACGCCCTGGCGGCGCTGCCACTATTCATGTCCATTCGCGCGGCGATCCGTGCGCAGGTGGCGCTGGCGCGGCTGAGGCGGCCTGATGCCGATGGCCCCGGCACTCTCGACGAGGCGCGCCGCTATTTCGAGCTCGCCCAGGCTTTGATTCATCCCCCCGCCCCTCGCCTGATCGCGGTTGGCGGACTGTCGGGCACCGGCAAATCCGTGCTCGCCCGCGCGCTGGCGCCCGCCGTGGCGCCACATCCGGGCGCCGTCGTGCTGCGCAGCGACGTCATTCGCAAGCAGCTGTTTCAGGTGGGACACACCGAACGCCTACCGCCGTCCACGTACCGGCCTGGCGTGACGGCGCAGGTCTACGAGGTGCTGATGCAGCGCGCCCGGCAGGTTCTGGCGCAAGGCCATTCGGCAATCGTCGACGCCGTATTTGCGCGTGAGTCCGAGCGAGACGAGATGGCCGCCTTGGCACGCGAGTGCGGCGTACCGCTCAATGGACTATTCCTCGTCGCCGACCTCGCCACCCGCAAGGCGCGAATCGGCGGTCGCCGGGGCGACGCGTCCGACGCCACGCAAGAGGTTGCCGCGCAGCAAGAGCACTATAATATCGGCCATGTCGGTTGGGCGACCATCGATGCATCCGGGACACAAGCGCAGACGCTCCAGAACTGCCGGGACGTAATCGCTGAGGGCAAATAAGGCAATCTGATTGGCGCGGGCTAGGATGGCGCGACCCACCACGAGTTCGATGGCGACCGCTCGCGCCAAGCCTGCGGCACGGCGCAATGTTCTGCCGGGCCGCCTCAGCCCCGGCATGGCCTGCGACACCGCGTTCCGGATCATCGCCCGCCGTCACCTCGATGCCGTCCTCGCCCAGCACGATGGCACCTGCCACGGCGATCCCGAGGCGCTGCATCAGATCCGGATCGCACTGACGCATCTGCGCACCGCCATCCGCTTCTTCTCGCCCATGGTCGACGATGCCCTGCGGCCGAATGTCTGGGCCGAACTGAAATGGCTGAACAGCCAGCTCGGCATGGTGCGCGACCTCGACGTGGCGATCGAGCGGGTTATCGCCGAGAGCGGGGGTGAGCTTGACGTGATCGCCGAGCTTCAGCATTGGGACGAGAAGCGTGCCGAGAGCCACCGCCTGCTGGCGCGCGCGCTGCAATCGGCGCGGTATCGCCGTCTCGTCGAGCAGACCTCGGCCTGGATCGAGAGCGGTCCTTGGTCGACCCGGCGCAGCAAGGATGCCATCCGATTGCGCCGCTGCCCGCTTGCCGACCACGCGACGACGCAGCTCACGGAATGGGAAACGACGCTGCTCAGGAAGGCGCGGAAACTGCGCAAGCTCGACGTCGGAAAACGGCACAAGCTGCGGCTCCTCAACAAGCGGCTGACCTATTCGATCGAATCGCTAGAGGATTTGTTTGCAGACGAATCGCTGACCAAACAGAAGTCGATCCTCAAGCAATTGCGCAAGGCGCAGAAGTCCCTCGGGCAATTGAACGACGATGCGCGAGGGCAAACCCTGGCAGCATCACTGAACGAGGCCGTCCCCGAGGCGGGCATTCGCTTCCTCAACCGGAAGCGCCAAAAGAAGCTGTTGCGGACCGCCACGAACGCTTACCGGAAACTGGACAAGGCCAAGCCGTTCCGCTCCTCCGACCTCGCCCCGAATGCAGAGCCCGAAGATTAGGTGCGGACCAGCTTGACTTGGGTCAAATCAGCTTCCTGCCGGTGACCTAAGCTCCACACATCGATATTCGTGTGAACTTGCGGAGCTTCCCCATGCGCGCCCACCAGATCATGACCCGCTCGGTCATCTCGGTTGCCCCCCACACCAGCATCGTCGAGGCGGCAAACATCATGCTGAAGCGGCACGTCAGCGGCCTCACCGTGGTCGACGATGCCGGCAAGCTGGTCGGCGTGGTCTCCGAGGGGGATTTCGTCCGCCGCAGCGAAATCGGCACCGGGCGCAAGCGAGGCCGCTGGCTGCGGTTCATCCTCGGCCCCGGCAAATCCGCCAGCGATTTCGTCCACGAACATGGCCGCAAGGTCTCGGAGGTGATGACCGCCTCGGTCGTGACCATCACCGAGGATACCGCGCTCGCGGAGATCGTCGATCTCATGGAACGGAACAACGTCAAGCGGCTGCCGGTGGTACGCGGCGACAAGGTCGTCGGCATCGTCTCGCGCGCCAATCTATTGCAGGCGGTGGCGGGGCTCGCCCGCGAGGTACCGGATCCGACGGCCGACGACGATCACATTCGCGGCCGTATCATCGACACCATGGAGAAAAACGACTGGTGCCCGTTCGGACTGAACGTCATCGTCCGGGACGGCATCGTTCATCTGAGCGGCGTCATCACCGAGGAACGCGCGCGTCAGGCCGCCGTCGTCGCGGCGGAGAACGTCGAGGGCGTCAAGAAGGTGCACGACCATCTGTGCTGGGTCGACACCGTATCGGGCGTCTATCTGAATTCGCCCGAGGACGACGATCTCGCCAGGGCCAGCTAGGCGCGAACCGAAGGCGACTTAGCGGGGAATGACAGCGGTGGCTTCGATCTCGACGCGCGCCGCCTTCTCGACGAGGCGGACGACCTGCACCAGCGCCATCGCAGGATAGTGCGCACCGAAGGTGGCACGGTAGCTCTTGCCGAGCTCCCTCAGGTTCGCCAGGTATTCGTCCATGTCGACGACGTACCAGGTCAGCCGCACGAGGTGCTCGGGCCGCGCACCCCCCTCGGCTAATATCTCGGCGATGTTGCTCAGGGCTTGGCGCACCTGTGCGACAAAGCCGTCCGCGAGACGCTCCTCGGCGTCCCAGCCGATCACGCCGCCGGTGACGACGATGCGTCCCTCGGCGGCCATGCCGTTGGCATAGCCTTTCGGTAGCGGCCAGCCGGACGGTTGGAGCACCTGCGCCCTGGAGCCGGTTTCGCTCTCGGCTGCTGTCGGCAGCACCGCGAGGTGCGGGCCTTTCGGCGTCGTCACGGACAATTCTTCATCCTTCTCTTATTCCGCCGCAACGCCAGAGGACGTCGCTGCAGCCTGCGCCAGCTGCCGCAGGGCAAATCGCTTCAACTTGCCGGTCTCGGTCTTCGGCAGTTGCACCACGAACTCGATCGCGCGCGGATATTTGTAAGGCGCAATCTCACGTTTGACATGCTCCTGCAACTCCGCTGCGAGTTGAGCGTCCGGCGTCACACCGGGGGCGGCGATGACATAGGCCTTCACGATCATGCCACGCGCCTCGTCCGGCGCACCGACGACGCCGCACTCGGCTACGGATGGATGCGTCAGCAGCGCCGCCTCCACATCCGTGCCCGCGATGTTGTACCCGGCTGACACGATCATGTCGTCGGAGCGCGACTGGTACCAGAAGTAGCCGTCGCTATCCATCAGATAGGTATCGCCGGTGATGTTCCAGCCGTTCTGGACGTATTTGCGCTGCCGCTCGTCGGCGAGATAGCGGCAGCCGGTCGGGCCGCGCACCGCGAGCCGCCCCATCGTGCCCGGCGGCAGGTCATTGCCGTCGTCATCGACGATTTTTGCTTCGTAACCCGGCACGGGTTTGCCGGTTGCGCCGGGACGGATCTCGTCCACGGTCGCGCTGATGAAGATGTGCAGCAGCTCGGTCGAACCGATGCCGTCCATCAGCTTGATGCCGGTGGCCTTGAGCCAGGCATCGAATGTCGGCTTGGGGAGGGTCTCGCCCGCAGAGACGCACTTTCGCAGCGATGAAATGTCGCGACCTGCGAGCTTGCCGATCATGGCGCGATAGGCGGTCGGCGCGGTGAAGCAGACCGAGGTCTTGTATTGCTCGATCGCCGTCAGCATGTCGTCCGGCGTCGTCTTCTCCAGCACGACGAAGGAAGCGCCGATATGCATCGGAAACAACACGCCGCCGAAGCCGAAGGTAAAGGCGAGCGGGGCTGAACCGACGAAGCGATCCTTCTGCTCCGCCCTCAAGATGTTGTGCGCATAACCGTCGCAGACCGCCAGCATATCCCGATGGAAATGCATGGTGCCCTTGGGATCGCCCGTCGTGCCCGACGTGAAGGCAATCAGGCAGATGTCATCGGCGGCGGTATCGACCGCCTTGAACTCCGGGCTTGCATCAGCAATCAGCGCCTCGAGCGAGTCCGACGCGCCGTTGCCCCAATAGACCACGTGCTTGAGGCCGGGCGCCGCCGCTTTCGCCTTCTCCATCTCCTCCGAGAGTTTTCCATCGCAGAGCGCGAGTGTAATCTCCGCCTTCTGGATCGGATAAGATAGTTCCTTGGCGCGCAGCAGAGGCATGGTCGCCACGACGATGCCGCCAGCCTTGATCACCGCGAGATAGGTCGCAACCATCATCGGATTGTTGGCGGAGCGCAGCAGCACGCGTCCGCCGGTTACGAGACCAAGCTTGCGAACCAGCACGTTGGCGATGCGGTTCACGAGCGCTTGCAGCTCGCGATAGGTGTAGCTGACGGCCGGACTGATGACGCACGGCGCGTCGCCGTGGCCCTGATCGACCCAGCGGTCGAGAAAATAGCTGACGCAGTTCAATCGCGGCGGGTAGTGCAGCTCCGGCCGCGTGAAGATGAATTCGGGCCAGAACTCGCGCGGCGGCAGATGCTGCCGTGCGAATGTATCGACGTGGGCCGTCGCGGCGTTGCCGTCATACGAGCCCGACTCTTGAGCCTTAGCGGCGTTGGCCATCGCACGCTCCTTTCAGCATGGAAAGCACCCGGCAGCATCATCTGGAAAACATTTTAGGCTTAAAACAATTCGGCGCAATAGCGGATTTTGGGCATCCCATGCATTTTCCTGCGGCAAGGTGGGACTGGCGGGGTGCCCCGCTGGCGGACTACGGCCGGCGGCGACCGGCCGATTTCTGCGCCGACGCCTTTGTCTTGGCCAGGAGCCGCATCAATTCGCGGACATCCTTCGGGGTCAGGTCGGCGAACAGATCGGCGATCCAGGTCTCGTGTTCCGCAGCCATCCTGCGAAACTCGGCGCGACCCAGCTTTGTGAGGCGGATCACCTGGACGCGGCGGTCCGTCTCCGAGGTGCGCCGGTCGAGATGGCCCGATTCCACCAGCCGTTCGACGAGGCCGGTGACGTTGCCGTTGGACACCATCATGCGCTTGGAGACCTCGGACAGCGTCATGCCATCGGGCGCCTTGTCGAGCTGCGCCATCAGGTCGAACCGGGGCAGCGTGACGTCGAAGCGCTGTCGCAGGCGGCCACGGACTTCGCTTTCAATCAGGGTCGTGCAGGTGAGCAGACGCAGCCACAGCCGAAGCTCTTCGGCGTGGTCCTCCGGCGTCTCGACGGCCTTGGTCTCGGAATCGAGCATCTCGATGCAGTCACTCATGGCCGGCCCTGGCGCCAGCACGGATTCCCCAACGTTTTGAGCTTCAAATAAATCGGCCCCGGCCGCAAGCCTAAAGCTGCAACAATCGACCACACTCGAATTTCTTTAGGCTTCAAATAATTGGCGCGCCACTTGCATGCGCCACTGCCCGCAGGATGGCCACGCCTTGAGCTTGCTTGCCGCGGCCGCCATCATCGGCATAAGCTTGGATTGGAGTACGCGGCTTGCTGCGCAGGCCCGATCGTCACGGGGGACACATCATGAAGACGCAAACGACCTTGGCCGCTGCCGCCCTGCTGCTCGGCACCGCGGTGAGCCCTTCCCTCGCCCAGGAGAAGATCAAGCTGGGCGTGGTCGTGACCCTGTCGGGCCCCGCCGCCGCGCTTGGCCAGCAGGTCCGCGACGGCTTTGCGCTCGCCGTGAAGGATCTCGGCGGCAAGATGGGGGGCCGAGATGTCGAGGTGATCGTCGCCGATGACGAGTTGAAGCCCGACGCAGCGGTCACGAAGGTCAAGGGCCTTCTGGAGCGCGACAAGGTCGACTTCGTGGTGGGCCCGATCTTCTCCAACATCCTCCAGGCGATCCACCGCCCCATTACGGAGTCCAAGACGTTCCTGATCAGCCCCAACGCCGGCCCATCGACTTTCGCCGGCAAGGACTGCAACCCGTTCTTCTATGTGACGTCGTACCAGAACGATCAGGTCCACGAGATCCTCGGCAAGGTGGCGCAGGATCGCGGCTACAAGCGCATGTATCTGATGGTGCCGAACTATCAGGCCGGCAAGGATTCGGTGGCGGGCTTCAAGCTCGACTACAAGGGCGAGATCGTCGAAGAATCCTACATGCCGCTGAACACGCTGGACTTCCAGCCGGAACTTTCCAAGATCTCGTCGCAGAAGCCCGATGCGCTGTTCACGTTCATGCCGGGCGGCCTCGGCGTCAATCTCGTCAAGCAATACCGGCAGGCCGGCCTTGCCGACAGCATTCCGGTGCTCTCGGCTTTCACGGTGGATGAATCGACCTTGCCGGCGCAGCAGGATGCGGCCGTCGGCATGTTTGGCGGCGCGAACTGGGCGCCCAATCTCGACAATCCCCAGAACAAGAAGTTCGTCGCGGCCTATGAAGCCGCCTACAACGTCGTGCCCGGCACCTACGCTTTCCAGGCCTATGACGCCGCGATGCTGATCGACAGCGCGGTCAAGACCGTGAAAGGCGATCTCTCGAACAAGGATGCGGTTGGGGCTGCGCTGAAGAAGGCCGACTTCACCTCTCTGCGCGGCGCCTTCAAGTTCAACACCAACGGCTATCCGATCCAGGATTTCTATCTAACCAAGGTCGCTAAGCGTGCGGACGGCAAGTTCCAGACCGAGATCGTTCAGAAGGTCTTCGAGAACTATGGCGACCGCTATGCCAAGGACTGCAAGGCGGCAAACTAAGCCGCACCGCACTACGGGAGGACTGCAATGAAAAGCGAGATCACCGGCATCACACGGGCCAATGAAGGGATCCAGGGCATTTCCTGGAACATCCTCGGCCAGACCTATGTGCCGAAGAGCAATACCGAGCACAGCTTCTCCTGGCACGCGACATTGCCGCCGGGCACATTCGTGCCGCCGCACATCCATCCCGACCAGGATGAGTATCTCTACATGCTCGAGGGCAAACTCGACTTCGTGCTCGGCAATTCGGAGTCGCAGGCGACCGCGGGCGATCTGATCCGCCTCGGCATGGGCGTGCCGCACGGCATCTTCAACAAGTCTGAGCAGACCGCAAAGGTGCTGTTCTGGGTGTCGCCAACCCGCAAGCTGTTCGACCTGTTCTGGGGCCTTCACAACATGAAGGAACAGAAGCCCGAGGACGTGGTGGCGATAGCCGCCGAATTCAACATCCACTTCCTGCCGCCGCCGCCCGGCGGCTAGCAGCGAGTCCTAAGCGCGCACCGCCGCCAGACCCGGCACGGCGGCGAAGCCGGCCTTGGTGGCGTAGCCGCGCACGATCGCCTCGCGCTGGGAATAGCTCAGCACGTTGTCGACGTTGTCGAAGCCATCGGGTGCAAGCTGCTCGACGGCGTCGATGACGCCCTCGGGGCCGCCGCGCCGGTTGGAGCGGACGATGTCAGCGGTCATCGGCAGACGCTTCTTCTCATATTCAAGCAAAGCTTGGCGCGGATGCTCGGCGCGCACCAGCGCATCGGCAAGGCAGCGCGCGTCGAGGATCGCCTGAGATGCGCCGTTGGAGCCGACCGGATACATGGGATGCGCGGCATCGCCGAGCAGCGTAACGCGCCCGGACGACCAGTAAGGCAAGGGATCGCGGTCGCAGGTCGGATATTCGTAGAACTCAGGCGTTGCCGAGATCAGGCTCTTGATGTCGATATAGGGCACCGAGAAGCGCGCGACATGCGGCATCAACTCCTCGCGCCGGCCGGGCCGCGACCAGTCTTCCTTCCGGGGCGGCGGGGCATTACCTTCGCCGACCTTCACCAGCACCGCCCAGTTGGTGAGACGGCTCGCTTGGCTCGATCCCTCTGCGATCGGATAGATCACCACCTTGGCGTTGAGGCCGCCGGCCACGATCATCGACTTGCCGGTGAGGAACAGCGGCCAATCGCGCGCACCGCGCCATAGCATCAGGCCGTTCCAGCACGGCGGTCCCTCGTTCGGGAACAGCGTGTCGCGAACGCGAGAATGGATGCCGTCAGCGCCGATCAGGATATCGCCGCGCGCAGTATGGATGTGCGCGCCCGAGCGGTCGAAGAAATAAGCGGTGACGCCGCCCTCGTCCTGCGTGAAGGCGCCGAGGCGGCAGCCGGTGTGAATTGCCTCCGGTCCGAGCCGCTCCTCGACGGCGCGATGGATGACGCCCTGAAGGCGGCCACGGTGAATCGAGAATTGCGGCACGTCATGGCCGGCGTCGATGCCGCGGGCTTCACGCCAGACCTCCTGGCCGTGGCGATTGAGGTAATAGAGCTGGTCGGTGCGGATCGCGACGTCGTCGAGCTGCTGGAGGAGACCGAGGCCGGCAAGCTCCCGCATCGCATGCGGCAGCGTGTTGATGCCGACGCCGAGCTCGCGGATGGTGTCGGCCTGCTCGAAAATCTCGCATCCGATGCCGCGCGAGCGCAGCATCAATGCCGTGGTGAGACCACCGATACCGCCACCGACGATAATCGCCTTCATCGCCCTTACTCCACTCGAAAATACGCCAGGCAATGGGGCTAAAGTCGCACGGGCGGTCACTCCGCCGCAAGCAGCTTTGTCGCCTCCACCTTGAGCTCGGCCCGGGTCTTGGGCTTAGCCTTAATTCTCAGCTCCTCGAGATCCCGCCGGTCGCGCACGCCGTTGCGGAAAATCTGATCGATTCCGGGCAGGTATTGCGGCGCAAGTCACCGTTGCTGGCTTCCCGCAGCAAGTCCGGGGCTCAGTCGCCCCTGAAGACCGGCTTGACCTTGTTGGCGAATGCTTCAAAGGCGCGCTCGAAATCCGCCGTGGTCATGCACAGCGCCTGGGCAACCGCTTCCGCTTCGATCGCCTCTTCAATCGACATCGCCCATTCCATCGCCAGCATCCGCTTGGTCATGGTGTTGCCGAAGGTCGGGCCTTCCGCAACCTGCTTGGCCAGCAACTGCGCCTGGGGCAGCACCTGCTCGGGCGTGACGATGCGGCTGAAAAAGCCCCAGCGCTCGCCCTCCTCCGCCGTCATGAACCGGCCGGTGTAGAGCAACTCGGAGGCGCGGGACTGTCCGATGATCCGCGGCAGGATCGCACAGGCGCCCATGTCGCAGCCGCCAAGGCCGACCTTGTTGAAGAGGAACGCGACCTTCGCGCCGCTCGCCGCGAGCCGCATATCCGATGCCATCGCGATGATCGCGCCGGCGCCGGCGCAGATGCCTTCGACCGCGGCCACAATGGGTTGAGGGCAGGCGCGCATCGCCTTGACGAGGTCGCCGGTCATCCGCGTGAAGGCGGTCAACCCCTTGGTGTCCATCCTCACGAGCGGGCCGATGATCTCAAACACATCGCCGCCGGACGAGAAGTTACCGCCGGCGCCGGTGACGATGATGGCCTTGACTGCATCATCGAAAGCGCAGGCGCGGAAGAAATCCGTCAGTTCCCGATAGCTCTCGAAAGTCAGCGGATTCTTCCGCTCGGGACGGTTGAGCGTCACCGTGGCAACGCTGTCGACCACCGCCAGCAGGAAGTGCTGCGGCGAATAATCCGCGAGCGGCACGGTCACAGGATTGGCTGGTCTGCTCATGCGATCTCCTAACTATGTTTGTTCCGCGCTACTAGATTTCGCCGCCTGCGACTGCAATCGCCTGCCCGGTGATCGCGCCAGCGCCTTCGCCGCACAACCAAAGCAC
Organism: Bradyrhizobium sp. LA6.8; assembly: GCF_040547935.1. Taxonomy (NCBI): domain Bacteria; kingdom Pseudomonadati; phylum Pseudomonadota; class Alphaproteobacteria; order Hyphomicrobiales; family Nitrobacteraceae; genus Bradyrhizobium; species Bradyrhizobium sp. LA6.8. The sequence continues at coordinate 35,457 of NZ_JBEPQQ010000009.1, forward strand.
TGCGTCAGCCACCTCTTGAGGCGTGATCAGCCGTCCCTGCGGATTGTGCTTCGCGAGCTCGGCGATCGCCTGCTCGCGGCTCCTGCCGGTCTTCTTCATGATGTTTTCAATGCTGCCGGCGACCAGATCGGTGTCGGTGAAGCCCGGACACACCGCATTCACAGTCACATTGCTTCCGGCCGTCTCGAGGGCAAGAGAGCGCACGAGACCGACGACGGCGTGCTTCGCCGCCGTATACGCGCTGACATAGGCGTAGCCCTTGAGCCCTGCCGTCGAGGCAATCGCGACGATGCGGCCATAGGGACGATCCTTCATGCCCGGCAGAACGCCCTGGATGGCATGGACAACGCCCATGAAATTGACGTCCATCATGCGCGCAAACAGGGCAGCGTCCGATTTCGCGAACGGCGCGGATTCTGCACTTCCCGCGTTGGCGATCAGGATGTCGATCGGCTTTCGCGCGCTCGCTTCAGCGATAGCGGCTTTCAGTGATAATTCGTTCGAGACGTCGGCGATCGCAGCAAAATGCGCGGCACCTGCGCTGACCGCCTCTTCTAGAACAGCGGCGTTCCGGCCGAGCACCGTCACGGTTGCGCCTGCCCCGACAAGAGAGGCTGCGATGGCGCGGCCGATGCCGCGACCGCCACCGGTCACGAGCGCGTGCGGCGAGTGCGGCAATCCGGACATGCGCTGGCTCCTTGGCTCTGCTGATCGTTCCTCGATATATTTTAACCTTCAAGTTTTTGCAACGAAGCTGCCGTAGCGCCGCGAACGCCTTCGCGCGAGAGACCGGCCCGAAAATTGCTTTAAGTATAAAATTATCGCTTCCCATCCCCTACAGGCCTGTTAGCATCGACCGGCCGAGCAAAAGGATGTCGCGTGTCGCAGCCTGCGCCAATGATAACAAAAGACGGCCGCTTCGCCTATGAAGCCGCGGGCGATCCGGACGCGACACCCCTGATCTTCCTGCATGGCATTGGCGGCGCGGCACGGGCCTGGCGGCAGCAGCTCGCGAGATTCAGCACCCAGTTCCGCGCGATTGCATGGGACATGCCGGGCTACGGCGGATCGGCGCCGCTCGCCAGCGTCAGCATCGCGGCCCTTGCCGATGCGCTCCAGCAATTCATTGAGCAGCTTGGTGCAACCAAGCCAATTCTGGTCGGCCATTCGATCGGTGGCATGATCGTCCAGAAATGGCTGGCGCAATCTCCGAAGCTGGCCCGCGCGGTCGTCCTCGCGCAGACCAGCCCGGCCTTCGGCAAGGCCGATGGCGATTGGCAGAAATCGTTCATCGCGGCGCGGCTTGGGCCGCTCGATCGCGGCGAGACCATGAAGTCGCTGGCTCCTTCCCTGGTGAAGGAGCTTGTCGGCGACGATCCTGATCCGAAGGGAATGGAGCTTGCGCGCGAGTGCATGGCAAGCGTGCCCGAGGCGAGCTATCGCGCCATGATGCTGGCTTTGATGGGCTTCGATCAGCGCAGCACGCTCAAGGACATTTCCGTCCCGACGCTGTTGTTGTCCGGCTCCAAGGACAACAACGCGCCTGCTACCATGATGGCAAAGACGGCAACATTCATTCCCTCTGCCGAATATGTCGAGCTGGCCGGGGTCGGCCATCTCGCCAACCTTGAACGCCCTGACGCGTTCGACGAAGCCCTCGGCCGGTTCCTGAATTCCGTCGCGACCAAAACGTAGGGTGGCTGCGCAATGACCATGCAAGTCAGAAAGAACATCGGCGCAACCGACAAGGTCGCGCTGGATGCTCCGATCTTCGATCCCGTCGCATTCCGCCTGAGCGACGAGCAGGCCGGCATCGTCGCGCGCGCCCGCGAGATCGGCCAGAGCGTGTTCGCTGGTCGCGCGGCGACTTACGATCGCGAGGCGATCTTCCCGACAGAGAATTATCGCGACCTGCATCGCGTCGGCCTGCTCGGCATCGCGGTTCCCAAGAAGCATGGCGGGCTCGGCGCGAACTATCAAACTTACGCACTGGCGGCAGCGGAAATCGGCCGCTATTGCGGCGCGACCGCCCTCACCTGGAACATGCACGTCTGCTCGACCCTGTGGTCAGGTCCGCTCGCCGACGATCTCGACATGGACGCGGAGACCCGCGCCGAGCACGAGCGGCGGCGCGCGGTTCATTACAAGCGTATCGTCGAGGATGGGGCGATCTACTCGCAGCCCTTTTCCGAGGGCGGAGCGGCCGCGGCCGGCGGCGTCGCGTTCGGCACGGAAGCAAGGCCCGTGAAGGGCGGTTGGATCGTCAACGGCAAGAAGATCTTTGCATCGCTGTCCGGTCATGCCGACTATTACGGCGTGCTCTGCACCGAGATGGAGGAGGGCGAAAAAGCCTCGCGCCGCAACACCCTTTACCTCGCGATCTCCGCGAAATCGGACGGTGTCTCGGTGGTCGGCGACTGGGATCCGCTCGGCATGCGCGGCACAGTCTCTCGCACGCTGCTGTTCAAGGATGTATTCGTCCCTGAGGATTCCGCGCTGATGCCGCGCGGCGTCTATTTTCAGGCAGCGATGCGCTGGCCTCATATGTTCCTGACGCTGTCGCCGACCTATATGGGCCTGGCGCAAGCCGCCTATGATTTCACCGTACGCTATCTTCGCGGCGAGGTGCCGGGCATGCCGCCGGTCAAGCGCCGGATGTACCCGACCAAGCAGATCGCGGTCGCACAGATGCAGATCAAGCTTGAGCAGATCAAGGCGATCTGGTTCCAGGCGGTCACCGAGGCCCACGCCAATCCAAGCAAGGAGCAGGTGCTGCGCGCCTATGCCGCGCAATATTCGGTGATGGAGGGCGCCAATGAGCTCGCCGCGCTCGCGATCCGCACCTGCGGCGGTCAGGCCATGCTCCGCTCGCTGCCGCTGGAGCGCATCTATCGCGACAGCCGCTGCGGCTCGCTGATGCTACCCTGGACCGCCGAGCTCTGCCTCGACCGGATCGGGCGCGAGGCGCTGTACGAGGCCGGTGAAACGGACGACTGACCGTGGACCTCTGTAGTCTGATCGATCGCAACGCGGCGTTCGCGCCAGACAAGACGGCGATCGCCTTCGAGGGTGAGCGGCTGAGCTACGCCGCACTCGCCGCGCGCATCGAACGGACCGCCACGGCGTTGAAGCAGGAGCTCGGCGTCGGCCGAGGCGACCGCGTCGCAATCCTGAGCCTGAACCGACCGGACTATCTGGTTCTGCTCTACGCATGCGCGCGACTTGGTGCGATGCTGGTGCCGCTGAACTGGCGGCTGGCGGTTGCCGAGCAGCGCTTCATTCTCACCGATGCGGGCGCAAAAGTCCTGGTACTCGAGCAGGCATTTGCGGGAGTTCTCCCGGAGCTTGCGCCGGGGACGGCCGTCATCGGACTCGACTTCACGCCACCTCGTGGCGCGACATTCGAGGCGTTGCTGGCTCGCAGCGAAGGCAATGGCCGCAACCCGCACACCAATCTCTCCTGCCCGCTGCTCGTCGTCTACACGTCTGGAACGACGGGACGGCCGAAGGGCGCTGTTCTGCGGCAAGAAGCCTTGTTCTGGAACGGCGTCATGAGCCAGCACATGCACAACATGACGTCGGATGATCACGTGCTGACGGTACTGCCGTTCTTCCATGTCGGCGGCCTCAACATCCAGACCACGCCGGCGCTGCAGCTTGGTGCGACCGTCACGATCCACGCCCGCTTCACGCCGGATACTGCGCTCGCGGCCATTGAACGGGAACGACCGACCCTGACAGTGATGGTGCCTGCAATCCTCCAGGCCGTGAGCGAGCATCCCGCCTGGACAACGACCGATCTCTCGTCGCTCAAAGCCGTCTCGACCGGCTCGACCATCGTGCCACCGCACCTGATCGACCGCTTCGTGGCGCGCGATGTTCCGGTGCTTCAGGTCTATGGATCGACGGAAACTTGCCCCATCGCAGTCTACACCCGGCTTGGCGGCGATCTTTCGCGCGCGGGATCGACTGGACTTGCCGGCCTGTGCTGCGAAGCGAAGGTGATCGATCAGGCCGGCAATGAGGTCCCTGCGGGTACGCCGGGCGAAATCGCCGTGCGCGGGCCCAACGTATTCTTCGAATATTGGGGCAATGCGGATGCCACGCACGATGCGCTGCACGACGGTTGGTATCGCACCGGCGATATCGGCCTGTGCGATGCCGACGGGTATTTCTGGGTCCGCGACCGCAAGAAGAATGTGATCATTTCCGGCGGCGAGAACGTCTATCCGGCCGAGGTCGAGCGCGTCCTGCTCGAACATCCCGATGTCAGCGAATGCGCCGTGATCGGCCGGCCGGACCCGCGCTGGGACGAGGTGCCGATCGCCTATGTCATCGCGCGGTCCGGCTGCCGGCTCGAAGCGGAGGAGCTGAGAGCGCATCTTCAGACGCAGCTCGCCCGTTACAAGGTTCCGCGCGACATCGTCTTCGTCGACGACCTGCCGCGCACGGCACTGGGCAAGGTCCAGCATTTCCTGCTGAAGCAGCTTGATGCGCAGTCGCGCGCGCAAGGAGAAGCATCTTGAAGATTGCAGTTCTGGGTGGGGGAAACGGCTCCTTCGCAGCCGCGGGCGATTTTGCGCTGTCAGGGCATGAGGTCCGGCTCTGGCGCCGCGACACCGATCAGGTGACGGCGCATCGCGCGGCCGGCTCGCGCATCCTGGTCAAGGATCATAATGGCCGGCACGATGTGAAGCTCGCGCTGGTGACGACCGACATAGCCGAAGCAATTGATGGCACCAAGCTGATTCTGTGCCCCGCCCCTGCCTTCGCGCAGCCGGACATTGCTCGTTTGCTCGCTCCGCACTTGCGGGACGGCCAGGTCGTGTTCCTGCCGCCCGCCACATTCGGCTCGATGATCTTCGCCCAAGCCGCGCGGGATGCCGGAAACCACGCCAAGGCAAGCTTTGCCGAGACCGGCACGCTACCTTGGCTGACCCGCAAGCACGGGCCGTTCGAAGTCGCGATTACCATCCGCGCCAAGCGGTTGCCGGTCGGCGTGTTTCCGCTCGATCGGGCCGCGCATGCAATCGAAGTGATCGGACGCGCTTTCCCTGATGCGATCGAGCCCTGCGGCGATGCGCTCTCCGGCGCGCTGATGAATGCTGGGCCCATTATTCACCCGCCGCTGATCGTGATGAACGCGGGCCCGATCGAGCATTTCGAACGATGGGACATCCACAAGGAAGGAACGCAGGCCGCGATCCGCCGGGTGACCGACGCGCTCGACGCAGAACGGATCGCGGTGCGCGAAGCGCTTGGCTATGGCGCACCGCATTTTCCGCTGGCCCACCATTACGCCAAAGAAGGCGAGATCTGGATGTATGGCCGCGGCTCGCACGACCGGCTGACCGATTCCGGCGACTGGCGTGAGCGGATCGTGCTGACCGAGCACCGCTATATGCGTGAGGATCTGCGGCTTGGGCTGTCGCTGCTGGTCTCCGCCGCCACCCTGGCGGGCACGCCCACACCGTTGGCCAGGGCCTTTCTGGCCATCGGCGGTGCGATTTGCGGCGAGGATTTTGCGCAGCGCGGCCGAACGCTCGAGACGCTGGGGCTTGGCAATCTCGGCAAAGCCGAGCTCCAGGCGCTTCTTCGCAGGGGATTTTGACCGATGACCAGCCGCGCCAACATTGCCTGCCTCGGGGCCGGCCGCATGGGGCGCGGCATCGCCGTCGCGTTCGCCTACGCAGGGCATATGGTCACGATGATCGACATCAAGGGCCGTTCCGCGGAAGATTTCGCCAGGCTGGAGGCGGACGCGCTCGACGAAGTCAGGAAGACCTTTGCCAGCCTGTCGAAGCTGGGACTGCTGAGCGAGGCGGATGTCGATCCGCTTATCGCACGGGTCTCGGTGGTGCCAGCGAGCCGAAGCGGCGCAGCGCTGTCCGGCGCCGGAATGGTTTTCGAGGGCGTTCCCGAGATCGTCGAGCTCAAGCGCGAGGTGCTGGGGGCGGCTTCAAAACAAGTCGGCCCGGATACGATCATCGCTTCGACCACGTCGACCATCCTCGTCGACGATCTCTCCGGTGCGATCGTGAACCCTCGCCGCTTCCTCAATGTGCACTGGCTCAATCCAGCCTACCTGATCCCGCTGGTCGAGGTTTCACCCAGCAAAGCCACCGATCTCGCCATCATCGATGAGGTCAAGGCGCTGCTCGAAGCCATCGGAAAGGTCCCCGTGGTCTGCGCGGCGACGCCCGGCTTCATCGTCCCGCGCATCCAGGCGCTGGCGATGAACGAGGCCGCACGCATGGTCGAGGAAGGCGTCGCCAGCGCCGAGGAGATCGACAAAGCGATCCGTTACGGCTTTGGCTTCCGCTATGCCGTGCTCGGACTGCTCGAGTTCATCGACTGGGGCGGCGGCGACATCTTGTACTACGCCAGCCGGTACCTCGAAGGCGCGCTCGGCAGCGACCGCTATCGCGCGCCGGACGTCATTTCCCGCAATATGCAAGAAGGCCGGATCGGCTTGCGAACGGGTGCCGGCTTCCTCGATTATTCAGGCATGGACGTCGATGCCTATCGCGTGAAGCGGCTTCAGGCCATGGTCGACCTGCTCCGGCATTTCGGCCTCGCGCGCCCACCGGTCCTCGACCGCAGCTAGCCGAAGACGTCCTGCAGCACGCCTTCGCGAACGACCGCGACGCCATCGAGTTCGATCGTCGTTCCCATCATCGGCAGATCGAAATGGCCCGCGGTGTAGCGGCCGGCAAATTCGTTCGCGCCGGTCGAGAACAGGAAATTACCGGAGACAGCACGAATTTCAGTGCCATTGGTGTCACGCTGGTCGTACATCGACAACGCTTCGTAACGCGCGCCCGGATTCATGCCGAAACCGACATGCGAGACCGCATAGGCCTCGCGATCGCCCCACGCTGCGAGATAGGCGCGCATCATCGCCGCATCCGTGCCCTCGCCCTCCAGCTCGACGACATAATCGTCCTTCAGCGTCATTTTCACCGGGGACGCCAGGTAGCGCTTGAAGGTCAGATTGATGTCACCGGGGGCCATCACCAACGTCCCGTTGATCGTTCCGCTCTTGGGAAAGCTAACCACAATGCCACCTGGCCAGTGCGCCAGCGTGCCCGGCTTGTCGGTCCAGCCCCACACGCCGACCGTGGACGCACCGACCATGTCAACGTCGAGCGCCGTGCCGGCTTTCGATGTCACGCGCATCCGCTTCGTCCCACGCAACAACTTCGCCGCCGCGCGAACGCGCTTCTCGAGTGCGGGATCCGGCACCATCCGCTCCAGCGCTTCCGGGTGTTCGTTGGAGATCACCAGTATCCGCGCACCGGCCTTGAGGATCTCCGGCGTCTCCACCGCGTGCATCAAGCCCTCGATGGTGCAATCCACCACAAAGCCGGCCTGCTGGAGTGCGGTGATGACCGGACCAAGCCGCTGGATTGCCTCGCTTGCCCCGGTCGAGCGAACCGGCACGATATTCCGGTTACGCGGCGTCGGCATCACCACATGAAACGGCCGCGCGCCCATCCGCAGCAGCGCGAGCTCCGCCAAATGAACGTTCAACGTACGCGATTGGGTTTCCGAGAGGATTGCCGCGGTGTCGCCGGCCTTGACGGCGCAGCGCTCAAAGATCTCGCAAAACGCGTCGATCCATTTTGCCTCGATGCGATCCGCCAGCATGGTTCACTCCCGGTCTTCTGGTTTCTTTGTTCAGTCAGATCACGCTTCGGGGAAGCCCCGCAAGAGATACGATCGCAGGGCGCCCAGCAAGCCGTTCAGGATCAACCCCAGCAGCGAGATCGTGATCAGCGGCACGAACATGTCGACGGCCTGAAAAGTTCGGGCCGCCGTCACCAGCACATGCCCCAACCCGTCCGTCGACGTGATCATTTCGGCCAGAAACACCACGATGCAGGAAATGACAAGGCCGATCCGGCAGCCAGTCAGGATCGACGGCATCGCCGCCGGCAAGACCACCTTGAACAAGATTTCATAGCGCGGCGTTCCCGCTGCCATCGCCGACCAGATCAGCTTCTGCTCGACGGCTAACGCGCCGTAATAGGTGGACAGCAAAATGGGAAAAAGCGCATCCGCAGCCACCAGCGTAATCTTCGATCCGTGACCGAAGCCGAGCAGAAGCAGCAGCGCCGGATAGAGTGCGACTTTAGGCAACGGCGCCAATACGCGCACGATTGGCCGAACCACGGCATTGATCGCTGGATTAGCGGCCGCGGCGATGCCGATACTTACACCGAGCACGACCGCAATCGCAAAGCCGGCAAACAGCCGGATCAGGGTCGCCGCGATCTCCTGCTGAAACGTCCACGTCACGAGTTGCTGGAGCAACCTGCTGAAGACGTATCCCGGGGGCGGCAGCAAGACCGCAGGCGCAAAGCCGAACGATACGAGGCTTTGCCACACCGCGATTACCAGCACAATTGGCGCGAGCCCGAGAACGACGTTTGCTGGGGGAAGACGCGATCTCATGAGAAGCTCAGCGGCATGTCGAACTGAGGCTCGGACCAGCGCACCAGCCGTGCGCGGACCCGCTCGAAAATCGCATCGAGGCAAATTCCCATCGCCCCCACGATGATGATCATCGCGAAGACGGTGTCGTATTGGCCCATGTCCAGCGCATTGAACAGAATGTTGCCGGCGCCGGACTGGCGGGCGATCATCTCGCTGGTGATCATCGTGATCAACGCCAGCACGAGACCTGTGCGACATCCGGTCAGGATCTCCGGCAGCGCCGCGGGCAGCACGATCCGCACCAGCCGTTGCAGCGGCGAAAGTCCCATCGCGGCGCCCGACCACAGCATCTTCTCTTCGACTGCCTGGGCGCCCTCAAAGCTGTGATAGATCACGGGAAGGCTGACGCCGAGGAAGATCACCAGCGTCTTCGTGATGTCGCCGACGCCCAGCCAAAGCATGATGATCGGCATCAGCGCCGCTTTCGGCACCGGATAGATCACCATCAGAAGCGGGTTGAAGAAGGCCGCGACGGCGCGGCTACGCCCCATCAACAGACCCAGCGGGATCGAAACGAGCACGGCTACACTGAACCCGATCGCCATGCGGCGAAGCGAGGCCAGGATATTGATCAGCGATTCCTTGTCGCCAAGGATGTCCGGGATCGCGCGGATCGCCTCGATCGCCGTCGGAAAGCTGTCATTCTTCAGCGCCAGCGACGCGACCTGCCACACCGCAAGCAGCCCGATGCAAGCGAACACCGGGGCGGCACGTCTGGCGGCCGCAGCCAGCGATGTCATGACGGCGCCCCGGTCTCGTCGACCTCGTCGAACATGCGCTCGATGTCGACGACGTATTTCTGATAGCGCGGATCGAGCAACAGCTCGTTGCGGCGACGCGGCCGAGGCAGATCGATGTCGATCACCTGCCGAATGCGGCCGGGAGATTTCGACATCATCACGACCTTGTCCGACAGGAACACGGCCTCGTCGACCGAATGGGTCACGAACAGCACCGTCTTGCGGTCACGCTCCCAGATGTTCAGGAGATCATTCTGGAGACGTGTACGGGTGTGCGCGTCGAGCGCGCCGAACGGCTCGTCCATCAGCAGAACTTCAGGGTGGTAAGCCAAAGTCCGGGCCAACGCGACGCGCTGCTTCATGCCACCCGAGAGCTCCTTGGGATAAAAGTTCTCATAGCCTTTGAGGCCGACCATCTCGATCAAGGCCCGGCTCTGTGCTCCGGCCTCGGTGGCAGGCACACCTTGCTGGCGCGGGCCATACATCACATTGCCCAACACGGTCTTCCAGGGAAACAGAGCGAACTCCTGAAACACTGGTCCGCGATCCGGACCCGGCCCCGTGATCGTCTGTCCCTTCATCCTCGCCACGCCGCTGGTCGGGTTGACGAAGCCGCCGACGATATAAAGAAGTGTCGACTTGCCGCAGCCGGACGGACCAAGGATGGAGACGAAGGCTCCTTCCCCGATCGTCAGCGAGATGTCCGATAACGCCAAATGATCCTTGCGCGCCGAGGTCTGGAAAACCTGGGAGACGCGGTCGATCTCGATGATCGCAGAAGCCGGCCTTTGTGACGTCACCGGATTCACCCATTCGCTCGATCTCGAAGGCACTACCCTCATCCCGTCTCTCGCTTGACTCACGCGCGAACGTCACGCAACCGATCCGCTGATGTCCTCCATCAGCTGATCGAGCTTAGCAAGAAACTTGCCAGACAGGCGGTCATTCTCGCACGGAAGCGGCGCGTCATTCGAACCAAGGCCATTCTGCAGGGCCCTCATGTGTGACGGCCCCGCCCGGCGCCTGTCCGACCAGCCGCGCATACTTTGCGAGCGCACCTGCACGGTGACGGGGCGGCCTCGGCTTCCAATCGCGTCGGCGCGCCGTGAGTTCCTGGTCGTCGACCAGCATATCCATCCGCCGGTTTGCGGCATCGATCCGGATCCTGTCGCCGTCGCGAACAAGCGCTAACGGACCGCCGACAAACGCTTCGGGGGACACGTAGCCGATGCACATGCCGCGAGTAGCGCCGGAGAACCGTCCATCGGTGATCAGGGCCACTTTCTCGCCCATACCCTGGCCGTAGATCAGCGCGGTAACGCCGAGCATCTCGCGCATGCCCGGGCCGCCGACTGGCCCTTCGTTGCGGATCACCAGCACCTCGCCCGCCGTGTAGGCGCGGTCACGGACCGCTTTGACACACGCCTCCTCATCTTCGAAGACGCGCGCAACGCCCTCGAAGTGCTGACTCTTCAACCCTGCGACCTTGATCACCGCACCGTCTGGACAGAGATTGCCCTTTAGAACCGCCACGCCACCATCAGGCATGATCGGCGCACGAGACGCGTAAACGACTTCACCATCGGGAGCGTTGGCCGCGCTATATTCTTCGGCGAGCGTGCGCCCGGTGACGGACAAGCAGCTCCCATCGATGTGCCCGCTCTGGATCAACTCGCGGATCACGACGGCCGCGCCGCCGATGTCGTAGACATCCTTCGCCGTGTATTTGCCACCCGGCCGCAAGTTTCCGATCAGCGGCGTCCTGGCAAAGACCTTGCCGACGTCATCGATCGTGAATGCGATCCCGGCCTCATTCGCGATCGCCGGCAGATGCAGCGCTGCGTTGGTCGAGCCGCCCGTGGCGGCAACAATCGCCGCGCCGTTCTCGAGGGATTTCCGAGTCACGAGGTCGCGCGGCAGCGGGCCGCCACGTTCCAGCATCTCCATCACCAGTCGCCCGGCGCGGCGCGAGATCTGTGCACGTTCGGCATAGACACCGGGTACCATCGAGACGTTGGGAATGGTCAGCCCCATCGCCTCCGACACCATTCCCATCGTGTTCGCGGTAAACTGGCCGGCGCACGCGCCAATGGTCGGCAGGCAGGCGCGCTCGATCCGTTCGAGCGTGGCCCCGTCGATCTCTCCGGTCATGAAGCTGCCGACAGCTTCATAGGAGTCGAGCACCGTGAGAGTCCGCCCGTCCACCCGGCCCGGCAGCGAGCTGCCGCCGTAGATGAAAATGGACGGTACGTTGCAACGAACCATGCCCATCATCACGCCGGGAAGCGTCTTGTCGCATCCGCCGTACCCGATCAGCGCGTCATAGGCGAGACCATGAACGACGGCTTCGATCGAATCGGCAATCAGCTCGCGTGAAAAGAGAGAAAACTTCATTCCCTCGTGATTCATGCTGATGCCGTCGGAGACCGACACGGTGGAGAATTCGCGCGGCGTGCCGCCCGCCTCCTCGATTCCCGTCTTGGCCGCGGCCACCTGGAAGTCGTGGGTCATATTGCAGGGCGTCTGCTCGCCCTTCATGCTGACGACGCCCACCATCGGCTTGGCGATCGCGGCGTCGTCGAGCCCCATTGCGCGCATGAAAGCGCGGTGCGGAGCCCGGTCGAGGCCGTCAGTCGTGACCCGTGATCGCAACTTCTTCATGCGCGCATCTTCTTCATGCAACGTCCGGGATGATCCGGGACGCCGCGCCCCCTCGTTCGGACAATTCGCCCGTCGCCTATTCCAGCGGCGCGACGATCGTCGCGTGCTTGAACTGCATGGCATCCAGCTTCGGCAGCATTCCGGTCTCCGCGTAGATGTCCAGCATCTTCTGGATCGCGGGGAAGTTCGGCGCCGCGCCTGGATCGCGGCCGAAATCGTTGTCCTTGAGCAGATAGGTCTCGAGCACCGGAATAGGCGCCTTGAGAACCTCATTGACGACCTTTAGCGTCTCTTCGCGGTTGGCCAGCGCTTTCTTCATACCTGAGGTAATGTCACGCACGTAGGCCTTCACCAAGTCGGGGTTCTTGTCGACGAAATCCGCACGGCAGGCCTCCAGGATGTGCACGATGTTCGGCATTGCCTGCGACAACGAGAACAGCTTTCTTGTGCCCCCCTTCGCCTCCGCACGTGCGGCAAACGGCTGGTTCATGTTGACCGCGTCGACACGGCCCTGGCGCAGCGCATCTTCGGAGACGGCAAAGCCGACCTCAACCAGCTTAATGTCCTTCGCCGGATCGACGCCATTCTGCTTGAGCAACAGGTTGAAGGGGCCTTGCGTGCCGCCGCCGATCACGGAAATGCCGACCGTCTTGCCCTTGAGATCGGCGATCGTCTTGATCGGCGAGTCATCCATCACCGCCCAATAGACCGAGAAACCGCCGGGCTTCTCGAAGACGTGCTGCGCCACGATGTAGGCCTTGAGATTGCCGCCGACCACACCGTTGGCCAGCGACAGCGGCGCTTGCGTCGCGCAATCCAGCGCGCCGGCCGCCAATGCCTGCGTCATCGGCGCGGTGCCCTGAAATTGGGTCCATTCGATGTTGTAGGCCTTGCCGATATTGGGAAACTCAGCCGGCCTGCGCATCATCCAGTACTTGGATTCCTCGGCCGGGATGGTCCAGCCGACGCGAATGGTCTGCTGTGCCCATGACGGGCCTGCCCCCGCGCTCGCAGCCGCGGCCGCTCCCAAAGCCAGGATCCACTTCGAAACGGTTCGCATCGTGCCCACTCCGCTGCTCCGGCGCCGACCGGCGCCGCCCAACCCGACACTCAAATGTTTCATGGTTCAAACAATCAGGCAAGCCATGCGAGCCGAGCGGTTTCACTGTCCGACCTGCAATGTATGGTAAGGCGGCGTTTGCGCTGCGACAGAAGGAGGCAACCTATGGCTGATGCGAGCAAGACAAGCCCGCAGGGCGTCGAGAGGCTGGGCTATCTCGGCCTTGGACTGATGGGAACGCCGATGACCCGGCGCCTGCTCGAAGCCGGCCATCAGGTCGCTGTCTGGAATCGTTCGGAGGGCAAGGTCGCTCCGCTCGTCGCGGCCGGCGCCAGGCGCGCAACCACGCCCCGCGACATGTTGGCGAACGCGGATATCGTCTTCATGTGCGTGACCGATGCCGCCGCCGTCGAAGAGGTGATTTTCGGGCCCGACGGTCTTGCAGCGGCTTCCGGCGCAGGCAAGCTCGTCGTCGACTTCTCGTCGATCCATCCCGACGCCGCGCGCGATCTTGCAGCGCGGCTGAAAGACGCGAATGGCGCGGGCTGGATAGATGCGCCGGTGTCCGGCGGCACCAAGGGCGCAGAGGAAGGCACGCTCGCCATCATGGCCGGCGGAGAAGCTGCTGACATCGAGCGGGCACGGCCCTATGTGCTGCACATGGCACGCAGGTTCACCCACATGGGCCCGATCGGGGCTGGCCAAACCACAAAACTCTGCAACCAGGTGATCGTCGGATGCGCGATGGCCGTTCTGGCGGAAGCCACGCGCCTTGCCTCGAATGCAGGGATTGACGCAGGCCGGCTGCCCGAGGCGCTCGCCGGCGGCTTTGCGGATTCCATCCCGCTTCAGCTCTTCGTGCCGCGCATGGTCCAGGGCATCCACTCGCCGCCGCTTGGCCATATCGCGACAATGCTCAAGGATCTCGACACGGTCGCCGATGTCGCCCAGGCGACGTCAACGCCGGTGCCGATGGCGACCCTCGCGGGACAGATATTCAGGCTGGCCAAGGCTGCACGCGGCGCCGACGCGGACGCTTTGGAAATCTACAAGCTCTCGGCCACAGACCGCTGAGCCGACGAGCGTCCTCGAATCGCCTTATGGCGACTTCTTGCGTTCATCATCGGCCAGGAACCGGCCATACCCCCCGCGCGCAAACAGCAGGGGCTCCTTGGCATTGTAGGCATAGGCCTCGACCGCGCCGAGAAAGATCACGTGGTCACCGCCATAATAGCGATTGACCGATCGGCATTGAAAGTTGGCGACACTCTCGGAAAGGACCGGCGCGTTCCCGAGGCCCGGAGTCCAGTCGACGCCGGCGAACTTGTCCTCGGACGATTTAGCAAATTTGTTTGCGAGCGCCTGCTGCGACGTGCCGAGTATGTGAACGGCGAAATGGCTGGCGTTCTGAAACACGGGGAGGCTTGAGGAATAGAATCCGAGGCTCCACAGAACCAGAGGGGGATTCAGGGAGACTGACGCGAACGAATTGCAGGTGATACCATAGGGCTTTCCATCAGCGGCCATGGCCGTGATGATCGTTACGCCCGTTCCGTATGTGCCCAGCGCGTTGCGAAAATCACGAGGATTGATCGGCGAGCTGTCGCTGGCGAGTTCATTCGCTGGATCGGAAATGGCGGGCTGCTTCGGCAGATCATTCATCGGCCGGCCTCACAGCGTGAGATTCTCGGACGGCAGGCCCAGAGCCACCCGTCCGTAATTGGTACCGGCCGCATCGAAGTTGAACGCAAGATGCGAGTTTATCGCGTGCGCATCGCGGAACTGCCGCTGCAACACGCCCGTCGTGAACAGACCGCGCGCTCCGCTCGCGGCAAACAGCATCGAGACCGCGTCGGTGCATAGATTCACCGAAAATGCTCCATCGCGACGATACCTGGTCTTGGTCGCCATATCAGGAGTACGATCGCGCCTCGCATCTTCCATTGCATTGACGCAGGCCGAACGCATGATCAGGCGCGCAGCGTCGATCTTGGCCGAGGCTTCCGCGATCTTGATCTGCGTGCTTTGAAAGTCGCTGAGCTTGGCACGGTTGTAGGTCGAGATGCGATGACGCGCGACCTCCGCATAATCGTCGAGACATACTTGAGCGTTCCCCAGCGCGACGCCAGAGAGGACGTAAGGAAACAGCGAGAACACAGGTAGCGAATACAGCGGATTGGGATTGACCTTGCTTCCCGGCGTCGGGCCGCCGGCAAGATCGCCAACCGCGACCGTCATATAGTCGGCCACGAAAGCGTCCCTGACTTCGACATCGCAGGAGCCGGTACCGCGCAGTCCCGTGACATTCCAGGTGTCGAGCACCTTGTAGTCGACTTTCGGCAACAGGAAGATTCGATACTCGATGCCGTCCGCCTCGTCGTCGGAGTAAACGACGCTTGCCAGCATGTTCCATTCGCAGGAGGCAACGCCCGAGGAAAACGGCCAGCTGCCGTGCAACCTGTAGCCGCCCTCGACCCGCGTGGCGCGTCCGGCAGGAAAAATGAACGAGGACGCAATCAGCGCGTCCGGATCGCGGTCCCAGACCAGATCCTGCGCCTTTTGCGCGAACATGCCGAGCATCCAATGATGGCTCGCCAGGTTCGCGAGATTCCACGCCACTGACGCATCCGCCATTCCCAGCAGTTCGGCGCAGTCGACAAGAGCGACATAGTCAAGCTCGGCACCGCCGATGCGCTTCGGCTGCAGCATGCGGAACAGGCCAGCGTCGTGGAGATCCTTCTCGGTTTCCGTCGGAAGATGCCGCAGTTCCTCCGTGCGGGCAGCCCGCTCTCGCAGCCGCGGCACGAGCGCCCGGGTCCTCGCGATCATGGCCGCATAGGCGCGTTCGCCGGCTTCCTGCCCCGTCGGCTCGCCCATGCTCGGCTCTTGACCAGGCGCCATTCGAGTCCCTCGCTTTCACATAGTTATGCGGCGGGAACTTCGCCAAATCAAGCTGGGCAGGGTTTACGTTGCGTGGTCGCCCCACACCCCGGCTGTTCACAGGAATGCGATGTCGCCTATACCGTCTTCTCAAAGCAGCTATCCGCAAGCTTAGCGATGCCTGGCTCCATGGAGCTGACCGCTCAGGCTTAGCCTGATGTCGATGGCTTGCCTGATCCAAAGACGCCCTTCTGAGTGAACTCCGAAATCCGGCGCTCGTCGTAACCGAGCGTATCACGCAGGACGTCTTCGGTATGCTCGCCTAACAGGGGCGCAGCGACGGGATCAATCGCTCCCGTCAGGCTCATATTGATCGGAGGTTCGATATTGGGGACCCACTCTGCAGTACGGTGCGGAATCCTGTTCAGGCGATGGCGCTCGCGGGCCTCGGGCGCATTGAACCCCTCCTCGACCGTTCGGAGATAGCCGACCGGGATATTGGCCAGCTTCATCTTTGCCATCCAGTTCTCGAGGGTATCGCTCGCGAAGACCTCTGCAATGGCTGCCCGCAGGAGCTCCTTGTTCTCAGAGCGCGCCTTGCGCGACGCGAACTGCGGATCAGTGATCAAATCGGGCCGGTTCAGCACCTCGACCACCAGCCGGCGATAGAGCCGGTCGTTGGCGCAGGCCATGTAAAGCGGCCCATCGGAAGCTTCATAGACACCAACAGTGGGGGACCCGTTCGGCGAATTGCCGAACCGGCCAGGGTTTTCGCCGTTGATCAGATAGGCCATGCCGTAGAAGCCGGTCATGCCCATGGCGACGTCGAACAGGGCGACCTCGACATGCTGCCCGCGGCCGAGCCGATCGCGTGCCAAAAGCGCCAGCAAGATGGCGTTGCAGGCGGACATCCCCGTCGCCATGTCCACGATCGGCGGCCCGGTACGAACCGCAGGTCCATCGGCAAACCCATTGAGCGACATGAAGCCACTCTCCGCCTGCGTAATGGGGTCGAAGCCGGGCCGCGCGGCAAATGGTCCTGAGCGTCCGTAAGCCGAGATCGAGCAATAGACCAGCCGCGGGTTGAGCGGCGCGACCGCCTGATAGTCGAGGCCGAACTTCTTCATGACCCCGCTCGAAAAATTCTCCACGACCACATCCGCCTTCCGGATCAGGTCCAGTGCGATCTCGCGAGCCTGCGGCACGATCAGGTCGAGCGCGATGCCGCGCTTGTTGCGGTTCAGGCTCAGATAAGCGGCGCTTTCTCCGCCGATTTCGGCGTGTTCGTAGGCCCGCGTATCGTCGCCACCATCCGGATTCTCGATCTTGATGACGCGTGCACCGAAATCGGCAAGCGTCTGCGTGCAGGCCGGCCCCGCCACGACCCGCGTAAAATCGACGACCAAGAGACCGTCGAGCGCGGTAGGCGCGCCCGTCGCCCGCGACGAACGTTCCGGTAATTGAGGCTTGGTGGGCATCGACGGCGCTCCCTTACATCGGCTTATGGTTGCCGAATTTCCTGCAGGAGCAAACTTAAAGCCCGGCACCACCAACTTCGCAAGTGCTTCACCCGCATCGCTTCAATACGCAAAAAGAGCCCAGCAGCCATCAAGCCGTCGGGCCCCCGAACATTTTGGGAGTGCGAGCTATGCTGTGTCTCGCATTGGCCATCCTGCACCGAGAAAAACTCGTTCCGCATTACGGGAAACCCCGCTCAGCGAAGCCACTTCCGCCAATAGAGCGTGTGCGCCGAGGCCTCGGATACCTCTGGCTCGAAGAGCCGATAGCCCGCCTGGATGAAGTTGTCCGTCGTATTCAAGACAATGGCATCCCTTTCGATACGCAGCCCCCTGAAGTCCCTGCCCCCAATGCCGTCGCAGCACGCCGACCCTCGGGAAGTATCGCCGTTTCGAATGTGCGTCGACGGTATGACGCCGGCAAATGCGACCGCCTCATCGCCATGTTAGGCAAGCCACCACGCTCCCAACCCGAATTGCGGCATGGCCGCCGCGTCGAAGAACGTCGACCGATGCAGATCAGCCAACGTATCGACGAGGTCGTCATCGGATGCATCAACGATGCGAATTTTGTACGGCCCGTTTGCGGGAAATAGCGTGCGTGCAAGTGCAGAGATGTCGGCACCGTGGGAGCTCACTTGCCCAGCACGACCCTAACGCCTAGCAAAACGGCCCCCATCAGTCCGGTCGCGATCACCGTGATAACGGCCTTGAAGGTGTAGCTCTGCGCCTGCTCCACGCTCTTTCGCCACCTCCGCACGTGTTGGAGATCAGCCCTTAGCTCCTTCCGGTCGTCGTGTTCGATTCCGAAGGAAGTTAGCACCGATGCGACGGCCTTCAGTACGAAGGCATCGATGCTCTCCTGTTGCAGCCTGTGTTGCTCGGCAAGTGTCTCAGCCACGATCGCCCTGATTTCATCATCTGGTTGATGATCCTTGCAACGTTCTCGAAACCACACTTGGCGAAGTAGAAGGATACAATCAGTCTCGGTCAGCATCCGCGCCTTAGACGTCTTCCGTCGCGCGGGCGGGCGGGCCGGCTCGCTCGCGAGCTCGCCTTCGATCTCATCGTTCAAGAAAACGTCTCCCACAACACGATTGCAACCAAGCCCGCGAGTGCGAGCGATATCAGTTAGGCGGTCATCGTCTCTCCACGAAAAAGAAAAAAAGCGACAGATCGCGTGACCAAGCGCGATCGTTTCGGGCGCGAACCCTATGTCCGTGAGCCCCGAGACCGCAGCGGCGCGAGCAACGGACCCGGCGCCGCGCCGGTCGGCGTTCCTTGAACGTGGTCTAGCGAGTGCGTGGCCGGATGCGCGGCCACCGTCCGATCTCAAAATCGAGACGAAAAACCCGCGGCGGGTGCTTCCAGCGCGGGTGACCAAACTCGTCTCGATGATGTCATTTGCCAGTGTTTCGACATGTCAAACATCCCTCGTTCGACCACACCGTGCCGGAACTTAGCCGAAGAGCGGCGCGTTTATTCCTTCAGTCAAAGGACCGTGCGCGCGATGAGCCATACTGTACGGGTTGTTGACGACGATCCCGGCGTCCTCGACGTCATCGTGGGCATGCTGGAAGATCTCGGCTGCGAGGTGACAAGCGCCCAAAGCGGCCCGGATGCGCTTGATCGGCTCAGGCAGAACGAGAACATCTCCATCCTCATCACGGACATCAGTATGCCGGGCATGGACGGCCGAACTGGCGAAGCAGCTACGCCCGGAATTGAAGATCCTGCAATTATCGGGGCGCGAACCGCGGCGCGGGGGCCTGCCAATGATCAGGAAGCCGTTTTCGTTCGAGGAGCTCCCCGACACCATGCGGCGAACCACCGGCGTTCGCTGAACGCCAGAGGCCAAAAGAAAACCCGCGGCGGGAGCTCCCGCGCGGGTCGAACCAAACTCATGTCGATGATGCCATTCTGCCGGTGTTTTGCCCGACGTGTCAACACGGCGAACGCGGAAGAAGGAGCCCTTCCTCCCAGTTTGATATGTGGTGCGCAAGGGGCTTGCTTCAAGTCCCCCGCCCTGCCGTAGAACCCCCGCCCCAATGAGCATCCAAAGCAGCAACGCGAGGGGGTCCACATGCCTGTATTGCTTCCGTCGTCCCGGCCGCGCGGCCGTACCGAGCGGGCCGGCGCCAGCCGCGCGAGTCACCATGCCGTGCTGATCGCCGGCGGCGGCCCGACCGGTTTGATGCTGGCCGCCGAGCTCGCGCTCGCGGATGTCGACGTCGCCGTGGTCGAGCGGCGCCCGGATCAGGAGCTCGTCGGTACGCGGGCCGGCGGATTGCACGCGCGGACCATCGAGATCCTCGATCAGCGCGGCGTCGCGGAGCGCTTCCTGCGCGAGGGGCAAGTCACCCAGCTCGCGGGCTTCGCCTGGACCAGGCTCGACATCGGCGATCTCCCCACCCGGCACGCTTATGGCCTCGCGCTGCGGCAGAGCCACATCGAGCGCATCCTGGCCGACTGGGTCGAGGAGCTCGCGGTGCCGATCTATCGAAACTCCGAGGTGATCGGCTTCGTTCAGGATGCGACCAGCATCGACGTTGCGCTCGCCGGCGGCAAGACATTGCGCGCAAGCTACCTCGTCGGCTGCGACGGCGGTCGCAGCCTGGTACGCAAGAAGGCCGGCATCGATTTCGTCGGCTCCGATCCGACGCTCAGCAATCTCATGGCCGAAGTCGAGATGCGCGACGAGCCGGTATGGGGTCTCCGCCACGACGCCATCGGCTTTCATGGCCTCAGCAAGGCGGAGAGCGGTCGCGTGCTGGTCGTCGTGACGGAAGCGACGCTCGACCGCACCGGCGAACCCGGCCTGCGCGATCTCAGCGATGCGCTCGTCGCCGTGTACGGCACCGACTTCGGGCTCCAAAATCCCGCCTGGATCTCCCGCTTCACCGATGCGGCGCGGCAGGCCGTGTCCTATCGCCGGGAGCGCGTGCTGCTCGCCGGCGATGCCGCGCATATCCATCACTCCGTCGGCGGGCAAGGCCTCAACACCGGCGTGCAGGACGCGGTCAATCTCGGCTGGAAGCTGGCGCAGGTGGTCAGGGGAATTTCGCCCGACGGCCTGCTCGATACCTACCACGCCGAGCGTCATCCCGTTGCTGCGCGCGTCTTGCGCAACACCCTGGCGCAAATCGCCATGCTCCGCCGCGGCGAGGCTGGCCTCAAGGCCGCGCGCAACGTGGTGTCCGACCTGCTCGCCATGGACGAGCCGCGCCAACGTTTTGGCGCGATGATGAGCGGACTCGACATCCGCTATGATCTCGGCGAAGGACACGAACTGCTCGGGCGCCGGATGCCCGATCTCGACCTGATCGTCGAGGGCCATCCGCAGAGATTGTTCACGCTGCTGCACGGAGCGCAGGCCCTGCTGATCAATTTCGGCAAGTCCGGCGGGTTCGACATCGCACCCTGGGCAGATCGCATCAGGGTCGTCAACGCCAGCCACGACGGCGCGTGGGAGCTCCCCGCCATCGGGCAGGTCGCCGCGCCCGAAGCCGTGCTGGTTCGGCCAGACGGGCACGTGGCGTGGGTCGGAGATGAAAGCCAACGAGGACTCGAGGACGCGCTGACCACCTGGTTTGGACCGGCTGCTGCGGTGTAGCGCGCGAACGTCAGAGGCGCCATACAAACAAAGCCCGCGGGATTCCGCGGGCTTGATTGGCATCAGGTTTTCGAAACACGGCTCAATATCCGAACGTTACGCCGCTCGCTGCTCTCCGAAGGCAAAGGTCTCACGTTCGAATCGTGTCGGGTGCGCCAGTGTTTCTCTCGATCTACCAACCTCTTAGAGCGTTGGTGGTAGCTCCTCAAAAGCTCCTCAGACCGGCCGGTCACAAGCTGGTCACGCGAGAGGAGCTTTTTGAATGGCAAGCCTACGGTTCAGGAACGGGAAGTGGCAGGTCCAAGTCAGACGCCACGGACACACACAACAAGCCAAGTCGTTTCAATCAAAATCTGATGCACAACGTTGGGCACGGCAGATCGAAGCCGAGTTAGATCGGACTTTGATCCCCAACGACGTACGATCTCTCAATACAATCACTGTTGCGCAGCTTCTCACGCGCTATCGCGACAACGTCACCAATGAGAAGGCACGCCAGCGAGAGGCGCTGAGAGGCTTCAGAGATCCGTCGTTCAGGATGCACCGCAATACGCTGAGACGGACTGGCATGGCTCTGAGGGGCCGCGTCAGCCCCGCTTATGCGGTCGGCTGCGACCATACCGAATTACGCGATCATATCGCTGGTCAGTTTCGTACGGGAATGCGTTGGGAGAGGTATCGGCAATGGGAAGTCGATCATATCAGGCCGCTTTCGTCGGCGCAAACACTAAGCGAATTGATCGCGCTATGCCACTTCAGCAACCTCCAACCGCTGTGGCGAAGCGAGAACCTAAGAAAGGGCGGGGCCTAGCGCCCTGTCCACTCCCTCGTGCATCTGTCTTTTGCCTTTTTCCCCTAGAGTTAGACCCCAATAGCGGGATTGGCCGTAGCTGTTCGTCTAGATCGCTGTTCGGCGGGTAGGACGGCTACCTTTATTAGAAGCCAAAATTGAGGTTTACACCCTGAAATCCTCTCAGGTATTAGACTGCAATCCAGTAGAAATATTTGGAAACGTTGCAGCTTCTGGTGGCCTCATTGGAGATGATAGGTTCGGAGGGGACGAGCTTTCGCAGGGAAATCGTTCAACTTCGAGCGATTGCTGTCCTGAGCGTTCTGCTGTTTCACTTGAAAGTACCGGGCTTTCAGGGCGGCTTCGTCGGAGTCGACGTCTTTTTCGTCATCTCCGGCTACTTGATCACTCGCAATATCCTCGTGGACGACGCTGGCGGTCGCTTCTCCTTCAGCGCGTTCTACTTGCGACGAACGAGGCGCATCTATCCAGCCCTGATCTTCACGGTGCTTATGACGTACCTGTCGGGCGCATTATGGACGGCGCCTCTACTGTTTCTCGATATTGCGAAGGAGTGCACGCATGCGCTGCTGTCGATCGCAAACATCCAATATTGGAGAGAAGCAAGCCATTACTTCGCAGCGAAGTCGGACGAACTCGCTCTGCTTCACTGTTGGTCGCTGTCGCTTGAAGAGCAGTTCTATCTTATTTGGCCCGCACTCCTGATCGCCGCGGCGCGCGTTGGATGCATAAGATCGGCAATCGTCCTGTTGTCGCTTGCATCCTTCTTGGCCACGATATGGGTTGGCCCCATCGACAGCTCTGCCGTTTTCTTCTTGATGCCGTTTCGCATGTTCGAGTTCGGTTGTGGCGCCTTGGTGCTTTTCGCCGGTCAAACGCCACGCCGCCAATCGGTCCGTGAATTGCTTTCGGCGGCTGGCTTCGCTGTGATCTTGTCCAGTGCCCTTTTGCTGCAGCCAGACACGTCACGGCAAGAATTGCTCGTTGTGATCCCATGCCTTGGCGCTGCTGCTGTGATTTGGACCGGAGATACAACCTTCGTTTCTCGCGCTCTACGCTCTCAGGCGCTAACCGCCATCGGAACAATCTCGTATTCACTCTATCTTTGCCACTGGCCGATCATTTTCTACTCGCGCTTCATCTTTGGTGAGGCGGCCGACACTGCTGGAGGCAATATAGTCATGCTTGTAACGATGCTTTTCGTCGCTACCAGCATGTACTATTTCGTGGAACGTCGCTTCATCGTTGCTGGAGGCGCAGCCTCTGGAGCGCCGCTTAAGACATTGATGAAATTCAGCGCGGCTATTCTGGCATTTGCGATTCTGACTCACGCAACATTCATTCTGAAGGGCTTTGCATGGCGGGTGCCTGAGTCGGTTTTGGCGGATGGAAGGCTCGACAGTTCTCCCACTACTGATCAAGTCGTTTGGCCGCCGGGCCTACCGATTGTTGACTTGGCTGGAGACTCCCATGCTGAAATGTACGTGGCGGCAATGTTGCCGTTAGTCGAGAGCCTAGGTGGAAACCTTCAGTACGTTGGCACTGCCGGATGCCCGATTGTCAAAGGAGCAGCCATCCGATCGCGACGACGCGTGGATTGTCTTCGGGGTCGCGATGAGCAAATCGCTCAACTTGAGACCCAAACGCGCCCGCTGATATTCATCCAGCGGTGGGAAACCTATGACGATGCGGGCATCGATTACGACCAACCAGGCATGTGGCCGAACGATGCTGGATCGTTCGCCAAGCTCGAAGCGGCCCTTTCTGAGACGCTACGCGTGTTAACGCCTGTTCGGCGTGTAATGATTGTGGGCGCCCAAGTTCCCGCCGGCTGCGAGATCAATCGGCCGCGGTTACTTCAAGGGCCGCTGCCTCATGTGCCACCTCCTCCATGTTCGCCCATGTCAAAGGTGAACGCGGTAGCGGCGGGCGCAGCCATCAATGCAATGCTCGCCCGTGTGCAGTCTAAGTATCCCGGAAGGGTCGACTTGCTCAAACCGGTCGATTATCTCTGCGACCAAACGTGCCCAACGTATCACGCAGGCCATTGGCTTTATTGGGACGCTACTCATTTTACCTTGGCCGGATCGACTTTCATGACCGATAGGGCTGCCTCAACATTTCGCACGTTCATGCTGGGTGGATCGAACGCGATGTCTTCAGGCGCACCAACTGAGAACTGATCTATTTCGCCTTCGCGCTCGACGAGGTCCGTCCTCTCGCATACTTCGTCGTGCGCGTGGTGCACGTTGTCGATCACGTATGAAGTAACAGGAGTAAGATTCGGATTCATGCACGAGCTCTCCTGTGTCCGACAAGTACACGCTGGGACGTGCGCCAACTTAAACTTGCGAAGAATGACGGATTTTTTTGTGGGGGCATCAGATAGGTTGACGCTTGCAAGTTTCCCCCATGCCGCGCGTGCGTCGGCAAATTGTGGTCACAGCACTGTCACAACGGTCACATCAATTGGGCTTGCCTCGACTTGACCTTTTGGGGGGGTACGCCCCCTACCATATTGTAGTGATCGCCAGTGTTTTCAGGGACTTTTGAGACTTGCACTAGAGAGACGCCAAGCCCACCGAACCGGTCGCGTTGCCCTCCAATGCAGCCGTTTCACCCGGCGAGCCGACGTCTAGAGCCGGGCTCTGTGGTCTGTATGCAAGCGCGTCGGCCATCCAGCGCGGCCGACCGGTCAATTCCGCAATGCCTTGAGCTGGGGGATCTGGCTCAATCCGCGGTTGGCGCGGCTTCTGTCGGTCAGTGCTCATGTATTCTCCTGCGAACGCAGCCAAAGCTCTTCGTCGAAATCGCCCGTCGCGCCGAAGCTTCCAAGAACGCTCAGCCACAGCCGCCGGCAACGTAGCCGAGGCCGAAAGCACCCCCGACCTTCATTACCGGCCGAAACGACAAAGCCCGCCGCGGAGGTCCGGGCGAGCGTAATTCGGCATTCAATGTGATCGTGCAGGTCATTTTGCATATTCCAGCACTAGGCGTTTGCCTGGATCCCATCGCACTTCGTGTTGCACGAGCGTTCAGGACAAACGAAAAAGCCCCGGCGATGCCGGGGCTTTGACGTCTGAATTTTGGTTCAGTTCAGATCAGTACTTCGCGACGACCGGACCGGTCCAGTTGAAGCGGTAGACCAGCGAGGTCGAGATCGTCTGGTTCCAGCTGTTGGCGCGGATGCTGTTGCCGACCGGAACGTTGCCGACGTCGAACAGCTCGTCCTGGGTCTTGGCGTTGTAGAAGGCCGAACGATATTCGGTCTTCATGAACCAGCCGGGCGAGCTGATGCCGAAGAAGTTCAGGCTATTCTCGACGCCGCCACCGATGAACCAACCGTTGCGGTTGTAGCTGTTGAGGTGGGCACCGACGGGAACGCCGGCGAGGTCCGTGAAGTTGGTCTGGCCGAAGTGGGCGCCCGAGTAACCGCCGTTGACGTAGGTGAGAACGTTCGGGGCGGCCAGCCAGCCGAGGCGCACACCAGCGGCCCACGACGTCTCGAGCTTCTGGGAGCCCGTGATCTGATTGAGCGGATCCTGGATGGTGGCGCGGATGCTGCCGAACTGACCGTCAGCGAACACGCCAGCGACCCAGGTGCCGCTGAACTGCCAGTCGTAACCGGCGCCCACGGTGCCGAACCAGCCCGAGCCGCCCTGGCGCTGGGTGATCGTCAGCGGCGTACCGGAAACCGTATCCACAACGCTCTGGTCAGCATTCGAGAGGCCGCCACCGCCACCGCCGAAAATGTAAAAGCCGGTCCAATTGGCGACCGGCGCCGGCATCGGAGCCTTCACATAGGGACGGGCAGCCAGGTCAGCGGCCGAGGCCGAACCGGTCATCGCCACAACCGCGGCGAGAGCGAGCAAAGTCTTTTTCATTGTCAAAATTACCCCAAGTGGAAGCGTCGTCGATGTCTGTGAGGTAATCTAGACGTATTGGCCGATAATGCTGTAGCTGGAAGGCCACAGTGACGGACAAACGCTCTGGAAATGCTGGCTGGCAACGAAGAAGACATGGCCAATTTAGTCCGCGACAATCCAGCGGCTATCGCCATCTATCTATCTGATAACTTTGAAGAAAATGAGATACTAAAGGCTAAGACGGCGCTCAGCCTCGTCACGCGAGCTCATAACGTACAGATCCTGGCACGGGACGCGGGCCTTCGACGCGACACCCTCTATAGGACGTTTGGCGGTCGAATCGACCCGCAGCTCAGCCGGGTTCTTAGGCTGCTCGAAGCGCTGAACGTAAAGGCCCGGGTTACGCCTGCGTCCAGGATCGCCAGCCCGAGCGCGATCGCTACACGGCTCAGTCAAGCCTTCGCTTTCGACGATCCGACTGACACCATCCGGGAGCTGAGCACCGTCGTCAAATCGCAGAACGTCACCTCGCTCGCGCGCGAACTCGGCATTATGCGGACGACGGTTTACAAGACGTTCGGAGGAACCGTCGATCCGCAGCTAAGCCGGGTCCTAAGTCTCTTTGAGACTTTCCGGGTCAGGCTGGAGGTCGTGCCGTCGACTGAACCCAAGGCCAGGCCCCCCCGTCCGAAGCTTGGTCGACCGCGAAAGACCCTGGTCGAGCGGCCTTAGAGTTTCTCAAGTTGAGCCCCGTCCCGGCACCTATATGCGGCCTCGTACGGGAAACTCTTTCAAGCCAGAAAACGGCAAAGAAAACCCGCTGGCCTCGCATGATGTGCAGGACCGCGCCCTGCGACCAGTGCGGCGGCGGGCGAGTACCTCACGCCAACTCGGCTGACGCGACGTCCTGCAAGCTCGACCCACAGGTCGGCAACAATATCGTTGCGAGTGTCCTGTTGGAGGTTACGTGGTGCGAAGCTGGACAGCCACTCGAAGTCACCGTCTTCGGGTATGTAAAGCGGGATATCGCTGCCAGGCACGACCTCAGCGGGTCGCTCAAAAATCACCCCTTTAACGTGCGCAAGTGTCTTGGTGCTCATAAGCCCCCTGATCGTCGCCGGGTTTCTGGCCGCCCGAATGAAGCGTTCGTTGACATCCGGTCGAGACGTGCGAATTACTCTCCACTGCATTGGGGTGAGAATTGATCGCCTGCCGCCCATCGGCTTGGTGAGTTCGCTCCAGATCACGGATCAAGGCGCACTCGGCAGCATCCCTGCGGAACTTTTTCAACTGGGCCTGCATGTCTTCATTGCGATCGGTTCCGTCATCGTCCGCTGCTTCAAAGTTCTGCGAGCCGCCTCCCTCGCCAACGCCACTTCAGAACGCTTGTTCACCAATTCGGTCATCTGAAAAACCCCTTTGCAATCATATCCGGTCCTGGATCGAGAATAAAAAACCCGCGGCGGATGAATCTCCGGCGCGGGTACGAACGAAATCGTCTCAATGATAGTATTATGCCAGTGTGTTGCCCGACGTGTCAAAGACGCCAAAGCGGCTCCGGGTGCGGGTCGCGCCGGCGCCGTCATTCCAACCGGCAAATCGGCGAGGTCGGTTTTTGGGATTTGAGCAGAAATTCTCTGCTCAACCAGAGTATTGCCGATTTTGACCCAACTCGGACCTCGACAGCTACGGCCGCGCGTCCAGTGTTGCCAGACGATTTCTTATGGCTCTCAACTACTTCTTGTAGCCGACGTAATAGATGCCGATTTCGGCGCCCGTACTGTCCTTGATCGGTTCATATCCGGTTATGTAGGGCGTACCCAGTATAGGCACCTCGCCGTAATGGCTCTTCCCCGCCTTGATCGATTCAAGCGCTGGCCCGGCTAGGACGGTGCCAACTGCTCGGCCGCTTCCATCGGGTTTTGGCACACTTGTGGATACTCGGACGTATTCGCCTCCGTCTTTTGCAAACAGCGTGGCCGTCATCCCTTTGCCGTCCTCGCTTCCAACCGCGTCGACGATGTCGAAATTGTTATTGATCTTAGTCGTGCCGAAATACAGAGCTGGTGCGTCTTTACCCCCAACAGCTTCCCTTCCTTCGAGCTTGGGGGCTCCTAATTTCGCCGTCATGGCTTTTAAGGTTTCCATCGATTTCGTTACTCTCGGATCCGCTTGGGCGTGCCCGGTGCCCGGCATTAGTGTAGAGGTTGCAACAAGGCATGCGGCGGCGATAATGCCGACCAGAAAGGTTTTCCGATCCATTGTAAGCTCCTGATGTGAAATGCGGCATTTTCCTTCACGCGCACATCACGCGGTGTGCACGTCATTCGCGCCTCGGTTTTGACTGCGATTGAACAGACCAGAGATTACAGGTCTAGGAATTTGCCCGCCGACGGCATCAGCGCTGCCGCTAAGATAATTGGCGAGTACAGGACTGTCGGCACGTCCTCATGGCAGCTCGCAAGAGAAGTTACATCACTTCTGCCTTGCCGCAAAGCGCGGTCGCGGCCCGCGCGTTGGCACACGGTTCACTCTGCTTCAAGGTCCTGCGTTAGATTTGTAGTCGGGGTACCCGAAACTGGCGAGCCCGTCGGCACTCGAGCAGTCACAGAAGTGCGCTGTGTTGGGCAGACCGGACATAGGCGACACGGTCGCTGATCGATGCGATTGACCGAGGCGGTCCTGCACGCGGATGGCGCGTTGTCGCATGCACCATCCGCACCCCACAATCGATCTCTTGCGAAGAAACGAGCGTTAAGCCTTCAAGTCGGTGATCCGCATAATCGCGACCACATTCCCATCGTTGAACGCCTGTTCTTTTGTTTCCTTGTTGCAGGTCCAGACAAAATTCTTCTTGCCCGTAAAGGTCTTTCCGTCCTGCTCAAGCCGAAGCTCCCCTTCGGTGATATGGCAGATCATGGCATTCATCATCGGGGGCCCCATGGTCTTCGCCCCCGGCTGCATAATGATATCGCGCATTGAGACGGTCTTAAAACCTGGGATCAAGGATGGTGTTTCGCCTTCATATTCACGCACCACGACACCTGGCCAAGGCGTCGTATCCTTGTAGCTTGTGGCTTGAGCGGCGGCTGGCTTGACCATGGCAGCCGAAACTGCAGTCAACGCGATTCCCAGAGCGGACCTTCGATCGATCTTGCTCATCGCTTTCTCCCGACGTTACCGAACGAGCCGCCGCATAAGCAGCGCGCAAAGTTCGTGGTGAACGGTGGTACGAAACCGAAAAAAGAACGGTCTCTAAGAGAGCGTGCTTGCCGACGGCACAAGTGCTGCTCGTTTGCCCGGACGGTGATTTCGGCACGTCCCGCTTCAAGGGGCAGTGGCATTCTACGTCACCTGACGCATCCGGGAAACAGGTGGCGTCACACGAAGACACTGTGGCCCCTAAGCAATGTCCGGGATTGGCCCTTAATGCACAGGCCAACCTGACGTCTGTTTGCCCATTGATGTGAATACAGACATCATTACGACTAGCGACCCCCCTCACTCGAAATTACCTTTGGCCGGGCGAGCGGTAAGGAATAATGGTCTCCATGTGCAATCTGTATTCGATCACCACCAATCAGGCCGCCATCGCCGGGCTCTTCCGTGTGGTCCGTCGCTACGAGGGCAACTTGCCACCAATGCCGGGCGTATTTCCGGATTACCCGGCACCGGTCATTCGCGACGCAGGCGGGGGCGAACGGGAGATTGTGATGATGCGTTGGGGCATGCCGCCACCACCGAGCAAGCCCGGCCCGCCCGTCACCAACATCCGCAACACCTCGTCGCCGCACTGGCGCGCATGGCTCAAGCCGGAGCATCGCTGTCTCGTGCCCGTCAACAGTTTTGCTGAGTATGCGCCTGAGCCGAATCCGGAAACAAAGAAGAAAGACGTCGTGTGGTTTGCGATAGACGAGACGCGGCCGCTGTTCGCGTTCGCCGGTATCTGGACAACTTTCAAGGGCGATCGCGGTACGAAGTCAAAGCCCGTGCCTGGACCTCATCAGGTCTATGGTTTTCTCACGACGGCGCCGAATGCCGTTGTCGAGCCCATTCATCCAAAGGCAATGCCGGCGATCCTGACGACGGCCGAAGAACGAGATGTTTGGCTGCGGGCGCCATGGGACGAGGCTAAGGCGCTCCAACGGCCTTTGTCAGATCAAGCGCTGAAAATCGTGGCGCGGGGCGCAGACAAGGAGGATAGACCTTCAATCGCCGACGCCACTTCCGTTCAATAGTGAACTTAGGAACTACCTGCACGCGATAGGAATAAAACTGCTCAAACCGAGCTGCGATGACGCCCGAGAGATTCTTCGAACCAATTAACAAATGATACAGACTCTCCTCGGCCCGAGGCGTAGAGTTGAAATATCACCGCACGGCACTTGGCATCGGTCGGTGATGAGAACGCCAGTTGCGCTCCCGCCCACTCTGACGAGGGAGCAGTGTCATGCTGAAGCGGCGTCGGGTTAAACAGTCCAAAACTCTCCACGAGCGGCTCGCAGACGAGGCCGCACGCCTTCGCGAGGAGGCCCAGGTGCTTGCGCCGGGACGCCGCCGTGAGATCCTGCTGCGCCGGGCGCGACAGGACGAGACGGCCATCCAGATCGAGTCCTGGCTGCATTCGCCCGGCCTGAGGCCGCCGACATGACCCGGCAATACCGCGCCTATCTGGTCGGCGAGAACGGCGTGTTTCGCTCCGCCGAAGCATTCGAGGCTGACTCCGATGCATCCGCGCTTCGCGTCGCACAACAGTTCACGCGCCGGGGCAACGTCGAGGTCTGGCATCTCGACCGGAAGATCGGGCTGTTGAAGCAAGCTACGCCACCCGTCGCAGCCTGACCGGCAGCCACGCTGCCCCAGCCGCCGCATCGGAAGGTGTCACTCCTCCGCAAGCTTGCGCTCGATATAGGCGTCCACCGTCTCCGCGAAGGAGCGCTGCACCCCGACCGCGGCACCGTGCTGGTCGAGCGCGTCGCGCTGGAGCACGCGCAGGCCGCGCCCGCGTAGGCTGGCCGGCGCGGTGTTCAGGTATTGATCGATGGCGCCTTTGGCGAGCGGAATGGCCCTCGGATCGCCCCTTGCGATCAAGAGACGCAAGAGGCTCTGGCAATCGGCCAAACCGGGCATGGCTCAGCCTTCAGCGTTGCTGCGATTTCGGCTTCGGCCGCTTGACCGGCTGGGTGTGCGTGCCGAACAGCGCCAGCAGAAACGCGACTTCTTCCTTCGAACCGACCTGGATCATGACTTGTCTCCTTCTCGCTCCGTTGGTCGGGGCCAACGGGCGCGGCGTTCAGGACAATCTGGTTTCAGCAATGTTTCAGGCGTGTTTCGTCGAGACCCAAAACGATCTCCGGAAAACGATCTACAGGTGCCTGCTGAACGTCTGGCGGCGATGCCGCCGGTGTTTTTGTCCCAGCCCTAACTCGTGAAAACGGCCCCGGCGCGGGACGGGGGGCTGGGGGCGCCGGAGCCGCCATTCCAGGCCGGCCATCGGCGGTGGGCCGACCACAAAACTAATTCCAGTTTGGAGCAAGAAGTTCCAAAGGGGACCTGGCAAAGCGAACAGCTCAATACTGAGGACGCTTCAACAGCTCCGGCAATCGCGAGATTGCCGTTGCGATCCGTCGCGCCTCGTCGCGCGATAGATACTGGTGGGCATATTGGTAGCCCCACGAGTGCAGATCATCGCGATGAAGAACGCAGCAGATCGTGAAGCCGTTCGCGTCCTTGACTCGGAAGCACTCCTCTTCCGCGATCATGACCCACGGCGCCGGAAACCGCCTGAGATTGTCCATCCATGATCACGGGCGTGCGTGGCCCCGTTGCTGCTCAATTCCGTGCGGTACGAGGCGGCGCCTGGCAAGACCAGTCCGCGGCGTTGTCGGCGGCCGGCGCGGAACGAAGAGGCTGCGCACGAGAATAGGCTCGCTGTCGCCGAGCCGCGTCCGCTCCTGAACCAGGCCGCTCATCACGACGCGCATCTTCATGATCTCTTCCGCCACGAAGGTGCAGTCCTCGTCGCGATTGATCTGCTCGTGCATGATGGCCTCGGCCTCTCGCATGCTGACGCGTAACGCTCTGACGATGTTGCGGATTTCATTGATGCGGTTGTCCACGGCCCATCTCCATCTGACGATGGCACGATAAGAACAAATCATGAACAAATAGTCAATGCGGGAGATCTTGAGTTCATGCGGATTGCTGGCAGATCAGGACACTGGGAAATTTACCGATCTGGTTCACATTTGTTATGGCAAGGATTTGTTAACCGGGAAAAAATAGCAACCCGGGGAGCTGGTTAGAGCATTTTCATTTCGGAATTATTGAAACCCGGAAGCATGAGGGGCCGCTGCCAAAACAGCGGCCCTTTGCTTTGACACCAGCGAAGGCGGATCAGGACACTGAACGGCGGGCGGATAACTCCAGAGCTAACCGCCCTCTCGCGTGCACCGCAAAGGAGACGGAAGTCGCCGCAAAAGGCCGCCAACTGAGGCGGCCTTACTATTTCGTGGCTTCTTGCCTCGCTTTCATTATTGCGAGATGGCCGATAACGGCTGCCTCAGTCCTACCAATCTTTCTGGCCACTGCGGCCAACCGTAGGCCTGAAGCGCGAAGCTCCAATAACTGCCGCTCCTCCTCGCGAGTCCACCTGCGCAGGCCTGTCACTTCGGCGGCTGCAAGCCGGGTGAATTTAGCCACTCGCTCATGTGCGAGCCAGTCTCGCACTGGCGTATCCTCTGCAGTAGATGCTCTCGCTCGATACCTGGGAGAGTAGTCTTAGCCTGCTCGCGCAGGCGACCGGCTTCCGCGGCAAGACGTTCTTCGAGGGATTCGATCTGCTTGAAACGACGCCGCTCAGCCATGGCGCGCTCCTTTCCATGAGAGGAAGGCGGGAGCGCAAGTGGCGTTCTCATCACAGATAAAAGCCACGGGCCGTTCTGCGATGAATGGACAATAGCATTGCGGTGTTGGAGTTCCTTGCCAAATGTTAACTTTCAGGTCGGCGCCCGAGTGTTCATTTGGCGGAACGCTAACGTTCCCAATCCGTTCCGGAAATCCAAAATAGCCGAGCGGAGATCTTCACGTCGAGTTCATCAGGCCAGTCCTAAACCCCGAGTCCATAACGGTACGTAGGTAGGAAACATGTCCTTTGACCCGCCGCTGCGGTTGACTGGCTTGATGCCTACCGCGCCGGCGACATCGAAACGATTTTGGGAATGTATGCCGATGACGCGATCGTCCATTGCGCCTGCGACGGCCTGAAGACGATTTCGACCCGGCAAGGCCTGCGCGCCTATTGGGTCGACCGTCTCAGGGATTATCCCGCTTCGCATCTGGACGATCTCCGTCCGTCCGAGGGCGGAGCAGCCATTTCCTATAAAGCGTGCGATGGCGTCGTGAGCGCAGTCCTCACCTTCAATGCGCCCGGCAAGATTGCTTCGCTGACGTGCGGGCCTTTGAACCAGGGCGGGTACTCATAAAGGAGCAGACGTCGGCTTTTGGGGTCTAAGCAGAAATTCTTTGCTCAATCAGAGTATGGCCGGTTTTGACCCGGAACGGACATTCTGAGTGTTGAAAGTCGCGCGCCAAGTTTCACTAACTCGGCGGGTTGCAGGTATCAGCGCTGACAAGGGCAATCGGCCTGACGCACAGTGTCTTCGTTCCATTCAATGAAGCCATCGGCATTCTTCGAAGGTGCGCGAAACATTTTCGCATCCCTGTAACTTGAGTTAATCGTGGGGCCTAATCGAAAGGTCGCGATATGGAACCGACCAGCAGAATATCGGACCACATCGATCATAAGACTGCCCGGTCGATCTGTGACGAGGTGGGTGACAGATTGCAACAGAACTTATCTCTCGAAGCCTCGCCTCTGCCGCAGTACCTCGAACGTCTAGTCGATGAATTGCGCAAACAGGAGCGTCATCCAATTGATGGCGTCGCAGCGCCCGCTAACCGTTTCCTTCATGCGACGCGACGGGTAGTCGCGGCCGTCTGAGCGCGTAAAGAAGAAGCCGTCGCCGCGCTCAACCCGGCGGCGGCTTTTCCGCTAATCTTGTCAGGTATGCAGCCGCTCGATCTTCCTCGTCTCACCACGTGCCTTCTCGGCCGCGTCATCCGCCAAGGCCCATAGCAGCCGCATCCCGGCCGATGGCCCGAAGTCGGCTTCTGACCCCGGCAGACGTTTACTGGGTTAACTTTTGTTCTGGCGTCGCTCTGGTTCCGGGTGCACACTGGTTCTCTCACCGCTCGGCACCGTGCTTTGATCGGTGATGAGAACGCCGGTTGCGCTCCCGCCCAATTCACGCAGGGAAAGGAGAGTGCCATGGGACGACGCTCACAATCCCACATTGACGACAATCTGGACGTGGAAAGAGCCCGCATCATAGCGGAACTGAAAAATACGCCGCCAGGACCGCAGCGTGATCTTCTCGAACTCAAACTGCGCCAGCTCGAAACCGTTTCTCATATAGACGGATGGCTAACGTCGCCGGGCCTACAACCCCCGGAGGAATAAGGCCGTCTCAGGCCAACCGAGGAATAGATCAATGAATTCGACTCATCGAACGATTTGCGAACGCGAGTGTACGTAAACACGCAGTAACTCAAAATACGGGCTTCAAGCATTGGACGGGCAGCAGAAGCAAGAGTACCGCGCATATATTATGGGCCTCGACGGACATATCGAGGTTCGCATCGATCTAATGTGTGAGGACGAAACCGAAGCCAAGAAACGCGCCAGATCCTTAGCTGACGGGTGCGACGTAGAGCTATGGTGTCAAGATCGAAAGATTGCGGAATTTAAGAGTGAGTAAGGCCGCCTCAGTTGGCGGCCTCTTTCGTGCTCACCATCCTGCTACGTCACCTTATGGCCCTTCCCGGACCTCATGGAACGTCCGCTTCTGCGCCGCTCTTGGGGGCGAAGCGGACATCGCGGATTTATGAGTAACAGGCTCGAGCCGCGTTCATTTTCTGCATCACGGCATCGTTTGCCCAACAGGTCAAACTTTATCCAAATGCGGCGAAGCGGATTCGGCGGAATGAAATCCCTCCGCGCCATGCTGGGACATGTCCCTTGCGAGGGCGCATGGGCAAGCTGGAGATTCCGTCGATGTATTACGTCGCCGCCGCATTGCTGGTGCTGTCGGGACTGTTCTACTCCGCGAGCCATCACGAGCTCGGCCAGTTCGGTGCGAACGTGTGCAGCTATGGCAGCACGTTCTGCGACAACCCGGTGGTCGTCTTCACCGGCGGCGCGCTGGCCGCCGCCTGGGGCATGTTCGTCAGCGTCAAGTAGCAGCACGCGCCTCCGCGCGCCTGCGTCGGATGCGTTACGTCGCCAATTCCTTGCGGACCGCGGCGGCCGAATTGCCGACCTTGTCGACGGCCTTTTGCAGCTCCTCCTTCGATATGCCGAGCGCGTGCGTCCAGTACTTGACCTCGTGGGCCTCGTGCATGTTGATCTTGCTGCGGTCCGGTTGCCCGCGCTTCGTCAGATTGTCCATCGCGTTTCCTCCCTCATGGAAGAGCAAAACGCCACCATGGACCGGCCGTTCCTAACGGCAGGACGAGACTCATTCGTCGAGGCTCACGCGTCGAGGCTTGCACGTCGAGGCTCAGACGTTCAGCCACAGCATGGAAGCGAGCACCGCTGAAAACAGAAACAGCCCGACAATTGCAATTCTGAAAACCAGATCGGCGGCCAAATGTGCCCCCTTTTGTCGTTGCAAATTCTTTGCTCGTACGGCGCGCGGCCCGGCCTTGTGCAAGGCAGGACCGCACCGTGACTTTGCTGCCGGGGCGGGTTGGAACGGCCCGTCAAGCGGCACCGCAACGCGCGCATCCAGCTTTGGTTCCAAATTTTCGGAAGGCGCGAATCAGAGCAACAACGATAACCCCGCCGGTCGGCGGGCGCCACTGGCATGAGAACCAGACCGTGCCGCGCGACGGCGCACAGTCGAGCAAGTGCTGCCTGATCGCCGACGGCTTCCGTGTCCAGGGATCGGCCGATCGTCGGCGACAAGCTCTGGCGCGCGGGGCCGGCGACCGCTTTGAACGGGAGGCAAAGGAAGAGCCCGCAACCGGTGACGGTGCGGGCTCGACGATCTCTGTGATGGTATCACTCTACAAGTGTGTTGCCCGACGTGTCAAAGGATGACGGGGCGTTGGCGTCAGCGGACGGCGCGACGCCGGCTGACGCAGGAACTTTGCGGCCATGACGCGCTTGAAGCACACTTCGCAATTCCGGAAGCCGGAAGGTCAGCCCCTGTCAAACCGATCGAAGCAGCACGCCGCCAAGCACGACAGCGCCGAAGGTTCGGCGAAGTCCGTGCCGGGGCTGCTGCAACGGCTGGGGCCCGGGCTCATCACCGGCGCAGCCGACGACGATCCGTCGGGCATCGCCACCTATTCGCAGGCGGGTGCGCAATTCGGCTACGGGCTGCTCTGGACGGTGTTTCTGACCCTGCCGTTCATGATCGCGATTCAGCTCGTCAGCGCCCGGATCGGCCGGGTCACCGGCAAGGGGCTCGCCGCCAACGTCCTGCAGCTCGCGCCGCGCTGGATCGTGCTGGGGCTCGTCTCGCTGCTCGTCATCGCCAACACCTTCAACATCGCCGCCGACATCGCCGCGATGGCG
Source organism: Bradyrhizobium sp. LA6.8 (assembly GCF_040547935.1). Lineage (NCBI taxonomy): Bacteria > Pseudomonadati > Pseudomonadota > Alphaproteobacteria > Hyphomicrobiales > Nitrobacteraceae > Bradyrhizobium > Bradyrhizobium sp. LA6.8. Next base: position 71,746 of record NZ_JBEPQQ010000009.1, read on the forward strand.
GAGGCGCTCTCGCTGGTCATCGGCGGGCTCAATCACGAGCACGCCCTGATCTTCGCGGCGGGCTCGACCCTGCTCCAGGTGTTCGTGCCCTATCGCCGCTATTCGCCGGTGCTCAAATTCCTGACGCTGACGCTGTTCGCCTATGTCGCCACCGCCTTCACCGTGAAGATCCCGTGGGGCACCGCGTTGCTCGCCGCGGTGTGGCCGAAGGCGACGATCAGCGCCGACTATTTCCTGATGGTCGTCGCCGTGCTCGGCACCACCATCAGCCCCTATCTCTTCTTCTGGCAGGCCTCGCAAGAGGTCGAGGAGATGAACCAGGGCAAGCGCGACAAGCCGCTGCGCGACCTTCCAACCGGGGGCGCCCCCGAGATCGCGCGCATCAAGGCCGACACCATCGTCGGCATGCTGCTTTCCAACAGCATCGCCTTCTTCATCATCCTGACCACGGCGACCGTGCTGAACGGCAATGGCATCACCAGGATCAACTCGGCGACGGAAGCGGCCGAAGCGCTGCGTCCGCTCGCCGGCGACTTCACCTTCGCGCTGTTCGCGCTCGGCATCATCGGCACCGGCCTTCTGGCGATCCCGGTGCTGGCCGGCTCGGCGGCTTACGCCGTTGCGGAGACTTTCGGCTGGCACGCCACGCTGGAGGCGAAGCCGGAAAAAGCGGTCGGCTTCTACACCATCATCGCGGCCGCGACCATCATCGGCTTCGGGCTCGGCTTCACCGGCATCGACTCGATACACATGCTGGTATGGAGCGCGGTGCTCAACGGCATCGTTGCCGTGCCGGTCATGGCCATGATGATGCTGATCGTCTCGAGCCGTGCGATCATGGGCCGCTTCAAGGCCCGCTCACGGCTGGTCGCGCTGGGCTGGCTCGGCACCGCGATCATGGCGCTGGCCGTCCTCGCTCTGCTCGGCTCATCCGCGATCGGCTGACCGGACCGGCGATAGCGACGCCGAGATCTGCGGCGCCAAGATCTGCGACGCCAAAATCTGCGACGCGACGACGATGATGAAGGCCGCGAGCACGGCCGGCACGCTGATGGACCGTATTACGGCGTCACGGGATTGACGGTCGGAGATGTGTTCGGCCCCGGCCGCTCCGGCTCGACCGGCGACTTCGGTGCGGTGGGAAGCACCTTGGCGCCGGCGGCATGTGCGGCCTCGCCCGTCGTTGCATACATCGCAACATGCGCCGGCTGCGTCTTGGCGCGGTTCCACGGCCCATGATCGACGATCACCATCGCAGCAATCGTCAAGCCGGCCACGATCAGCGCGATCACGCCGGGATGGCGAAGCGCCGAGGACATGGAGTTTGCGAAGCGATGTGTTGCCATCGAAGGACCCGTGCTGTTTCCTCTCGCGGGTTAACTCAAACGCATCCCGCGAGTTCCGCGCTTCGCTTAAGCAAGTTCCGAGCCACTGCGCGGAACTGATCGTCCCGATACGATCACTTTTTCACGTCCGGGCGCGCATCGCCGACGAAGCTGTCGCGGTTCGGCATTTTGACTGCCGAAAGCGATTTGGCATCGAGTGTCGCATCGGCTCCCACCAGCCCGTTCAGGTTCAGGATATAGGCGGACACCGCATAGACGTCCTCGTCACTCAGCGACTGCGGCGCGTTCTGCGGCATGGCGCGGCGGATATAATCGAACAGCGTCGGCGCATAAGGCCAATAGCTGCCGACGGTGCGGATCGGCTTGGCCGTCCCGATCGTGCCCTGCCCACCGACGAGCCGGTCACCCAAGCCACCCTCGCCTTTATCGCCATGGCAGGAAGCACATTGCTGGGCGAACACCTCGCGCCCATGGCTGACCGAACCGCCTCCCTTCGGCAGGTTGCTGCCGTCACGTCCGACATCGATATTCCAGCCCGCGATCTCCGCAGCCGTCGCAGGGCGACCGATGCCATAAGGGCTTTGCGCCTGCGCTTCGCTCGCAAAGGCACCCAGCGCGATTGCAACGGCAACGCCGCAGGTCTCACGCCAGCGCATTGATCACCTCGCCGTCGGCCGCGATGCGCCAGGGCCAGATCGCGTTGTTGTGGTAGAAATAGTTCTCGCCGCGCACCGCGAGCAGTTCGGCCAGCGTCGGCTGCACATAGCCGGTCTCGTCGACGGCTCGGCTCTGGATCACGGCCGGCTTGCCGTCCCATTGCCAAGGCAGGCGGAAGCGCGTGAGGGCGCGCGTCAACACCGGCTCCTGCAATCGCGCGTCCTGCCAGCTCTTGCCGTCATCGACCGACACCTCGACGCGCTTGATCTTGCCATGTCCGCTCCAGGCGATGCCGGTGATCTCGTGGAAGCCAGGCGCGCTCAGGCGATGACCGCCCGAGGGGCGCGTAATGATCGACTTCGCTTCCATGTAGAAGGAAAACTCGCGCGCCGTGCCGTCGGGCAAGAGATCGGTGTATTTCGAGGTCTCTTCGCGCGAATAAGTGGGCTCCGCGGTCACGTGCAGGCGGCGCAGCCACTTCACGCTCATATTGCCTTCGAAGCCGGGCAGGAACAGCCGCAAGGGATAGCCCTGCTGCGGACGCAACCGCTCGCCGTTCTGGCTGTAGACCAGAAGGGCGTCCTCGAGGCACTTCTCGATCGGAATGCTGCGCGTCAGCGCGGCGGCGTCAGCGCCTTCGGCGACGACCCATTTGGCGTCCGGTTTCAATCCGGCCTCCTCGAGCACCAGCTTCAGGCTCACGCCGGTCCATTCGGCGCAACTCACCAGACCCACGAGGTCCGATGCCGTCTTGCCATAGGGCTTGGTGTAACCGGGATTGCCGGAGCATTCGAGGAAGTGGATGCGCGACTCCGACGGGAAGCGCCTGAGATCGTCCATCGTGAAGATCAGGGGCCGTTCGACGAGGCCGTGCAGCATTAACCGATGCTGCGCCGGATCGATGGTCGGAACACCGCCATGATGCCGCTCGTAGAACAGTCCATTCGGCGTGATGATGCCGTCGAGCTCCTGCAATGGCGTCCGGCTGGAGGCCGATATGTACTGCTTGAGCGTCTTCGAGATGTTCTTGACGACGCCCTTCTCGAACGGTGACGGCGCGCCATAGGGCTGGGCTCCCATCGGCTCGCCCGGCGCCTTCATCCATTCGGGAATGTTGGGCGGAAGGTTGTCCGTCTCCGCCGCGGCCGACGCACCAGCACCCAGAACGGCGCCGCCCGCCACCGCGGTGCCGCCTTGCAGGAAGCGACGGCGTGTTGTTCTCGCGGATTTTCCGACGGCGTCGATCGTGCTGCTCATTGCGGATCCTCGGCTGAAGCGCGACCCGCATCAAACCCTCCGCGAAGGGTGTTTGCAATCCGCACCTATTTCAAAAACAGGCGATTTCGACCAGGACTGGTCTAGATCAGCCAGCCGCAACAGTCATTCCGTTCTTCGCGATGCAAGACAGCTCTCAGTTTCACTCGCCCGGAGCGATCGCGTTACTCGGCGTCGGGCGGTCGGTGATCTGCTGTCCGAACAGGCTGCCGATCAGCTCGACCGCAGTGCGCGCGGTGCGACCGCGCTCGTCCAGGAACGGATTGAGCTCGACGATGTCGACCGATCCGACCACGCCGGAGTCATGAAGCAGTTCCATGATCAGATGCGCCTCGCGATAGGTCGCTCCGCCCGGCACCGTGGTGCCGACTCCCGGCGCCACACACGGATCGAGGAAATCGACATCGAAGCTGACATGGAGCACGCCATCGCACGCCTTGACGCGCTCGATGACGCGCCGGATCAGCACGGCGACGCCGAACTCGTCGATCTGGCGCATGTCGACAACCCTGATCCGGCGTGTGCGCATCAATTCCCTTTCGAGCTTGTCGATCGAACGCGCGCCGAACAGGTCCAGCCTGTCGGGATCAATCGAGGCGCGCGGATCATCGCCGAGCAATCCGTCGAGGCCCGGCTCGCCGCACAAGAACGCCGCCGACATGCCGTGCATGTTGGCGGTGATCGTCGTCTCGGGCGTGTTGTAGTCGGCATGGGCGTCGAGCCAGAGCACGAACAGCTCGCGTCCGCGCTCCTGCCAGTGGCGCGCCATGGCATTCACCGAGCCCATCGACAATGTGTGATCGCCGCCGAGGAAGATCGGCAACGCCCCGGTCTGCGCGATCTCATGGCCTCTGCGGCTCAGCAGACGCGTCCAGCGCTGGATTTCGCGATAGTGATTGGCCTTTTCGGGCGGCCTGTCAGCGAGGTCCCTGACCTCCGCCACTGAGAGATCGCCGTAATCGACGACTTCGAAATCAAGGCTTTCGAGCAATGGCGCAAGGCCAGCGGTGCGCAGCGCTGCGGGGCCCATCAAGGTGCCGCGCTGCGAAGCGCCCATATCGATGGGCGCGCCGAGCAAGGCGATGCGCCGGCCTTGATCCGTCATGATCCGATCGGTCACGGCAATCTCCTGAGATCAGCAAGCCTCCGCCAGCCTAACAGAGATTCGCATCCGTCGTTTCCCGGGATTACGGGACGAAAGGGCTCGCGCGCCCGGAACAAATTCCCGAACGCCGCATTTTGTTTACAGGGCCGGCATCCGCCGTTCAAAACGGCGCCTGTCGCGGATAGCCACAAGGTCTCTCGACCCGCTGTTCAAAACGAGCGCACGCGCGGATAGCCAAAGGTGCCGGCCTCCATCTCTTCGCCAATTCCGGAGATCGCGATCTTGAGCACGGACATACCGCAGCCCAATCCCCCGCCCGGCATGGCCGAGCGTGCCATCGACGCAGCAACCGACGTGTCCCGCACCATTGGCGAGGTGGCAGGCGGCCTGCACGCCGCGGTCGATCGCCTCACGGCCGCAATCGACGAAGCACGAAAACCCGGCCGGCCGCTCGCGACCGTCGCGGCAATCACGCGCGAAGCGCCCTTGGCCAGTCTGTTCGTCGCCTTCCTCTTTGGCGTGGCAGTTGCACGCCGGCGCTAGCGATCGGAGTTGAAGCGGTTCAGGCCGCGCTGACGGCTTCGAGTTCAGCCGGCAGGAATTGCCTCTCGAACGCCCCGGCGGGCATCGGCCGGCCGAAGAAATATCCCTGCCCTTCCTCGCATCCCATGCTGACCAGGAAGTCGGCCGTGGCACGGTTCTCGATGCCCTCCGCCACGACAGTGAGCCCGAGCTGCTTGCTGAGACCGATGGTCGAGCCGACGATCGCGGCGTCGTCGGAATCGGCGAGCAGGTCAAGCACGAACGACCGGTCGATCTTGAGCCCGTCGAGCGGAAACTTCTTCAGATAGCTCAGGCTCGCATAGCCCGTGCCGAAATCGTCGAACAGAACGCGGACGCCGAGCTGCTGGATCCGCTCGAACATGTCGAGCACGCGGCTTTCGTCATGCAGCAGGATATCCTCGGTGACTTCGAGCTCGAGCAGCGACGGCGTGAGCCCCGTCTCCGCAAGCAGCGCCGCAACGGAATGCGCGAGGTCGCCGGACTCGAGCTGCGACGGCGAGAGGTTGATCGCGACGCGCACGCTGTTTCCGGACAATTCCCAGGCTCGCGCCTGCCGGCAGGCGGTCTCCATCACCCAGTTCGCGATCCGCTCGGACAGGGACGAGGTGTTGACCACCGGCATGAATTCCCCGGGCGAGACATAGCCGCGCGCGGGATGCCGCCAACGGATGAGCGCTTCGGCCCCGAGCAGGCTGCCGTCGACCAGCCGAACCTGTGGCTGGTAGAACAGTTCGAACTCGCCGCGATCCGCGGCAAGCGCCAGTTCGCTCTCTAGCGTCAACCGGTTCTCCAGCTCCTGCCTGATCGCACTCTCGAAGATCACGTGGCTGCCGCGCCGCGTCATCTTTGCCTTGCTCAGCGCCAGATGACCATTGCCGAGAAGGTCGTCGGCGTTGCGCCCACCTTCCGGATAGACGGCGACGCCGATGCTGATCCTGACGCGATGTTGGCGCGCGCCCGTTGCGAGCGGCGCTTCGAACGCGCGCGCGATCCGCTCGGCAAACTCCACAATCGGCTCGCCAGCCTCCGTACAATCAAGCGCGATGGCGAACTCGTCGCCGCTGAGCCGGGCTACGACCGCCTTGCCACCGACCTTGGTCCGGAGGCGCTCCGCGACGGCCCGCAGCACGAGGTCGCCGGCCGAATGTCCAAGCATGTCGTTGATCTGCTGGAAGCCGTCGAGCCCGAGCACGAGCAGCGCGACGTCGGACGATCGCCGCTCCGCCGCGGCGATCAGATTGGCGAGGCTTGCATGCAGCATGTTGCGGTTGGCAAGACCGGTCAACGCGTCATGTTCGGCGAGATACCTGACGCGTTCGGCTTCGCGCTTGCGGACCGAGATGTCGCGCAGGATCGCTCCGTACTGGAAGCCGTCCGTGCCCTGCCAGCCCGAAAAGCTCGCTTCGACCGGGAACGTCTCGCCGTTCTTCCGCCGCCCCTGAAACTCGACGACGACGGCACCGCCGGGCACCAACAGCGCCTGGCGTGCAGCATCGCGCATGGCAAATGCCTTTGCGCCACCGCCGGCGGGCTCCGCACAGAGCGTTTCGAACGGACGCCCGATCATTTCGGTCGGCATGTAACCGAAGATCGCACTGGCGCCCGGATTCCACACCGTGATCCGGTGATCCTCGTCGGTGCAGATCAGACCGTCGCCGAGCGACATCGCGATACGATGAAAGCGGCTCTCGGCAATACGTCCCAGGAGACTACGGAAATCGATCTCGTCGAGTGCAATCGCCGTCAGATAGGCAATGATCGCAATGTGAAACAGCGACGTGTCGATGATGAGCGGCCAGCTTGCCTGTACGAGCGCAGCGGCAAGTTCCACGCCCGCTCCTGCGGCGACGAGGATGGTGACACGGACGCCCGGTGCGGAACGGCGCCACGAATACATCATCGCCAGGCAGATCAGGCCCAAGCCAATGATCATGCCGACATCGGACGTCCAGCGCAGCATCCGGTTCTGGAGGATCGATTCCGCCCCCAGGGCCTGGAGGACGGGCCCAGAGACGATCTTGCCGTTGGGAACGCTGAACCGGTCGCCCAGTTCGAGCGCGGTAGCACCGACGATGATCTTCTTGTCTCTCAGCTTGTCCAAGGTCGCCGCATCGCCGCGCAGCACGTCAAAATAGGAGACACTTGGGATGGAGGCCGCACGAATGCCGAAATCGATCAGGAAGGGTGGCCGCCGATTGGCATCCTGCCCGGCCAGCACGACGGCCATCGACGGCATCACGGCATCGCCAAGCTTCTCTCCGACCGGATAGCGGCGCACGAGGCCGTCGGACTCGATCGCAACATTGACGACGGCCGGCCACGACTGGTTGCTGAACGGCTTCAGTGGACGATTGATGTGAACCGCGCCACCATTCGGCGTCGGCTGCTTGAAGGAGGGCAGGATCGTCGAACCGCCGACCTCCCGAAGCGCGGTGACGAGGGCTTCGTCTGAGGCCGGATCCGATGGTGTGCTGAAATCGACGTCGAAGGCGACGTCCTGTGCCCCCGCCGCCTCGAGCCTGTGCAGCAGTTCCGCGTGGAGCCGGCGCGGCCAGGGCCATATCCCGATCTGGTCGATCGAGGGGGCGTCGATGGCCACCACGACGACATTGCCGCTGGCCGTACGCGATTGCCAGGCGAAGCGCAGATCGGTGAGCGCGTTGCGAAGCGCGCCGTGCCACCCCGTGGACAGCACGACCGCAAGCGCGATCATGACGAGAATATGCGGCCGATGACGTTTCACTTTGCTCCCCTGCACCGGCGGTCCCTGCCGCCAGGCGCTCCCCCTATACCGACGACACGGTCCTAGCGATGGCCTTTGCCCCAATACCAACCGTAGTGGTGGCCATGATTGCCGTTACCGTTGCTGCCGTTATTCCCGTTTCCGCTGTTCCCGTTGCCGTTGTTGCCATTATTGCCGGTGCCACCGCTTCCGTTGCTGGTCGCGCCAGTCCCGTTGCTTGCGCTCCCAGAGCTCCCGCCGGACACATCGCTGGTCGAACCAGAGGTGGTCGCAACAGTCGTCGTCGTATTTGACGACGTCGACGTGGCACTGGCCGCGGGTGCACTGCTGCTCACCGTAACCGCCGTGACGTTGGAGCTGTTGGCGGCCGTGGTCGTCGTGCTCGCCTTCGTATCGCTCCAGACCGTCTCGGTCCCGGTGCTGGCGTTCGCGTTGCGCACGTGCCCCGTTGTCACGGCGCCGTGGGCGAGCCCGTTCGTGACCTTGTGGACGTTCAGCTTGACCTCGCCGAGCGAACTGGAGATGCGCACGACGCCGCCTTTGGGCGCCTGACCGCCGGCCGCTTGATGCGATTGCGCCGGCGCGCCGGCCGCCTTGGTCCCCTTGTCGATCGGACCGAGCGCATGGATCGCATGGCCACTCGCCGCATTGCGCGGTGCCGACAGGCCCGATTTCGGCACCGGGACTCGCTCGATCGTCGAGGCGCGCGGCTTGCCGTGCTCGATCGGATTGAAGGTGCCGGCACCACTCAGGCTGAGGCCGGGCTTGCCGTGCTCAAAGGAGGTGGCGGCCTGTCCCGGCATGACCTGTGCGATCTGTCCGGACTTGAAGTCGGAGACTTCAACCTGGCCGCGGAGCACGCCGACCTTGGTGCTGCCAGCATTCACGGTGACGCTGAATTGCGTTCCCTTGACCACGGCGGCGAGATACGGCGTCTCGACCTCGAAATGCTTGACGTTGCGCTTCTCGACCTCGAGCAGGATCGAACCCGCCTGCTGGATGATGGTGGTCGAGAGCCCTTCCTTCTTCTCGGCCGGCAAACCGACCACCGAGTTCGGGGAGATCAAAATCGATTCCTCGCCGCGGACGAGTAGCACGCGTCCGGTGCGTCCGGTGCGAATGGTATCACCGGCCCTCAGCGTCCCTTCCTGGGTCAATGACACAGGCTGCGCGCCGTTGGCGGCAAGCCAGACCTCACCCGAGGACTTGCTGACTGACCAGACGCCATCGTCCGCGGCAGATGCGAACGAGGCCGTACCAAGGATCAGCGCGGCCACAAAGGCGCACCGCATTCCAACTCTGCCCAGCATCACGATCCTCAGTCCCGCATTGCAGCCAGTCCTGAGGCGTATCCGAAATCACTCAAGAGAGAATTAGCGGGAACCGGCAAGTCCAGTGGCTGCATTAACCAATCATTGACCATAAAAAACTAAGAAAAATCATGCAGCTAACGAACTCTTACCAGCTCCTGGGCACCGCTCCGTTAAACTACGGTGAGCAGCTCGCTGCGCGCATTGAGAAGCGGCATCTCCTTATGGCACTGGCGCTGGCGGCACCGATTTTCACGGGAATTTCGCAGGCGTTCGCTCAACAGGCGAACCAGCCCGGCTTCGATCCGCGGCAGCCCGAGAAATACTTTGAAAACCAAACCGAGCAGGAATCGCTGAGCCGTCCTCCGGTCACGCTGCCGGCGGTCGGCCGGCCCAACACAGGCGGGGATACGAAACCACAATTCGTGTTGCGCGGGATCGATGTCAGCGGCGCCCAAGCCATTCCCCGCGATCGCATCACCGCAGCCTATCAGTCCTATCTCGGCAAGAAGGTCTCGCAAGCCGACCTCGCCGCGATCGCCGGCGCGATCAGCGATCTCTACCGCGCAGACGGCTTTCATCTGAGCCGGGCGATCGTGCCGCCGCAGGACATCGCCGACGGTCGCGTCCGGATCCAGGTGATTGAAGGCGCCATCGTGCAGGCCGAGCTGAAAGGCGACGGCGCCGAGCAGTTTGGCGTGAGGCCGATGCTGGGGCCGGTTCTCGCCGAGCAGCCGTCGCGCCTGGCAACGCTCGAGCGTCAGCTCTTCCTCATCAACAGCGGGCCGGGCATCCGGATCACCGACACCGCGCTCGAGGAGATCGGCGGTGCCACCGGCCGCTTTCGCCTCATCGTCCATTTGAAAACCTGGCACGTCTTCTCGTCGTTCGGCGTGGATAATCTGGGCTCATCGTCGGTCGGCCCGTGGCAGACCTACGCGACCGGCGCTTTCAACTCCTACCTCACGCCCGGCGATACGCTGGCGGTCAACCTGTCGACCATTGCCAACGACCCGCGTGAGCTTGGCTTTGCGCGATTATCCTATGACGCGCCCGTCGGCGTCGACGGCGTGCGCCTCGGCGCTTCCGTCCTGTACAGCGCGGTCCGGCCGGGTGACGCCCGCCGCCTCGACAGCGACATCACCACGACAGAGGCGTTCGAGCTGCGGGCAAGCACCGTGCCCTTCATGTCGCAATCATCGGCGTTGACGCTGACCTTGGCCGGGACCTTCAGCAACGTGTCCGAGCACGATCTTTACGGCCCCTGGTACAACGACCACATCAGGACCGCGAGCCTGACCGCCGATTACCGGCTCCAGGATCGCTTCGGCGGCACCAATTTCGCGACGCTCACCTACCGCCAGGGTCTCGACATCTTCGGTGCCTCGCATTTCGACGACGATCTCTTGTCGCGCGATGGCGCCGCGTCGAACTTCTCGGTGCTGAACCTCTGGTTCACGCGCTACCAGACCCTCAACGACGCCTGGTCGCTCAAGCTCTCCGCCGCCAGCCAGACGGCATCGCGGCCGCTGTTCATTTCGCAGCAGTTCTATCTCGGCGGCGCGGCTTTCGGCCGGGGCTATGGCGCGGCCGAAATCAGCGGCGACAACGGTCTTGCCGGCTCGCTCGAGCTGCGCTTCGACCAGAAGCTCAATTTCCGCTACTGGACCGGCTATCAGCTCTACGCCTTTGGCGACGCCGGCGCAGTCTGGAACGACGGCTACCGCCTGAGCGACGGCCTGTCGCTGACATCGGCCGGAGCCGGCGTGCGGTTCTTTCTGCCGGATGATCTTCAAGCCGATCTCGGCGTAGCCGTCCCCTTGAGCTACCGGGCCCCAGACAACGAGCGCCGCAGCCCACGCTTCCTGTTCACCCTCTCGAGCGCATTCCGGCTCTGCCCCGAACGCGGCAGGGGCGGCCGCCTCTAGCTGCCGCGCTTTGAGCACACCCGGCATGCGGCCCTTTTGCGGCCTTGCTCACAGACTTGCCTAAATTTAATCCCGTAACCTGCTCACGATCGCTCGATCCGGGGGCTTGCAATGACCATTTTCAGTCGAAAGTGATTGGGACGGAACCATGAAGAGGGTGTTTGCAATCCTGGCCTTTCTCTGCGTGCTCGGCGTCGGCCAGTATTTCGTGGTCAGCCGGTTCGCAATCCGACATGAGATTTTGACCCTGTTCGATGCCTCGCGCCAACGGCCGATCTCGGTCGAGATCGCGGTGCGGCGCGACTACGAGACCAAGGCCAATCTCGGGCTCTGGAAGCTCCCGCTCGCCATCATCAGCAACGGCAACACCGTCAAGGCGACCGAGTATTCCTTCCTCGCCAACGTGCTCGCGGCGCGCGGTTATCTCGTTGCCAGCATCCAGCAGGACCTGCCGAGCGATCCGCCGTTGATGACCCATGTCGGTCAGCAATATGTCGGGCGGCGCGAGGTCTATATCCGCTGCGAGGCCAACATCCTTTTCGCCCTGGCCGAACTGAAGCGACGGCAGGAAAACACCGACTACGACCACATCACCCTCGTCGGCCATTCCAACGGTGGCGACGTCTCGATGTATGTCGCCCATCAGCACCCGGAGATCGTGTCGAAGGTGATCACGCTCGACAATCTGCGGGTGCCCTTCGTGCTCAGCGACAACCTGAAGATCCTGTCGTTCCGCTCCAAGGATCCGCATTTCCAGACCGACCCGGGCGTGCTGCCGACGCCTGAAGAGGCCAAAGCGCGCGGCATCGACATCGTCCACACCGGCGCTCAGCACACCGAGATGAGCGATCGCGGTCCCGAAGCGGTCAAGGAGAAGATCCAGGCGACACTCGACCGCTTCTTGCGTGACAGTGCCAGCAGCTCGCTCGCGCCGGCTGACACCAGAAGCCCGATGATCATGAACCCCGGCGACTACTAGCCGGGCCCCCTTTGCGGCAGATCAAGGCAGCTCCAGACTGGCGACGATAGGAAGGGCCTCACCATCCCGGAGAGGCACGTGTCGCACTCCATCGAAAGCCTCGGTACGAAACATCTCGATACGGCAGGCCTTGGCCAGCCAGCTGCGAGGACACCGGCATTCGCGCGGCATCTCTATCGTGCGACCCGCAAGCTGCTGCGGTCGATCATCGCCCGCATCGATCTCTCGCAATTTCCGGGATCGTGCTGCGGCTGAGCGCGGCGTCACGCAGGATCAATTTGCGGGCACGCGGCGCACACCGGAACTCAGGACTTTCCCTTGCCGGGCTGCATGAAACTGCCGGTCATCTGGCGCATGTGGTCGCCGGCGCTGGTGAACTGGCTGCGCAGGAAGTCGGACTGGATTCGCATCGCTTCCTGAAGGTCGGTCGCATGCACGAGCTTGCGCGCGTGCTCGAACGCCGACTTCATGTTCTGCTCGGTGAACGCGAGCGCCTGCTTGGACACTTCGGTACCCGCTCCGGGAACCGACGTCATCGATTTGGTGGCAGCTTCGAAAAACATGCCGAATGCCTGTTCCGCCTGATCGATCGTCTTTTCGGCTAGGTCGCGCAGTTCGGCCGGGACTTCGAGCTTCGGTTCGATCATGGTCATACTCCTCCCCTTTTTCCCAACTGAATACCACACTTGCCGGATCGCATTCCAGCGGCAGCCTGGCGGACAAACGTCGCCCGGCGGTCCGGCTCCGGCCGGAAAACGGGGGACGAGGCGTACGGCCGGCGCGCGGCTGGGGTCAGGACAGGGGATGCTCGGGAAGGGTTTCTTCGGCGCCGAGGTCTTCGACCAGCTTGATGACCTCGAAACGCTGTCGAGGCCCGAGCTTCAGGAACGCGCGAAGCAGGCGCAGACTTTCAACGGTGCTGCTTGCAGGCGCGCCGAGCTTGAGGTGCAGTTCAGCCGCGAAATTGAGGTTTTTCATCTCGCACCTATGACAAGCATCGGCCCTCGTGATCAGACGTCGAGGTCTCGCTCGAGAACCGAACACCATGACCGGACGCCATGGTGACCCTGATATCTCGGCCGGGCACCCGGTGGGTTAACACACTGAACCATATACTGGCTCAACAGAACAGGTTGCAATTATGTCAAGAAACAACCCTTCCGGCAAGCCCAACCGTCGCCCTAGCGATGCTTCGTCCGCATCGCACCACGGCAATTCCGGATAACAGGAATATGAACCGTCGTCACCCACCTGCGTCAAGAAGCGGCATCACTCACGCACACGACCTCGATCGCTGTCAATCGGTGCGGCGTTTCGCCGTGTTTCCGGCGTGAACGAGGCCAGATTAAAGTTTCTTCAGCGTATACACGTAATTGTTGAGCCCGACCTCGGCGGTTGTATCGTCGGCGAAATGAACGTCGAGCCGCGCAGCCGGCCTGCAGCGTCTTGATCCGTCCGCCAGTGAAGCCCCCCTTGATGGACGCGGTTCCCCGCACCAGGGTTCATCGGTCCGAAGATATCTCCGCCAATGAACCGTCGTTCAAGGTTGAACGACCAAGCGGTTGCGATGCGGCCACGCGGACCACGGGCGCCATGGCTGACGGACTTCTCGATTCGGGCGCGCCTCAGCACCAAAGGACGACAGCATGCTTTCCCGCTGCGATCTCATCAAGGGCGGCGCGATTGCGCTTCTCACTTTCTCGATACAAGGCGCATGGGCGCAGGAGACCAGGATGAATCTGTTCAAGATCGTCACCATCAAGGACGAAATCGTCGTCGGATTGTCGGCGGAGGAGCTCCAGGCGCTCGGCGGCAATGATGCGAGCGCGGTTGCGCACGCGCTGGCGCAGAAGGGCGATCTCACGGTCTGGCAGTACAACGTGCATCGCGGCCCGAACGGTGAATTGCAACAGGCGCCGACCGCGAAGATCGGGCTCTTGGCCAACGCGTCTCTCCGTGTCGAGCCCTACACGACGCCTTACCAGATCGTGCCGCATCCGTAACAAGCGGCCCAGGCGCGCCTGCGGCGAGACCCGCAGGCGCACCACGACTCTCAACGCTGCTTGGCGCGCCCAGCCCGGCCTTCCGTCGCAAAGCCGTAGATCAGCGCCAGCCGGTCCAGGCATTCGCGAAAGCGCCGCGCGAAATAGTCGTTCCAGCGCTGGGTACGGACAGCGCGCCGCTCCCCGATCTGATCCATGGTCAGCCCCAGCACCAGGACGTCGTGCACCAGCGCGGCGCCATCGGTACCGAGTTCGCGCTCGACCCGGTTGAGGCGCAGCACAGCCTGGCGCTGGTCCTCGGTGACCGGCTCGCGCGAGCGCGTGCCATCGACATATTCGCGCGTCGGGTCCACTGCCTGGGGCCCGCGCTCCGCCCTCTCCCAGTCGCTCTGAAAGGCGCGCCCGCCGCGATATTGCGCCTCGTCGATCTGGTGATGCGCGTGCAACCGGCCGAGCGGATCGCCGCGGATCGAGCGGACGGCGACGATCTTTTCGCCGGCATCGAGCGCCAGCGGATTGTCGACCTCGACCTCCGCCACCTCTGCATTGAACGGCACCTCGCGCGATCGCCGATCGTAGATTCCAGTCAATCTGTAGGACTTGTTGCGTCGTGCACCTGCCACTCGGATACTCCTCGCAAAATTGAACGGATAGCGGTCTCGTCAGGCAGCAGAGATCAGCCTCAGGACGACGGGACCGGCGGCGCGAGCGGACGCGGCCTCAGACCTTCGCGTCAGGCGAGCATGCGGCGTGCAATAGCTGGAGCCCGGCTGGCGCGGATGGCCGCAGAAGGCGATCCCCTCCCCGTCCTTGTCGCCACCATAGGGATAGCGGCAGTCGTCGCGCCCGAGTTCGCCTAGCGCGACCAGGCGGGGCTGGACGCCGACACAGCGCAACTTGACCCGCGCGGGTTTCATTGCGGATTTCGGTGGCAAGTTCAGGTTCGGCACCGCCGCACGGGGCGGCCCGATGAGACAGGCTCCTGACGGCAAGGACGGCACGATCGATGGACTCGTCATCCGCGCCGGCGCCGCGAGTCCAAGCCGCTTGGCGCGGCCGGCCACCGCGTTGCGTGTGTAAGCCGTTCCAAACCTTCCGTTTATCTGTCTTCCGATCTCCGCATAAGACATTCCCTTGAGAAAATAGTCGCGAAGCGCGTCGGAGTGCTCCGACGGCCAATGACCCGGTTCCATGCTGCTGTCCTGTGATGCGCCTCCTCCGATCGTTCGATCGCGAGGCGGATCCTACATTCCGGTATTCCGAAGCAACTGTCAAGCGACAATTCTGATATTCATAATTGCATCAATTCCGAATTTCGGATTACAAGAGGCGGGACGATGGGCAATCGAGGGAATCACCATGTTGGACGTTGCAATGATCGAGCGGGGCCTGGAGAAGACGGGCAAGAGCAAGGGCGGCCTGGCGGCGGCCATGGGCGTGCGGCCCGGCGCGGTGTCGGAGATCCTGGGCGGCGAACGCCTGGTGAAGGCGTCCGAAATCATTCCGATCATGGAATATCTTGAGCTCAATCTCGCGCCGATCATGGGCCGCGTCGGGGCCGGCGCTGTGATCGAGCCCGATTATGAACAGGTTCCCCCGGAAGGCCTCGGCGATATCGCGCTGCCGTTCCCGATCATGGAAGAGACCGTCGCCTTCGAGATCGTTGGCGATTCGATGCTGCCCAAATACGAGAGCGGCGACGTGATCGTCGTCTACAAGGACCAGCGCCATCCGCTGTCGAGCTTCTACGGTGAAGAGGCCGTGGTCCGGCTAAAGACCGGTGAACGCTATTTGAAGACCATCGAACGCGGGAAAACTCCCTCCGTCGTCAATCTCAACAGCTTCAACGCCAAGCCGATCGTCGGCGTCAAGCTCGAGTGGGTCGGCGAGATCTGCCTGTCCATGCCCAAGGGCCAACTCGAGCGGCTGCGCGCCAAGTCGGCACGCCCTCGCAAGAAGAGCAAATAGGCGTCGATTTCCGATTTTTGGAAATCACCCTTGACTTAATTCTGTTTTTCGGAAATACTCTGCCGCGCTCCCGGCTACGGGGCGCGGCAGGATCGTTTCATGCAGTATTTCGTCGTGATGATCGACTATGGGCGGCGCGGACGCGAGGCGGTCGTCGATCCCGAAATCACAAGGCGCGAGGTCATCTCCCGCGTCGCTTCGGGTGAATATCGAAACATCTCGTTCATCCACGAAATCGCGGAGAATGCGGTGGAGGACGTGACCGAGGCCATCCTGACCGAGGCCGCCCTCCCCCAGGTTCCGCCGGAAGAAGTCGACCTCCAGGCCATCCGCCTCGATCACGCCCGCGACCTGCGCAAGCACGAGAAGACGTGACGCAGGCCCAAGCGGGCTGCGTCACTTCACTGCCCGGCCGGAGATCACACCGTGAGAACGGTTGATCCCGTGGTCTTGCGCGCAGCGAGATCGGCATGCGCTTTGGCGGCATCCTTCAGTGGGTAGGTCTGGTGCACCTCGATCTTGACCGCGCCGGACTTCACGACGTCGAACAGCTCGTTCGCCATCGCGACCAGGGCCTCGCGCTTGGCAGCGTAGGTGAACAGCGTCGGACGGGTGACGTAGAGCGAGCCCTTCTGCGCGAGCAGACCGAGGTTGAGCGGCTCGACAGCGCCGGAGGACGCACCGAACAGCGCGGCAACACCGAGCGGCGCAAGACAATCCAGCGACTTCAGGAACGTATCCTTGCCGACGGAATCATAGACCACCGGCACCTTCTTGCCGCCCGTGATCTCGTCGACGCGCTTCACGAAATCCTCGCGCGTATAGATGATCACATGATCGCAGCCATGTGCCTTGGCGAGCTTTGCCTTCTCGTCGCTGCTGACGGTGCCGATCACCGTCGCGCCGAGATGTTTTGCCCACTGGCTCAAGATGAGACCAACGCCGCCGGCCGCGGCATGGAGCAGGATGGTGTCGCCGGCCTTCACGCGATAGGTCTGCCGGATCAGATATTGCGTGGTGAGCCCCTTCAGCATCATGGCCGCCGCGGTCTTGTCATCGACACCGTCGGGCAGCTTCAACAGCCGGTCGGCCGGGATCAGCCGCGCCTCGGAATAGGCTCCGAGCGGCGAGGCGCCGTAGGCAACGCGATCACCGGGCTTCAAATCGGTGACACCGGCCCCGACTTCCTCGACGACGCCGGCACCCTCACTGCCAAGGCCGCTCGGCAATTGCACCGGATACACACCGGAGCGGTTGTAGATGTCGACGAAGTTGAGGCCGACCGCCGTGTGGCGAATGCGCGCCTCGCCCGGCCCGGGCTTGCCGACACTGACTTCCTCCCAGACCAGGACTTCAGGACCGCCGGTCTTGTGAAAGCGAATGGCATGCGTCATGGGCGTTGCTCCCTTATCGTTGCAGTGAAGGTCCGTGGAAAACGGATCGGCCTGTGAAATAGGAATTCGGTCGGCCCGTTACAGTACAGAGACGTAACAAGAATGTCACAGCGAACGACAAACGCCTGCCGTTCCGCCTCTGTTCGAAAGAGTTGATGACGGCACCGGCGCGTTCCGGCAGTAGCCTTTTCGCGGGGTTTGGTGGTCGCCTGCGAAGGAGAGCCGAGATGCCAGCTTATGTACAGCATCATCAGGACATCGAAATCGCGCCTGTAATTTGTCCCGCCTGCATGGGGTTCCTGCCGATGTACGTCCGCGAGGTCGAACCGCATTGGGGCCTTGCCAGGATCGACTTCGTTTATGAATGCGCGGACTGCGGCGCGGAAGTCCGGCAGACCATCCGCAAGCCGGAGCTGCGGCACTGACCGCACGATCAGCCATCGCTTAAGTATTTGCGCTGAACGGAAAAAGCGACGTTCAGCGCGGGTCAGGCCGTCCCAAACGAGGCTTGTTCTTTGCCGGGAACGCAGGCAGAACAAGCCCCAAGCAAGACCTTTGGGAGCGCCCTTTCGTGGCTGAACAGAAGGCCTCGACCTCGATCGAGGCAGTGGAGAGCGGCCTCGCCGCGCAGGGCTATATCGCGAGCCGGCAGATCGCGACCGCCGTCTATTTGTCGCAGCAGATCGAGAAACCGATCCTGGTCGAGGGCCCTGCGGGCGTCGGCAAGACCGAGCTTGCCAAGGCCATTGCTGCCTGGCGCGGCATGAAGATGATCCGCCTGCAGTGTTACGAGGGCCTCGACGAGGCCAAGGCGCTCTACGAGTGGAAATACGCAAAACAGCTTCTCTACACCCAGATCCTCAAGGACAAGCTCGGCGAAGTCCTCGGCGGCGCGCAGACGCTGCATGCCGCGCTCGAGCAGCTCCATGATTTCGGCGACGTGTTCTTCTCCAAGGAGTTCGTCGAGCCGCGGCCGCTGCTCCAGGCGCTGGAGCAGCCGGGCGGCTGCGTGCTGCTGATCGACGAGATCGACAAGTCCGACGCTGAATTCGAATCGCTGCTGCTGGAAATCCTCTCCGATTTCCAGGTCACGATCCCGGAGCTCGGCACGGTCGCGGCGATCACGCCGCCGACGGTGATCCTCACCTCGAACAGCGAGCGTGACCTCGGCGACGCCCTGAAGCGGCGCTGCCTGCATCTGCATATCGGCTTCCCCGAGCAGCGACTCGAAGAACGCATCGTCGAGAGCCGCGTCTCCGGCATCTCGCAGGCGCTGCGCCGGCAGATGGTCGGCTTCATCCACGAGATCCGCTCGCTCGACCTGAAGAAGCTGCCTTCGGTCAGTGAGACCATCGACTGGGCGCGCGTTCTGGTTCTACTTCAGGCCTCGGAGCTCGATACGGACATCGTCAAGGACACGCTCAATGTGCTCCTGAAGTACGAGGCCGACATCGAGGCAGCAACGCCGCAAGTTACGACCTTCATTGCCAAGGCGGCACGGTCCAACGTCTTCGGTTGACGCCGATGCGCGAGAATCTCCATCGTTTCTTTCGAGCGGCGCGCGGTGCCGGCGTGCATGTCTCGCCCGCCGAAAGCATCGATGCGATGCGCGCAGTCAACCAGGTCGGCTTTTCCGACCGGGCCATCCTGCGCGATGCGCTGCTCCTGACGCTCGCCAAGTCGCAGGACGAGAAGCTCGCCCTCGGCGACTGCTTTGATCTCTTCTTCAGCCAACCAGAGCCGCGGCAGGATCAACCCGAGGCCGACGACAACGACGACGCATCGCAGGACGCGGATCAAACCCCCTCGCCCGGCTCGGCCAGTGAAGCAGGCGAAGGCCAGCCTTCCGAAGGATTAGGCCCGCTTGCGCAGATGCTGCTGTCGCAGGATCGCAACGCGATCGCAGCCGCGATCGCCAGCGCTTCCGGCGCGGCTTCGCTGTCCGACATCCGCTATTCGACTCAGCGCGGGATCTTTTCCAGCCGCATCCTCGACGCCATGGGCCTTCAGCGCCTGCGCGACGATCTCGACGCGCTCACCGCGACCAATCCGTCGCTGGCCGAGCGTCTGCGCGGCGCGCTGGACGCGTTGCGAGAAGCAGTCCGCGACACGGTCTCGCAAGGCCTTGCGCTTTATGCCCGCGAGGAGGCCGAAAACCTCCGCAACGAGATCCTGCGCAACGCGCCTCTCGCCCGCATCGAGCGGCGCCAGGTCGCGGAGATGCGCGCCCTCATCCGCCAGATCGCGCGGCGCCTGCGCGAGCGCTACTCGAAGCCGCGCAAGCGTCAGCGCCGCGGCCATCTCGACGTCCGCCGCACACTGCGCCGCAACGCGGCCTGGGGCGGCGTGCCCTTCCTCACCGCGTGGAAGCGCAAGCACCGCGACCGGCCGAAGATCGTCGCAATCTGCGACGTCTCAGGCTCGGTCGCGCAGGTCTCCGATTTCTTCCTGCTCCTGATCCACTCGCTGCACGAGGTGGTCGACGACGTCCACTCCTTCGCCTTCTCCTCGCATCTGATCGAGGTCAGCGAGATCCTGGAGAAGAAGTCGCCGGAAGAGGCGATGGCCGAGATCATGTCCAAGGTCGGCTTCGGCTCATCCGACTACGGCTCTTCGCTCGTCGATTTCGAGAAGGGGTTCATGAGCACGCTGACGCCGCAGACCACGGTGATCGTGCTCGGTGACGCCCGCAGCAACAATCTCGACCCGCGCGCCGACATCCTGCGCCGCATCTCCGAACGCTCGAAGCGCGTGGTCTGGCTCAATCCCGAAGGACGGCTCGCCTGGGGCTTCGGTGATTCCGAGATGCCGCGCTACGCGACCTTCTGCACTGTCGTGCGCCAATGCGCCACCGCACAGCAGCTCGAACGCGCCGTGTCCGACATCGTGGCGACTTATCAGTAGACGGCAATCACGTCCGCCGCCGGCGTCAGGCGGCAGTCAGCTCGGCCTGGACGAGGTTGCACTCCCGAAAGTGATGCGCAATTTCGTCGAGCGCGCGCTGCTCCCATTCCTGGGCCTGCGCGAGCCAGAACGCCCGTCGCTCCGAATCCAGCGCCGCGCGCTCTCGGCAGAGGAATTCCTGACTGCGAATTGCCATCAGCCTATTCATGCACTCACACTCCTGTCGTGTGAAGCCAATCCCCTGCGAATCAACGTAGCAGAGTCCAGTCAGAGTCCAATCGCCCTCGCTTCACGATTTCTGTGCATATCGCGACGCGCAATGGGACAGTGATGCTTCCCGTGCACTGCGGTAACTCTCGCCGCACGATCAAGCGCACATCATCAATTAGTGATCGGAGACCGGGACGATTTTCGTGCGCGAACGATCTTAACTGTTGTGGCGCAATGAAGTGCGGCAATTCGTGAAGAGAGGTTCTAAACAGCTTACCGAATTCCCGACTCATTGTCGTCGCATGGTGTTCATGCGGCGCCGCTAACAGAGGCTCGCGAACTTGGACTATCGCTTGAGGCAACATGAGCAACGACATCGACTTCGATCTTTCGCCGGACCAATGGGAAGCGCTGAAAGCGCTTCGCAACCCCGTGTCGAATGGTCGCCTCTCGAAGGCCTATCTCGTCGAAGGTCTCGTCAAGCTCGGTCTCGTTGTTGTCAATGACGGCGTACCTTCGATGACGCCAACCGGACGCAAGGTGCTGGTGCGCGGATCGTGCCGGCTACTGGATCTCGTGGCGTGACGAGACTGTCCGCGCAATAGCTCCGCATGATCGCCTGAAGAATAATCTCTTGCGTTCCCGCTGACGGCGCGTCGCGGGGACGACCTCAACCCGCCAAGGTAACGATCAAAGGTCCATTTCGGGTTGCGACAACCGTGTGCTCGTACTGAACGGTAGGCGCCTCGGGGCTGCTGTAGAGCGTCCATGGATCGTCATCACCGTTCTCGGCCCACTCCGCGCCAAGCGACAGGAACGGCTCGACGGTGAACACCAGGCCATCGCTCATGATGCGGCGCTCGGAGCGATCGGGCCATGTCGCGATCTCCGTCGGCTCCTCGTGGAGCGACAAGCCGACACCGTGACTGGCTAGGTTCTTGACGAGCATGTAGCCGTTTTTCCGCGCAAACGTCCCGATGGCTTGACCGATGCCGGCAATCGGCTTGCCGGCTCCAACCTGCCGCAGGCCCGTCCACATCGCCCGCCGACCATCCCTGCAAAGACGTTCGATCGAACGGGTCGCGGGCGGAACGGCGAACGAGGCTCCCGTATCGGCAAAGAAGCCGCTCTTCTCGGCCGAGACGTCGATGTTGACGAGGTCGCCACGCTCGATCCGCCGGGCACCCGGGATGCCATGAGCGATCTCTTCGTTCACGCTGATACAGGTTGCGCCAGGAAAGGCATAGGCCAGTTCCGGCGCCGAACGCGCTCCGGCGGCCTCAAGGAGCTCTCGTCCGATCCGGTCGAGTTCCGCGGTAGTCATGCCGGGCTCGAGGGCCTTCCCCATCGCCTCAAGGGCATTGGCGACGATACGCCCGACCTCTTTCAGGCAGATCAGATCGTTCTCATTCGAGATTGTCATATCAGGCTCTTGCGAAAGCCGGGACATAGCTGTTGCGATGCCGACTTGCAAACGGAAGAGCGCGCGCAGGAATCCTTGGATTTTGCGGCGCCCTGGATGACTTCCAGGACCAAGCCGCGACAATCTGGCACGGTTGTTGCTCCTTTTTGACATCCAAGACGCGTCAAACCGGGGGAGTCCACCATGTCGACCATCACCGCGGCACCTACCGCCGAGCCGAAGCCGCTCTACACCTCGCTGTTCGTCCAGGTTCTCGCCGCGCTGGTGCTTGGCGTCATCCTGGGGATGGCCGTTCCGGACTTCGCCATCGGGCTCAAGATCCTCAGCGATGCCTTCCTGAAGCTGATCTCGATGATCGTGGCCCCGATCGTGTTCTGCGTCGTCGTGCACGGCATTGCCGGCGCCGGCGACCTCAAGAAGGTCGGCCGGGTCGGCGTCAAGGCGCTGGTCTATTTCGAGGTGATGACGACGGTCGCCCTCGTGGTCGGCCTGCTGCTCGCCTATCTCTTCGGCCCCGGCCACGGCATGAACATCGATCCCTCGACGCTCGACGCCAAGGCGCTCAACACCTATGCCGACAACGCCCACAAGCTGTCCGGCGGCGGCATCGGCGCCTTCCTGATGAACGTGATCCCCAGCACCTCGTTCGATGCGCTGTCGCGCAACGACGTGCTCCAGGTGCTGTTCTTCGCGGTCCTGTTCGGTGTCGGCCTTGCGCTCGTCGGCGGCGAGAAGGGCGCGCTGGTCACATCGATCATCGACGCAGCCTCCACCGTGCTGTTTCGGGTCATGGGGCTGATCGTGCGGGTCGCGCCGCTCGGCGTGCTCGGCGCGGTCGCCTATACCGTCGGCAAATACGGTGTCGGCTCGCTGAAGCAGCTCGTTTCGCTGGTGATGCTGTTCTACGTCTCGGTCGGCATCTTCGTGCTGGGCGTGCTCGGCGGCGTGATGGCGCTCGCCGGAATCAACATCCTCAAATTCCTCGCTTACTTGCGCGAAGAGCTGACCATCGTGCTCGCGACCGCGTCCTCCGATGCCGTGCTGCCGCAGATCATGAAGAAACTGGAGCGGATGGGCGTGAAGGATTCCGTCGTCGGCCTCGTCATCCCGACCGGCTATTCCTTCAACCTCGACGCTTTCTCGATCTACCTGACGCTCGCCGTCGTCTTCATCGCGCAGGCGACCAACACGCCGCTGTCCTTCGGCGACCTCCTGCTGGTGCTCGGCGTCTCGCTGATCACGTCGAAGGGCGCGCACGGCGTGCCGGGCTCGGCGATCGTGATCCTGGCCGCGACGCTCAACGCGGTGCCGAGCATTCCCGCCATCGGCCTCGTGCTGGTGTTGTCGGTCGATTGGTTCATCGGCATGGCCCGCGCGGTCGGCAACCTCGTCGGCAATTGCGTGGCGACGGTGGTGGTCGCCGCCTGGGAAGGCGATCTCGACCGCGCCAAGGCGGCCAAGGTGCTGGAGGGCGGCGAGCTGGTGGACGTGACGGCGGGGTAGCCCGCGGATCAATCATTCCACTGGAGGAGCGGCGTTCCATACGCCCTCCTCCAGACCGACAGGAAGCGCGGAAACCAGGAGTGCGCCACGGCGCCCTTATACGCCCAGGTGCGATACTTCAGGCCCTGCTCCGAGATCAGCTCCTGATAGCCGCCATGGACCTCGGTCGCGGTCCGAATGTCCTTCAATATCCCCTGCGCGCAAGCCCGATAGGTATCGCTCCCTGAGGCTTCATCAAAATCCAGCATCCGATCCGCGAATTCGACATTGAACGTCGGCCACGACGAACGCCCCTGATAGGCCGGCGCCGCGATCTTGTGGATCATCTTGTTCCGTGGATTGTCCGCGGACACCAGGAAGTGGAACGTGCTGGGGATGCGAAATCGCGGCTCGGCGATGATCAGATCCGTCGTAGCCGCAAACAGCGCCCGCTCGCTAGCATCGTTCATGTCCCAGAAGCCGCGGTGCACGCTGACGAAATCCAGGGCCACCAAGGACACCGGTGCGCCCGCCGGGCCGTCAAGCGAATGCCTGATATAGCCGTCCTTGCCGAACAAACGGAGCAGATCCCTCTTGTACTGCGCAAGGTCGCGACCGAGCAGCCGCTTCAGTTCGTTGTCGTCGACGATCCCGAGCTGCACGCCCCACACGAACGTCGTGTAGACGCAGGCGTTGGTGACGAAGCGCCTGCGCTCGGCCCGCGTATCCGTTGCCGCAGAGCGAGGCCCGCCGGCATCGCATAGCAAATACCTGGTGCCATCAGTGTCAAATGGCTCCAGTTCGCTCGCAAGCCGGAGGATCGCTCGCTTCAGGTCTGCGCCATACTCGGCCAGCAACAGGCGGCCGGCATGTGCGCATTGCGACATCGCCAGATAGGAAGACGCCCTGTCGTCGGCACCTATCATCTGCTGGAGACCGGCGAGAATGCCGAGCAGCGTGTCCGAGGGCCGCGAGAAATAATTCACGCCGAGGTACCGCCCACGTCCCGCAGGGACGATGGTCGTCGTGACCACGTCGGCGCGAACCGCCTCCAGCAGGAGGCGAACGCTCTTTTCGAGCAGGCGCGCCCGGCGCACTGCGTCCTGCGAATCCATGATGGTTTCGGGATCGAGAACGTCGGGATAAAACCAGGCGAAGTCGCGCGGGTAATAGGCGGAAGCATGTGGCGCCCCCGTGACGAGGAAGGCCTCGGTCACCGAAAAGGCGCTGTCCATCGAGTGCCGGTAGAGATCCTCGATGTCCGACAACGCATGATGCGATTGTCTCAGGAAGCGATCACCGAGAAAATTGACCGCCTGAAGCGCGTTGGCGACGAAGGTCGCAGCCATCCCCTGGTAGAACCGGTTTTCACGATGCGATGGAAAAGAGATGTCGCTGTTCATATGCGTCAATCGGCTGATGTCTCGTGACCCCGTGATGGCGGCCACCATTTTAAACATGACTGATTCGTATCTCTACCCGGTGACTTGCGGGCTTCAGGCAATCACTTCGCGCCGGCGCGGCCCTCCCGCGGCCTGAAATTCTCGATCACCCGCAGCAGCACGCGTGCGCCGGCGTCGGCATCGGCGAGCTCGACGTGCTCGTCCGCGTGGTGGCTGATGCCGCCGCGGCAGCGGACGAAGATCATGCCGACATCGGCGATATCGATCATCGCCATGCCGTCGTGCCCTGCCCCGCTCGGCAGCTCGAACACCGACGCGCCTTCGGCAGCGATCGCCTGCGCGATCTGGTCCTTCAACCAGGGTGCGCAAGGCGCGGTGCGGTTCTCGTGAGTGACGTCGAGCTGAAGCGCCAATTGCCGGCGTTTTGCAATCGCCTCGATCTGGCGGACGATGTCGGCGACCGCGCGCTTGCGATGCATGTCGGTCGGTGCCCGCATGTCGATGGTGAAGGACACTTCGCCCGGGATGACATTGGTCGCCCCGGGCCTCGCCTGGATATAGCCGACGGTGCCGACCAGCCCGTCCGCGTCGGTGTGGCAAAACTGCTCGATCGCGCCGATGCATTCGGCCGCGCCGGCGAGCGCATCACGGCGCAGCGCCATCGGCACGGTGCCGGCATGACCGGCCATGCCGGTCAGCCGCGCAGCGAGCCGTGTCGCGCCCGCAATCGCGGTGACGACACCGACGGGCAGGTTCTGGGCTTCCAGCACCGGACCCTGCTCGATGTGCAATTCGAGATAGGCGAGCAGTTCGCGCCGGGCCCGCGCGGCCGCGCCGATGTGATCGGGATCGAGGCCGAACGCGACGAGCGCATCGCGCATCGACACGCCGTCGCGGTCGCGCGTGTTCAGGACGCTCTCGTCGAAGGTGCCGGCCACCGCCCGGCTTCCGAGCAGCGTCGAAGAGAAACGTACCCCCTCTTCATCGGCAAAGCCGATCACCTCGATCGCGAACGGCAGGCGCTTGCCGCGGCGCTTGAGATCGGCGACGCAGGCAATCGCCGTGGTCACCCCCAGCGGCCCGTCCCATTTGCCGGCATCGCGCACCGTGTCGTAGTGCGAGCCGAGCATCAGGCAGGGCGCCCCCAACTGCTCGCCTTCGTAGCGTCCGCAGACATTCCCGATCGCATCGAGACGCGCGTTCATGCCGGCTTCGCGCATCCAGCCCAGGATGAGGTCAGCGGCCTTGCGCAGCTCGTTGGTGAGGTAGATGCGGGTGAGCTTGTCGCCGTCTTCCGAGATCGCGGCGAGCTCGTCGATTCGTCGCACGATCTCCTCGCCGAGCGATGCATTCTGAACGGCGTTACCAGCAACCATCTCGGCGAGCTTCCCATCTCTTGGGACCGCGGCGGCGGCCCTGGCGGCGATCGATACAAGTTCGGTGCCAGCAAAAAATCACGACCGTGGTCCCGATCCGCGCGTGGGTAGCATGAATGCGGGTTGCCGGCAGTTCGTAGCTCCCGCCATGCACACACGCGAGCTGGCCTGGCTGCTCAACTCCATTGCATACAACTTCTATATTTTGCTCAAAAATTAATCTGCCGG
The DNA here is from genome assembly GCF_040547935.1 of Bradyrhizobium sp. LA6.8. Taxonomy (NCBI): domain Bacteria; kingdom Pseudomonadati; phylum Pseudomonadota; class Alphaproteobacteria; order Hyphomicrobiales; family Nitrobacteraceae; genus Bradyrhizobium; species Bradyrhizobium sp. LA6.8. The sequence goes on from NZ_JBEPQQ010000009.1 coordinate 98,044, forward strand.
CTTACTCGACAGGATTCTGAAAATTTATAAACACGATATTTTTCAATGGCTTCAGATCAATTGACCACTCGGTGGCCTCTGGCACGAAGCTTGCGACATCTTATCCCCGGGCTCCGCCAGACCGGCGCGGCCGCGAGATTAAGGCGGGACATCCGCCAAGGGGAGCGAGCAATGGATTTCGGCAAGATTTCACGACGTCATTTGTTGCAGGGCGGCGCGGCCCTGACCCTCGGTGCGGCAGCGGGCGTCCGTCCCGCCTTCGCGGCCGATACCACCATCGGCTTCATCTATGTCGGCTCGCGCGACGACTACGGCTACAACCAGGCTCATGCGCAGGGCGCGGCGGCACTGAAGAAAATTCCGGGGCTGAAGGTCGTCGAGGAAGAGAAGGTGCCGGAGACCGACGCGGTCGAGAAGACGATCGAGTCCATGATCAACCTCGACGGCGCCACCCTGCTCTTCCCGACCTCGTTCGGCTACTACAACCCTCACATGATCAAGATGGCCACCAAGTTCCCGAAGCTGCGCTTCGAGCACTGCGGCGGCCTGTGGAGCGACAAGGATCCGAAGAACGCCGGCAGCTATTTTGGCTATATCGACGAGGCCCAGTACATCTCGGGCATCGTCGCCGGCTACACCTCCAAGAGCGGCAAGCTCGGCTTCGTTGCCGCCAAGCCGATCCCGCAGGTGCTGCGCAACATCAACGCCTTCGCGCTCGGCGCCAGGCTCGCCAATCCCAAGGCCACCACCCAGGTTATTTTCACGGGCGATTGGTCGATGCCGGTCAAGGAGGCCGAAGCCACCAACAGCCTGATCGATCAGGGCGTCGACGTGCTCACCTGCCATGTCGACGGTCCGAAGACCATGGTCGAGAACGCGGCACGCCGCGGCGCCTTCGTCTGCGGCTATCACACCAACCAGTCGCCGCTGGCGCCGAAGGCGTATCTCACCGGCGCCGAGTGGAATTGGGAAGCGCTCTATCCGAAGTTCGTGAAGATGATCGCCGCCGGCGAAAGCATCCCGAACTTCTATCGCGGTGGACTCAAGGAAGAGATCGTCAAGACCTCGCCCTACGGTGAGGCAGTCTCCGCCGAAGCGCGCAAGCATGCCGACGAGGTCAAGGCCAAATTTCTGTCGGCGGAGGGCTACGCCATCTTCAAGGGCGGGCTGGTCGACAACAAGGGCAAGACGGTGATCGCGGCCGGCACCGATCGCGGCCAGAAGGATCCTGAGCTGGAGAAGATGGACTACCTGGTCGAAGGCGTGATCGGAGCGACTTCGTGACAACGGAAGCCGCGGATTCTACTGAAGCGGCCGGGACAATTGCCCCGGCCGCCGATCCCGGCTTTCTCCAGCGCCACGGCGCGACAATCGAATACATCCTGATCCCGGGCGCGGCGCTGGCCGGCGCGCTCGTGATCTTCGGCATCTTCGTCGCGATGTTCGGCAAGAACCCGCTCGATCTCTATTTTTATATGTACTACGGCGCTTTCGGCACCTGGTTCTCCTGGCAGAATACGTTGACGCGTGCTGCGCCGCTGATCCTCACCGCGCTCTGCACCGCACTGCCGGCACAGCTCGGCATGGTCATCATCGGCGGCGAAGGCGCGCTCCTGATCGGCGCGCTGTCGGCGACCAGCGCCGCGCTGGCGCTTCAGGGCATGCCGCCGCTCGTCGTCCAAATTTCCATGGTCATCGGCGGCGTAGTCGGCGGCGGCCTGTGGATCATGCTGTCGGGCGCGCTGCGCCAGTATCGCGGCGTCAACGAGACCATCTCGAGCCTGCTGCTCGTCTACATCGCGCTCGCGATCCTCAACCATCTTGTTGAGGGGCTGATGCGCGATCCCGCCAGCCTCAACAAGCCGTCGACGCGCGAGATCGGCGCCGCCAACATGATCGGCAGCATTCCCGGCACCGACGTGCATTGGGGCCTCGTCTTCGGCCTGATCGCCGCGATCGCTGCCTACGTCCTGATCTATCACACCGTGTTCGGCTTCGCCGCGCGCGTCGCCGGCGGCAACATCCGCGCCGCAAAGATCGTCGGTCTCGGCGTCAGCAAGCTGATCCTGACCATCTGCTTCCTCGCCGGCGGCGCCGCGGGCCTTGCCGGCATGGTTGAGGTCGCCGCCGTGCAGGGACGCACCAACGCCAACCTTGCGGCGGGCTACGGCTTCACCGGCATTCTCGTCGCCTTCCTCGCCCGGCAGAATCCGCTCGCGATCATTCCCGTCGCGATCCTGCTCGGCGGCATCAGCGCCAGCGGCGGCCTTTTGCAGCGCCGCCTCGGATTGCCCGACGCATCCGTTCTGGTGCTTCAGGGCATCATCTTCGTCTTCGTGCTGGCCAGCGATGCGCTTTACGGCCGCACTGGATTTTTGAAGGGAAAATCCTGAGATGGCAGACGGATCGATCGGGCTCTGGACTGTCCCGCTCGCCGTGCTCGGCGGCGCCATCCGCGTCTCGACGCCGTTCCTGTTCGTGAGCCTGGGCGAATGCATCACCGAGCGCTCCGGCCGCATCAATCTCGGCCTTGAGGGCACGCTGGTGATGGGCGCGATGAGCGCCTACGGCATCTCCTATCTCACGGGCTCGCCCTGGCTTGGCGTGCTCGCCGCCGGCATCACAGGTGCACTGCTGGGCGCATTGCACGCCGGTATCTGCTCGCTGCCCCGCGTCAACGATATCGCGGTCGGCATCGCGCTGATGCTGTTCGGCACCGGCCTTGCCTTCTATCTCGGCAAGCCGCTGATCGAGCCCACCGCGCCGCGGCTGCCCGCGATCGATTTTGGCTGGTGGAGCGACATCCCGCAGGTCCGCGCCGCGCTGCGCGTCAACGTCCTGTTCCTGATCGGCGTCGCGCTCGCGCCAATCCTCTATTGGGCCTTCCGCACCACGCGCTGGGGCCTTTTGATCCGCACCGCCGGCGAGAGCTCCGATGCCGCGCGTGCGATGGGCCATTCCGTGCTGCTGATCCGCCTGCGCGCGACCATGGTCGGCGGCTTCCTCGCCGGCATCGGCGGCTCGTTCCTGTCGCTGTTCTATCCCGGAAGCTGGAACGAAGGCCTGTCCTCGGGACAAGGCATCACCGCCGTGGCGCTCGTGATCTTCGCGCGCTGGGATCCCCTGCTCTGCCTGTGGGCCTCGCTCGCCTTCGGCGGTGCCGCGGCCCTGGGCCCTGCGCTGCAATCGGTCGGCGTCACCTCCGGCTATCACCTCTTCAACGCCGCCCCCTACATCCTGACGCTGGCGATCATGATCATCACCTGCTCGCCGAAACGCACACTGACCGGAGCCCCGGCCGAATTGTCGATCACCCGTTAGAGAACGAAATCATGCCCGAGCGCTATATCAAGTCCGAGCCCTACGCCTGGCCCTACAATGGCGATCTCCGCCCCCAAAACACCGCGCTCGTCATCATCGACATGCAGACCGATTTCTGCGGCATCGGCGGCTATGTCGACAAGATGGGCTACGACCTCTCGCTGACGCGGGCGCCGATCGAGCCGATCAAGAAGCTGCTCGCGGCGATGCGCGCCCAAGGCTTTCACATCATCCATACCCGCGAGGGCCATCGCCCCGATCTCTCCGACCTTCCCGCCAACAAGCGCTGGCGCTCGCGCCAGATCGGTGCCGGCATCGGCGATCCCGGTCCCTGCGGACGTATCCTCGTTCGCGGCGAGCCCGGCTGGGACATCATCGAGGAGCTGGCGCCGCTGCCAGGCGAGCCCATCATCGACAAGCCCGGCAAGGGCTCGTTCTGCGCCACCGACCTGGAGCTGATCCTGCGCGTGCGCGGCATCGAGAACATCGTGCTCACGGGCATCACGACCGACGTCTGCGTTCACACCACGATGCGCGAGGCCAACGACCGCGGCTTCGAATGCGTCCTGCTGCACGATTGCTGCGGCGCGACCGACAAGAGCAATCACGACCATGCCCTGAAGATGATCAAGATGCAGGGCGGCGTGTTCGGCGCGGTCTCGACGTCGGACGCCTTCATCGGAGCTATTTCGTGATCATCGGCGACACGCCGCCGCCAGCGGGCGCCTTCGGCATCGACGCCATCGCCATGACCATGCGCTTCGGCGACTTCCTCGCGCTCGACAATGTCGAGCTGAAGGTGCGGCCGGGCTCGTTCCACGCGCTGCTCGGCGAGAACGGCGCCGGCAAGTCGACGCTCGTCAAATGCATCATGGGCTATTACCACGCGACCGAAGGCGACATCCTGGTCGGCGGCCGCGAGCAGGCGATCGCAAATCCAAAGGACGCCCACGCGCTCGGCCTCGGCATGGTCTACCAGCATTTTACCCTGGTGCCGGCCATGACGGTCGCCGAAAACCTCGTGCTGGCCCGCGACGATGTGCCGGCCGTGGTGAACTGGTCGAAGGAGATGAAGGAGCTCGAGGCTTTTCTGGCGCGGATGCCGTTCAAGGTGCCGCTCGGCGCCAAGGTCTCCGACATCTCCGCCGGGGAGCGGCAGAAATGCGAGATCCTCAAGCAGCTCTATCTGAAGCGCCGCTTCCTGATCCTGGACGAGCCGACCTCGGTGCTGACGCCGGCGGAGGCCGACGAAGTTCTTGGCATGCTCCGCGACATGGTCGTCAAGGGCGAGCTGACCATCCTGATGATCACGCACAAATTCCGCGAGGTCATGGCCTTCGCCGACGACGTCACGATCCTGCGCCGCGGCAAGCTCGCAGGTGCCGGCAAGGTTTCCGAACTCACACCGGATGCGATGGCGCGAACCATGATCGGCGCCGAAGAACTGACCGTGCAGCCGCCGCGCACCGGCGAAGCCGGCAAGGCGCGTTTGGAGCTGGAAAAGCTCCGCGCGCTCGACGATGCCGGCGCCATGGCCGTCCATGACGTCTCGCTCACCGTGCGCGCCGGCGAGATCGTCGGCATCGCTGGCGTCTCCGGCAACGGCCAGCGTCAGCTTGTCGAGGTGCTGGCCGGCCAGCGCGAAGCCGAGAGCGGCGAGATCCGCGTCGCAGGCGATCCCTATCACGCCAGCCGCGAAGAGATGCGCCGCCACAAGATGTCGCTGCTGCCCGAGGAGCCGCTGAAGAACGCCTGCGTCGGCGGCATGAGCGTCGCCGACAACATCGCCTTCCGCGAATTCGATCGCGCGCCCTTCGCAAGCCTCGGCTGGTGGCTCAACCGCGGCGCCTTCCGCGACGATGCCAGGAAGAAGATCGGCCAGTACAAGATCAAGACCCGCACCCCGGACACGCCAATCTCGGCGCTGTCAGGCGGCAACGTCCAGCGCGCCGTGCTGGCACGCGAGCTTGGCGGCAACGTCGAGGTGCTGATCGCGGCCAATCCCTGCTTCGGCCTCGACTTCGCGGCGGTGGCGCAGATCCACGCCGAGATCATGGCCGCCCGCAACCGTGGCGCCGCCGTGCTGCTCGTCAGCGAGGATCTCGACGAATTGCTCGAACTCTCCGATCGGCTGGTGGTGATGTTCCACGGCGAATTCGTGTATGAAGCACGAACCAGCGAAGCCGATCTGACCGTGGTCGGCCGGCATATGGCGGGGCATTGACCAGAGACGAGCGATGAGCGGCGGATCCGAGCGCGACGAACACTTCCTCCGCCTGTCCTTTACGGTCGCCCGCCGCTCGCTCACCCATGGCAACCATCCGTTCGGCTGCGTCGTCGTCGATGCCGATGGCAAGGTGCTGATCGAGACCGAGAACGGCTACATGCCCGACCACGACGGCACTGCGCATGCCGAGCGCCTCGCGGCCACGCAGGCCTGCCGTAGGTTCGACCGCGAGGTGCTGGCGAAGGCCACGCTCTATTCCTCCGCTGAACCCTGCGCGATGTGTGCCGGCGCGATCTACTGGGCCGGCATCGGCCGTGTGGTCTACGGCCTCAGCGAGCACCGCCTGCGCGGCGTCACCGGCAACCATCCGGACAACCCCACGCTCGACCTGCCCTGTCGCGAGGTCTTTGCCAGCGGCCAGCGATCGACGGAAGTCGTCGGGCCGCTGCTTGAGGACGAGGCCGAGGCGCTGCACGACGGCGTGTGGACCAAGTAGCGAGCTCAACAACTCGACTTCGTAGGGTGGGCAAAGCGAAGCGTGCCCACCGATAACTAACTATCTGGGAAGATGGTGGGCACGGCGCATTGCGCCTTTGCCCACCCTACGCTCGGAAACGCTAATAACGCCGCGCATTCCTGCGCGGCGTTATTCAAACCTGGAGACATTCAGTCGATCAGAACTTCACAGTGACGCCACCGTACACCGTGGACTCGGTGCAGCTGTTGGTGCTCTGGCCGGTCGCGGCGACCGTGCAGACGCCGGGCATGGCGTTGTGGTCGAGGCCGAACTTGTTCTGCCAGTAGCGATAGGCAACCCAGAGATCGACGAAGTGCGAGTACTTGTCACCCCAGGCGGCCTTCGAAGCGTCGAAGGTCAGACGGATCGGTTCGCTGTTCAACTCGACCTTGGAAGCAGTAGAGAACCGGCCAGGGCCGGAGAGCGCGGGAAGGCCGTTCGAGTCGCCCTTCGCTCCATACCAGCCGGCGCGGCCGCTGATCGACCAGAACTGCATGTTCGGCGGCAGGAAGCCGAGGTCCATGTAGTAGTTGATTTCGACGGCCCAGGTCGGGTTGTAGCTGACATTGCCATCGGAGTTACAGCTCACACCCGAGAGGGGGCCAGCAAAACCGCTGCCGCACTGAGTGAAGGCGTTGTGGTTGGAGAACTCCCAGTACATCAAGGGCGCGACGTTGATGTAGCCCTTGTAAGGAAGGTCGAAGGCGAACTGGAGACCGGCAACGACGTCCCGCTTCGCGGGCGCCAAGAAGGTGTTCTCGGAATTGCCATCCATACCGACTTCAAACGAGATGTTCTGCAGCGGCCCCGTGGTGAAGGCCTTGGTGTTGAAGAGCTGGTTCCAGCCGAAGGTCGAGCGGAACAGGCCGTAGATCTCGGTCGCGCCGGCGCAGTCGGCTGCACCGAAGGAGGAGGACAGACCAGGTGCGATACAGGGCGAAGCAGGGTCGTTATGACCCGACTTGAACATGGAGATGGTGAAGAAGTTGGTGCCGTAGGCCCAGAGGTCGAAGTGCGTGAACGAATAGACCTGCTTGGCGGTGGTACCGTTGATGCTGCCGTTCGGATTGACGCTCCACATGCCGGGGTCAGTGCCCTTGGGCATCCAGGAGAACGTGACGCGGTTGTCGATCACCAGGAAGAACGGGACGTCCGACGCTTTCTTGGCAGCCTTGACCGGCAGGTCCGCCGCCTGAGCCAGGCCACTGGTAGCGAGTGTAGCAATCGACAGCGCCGCGGCTGCGATTGCCTTGAAACCAAACGACATCCTGAATACCCCCAAGTTTGGACACGTAAAAATGAACGCCCCTTGGGTGCGACACTTGCGCCGATCTCCCGGAGTGAGAAGCCTCAACTTTTTTCAAGGCATGCCGCTTGTTTCGGCAGGAGGCGGCCTTTCAACCCAGGAATTCGAGGATTTTTTCCGTTTCGCTGCTGCGTGCGTGCGGTGACGCGATGCCGAAGATTCCCGTTTGATTTCATTTGTCTTTTGTGGCGGCGCAAGAATGCAGACACAATTGACGACAGCGGCCGTTGGCCCGGTCGGGAATTGCATACGCGCGCCGGCGCGACTTTGCTCAACTTCACGTCAGGCCTGCACAGCGGGTTCCGATTTGGTTTGAGCCGTCACAAATTTGCAACAGGCGTCTCTCGCAGGAGGCCGCCGCAATGGCTCTCCCTGATGTCGGTTGGAGACGATCATCGACTGACAAGGGCCGCGACTCGCGACACAGACCGCCTGCCGAAGCGTTGAGCAAGGGATGACGCTTTTTCACATCTTACGCGACGGTTCAAACTAGCCCACAATTGAGGCACTTCACCCCGTGCCAGCGCATCAGCGAATGTTAGACCAGACGTCCAACGACCTGCATTCCGGCGAGCCCCCTCTGCTTCAGACGATCGGGCTCACCAAGCGCTATGGTGATTTCCTCGCCAACGATTCCATCGACATTGGTATCTGGTCCAAGGAAATCCACGCTCTGCTCGGCGAGAACGGCGCCGGCAAGTCGACGCTGGTCAAGGCGATCTACGGGCTGATCCAGCCCAGCGCCGGCGAGATCCGCTGGCAGGGCCACCCCATCGTGCTGTCGGGTCCATCAGAGGCGCGCAGCCGCGGCATCGGCATGGTGTTCCAGCATTTCTCGCTGTTCGACAATCTCACGGTCGCCGAGAACGTCGCGCTCGGCCTCGACGGCAGGGAATCCTTCAAGGACATGTCGGCGCGGCTGGAGCAGGTGTCGAAGACCTATGGACTGCCGCTCGATCCCAGGCGCGAGGTCTGGCAACTCTCGGTCGGCGAGCGCCAGCGCATCGAGATCGTCCGCGCGCTGATGCAGGATCCGAAATTCCTGATCCTGGACGAGCCCACTGCCGTGCTGACACCGCAGGAGGCCGACCAGCTCTTCATCGTGCTGGAACGCCTCAAGGCCGAAGGCCGCGCCATCCTCTACATCAGCCACAAGCTCGACGAAGTGAAGCGGCTCTGCGACACCGCCACGATCCTGCGCGGTGGCAAGAAGGTCGAGACCTGCAATCCCCGACTCGAGACCGCGGCCTCGCTCGCGCGGATGATGGTCGGCGGCGAGATCAGGGAAGTGAGAGCACCGGCAGGCCGGAAGACCACCGTGCCGCGACTCGTCGTCAACGACCTTTCACTCGCGCCGAGCGAGGCGCATGGCGTGCGGCTCGAGCACATCTCGTTCGAGCTGAAGGGCGGCGAGATCCTCGGCATCGCCGGCGTCGCCGGCAACGGCCAGGACGAGTTGTTCGCCGCGCTCTCCGGCGAGCGCCTGTCGAACGACCCCGGTACCGTCGTGATAGAAGGCATCGCCGCCGGCCACCTCTCGATCACCCGGCGCCGCAAGCTGGGCGCGGCCTTCGTCCCGGAGGAACGGCTCGGCCACGGCACCGCGCCGCGCATGAAGCTGTCGGAGAACGCGCTGCTGACCGGGCACGCCGCCAGCGGCATGGTCCATCACGGCTTCATCGACACCGCGGCGACACTAAAGACCGTGGACCGCGCGACCGAAACGTTTGACGTTCGCAAGGCCAAGCGGGATCCGGAAGCTGCGAGCCTGTCCGGCGGCAATTTGCAAAAGTTCATCGTCGGCCGCGAAATCCTGCGCAACCCCGCGGTGCTGGTGGTGAGTCAGCCGACATGGGGCGTCGATGCCGGCGCCGCCGCCGTGATCCGCCAGGCGCTGCTTGATCTCGCAACCGCAGGCGCCGCCGTGCTCGTCACCAGCCAGGATCTCGACGAGCTGGCCGAGATCGCCGACCGCATCGCCGTGATGTTCCATGGCCGGCTGTCGCCGCCGCTTGCAACAAGCGAAGCCACGCGCGAAAAACTTGGCCTGTTGATGGGGGGCAGCAGCCTGGAGCCGAAGGAGGCCGCGCATGCAATTGGTGCTTGAGAAGCGCGTCGAGCGCTCCAACACGATCGCGCTGGTCTCGCCGCTGATCGCGATCGGGCTGACGATCGCCACCATGACCATCCTGTTCGCGATCCTCGGCAAGAATCCGCTGCTCGCGCTGCACGCCTACTTCATCGCGCCGTTGACCGACGGCTATTCGCTGCAGGAGATCGCGGTGAAGGCCACGCCTCTGGTGATGATCGCGATCGGACTGTCGCTTTGCTATCTCGCCAATGCCTGGAACATCGGCGCCGAAGGGCAATTCCTGATCGGCGCGGTGGCCGGAAGCTGGATCGCGGTGAAGACGCAGGGCACCGATGCCGGCGCCTGGGTGCTTCCGGTCATGCTCGTGCTCGCCGCCGCAGCAGGCGCGCTCTATGCGCTGATCCCGGCGATCTGCAAGGTGAAGTTCGGCGCCAGCGAAATCCTGACCAGCCTGATGCTGGTCTATGTCGCCGACCTCTTTCTCGACTATCTCGTGCGCGGCCCCTGGCGCGATCCGCACGGCTTCAACTTCCCGACCACCGCGGAGTTCGATCCGGTCGCAACGGTGCCGCTGCTGATCGAAGGCGGCCGGCTGCATCTCGGCTCGATCATCGCCCTGCTCGTCGTCGCGGCAGCCGCGATCCTGCTCGGCCGCACCATCAAGGGCTTTGAGATTCGCGTGGTCGGCGCGGCGCCGCGCGCCGCACGGTTCGGCGGCTTCAACGCCAACCAGCTGATCATCCTGACTTTCGCTGTGTCGGGCGCGCTCGCCGGGCTCGCCGGCATCATCGAGGTCGCGGGTCCGGTCGGGCATCTCCAGCCCGGCATCTCGCCAGGCTACGGCTTCACCGCGATCATCGTCGCCTTCCTCGGTCGGCTGAACCCGCTTGGAATACTAATTGCAGGCCTTTTTCTCGCATTGACCTTTATCGGCGGCGAGCAGGCGCAGATCGCGATGAAGATCCCGTTGGACGTCACCAAGGTATTCCAGGGCATCCTGCTGTTCTACGTCCTCGCCTGCGATTCGCTCATTCTCTATCGCTTCAAGCTGGTTTTCCCGAACCGACAGGTGACCCGTGGAACTGGTTGAAGCCATCATCCTCGCGGTGCTCGCCGCATCGACCCCGCTCCTGATCGCGGCGACCGGCGAGCTCGTGACCGAGCGCTCCGGCGTGCTCAATCTCGGCGTCGAGGGCATGATGATCGTCGGTGCAGCCTGCGGTTTTGCAGGTGCGTGGCTCACCGGCTCGATCTTCTTCGGCGCGCTGTTCGGCATCGTCGCGGGCACGCTGATGTCGCTGGTGTTCGCGCTGATGACGCTCGGGCTCGCCGTCAACCAGGTTGCAACGGGTCTCGCGCTGACCATCCTCGGCGTCGGCCTGTCCGGCCTGATCGGCGCCGGCTTCGTCGGCGAGCGCATCACGCCCGCGATGCACCTCTATATTCCCGGCCTCACGGATATGCCGCTGATTGGCCGGGTGCTGTTCGGCGAGGACGCCTTCGTCTATTTCTCCATCGCGCTCGTCGTCGGCGTCTGGTGGTTCCTGTACCGCACGCGGGCGGGGTTGATCTTGCGCGCCTGCGGCGACAACCATGTCTCCGCGCATGCGCTCGGCTACCCCGTGCTGCGCATCCGCACCTTCGCCGTGATGTTCGGCGGCGCCTGCGCAGGCCTTGCCGGCGCCTATCTGCCGCTCGCCTACACGCCGTTCTTCATTCCCGGCATGACCGCGGGCCGCGGCTGGATCGCGCTGGCACTGGTCGTGTTTTCGTCCTGGCGGCCGGGCCGGCTCGTCGTCGGCGCCTACCTGTTCGGCGCGGTGACGATCCTGCAACTGCACGCGCAGGGCTGGGGCGTCGGCATTCCCTCGCAGTTCATGTCGGCGCTGCCTTACCTCGCAACCGTCATCGTTCTGGTCCTGCTCTCACGCGCGCGCACCGGCGGCTCGACCGCGCCGGCCGCGCTCGGCACCGTGTTCGTGCCCGACCGCTGAGTTTCATTTCCGCGGCGTGCGCGATGGGGCGCGTACGTTGCGGATCGTGGCTGTCCCCTGATGTTTGGAGATTGATGATGAGGAAATCACTTCTTGCGCTGGCTGCCGGGCTTTTGCTTGCCGGAAGCGTCAGTGCAGCCTCCGCCGCCGAGAAGCTGAAAGTCGGCTTCATCTATCTGGGTCCGATCGGAGACTTGGGCTGGACCTACCAGCACGACCTCGCGCGCCAGGCCCTGGTGAAGGAGCTGGGCGACAAGATCGAGACCACCTATCTCGAGAACGTGCCCGAAGGTCCCGACGCCGAGCGCTCCATCGAGCAGCTCGTTCGCGCCGGCAACAAGCTGATCTTCACGACCTCGTTCGGCTACATGGACCCGACGCTGAAGGTCGCCAAGAAATATCCGAACGTGCATTTCGAGCACGCCACCGGCTACAAGCGCAACCCGAACATGTCGACCTACTCGGCCAAATGGTGGCAGGGCCGCTACATCCAGGGCCTGATCGCGGCCAAGATGTCGAAGTCCGGGGTGCTCGGCTATATCGGCTCGTTCCCGATTCCGGAGGTCGTCTCCGGCATCAACGCGACGATCCTCGCGGCGCAGACCATCAACCCGAACATCAAGGTCAAGATCATCTGGGCCAATACCTGGTTCGACCCGGGCAAGGAGGCCGACGCCGCCAAGGCGCTGATCGACCAGGGCGCCGACGTAATCATGCAGCACACGGATTCGCCGGCGGCGATGCAGATTGCCAGCGAACGCGGCAAGCTCGCCTTCGGCCAGGATTCCGAGATGATCAAGTTCGGGCCGAAGACCCAGCTCACCTCGATCCTGGACACCTGGGGCCCTTATTACATCGAACGCGTCAAGGCCGAGCTCGCCGGCACCTGGAAGTCCGAGGACAGCTGGGGCGGCCTCGACAGCCACATGTTCGCGATGGCGCCCTACACCAACATGCCTGACGACGTGAAGAAGCTCGCCGAGGATGCCCAGGCCGCGATCACAGCGGGCAAGCTGCATCCATTCAAGTGCCCGGTCGTTGGGCAGGACGGCAAGCCGGTCGAGTGCAAAGGTGGCGATCACCTCGATGACGGCCAGATCCTCGGCATGAATTTCTACGTCAAGGGCATCGACGACAAGCTTCCGGGCAAGTAGCACGCTTCTTGCATTGCCTAGATCACCTGCTCCTCCCGGAGGAGGTTCGGAGGGGGTGGCCAGAAGCACCCGGCACTTGTGGTCGCCCCCTCTTTCTTTTTTGCCCGGATTATCCCACCTGCATCGCCCGCGCCGCGGAACCGTGGCGGCGAATGAGATCGGGAACATCCAGTCCCGGGATCGCGCCGTCGATCACGGCCCATTGTCCCGCCACCATCACCCGGTCGGCCCGATGCGCCCCGCACAGCACCAGCGCGGCCAGCGGATCGCCGTGACCGGAGAAGCGCAGCTCGTCGAGCTTGAACAGGGCAAGATCGGCGGCCTTGCCGACGGCGATCTCGCCCAGCTCCGGCCGGCCGACGCAGGCTGCCGAGCCCTTGGTGGCCCAGCGCAGTGCATCCTTGTGGCTGACCTTGGCCACTCCGTAGCGCGCCCGTTGCAGCAGGAACGCCGCCCGCACCTCCTGCATCAAATTCGACCCGTCGTTCGAGGCCGAACCGTCGACGCCGATGCCGATGCCGACACCGGCCTCCTCCATCTCGCACACCGGGCAGCAGCCCGACGCCAGAATCTGGTTGCTGCACGCGCAATGGCTGATGGTCGTCTTCGCCTTGCCGAGCCGCTTCATCTCCTCCGCATTGAAGAAGATGCCGTGAGCGAGCCAGGTCCGCGCATTGAGCCAGCCGCATTGCTCGAGATAGTCGAGCGGACGGCAGCCATACATCTGCTGGCAGAATTTGTTCTCGTCCTCGGTCTCGGCGAGATGGGTGTGCAGACGGACGTCGAGCTTGTCGGCGAGATCGGCGGTGGCGCGCATCAGCGACGTCGTCACCGAGAACGGCGAGCAAGGCGCCAGCGCGATCTGCACCATCGCATCCGGGCCGCGCTGGTGATGCTTTGCGACCACGCGCGCGCTGTCGGCGAGGATCGTGTCCTCGTCCTGTACGACGCTGTCAGGCGGCAGGCCGCCGTCGCGCTGCGACAGGTTCATCGAGCCGCGCGTGAGCAGCACCCGGACACCGAGCCGTTTTGCGACTGCAACCTCGATATCGACGGACTCCTCGAGTCCCGCCGGGAACACATAGTGGTGATCCGTTGTGGTGGTGCAGCCCGAGAGCAGGAGCTCGGACATCGCCACGGTGACGCCGAGCTCGAGCGATTCCGGCGTCATCCTCGCCCACACCGGATAGAGTGCCTGGAGCCAGGGAAACAGCTCGCGGTCCATCGCCGCCGGCAGCGCCCGCGTCAGCGTCTGGTAGAAATGATGATGCGTGTTGATCAGGCCCGGCAGCACGACATGCTCGCCCGCGTCGAACACCGCGACATCCGCCGTCGCAGGCCTGCCGCCGGCCGGCACGAGCTCGACAATCCGGCCATCCCTCACCACGATCCCGCGCTCGGCGCCGTCAGCGAGGATGGCGAGGGGATCCCTGATCCAGATCGGCTTTGCGTCGCTCATGATCCTGGTTCTCCTCACATCCGCTGACGACAGGCCGGCAAGGCGGCCGCGGGCCCGATCACATTCATGCTACGACTTGCTTGTTGCGACTTGGCTCCGGTCTTGCAAGACTCATCTGCACGATTCACCGGGCGAAAGCTTTGGCGCAGCCATGGATTTGAATACCATCACGACGGTGGCCCATCCGCAAACGCGCGCACAACTGCCCGCCTGGACGGAAGGTGATGCTTGGCTCGCGGGTGGCACCTGGCTGTTCTCGGAGCCCCAGGTCCACCTGAAGCGGCTGATCGATCTCACTGACCTGAAATGGCCGGCGCTCACGATCACCGACACCCATCTCACCATCTCCGCCACCTGCACCATCACGCAGCTCGACGGTTTCGCCTGCCCGCCCGACTGGCTCGCAGCCCCGCTGATCGGCCAGTGCTGCCGGGCTTTCCTTGCTTCATTCAAGATCTGGAAGACCGCGACCGTCGGCGGCAATCTCTGCATGTCGCTGCCGGCGGGACCGATGATCTCGCTCACATCAGCGCTGGACGGCGTCTGCATCATCTGGAAGGCCGACGGCGGTGAAGAGAAGATACCCGTCGTCGACTTCGTCACCGGCAACCAGCGCAACCGCCTGACGCCAGGCGACCTGATCCGGCAGATCGATATCCCGGTTGCCGCGCTGAAGCGCCGCACGGCCTTTCGCCAGATCTCGCTGGCGCCGGTCGGCCGCTCTGCGGCGCTTCTGATCGGCAGCCTGGATAGCGATGGCACGCTGACGCTGTCGGTGACCGCATCGACGGTGCGACCGATCCAGCTGTCCTTTCGCAAGGCTCCGGACGCGGGCGCGCTTCGCGACGCGATCGCAGAGCAGATCCCGGATGATCTGTACCACACTGACATCCACGGCAAGCCGATCTGGCGCAAGCATATGACGCTAAGGCTCGCCGAGGAGATTCGCGGCGAACTCGTGGGGGCGACGCCATCATGAGTTTCGAGGTCAACGGCAAGACCTTCCCGCAAGAGCCGCGCGCCGGCCAGTGCCTGCGCACGTTCTTGCGCGAGCTCGGCCATTTCGGCGTGAAGAAGGGCTGCGATGCCGGCGATTGCGGTGCCTGCACCGTGCTGCTCGACGGCGAGCCGGTGCACAGCTGCCTGATCCCGGCGTTCCGCGCCGAGGGGCGCGCCGTCACCACGATCGAAGGGCTCGGTGGCGACCATGGCGCGCATCCGATGCAGCAGGCCTTCCTCGATGCGCAGGGCTTCCAATGCGGCTTCTGCACCGCCGGCATGATCCTGACGTGCGCCTCGCTGAACCAGGCGCAGCGCACCGACCTCGGATCGGCGCTGAAGGGCAATATCTGTCGCTGTACCGGCTATCGCTCGATCGAGGACGCACTGCTCGGCAAGACCAATGTCGAGGAGAGCGTCGAGCCCGGCGCTGCCTTCGGCCGCAGCCTTCCGGCGCCCGCTGGCCCCGATGTCGTGCGCGGCAAGGCGCGCTACACCTTCGACACGCAGATCGACGACCTGCTGCACATCAAGCTGCTCCGCTCGCCGTACGCCTACGCGAAAATCGTCGCGATCGACAAGTCGGACGCGCTGCGCGTGCCCGGCGTGCACGCGGTGCTGACGCATGAGGATGCGCCGTCGGTCCTGATCTCGACCGCGCGGCACGAGAAGGACTGGATGGATCCGGAGGATACCCGCATCCTCGATGAGGTCGTCCGCTTCATCGGCCAGAAGGTCGCCGCCGTCGTCGCCGAGAGCGAGGCCGCCGCCGAGGAGGCGTGCCGGCGGCTGAAGGTCGATTACGAAATCCTGCCTGCGCTGATCGATCCGGAGCAGGCGATGGCGCCGGGTGCACCTGTCATTCATCCTGACCGCACCACCGCGAATCGTATCGCCGATCCCCAGCGTAACCTCGCAGCGGAGACCCATGGCGAATACGGCGACGTGGCGGCGGCACTCGCGACGTCGGCCGTCACCTATGAGGCCACCTTCCAAAGCCACCGCGTGCAGCACGCCGCGCTGGAGACCCATGGCGGCCTCGCCTGGCTCGACGCTTCAGGCGTGCTCAATGTCCGCACCTCGACGCAGGTGCCGTTCCTGACCCGCCGCGCGCTGTCGGACATCTTTGGGCTCCCCATGGACAAGGTCCGCGTGTTCTGCGAACGCGTCGGCGGCGGCTTTGGCGGCAAGCAGGAGATGTTCGTCGAGGACATTCTGGCGCTCGCTACGCTCAAGACCGGACGACCGGTCAAGCTGGAGCTGACCCGCGAGGAGCAGTTCATCGCGACCTCGACGCGGCATCCGATGCGGGTCCACATCAAGGCCGGCGCCGATGCCGACGGCAGGCTCACCGCGCTCCAGCTCGAGGTGCTCTCCAACACCGGCGCCTACGGCAATCATGCCGGCCCCGTGATGTTCCACTCGCTGTCCGAGTCCATCGCTGTCTACAACTGTCCGAACAAGAAGGTCGATGGCTTCGCCGTCTACACCAACACGGTGCCGTCGGGCGCGTTTCGCGGCTATGGCCTGCCCCAAACGCAGATCGCGATCGAAGCCGCGATCGACGAATTGGCACGGCAGCTCGGTATCAACCCCTACGACATGCGCCGGCGCAACGTCGTCAAACCAGGCGATCCCATGCTGTCGCCGCCGCCGTCCGAATTTCATGACGTGCTCTATGGCTCCTACGGGCTCGACCAGTGCCTCGACCTCGTCGAACGCGCCATGCAGGCCGACGGCCCGCAGCCGGACCTGACGCCGGAGTGGCTGATCGGCGACGGCGTCGCGCTGACCATGATCGACACGGTGCCGCCGGCCGGCCATCTCGCGGATGCGATGATCGTACTCAACGACGACGGCGGCTTCGACCTCACCGTCGGCACCGCCGAGTTCGGTAACGGCACCAGCACCGTGCACCGGCAGATCGCGGCGACGACGCTCGCAACCACCGTCGACCGCATCCGCCTGCGCCAGTCCGACACCGCCCATGGCGGTCACGACACCGGCGCCTATGGCAGTGCGGGCACCTTCGTTGCGGGCAAGGCAACGCATGCAGCAGCGATGCAGCTTGCGACCGAGCTAAAAGCTGCAACCGCCAGCGCCTGGCTGTGCGACGCCGCGAGCTGCACGCTCGACGACGAAGCCGTCGTCAGCGGCGTCCGGCGCATGTCCTTTGCGGAGCTGGCGAAGCTCGCGCGCGAACGCGGGCAGCCGTTCGCAGGCACCGGCAATTCCGAGGGGACGCCGCGCTCGGTCGGCTTCAACGTCCAGGGCTTTCGCGTCGCCGTGAACAAGGGCACCGGCGAGATCAAGATTCTCCGGAGCGTGCAGGCGGCGGACGCCGGAATCGTCGCCAATCCCATGCAGTGCCGCGGCCAGGTCGAGGGCGGCGTCGCGCAGGCGATCGGGGCGGCGCTCTACGAGGAGATGGTGATCGACGCGACCGGCCGCGTCACCAACCCGAAATTCCGCGACTACCACCTGCCCTCCTTTGCAGACGTTCCGCGCACGGAGGTCTTCTTCGCCGAGACGTCCGACACGATCGGGCCGCTGGGCGCCAAATCGATGAGCGAGAGCCCGTACAATCCGGTCACCGCCGCGCTCGGCAACGCGATCGCGGATGCCACCGGCATCCGCTTCACGGCGCCGCCGTTCAAGCCGGACCGGCTGTTTCCGGCGCTGCACGAGAAGTTTGGGAATTAACTGCCACGATAGGTCGAGTAGCTCCACGGCGTGACCAGCAGCGGCACGTGGTAGTGGCTTTCCGGCTCGCTGATCGCAAAGCGCAGCGGGATCTCGTCGAGGAACGGCGGGTCGGACAGCGGCACGTTGCGCTCGGCGTAATATTTGGCGACGCTGAATTTGAGCTCGTAGCGGCCGATCGGCAGCGGACGGCCGCCGATCAGCGGCTGGTCGGTGCGGCCATCGGCATTGGTCACGGCGCGCGCGATGATGCGGCTCTCACCGAGGCTCGCGAGCTCGACGAGCTCCACCGGGATGCCGGCTGCAGGCTTTCCGGCGTGATTGTCGAGCACATGCGTGGAAAGCCGGCCATGCACTTTCAGCCTGTCGTCGGCGACGACGAGCTGATCGAGCCGCAGCGCGGAGATACGACCGATCTCCTCGATCGCACGCCGCGTCTCGGTCTTGGCGATATTGCGCAACCGCGTCTCGAAGTCGCGCAGCACGGAATCCCTGGTGTGACGGCGCACGCAGACGATATAGGGGAAGCCGAATTTGTCGCGATAGGCGTTGTTGACGCGCTCGAACGCGGCGTATTCTGCATCTGAGAGACGGTCGAGGCCGGCGCTGTTCTGCTCGTCGGTCGACTCCGCAGTGAGCCCCGCGGCACGCTGGGTCTTGTTGGCGAGATCGGGATGCGCCCGGATCAGCGCGAGCTGCACGTCGGGCTCGGCGCTCTGGATCGCTGCCATCAGCGCTGAGTGCAACTGGTTGATACCGGCGAACGGCCGCTGCCCGGCAAGTTTCTCCGCAATCCACGGTGAATATTCGACGACGTTGGCAAGGACCGCGATAAAGCCGGCCTTATCAGCAGCATTGAGATCGGCGAGCGAGATTTGCGCCATCGTCCTCACCCGATCTCGAATGCGTCGGCGGCAAGATGCGCATGCTTGTCGTGCCAGTGCTGCGCGATCTGGAGCCGCGTCGGCACCCAGACGCGATCGTGCTTGCCGATATAGTCGAGGAAGCGGATCAGTCCCGCGGCACGGCCGGGCCGGCCGGCAAGACGGCAGTGCAGCCCCACCGACATCATCTTCGGCGCGGTCTCGCCCTCGGCATAGAGCACGTCGAAGGCGTCCTTCAGATAGGTGAAGAACTGCTCGCCTTCGGCAAACCCCTGCGGGTTGATGAAGCGCATGTCGTTGGCGTCAAGTGTATAGGGAATGATGAGCTGCTTGCCGTTCGCGCCCTTGACCCAATAGGGCAGATCGTCGGCATAGGAGTCGCAGAGATAGAGGAAGCCGCCCTCCTCCATCAACAGGCGGTTGGTGTTGATCGAGGAGCGCCCGGTGTACCAGCCGAGCGGCCGCGAGCCCGTCGCCTCGGTGTGGACGCGAATGGACTCGGCGATCTCGGCACGCTCCTGCGCCTCGGTCATGTCCTTGTGCTCGATCCATTTCAGGCTGTGGCTCGCGATGTCCCAGCCTGACTCCTTCATCGCCGCGACAATCTCCGGATTCCGCTTCAGCGCAGTGGCAACGCCGAACACGGTGGTCGGCCACTTCCGCTCGTTGAACATCCGCCACAGCCGCCAGAAGCCGGCGCGCGAGCCATATTCGAACATCGACTCGATATTGGCGTGGCGCTGGCCCGGCCAGGGCTGCGCGCCGAGGACGTCGGACAGAAACGCTTCCGAGGCGCGATCGCCGTGCAAGATGTTGTTCTCGCCGCCTTCCTCGAAGTTGACGACGAACTGCACCGCGACCCGCGCGTTGTCAGGCCATTGCGGATGCGGCGGGTTGCGGCCGTAACCGCGGAGATCGCGCGGGTAGCGAGTATCCGTCACTCAGACTTCCTCGAAGCGGATCGGCAGGGCACCCTTCCAGAGCACGCTCTTGCCGAGGGTCGCAAGATTCTCGAGGCCCGAGGTCAGCGTGATGAAATGGTTGCCGGCGAGCTGGCCCATTTTGCTGGCGAAGTGTACGCCGCCATAGGCGAGCAGGATCTCGGTCTCGCTGATGCCGCCGGGATAGAGGATGATCTGACCCGGCGCGGGATAGCTGGTGTGGTTCTCGTAGCCGACGCCGAAATCGAGATCGCCGAGCGGCATCCAGACGCCCTCGCCGCTCCAGCGCACATGGATGATGTGGCTTTCGAACGGCAGCGCCTTGCGGAACGCAGCGACGGTCTTGGGCGCCAGTTGCTCCTCGAAGCGGGCATCGAAGGTGAAGTCGCCGGCGCGGATAACGAGTTTGCTCATCTCATCTCTCTGGATCGGGGGCCAAAGGCCCACGGGGAATTTTCAAGCAAAGAGCATTCCATCGGGCTTCGCGCAAGTGGCGCGGCCCGTCATCTGCGGTCGTAGGACCAGCCGAAAATACCACTCCGCCGCACCTCCGGCTCGGGGTCGGCGGCGGGCGCGGCCGAAGGGGGCGCCTCCTTCAGTTCCGCCTGTGGCGGAGGTGGAGGCGGCGCCGGCAGATTCTCGCATTTCATGGAGTAGACCAGCTTGCCGTCCGCGGTCCGCCCGATCGGGGCGCAGGGGTCTGGATGCGCTGCCGAGGTCTTTGGCGTGAGCTTAACCTGCGCGGCCGCCGGCGAGGCGATCAGGAGAAGGACCAGCAGATATTTCGACATCGTTGTCGCCTGAGAACTCAATTTGCCTCATTGAACCGGATTGCCGGGGGCAAGTCCACCGGCGCTGCGGGCGCGATTGCCGAATATTTGGCCGGCGCTAGAAAATTTGCTCGCCCCAACGTGATGGCCACGCTTCGGATCGTGAAACCGGCCCGGCTGATATCCGGCAGGACACATCGCCATGTCAGCCACGACCGCGAACACAGGCGACATTTTTCTCACAGCCTGAATCGCCGTCACGGGAGAAACAACCATGCGAAAGACCTTTGCCATTCACGGCGCCACCCTGATTGCCGCCGCCACCATCCAGACCGCCGCCGCCGCGAGCGACCACCACAGAAGCAAGGCACACCCCGCCCCGATCACCCAGTCGGTCCGCGACTCCAACGCGTTCTGGCCGTCGCAGCCGAGCACACCCGACTGGCAGCGCTACGCCAACGGCGCGCTGTCGGCACCGGCGGGGCGGTGATGCGGGCGTAGAACGCGGTTGCTGCGACGTCTCTCGTGTCCCGGACGCGCTGCAACGCGCAAGCGTTGCTGCGCAGAGCCGGGACCCAGAAAGCGACACGGTACAATGCGGAGAGTAGAATGCGGAGACATGGGCCCCGGCTCTGCAGCACACCGCAAGAGCGCTGCGCTGCGTCCGGGGCACGAGAGGGAGTTGTGGCGCTCGCTGCCTCATACTCCGTCATTGCGAGCGCAGCCAAGCAATCCAGAGTCTTTCCACGGAGGGATTCTGGATTGCATCGCCGCGCTCGCAATGACGAAGTATGAGGCAGCGGCGGCGTCCTCCAAGTGCCATTGTCATTCCCCGCGCAGGCGGGGAATCCAGTACGCCGCGACCTCTCGGCTCAATCACAGCCGTCTCTGGAATGCTAGATCGCCCGGTCAAGCCGGGCGATGACAGCGAGTGCTGCAGACGCACCAATGGCCGACGCGCTGACAGTCGCAGAACCTTTGGCGATGGACGGGCCGTCGCTCTCGGTCATCGTGTTCATTCCTGTTGCGTCGCGACAGGATAACTCGCTTCCGCTTTTTTGGCGGCATAGCGAACCTTGCCCGGACTTGCCGGTAGGTCAACCGAATGACCCCAACCGGACTTTGGCTGCGGGCCTCGCATGCGCTACGCGGTTCGGGATGAACCCTGCATGACACGCTTGACCACCATGGCCGCGATCCCCGCGAGCACGGCCTTTGCCTGCGGGGACGCAAGTATGTCGATGATCGGGTTCGACGGTTGGGCTTGCTCGTGAGGCTGGGCATCGCCACTGGCGAGGATATCCCGGAGCTGACCGGGCCTCCCATGCAGATCGGTGAGCACCTCGCCCAGTTCCTTCGGTTCGGGGGCCACTTGTCCCGGTAGCGCCACGCCGCGCGCGGCGGCTCGCTCCTGCAGCATCTTCACGAACGCCGCCCGTTCTTCCGGCGAAAGCTTGCCCAACGCTTCTATCGCTGCCTGCGCGTACTGGTCAGACGGCACGGCGTGTGACACATCACCATACCGTTTGAGAACCTCTTGATCGGAATAACCCTCCGACGGATTTCCTTGTTCGTATCGATCAACGAAATCCCGATACTCTTTCTGGCGTTGCCCACCGCCCAGTAACTCGTCAAGGATACCCATGTACAGCTCCTCCTTGCGTGATTAGCTCAGGCTGCTTGCCACAGACAACCACACGTTTCCCTTGCGCGACATACGAGCGATATCGGCGTTACGCAGAAGATACAGGCGAAGAGTGCGGTCGCTCCGATAGTTGCTACTTCCAAGGTAAACCCACATTGAGAGTATTGACCTAGGTCAAAGGGTCATGGCGGCCGTGCAAACTGAAAGTTTTGCTTGTGAGGCGTGAGTGGACATTCCACGCGCGTGTCGCGATGATCGCTATTGTCCCTGCTGAAGCTTTTGGGTCCGGCCAAATGTGCGGTTTGCGCCAAAACGGGCTGCACTTACGGTCCTCGGATTACGGCATTCGCCACATCGCGCCCGCCGTTTGTCTACCGGTTCGTATTAAATAAAATCGGGAATGCGCGATGGCAAATATTCGCAAGGGTCACCGTCGCGCGGTCCCCGCCAATCCTTTTGCTCTCCACAGGACCCGGTGACCGATGCGGATGGTCGCTCTGCGACGCCCGGCAATCCAGAGGAGCAAAATATTCGTTTTTACGCCGGAGCAGCTGCCTTCGCCTGATCCGACGCATCAGGTTGCGCAGAGGTCACGTGAACGACTGCTTCCAAGGCTGCACCGAACGACCCGCTTGCTACCAACGCGTTGGAAGCGTTTCCCACCGTTTCTGCGGCTCCCGTTCCCAGCAAAGCGAACAGGATACGGGTTGCGCCAATCCTTTTACTGAGCCCTCGAACGACGTGCTGAATCTTGGCGGTGGACGGCTGACTCAGATAGCAGACGCATACAAGCGCGGTGTTCGCCAATTCGAGCGAAAGCAATTTCGACATTGATGAAGCATCAGCCTTTTCCGCAATTGCCTGAATCCCGCGGTACCGCAGAAGCTGCGCCAGCACAAGCGCCGTCGCCTCATCGAGTCGCCCGGCACCAGGGATGCAAACGACCGAAATAGACGAGGTCGGCGGCTCCGGAATCAAAGCGTGCTCGGAGCCTGCTCGCTCGAATGTAATGGCAGCTCCGGGGCTTGAGCTTAGATTCGGGGAACTGGGTCCTGTTGCTTCCACGTCATGGCGTGCCCCCAGCTCAGCGACCAATTCTTCCACCGTTGAGACTACCCGATTTAATCGGTCCTGATCGAGGTGACCCAATTGACGGTCGGCCTCCGCGAGTCTCAGGCCTTTCAAGAGGATGTCGTCATAATAATTCTCAAGCGACGAGTCATTCAGGTATTCATGTGCCTGTTCCACCGCTTCAATGGGATCTCCCGCCAGCATTCGTTGATAAGCCAGTTGCGGCGGCGTCAGCGGTGGTCGGTCGCCAAGCATAACGTCAAGAAATTTGAGGCGATCGACATGCCGCCCAAGGACGACGAGACAAATTGTTAAGGGCGTGGCCAACACCAGTCCGACCGGCCCCCAAAGCCACGTCCAGAATGACGCGGACAGGATAATTGCAATCGGGGAAAGACCCGAGCTATGCCCAAAAATCAAGGGTTCGAGGACCTGTCCTGCGAGCAACTCAAGCACGACGAACAATGCCGCCGTAAGTATCAGCATCTGCCAGCCCGTGCCCACCGCCGCCGCGAGAATGAGAGGGAATACCGCAGATATCAATGCACCGATATACGGTACAAATCGCATAATCATCGCGATCAGCCCCCATAGCGGAGCCGAGGGGACACCGATGAATTCAAGACCTAAGCCTATTGCAAGACCGAACACGCCATTGAACGCGATCTGGGTAAGAAAGAGCTTGCTCAGACGCTTACCGGCGTCGTCCAGGGCCGCAGTCGTGCGTTGAATATCCGCGGATCCGGCCAGTCGAACAAGCCGATTCCTCAGATCTTCCCGTTGCAGCAGGACAAAGACAACAAAGATCACGACGATCCCTGTCGTCGTTAAAGGTGAAATCAGTGGCTGGATGATTGCGCCAAACGTCGACAGAGCACCAGGATCGGGTTGCCTTACCTCAACGGGTATGGGTATCGGCTTGTCTGAGGGCTGTCTGGTGAGTTCGCCGTCAGTAGGTCGACCGGCCCCATCTCGATTCTGCAACTCTGTCTTCAATTCTTTCAGAACTGTCGACGCCTGCTCCAATGTTCCAGAGCCGCCGCCCATTAAGCCGCGCAGGCTTTCGATCTTGTCACTCAATGTTTGTTGATAGCCTGGCAGCTTGGTGGCGAGCCGGGTCGCCTGCGAAACCATAAGACCGCCTAGACTAAATATGATCGAGAATCCGATGAAGACGACCACCAGCACAGAAATCGTGCGCGGAATTCGCCAGGAACGTAAGCGCATCACGAAGGGCGCCATAACGAAACTCAGGAGAACTGCTAACGCGAAGGGGACAAAAATTTCACGACCGAAATAGAGCGCAGCAATTATCAACGCTGCGACGGCCATATTCGTCAGCACAGTCCCCCGCGGCTGTGCCAATCTCATTTGAGGAGATTTCTCTTCCATGGCGCGTCTTCCATGGCGCGGCTCATTCATCCCATACGTGGGTGAATTCTCCTTCGCGACACCATCCTACACCGAACTAACTTGTTCCGACAGCCCGAGCATGCCGTTCAATGTCGCTAGCTCGTCTCATAGCGCGCGGGTTGACAGCCCGCCGGGTGTTTTACCCGTCGGGCAACACAGAGACGCGTAGCCCGGACGGAGCCAACGGGTCGGCGCGAAGCGCCGCAGGATGACACGCTCCGTGCAATCCGGGCTACGGCGAGAACAGGTGCCTAATAAGGCTGATAGTAGCCACGCGGACCGTAATAGGGACCGCCGCCATAATATCCCTGACCGCCATAGTAAGGACCCGGGCCGTCATAATAGCGATTCTCGTAGTACTCCTGGCGCCGGCTCTCTGCGATCGCACCTCCGATCAGACCTGCCGCCACGCCCATGAAGGCAAGCCCTGCCGCATTTGGACCCCGGCGATAGTAGCGGTGGCGCCGGGCGGCGCTGAAATCGGTCGCAACGGATCTGCTTGACGTCGCAGAGTCCGCGCTGACGGTCGGCGAACCGGTCGGCGAACCGGCCGGCGCCGCAGACGAGGGCGAGACGGAAGCTGTCGCCAGAGCCAGACTCGCAAACGCGGCCAGTGCGGTGTTGCGGCCGAACCTTGAATTTACGGGCCTATCGCGCATCTCGGCGTCCTTTGTTCTTGTCCAAAGTCAAAATATGAAACGATCCACAACGTGCAAACCACTGAAAAGTTTCGTGATCGCGGCAATCTGCCACGCTTCGAACGATTGTAAACCGAACGACCAGATCCAGCTTGAACCACTCAACCTGAGCGGATAATGAACAGCCGCGCCGTTTTTCGGTCGCCGTAAGCGTTTTACGTGAACCAACGCATCAACCGACGCCGTCGGGATCGATGCATTTTCGCAGGTTCAACGTGACTGACGCGTCCTTTTCCTCAAGAGAAATCAGATGATTGCGGTTCGCAAACTGCCGGCGCGCTATGCGCCGATCGTGATGCCATTTGTGCTGTCCATCCTCATGACGGCCGTGGTGTCGGTCATTTCGACGCTCCGGAGCCTCGGCGCGACGCCGGCGTTCCTCGCGACCTGGCCGGGCGCCTGGGCGCTGTCATGGCTCGTTGCCTTTCCCACGCTGCTGATGGTGCTGCCACTGGTCCGACGGATCGTAGCGTGCGTCGTCGCTTCCCCATCTCAACCAGGCTGATAGCCGGCGCGGACGGCGGCGCACGAAGCACGCCGTCCCGCTTCCATGATTGCGCCTGCGGGAGTGATCCTACGACAGCGCCCCGAGCACGCCGCGCGTTGCCTTGTCGATCTCCTCGACATAGCGGCGGCGGGCAAACGTCTCGGTGAGGAAGCCGACCACCTTGCGGCTGTCGGTGGAATCGACCACCGCCAGCATCTCGGCTTCCGCCTCGTCGAACACGGCCATCGCCGACTTCACGTTCATTTCCGGGATCAGCACGATCTCGGTCAGGCGGGCGAGCTCGATCACCTGGATGTCGTCGGCGATGCTGTCGAGATCGCTGGAGAACAGGTCGGGCAGCAGGACGAGGCCGACATATTCGTCGGCATTGTTGACGATGACGATGCCGGGCCGCGAGCCCAGCGCGAATTCACCGCGCACGGCGGCGATCGTCGTGGTCGATGGCACCTTGCCGACGTCGGAGCGCATCAGCCGCTCGACCGTGAGGTTGCGCAGCCAGCCGACGTCGTTGGCGCTGCGGATGGTCTCGCCGCGCAGATGCAGGCGCCAGGTCGAGAAGGAATGGCCGAACATGAAGCGGACGCAGATCGAGGTGACGATGCAGCCGGCCAGCACCACGGCGGTAACGTCGACATTGCGGGTCATTTCCAGCACGAGGAACGACATGGTCAAGGGGCCGCCAACGATGGCGACGCCGAGCGTCGCCATACCCGTCAGCATCGCGACCAGCGGGTCGATCACGAATTCCGGGCTGATGAGCAAAAGAACCGCAGCGAAGAACTTTCCGATCAGGCTGCCGACGAACAACGAGGCAAAGAACAGACCGCCACGGAAACCCGAGGCGAGCGAGATCAGGCAGGCCGTCACCTTCAGGGCGATGATCAGCGCGATCAGGCCGATCGTCATGTCGTGAAAGAGATCGAGCACCATGGCGCCGTGGCCGGCCGCGAGCACCTGCGGCGTGACGATGGCAAAGCTGCCGACGATAAGGCCGCCGATCACCGGGCGCAGCCAGACCGGCAGCCAGACAAACAGGCGCTCGAACATCGAAGACGACCGCATCACGGCGATGCCGACGCCGCTGGTAATGAGCGCAAGCCCGATCAATGCCAGATATTGCTCGACGCCGACCGCGCTGACCTTCGGTATTTCGATAGAGTACGGCGCGCCGCCGAGCCATTGCGCGGTCAGCGCGCCAGCAAGCGAGGCCGCCAGGATAGGCGCGGCGCTGCCGACTGAATAGACGCCGACGATCAGCTCGCAGGCATAGAAGGCGCCGGTGATCGGCGCGCCAAACGCCGCTGCGATCGCAGCAGCGGCGCCGCAACCGACGATCAGGCGCAAATCGTTGCGGCGCAGATTGAAGAACTTGCCGAGCAATGAGGCGATCCCCGAGCCGATCTGGGTGTAGCCGGCCTCGAGGCCGACCGAGGCGCCGCAGCCGTTCGAGATCAGCGTCTGGCTCGACACCACCATGCTGTCGCGCATCGACAGATTGCCGCCGCGTAGCGCGTTCGCCTCGATCGGGTCGACCGCGTTGGAGATCTTCAGCCGCCGCCGCCACCACTCCATGATACCGAGCGCCAGTCCGCCGAGCGCGGGCGCGATCAGGGCCGCCCAGGGGCTGACCCGGGCGTGCGCGGATAGGCGAACGTCGACGGGAATGCCGTAGATCATCATATGGGCAATCTGCGCGATCTCGGCCATCAGCGTCACGATGGCACCGGTAAACGTGCCGATCACGAGCGCCAGCGGGATCAGGTAGAACTCGTTGCTGCGCAAGAGCGCGCGCAGGCGAACCATGACGCGGTTCGATCCCTTGCGATCGGTGATGTGTCTGATCCGCGCGAACACCTTTTTGCCCGCCCTACCCTTCCGACATGCCGTAACCGGCCATGCGCTGGCGGACACGTTCGATCTCGGCACTCGACAGCAGCGGCGGTTTTCCGATCTGGAGGCAGCCGTGATACTGCCGCGCCAGCGTCTCGACCTCGACGGCGAGCCACATCGCCTTGTCCAGCGTCTTGCCGACCGCAATCATGCCGTGATGGTCGAGCAGGCAGGCGAGCCGGCCCTCCAGCGCCCGCAGCGCATGCTCGGACAGTTCCGTCGTTCCGAAGGTGGCATAGGGTGCGCAACGGATACTGTCACCACCGGCGGCTGCGATCATGTAGTGCACGGGCGGAATCTCCATGCCCATGATCGCCAGGATGGTGCAATAGGTCGGATGGGCGTGGACGACGGCGTTGACGTCGGGCCGCGATTTCAGGATGTCGCGGTGGAAGCGCCATTCACTGGACGGCTTCTGACCGGGGGCATGGGAGCCGTCCATCGCCATGAACACGATCTGGTCGGGCGTCATGGCGTCATAGGGCACGCTGGTCGGCGTGACCAGAAGCCCGTCCACATGCCGGACGCTGATATTGCCTGAGGTACCCTGGTTGATGCCGAGCGCGTTCATACGGCGGCACGCGTCGATGATGGCCTGTCTCTTTGCGAGCTCGTCCGCTGTCATCGATATCTCGGTTTCTTCTCGACTTCTTGACGATGGACCTTTGTTAGACCGGGAGTACGTCAAAGCTATATGGCAGTGCAAGAGAAAGCGGCCGGGATTGGCTGCTGCCTTGCCGGCTGTACCGTTACATCAAGAAACCAATTGTAAAATCAGTATATTAGCAGATTGTCGCAGGTTTACGAAAAGCTCGCCCGGACGGCCGCGATTCCGTTGATCACGAACTGCACCGAATAGGCTGCGAGCAGCATGCCGAGGACGCGTGAGAGCACGGCATTTCCGGTGCGCCCGAGGGTGCGCGCGATCAGGCTCGCGGAGACGAAGCACAGCATGCAGAGCAGGCAGACGGAGACGACGACCGCGATGATGATCGCGAGCTTGGCCCCATAGCCGGCATTGCCCGTCAGCAGCAGCGTGGTCGCGATCGCGCCGGGACCGGCCATCATCGGGATGGCCAACGGAAACACCGCGACGTCGGAAGCATGTTCCGAGGTCGCCTTGTCGGCCTCGCGCGCCTCGCGATGCGGACGGTCGCCGAAGATCATCTGGTAGGAGACGCCGAACAGCAGCAGCCCGCCGGCGATCTGGAAGGCGGGGATGCCGATCCCGAGTTGGCGCAACAGCCAGTTTCCGGCCAGCGAGATCACCACCAGGATCGAAGCCGCGATCAGCGGCGCGCGCAGCGCGATCGTACGCTTGATCTTGTCGGGCATGCCTCCGGTCGCGGCCAGGAAGGCCGGCGCAAGGCCGACGGGGTCGACCACCAGCAGCAGCGTCACGAAGGCGGACAGGGCGAAGTCGAGCATGCGGGTGGGTCTCACGCCAGGTGCAGCCGCAATCCATAACCGCTGGAGGAGGTCTTCGCGAGGAACATTTGCCCTCGCAGAGTCTTGGTCGCGCGAGGATTGAGGAAGGCATCGCCCTTCCCGTGTCGCCTCAAGAGGAGGATTTATGGCTAAACGAGCGAAGAAACGTGCGAACGCGAAAAAGACCGCGGCGCGCCGTCCGCGTCAGGCACCGAAGATGTTGAGCGACCTGTTCCTGGAGACGCTGAAGGACATCTATTACGCCGAGAACAAGATCATCAAGACGCTACCCAAGATGGCCAAGGCGGCGCATTCCAAGGACCTTGCCGCCGCCTTCAACAAGCATCTGCGCGAGACGCAGGGCCAGGTCAAACGGCTCGACCAGATCTTCAAGATGCTGGGCAAGCCGGCCCGCGGCAAGCCCTGCGAAGCGATCAACGGCATCACCGACGAGGGCGCCGAGATCATGAAGGATTTCAAGAACGCCCCTGCCCTCGACGCCGGCCTGCTCGCGGCCGCTCAGGCCGTCGAGCACTACGAGATCTCCCGCTACGGCACGCTGCGCACCTGGGCCGAGGAGCTCGGCATGCCGGACGCGGCAAGGCTGCTCCAGGAGACACTGGACGAGGAAGAGGCGACCGATCACACGCTGACCGAGCTCGCGACCTCGGTCATCAACCTCGAAGCGGAAGAGGAGTACCGCGCCGCGGCCTGATCGGCGCGACGCGCCCTACTGTTGCCTTCGATGCCGCGGAATATCCCCGCGGCGTCGAAGCGTGCGACGACAAGGGCCTCTTCCGGTTGGAGAGGCCAGGCATGCTCCAAACGCGCGATGCTGGAATTTTGGGGAACCGTCCCCATATGCTCGTTTTCCAACCGCAGCGCCTTCCCCGAGTTTTGCCATGCAACCCAAAAATCCCCTCGACTGGATGCTGTCCGAAGCCCTGGACTCGCTGACCCGCGCCGAACGGCTGCGGCAGCAGTTCGGCCGTCAGGAAGCCTGCTGGGAGCCGCCGATCGACGTGCTCGAAACCGAGCATGAGCTTTTGATCCTGGTCGCGCTTCCCGGCGTCAATCCCGATAATGTCGAGACGGTGATCCTCGACGGCGTCCTCGTCATCTCCGGCCAGCGCACGCTTCCGCCGGAGCTTCGCAACGCCCGCATCCACCGGCTCGAGCTGCCGCAGGGCCGCTTCGAGCGGCGCATCGCGCTTCCCGTTGGCCGCTACGCCATCAGCCGCTTCGTGATGGACGGCTGCGTCGCGCTGCGCCTCGCCAAATCCTGAGGTCGATCATGGCCACCGAACAGATGAATAACGCACAGACCAATTCCACCGAGTCCGACGTGAAGATTCCCGAAGACGCGCTGATCGTCATCCCGGTGCGCGAGATGGCGCTGTTTCCCGGCGCCATCGCGCCGATCGCGATCGGCCGGGCGAAGTCCATTGCCGCCGCGCAGCAGGCGCTGCGCGAGCAGCGGCCGGTCGGCATCGTCCTGCAGCGCAGCCCCGAGATCGAGGAGCCCGGGCCTGATGATCTCTACCGGGTCGCGACCATCGCCAACATCGTGCGCTACATCACTGCGCCCGACGGCACGCATCACATCGTCTGCCAGGGCGTGCAGCGCGCCCGCATCCTCGACTTCCTGCCGGGAACACCGTTCCTGGCCGCGCGTTTCCAGCAGATCCCCGAGCCGACCACGAGCTCGCCCGAGATCGAGGCGCGCGCGCTGAATCTGCAG
The DNA here is from genome assembly GCF_040547935.1 of Bradyrhizobium sp. LA6.8. Classification (NCBI taxonomy): domain Bacteria; kingdom Pseudomonadati; phylum Pseudomonadota; class Alphaproteobacteria; order Hyphomicrobiales; family Nitrobacteraceae; genus Bradyrhizobium; species Bradyrhizobium sp. LA6.8. The sequence continues at coordinate 128,805 of NZ_JBEPQQ010000009.1, forward strand.
CGCCAGGCCATCGAGGCGGTCGAGCTGCTGCCGCAGGCGCCGCCCGAGCTGGTCGCGATGTTCCAGAGCACCACCGCGCCCGGCGCGCTGGCGGACCTGGCGACCTCGTTCATGGACATCAAGCCGCAGGACAAGCAGGAGGTGCTGGAGACCATCGACCTCGCCTTGCGCGTCGAGAAGGTGTCGAAGCATCTGGCCGAACGGCTGGAGGTGCTGCGCATCTCCAACGAGATCGGCCAGAAGACCAAGGCCTCCTTCGACGAGCGGCAGCGCGAGGCGATCCTGCGCGAGCAGATGGCGACCATCCAGCGCCAGCTCGGCGAAGGCGACGGCAAGGCGGCCGAGGTCGCCGAGCTGACGGCTGCCATCGCCAAGGCCAACATGCCGCCGGAAGCGGACGCGCACGCCAAGAAGGAGCTGCGCCGCTACGAGCGCATGCCCGAGGCTGCCGGTGAGTCCGGCATGGTCCGCACCTATCTGGACTGGCTGATCGAGCTGCCCTGGGCGCTGCCCGCGGAGAAGCCGATCGACATCACGGAAGCGCGTCGCATCCTGGATGCCGATCATTTCGGCCTGGAGAAGATCAAGGGCCGGATCATCGAATATCTGGCGGTGCGCAAGCTCGCTCCGCATGGCAAGGCGCCGATCCTGTGCTTCGTCGGCCCGCCCGGCGTCGGCAAGACCTCGCTCGGCCAGTCCATCGCACGCGCGATGGATCGCCCCTTCGTGCGCGTCAGCCTCGGCGGCGTGCATGACGAGGCCGAGATCCGCGGTCACCGGCGCACCTATATCGGCGCGCTGCCCGGCAACATCATCCAGGGCATCAAGAAGGCCGGCACGCGGAACTGCGTCATGATGCTGGACGAGATCGACAAGATGGGCCGTGGCGTGCAGGGCGATCCCTCGGCCGCCATGCTGGAGGTGCTCGACCCCGAGCAGAACGGGACGTTCCGGGACAACTATCTGGCCGTGCCGTTCGACCTGTCGCGCGTGGTGTTCATCGCGACCGCCAACATGCTGGACCAGATTCCGGGTCCGCTGCTGGACCGCATGGAGCTGATCAGCCTCGCCGGCTACACCGAAGAGGAGAAGCTGGAGATCGCGAAGCGCTATCTGGTGCGGCGTCAGCTCGAGGCCAACGGCCTGACGGCCGAGCAGGCCGAGATCGAGCCAGAGGCGTTGAAGCTGGTCGTCAAGGGCTACACCCGCGAGGCCGGCGTGCGCAACCTCGAGCGCGAAATCGGCAAGGTGTTCCGCCATGCCGCGGTGCAAATCGCCGAGGGCACGGCTGCCAAGGTCGTGGTGAGCCCGAAGGACATCGCCACCGTGCTCGGCCAGCCGCGCTTCGAGGGCGAGATTGCGCAGCGGACCAGCATTCCGGGCGTCGCCACCGGGCTCGCCTGGACGCCGGTCGGCGGTGACATCCTGTTCATCGAGGCCTCGCGCGTGCCCGGCCGGGGCGGCATGATCCTGACCGGCCAGCTCGGCGACGTCATGCGCGAGAGCGTGCAGGCTGCGATGACGCTGGTGAAGAGCAAGGCCACGCAGCTCGGCATCGATCCGTCGGTGTTCGAGAAGAGCGACATCCACGTTCACGTGCCGGCGGGCGCAACCCCGAAGGACGGACCGAGCGCGGGCGTTGCGATGTTCACGGCGTTGACGTCCCTGCTCACCAATCGCACGGTGCGCAGCGACACCGCGATGACCGGCGAGATCTCGCTGCGCGGCCTGGTGCTGCCGGTCGGCGGCATCAAGGAGAAGGTGGTGGCTGCGGCCGCCGCTGGATTGAAGCGGGTGATGCTGCCGGCACGCAACAAGCGGGACTACGACGACATCCCGAAGAGCGCGCGGGACAACCTCGAATTCATCTGGCTGGAGCGCGTCGATGAGGCCATCGCCGCAGCGCTCGAGCCGGCTGATGCCAAGGTCGAAGCGGCGGAGTGAAGGCGATGAAGAAACTGCTGGAAAAAGCGAGGCGATCGCGGAAGACGCAGCGGCTGCGTCAGCTGCTCGACCGTGCGATCGACCGGGTTCGCGATGCGCTGGCGGCACCAGGGCCGCGGCTTCAGCCCGTTCCGGTCCGGGTGAAGCGCCGCAAGGGTTGAGCCCTCCGTCTCAAGCCCTCGCGGCAGCCCCAAACAAAAGGCCCCCTCCTAGCCGAGGGGGCCTTTGCGTTGTTAGCCCACCGCGTCCTTGGCGGCCTTGACCGGGCGGGCGCGGACGATCTTCCGGGCCGGCTTGGCCTTGAACATCATCTCTTCACCCGTGAACGGGTTGGTACCCTTGCGCGCCTTGGTCGCGGGCTTCTTGATGACCACGAACTTGGCGAAGCCCGGCACCAGGAACAGGCCGTTCTTCTTGAGCTCCTTGTGACCGACGTCGGTCAGCGTCTCCATGACGCTCTTGACGTCGCGCTTGGAAAGCTCGGTGGCGGTCGCAATCTTTTCGATCAGCTGCGATTTGGACATTTGGGTTGGCATCGTGTCTCCTCTGATTCGTTGCCGGTTGCATATTAGACCAACCGTTGAAGGCCCAGAGCCTTCTGCACAGTTTTGTCGCGATTTTACGGGCTTTTTTGGCCCTCTGAGGCAAAAAACCCTGCTTTTCAGCGGCTTCCAGAGCGGAAGGAGCCTCCGGCAGCGGTTTTTGCCTTGTTTCAAAGGCCCGCACGCCGCCTTGCTAAAGCTGATTCGCTGCTTTCGACAAGCGACGACCGGCCTCTTTGTGAAAGGCCGGTCGCGATTCACCCTGAAAAATAAGGCTAGACGCGCTCGATGATGACGGCCGGAGCCATGCCGCCGGCGGCGCACATGGTGACGAGACCGCGCTTCAGGTCGCGCCGTTCGAGCTCGTCGAGCACGGTGCCGATCAGGATCGAGCCGGTGGCGCCGATGGGATGGCCGAGTGCGATCGAGCCGCCATTGACGTTGACCTTGGCGCGGTCGAGCTTGAGGTCGCGGATGTACTTTTCCGCCACCACCGCAAAGGCCTCGTTGATCTCGAACAGGTCGATGTCGTCGATGGAGAGCCCCGCCTTCGTCAGCACCTTGCGCGTGGCCGGCACCGGCGCGTTCAGCATCAGGGTCGGCGAGTCCCCCATATTGGCCATCGCGACGACGCGAGCGCGCGGCTTCAGGCCGTGCGCGCTGGCATAAGCGGGCGATGCGAGCAGGATCGCGGCAGCACCGTCGACGACGCCGGACGAGTTGCCGGCGTGATGCATGAAGTCGATGTTCAGGTCCGGATATTTCTGCAGGATCAGACCGCGATAGGTCGTCCCCTTGTCGTCGAGCGCATAGTCGGCGATCGCGGGGAATGCGGGCTTCAATGCGCTCAGCCCTTCCATCGTGGTCTGCGGCCGCGGATACTCCTCATGGTCGAGCGCGAGGCTGCCGTCCTCGCGATGCACGGGCACGAGGCTCTTCTTGAAGTGGCCGCCGGCAATCGCCTGCGCTGCGCGCTTCTGGCTTTCGAGACCGAGCGCGTCGACGTCGCTTCGCGTGATGCCTTCCAGCGTCGCGATCGCGTCGGCGCAGACGCCCTGATGCGATTGCGGATGCCGCGCACGCAGGCGCAGATTGCCGGAGTCCATCATCATCGGACCGCCGCCGCGGCGTCCTTCCATCGACATCATCTCGCAGCCGCCGGCGATGACGAGGTCTTCGGTGCCCGACATGATCGAGGCCGCCGCCATGTTGACGCTGGTGATGCCGCTTCCGCAAAAACGATCCAGCGTCACCGCGCTGGCGCGCACGTCGTAGCCGGCATCGAGCGCCGACATGCGGCCGAGGTCGCCGCTTTGGGTCGCGACCTGCGCGCTACAGCCCCAGACGATGTCGTCGACATCGGCGGTGTCGATGCCGGTGCGATCGGCGAGCGCGCGCAGCACGGTCGCGCCGAGCTGCTGCGGATGAATGCCCGAGAGTGCTCCCTTGCCGGCCTTGCCGAGGCCCCGCGGGGTCCGGCAGGCATCGATGATCAGCGCGTCAGCCATTGGCGTTGTCCTCTTGTTTATGGGTGTTGATGTCGTTTCTGAATAAGGGGAAGAGTGGAGTCAACGTGCGGTGCCGCGCGGCCTCCTTGCAAAAACTGAAAAACAACCCCATGCACAGTAGAAGCGCGGGTTCCGCATGGGGCGCGGTGATACCGGTGAAGCGATTGGCCTGTCAGGCTAAACGGCCGTGGCCGCGCGATCTTGCGTCACCCCGCCCCGCCTGCGGGAAGAGGTCGGATTTTACGCGCGGCGGAAAATCCGGGAGAGCGAGAGAAAGCTACGCCCCCGCCGCGTTCTTCGCGATCACGTTGCGGTAGAAGGTCGCGCTGAGCTTCGGCGTGCGCACCTGCGTGTCGAAATTGACGTGATAGAGCCCGAAACGCTTGTTGAGCCCGAACACCCATTCAAAGTTGTCCAGCAGGCTCCAGAGGAAGTAGCCGCGCACCGGCACGCCCTCGGCGGTGGCGCGCTGGAGCTGCGCGAGATAGTTGCGCAGGTACATGATGCGGTCGGTGTCGTAGATCTTGCCGTCGGGCGTTATCACATCGTCGCCGGAGGTGCCGTTCTCGCTGATGTAGATCGCATCCGTCTTCCAAATCTTTGCGGCCAGCTTCGGCACCCAGTAGATCGTCTCCGGCGCGACGCGGAGCCAGTTCGAGTTCATGTGCGGGAACGATTTCGGGATCGGCAGCGGCATGAAGCCCGCGCCCTGGTCGGAAGGCAGCACATAGTTCTGTGGCGCGTAGATGTTGAGGCCGAGGAAGTCGACCGGCGAGGAGATGATCTTCAGCTCGGCGTCGGTGTATTTCGGCGCATCGGCGCCGGCGTATTTCAGGAAGGCGTCGGTATACCGGCCGGTCATGATGACGTTGAGATAACCGGCATTCATCTCGCGTAGCGCGATCTCGGCCGCACGGACATGCTCGGGCGTGTCGATTGCGGGAACGCAGACGTCGATATTCTCGGCCGGCCCGACCCTGGTGCCGGGGCGGCCGTGCGCCCGCACCGCCTGCACCGCGAGCCCGTGCGCGAGCGCGCTGTTATGCCTGACCTGGTTGACCTCCGCTTGCGGCAGCGTCACGCCGGGCGCGTCGATGCCGAGGCCATAGCCGAACTGGACGAAACGTCCGCTCTCGTTCAGCGTGAACACGTTCTTGACGCGATCGGTCAGGCGCTCGACGACATAGCCCGCATAGTCGCCAAAGATCTTGCACGTCTCGGTCGAGCGCCAGCCGCCGAAGCGATCCTGGAGCGATTGCGGCAGGTCCCAGTGATAAAGCGTCAGCCACGGCTCTATGCCGTTCTTGAGGAGCTCGTCGACGAGACGATTGTAGAAGTCGAGCCCCTTCGGGTTCGGCTTGCCGTCACCGTCCGGAAACACCCGCGGCCATGCCACCGAGAAGCGGTAGGCCTTGCAGCCGAGCTCCTTGATGAGCGCGATGTCCTCCTTGTAGCGCTGATAATGCTCGACGGCGCGATCGCCGGTGGTGCCGTCCTCGATCTTGCCGGGGATGCGCACGAACTTGTCCCAGATCGAAGCCCCCCGCCCGTCGACATCGACCGCACCCTCGACCTGATAGGACGAGGTCGCCGTGCCCCAGACAAAGCCCGCCGGAAAGCCATCCATGCCTCGCGGCGCCGGTGCCGGCTTAACCTCGGCGGCCTCCAGCGGATTTGCGATACCGGCTGCGGACAATCCCGCCAGCTTGGCAAACTGGCGACGCGAGACCTTGTCCGACATTGATACTGCCCCTTCAGACGATTGTTGCGGCGGCACAATGGCGTGTCGGAAGCTGCTTGAAAAGCGGGAGTTCCGGGACTTGCGGATGCAAAAATGCAGAAGAACGCCCCGGATTTACCCCCCTGCCCTGCTTTTTGCCCTTCACGCCCTGAGCCGCGTCGAAGCACGCCAACAGCGAATTGATCACGGCTCGCGAGCCCAGACCATCCACCACGAAGTCGCGGTCCTTGCCGTTGGGCGGTATGATCTTCAGCTTCGCGCTGCGAATGCAGGAGCGATCGTCCGAAACCATCGATAGAACGATCCGACGCTCCACCATCGATGGCAAGAACGCATACGTCCGTTCACAAACGCGGTCCCGAGTGATTGCGAGTCCTGCTGCGGCCGTCGCGCCAGCCTGGCAAGCTGGCAACGCGAAGCCTTGTCCGACATGATGCTGTATTGAACCGAGCACGCCGAGCGACCCGGCTCGCTCGATCAGCGCGAGCGCTTGGGCAATTTCGGAAGCTTGTCGGGATTGAACGCGGGTACCTGCTCGGTTCGCTCACGCGCGGGCGGCTGCTGTTCCGTGAGAATGAGCGTACCCTGGAGGATCATTCCCGGCATCTGCGCTGCCTTCGCCGTGTAAGTCGCGACCTTGCCGGGGCAGTTTCCCTCGATGTCCAGCGTGAGCTCGTCGTCGATGCCGAAGACCGTTGCACGTCCGTCGGTATGACGCTTCGTCGACACGGTGGCGGTGAAGCGATCTCCATCGACCTTGCAGGAGCCGTGATAGGTCATCAGGCTGTCGCAGCCCCAGATTTGTCCGTCTGCGACATGGACGATCCCGGTACCCTGGTCGAGTGGCGTCTTGTACCACGCCGCGTAGGTGCCGTCCTTCAGCATGGGAGCAGTCTCCCTTGACATTCCCTCGCGAATAATCCGCATGATTAGCGCTAAGAAACGGTTAATCGCGCGGCCCGTGCGAATCCGGTCTGTCCCTTCGCAACTCGGCTTCCAGTTCCTCGATGATGCTGTGAAGCAGGCACGCGGCAAGCGGATCGGTGACTTCGCGCTCCAGAAGCCTGTAACGCGCGATCTGGAATTCCCGCTCTCGCAACTGGTGCTCTGTCATCGGACGGGCCCTCCGGCAAACCTACCCGGAAACAGCCAAGTCGTTTCGTTACAATTTTCAGATCATTTGCTATGGTTTCTGATCGGTAAAGGAACGCGGCGCCAAGCAGGTCGAGGGGTTAGCAATGTCGATCGTTCAAACCTATCGCGCCTTCGCCTACAACAATGCCTGGGCGAACCACCGATTGCTCCGCGTGTGCGCCGAGCTGAGCCAAGGCGAATTTGAGGTCGAGCGGACGGGCTTCTTCCCGAGCTTGCAGCGGACGCTGAACCATATTTATGTCGTTGACCTCTTTTACGTCGATGCACTCGAGGGCGGATGGCTCGGGCCGAAGGCTTGGGAGGATCCGATCCCATTTCCAGCTCTTGCAGGGCTCTCGGAAGCTCAAGCATCGATGGACCGGCGCTTCATCGGCGTCTGCGATGCTCTGACACCCGCCTCGTTGAACGAAGACGTGCGGATCAATCGAGATCCCAGTGTCCAGATAGAGCGACGCGACCGGCTGCTGATGCATCTCATTCAGCATCAGATTCACCACCGTGGGCAGGCGCATGCGATGTTGTCGGGAACGCGCATCAAGCCGCCGCAGCTCGACGAGTTCTTTTCAACTGCCGAAGCGCCGTTGAGGGCATCCGAGTTTGCCGATCTGGGCTGGACGGAGGAAACCGTTTGGGGGCCGCCCAACTGAGCGCGCGCGCTACCGATTGCGGTTCCGACCTGCTCCGACCGAGGCGAAGACAACTTCCATCAGCCATGCAACGCCGGCGTCCTTCATCGCAGCCTTGGTCGCGATGGCGCAGATCGTATCCGGCTTACGGGCGAAAGGCAGCTCGACGAACATCAATCCGAAATGCCCGGCGTGCTGCTGCATCAGACGCCGCGGCAACGCAGCGATCAGTTCAGACCCTGCAAGCTGGGCGAGCGCCATCATAAAGTTCGGGACAGTCAAGGCAATGCGGCGCTTGAGACCGCGCTTTGCCAACATCTCATCGACGAAGCCGCGCGGCTCACCGCTGAGAGACACCAGCAGATGCTGCGATTGCGAGAAAGCCGCGGGTGTCGGAGCTCTGGCGAAGGCGTGTCCCTTGCGCATGGCCAGCACGAATTCCTCGTCGTAGAGCCTGCGCGCCTCGAAACGCGGCGATACCGCCGGCAGCGGCAGCATCGCGACGTCCAGCTCTCGTCTTTCGAGCATCTCGAGGCACTCGTGCCAGGGTTCGCCGATCGCGCCGCCGCGGGGCGCGGGCATCACATGGATCAATCCGATGTCGATGTGGGGCGCCCTACTCGCGATCGAACCGAGTAGCTGCCCCGTTGTTGAGGCGAGAACAGCATCGGGTGCGCCGATCGTAAACCGGCGATGGCTTTTTGCAGGGTCGAATGGTCTAGCCGAGCCAACCAGTTGTTCGACGCGCGCGATGATTTCAGCGATAGGGTGGTCGAGCTCCAGGGCCCGCTCCGTTGGAACGACGCCCTTCGGCGTTCGCAGGAACAGCGGGTCGTTCAAAACAAGGCGCAGCCGGCCAAGCGCGTGGCTGACAGCGGACGGCGTCAGGTTCAGTCGCGCGGCCGCGCGCGCGACATGGCGTTCTTCCAGGACCACGCGGAAGGCCACAAGGAGATTCAGTTCGATCCTGGATAGATCAATTTTGTTCAGCATGTTGCTGAAATCATATCGCTGGATTCATCGAGATCAAGGCCCCATGGAATGCGCAGATCGTGCAATCAGGAGCCTCGAAATGATCAGAAGGTCGAAAGGGGTGAGCAAAGGCCATGGCTCGCCGGACAACCAGGACTCGCCGCACAGGATGTCGAGGCGCTCGATGATGATGGCGGCGGCGGCAATTCCTGCTTCCGGTCAGCTTCCGGCCAATGCAGCCGCCGAGGACGACGCGACAGCCGGTCTCATCAAGCTCGCCGGCGAGAAGAATGCCGCTTTCATGCGTGGCGACATGGGCCGCTGGTCGCAGCTGGTCCGGATTGCCCCGGATTTCACGCTGATGCAGCCCTTCGGTGGTCCTGCCAGCTTCGGATTCGACAGCAGCCCAAAACGGCTGGCTGACCTGGCGCAATATTTCAGGAACGGGGAAACCGGACTGGAGGTCTTGCAGACCTATGCCTCGAACGGGCTCGTTGCGCTCGTCATGATCGAACGCCAGCGCGCGGAGGTCGGCGGCCTGCCTGCCCAGGACTGGTCGCTGCGCGTCACGGAGATCTATCGCAAGGACAGCACGGACTGGCAGCTGGTACACCGCCATGCAGATCCGCTGGTCCGGCGCATTTCCTTGCAGCAAGCGGCGATCCTCGCCCGAGGCTGGGCGGAGTAAAGGCGATGTCTTTCGCCCTCCAAAGGCGGCCGGGCTTGCGTGTCGAACTCAGAACGTCATCCGCATGCCCGCATAGAACGCGCGCGGCCTTGCCGGGCTCAGCGATCGCGGGTCATTAAATTCCGCACCGCCATTGGTGAAGTCGGGCAAGGCTTCCCTGTCGAAGAAGGTGCCAAGGGTCGAGTAGCGGTTGTCGAAGATGTTGGCGACGCGACCGTAAATCTGCAGGTTCTTGGTGATCTGGTAGGAGGTGTGGAGATTGAACACGGCGTAGGACGGCAGCTTCGGAAACTGGTTGGACTCATCGCCGACGAAATACTGGCTCGAGACAAAGAGCGCGTCACCTCCGACCTTCCAGACATCGGTAACCGCATATTCGATGCTTGCCTTAATAAGGTGGCTAGGGAGGCGCGGAATGTGATTGCCCGGCAAGACCTGGATGTTGCCGGCGTCGGCGAACGGGCTCTCTGATCCAAGCGTCAGCGCGTCGAGGAAGCGCGCGTCCAGGAACGCATAGCTCGCCTGGAACTGAAGGACATTCGACTTCAGGCTCACCTCGGCTTCGACACCCTGCCTGCGTGTCCGGCCGACGTTCTGGAAAAAGCCGAAGCCCGTCAGGCCCGGAATTGGGGTCGCGAGGATGTCGTCGTAGTTGGTGGCACGGTAGGCACCGATTTTCCAGCCTAGGGAGCCGATGTTCAATTCCTTGGTACCACGGAAGCCCGCTTCGAAGGTCTTGGATACGACTTGCTGCAGTGGGGGGTCAGCGATCAGGAACTGCCCGATGATGCATGGCCTCGCCGGATCGGCGCAGCCGAGTTCGAGTGGTGTCGGCACCCGGTTGGCTTCGGAATAGCCCGCATAGGCGGTCACTTCAGACGTGATCTTGTAGGTGCCACCGATGATCGGATTGAATCGATCATAGGTATGATCGCCATTGAGCGCGGTGCCGAGCTGGTCCATCAGCGTGACACGGGCCGCATTGAACCGGCCGCCTGCCGTCACCGCAAAGCGATCGTCCACGTTGAACGTGTCGAGCGCATAGAGCCCGTGATATTGGTTGACGGTGCGAAGCGACACGGGACCAACCGATGTCGGGTCACCGGAGGGACCCAGGAATATGCCGCTGCCCGTGACGACATAGTTCGTGCCTATGGTTCCTAATTCAGCGCTGCCGGTGAAGCGCGTGCTGCTGACATCATAGCTCGCGCCAACTACGAAGCGGTTCTCATGACCGAACAGCTGGTCGGTGTTGGTTGCCTGACCGGATACGCCAAATGTGGTCGATTTCGTGCTGGTGCGATCGATCTCGCTGAGGATGGCGTCTGGCGCAAAGGTATTGGCGAGCTGAACGCCATTCAGGCCAAAAGCCGGGACCGTATCATTGCCAAAGCACAGGAGCGTTGGATCGGCACATGCCTGGGCGTCGGTCGGGTTTCCGTCCACGGTGCTCTGTTTGAAGCTCCGCACATGCGCCGTGCCCTCAAAGGTCCAGGTCGGCGTCGCCTCCACCTTGCCGGTCAGGTTGAGATAGCCGACCTTGTTGGAGATGGTTTGCGGCGTTGTGTAGGTCGCCCCCCAATATTGCTGGAGCAATTCGGCCGGAACAGTGCTGGGTCCTGCCAGGGAATTGTTGGCGACGCCGCCATTGAGGTGAAACTCGTTGCCTTCGAAACGATACCCGACGTCGCCATAGAAGCGCCGGACATCCGATTGCGAGAAATTGCGGAAACCATTGTCGTGAACGCCTTCGAGCGCTCCGTAGACCGACCAATTATTGTCGACCTGCTTGCCCCATTGCGCAGAGCCCTGGATGCGGCCGAATGAGCCGCCCATGATATCGATCTCGGCCCCTTGATAGTTGAAGCCGTTCTTCATCTGCAGATCGATGGCACCGCCGAGGGCATTGAGGCCGTATGCCGGATTGTTAGTTACGACCAGCGCCGATCGGATCGCGGCCGTCGGGATCAGATCCCAATTAACAGTGTCGGAAAACGCCTCGTTGATGCGTACGCCGTTCTGGTAGACGGCGAGGCCCTGCGGCGTGCCGGCCAGAGGTGAAGCGACGAAGCCGCGAAACTGCACGTCGGGCTGGAATGGATTGCCGGTCACTTCATTGATGCTGAGACCAGGCACGTACTGCTGCAGGGCAATGGCGATATCCGGCGAGGCGGTACGCCTGATCTGGCTGGCATCAACCGCATTGATCGCGGACGGCACCTTGTCGACATCGAGACCTCGGCCGGTGCCCGGTGAGGTCGGGTAGACGTAAAGGCGTGTCTTCGGAGCGGCGGACGCCGGCGCCCCTACCCGTGCGACCGGCCGCGTTGGCGCACTGCGCCTCACGGCCGACGGCGGTGGTGCCGTGATCTCGACCGCCGGCAGATTCTGGACGTTGGTTTCCTCATCCTGCGCGGCTGCGGCGGGACCTGCAAGGACCAAGCCCGACACCAGCCCCGTCGACACCGAGGCTATCAACAAACGACGCTTGAACCAAAGAGCGTTGAACCAAAGAGGTTTGCCCATCCCTGCCTTCCCATCCGTGACCACCGGCTGTTTTGATTTTCGCCGTTTGGTTGAGATGAGTGTATTCGGCGGCAGTGAGTCCGCCAGCCACAAAAGGTCTGGCACTACCCGCACCCGTTTTCCCGACCAAATCGGGAATTTTTCCCGATGCAATCAGGACGCCGCCGTCGGAACCAGCGCCTCCACGGTCAAACCGCCGTCGTTGGAGACGACGTTGAGCGTGCCGCCCAGCGCCAGAATGCGCTCGCGCATGCCGACGAGGCCGAAGCCGAGCTTCTGGCCCGGCTCCATGCCGCGGCCGTTGTCGCTGACCCGCACGCGCGCGTAGCCGCGGCCGCCGGCCTGCTCGACGGGCTCGATCACGACATTGACCGACGTCGCGCCGGCGTGGCGGAACACGTTGGTGAGCGCCTCCTGCACGATGCGGTAGATGGTGAGGTCGGCCGTCTCGCCGGTGACCCCGAGCGTGGCGGAGATCACGGTTTCGATCGCGACGTCGGGATGCGACTCCCGCCACAGCCGCGAGAGCGATTCCAGCGCCTGGCGCAGGCCGAGCTCGGCAAGGCCGACGGGCCGGAGCCGCTCCAGCACCCGGCGGGTGAACTGCTGGAGCTGGTTGATCTGTTCCAGCAAGGCGCTGCCGTGCTTCCGGACCGAGTCGGCATTCGGCGCGCGCCCGTCCGCGAGCTTCGCCAGCGCGCTCGCATGCGCGCGCAGCGAGAACAGATACGGCCCGAATTCGTCATGCAGCTCGCGCGCGATCTCCTTGCGCTCGACGTCCTGGAGCGACACCGCGCGCTCGGCCAGGAGCCGCTTTTCCTCCACCGCCTCGCCGAGCGCCGCCGCGAGATGATTGAGCTTGCCGCAGATCGCGGCCAGCTCGGGCGCACCGCCCGGCGTGGCGCGCGCGTCATAATGCCCGCCCTCGATCGCGGTCATCGTCTGCGCCAACGACTGCAGCGGCGCAAGCGCGCGGCCGACCACCGTCATCATCACCAGGAACAGCGCGAGCGCGATCACCGAGCCGACCTCGAGCTGGGTCACGATGGCGTCCCAGATCTCGGCGATCTCGTCATCGGGATGTGCGGTGATCACCAGCGAGCCCGGCTTGCCATGGACCGAGACCGGCACGCTCACCGTGGTCTGCTCGGGATGAACCAGGCCGACGAACCAGGCTGGCGGTCCGCGCGCGTCGTCGTCGGCAGGCCGGGGCGGCGTCAGCGGGTTACCGCCGGCGTCCTGAAGCGCGATGCTGACATGGCGCAGGCGGCTCAGATCGCGCGCGATCTGGTTCAGCCTGGCATCCGGATCGGGCGCCTCGTTCAGATCCGCAACGATCATCTCGATGAATTCGCGCGCAAGCCGGATCACGCTCTGGTCCTCGGCCTGCACGCGCGGCCCGGCTTCCGCGACCTGGCGGCCGATATTGACGGCGAGCCCCAGCGCCAGCAGCAGCGCCAGCAGAAGGTTGATGCGCGCGCGCAACGATAGATTTTGCCACATTGGTGCCGCCCGTGCCTCGCGAAGGTTGGCCCGCGCCTGTCCGATGACGTTGACAGAGGCGAAGCGCCCGATATCTAATCGAAAGCGTACAGCAATCCCGGCCGGGTTGCATGAGGCGACACGAGACGCGCGCAGCGTTCTTGTTCGGATCATGCGGCGGAAAAGCAGGCCGAGGCTGTCACGGGGAACGCCTATGCGCATTCTGATCGTCGACGATCATCCCATTGTCGCCTCCGGCTGCCGTGCCGTGCTGGCCGACGAGGGCGAGATCGAGATTTTGGAGGCCGCCGACGCCGAGGACGGCGAATGCGTCTTCATTGTCGAGCGCCCCGACCTGTGCATCATCGACATCAACCTGCCGACCGTCTCCGGCTTCGAGCTCGCGCGCCGCATCCTCGAACGTGCGCCCGAGGCCCGCATCATCATGTTCAGCATGAACGACGACCCTGCGTTCGCCGCGCGCGCGATCGAGTGCGGGGCCAAGGGCTACGTCTCCAAGACCGGCGACCCCGACGACCTCGTCGAGGCGATCCGCGCCGTCGGGGGCGGCAGCACCTATCTGCCGACCGCGATTGCGCGCAGCATCGCGTTTGCGGGACCGACGCTGGCGCAAAGCCCGCTGTCGAAGCTGAACGCGCGCGAGATGGAAATCCTGCGGCTGCTCAGCGCCGGAAAGAGCCTGTCCGAGATCGCCTGGCTGGTGCAGTCGTCCTACAAGACTGTCGCCAACACCTCCTCGATCATGCGACAGAAGCTCGGCGTGAAGACCTCGGTCGAGCTGGTGCGGCTGGCGATCGACAGCGGCGTCGCCTGACAAACACCGCCACGAATTCGGTCACACAAGCGTTGCAATCTTGATGTGGTTAGATGCCACGGAGCATAACGGCATGACGATCCAGACTGTCTCGACCAACACTTCCTATGGCGGCGTGCAGGGCGTGTACCGCCATGCCAGCCAGGCGACCGGAACCGACATGGTGTTCTCGGTCTATGTTCCCCCACATGCCGCCGGCGCAAAGCTTCCCGTGGTCTGGTATCTCTCCGGCCTCACCTGCACCCATGCCAACGTCACCGAAAAGGGCGAATTTCGCAAAGCCTGCGCCGAGCTCGGCCTGATCTTCGTCGCGCCGGACACCAGCCCGCGCGGGCCCGACGTGCCGGGCGACGCCAACAATGCCTATGATTTCGGCCTCGGCGCCGGCTTCTATGTCGACGCCACCCAAGAGCCGTTCGCGCGCAACTATCGCATGTGGAGCTATGTCACCGACGAGCTGCCCAAGCTCGTGGCGGAGAATTTCCCGGTCGACGCCAAGCGGCAATCGGTGATGGGCCATTCGATGGGCGGCCACGGCGCGCTGACGGTCGCGCTGCGCAATCCGCACCGCTATCGCGCGGCCAGCGCGTTCGCGCCGATCGTGGCGCCCTCGCTTGTGCCCTGGGGTATCAAGGCGCTGACCGGCTATCTCGGACCGAACAAGGAGACCTGGCGCAACCACGACACGGTGGCGCTGATCGAGGACGGCGCGAAATATTCCGGCTTCCTCGTCGACGTCGGCGAAGCCGACAATTTCCTGAAAGAACAGCTCAGGCCCGAGCTGCTGCAGGCCGCCTGCACCAAGGCGGGCATCCCGCTGACGCTGCGGCGGCAGGCGGGATATGACCACAGCTATTATTTCATCTCGACCTTCATGGGCGATCATCTGCACTGGCATGCGGAAAGATTGAAGGGGTGATTTTCTTCTTACCCTCCCCTGGAGGGGGAGGGTCGATCGCGCGAAGCGCGAGCGGGGTGGGGTGACAGTCTCTCCGACGAGGCGGTGCCCGAGTGGAGAGATCACCCCACCCCACCCCGCTTCGCATTGCGCTTCGCTCCATGCGAAGCGACCCTCCCCCTCCAGGGGAGGGTAAGAGCGCCCTACTCCGGCTTCCCGTAATTCGGCGCCAGCAATCGATTGCGGATCAGGTAGCTCATCGTGCGCGACCACGATTCGTCCGTGTTGCCGCGCATGTCGGCGCTGGCGACGGTGATCATGTTGCCGGTCTTCACGTCGCGCAGATAGATGTTGAGATTGATGATCAGGTTCGAGACCTTCTGCACCATGCCGGTGATCTCGAGGTCAGCGCCAAGCTGGCCGGCAAGCTTGAGGTCGCAGCCGCCGCAGGCCTGCAAATTGGCGTGACGGGCCGCATCCCTGACCGGCGCGATATCGAGCAGCTGGAACCTTCCTGACTCCGTCAATTCCTTGCGCAGCTGCTCGCCGATGCGCTCGAGCCGCGCCTCTTCCGGCTTGGAGCCGTAGAACTCGCCGGGCAGGCTGGTGTCGATCAGCTCGAAATCGAACACCGCGAGCCTTGGCGGATCGGCCAACGCGACCGAACCCGTCAACAGCAAAGCTGCGAAACAGATCAGCGCTCGCATGATCGTGATTCCCGGCCTCGCGCGCGCGGGGACGAAATGCGGGGTTGCAAGCCGGGCCAAATCGGTCATGCTTTAGCAGAGACAATTCTCCACCGGCGGTCAAGCCAGGGAGAACATCTGGAGGAAACATGATCCGATGGTTGGTCGGCCTGATCGGCCTGGGTCTTGCCGCGACGAGCGCGCTCGCGGCCGACCCGGTGCAGATCGGCGTCGGCTATCTCGGCGTCGCCGGCACCAGATCGACGCTGTCGCTGGTCGAGCAGCCCGCGGAGAATGACGGCGTCGCCGGCGCGCGCCTCGCCATCGAGGACAACAACACCACGGGAAAATTCCTCAACCAGCGTTTCACGCTGGAGGAGCGCCGCATCAAGGAAGGCGAAGATCCGGTTGAGGCTGCGGCTGCGCTCGCCGAGAAAAACGGCTTCATCATCGCCGACCTGCCGGCCGACGCACTGTTGAAGGTCTCGGATGCTCTGCGCGAGCGCGGCACTCTGCTGTTCAACGCCGGCGCGATCGACGAGCGCCTGCGCGAGGCCGATTGCCGCGCCAACGTCATCCACACCGCACCGACGCGCGCGATGCTGGCCGATGCGCTCGGCCAATACCTGGTGTGGAAGCAGTGGAAGCGCTGGGTGCTCGTGGTCGGCTCGCATGACGAGGACAAGCTGTTTGCAGACGCACTCCGGCGTACCGCCACACGCTTCGGCGCCAAGATCGTGCAAGAGAAGACCTTCGAGGACAAGGGCGGCGCGCGCCGCACCGATAGCGGTGTCACGCTGATCCAGCGCCAGATGCCGGTGTTCACGCAACAGTTGCCGGCCTATGACGTGCTGGTCGCCGCCGACGAGAGCGAAGTGTTCGGCGCCTATCTGCCCTATCGCACCTGGGACCCGCGCCCCGTCGCGGGCTCGGCCGGCCTCGTGCCGCGGAGCTGGGACGCGGCGCAGGACCAGTGGGGCGCGATCCAGATGCAGAACCGCTTCATCAAGCTGAACTCGCGGCGCATGACCCCGCTCGACATGCAGGCCTGGACGGCCGTGCGCATGATCGGCGAGGCCACCTCACGCACAAATTCCGGCGACGTCAAGAAGGTCACCGACTTCATCAAGGGGCCGGATTTTTCGGTCGCTGCCTTCAAGGGCACAAGACTGACCCTGCGCGACTGGAACCTGCAGCTGCGCCAGCCGATCCTGCTGGTCGACGGCCGGATGGTGGTGTCGGTATCGCCGCAGGAGGGATTTCTGCACCAGGTCTCCGAGCTCGACACGCTCGGCTACGACCGCCCGGAGAGCAAATGCAAGCTGAAATGAGGACGCGAATGTTGCGCATGTGGCGTGTGGGGTTGCTGTCCGGACTGGCGATGGCGGCTGCGCCCGCGCATGCGTTCATCGCCTACGTCTCGAACGAGAAAAGCAACACGGTCTCGGTGATCGACACCGACAGCTGGACCGTGACCAAGACCATCAAGGTCGGCCAGCGCCCGCGCGGCATCGATTTCACGCGCGACGGCAAGTTCGTGATGGTCGCGGTCGGCGACGACGACACCATCCAGGTGATCGATGCCAAGACGCAAGCGATCGTGGACAGCCTGCCCTCCGGGCCCGACCCGGAATTGTTCGCGCAGGATGCGGCCGGAAAAATCCTCTATGTCGCCAACGAGAACGACAACACGGTGACCGTGATCGATCTGGAGAAGCGCGTGCGGCTCGGCGACATCCAGGTCGGCGTCGAGCCCGAGGGCATGACCATCAGCCCCGACGGCAAGACGCTGATCAACACGTCCGAGACGACCAACATGGCGCATTTCATCGACACCTCGTCGCGCCAGATCGTCGCCAACGTGCTGGTCGACGCGCGGCCGCGCTTTGCCGAATTCAAGCATGACAGTTCAGAGCTGTGGGTGTCCTCGGAGATCGGCGGCACGGTCTCGATCATCGATCCCAAAAAGCACGAGGTGACCGGCAAGGTCACGTTCGAGATTCCGGGATTGCGGAAAGAGGCGATCCAGCCGGTCGGCATCGGCATGACCAAAGACGACAAGACCGCCTTCGTCGCGCTGGGTCCCGCCAACCGCGTCGCCGTGGTCGACGTCGCCTCGCGCAA
Organism: Bradyrhizobium sp. LA6.8; assembly: GCF_040547935.1. Classification (NCBI taxonomy): domain Bacteria; kingdom Pseudomonadati; phylum Pseudomonadota; class Alphaproteobacteria; order Hyphomicrobiales; family Nitrobacteraceae; genus Bradyrhizobium; species Bradyrhizobium sp. LA6.8. The sequence continues at coordinate 146,532 of NZ_JBEPQQ010000009.1, forward strand.
GGTGACGAAGTATCTGCTGGTGGGACAGCGGGTCTGGCACATGGCGTTCACGCCGGACGAGAAATACTTGCTCACCACCAACGGCGTGTCGAACGACGTCTCGGTCATCGACGTCGCCGCGCAAAAGGTGATCAAGACCATTCAGGTGGGCGAACTGCCCTGGGGCATTACGATCTCGCCATGACCAGCCCTGCTCCCATCGCCGAGCCACAGGAGATGCCGAGGCTGCAAGCGGCCGCGGTGCCGGCGCTGTCGATCGACGGCGTCAGCCATTCCTACGGGCCACGCCGGGCACTGATGGACGTGTCCTTTAATGTGCAGCCGGCGAGCTTCACTGCGCTGCTCGGGCTCAACGGCGCGGGCAAGAGCACACTGTTCTCGCTGATCACGCGCCTGTTTGGCATCCAGTCCGGGCGTGTCGGCATCTTCGGCCACGACATCAGCAAGAGCCCCGGCGAGGCGCTGCGGCTGCTCGGCGTCGTGTTCCAGCCGCGCACGCTCGATCTCGACCTGTCGCTGACGCAGAACCTGCTCTATCACGCCGCACTCCACGGCATCAGCCGGCGCGAAGCGGCCGCGCGCAGCGGCGAGCTGCTCGGCCGCATCGGGCTCGAAGAGCGTGCCGGCAGCAAGGTGCGCGATCTCTCGGGCGGCCAGATGCGGCGGCTGGAGATCGCCCGCGCCCTGCTGCACCGGCCGCGGCTGCTGTTGCTGGACGAGCCGACCGTCGGCCTCGACGTCAAGGCGCGCGCCGACATCATCAGCCATGTCCGCCAGCTCGTGACCGAGCAAGGCATCGGCGTGCTCTGGGCCACGCATCTGTTCGACGAGATCATGGCCGGCGACGACCTCGTGGTGCTGCACCAGGGCAGGGTGCTGGCGCAGGGGCCCATGAGCCGCGTCATCACGGATGCCGGCGCACAGGACGTCAACACCGCCTTCATGCGCCTGACCGGTGCGCAGACGATGCCGGGAGGCGGCGCATGAGCAGCATCACGACGCGGGATACACCGCGCGGTTTCTCGGCCGCGGAATACATGACCTGCCTCACCGGCATCGTCTGGCGCGAGGGGCTGCGCTTCCTGCATCAGCGCGAGCGCTTCGTCTCGGCGCTGGTGCGGCCGCTGGTATGGCTGTTCATCTTCGCCGCCGGCTTCCGCCAGGTGCTCGGCATCTCGATCATCCCGCCTTACGAGACCTACATCCTCTACGAGGTCTATATCGCGCCCGGGCTGATGGCGATGATCCAGCTCTTCAACGGCATGCAATCCTCGCTCTCGATGGTCTATGACCGCGAGATGGGCAATATGCGGACGCTGCTGGTGAGCCCGCTGCCGCGCGGGTTCCTCTTGTTCTGCAAGCTGCTGGCGGGCACCGCGGTGTCGCTGCTCCAGGTCTATGCGTTCCTGCTGATCGCCTGGTTCTGGGACATCACGCCTCCCCCCATCGGCTATCTCACCGTGCTGCCGGCGCTGATCCTGTCCGGGCTGATGCTGGGCTCGCTCGGCATGCTGATCTCCTCGGGCATCAAGCAGCTTGAAAGCTTCGCCGGCGTGATGAACTTCGTGATCTTTCCGATGTTCTTCGCCTCCTCCGCGCTCTACCCGCTCTGGCGGGTGCAGGAGGGGAGCCCCTATCTCTACTATCTCTGCCAGGCCAACCCGTTCACCCATGCGGTCGAACTGATCCGTTTTGCATTCTACGGGCAAATCAACTGGATCTCGCTCGCGGTAGTGGCGGCCTGCACAATCGTCTTCATGATCGGCGCGATTCTGGCCTATGATCCCTCGCGCGGGCTGGCGCGACGGGGCCCTGCGGGAGGCGAATGATGAAGGTTCTGGCCATGGCCGCTTTTGCGCTCGCCGTTGCGAGCACGGCTGCGTGCGCCGCCGATCCACGCTATCCCAACTGGCCTTGCACGCAGGCCAAGGTGCCGGACATCTCGCTCGCCGCCGTCTGGGCCGGTCCCGCACTCGACGACGCCGAGACCAAATGGAAGGACGACGCAAAGGTCACCGCGCTGGTCTCAAAACTGTCGGCGCGGAAGACGCCGATGGACGAGGCCGAGAAGTCGGTGAAGGAGTTTTTGGCCGGCTCCGCCGCTGACAAGACGGCGAACGCCAAGCTGTTGTTCGCCGGCTTGTTCGACACGCTCAACGCCCAGCGCTCGCAGGTCATGAACGGGCTCGAACGCGTCAGCCGCAAACAGCGCGAGGCGGCCGACAAGATCCGCGAGGAGTCGATCCAGCTCCAGGCGCTCCAGAGCGCGACACCACGCGACGACGCAAAGGTCGATGCGCTCAGCAACCAGTTGATCTGGGAAACCCGCATTTTCGAAGATCGCCACAAGGTGGTGCGGTTCGTCTGCGAGGTTCCGACCGCGATTGACCAGCGCCTGTTCGCTCTCGGACGCGTGATCCAGCAGGAGATGGAATAGCGTCAGCCTCGCTGACGACGACTTTCGGAAAGTTCCCGCGATATCAATCGTTACCCTTTGCCGCGATATCAGCCGGAACCAAATCGCTCTAGGATGGCTTGTCGACGTGAACTCCAAGACGTCGGGAGGCCTCGATGGGAACAACAAAATTCATCTTCGCATGCGCTGCAGCCATCAGCACGCTTGCGTCCCCTGCTTTTGCTGACGACATGACCGGGATGGTCACCAGAATCGACCGGCTCAACAGCACGATCTCGATCCAGCAGACACAGAAGGGCACGGTCGGCGGCAGCGCAGGCGGCGCCGGCACGCTTCAGGAGTACAAGGCCAAGGACGCCGCGATGCTGGATGCCGTCCATGCCGGCGACAGGGTGACGTACTCGGCGACCGACAATAACGGTACGGGCACGCTGACCAAGCTGCAGAAGCAGTAACCCTGCATCTTCACCTGTCCCCGCGCGCGGCACGGCGTCATGGCCGGGCTTGTCCCGGCCATCCACGCCCAACCACGCGGATTGAAGAACGTGGATGCCCGGGACAAGCCCGGGCATGACGACCTGTACCTACTGCTCTGGCCGCGGCTGCGGCTGCACCTCCTCGGTCGGAAGGTTTGCGCGCTCCCAGCCATCTGTGCCGTCGGGGTACCAGGCGACGTTGGCATAACCGTAGGCCAAGGCGCGCTTGGCGGCGTTCCAGGACATCCAGCAGTCGGCCAGGCAATAGATCACGAGCAGCGCAGCCTTGTCGCCGCGCGCGGCGTGGGCGAGGCCGCGCTGGAAATAATCGTCCATGGCGGGCGGCAGCACGCCGTAGCCGGTGTCCGGCAGCCAGGTGCTGCCCGGTATGTTTTTTCGCGGCATATCGCGCCAGACGGTGCCTTCGGGAAGGTTCTTCGGCTTCGGCGCGCGCGGCAGCACGTCGATGAAGGCGCCGCTCTTCGCACGCCAGATTGCTTCGGCCTCCGCAGTCGTCAGCACGCGCGCGCCAGTGAGCGTCGCCGGCACCGGCGCGCGGTAATTGTCGGAGCGATACCCCTCGGGCTCGAACGGCTCCTGCTGCTGCGCCAACGCCGGCGCCACCAGAATGGCGGCAACCAGCGCAGCGGCAACGCGCCGCCTCATGGCGTCTTCTTGGCCGTCTCCGCGCCGAGCGGCTTGTCGCTCTCGTCGAGCAGCGGCACGCCAAAGTCGATCAGGATCTTGTTGATCTCGCCCTGGTTCTCCTGGATCAGCTTGTTGAGCTGCCGCTTCCAGTTCTGGTCGGCGGGGCGCACGCCCATGCCGATGCGATAGATCAGCTTTGGCCCCGAGGTTTCCTTCACCAGCGGCGTGACATGAAGCGAGCCAGCCTTCTTCGCATAATACCCGGCCATCGGACCCCACAGCACGCCTGCGTCGATCTTGCCGGCGACGAGGTCGTCGACCATCGCCTGCGCGGAGTTATCGAAGCGCGTGTCGATCATCAGGGGATAGGGTTTTGCATCGCCCATCAGGCCGGCGATCGCCATGTTGGTGGCCGGCGGCGTGCCGGCGACGATGCCGACATGCTTGCCTTTCAATTTCGGGTCTTCGAGCGTATCGACTTCCTCGAGCCCGCTGCCTGTTTTCGCGACCAGCGCATAGGTCGTGCGGTAATAGGGATTGGTGCCCTGCACGAGGTCGTCACCTTGCGGAAATCCCATGATGACGTCGCAGCGATGCGCGCCCAGCGTCATGCGCACGAAGCCGGTGGCCTGCGGGAAGAAGACGTAATCGAGCTTCTTCTGGAGCTTGTCCGCGAGCAGCTCGGCGAGCTTGTTCTCGAACCCCTCGCCCTTCTCGTTCGAGAACGGCAGATTGCGCGGGTCGGCACAGACGCGCAGCACTTTTGGATCGACCAGCTCGAACGAGAGGTCGCCGGTCTCGCTGGTCTGCGCAATGGCGACGTCGCCGAACGCGCAGGACGCCACCAGGACCCACAGTGAAAACAACCAGCGACGATGTCGCCCGGCCTCCGTCATCGCGCTTCCTCCTCGGTTTGTTTGAATGCTAGCCATGCAACGCATGACGCGCCATGCTTTGCCAAACTTTGTGTTGGCTTTGGTTTGTTGCAGTGCAGTGCGGCAAGCCATCTGAACTGAGGCGGAAAAGTGTCTCGCATCGCTTCCTTGATCGCAGCCCTGTCCCTGCTGGGGACAGCAACGCTAGCACGCGCCGGGGCAGCCGAATTGCCTGTGAGCGAAGTCGCACCGGGAATCTTCGTGCACTCCGGGACCACCGCCCTCATGACCCGCGAGAACGAAGGCGACATCGCCAATGTCGGCTTTATCGTCGGCGAGGATGCGGTGGCCGTGATCGACACCGGCGGCAGCCTCCGTGAGGGCGAGGCGCTGCTGGCGGCGGTGCGGGCTCGCACATCCAAGCCGATCCGCTACGTCATCAACACCCATGGCCATCCCGACCATGTCTTCGGCAATGCGGCCTTCGCCGCAGAGGGAACCAGCTTCGTCGGCCACGGCAAGCTGCCGCAGGCGCTGGCGACGCGCGGGCCGTATTATCTCGACAATTTTAGACGCCTCATGGGTAGCGAATTGATCGATCCCGTGAAGATCGTGCCGCCCACCCTGCTCGTCGTTGATACCCTGACGCTCGATCTCGGGTCGCGCCGCCTTACCTTGCGGGCCTGGCCGGCCGGGCACAGCGACAACGATCTGACCGTGTTCGACGAGACCAGCAAGACGCTGTTCGCGGGCGACCTCGTCTTCCTCCGCCATATTCCGGTGATGGACGGCAGCATCCGCGGCTGGCTCGGCACGCTCGGGGAACTCGATAAAATTCCGGCGCAGCGCGTCGTGCCGGGTCACGGGCCTGTGAGCGACTGGCCTGCCGCGCTCGGCGACGAGCGGCGTTATCTCACGACCCTGCTGGCGGACGTCCGGGCGTCGAACAAGAAGGGCGAGCCGATCCGGACTGCCGCCGACAAGGCGGCCGCATCGGAACGGCCGCATTGGCAATTGTTCGACGACTACAATGCTCGCAACGCAACCGCAGCATTTTCGGAAATTGAATGGGAGTAGTGGACGCGCTACGCTGGACGGGGGATCGGCTGCGCCGCCCCAGAGAAAACTGCTTCGTCCGCACGGAACCACGACCATGACGGGATGCACACGCCGCCTGCCCCTGATCGCCGCATTGCTTGGCATCGCCTTCGCTGTGCCGGCGAGCGCCGAGGAGGCTTACGATCCCTGGCCGGGCCTGGTGCAGGACATCTTTAGCAACCGTCCGATCAACGACGGCAACGACGTCATCGGCATCGAGATGCCCTATCGCGCCGAGGACGCGGCGATCGTGCCGGTGACCCTGCGCAGCAAACTGTCGCCCGCGGATAGCCGCCGCATCCGTTCGATCACGCTGGTGATCGACCGCAACCCCGCGCCGATGGCAGCCAAGTTCGAGCTCGGCGCAGATGCCAACGTCACCGAGATCTCCACGCGCGTGCGCGTCAACAACTATACCGACGTCCACGCGGTTGCCGAGCTCAGCGACGGCCAGCTTTACGTCGCCAAGACCTATGTGAAGGCCTCGGGCGGCTGCTCGGCGCCGGCAGGAAAGAACATCGAGGAAGCCAGGAACCGGCTCGGCCAGATGCGCTACCGGCAATTCGCGCGCGAGGAGGCACCGGCCAGCCGCGTCCGCGAGGCGCAGATCATGATCGGCCATCCCAACAATTCCGGGCTGCAAATGGATCAGGTCACGCAGCTCTACATCCCCGCCTTTTTCGTCAACCAACTGAGGCTGACGCAGGACGACAGTCCCGTGCTGTCGGTGGAGGGCGGCATCTCGATCTCGGAAGATCCCAATCTGCGCTTCACCTACGTCTCCAATGGCGCCAAGCGCTTCCGTGCGGAGGCGAAGGACACGGATGGGCACGTGTTCCGCAATGAATGGGATGTCGAGAAGCCGGGGACGTGAGGCGCTGCCTTCCCTCCCCCTTCAAAGTCAAACGCGGTGCGGATGACTGTGCCCTCGCCCCTTGTGGGAGAGGGCAGCACCGCTGGTAGACAAAAATTCGCTTGGGTGAGGGGTCTGTCTCCGCGAGCTACTCTCTTGCGATAGTATTCGCGGAGGCATACCCCTCATCCGGCGCTTCGCGCCACCTTCTCCCGCAAGGGGAGAAGGGATCGCACCGTCTATGCGGCAGCTAGAAACACCTCACCTCGGCTTCCGCCTGCGCGCGCCTGAGATCATTCACCGCCGAATTCGCCTGCTCGGACGTACGAAACTGGACGCCGAGATTGCCGCGCACCTGGGACATGCTCAGCGCCGTCTCGGCGGTGACGTAACGGTCATAGGACACGATCGAGGCCACCACGTCGATCGAGCAGGAGCATTGCTCGATGGACTGCCGGCTCTCGCCATTGGCCTTCATGCAGCCATAGACGTATTCGGCACGCGCCGAGGTCGGATAATCATTGGCTTCCTCGGCACGCGCGGCGTAGACGGTCGCAGCCCACACCGCCAATGCGGCGACAATCGGTCGTAGCTGTCCCGCCAGATTCATGAGCGTCCTCCCGCTGGTTGCGACGAAAGCTATGCTATGCGTATTGTCATGAAAAGCACTCCCTTCGAGGAAACGGCTCACAAGGTGATGAGAGCACTTGGTTTGAGAGCGCCTGGACGAACATTGGCGCTCGCGATGACGCTGGCGCTGTCGCTGGCCGCCCCCGGCCGCGCCGCGGACACGATCCGCCTTGCAGTGCAGAAGACCGGAACATTCTCCTGGGAGCTGGCCGCCATCCGCGCCGGCGGGCTCGACAAGGAAGCCGATCTGTCGCTCGACGTCGCCGAGCTCGCGAGCCCCGAGGCCGGCAAGATCGCCCTGCGCGCCGGGAGTGCCGACATCATCCTGTCCGACTGGCTGTGGGTGTCGCGCGAGCGCGTGCTCGGCGCCAAGCTCACCTTCTATCCTTATTCCAGCGCGCTCGGCGCGGTGATGGTGCCCGCATCCTCGCCGCTCAAGACGCTCGCCGACCTCAAGGGCCGCAAGCTCGGCGTCGGCGGCGGCGCGATCGACAAGAGCTGGCTGCTGCTGCAGGCGCGGATGAAGCAGGACGGCATCGATCTGAAGTCCGATGCGAGCATCGTCTATGGCGCGCCGCCTTTGATCGCCGCCAAGGCGCTCGATGGCGAGATGGATGCGAGCCTCAACTTCTGGAATTTCTGTGCGCAGCTCGAGGCCAAGGGCTTTCGCCGCCTCGCCGGCATCGAGGACATTTTGCCGAAGCTGGGGGCCAAGGGCGCGGTGTCCGCGGTCGGTTATGTCTTCGACGAAAGCTGGGCCGCAAGCCACCGCGATGCGGTGGCGCGTTTCATTGCGATGACCCGCAAGGCCAAGCAGCTGCTGGTCACCTCGGACGCCGCCTGGGACAAGATCGCGCCGCTCACCGGCGCGAGCGATCCGGCCATCCTCAAGACCTATCGCGACCGCTATCGCGACGGCATTCCGCGCCGGAGCATCGTGGACGAGGAGGCGGATGCGCGCGTGCTCTATCGCGTGCTCGCCGAGATCGGCGGACGCGACCTGGTCGGGCCGGCGGCCGAGCTCGATCCCGGCACCTTCTATCACGCAGTCCCCGGAGACTGAGGTGCTGCGTCTTCTCTCGTTTTCCCTGTTTCTCGCGACCTGGTGGATTGCAGCGCTGTTCGTCGGCGGCGCAAAGCTGCCCTCCCCGCCGGCCGTGCTCAACGTCATCATCGCGGAAGCATCGAGCGGCGCCCTGTTCCTGCATCTCGGCGCCACGCTGGCGCGCGTCGCGCTCGCCTTCGTGCTGGCGATGTCGCTCGGCAGCGCCATCGGCTATTTGATGGGACGGGTGAAGCTCGCCGACCGGCTCGGCGATCCATGGCTGATCCTGCTGCTGAACCTGCCGGCGCTGGTCGTGATCGTGCTTGCCTATATCTGGGCCGGCCTGACCGAAGCGGCCGCGATCGCGGCGATCGCCATCAACAAGCTGCCGACCGCCATCGTCACCTTGCGCGAGGGCACGCGCGCGCTCGACCGTTCGCTCGACGAGATGGCCACCGTGTTCGCGATGCCGCGCTGGCGTGCGTTCCGCCACGTCGTGCTGCCGCAGCTTGCGCCCTATATCGCAGCCTCGGCCCGGTCCGGATTGTCGCTGGTATGGAAGATCGTGCTGGTGGCCGAGCTGCTGGGACGGCCGAACGGTGTCGGCTTCGAGATCGGCGTCGCCTTCCAGCTGTTCGACACGCCGCGACTGCTGGCCTATTCGCTCACCTTCGCGGCCGTCGTACTCGTCATCGAAACCTTGCTGGTGCAGCCGTTCGAAGCCCGCGCAACACGGTGGCGGCCCCGTGCGGCTTGAAGTCGATATCTCCGGAAAGACATTCAGGAGTGCCGCGGGCGAAACGCACGAGGTGCTGGCCCCGGTCAGCTTCGCGCTTCAATCCGGTGAGGTCGGCGTTTTGATCGGCCCCTCCGGCTGCGGCAAGAGCACGATGCTGCGCATCATCCTCGGGCTCGACCGCGATTTCCACGGGACCATCGCGCGTCCACCCGAAGCGCGGATCGGGATGGTGTTCCAGGAGCCGCGGCTGCTGCCGTGGCGCTCGGTCGAGCAGAATGTGCGGCTTGCGGCTCCTGGCATCTCCGAGGCGAAGCTGTCGGAGCTGTTCAGGATCCTGGAACTGGAGGCGCATCGCAGCCACTTTCCCGGCGAATTGTCGCTGGGTCTTGCCCGGCGCGTCGCGCTGGCCCGCGCCTTCGCGGTCGAGCCCGATCTGCTCGTGCTCGACGAGCCCCTCGCCTCGCTCGACGACGCGCTCGCCGGCCGCCTGCGCGACGAGATCGCGACGCTGGTCGCAAGCCGCCCCATGATGACCCTGCTCGTCACCCACAGCCTCGACGATGCGATCCGCCTCGGCGACCGCTTGTTCTTCCTGTCGCCGCAGCCGGCGCGAATTCTGGCAGAAGTGCCCATCAGCATCCCGCGTGGCGCACGCGGCGACGCAGAGATCGCCGCGATCAGGGCGGACCTCGTGGCGAGAATCCAAGGCGAACATGGCGGCGAACACGCCGGGCGTGATGCCTCATAGGCAGCCACGCAAAGCGCGTGCTAAACAGGGCCCGTAGCGGAGCCCGATGATGAAGCGAATGGTCGCCCTCATGACGCTTGGTCTCGCTCTCGTCGCGACCATGGCGAGCGCGCAGGACATGATGCGTGACGTCGACCTCACGTCACCCGCGATGGTCTCCGCGGAAATGAGCCGTCAGGAGGTCGAGGCCATCCTGGCCAAAGCCAGCGCCGGGGCGCCGGCCGATTTCACCGGCGAGCGGTTGTCGGGGCTCGATCTCTCGGGTCTCGACCTTTCCACGGCGATTCTCCGTGCGGCACGACTCAACAAGACGAAACTCGCCGGCGCCCGTCTTGATCATGCGATCCTCGATCAGGCGTGGCTGCTGGACGCTGATCTCGCGGGCGCGAGCCTGAAGGGCGCCAATCTGTTCGCCTCGCAGATGGCGCGCGCGCGTCTGGACGGCGCGAACCTGACCGGTGCTCGCATCGCGGCCGACCTCACCGGCGCAAGCCTGGTCGGCGCCTCGATTGCGAACGCGCATCTTGGCGCCGATATGCGCAACCAGTCGATGGGGCTGATGCGCGCCGTGCTGCGATCCGCCAATCTGGAAGGGTTGAACGCGCGCAATGCCGACCTGTCGCGCGTCGATCTCGAATTTGCCTCCCTCAAGGGAGCCGACCTGACCGGCGCGTCGCTCAAAAATGCTCAGCTCGGCGGCGCCGACCTGACCGGAGCCACCGTCACTGACACCGATTTTGAGGGCGCTGATCTTGCCTCAGCGAAGCTGATCGCGCCGATCGGCCTTGACCGCGCCAGGAATTTCGACAAGGCAAAGAACCGCGAGCGCCTGATCAGGGAATAACAGGGCGCCTTTGGGAGGATCGGCTGATGCGTTGGTTTCTGGCTTTGATCGCGTTGTTGACGTTGGCCGGCGAAGCCGCCGCCCAAAGCAAGGGCAAGGGCATTAGGCTCTGGAATCTGACGACGGAGACGATCTCCGGCTTCCAGCTCTCGCCCGCCGGCAAGACCGAGTGGGGCCCGAACCAGTGCCTGAACGACAAGGACAAGGAGGTCGACCACGACGAGCGGCTGCGCATCACCGGCGTCGAGCCCGGCCGCTATGACGCCAGGGTCAGCTATCCCAATGCGCGGCAGTGCATCGTCCGCGACATCGAGATCAAGGCGGACGCGGTGTTCTCGATCGCCGACAAGGACCTGAAGGACTGCACGAAATAACGAAGGCGGCTTACGCCTTGTCGTTCGGGTGCGGATATTCGCAGCGCCACCGCACTGCCTGCCACTTCGGATGGTCGCCGACCCATTGGGCGATATAGGGCGGCGCGGCCATCACGCATTGCCTCGGCGACCCCGCAAAGTTGAACACCAGATGCTGCTCCTCGCAGGTCGCAGGCGAGAGCACCGCACATACAGTCACCACCAGGTCAATCGGGTTCATGCCGGGATCCTGTCGCAAGGGGACAATGGAGATTAGCACGAAAGATTACGTACCGAGGAGCGGGAAGTTTCAAACGGACGGGATGTTCCCTCTCCCCCGCGCGCGGGCAAAGGCGGAACACGCTAGAAGTTTACCCCGAACACCAATCGCGCCTGATGACGCTCGAAATTGACGAGGTCGAGATTGCCGCCAGATCCGGCCGGGCGGCCCCAGGCCTGCATGCTCCAGCTCAGGGTGAGCCGCGACTTCTCCGATAGCTGGAAATAGGCGGTCGGACCGACAAACAGCGCCTGCCCCGAGAACTCACCGAGGCCGATGCCCTCATACTGGCGGAAGTAGCGCATCTCCCCACCGAGCAGAAAATTGGGGCGCACGCGCACCAAGCCGCCAAACGCCGCCCCGATCGTCGAACTCTTCTCGGACAGACCTGCCACCTCGAAGCGCGCCCATTCCGGCTGATAGATCAGGTTGAGCGCGCCGATGACGAAGTTCGGGACCAGCTCGCGGTCGAAAGCGAGCGTGAATTCGGAGCCGTACATCCGTCCCTTCGCGCCGCTGGTCTCGTCGATGCGATCGCCATGGAGTTCGGCGGCGACAGTCAATCCGAATGGCGCGCGCTCGCGGTCGAGCAGGCGGTAACGCAGGTCGAGCGAGGCGCCCTGGAAATTGAACTGACGGCGGTCGTCGATATCAGGGACGCCGGTGATGTCATGCAGCGTGGCGGTGCCGCCGACCTCGATACGGAAGTTCGGCAGCGGCACGACTTCGATCTCGACCTCCTGCTGGAGGGCGCGATAGGTGCCGCCCTTGCCGAAGCGTCCCGTGGTCTGAGTCTGGAATTCGCGCTCGCCGGGATTGCCGACATCGGTGCCGATCATGAAGCCGAAGATGTGCTCGGTATCAAAGCTCTCTTCGGCACTGACACACGCCGGTGCAAGCGCAACACCGAACGCAATTGCCGTCCAGATCGTGTGGGCTCCAAGGCGCATTGCGAACACTACCACGGCTTCGACGGCGTTCGCCATCGAAGCCGCGGCAGGTCGTCAGTCTTACTTGCGCGCAGCGCAGGCGTACATGTTGATTTCCATGCCGACCGGCACTTCCACGATCTTCGGAGCTTTCCAAGCCATTCGGGTCTCCCAAGGGTATTGAGCGCGACATCGCGCGGGGCAAAACCTAGGGCTGCGTCAGGTGCAGCGCAAGTCTGGAATCGAAGCGCAAACACAGCGAACTGTCGCATTATGCTCGCGAATTTCCCTCTCGGGCAAATCGCCTTCGCTCCCAGTCAAGCGCCGCGTCTCTCACCGCAACAGGCGCAGCAGCGCGCGGCCGGCGCGCGAGTTCAGCTCCTTCGCATCCAGCGTTCCGTCCTTGTCGGGATTCGCTGCGTTGAAGCGCTGCTCCACCACCGCGAGATATTCGTCGAGCGTGAGAGTCCCGTCGCGATCGGGATCGGCGGCGGCGAGTTCTTTCGCCGTTAACCGTCCGCGCAATTCGCGCGCGTCCAGCGTGCCGTCGTGATCGGGATCGAGCTTTGCGAACAGCGCGGCGGCCGCCTTCTTCACCTCGGCGAGATCGAGCGTGCCGTCATTGTCGGTGTCGAACATCTTTACGGCGTTGCCGGAAGCAGCCCAAGCTGGACCGGACAGCACTGCAATCGTGAGCGCAAGCGCAACTGAGCGACGTGAAATCATCAAACCCTCCTGACCAAGACCCCGATTCGCACGGGATCGAAACGACATAAGTCTACAAGCGAGCCCCGGTTCAAGTCCGGAATTGCAACCTGCGCACCGCACAACTCGCGGAACCCGACCGCCGAGTAAAGCGGCCGAAGCCGGCACCGCTTCATGCCACGGAATTTTTTCAGCGTCTGCGCACAAGTGAAAGTCGGTTGTCAGGTTTCTGTCAGGTGACCGGCATCTGGCATCCAACATATCGGCGACGCACTTGCGACTTTCGTATTGACGAGTTTTGCGTTCGGGCGGAGTGTTGCTCCCGCAGCGTCAAAAGGCGCGCATATTGGGAGGAACGGATGAAACGCTTTGCGATGGCCGCGAGCCTCGTCATGCTTGCATCGACTTGTGCGAGCGCACAGACCACCGAGCAACTGGTCAAGGGCGCGACCGATACATCGAACGTTCTTAACTACGGGATGGGCTACAATCTGCAGCGCTTCTCGACGCTGAACCAGGTCAACAAGGACACCGTCAAGAATCTCGTCCCGGTCTGGAACTACAGTTTCAACGACGATCGCAGCGAGGAATCGCAGCCGCTGGTGTACCAGGGCGTGATCTACGTGACCTCGCACAACGCCACCATGGCGGTCGACGCCAAGACCGGCAAGCAGATCTGGAAATCCAAGGTCGAGTATCCCGCCGAGACGCCGCGTATCGTCTGCTGCGGCATCATCAATCGCGGCGCCGCGCTCTATGACGGCAAGGTCTTCCGCACCACGCTCGACGCCAACGTGATCGCGCTCGATGCCAAGGACGGCAAGGAGCTGTGGCGGCAGAAGGCCGCTGACATCAAGGAAGGCTATTCGATGACGGTGGCGCCGCTGGTCGCCGACGGTGTCGTCATCACCGGCATCTCCGGCGCCGAGTTCGGCACCCGCGGCTTCATCGACGGCTGGGATCCGGCGACGGGCAAGCATCTCTGGCGGACCCATTCGATCCCCTCGCCCGACGAGCCCGGCGGCGACACCTGGAAGGGCGACACCTGGAAGCTCGGCGGCGGCTCGACCTGGATCACCGGCTCCTACGATCCCGAGCTCAACACGGTCTATTGGGGCATCGGCAATCCCGGACCGTTCAACTCGGCGGTGCGTCCCGGCGACAACCTCTACACCTGCTCCGTGCTGGCGATGGATCCCAAGACCGGCAAGATCAAGTGGCACTACCAGTTCTCGCCGAACAATCCGTTCGACTATGACTCGGTGGCCGAGATGGTCCTCGCCGACATGAATGTCGAGGGCAAGCCGACCAAGGTGCTGATGGATGCCAACCGCAACGGCTTCTTCTACGTGCTCGATCGCACCAACGGAAAGCTGCTCGCGGCCAATCCTTACGTGAAGGTGAATTGGGCGACCGGCATCGACATGAAGACCGGCAAGCCGATCGAGACCGACGTCTCGAAGGACGCGCGCGACGGTAAGAAGGTCACCGTCTATCCGTCGATCCTCGGCGGCAAGAACTGGGAGCCGATGTCGTTCAATCCGCAGACCGGCCTCGCCTATGCCAACACGCTCGCCTTCGGCGGCAGGTACAAGACCGAGCCTGTCACCTTCAAGCAGGGCGAATGGTATCTCGGCATGGACCTCACCGACCTCTGGGAGTGGGGTGACGGCCCGCGCGGTCATCTGAAGGCGATCGATCCCATGACCGGCAAGGCCAAGTGGGAAGCGCCAAGCGACATCCCGCGCTTCTCGGGCGTGCTGTCGACCGCAGGCGGCGTCGTGTTCTCGGGCGCACTGACAGGCGAGTTCGAGGCCTTCGACGCCGACACCGGCAAGAAGCTCTGGCAGTTCCAGACCGGTTCCGGCATCGAGGGACAACCGGTGACCTGGCAGCAGGATGGCGTGCAGTACGTTGCCGTCACCTCCGGCTATGGCGGCGTCTACTCGCTGTTCTCCGGCGACGAGCGGCTTGCCAAAGTGCCGCCCGGCGGCTCGCTGTGGGTTTTTGCGGTCAAGCAATAACCACGGCCCGATGCTGAAGGACATATCTCACAAGACGGTGGCGACGATCGCCACCGTCGCGGTGCTGACGGTCGCGCTTGCGGCGACCGTTCGTGCCGCGGACGATGCAACCGGCAATCCCGTGCAGGCACAGATCGACTATGGCAAGTCGACCTATACTTCGAAATGCTCGCACTGCCACGGCCCCAACATGATGAATTCCGGCACCATCACGCCGGACCTGCGCGCCTTTCCCGACGACAAGACGCGCTTCGTCACCACGGTGAAGAACGGCAAGAACAACAAGATGCCGCCCTGGGCCGACATTTTGAGCGACGACGAGATCGGCAATCTCTGGGCCTTCGTCTCGAGCAGGAGAAAGCCATGAGACCCTGGCTCGCCGCATGGAGCGTTGCCGCGATCCTCGCGGCGGCGACCACCGCCGCGCGCGCGGCCGACGAGCCGCTGAAGGTTTGCCTCGATGAGGATCGGCCGCCGCTCTCGATGCATCGCAAGGGCAAGCCGGATTCAGGCTTCGACGTGCTGCTGGCGCAGGCGATCGCGGACCGGATCGGCCGGCCGCTGAAGATCCAGTGGTTCGAGAGCAAGCTGGACGAGGATTCGAGCCCGCAGCTCGAGGCCAACGCCTTGCTCTCCGATGGGCGCTGCTCGCTGGTCGGCGGCTATGCGCTGACGACGGATTCCCTCGTCAAGCCCGGCATGAAGACGGCACGCTTGCCGGATTTCGCCGGGGCCACGCGCGACGACCGCCGCCGCCGCGTCGCGCTCGGCGTGCTCGCGCCCAGCCAGCCCTACGTCTATTCGCCGATGACGGTGGTACTCGGGCCGAAAGCGCAGGGCCGCAAGATCGGCGACATCGGCGATCTCGCCGGCCTTCGCCTTGCGATCGAGAGCGGCTCGCTGGGCGATGCCATCCTGATGACCTTCGACAAGGGCCGCCTGATCGACAGCATCACCCATTTCGTCCCCGGCCGCGACGATCTCCTCGGCGCGCTCCAGCGCGGCGACCATGACGCGACGCTGATCGACCTCGGCCGCTTCGATGCCCACCGCGCCGCGCATCCCGACACGACGATCACCGCGTCGGGCTATTATTATCCGATCGGCGCCAATCGCGGCTATGTCGGGCTCGCCAGCGACGGCGCACTGATCGACGCGGTCAACAAGGCGCTGACCAGCCTTGCCGCCGAGGGCAAGATCGCCGAATTCGGCAAGCAGGCCGGCCTCACCTATCTGCCGCCGCGCGAGCCTGCGGTGCTCGGCGATGTCTGGGCGAAGATCATTCAAAGGTGAGGTGGCCTCACGTGCCACCACATCACCGGTGTCATGCCCCGCGACCCGGCTACGCCAAGGCTTCGCCGGGGCTGAGGTCTAGGGGCGCCGAAGCTTTAGCGTAGGCGGCAGGCGGGGCATCCAGTACGCCGCGGCCTCTCGATTCAATCGCAAGCGCCTCTGGAATACTGGATCGCCCGGTCAAGCCGGGCGATGACAGCGAGGGTGTGGTGCGACCGTCGCTCCACACGCCAAAGTGCCGACCACATTTCCGTGGTATGCATAGCGTTTCGTTCGCCCCTTTGGTGCCCCGTGAATCCCCCCACGACACCCTCTGCCACCAACCTGCGCGATCTCCTCTCCCGCGAAGTCAAGACCGGCGAGCTCCTGCGCGCGCTGATCGTCGTCGGCCCGATGGTCACCGCCTATTTCATCGCGCGCGAGACGGCGCTGCTGAACCTGGGGCTCGTCGCGGTCTCGCTGCTCATTCCGGCGCTCAGGCAGCACTTTCCGCCAAAAGTCGTCGCGTCGCATTATCTCGCCATCCTCGTCACCTTTGCCGCGCTTTTCCTTGCAGCTCCGGTCAAGCCGCTATTCGTGGTGCTGACGGCGCTCGCCGGCTTCCTTGCGGTGGCGGGGACGCGCTACGGCGAACATTTCCGTACGCTCGGCAATTGGGTGTTCATCCCCGCCGTCTATCTCGCCTGCGAGGTGCGGGAGGGCGTGAGCGCCTCGGAAGCAATACGTCATGCCGGCGTGATCATCGCCTCCTCTCCGATCGCGCTGGCGCTCGTCTGCGCTATCCAGATTTACGACCAGCGGCTGCGCGGCTATGCCGCGACCTCGTTCGGACCGCCCGCGGTCGACTGGTTTCTGCCCGCAGCGGCAACCGCCATGGCGGTCTTTGCCGCAGCCGCCCTGGTCGAGATCTTCAACCTCGCGCAGGGGCAATGGGTGATGTGGTCGGCCGCAAGCGTCGTGGTCGGCGACCTCACAGCGTCCACCGGCAAGCTGAAGCAGCGGGCGATCGGCGCCTTCGTCGGCGCGCCGCTCGGCTTTCTCGCGGGCCTTGCCCTGCCGCAAAGCCGCGTCGGCTACGCCATCGCGATTCTCGCGGCCACCCTCACCCTGATCTCGTTCTCCCGCTACGTCGTCGGCTTCTGCCTGCGCTGCTTCTTCATTGCGCTCGCTGCATCCTTTGCCGGCGGCGCCAGCGGCATCGCCGAGGAGCGCATCGTCAACGTGCTGATCGGCGGTGCGTTCGGCCTGATTGCGGTAGCCCTGACCGAGATCGTCTGGCTGCGGGTGATGCGGAAGACCCGATCGCCCGGATGACGCACAAAATGGGCACCGCGCGGCCCTGTCAAATGCGCCAATCTGTCTCGCCTACCACCCCAGCCTGATGCAGTAGGGTCGGCAAAAATCAGGAGGGAATCATGCCCGCAAAATTCGATCGCCGCCACTTCATCGCCGCCGGTACCAGTGCACTCGCGATGCCCTTCGTCGCGCGCGGCGCCTCGGCGCAAGGCGCATCGCAAGGCAATTGGCCGTCGCGGCAGATCCGCATGATTTGCAGCTATCCCGCCGGCGGACAGACCGATTTGCTCGCGCGCGCCTATGGCGAATTCATCTCCAAGCAGGTCGGTAAGACCGTCGTGGTCGAGAACAAGCCCGGCGCCTCCGGCGCGATCGGCACCGCAGAGGTCGCCCGCGCCGAGCCCGACGGCCACACCATCCTGTGCTCGATCTCGACCACCTACATCATGAACCGGGTCGTGATGAAGAATCCCGGCTACGACATGGACAAGGATCTGACGCTGGTCAGCGTCATTCCGGGCGCCGGCCTGTTGCTGGTCGCGAACCCCAAGACCGGGGTCAAGACGCTGGAGGATTTCGTCGCCTTCGCCCGCAAGAGCGGCAAGGTCAACTTCGGCACCTATAGCGCGGGCTCGGCCCCGCACATGACGATCAACGAGCTCAACAAGCAGTACGGTCTCAACATCGAGCCGGTCCATTACCGCGGCGAGGCGCCGATGTGGACGGGGATGCTGGAAGGCACGCTCGATGCCGCAATGGGCAGCTACACGGCGGCGCAGTCCGTCCTGCAAAGCGATCGCGGCACTGTGTTCGCCGTGCATTCGAAGAAGGTCGACGCGATCCCCGCCATCAAGACCCTCCCGGAGCAGGACGCAACGTCGAAATTCTTCACCGTGAGCGGCTTCTCCGGCTGGGCCGTGCCGAAGGCGACGCCGCAGCCGGTGGTCGACCGCCTGGCGGCGCTCTGCGTCGCCGCCAACAGCGATCCGAAGGTGAAGGAGGTTCTCGCGACCTTCGTGCTCGAGCCGGCCATCGGCTTCAAGGAGACCAATGCCCTGTATCAGCACGAGTTGCCGATCTGGATCGAGAGCGCGCGGTCGCTCGGCCTCGAGCCGGCCTGAACCTTGCGCGGCGCACCGGGCTGTCCCATCGCAACCCGGCATCCGACCAAAGCCTAGTGTCGGAACCGCACTTTCCCGCTATGATTGTGCGCCGGTACCGCCCCCTCACCGGCGGACAAGAAAGGCCGATCGCATGACACCGGATGGCGTCGCCGTTGCCGTCATGATCATCCTGCTCTTTCCGATGGGCTATTTCACGCTGGCCTCGCCCGCCTTCCTGCTGGTGAAGCTCGATATCCAGCCCGTCGCCCAGCTCTTGCGTGGGATGTTCAACGCCCATTTTCTGGTGATGCGCGTCGCCGGCGTGATCGGGGCGCTGGCTTTCCTGCTCGACGGTCGCCTGGTCGCCGCGATGGGCGTTGGGCTGATTGCAGCCTTGGCCATCTACGGGCGCCGCTGGTTCATGCAACGGATCGACGACCAGCTCCGCGCGAGGGACGCAGGCGATGCTGAAGCCCCGCGCCGGCTGCGCCGGCTGCATTGGAGCGGCATGCTGGGCAACGCGGTGCTGCTGGTCGCTCTCGTGACCAGCATTCCCTACGTCGCCATATCGGCCTGAGAGATATCGCCGCGCGGCCTGCGTCGGCTGCGGCGCTCGCCTAATGCTCACCCGAGGCCGCGGCGCCTTGCTGGGCCTTGTGGATCGAGGACGGCACCACGCCAAAATATTTCCGGAACACGCGGCTGAAATGCGATGAGCTGGAGAAGCCCCAGGAGAAGGCGACGTCGGTGATGGTCTTGCCGCCGTGCGCCTCGAGCTCCTGGCGGCAATTCTGCAAGCGCGCCTGCCAGATGTAGTCGCTCACCGTGGTGCCGCGCTCGGAGAACAGCATGTGCAGATAGCGCTTGGAGCAGCCGAGCTCGGCGGAGATCTGGTCGATGCACAGATCCGGATCGCGCAGGTGCTCGCGGATGAAGAATTGCGCGCGCACATACATCGCCTCGGGCCCGACGCGATCGAACATCGTGTCCGCTTCGCGCAACGGCAGCAGCAAGAGGTCGATCAGCGAATCGGCGACACCGACCGCGCTGTTCGCCGACAGCTTGGCCGCCTCGTCGAAGGTGGCATGGACGAAATCATGGGCGATCCTCCCCGTCCCGGTCTTCGCCGACAATTTGCAGGCCGGCATCCGCTGCGACGGGAACCCACGGTCACGCAGCAAGGCCTTCGGCACGATCACCACGTCGTGGCGGGTGAAGGCAGGGCTGATGATGGAATGCGGACACGAGACGTCATAGGCGATGATGTCGCCCGGGTTCAGCTCGATGTGGCGGCCTTCCTGCTCGAAATAGGACACGCCGTAGGTCTGGAAGTGGATCTTGATGTACGGGTGTTCATTGGCTTTGGCGCGCGCCAGCGTGTGCGCGATGCGATGCTGGCTGACCTCGATCTGGCAGAGCTTCAGGCGCGAGACGCTCGTGTAGTCGATGCGGCCCTCGAGCGAGGACGCCTCGAGCGGATCGACGTCGAAATGCCCACACAGGCTTGTCAGCCCGTCGATCCAGCTCTGGATCTGCCGCTTCGGCGTCAGGCCGGTCGTCGAGAGCGTGTGAATGGTGTCGGACATTAATCCAGCCGCTGGTTTCATCTGCAGATTCGACGCGAATCGCAACCAGCGCTGCCGGAGCCCTCAGCCATGATTGCGTGACGTTTACCTCGAATTTGAGCGGTCTCTTGCAACGAGCGCGATCGTTCCATTGCCACCCTTGACGGTTAATCCTCCGCCTTAGTTGCAGCGCCGTCAAGGGGAACCTGAGCGTCGAAGGCGGTCGCGAAGGCGCGCGGAAGCCGCTGAATTCGCTACTGCAAAATCAAAAACTTTGCGTCCGTGCGCTGTCAAGCAAACCGGCTTCCCTCTTGGGCAAGTTTCCCGATGACGAAGTCGTTAGGGATTGCGGCAGGAACAACAAAAACGGGCCTCTCCTGCACGTGGACCCGTAGCTCTCATCCGGAGGAGGAAACAGCACAGCATCGTTTCTGGTCCCAAACGTGACCGCCCTGCACGAGCAGACGCCGGACGAGAAGCCCGGTGATTAAGCAATGCTTCGGAAACAATAAACGAGACCAACGGAGGAATGACTATGCGCAAGGTGCTAATGGCGACCTATCTTGGCTCCGCGGCGATGCTCGCCGTCGGCAGCGCGTCAGCCAATGACGAGCTGATCAAGATGTCGCAGAATCCCAAAGACTGGGTCATGCCGGCGGGCGACTACGCCAATACCCGCTATTCCAAGCTGAACCAGATCAACGCACAAAACGTAGGCAAGCTCCAGGTCGCCTGGACCTTCTCCACCGGCGTGCTGCGCGGCCACGAAGGCGGCCCGCTGATCATCGGCAACGTGATGTACGTCCATACACCGTTCCCGAACAAGGTCTATGCTCTTGACCTTTCCAACGAGAACAAGATCATCTGGAAGTACGAGCCGAAGCAGGATCCGAACGTCATCCCGGTGATGTGCTGCGACACGGTCAACCGCGGCCTGTCTTACGGCGACGGCAAGATCATCCTGCATCAGGCTGACACCACACTGGTTGCGCTCGACGCCAAGACCGGCCAGGTCGCCTGGTCTGTGAAGAACGGCGATCCCACTAAGGGCGAGACCGGAACCTCTGCGGCGCTCGTCGTCAAGGACAAGGTCCTGGTTGGCATTTCCGGTGGCGAGTTTGGCGTCCAGGCTCACATGACGGCTTACGATCTCAAAACGGGCAAGTTGGCTTGGCGCGGTTACTCGGGAGGGCCTGATGATCAAATCTTGGTCGATGCCGAGAAGACCACCGCTCTCGGCAAGCCGGTCGGCAAGGACTCCAGCCTCAAGACCTGGCAGGGCGATCAGTGGAAGATTGGCGGCGGCGCCACCTGGGGTTGGATCTCCTTTGATCCTGAGCTGAACCTGATCTATTACGGATCAGGCAATCCCTCGACCTGGAACCCGAAGCAACGTCCAGGCGACAACAAATGGTCGATGACGATCTGGGCCCGCAATGCCGACACCGGCGTGGCCAAGTGGGTCTACCAGATGACGCCGCACGATGAGTGGGATTATGACGGCGTCAACGAAATGATCCTCTCGGATCAGTCGATCAACGGCCAACCGCGCAAGCTGCTGACCCATTTCGACCGCAACGGCCTCGCCTACACGATGGATCGTGTCACCGGCGAACTGCTGGTCGCCGAGAAATACGACCCGAAGGTGAACTGGACCTCCGGCGTCGACATGGACAAGAACTCACCGACCTATGGCCGCCCGAAGGTTCTCGACGCGGCCTCGACTGAAAAGGGCGGCGAGGATCACAACACCAAGGGCATCTGCCCGGCCGCGCTCGGTACCAAGGACGAGCAGCCGGCAGCCTACTCGCCGGACACGCAGCTGTTCTACGTTCCGACCAACCACGTCTGCATGGACTACGAGCCGTTCAAGGTGAGCTACACCGCGGGCCAGCCCTATGTGGGTGCGACGCTCTCGATGTATCCGCCGCAGGGTGAAACCCATATGGGTAATTTCATCGCCTGGGACGGCAAGACCGGCAAGATCGTCTGGTCGAACAAGGAGCAGTTCTCGGTCTGGTCGGGTGCGCTCGCAACCGCCGGCGGCGTGGTGTTCTACGGCACGCTCGAAGGCTACCTGAAGGCGGTCGACGCCAAGACCGGTAAGGAGCTCTACAAGTTCAAGACTCCCTCCGGCATCATCGGCAACGTCACCACCTATGAGAACGGCGGCAAGCAGTATGTCGCAGTGCTCTCCGGCGTGGGCGGCTGGGCCGGTATCGGTCTGGCAGCTGGTCTGACCGATCCGACCGCCGGTCTCGGCGCAGTCGGTGGCTACGCGGCTCTCAGCAACTACACGGCACTCGGCGGTACGCTGACCGTGTTCTCGCTGCCAGCGGCGAACTAGCCTCACCTTCGTGTCGCTCCGGCGCGTGGATCAACTCCACGCGCCGGCTCGTCTCCACCGAACGCCTTCGAGGATCATCTCTTGCGTAAAATCTGCTTTGTCATCGCTGCGACCATCTTCGTGACCTCGGGGGGAATTGCCGTTGCGGACGGTCCGGGCGACCCGACCGCCGTCAAGAAGGAAGACGACGGAAAGTGGCTCGATAAGGAAGGAAACCCGACCTACAAGATTTCGGCCGACGGCACCGTGGACTGGTTCACCTATTCCGGATATCGCCGCTATCACTCCGACTGCCACGTCTGCCATGGCCCCGACGGCATGGGATCCACCTACGCACCGGCGTTGAAGGATTCGGTCAAGACCATGAGCTACGGCGACTTCCTCGGCGTCGTCGCCTCCGGTCGCAAGAACATCTCGACCGCGCAGGAGAACGTCATGCCTGCCTTCGGCGACAACCCGAACGTCGCCTGCTACATGGACGATCTCTACGTCTATCTGCGCGCCCGCTCCGACGAGGCGTGGGGCCGTCAACGTCCCTCCAAGAAGGATGAGAAGAACGAGACCTACACCAAGGCGGAAGACGCCTGCATGGGCAAGAAATGAAGGTTACCAGGACCGATACCACCTCGTGGCGTCCTGCGAGAATTTGAGGAGTTTACGATGAAGACACGTGCCGCCGTTGCTTTCGAAGCCAAGAAACCACTCGAGATCGTCGAAGTCGATCTGGAAGGACCGAAGGCCGGCGAAGTCCTGGTCGAGATCAAGGCGACGGGCATCTGCCATACCGACGCCTACACGCTCGACGGCTTCGACAGCGAAGGAATCTTCCCGTCGATCCTGGGTCATGAGGGCGCCGGTATCATCCGCGAGATCGGACCGGGCGTGACCTCGGTGAAACCGGGCGACCACGTCATCCCGCTCTACACGCCGGAGTGCCGGCAGTGCAAAAGCTGCCTGAGCCAGAAGACCAATCTCTGCACCGCGATTCGCGCGACGCAGGGCAAGGGCGTGATGCCTGATGGCACCAGCCGCTTCTCCTACAAGGGCAAGCCGGTCTACCACTACATGGGCTGCTCGACCTTCTCGAACTTCACCGTGCTGCCGGAGATCGCCGTCGCCAAGATCCGCGAGGACGCGCCGTTCGACAAGAGCTGCTACATCGGCTGCGGCGTCACCACCGGCGTCGGCGCCGTCGTCAACACCGCCAAGGTCACGCCGGGCTCCAACGTGGTCGTGTTCGGCCTCGGCGGCATCGGCCTCAACGTGATCCAGGGCGCCAAGATGGCCGGCGCCGACAAGATCATCGGCGTCGACATCAACGACTCCAAGGAGGATTGGGGCCGCCGGTTCGGCATGACCGAGTTCGTCAACCCCAAGAAGATCACCGGCGACATCGTCGCGCATCTGGTCAACCTGACCGACGGTGGTGCCGACTACACCTTCGATTGCACCGGCAACACCACCGTGATGCGCCAGGCGCTGGAAGCCTGCCATCGCGGCTGGGGCACCTCGATCATCATCGGCGTTGCCGAATCCGGCAAGGAGATCGCCACCCGCCCGTTCCAGCTCGTCACCGGGCGCAACTGGCGCGGCACGGCCTTCGGCGGCGCGCGCGGCCGCACCGACGTGCCCAAGATCGTCGACTGGTACATGAACGGAAAGATCCAGATCGATCCGATGATCACCCACGTGCTCAAGCTCGAGGAGATCAACAAGGGTTTTGACCTCATGCACGAGGGCAAATCCATCCGTTCAGTCGTCGTGTTCTAGCTCGAAAGCGTCACACCCAAGGAGGATCGACCCATGACTGTTGCACTCCATCCCTCGATCGATAACGGCGTCAAACAGGGCAGCGGCAACTTTGCCGGCGGCACACTGGTCTGCAAATGCACGGACCACCCGGTCAAGGTCGCGGTGAAGGGCGATGTCGCCCATAACCACGCCTGCGGCTGCACCAAGTGCTGGAAGCCGCAAGGCGCGAACTTCTCGGTGGTCGCCGTGGTGCCGCGCCAGAACGTCAGCGTGACCGAGAACGGCGACAAGCTCCAGATCGTCGATCCCTCGGCGGTGATCCAGCGGCACGCCTGCAAGGCTTGCGGCACCCACATGTACGGCCGCATCGAGAACAAGGGCCATCCGTTCTACGGCCTCGACTTCATCCATCCCGAGCTGTTCCAGGAGCAGGGCTCGCAGGCGCCGCAATTCGCCGCCTTCGTCTCCTCCGTGATTGAATCCGGCGTGAAGCCGGAACAGATGGCAGGCATCCGCTCGCGGCTGAAGGAAATCGGGCTCGAGCCCTATGACTGCCTATCGCCGGCGCTGATGGACGCGATCGCGACCCACGTGGCGAAAGCCAAGGCTGCCTGACAAGGCTGCCTGACAAGGCTGCCTGACAAGGCCGCCTGAACAAGGACGTCAGACCTTCGCCGTGCCCGTCCGCTCGCTGGCCCCGACCATCGCCAGCGAGCCGGACGGTCCGGCCCTCGACCAAATCGCTGCGATGCCGCCGCATCGCACGAGGCAGACGCGAGCGCCATGAGCTCCTCAGATGAGCTCCTCAGTCCTGGTCTCTGAATGACTGCGCAGTGCCGCCCACTTCCCCCTCGAAGTCCGCGCCGCTGCGTTCTCCCTCCCTCGACTGAGGCATCCTGCTTCGTCCGCGCAGTCTCTGCCGGACGAAGCTTTTTTCGTCGTGCACATTTCGCAGGCGCAGGGGCGTGATGCCGCGCCCTGCTTTTGACAAACCTTCGTTGCAACTTTTCCCTTCAACAACACCCGGCTGTGAACGCCGGGCCGGCGCGGTCTCTGCTACGGTCGCGTCGTCACGATGCCGCGCGAATTCAATCAATCAAGAATAAGACGGGAGGTATCGAGCACATCCGGACATCACGATTCGCATTCCTGCTTGCTGCCGGGATCTGCCCGCGCGGGAGAACAAGCCGGGATGCGGCGACACGACGAAACGGGCAGTGCGCCGACCTGGGTCGGCAATGTTCAAATCGACATGCTTATGAAGAGCGAGGGACCATCATGATCAAGGTGAAGATCAACGGCCAGGAACAGAGCTGGGACGGCGACCCGGATCTCCCGCTACTCTGGTTCCTGCGTGACGAGGCCGGCCTGACCGGCACCAAGTTCGGCTGCGGCCAGGCCCTGTGCGGCGCCTGCACCGTCATCGTCGACAAGGAGGCCGTGCGCGCCTGCATCACGTCGATCAACGACGTCGCCGGGCGCGAGGTGACCACCATCGAAGGGCTGCATCCGAACGGCGACCACCCCGTCCAGAAGGCCTGGCGCCAGGTCAACGTGCCCCAATGCGGCTTCTGCCAGGCTGGCCAGATCATGCAGGCCGCCGCGCTGCTGATGGAGAATCCCAAGCCGTCACACGACCAGATCCGCGAAGCGATGGCCGGCAACATCTGCCGCTGCGGCTGCTACCAGCGCATCGAGAACGCGGTCCATCTCGCATCGACGGGAGTGTGACATGAATTTCATCGAGAACCCGACGAAGCTCCGTGGCTTCGAAAAGAACCTCAAGGTCGAGAAGGTCTCGCGCCGCAGCATCCTGAAGGGGCTCGGCGTCACCGGCGGCTTCGTGCTCGCCGCCCCCGTGATGTCACGCCAGGCCTTCGCCTATGAGACCGGCGCCGGCAAGATGCCGCACGGCGTCGTGGTCGATCCCCGCGTCTTCGTTGCCGTTGCGCCCGACGGCACCGTCACCATCCTCGCCCACCGCGCTGAAATGGGCACCGGCGTGCGCACCAGCCTGCCGCTGATCGTCGCCGAAGAGATGGAAGCCGACTGGTCCAGGGTCAAAGTGCAGCAGGCCCATGGCGACGAGGTCAAGTTCGGCAACCAGGACACCGACGGCTCGCGCAGCACGCGGCATTATCTGATCCCGATGCGCCAGATCGGTGCCTCCGCCCGCACCATGCTGGAGCAGGCCGCGGCCAAGCGCTGGGGCGTGCCGGCGACCGAGGTCAAGGCCGTCAACCACGAGGTCGTCCATAGCGCCAGCGGCCGCAAGCTCGGCTTCGGCGAACTCGCCGCGGACGCAGCCAAGGAATCGGTGCCGAGCATCGAAGGCCTCAAGCTGAAGGACCCCAAGGACTTCCGTTATCTCGGCAAGGGCCAGATCAGCATCGTCGATCTCCACGACATCACCACCGGCAAGGCGCGCTACGGCGCCGACGTACGCCTGCCAGGCATGAAATATGCGGTCATCGCGCGCCCGCCGGTGACCGGCGGCAAGCTGG
This sequence comes from Bradyrhizobium sp. LA6.8, assembly GCF_040547935.1. Classification (NCBI taxonomy): domain Bacteria; kingdom Pseudomonadati; phylum Pseudomonadota; class Alphaproteobacteria; order Hyphomicrobiales; family Nitrobacteraceae; genus Bradyrhizobium; species Bradyrhizobium sp. LA6.8. The sequence continues at coordinate 173,055 of NZ_JBEPQQ010000009.1, forward strand.
TCTCGTTCGATCCGGACGCGGCGCTGAAGGTCCCCGGCGTCGAGAAGGTGATGCAGGTGCGCGGCTGGCCGTGGCCGTCGAAATTCCAGCCGCTCGGCGGCGTCGCGGTGATCGCGCGCAACACCGGCGCGGCGATCAAGGGCCGCGACGCGCTGAAGCTGACCTGGGACGACGGCGCCAACGGCAAATACGACTCGGTCGCCTATCGCAAGGAGCTCGAGGAAGCCTCGCGCAAACCGGGCCTCGTCGTGCGCCAGGAGGGTGACGCAGACGCTGCGCTGAAGGCCGCCGACAAGGTCGTCGTCGGCGAATACTATCTGCCGCACCTCGCCCATGTCAGCATGGAGCCGCCGGTGGCGGTCGCCGACGTCAAGGGTGACAGGGCGGAGATCTGGGCGCCGGTGCAGAGTCCCGGCGGCACCCGCGAGGACGTCGCCAAGACGCTCGGCATTCCCGAGGACAACGTCACGGTGAACGTCACGCTGCTTGGCGGCGGTTTCGGCCGCAAGTCGAAATGCGACTTCGCGCTCGAGGCCGCACTGCTGTCGAAGGAGCTCGGCACGCCGGTGAAGGTGCAATGGACACGCGAGGACGACGTCCGTCACGACTTCCTGCACACCGTCTCTGTCGAGCGGATCGAGGCGGGGCTCGACAAGAACGGCAAGGTGATCGCCTGGCGCCACCGCAGCGTGGCCCCGAGCATCGCCTCGACCTTCGCCGCGGGTGCAAACCACCAGGCGCCCTTCGAGCTCGGCATGGGCCTCGTCGACATGCCGTTCGAGATCGCCAACATCTCCTGCGAGAACCCGGAAGCCGCGGCATTCACCCGCATCGGCTGGTTCCGTTCGGTCTCGAACATCCCGCGGGCCTTTGCGGTGCAGTCGATGGTCGGCGAGATCGCGCAGGCGACCGGGCGCGACCAGAAGGAGACGCTGCTCGCGCTGATCGGCAGTCCCCGCATCGTCAAGCCGGCGGTGAAGGACATGTGGAACTACGGCGAGCCCTATGACAGCTACCCGATCGACACCGCGCGCCTGCGCAAGGTGGTCGAGCTGGTCGCCGAGAAGGGCGAATGGGGCCGTCAGGTGCCGAAAGGCCACGGCCTCGGAATTGCCGTGCACCGAAGCTTCGTCAGCTACATCGCGACCATCGTCGAGGTGGCCGTCGACGAGAAGGGCAAGCTGACGGTGCCGCGGGTCGACACCGCGATCGACTGCGGCACCTATGTCAATCCCGAGCGCATCGCCTCGCAGATGGAGGGCGCGGCGATCATGGGGCTGAGCGTCGCCAAATACGGCGCGATCACCTTCAAGGACGGCAAGGTGGAGCAGAAGAACTTCGACGACTTCCAGGTCCTCAGGATGGATGAATCTCCTCTTGTAACCAACGTCTACATCGTCCCGCCCGGACCCGACACGCCGCCGAGCGGCGTCGGCGAGCCCGGTGTTCCGCCGTTCGCACCCGCGCTGATGAACGCGATCTTCGCCGCGACCGGAAAGCGTATCCGCAGCCTTCCGCTCGGCAAGCAATTGGAGGCCTAAGGCGGAACATTGAGCGGCCTCGCGCCGTTTCCATCGATCTGACAGGAGCAGATCGATGACCAACATCTCAAAGGCGCTCGCAGTCTCGTTGCTGTCGGGCGCCTTTTTCATGACGACCACGGCTGCGTTCGCTCAAAGCAACACCACCCCGCCGACCACCGCCACGCGCCCCACCGCGCCGGACCAGAACTCGCTTCCCAACGCCGGCGCCCCGCCGCCTTCGACCACACAGGCCACCGGGCAGACCAGCTCCGATCCGAAGGTTCAGGAGATGAACCAGAAGGAAAAGGACAAGGTTGATCGGCAGGGGAAGTAGCGGTCCAGCGCCTGCGCCCACATACCGCCGCTCGCCGCCATGGCCGGGCTTGTCCCGGCCATCCACGACCTCTGCCGCGGCACGAAGAACGTGGATGCCCGGGCCTTCGCCTCGCCGAAGCGGCTTCGGCCGCGCAGGCGGGACAAGCCCGGGCATGACGAGTTCGTGGCGCGAGCAACAATCCTTACCGCACACGCAAAATGCGGCGGACGTTGCCGTCCGCCGCATTTGCCCCCTGACGCTCCGCTTCCTTCGATTCGCCCGCGGAGCTTATTTCTTCAGCGCGAACACCCAGATCACGCCGCCCTGCGGCACATTGGATTCGATGCCGATATTGTTGGTCGCGAGCGCATCCTGGATGCGCTGCGCGTCGACGCCCCATCCCGACTGGATCGCGATGTATTGCGTGCCGTCGATCTCATAGGACGACGGCATGCCCATGATGCCGGAGTTGGTCTTCTGCTCCCACAGCAGCTCCCCGGTCTTGGCATTGAAGGCGCGGAAGTTGCGGTCGTTGGTGCCGCCGACGAAGACGAGATCGCCTGCGGTCGCCGTCACCGAGCCGAACAGCTGCGACTTCGGGAAATTGTGCTGCCACACCTTCTTGCCGGTGACGGGATCCCAGGCCTGGAGCTCGCCGAAATGATCGGCGCCGGGCTTCGTCGTCAGGCCGATGTCCTCCGGCTTGGTGCCGAGCCAGAGTTCGCCCGCCTTGAGCGGAACCTTCTCTCCGGTGAAGCCGCCGCAGAAATTCTCGTTGGCGGGCACGTAGACGAGCCCGGTCCTCTGGCTGTAGGCCGCCGACGGCCAGTCCTTGCCCCCCCACAGCGACGGACAGAACTCGACCCGCTTGCCGATGACCGGCTTGTGCGCAGGATCGACGATCGGCTTGCCGCTCTCGGCATCGATGCCCTTCCAGACATCGGTCGCGACGAAGGGCCAGCCTGCGACGTAGTTGATCTTGGTCGGGGTGCGCTCGAGCACCCAGAAGATCGCGTCGCGGCCCGGATGGATCAGGCTCTTGATGGTGCGACCGTCGCGTTGCAGGTCGACCAGGATCGGTGCTTCGACCTCGTCCCAGTCCCAGGAATCGTTCTGGTGGTACTGGTGGTAGGTCTTGATCTTCCCATTGCTGGGATCGAGCGCGAGCACCGAGGAGGTGTAGAGATTGTCGCCGGGATGCGTCTCGCCAGGCCATGGCGCGGCGTTACCGACGCCCCAGTAGATCGTCTTGGTGTCCTTGTCGTAATTGCCGGTCATCCAGGCGGAGCCACCGCCGGTCTTCCAGTCGTCGCCCTGCCAGGTATCGTGACCGGGCTCGCCCTCGCCGGGGATGGTGAAGGTGCGCCACAACTCCTTGCCGTCCTTGGCATCGTATGCGGCGACGTAACCGCGCACGCCGAGTTCACCGCCGGAGCCTCCGACGATGACCTTGCCCTCGACGACCAGCGGCATCAGGGTCATGTACTGGCCCTTCTTGTAGTCCTGCACCTTGGTGTCCCACACCACCTTGCCGGTCTTGGCGTCGAGCGCGACGACATGGTCGTCGGTGGTGGCGAGATAAAGCTTGTCCTCCCAGAGACCGACGCCGCGGTTGGTCGGATGCAGCTGAAAGAGGTCGTCGGGAAGCTGCCGCTTGTAGCGCCAATATTCGTCGCCGGTCTTCGCGTTCAGCGCGATCACCTGCCCCATCGGGGTCGCCACGAACATCACGCCATTGTTGACGATCGGCGGCGCCTCGTGGCCTTCGACCACGCCGGTGGCAAAGGTCCAGACCGGTGTGAGATTCTTGACGTTCGAGGTGTTGATCTGGTCGAGCGGGCTGTAGCCCTGTCCGTCATAGGTGCGCCGATAGAGCATCCAGTTGCCGGGTTCCGGATTTTCCAGCCGCTGCTGGGTGACCGGCGCGTAGTTCTCGATCGGGCCGGCGACGGCGACGGTCGAGACAAGGCACGTGAAGGCGACGAAGCCGGACAGTAACCATTGCTTCCTGGTCATGAACGTTCCCCTTTTTCATCCGTTTGAATTCTTGTTTTGAATTCTTGTCGTTCGTCCCGTCGTCCGCCCATCGGCGGATGCGGCCTCTCGTGACGCGGGCACAACCCGCACCGTCCGTCATCCTGGCTGCACGCCACCTACCTTTCCGATGAAGTTGCCGGCGACGCTGAGCGAACCGTCAGCGAGCGCGAGCGGCAGCGCGGCAAGCCGCCGCGGCGCCGGTCCGAACACGACCTGCGCGCCCTCGCGGGGATCGTATTCGGAGTTGTGACACATGCACTTGAACACGTCCTTGTCGCCGACATCGCTCTTGACCCAGGCGGTGACGGGACAGCCGGCATGCGAGCAGATCGCCGAATAGGCCAGGATGCCGTCGACGGCACGCGCGCGGGTCTTCTCGTCGAGCTCGGCGGGATCGAGCCGGATGATCAGGATTTCGTTGAGGCGCGATGCGCTGCGCACCACCGACGTGTTGGGATCCTTCGGCCACGCATGGACCGGCGGTCCACCGGCCGGGAGATCGGCCGCGGTGATGAGCTTTCCCTCCTGTTCGCCTTCGGAGAAGACGAGGAGATCACCCTTCTGCGGACGTTCGTCGGAGCCTGGCGGATCCTCGCCCGCGCGCGCCTGCGTGGAACAACCAAGGCAGGCGGTCGTGGCGAGCGCGCCAAGCAGCAGCGTTCGCCGCGTCTGTTCTGTACCCGCGTCGACTTCAGACTCCGCGGTGCTCTCGGACGATGAGGGGGTGGTGTTGAACGATGCGCGCGACATGCACGCTAGCAGGCGCTGGAACTCTGCCGAAAAAAAGGCGGAGAGTTGGCGCCGCAGCGCATCAATATGTCTTTGCTCGCTTTGGTTGAACGCAAATGAATGCGTTCCAGCGCATATTTGCAATTGCAACGTCGCGTCGCGCGATCGGCATGATGATTTTGCAGATCAGACCGATGATGCGGGAATTGGTGCAACGCGTTATTGGCCGCGCAGCACAACCTCGAAGCGACACAACTGCACGTTTTACAGGCAGATTTGCTGTCGTCAGGACCGGAGCACGTGACGCGGCGCAGCGATACGGCCGGCGATGGTCGCCGACGCCATCTCAAAACTGTCGGCGATACGTCGCGCCTTGTCGATGAAGAGCGCGGCCGCCGGCGGCGGACAGACCTCGCGCGCGGTCTGCTCGAACAGATCGAGCCAGCGATCGAAATGATCGCCGACCAAGCTGAGCGGCACATGCGCCCGCATCGGCGAACCATGATAGCGGCCACTCATCAGCACGACCGACGACCAGAAATCCTTGAGTTTGGCGAGATGCTCGTCCCAATTCTGCACGATCGCAAAGACCGGCCCCAGCAGCCCATCCTCGCGCACGCGTCCGTAGAAGCGGGTGACGAGCTCCCCGATCATCTCCTCGGTGATCCCGGTGCGCTCGATCGCATCCTGGGTCAGCAGGTTCCGCCGCGCGGCCGCCGCCTCGCGCTCGGCCTTCAGTCGATCCGACATGTCCTTCGTTATCCGTTCATTTGTTCCCGCAGGCCGCCCGTTCGACATTGTCGGGCCAATTGCACGCGGCGTCTTTGTCGCAGCGCAAATTGCGGGGATCGGGCGGCGGATGCAGAGCACCCGCCGCCCGCGCCATCAGGCGCTATAGGTGTAGAAGCCCTGGCCGGTCTTGCGGCCGAGATGGCCGGCATCGACCATTTCCTTGAGCAAGGGGGCCGGACGGTACTTGGGGTCGTTGAAGCCCTTATAGAAGACCTCCATCACCGAAAGCATGGTGTCGAGCCCGACGAGGTCGGCGAGCGCCAGTGGCCCGATCGGATGGTTGCAGCCGAGCTTCATGCCGGCATCGATCTCCTCAGCGGTTGCGATCCCTTCCTGGAGCGCAAAGATCGCCTCGTTGATCATCGGGCACAGGATGCGGTTGACGGCGAAGCCGGGGCTGTTCTTGGCCGTGATCGCCACCTTGCCGACCCGCTTGGCGAAATCCAGCGCCTTGGCGTGGGTGTCGTCGGAGGTCTGCAAGCCGCGGATGAGTTCCAGCAGCGCCATCACCGGCACCGGGTTGAAGAAGTGCATGCCGATGAAGCGATCGGGACGATCGGTTGCGGCGGCAAGCTTCGTGATCGAGATCGAGGAGGTGTTGGTCGCGAGCAGCGTGCGCGGCGACAGCGTGGCGCAGAGGTCCTTCAGGATCTTGACCTTGAGCTCCTCGTTCTCGGTCGCGGCCTCGATGACGAGGTCGCAATCGGCGAGCTTCGCGCGGTCGGTGGTGCCGGTGATGCGCTTGAGAGCCTCCTCGCGATCGGCCGCCGACATCTTCTCCTTCTTGACCAGGCGCTCGAGGCTGCCGCCGACGGTCGACAGCCCGCGGTTCACCGCCGCATCGGAGATGTCGACCATCACGACCGAGAGCCCGGCCGCGGCACAAATCTGCGCGATGCCGTTCCCCATGGTCCCTGCCCCGATGATGCCAACCGTGTTGATCATTGCCTCGTATCCTTCATCCTTGCGGGCGTGCCAGACGGCCCGGCCCCATTGTTCCTGCATCAGGGTCTAGCACCGCCGCCGGGCGGGTGCGACCTGATCCTGCCCCCTCCTTAAAGCATCTCGGGCGGGAATAAAGCCGCTCTTCCGCCGCGGAGAGGTGCGATTCGATGCCCCGGCGGGCTGATTTGTGCGCATTTTGCCCGGCCACTGCAGGGGTGCCGAGGGCGCGCCAGCGAGCACCGGCCAGGACGTCTTTGTGACACAGGCCACATCTGCTTCTTGGCCGGCCTGCTAGCCTCGGCCGCATGATGAAGCATCTCACTCTCCCCGTCCTCTTCACCGCTCTGCTCGTCGCCACGCAAAGCCTGGCGGCCGAGACCAAGGGAGCCGGCTCAACCTTCGTTTCGCCCGTGATGGCGAAATGGATCGACGCATACAAGACGAAGACCGGCAACACCGTCAGCTATCAGGCGGTCGGCTCGAGCATCGGCGTCGGCCTGATCAAGAAAGAGGCCGTCGACTTCGGCGCAAGCGACATGCCGCTTGATCCCAAGGAGCTGGACAGGCTCGGCATGATGCAATTCCCGATCGTGATCGGAGGCGTCGTGCCGGTGGTCAATATCGATGGAGTCAAGCCCGGCCAGATCCGCTTCACCGGCCAGATGCTCGCCGACATCTATCTCGGCAAGCTGAAATCATGGAACGATCCGGCCATTCGCGCGATCAACCCCGACATCAGGCTGCCGAACACTGCGATCACGGTGGTTCATCGCATCGACGGATCCGGCACGACGTTCAACTGGTCGAACTACCTCTCGAAGGTCAGCCCGCAGTGGAAGACGAGCGTGGGCGAAGGCACCTCGGTCGAGTGGCCACTTGGTCTCGGCGGCAAGGGTAATGACGGCGTCGCCTCGCTCGTCAGCCTCGTGCCCGGTTCGATCGGCTATCTCGAATACACTTACGCGCTGCAACGGCTAGACAGAATCTCATTTGGCGTCGTGCAGAACAGCGCCGGCAATTTCGTCGTCCCCGACGCCGCATCGTTCCAGTCCGCGGCCTCGAGCGCGGACTGGAAGGCGGAGAAAGATTTCCATCTCGTGCTCACCAACGCGCCCGGCGAAGACGCCTACCCCATCACAGCCACGACGTTCGTGCTGATGCCGAAGGCGCCGAAATCCGAGGAACGATCGGCAGCGGCCATCGACTTCATGCGCTGGTCGCTGGAGAACGGAAAGGCCCAGGCCGAGACGCTCAATTACGTGCCGCTGCCGGCCGCCCTGGTCGACCAGATCGAGCGCTACTGGCAGCAGAGCCTTGGCGCGCCCTCGATTTCGGCATCGGCTAACGTCAAGCGCTGAAGCTTGGAAACGAGCAACCGTCATGCCCGGGCCTGTCCCGGGCATCCACGTTCCCAGTGCCAGCCGCGCGACCGCGATCCTTCTGGAAATCTCGCCGTGAATCGTGATTTAGTCCCGCGGAAGGCCTGTTGCCGGCTCGCAGCGGCGAGAACGCGCGAAGGTCCAGGCCCGGGGGCTTTCGAATGGACGTGATCATCTACCACAATCCCGATTGCGGCACGTCGCGCAGCGCGCTTGCCACGATCGGGAGTGCCGGCATCGAGCCGCACGTGGTCGAATATTTGAAGACGCCACCCTCGCGAGCCCCGTTGCAGCAATCCATCGCGCGCATGGGGATTTCGGTGCGCGAGGCGGTCCGCGAAAAGGCGGCGCCCAATACGGAGCTCGGGCTCGACAACCCCGCACTGACGGATGACCAGCGGCTCGAAGCGATGGTGGTACATCCGATCCTGATCAACAGGCCGATCGTGGTGACCCCGAACGACGTCAGGCTTTGCCGCCCTTCGGATCTGGTGCTTGATCTCCTGCCGGCGCGACGGCGTCCGGCCGGATGAACGATTTCGCGCGATCCATCGGCGCCGCGCTCACGCTGATCGGCGAGGCCGACGCCGAGCTGCTCGGCATCGTCGCGCTGTCGGTTCGTGTCAGCCTGACCGCCGGCATCGTCGCGCTGCTGATCGGCGCGCCCTTCGGGGCGCTGCTCGCGATCACCCGATTCCGCGGGCGGCAGGTCGTCATCGTGCTGACCAATGCGCTGCTCGGCCTTCCGCCGGTCGTGGTCGGGCTTGCGCTCTATCTTCTGCTGTCGCGGTCCGGCCCGCTTGGGGCAGCCGGACTGTTGTTCACGCCGACCGCCATGGTGATCGCGCAGACCCTGCTTGCGACCCCGATCGTGGTCGCGCTGGTGCACCGGCCGGCGAGCCTGCTTTGGGCGGAGTATGGCGACCTCGCGCGGATCGACGGACTATCGACGCTGCGCAGCATCGGCTTGCTGTTCGCGCTCGGCCGGACATCGCTGCTGACGGCCTTTCTCGCGGCGTTCGGACGCGCGATCGCCGAGGTCGGCGCCATCATCATCGTCGGTGGCAACATCCGCGGCTTCACGCGCACGATGACGACGGCGATCGCACTGGAGACCAGCAAGGGCGACCTGCCGCTGGCACTCGGGCTCGGGCTGATCCTGCTCGCGCTCAGCGTGGCGGTGTCGACCGTCGCCTTCCTGCTAGTGGGACGCGTTGGGGAAAAATAGCTGCTCGCCGCCGACCTTGTAGCCGGCGATCGCGTCCTGCCCCTTCGGCGAGACCAGCCAGTCGATGAAGGCCTGTCCGTCCTTCGCCTTCACATTCGCATGCGTCGCCGGATTCACCAGCATGACGCCATACTGGTTGAACAGCCGCTTGTCGCCCTCGGTCAGGACGGCAAGCTCGCCGCGGTTCTTGAACGACAGCCAGGTGCCACGGTCCGACAGAAGATAGGCGTTCGACGACGAGGCCATGTTCAGCGCCGGACCCATGCCCTGCCCGATCTCGCGATACCAGCTGTCCTTGCCGGCGCCGATATCGACGCCCGCCTCCTTCCACAATCTCAGCTCGGCCGCATGGGTGCCGGACTTGTCGCCGCGCGAGATGAATGGCGCCTTCGCCGCCGCGATCTTGCGCAGCGCATCCGTGACGTCCTTGCCGCCGGCGATCTTTGCGGGATCGCTCTTCGGACCGACAATGATGAAGTCATTGTACATCACGTCGAAGCGCTTCACGCCCTGCCCCTCGGACATGAACTTGTCCTCGGCCGGCCTGTCATGCACGAACACCACGTCGGCATCGCCGCGCCGCCCGATATCGAGGGCCTGGCCGGTGCCGACGGCAACGACCTTCACCTCGATGCCCTCCGCCTTCGAGAACAACGGCAGCAGGTAACCAAACAGGCCCGACTGTTCCGTCGACGTCGTCGAGGCCACGGTGATGGTGCGATCCTGCGCGAATGCGCATGTCGACCAGACCAGAACCGCTGCGATGGCGGCAAGCTTTCTCATTGCGTTGTCCTCACTCCCCAGACGTTTGAACTTAGGCGGGAAGGATGACGCAGGGAAGTCCGACGTTCGGCGCAGGATCAGCGGCCGGGTATGTCTTGCGGATCACGTCTTTTCTCCTTCGTCGTCGAAGGAAGCGTATCGGGGATCGGCGCGGCAACTCTGTGGGCGCGGTCACATTGGCCGCCTGCCGCGCCGGAGCTTCAGGACGACCGCAGCTTTTCGATGATGGCCGTCACCTCGTTCAGCTGGGCTTTGGCCGTGGCCAGCAGATCGAGCAGATCGCGCGCCGACTGGGCTGATCCGCCAACGGCGGCCTGATCGATCACGCTCAAGCCGTCGGTGAGACGCGAGATGATTTGCACGAGTTCATCGCGGCGCGCCTCGAGGTCCGCAAGCGTTGCATCAAAGCCCTCGTCGAGCCGGGCGCCTTGCAACGAGCGGATCGGAACGATCCTGTCGTCGGGAGGATCGGACATGCGCGTGCTTTGCGTTGCTGTCCCGTCCATCCTAGGCGCGACCGCCCGCAACCCGGCGGTGGTGCATTGTCGCATCCGACACGGCAGTCGCGTTGCCCTTTCCCGCGCGGTGGAGGCACGGATGTTCTGCAATTGGTCCCACCTACATTGACATCGATGTGACGGCCGGGGCAGTTTTTTGCATTGCTGGCGAATCAGCGATTGCTTCACGCCGAGTACCTCTTGGACAACTCCCTGTGCTTTCGAGACTGATATCGTTGCTGCGCCGCATTCCCGCGGTGAAATGGGCGTTCACCCGGCTTAGGCCCTTGCCTCACGGCGGCAGCATCGATGTCGCGCCGATCGCGGCAAGCGATTCGCCCGCAATCGTCGCCAACATCGCAGAAGCCGTTCCGGCTCCCGACAGCATCAGCACCACCCCGCTGCCCAGTGACACCGAGATCGCCGTTGCGGCTCCGGTCGCCGAAGATGGCGCCGCTATCTCTGTCATCCCGGAGAGCTCGTCCGCGGCGCCAACTGATATCAGCGTCGCCGATGATCCATCCTTGGAAGCGCCGACAGAGGTCGAGGCGGTCGTCGTCGAAGAGGTTTCGGTCTCATCAGTCGAGGTGGAGAGCGAGGCCGTTGAGCTCGTCAGCAGCGATCCGCCCGCGGAGCTTGAGACCAGCGTCGCACCCGTTGTCGTAGAAGAGACACCGGTCCCGGTTGTCGAGATCGAGAGTGAGCCGGTCGGTGCACACGAGCTCGTCATCAGCAACCCACCTGTGGAACTTCCGGAGATCGCTGAACCCGTCATCGTTGAAGAGGCGCGGCTGTCGCCTGTCGAGGCCGAGAGCCGGCGGGCCAACGTTTCCGAGCCCGTCGTCAGCAACGATGCATCTCCCCAACTCGCGACCGAGGTGGAGCTTGTCGTCGCAGAGGAGGCGCTGGTCTCCTCTATCGACATCGAGATCGCTCCGGTTGATGCCCCCGTTCTCGCCGTCAACGACGATACCTCCTCTGACGTCGCTGATGTGGAGCCGGCTGTCGTGGAGGACCCGTGCGTCGCGCTTGCGGACAGCGACGTCTCGGCGGAGGAGGTCTCCGAGAGCAGCATCGACAGCGCGGCCTTCCCGATCGTCGCAATGGAGATCGAGCCGATCCCGGCCAACGATCCCGCCCCGATCGCAGCGATCGCCGCGCCGGGTTCGTCTGCCGACACAGCGAGCGTCGTCACGCATGTCGCGCCGGAGCCGGTCCTCGAGTCTCCTGCGCCGGTGATCCCCAGCGCGCCGAAGACGCGCACAAAGGTCGTGGAACCCGTCGACCGCGCCACGTTGATCCGGCAGCGCTGGACGGAGACCGGGATCAGGATGTGGAATCCGCGGCTTCACGGCGCCGGCGACGCCACGCTGAACATCCAGGGCCGCGTCGAGCTGCTGCCGCCCGCGCCCGGCGAGACCATGCCACGCTACGACAAGCTCGAATTCAGGATGCTGGACGGGCAGATCGTCTGCGAGGGCGTCGTCGTCGAGGCGCCCGCGTCGGCGGGTCAGCGCAGCTTTACCCGGCTCGCCGAGCCGCGTAACCCCGACCGGCCCCGCGAACCGGTACGGGAGCGCCGGGCCGCTCTCGCCTGACCCTTGTCCTCTGCGACCATGCCCGCCATATGCTAGGCTGACGGCTTGGACATGGGAGGCCGCATGCCCGCAAGATCATTGCGCCTGATCGTGATCGCCGCTCTCTGCATCTCGCAAGGGGCCTTTGCGGCGTCCGGCAAACGCCCGCACCATGCGCCCGCCACCGATCGGGCCGCGCCCCACAAGGCCGACCGGCTCTCGACCTCGCGCGGCGAGACGATCCTCAACACGCCCGGCCAGACCACCGTGCTGACACGTCAGATCCTTGACGACATGAACGCGACGACCCTCCGGGACGCCATGCGCTCGACCGCCGGCGTGACGATTGGGATTGGCCGCTAGATTTCGCGCGACTTCGCGTTCAGGGGATCGGATAGCCCTTCCAGACCCACTCCAGCGCCGACGGCAGCGTTTGCGCGATCGTCGGCCGGTCGACGTGCTTGGCGTTGCGCACGAACAGGAACTGGTAGTGGTAGCCCTTCTCCGCCAGCACTTTCGCCGTCAGCGCGTTCGACAGGGTCCAGTCATGCATGCCGTCGGGAATGGTCGGATTCGGATAGAACAGATCCTGGTCGCCGCCGAAGAACCAGAAGCGGATCGGCTTTACCGGCGCGGCGACGATCAGCGGCACGCCGGGCGGCTCGGCCGGCGTCAGCACGCCCGCCTTGGAGATGAGGTTGGGCGTGGCCGGCCCGGTCCAAGCGCTGTGATATTCCCACGCACCACCACGCAGCGACGGATCGTGCGGCCATTGCTGGTTGACCATGGTCGGCGAGAACGCCAGCACGCGGTGATAGAGATCGGGATAGAACCACGCCATGGTGAAGGCCGCAACCCCGCTCGAGCTCAGGCCCATCGTCGCGCGCCCGTCGGGGTTTTTGGTCAACTTGACGTCGGCGTTCTTCTCGACCAGCGGCAGCACCTCGCGCTCGACGAACTGCGCATAGTCGCCTGACACCGCATCGTATTCGCGGCCGCGCTGGCTGCCCTGCGCGTCCTGGCCGCCGTTGCCGATCTGGATCGCGATCATCGGTGGCACGCGGCGCTGCGCGATCAGATTATCGAGCGTCGTGGCGAGGTCCTTGTAGGCGTTGGAGCCGCCGTCGCCGACCACGATGAACGGCGCCTCGGTGCCGCGTACATATTGCGCCGGCACGTAGACGTCGATCGTGCGTGACCAGATTCCAGGATGGCTGGTGGTGACGACCATGTGCGACTTGTCATCCGGCGCGGTGACGGTCGTCATGATCGAGGAATTGGTGCAGCCGGCGACGTCGTCGCGGATCAGGCCGGGATTGTAGATCGTGCTCTCCTTCGACGTCAGCGTGAAGGATTTTGTCATGCCGCGTGGTACGCCTTCCTTCGCAATCGTCTCCGGCGCGGGATTGTGGGTGGGCCCGATGATGAAATTGCCCTCGGCACCGGGCGGCGGCAGCGTTCCGTCGGGCAGCTCCGTCGCGCGCGGATAGTCGGGGTTCGAGGGATCGCGCGTCGGCGGCGCCGTCTTGAAGTCGAGGCCCGTCGTGTCGATGAAGAACGGTGCCGCCTTGTCGGTGGTGTTGGCCCCGGGCGGCACAGCCATGTTCTGGGTGACGCAGGCCGGCTGCGACAATGCAATTGAAGTGAAGGAGACGAGGGAAATCAACGTCCCCGCAAGGACGGACAAAGAATTGGTCATTTCAGCTCCCGGTGCCGACAAGTCTTTCTGGCTCGCCTTGACGCAAAGTATGGCGGGCCGCCTGCGCGCGGTCAAACAGCAAGCGGCCGCATTCCAGCGATAGCCGCCATGCTCAAACCGAACGGCGACCGCTATTCCGCGCATGCCCATGAATATTTCCGGATACGAGGCCGTTGCTGCCGTAGCTCGCGCGACGTAGCTTGGGCACCGCGCCGTGCCAAGCAAAAGGCGCGCACGGTCAAAATGAACAAGAACACTTCGGGAGGCAACCTATGAAGAAGCTCGCGGCCACGCTATGTGCGCTGGCGTTCCTCGCAACCGGCGCACAGGCGCAGACCATCAAGGATTTCCTGACAGCGGTCATGCAGAAATGGACGGCGCCATTCGATCCGTTCCAGCTGATCGGCAACATCTATTATGTCGGAACCGACGGCATTGCCGTTTATGTCATCAAGACATCGCAGGGCCTGATCCTGATGGACACGGCGATGCCCCAGTCGACCGGCATGATCGAGGAGCACATCGCGAAGCTCGGCCTCAAGGTCGCGGACATCAAGATCATCCTCAACACGCATGCGCATCTCGACCACACCGGCGGCTTCGCCGAGATCAAGAAGGAGACCGGCGCGCAGCTCGTTGCCGGTGAGCGCGACAAACCGCTGCTCGAAGGCGGCTACTATCCAGGCGACGAGAAGAACGAGGACCTCGCCTTCCCCGCAGTGAAGGTCGACCGCGCGGTGAAGGAAGGCGACAAGGTCACGCTCGGCGACACCACGCTGACGGCACATGCAACGCCCGGCCACTCGCCGGGCTGCACGAGCTGGGAGATGACCGTCAAGGACGGTGGCCAGGACCGCGAGGTGCTGTTCTTCTGCAGCGGCACGGTGGCGCTGAACCGGCTGGTCGGCCAGCCGACCTATGCCGGCATCGTTGATGATTACCGCGCGACCTTCGCCAAGGCCAAGGCGATGAAGATCGAGGTGCTGCTCGGACCGCATCCGGAAGTCTATGGCATGCAGGCCAAGCGTGCGGAGATGAAGGACGGCGCACCGAACCCGTTCGTCAAGCCGGACGAGCTCGCAACCTACGCAACCAGCCTGTCGGAGGATTTCGACAAGCAACTCGCCAAGCAGACGGCGGCGTTGGAGAAGAAATAACGGCCATTTGTCCTCTCTTCACCTCTCCTTCCGCGGGGAGAGGTGAAGCGCGCGCGTCGGCTGACCGCGCGGCCATGCGCCGTCGCCGACGTGAAAAGCCAAGACTCGCAATGGTTAGCAGATCGTAGCTGCGGGTGGCCGCGGGCGAGACGTGCCTGAGACACGCGCCTCGGCCGCCGGATATCCTTAACACGGTCTCACCAATGCACGCGGCTGGAAAATCCCGTGGCAGCGCGCAACCTGCGCTGGCTTTTCGTGCAGTCCCACCTAACGCGACCTTTACCCCCGTCGTGCAAGATCGCCGCCGTTTTTGAAGGGATCCGGGGCGCGTATTGCAATGCCTGTCGTCAATTTGAAGTCTCAGCTCGCCGCCACGATGCGGCTGTTTCGCGTGCCGGCCGATAACCCGGACCTGACGCGCGCGCAGTTCGACGCCTTCTCCAAGCAGATCCCGCTGCTCTATTTCATCCTGATGAGCAACACGATCGCGGTCGCCTATACCTATGTCAACGTGGCGCCGGACTGGCTGACGATGATCGTGCCGAGCGTGCTCACCGTGCTCGCCGCGCTTCGGACCTTCTGGTGGCTGCGCCAGCGGCACCTCGTGCGCAGCGATGCCGATATCCTGCGCAATCTGCGCGCCACCAACTGGATGACATTGCCGATCGGCGCCGGCTTCACCGCATGGTCCTTTGCGCTGTACCCTTACGGCGACGCCTTCGCCAAGAGCCAGGTCGCCTTCTACATGGCGGTGACCGTGATCGGCTGCATCTTTTCGCTGATGCATCTGCGTTCCGCGGCGCTGATCGTGACGCTCGTCGTCGACGTTCCCTATGTGCTGTTCTTCTGGGCCACCGGCGAACCGACGCTGAAGGCGATCGCGGTCAACAACCTGCTCGTCTCCGGCGCGATGGTGACGGTGCTGTTCATCTACTACCGCGACTTCGCCGATCTCGTCTCGAGCCGCAAATCGCTGCTGGCGCAGCAGGCGGCAACGCAAGCGCTCTCGGACGAGAACTTCCGCCTCGCCAATCTCGATTCCCTCACCGAGCTGCCGAACCGCCGCCGCTTCTTCGCCGAGCTGTCGAGCGCTTTCACCGACGCCGAACGCAGGCGCGTTCGCGTCGCGGTGGGGATCATCGACCTCGACGGCTTCAAGCCGATCAACGACAATTACGGCCACTCGGTCGGCGATCGCGTCCTGATCGAAGCCGGGCGCCGCATCCGCGAAGTTTGCGAGGGCTTCGGCCCGCAGCGGGTGGAATTTGCCCGGCTCGGCGGCGACGAGTTCGGCCTTGTGGTGTGCGGCGATCCCGAAGATGACGATTTGATGCGGCTCGGCCAGCGCATCGGCGAACAGGTCAAGCTGCCCTACCAGCTCGACACCGCCCATACCGGGCTGTCCTGCTCGATCGGCTTCGCGCTGTTCCCAAGCTCGGCGACCAGCGCCGAAGCGCTCTATGAATGCTCCGACTACTCACTCTATCACGCCAAGCGCCATCTGCGCGGCCGCACCGTGATCTTCTCGAGCGAGCTCGAGGCCGAGATCCGCAGCCGCGGCGTCATCGAGAACTTGCTCCGCACTGCCGATTTCAGCACCGAGATGGACCTGGTGTTCCAGCCGATCGTGGACGCCATGAGCGAGCACACCGCCGGCTTCGAAGTCCTGGCGCGCTGGCGCAGCTCCCGCCTGGGCCTAGTCTCGCCGGCCGACTTCATTCCGGCCGCAGAACGCATCGGCTTGATCCGGCCGCTGACGCAGGCGCTGCTGGTCCGCGCGCTTGCGACGGCAAGGACCTGGCCCGACCACATCCGCCTGTCGTTCAACCTCTCTGCTCACGATGTCTGCGCAGCCGAGGGCATTTTGCCGCTGATCTCGATCATCGAGAAGAGCGGGTTGCCGCCGCACCGGATCGACTTCGAGATCACCGAGACCGCCGTCACCTTCGACTTCGTGCGCGCGCAGCAATCGATCGCGACGCTGAAGGCCATGGGCTGCGGCATTTCACTGGACGATTTCGGCACCGGCTATTCCTCGCTGAGCCACGTGCATCGGCTGCCGCTCGACAAGATCAAGATCGACCGCAGCTTCGTCGCCGACATCAACGAAAATCCGGTAAGTCACAAGATCATCAAGTCTCTCGCCGGCCTGTGCGACGACATGGAGATCGCTTGCGTCGCCGAGGGCGTCGAAACCCGCGCCCAGCTCGACAGCCTGCGTCGCCTGGGATGCGACTTCATCCAGGGCTACTACTTCGCAAAGCCGATGTCGGGCGATGCGATCGGCGACTATCTCGCAAAGGAACGCCAGCGTCTCGGCGACGCCGGCGCCAAGGTCGTGGCCTGAGAGGCCAGATCTCAATCCGCACGCGTAGCGCTGATAAATTAAATTGCTGCCTGTCAATCGTCCGCTTCACATGCGTCGAAACGCCCCCGACATGCCGGGATGCCGTGTCGGTGCTTGTCAGCGACATCAAAACGCGCGATACTCAATTTCAAGGGGAAAGATATTAAATATACAACTTTTTGATCTTGGTGGCCTTCAACTGGGCGCGGCGGCAAACACGGTTGTGAGTTGGCAATCGGGAGGCAGGCATGTCGTCCAATGCGTCATTTTCGGCAGGGCGCCACGTCCCGCCGCATTCCCACCTCACCGCTTCGCATGCATCACCGCCGCCCGCCGAGCCGGGCGGCGGCGGCCTCATACCCATCAGCCTCTTCATCCTCAGCGACGTGCGCCTGCTCTGCGAAGGCCTCGGTTCCTGCCTGGCCCGGCAGGAATGCTTACGCATCGCGGGACACGGCGATCTTGCGACCCCGCCTGAGCAAGTCGTCGACAGCGGCGCGCAGGTGCTGCTGGTCGACATAGCGACGCCGCAGGGCTTGCAGCAATCGGCAGCCTGCCGCGCGCTGACGCCGGCGTTGAAGGTCGTCGCCATCGCGGTCGCCGAGGCCGAGCAGGACATCCTGGCCTGCGCAGAGGCCGGCGTGTCCGGCTTTGTGCTGCGCGAGGGTTCGATCAGTGATGTCGTCGCCGCCGTCCATAACGCGATGCGCGACGAGCTCGTGTGCTCGCCCAAGGTCGCCGCCGCCCTGTTCGGCCGCCTCGCGCTGCTCTCAGCGCGGACCGTCACGCGAGCGCCGGCCGCCGGCGTCGACACGCTGACACCACGCGAGCACGAGATCATTCGCTTCGTCGGCGAAGGGCTTTCGAACAAAGAGATCGCTCGAGCCTTGCGGATCCGCAATTCGACGGTGAAGAACCACATGCACAACGTGCTCAGCAAATTGCAGATTCGCCGGCGCGGCGAGATCAGCAAGCATCTGCACGCGAACGGCGCGCCCGCGTCGGCATCGTCGCGGATCCAGACCCGCTAGACCTTTCGGCCTAGATCCTTCGGGCCGGCATCGCGCGCGAAGCCGCTATATCGCCGTGAATTGCGCGCCGGTTGGCGTCGTCGCGGTCCCGCCGCCGCGGGCATGGTCCGGACCATCAACTCCATCCTCGCTAGACCCATTGGCTCAATCGCGCCGTCGCGCCTTGTGCAAGGCTCACCACAAAGGTGGCCATTGCGACAGAGACGCATCCTCATTGCGGGATTTCCCAGGCTGATGACCGATCTTCTCGAGCATGTCGTCGCGAAAGATCCGGCATTGTCCGTAGTCGGGACGAGTGACGACGCCAATCTGGCAACGGAGGCACGCCGCACCCGGGCCGACGTCCTCGTGGTGGCACAGAAGGCCCCGGACGAGCGCGACAGCCTCGCGAGCCTTCTGCACAGCCGGCCGCGGATGAAGGTCGTGACCATCGTCGCAAGCGGCGAAAGCGGCGCGCTCTACGAGCTGCGGCCGCACCGCACGGCCATCACCGAGATCACGACGCAATCCCTGTCGGAAGCCATTCGGGATCCGCCCGGCCCGAGGCGCAGGCCGCGCCAGCGGCGCGCCCGCCGGCCAGGCAAGACCATCGCCGCGGTCTGACCAAGGAAGACGGACCGCCAAATCACAGGAGCCGACATGCCCTCAGCCCTTCTGCAACCCGGCGTCTATATCGAGGAAATCTCCAGCGGCGTGCGCTCGATCTCGGGCGTGGCGACGTCGATCGCGCTGTTCATCGGCTGGGCGCCGCGCGGCCCCGTTGACCGTGCCGTGCGCATCTCGAGCTTTGCCGACTATGAGCGCGCCTATGGCGGGCTCGACCGCCGCGCCAATCTCGGCTACGCCGTGCGCCAATTCTTCGACAACGGCGGCAGCGACGCCTACGTCGTGCGGATCGCGCTGTTCAATTCGGGAACGCCCGCCAACGACGCGAAGACCGCGACCTGCGCGATCAACGATCTCGGTATCGAGGCGAGTTCGCCGGGCCTGTGGGCCAACTCCTTCAGCGTCCGACTGACGCTGCGTGCGGACGACAGCACCCGCTTCCGGCTCGACGTCATCGGCCCGTCGCCGAGCACTGACATCGTGGAGACGTTCCAGGACCTGTCGATGAACAAGGCGGATCCGCGCTACGCGCCGAGCGTCGTCAACGGCCGCTCCGCCTTCATGGACAAGCTGACCACGGCGTCAACGACGGTCCCGACCCCGGCCACGAAACCATTTGCGGGCGGCGCCGATGGCACGGTCCTCTCCGCCAATGACGGTCCGTTCGTCAGCGCGATCGATCCGCTGTTCGCGACCGGCGGGATCGTCGATCGTATCGACATCTTCAACCTGGTCTGCGTGCCCGGCCTCACCAACGTCAATTCAACAACCCAGGGCGCACTCGCCAAGCTACAGCAGCGCTGCCACGTCCGCCGTGCGTTCCTGATCATCGACAGCCTCCAGAACGAGACCGTCGCCAACATGAGCGGCGCCAACGGCGAGGCCGGCCTGACCGGCTCGGACGGCAATTTCTCCGCGCTGTACTACCCGTGGGTGATGCAGGCCGATCCGCTGCAATCCGGCGTCGTGCGCGACTTTCCACCTTGCGGCTTCGTCGCCGGCGTCTACGCCCGGACCGACGCCACGCGCGGCGTCTGGAAGGCGCCAGCCGGCACCGATGCCAGCGTCAACGGCGGCGTCGGCTTCGCGTTGAGCTTGAGCGACGCCGAGAACGGCCAGCTCAATCCGGTCGGCGTCAACTGCCTGCGCACGCTGCCGGTCTACGGCAACGTGGTCTGGGGCGCGCGCACGCTGCACGGCCAGAACGACCGCGGCTCGGAATGGAAATACGTTCCGGTACGGCGCATGGCGCTGTTCCTGGAGGAGAGCCTCTACCGCGGCACGCAATGGGTGGTGTTCGAGCCCAATGACGAACCGCTCTGGGCGCAGATCAGGCTCAACATCGGCGCCTTCATGCAGGGCCTGTTCCGGCAGGGCGCGTTCCAGGGCCGCTCGCCGCGCGAGGCCTATTTCGTCAAATGCGACCGCGAGAGCACGACGCAGGCCGACATCAATCTCGGCATCGTCAACATCATCGTCGGCTTCGCGCCGCTGAAGCCCGCCGAGTTCGTCGTCATCAAGATCCAGCAGATCGCCGGCGACATCCCAACCTGAGGCAAAGACACCTGAGGCAAGCAAATGGCACAATTCTCGGTCAATCCGCAGCGCTTCGATCCCTACAAGAACTTCAAGTTCCGCGTGAAATGGGACGGCCGCTACGTCGCCGGCATCAGCAAGGTGTCGGCGCTGAAACGCACCACTGAAGTGGTCGAGCACCGCGAGGGCGGCGATCCCTCGACGGGACGCAAGTCGCCCGGCCGCAGCAAGTTCGAGGCGATCACGCTCGATCGCGGTGTCACCCACGACACCGAGTTCGAGAAATGGGCCAACAAGGTCTGGCATTTCGGCGCAGGACTTGGCGCCGAGGTCTCGCTGAAGGATTTCCGCAAGGACATCATCCTCGAGGTCTACAACGAGGCCGGGCAGCTCGCGCTCGCCTACAAGCTGTTCCGCTGCTGGGTCTCTGAATACCAGTCGCTGCCCGATCTCGATGCCAACGCCAATGCGGTGGCGATCCAGCACATCAAGCTGGAGAACGAGGGATGGGAGCGCGATCAGGCGGTCGCCGAGCCGTCCGAGCCCACTTTCACCGATCCAGCCTGAGACCGCTCATGCTCTCCGCCACCGCACAACGCGAGCAGGACATCCTGGCGCTGTGGGACCGGGCCGCCGGTCGCGCGCAGCGCCAGCGCGACGATGCTCTGTTCGCCGCGGCGGGCGCAGCGCCGACGGACTCGATCGGCACGGGCAATGCCGCGCTGCTGGCCTTGCGCACGCGATTGTTCGGCGCGCCGTGGCGGCTGCGCGCCGCCTGCCCCACCTGTCACACCGACTGCGAGTTCACGGCGGACAGCGCAGTGCTCGCGGACGGACTTGCACCACCGGCTGACGCCGTGCCGCCGCGTATCACGAACGGGGGCCGCGAGCTGGCGCTGCGGCTGCCGACGCTTTCCGATCTCGCAAGCCTCGCCGCGACCTGCGATTCCGCCGCCGCGGCAAAACTCTTGCTCGCGCGCTGCCTCGGTGAGGCGCCGCCGGCTGCGCAGGACATCCTGCACAGGGTCGAGGCCGAGCTCGAACGTTGCGATCCCGGAGCGGTGCTCAGTTTCGCGCTCGACTGCCCCGATTGCGGCCACGCCTGGCAGGCCGTGATCGACATCGCGCCGGCGTTCTGGACCGAGGTGCAGGCGGCGGCCGAGCGTACCCTGCTCGAAGTCGACGCGCTCGCGCGCGAATATGGCTGGAGCGAGGCCGAGGTGCTGGCATTGCCGCACACCCGCCGCGCCGCCTACCTGCAACTTGCGAGCGCGTCATGACGGGCCTCCTGCAAAATCTTGCACGCATCGGCCGCGGCGAACCGATTCCCGGAGCGGCACGCGTTGCCCTGCCACCGCGTTTTGCCGCCCCGCCCCGGAATGACGATGCTCCGATGCACGAGACAAGACTGGATGAAAGACAGACACCGGCATCCTCGCCGGCGGCATTGCCGAACATCACCGGCGCAGACGATCCTGCCACTGGAGTGCAGGCGCCGCAGCGCAGACAAAGGGAGCCGGACAACGAAGCCGCACCGTTACGTCTCGAAGCCAAGGTCGCAGCTACCGCGCAGCCGCTTCAATCAACCGACGCGCCGTCAAGATCGCCTGTCGATGCCCCTCTGCCTGCCGCCCCACGCGATCCGCCGCGCGGCACACAGCCGCGTGACACGGTCTTGCGCGACACGCCCCGCCCCCGAAACGAGGCTGCAACACCGCCGGCGCTTCCGCTCGGCCAGACCGCGCTCGCCGGCCAGGCGCAGCGCCGGCGCGAGACACCGCCGGTCATCAAAGTGACGATCGACCGCATCGACATCCGCTCGCCGGAGCCCCCACGCGCGGCACGCGCCGTCAAGCCCGCACCAAAGCCGTCGGTGTCGCTATCCGACTATCTGCGCCGCCCTGGACCCGGAGGCCGCGCATGAGCTCGCCGCTCGCAATCGGCGCGGTCAGCGCAGTCCTGCGCAACCTGCTCGACAACGGGCTGATCGAGGCCGGGCCCGCGGTCGGCGGCACCGTCAATGTCAGTGCGGTTGCGCCCGACACGATCGACCTCGCCAGCCCTGAAGAGCAGCCGCGGCTCAACCTGTTCCTGCATCAGGTGACGCCGAACCCCGGCTGGCGCAACCGCTCCCTGCCGTCGCGGTCCTCGACCAGCGGCGAGCGCCTCACCAACGCACCGCTCGCGCTCGACCTGCACTATCTGCTGACGGCCTACGCGCGGGTCGACTGCCAGGCCGAGATCCTGCTCGGCTACGGCATGCATCTGTTGCACGAGCGCCCGGTGCTCGATCGCGCCGCGGTGCAGCGCGCGCTCAATCCCAATCCGCTCGACGTCGCGATGCTGCCGCCGGCGTTCCAGGCGCTCGCTGCCGCCGACCTTGCCGATCAGGCCGAGTTGATCAAGATCACGCCGGCCGTGATGGGGCCGGAGGAGATGTCACGGCTATGGGCCGCCATCCAATCGCATTACCGGCCGACGGCCGCCTATGTGGTGTCGGTGGTGCTGATCGAGGCCACGAAACCCGCAGTCTCGCCGCTGCCGGTGCTGTCGCGCGGGATCATCGATCCCGCGACCAAGCGCGACCGCGGCGTCGTCGTCAATCCCGACACGTTGCCTCCGCTGCCGACGCTGTTTGCGGCGACGCCGCAGAACAAGCAGGCCGGCGCGCGGCTCGGCGAGCCCGTGGTGCTCTCCGGCATTCGCCTCAGCGGCAGCAATTTTCATGTGCGGCTGGCGCACCCGCTATTTCCAGCTCCTTTTGAACTGGTGCCGGGCGCCCCGAACGACGACGGCACCGAGCTCACCGTGACGCTGCCGAACGATGCCGCTGCGCAGGCCGCGCTCGCGCCGGGGCAATGGAGCCTCACGCTGCGCCTGCTTCCGACCGGCGAAGCCAATGAGCGCGAGACCAACGCGGTGGCCCTGGTCATCGCCCCAGCACTGGTCATTGCAGCCGATGCCGGACTTTCGCTGCCCGCAGCGACCGTGCTGCGCAAGACTGCGCCGCTGCGCGTCACGGCCACCCTGTTCTCGCGGCCGCAGGTGCAGCCGCGGCAGCGCGCGAGCCTCGTCCTCGGCACGGCGGAAGCCACCGCCAAACCGCGCAGCGCGGCCACCGATCCGCTGGTGTTCGACTTCCCCGCGACGCTTCCCGCTGGAGCCTATCCGGCGCGGTTGCGCATCGACGGCGTCGACAGCCTCCTGCTCGATCTCAGCGGCGATGCGCCCGCTTTCGATGCCTCGCAAACCCTGAGCGTGCCGCCATGAACATGCACGACAGACCGCAAGCGCAGCCGGGGCTCGATTGGGCCAGCCGCAACCAGCAATGGCTGGCGGCGCAGTTCGCTGCGCTGCGCCTGCGCCTCGCACGGCAGTTGCGCGATCCATCGGCCAACGCCGAGCCGCCTCCGCCGGAATGCGGCGATGATTTCGAGCCCGCGCTCGACGCGCTGACAAAGCTGTTCGGTCTGTCAGCGTTCGAGCGCGACGTCGTGCTGCTCGCGGCCGGCGTCGAGCTCGACAGCGCGCTACGTCGCCTCGTCGGCGTGGCGATGACGCAAGCGCCCGAAGCCATCGCGAGCACGCAGCCGACGTTCAATTTCGCCATGCAGATGCTGAGCGAACCACATTGGGATGCGCTCTCGCCGCTCCGGCCGTTGCGGCGCTGGCGCCTGATCGTGTGCGAGGGCCGCGAGGCGCCGCCGCGCCGTCCGATCCAGATCGATGAGCGCGTGCTCCACTACCTGACCGGCGTGGCCGCGATGGATGCCCGCCTGATCGGGCTCGTTCGCTGCGAGCCGGTCGGCTCTATCCAGCCCGATACACCACAGGCGAACACGATCGCGCACGCGCTCGGCACGGGGGCGGCCGCCCTGGCCGCCCTGGGTCACGCTCGCGGCGAGATCGAGCCGCAGCAAGACCTCGCGCGCGGGGCGCTCGCCTGCCTCGGTGCGAACGGCCTGTGGTTGCACGCCCGCGACCTGCCGCACGATCCGCGCGAGCTCGCCGAGATCGCCCGTCTGCTCGACCGCGAGGCCGCCCTCTCGGATGCCATCATCGCGCTCGAGCTCGACCGCCCGATCGAGGCGACGGATGCCGAGGCGCATGCGATGACGCTGCTCGCCCATCTGATGGGGCCCGCGATCGTGCTCAACGCGCCGGAGCCGGCCCGCTTGTCGCGATTGCGGCAGCGCCGTATGCTGCGGCTCCAGGTTGCCGATGCCCCGGCCGCCGCGCGGCAGGTCGCAGCCTTGCGGGGGCATTCGCGTGAGCAGGCCGCCACGCTCGCAGCCGCGCTGCGTCCGGCGCTGCGGCAGTTCAACGTGCCCGCCGCCGACCTGCGCCTCGTGGCCACCGAAGCCCTCGCCGAGACACAGGCCGATCCCGCTCTGCTCGGGCCGGCGGTGTGGCGGCTCTGCCGCGCCGCGGTGCGCGGCGGGCTTGACGGGCTGGCGCAGCGGATCGACAGCCGCGTTGGTTTCGACGACCTGGTCGCACCACCGGTGGTGACCGCGCAGCTCCGCGCCATCGCGAATGAATTGCAGCACCGGCCCCGCGTCCATGGCGACTGGGGCTTTGCCGCGCATAACGGCCGCGGGCTCGGAGCCGCCGCGCTGTTCGCCGGCGAATCCGGCACCGGCAAGACTTACGCGGCCGAAGCAATCGCGAGCGCGGCCGCACTTGATCTCTATCGCATCGATCTTGCCAGCGTGGTCAGCAAATATATCGGCGAGACCGAGAAAAATCTGAGCCGGCTGTTCGAGGCCGCGGAGACCAGTGGCGCCATCCTGCTGTTCGACGAGGCCGATGCGCTGTTCGGCAAGCGCAGCGAGGTGCGCGACAGCCATGACCGCTTCGCTAATATCGAGATCGCCTACCTCTTGCAGCGGATCGAGACCTATCGCGGGCTCGTGATCCTCACCACCAACATGAAGAGCGCGCTCGACCGCGCCTTCCTGCGCCGCATCCGCTACGTGGTCCAGTTCCCCTACCCTGACGCCGCCGCGCGCGAAACACTGTGGCGCATGCAGTTCCCTGCCGATGCACCGCTCGGCGAGGTGGATTTCGCAGGCCTTGCCAGGCTGCAACTGACCGGCGGCAACATCCGCGCCATCGCGCTTAACGCCGCCTTCCTGGCCGCCGCCGACGGCGGACGGATCGAGCAGGACGCGATCAACGCCGCGGTGCGTGCGGAGTTCTCAAAGCTCGAGCGGCCTCGGCCGGGAGTCGGGCCATGAAACATTCCGGCATCGATATCCGGATCGGACGTCTCGTCGTCGATGCGTCGCGACACTCCGAAGCTGCGGGACTTGCCGACGCAATCGGACAGGCCTTGCAACAGCGGCTCACGGGGTCCTCCAACGAGGCGAGCGCCGCCCATGCCGAGGCGCCGCGCGCGGTCGCCGATCGGATCGCGGCACGATTGACCACGACATCCGGCGCCGGCGCTCCGCGAGGCAAGCCATGACCGTGCATGCCGCACCAAAGGCGGTGCCGAAGCCATCCTCACCGGCCCATGCGCCCTCGCTCGAGCTTCGTCCGACCCGCGACCGCTTCGAGAGCGAGGCCGAGCACGCGGCCGAGAACGCCCTGCGGTCATCGCAGCCGGTTGGCCCGGCCCCGGTGCTGTCGCCGCTTCCTCGCCCCACCGGCACGACGGGACAGGGCGCGCCGGCCGCAGTATCCGAGGTTGTCGGATCGGCCGGCTCGCCACTCGGCGCTCCGACGCGCGAGACGATGGAACGCCAATTTCGTTCCGACTTTAGCCATGTGCGGATCCACATCGACGCGCAAGCCGCAGCCTCAGCCCGCGCGATCCGCGCAACCGCCTACACCGCGGGCGCCCACATCGTGTTCGGCGACGGCGCATACAACCCGCAAAGCCCACGTGGCCGGCACATTCTGGCGCACGAGCTCGCCCATGTCGTGCAGCAGCGCGGCGCGACCGTGCCGCCGGCGGCGGTGCAGCGGCTCGCCTGGTACGAATCGATCGCCGTGTTTTTCGGCGCCGAGGGCAATTTCGGCGACAAGGAGCTGCTCGCCTATCTCGACAAGATCACCAAGTCCGCAGCGATCGAAGGCAGCTTCGACAGCGACAACAAGGCGCGTGCGATCGTCCGTCGGTGGAAAGCCGGCCAGGCCGAGTTCAAGCTCGATCCACTGCAAAAGGCGCTGTTGATCCTGGAGATGCAGGGCGGCCCCACACTCGATGACGACGAGAACGCCATCCTCGACCTGCTCGAGCTGAGCGATATCGCCGCACTGAGGATCATGTTCGGTTCAGGCAAACTCAGCGTCACCGAGCTCGAATCCGACATCGACGGCGCCGAGTACAAGAGGTTGAAGCGCTTCTTCGCAACCCGCTTTCGCGGCGGACGCGACGCGCTCGCCAAGGGCGACGTCGAGCCACAGGGCGAACCGGGCAAGGGCGCGCCGACCTTCGCCTACGATGCCATGGCCATCAAGATCCGGATTGCGACGGCAGCGGGCCACGACGAGGTCGCCACCATCGCCGCGGAGGTGTTCGCGCTCGCGCCGGCCGAGCGGGCGAAGGCCACGGAGGAACTCGGCCGCGAACGCGCCGACATCGCCCGCCGGTTCGACCTCCTCAGCGACCAGGCCGAAGATGAGAGCGATCCGGCGAAGAAAGCAACGCTCAAACAGCAGGCTCACGCGACGGAAAGGATCCTCGACAAATACGACGTCATGCTTCAGGGCGTGTTCCGCGACGTCACGCTGATCACCAGCGCCGGCGATCTGTCGACGACGGTCGAACCCGATGCCGCGAAGAAGGCAGACATCGCGGTGGCGCTGAGGCCCGACCCCAGCAGCCCGCTGCCATTCGACAACTCCCCGGCGGGCAAGAAGAAGTACGACGACGCCTTGCGCTTGCTGATGCCCGGCATGATCCAGGACTACTGGGATGAAATGGTCAAGGACAAGGGGACCGCGGAGCACGGCGATCCGAACAAGGTGCACCACCTTGCGGAGTTCGAGCGGATCGGCAAGGCCAGCAAGGACGAAACCGACAAGGTGTTCGGCGAGTACTACGACCAGTCGAAGCATCCCGAGCTGAAAGCCGATACGCTCGGCGCGCGCGGCAACATCCACGACCTGTTCGCCGAGACCGAGGCCGAGCTCGCGGGCATGGACAGCACCGAGAAGCGCGACAGGGCGAAGGCGCTGTTACGGTATTTCTTTCAGGCCAACGACCGCGTGCGCGCCATCAATCGCAAGCTCAATGCCTCACCGCATTTCGATGCCAGCAACAATCCCGTGGGCGACGAGGCGATCATCCTCGACCAGATCGCCGACGACTTCACCAGCACGGCCGCGCAGGTCGACAAGCTGAACGAAATCGACCGCGGCTGGGATGCCTCCGCCAATCTCGGCGACATCAACATCCAGATCTTCAAGAAGGCCGATTCGGACAAAGATCGCGATTTCCTGTGGGACATGTTCCAGACGCTGATCCACGAATATATCCACACGCTGCGGACCACGGAATACGACAATTTCGCCAATACTTTCGGCGATGGCTCCAACGAGAACAATACGCTGATCGAAGGCGTCGATTCGCTCTTCGACGAGATCGCCTGGGAGAATGTCGCACCGCGGGTCAACGATCCCAAGCTGCGCGAGGCGGTTGAGGGCCCCGCATATGCAAAGCTCAAACCGATCACCGTGCAGCCGGCATCACGCCGACGCTATTCCTCGTATGCGGAGGCGGTGAAGCTCGTCAACGTCGTCGGCATCCGCAACCTCTACGCCGCCTATTTCCAGGGCGACGTCAAGAAGATCGGAGGCTGAGCGATGCAAGCCGCGCGCCCGTCGGATCTCGCTCTGTCACCGCTGCGGCTGCTCGCCGGGCGCGACCTGCGTTCGTTCGCAGGCCTCGCGCACCCGACCTCCCTCGACGACGTCGCAGCCGTGTTCGATCTCGACCGCTCCTGGCATGGTCAGGGCGCGCTCGGCAGCGCCAGGCACCGGACCGACTGGTTCAACGCCTCGGCCGCAGGCTTCGCGCGCGGCGCGCGGGTATGGGCAAACGACGGCACGGTGGTGCTGATCGATGCGACCGACGTCGTCCTCGTCGAGCCGCTGCCGTCGTTGCTCGACGCACTCGGCGAGCCGGAGACAAGGCTCAATTCGTTCCAGGGGACGTTCGAGGTCGAGGCCAATGAATACGTGTACGCGCGGCGGGGCCTGACGCTCTACGTCAACGGCGCCGTCGATACGCCGCTCCGGATCGCCGCGTTCGCACCGGGCAGTCTTGAACGCTATCAGCGCGACTTGCGGCTCGACCTTCAGATGAAACGGCTGCCGCCGTCGCGCGGCCCATCGGGGGGGCGCCTGCCATGACCGGTCTCACCTCGTCCCCAAAACTGATCAAGGGCGGCCTCGTGGTGCTGGCGCCGGGCGGCGGCACGGTGCGACGGCAGATCGCGCTCCAGTACAATCCGGACACGCTGAGCCGCAGCTACCAGGTGCAGGGCACCGGCGGCGACGGCTCGGCCGGCGGGCGGGCGCAACCGTTCCGGCTGAAAGGGCCCGCGATCGAGACCATCAAGCTCGACGCCGAGATCGACGCTACCGACCAGCTCGCCGATCCCGACGCGCACGCCAATGCGGTCGCCTTCGGCATCGCGCCGCAGCTCGCGGTGCTCGAGGCGCTCGTCAATCCGAGCGTCGACGATCTGCTCGGCATCGCAAGCCAGGCCGATGGCGGCACGCTCGAGATCCTGCCGCCGGAGGCGCCGCTCACCTTGTTCGTCTGGAGCAAGAACCGGGTCGCGCCGGTGCGCGTCGCCGAGTTCTCCATCGTCGAGGAAGCGTTCGATCCCGCGCTCAACCCGATCCGCGCAAAGGTCTCGCTCGGGCTGCATGTGATGAGCACCGACGATCTCGGCTTCTCGCATCGTGGCGGCACCATCTTCCTCAATTACCTGCGCAACCGCGAGACGCTTGCCGGCCTGACCGGCAGCGCCTCACTGGCCTCGCTTGGCCTCACCAGTCTGCCCTGACGGAGCACATGATGTCCTCGGATCCCGTCCAGATGCTGATCGATGCCGGTGCGTTTCCGGACAACAGTTTTCCGCCAAACAGCCGCTATCACGGCGCCGCGATCGGGCGGCTCAAGCGCAGCGCCGACGATCCCGGTGTCGCCTATGTACTGCGCCGCTTCATCCCCCAGGCGCGCGACATCGGCATCGCCGGCGAACACATCGTCAATGCCGGCGAACGGCCCGACACGCTCGCCTCCGCAACGCTCGGCGACCCCGAACTGTATTGGCGGATCGCCGACGCCAATGTCGTGACCGATCCGCTCGAACTCACCGACACGCCCGGTGAGCGCGTGCAGATCCCGCGCCCGAACGGGCTGTAAGGAGACGATCCCCGATGATGCAGGGCGGCGTCCAGCTTTCGCTTCAGATCGGCCCGGCGCCGGTGCCGGCGCCGCGCGAGGTGCTGGAGACGCTGACCCATGCCAAGATCGAGATCGGATCCGGCGATGCGCAGAGCGGATTCGAGCTGACCTTCGATCTGCCGGTGCGCTCGCCGCTGCGCACCATCTTCCTGCTTGCCGGCGGCGGCGCACTGCCGCCGCTGCTGCGCGTGGTGCTGATCGTCACCATCAACGGCACGGCCGAGTCCGTCATCGACGGCATGGTCACCAATGTCGAGACCCAGCCGGGCAGCGGCGGTGTCGGCAAGCTGGTGATCAAGGGCAAGGACATGTCGGCGCTGATGGACATCATCGAGCTGCCGGGCCTGCCCTTCCCGGCGATGCCGCCCTCGGTGCGGGTGTTCGCGATCCTCGCCAAATACGCGGCGCTCGGCGTGATCCCGATGGTGATCCCGAGCGTGCTCGACATCCCGCCGATCCCGGTCCAGCAAATCCCGCAGCAGAAGGGCAGCGACTACGCTTACGTCAAGAAGCTCGCCGGCGAAGCCGGCTACGTCTTCTATCTCGAGGCCGGTCCCGCGCCCGGTGCCTCGAAGGCCTATTGGGGCCCGGAAATCCGCTTCGGCGCGCCACAGCCGGCACTCACCACCAACATGGACGCGCTCACCAATGTCGAGGAGATCTCGTTCAACTTCGACAAGGAACGCAAGGTCATGCCGATCGTGTTCTTCCAGGAGGCCAACAGCAAGGCACCGATCCCGGTACCGATCCCCGACATAACGCCGATGAGCCCGCCGCTCGGCGTGGTGCCGCCGCTGCCGCCGAAGATCGAGAAGCTCTCCAACACCGCGCATCTGTCCGCGCCGCAGGCGCTGATGGCGGGGCTCGCTTATGCCAGCCAGCACAGCGACAGCGTGTTCGGGAACGGCAAGCTCGACGTCGCCAGATATGGCCGCGTCCTGAAGTCGCGGCAACTGGTTGGCGTGCGCGGCGCAGGCCTGCCGTTCGACGGGCTCTATTACGTCAAGAACGTCACCCACGAGATTGAGCGCGGCTCCTACAAGCAATCGTTCTCGCTCGCACGCAACGCGCTGATTTCGACCGTCCCGCAGGTGCCGACATGAGCGATGCGCCATTTTTCGGAAAGTATCGCGCGGTGGTGATCAACAATATCGATCCGCTGCAGATCGGCCGGATCCAGGTGATGGTGCCCGACGTCGGCGCCGTGATACCGACGAGCTGGGCGATGCCTTGCCTGCCGACCGCAGGCATCAATGCCGGCTTCTTCACGGTGCCGATCATCGGCGCCGGGGTCTGGGTCGAGTTCGAGCGCGGCGACCCCGACTATCCGATCTGGGTCGGGTGCTACTGGGGCAGTGCCGCGGAGGTGCCGGTGCTGGCGCACGCAGTGCCGCCCGGCGTGCCCGGCATCACCCTGCAAACCCCCTTGAAGAACGGTCTCACCATCAGCGACGTGCCGGGCCCGACCGGAGGCATCCTGATGCAGACAACGACGGGCGCGATGATCTCGGTCAGCGACGTCGGCATCACCATTTCCAACGGCAAAGGCGCGGTCATCACCATGACCGGGCCGACCGTCGACGTGAATCTCGGCGCGCTCACCGTGATCTAGGAGACGCACATGCCCGCTCCCGTCTTGCATCTCGGCGCCACCGTATTGTGCAGCCATGCCGGACAGGCGACGCCGGTCGCGCCGTTCCCGCGTGTGATGCTGTCGGGCCAGCCAGCGGTCAATCTCACCAGCCCCTACGCGATCGCGGCCTGCTCGCTCACCGGCTCGGCGCCGCCTTGCGTCACGGCGCAGATGGTGGTGGGCGCGGCGCGGGTGATGATCGGCGGCGCACCGGCCGCGACCATGATGGGACAATCCGTCTGCACGCCGACGGGCACGCCGATGCTGCCCGTCGTGGCGCAGACGCGCGTGCTGGCAACCTGAGGGGAGGACGGCGTGAGCAGCGAACTCGATTTCCCCTATCATTTCGACGACCAGGGCCGCACGGCGACGACCGGCCGCCCCGATCACATCCGCGACCTGATCGAGCAGGTGCTGTTCACGATGCAGGGCGAGCGGGTGATGCGGCCGGATTTCGGCGCAGGACTCCTGGCGCTGGTGTTCGAGCCCAACTCGGTGACGCTCGCCGCGACGACGCAGATGCTGGCCCAGGCCGCGCTGCATCAGCACCTGTCACATCTGATCGCCGTCACCTCGGTCGAGGTGATCAATGACGATGCGGTGCTGCGGGTCGAGATCCGTTACGTGGTGCTGGCCGACCGCACCAGCCACGTCGCGAGCTTTGCGGTTCCAGGAGGCGCGGCATGAAGCAACATTGCTGCGATCCGCGCCGGCTCGAGGTGCTCGAGGCCAAGGGCAGCGCTAACGCCATCGCCTTCATCGAGGTGCTCGACCTCGCTTCTCCGCCCGGCGCGCCACGGCAACAGACCCTGCTGGTGCGGCTCCTGCATCCCGGCTTCACGCTCTCGCCGGACAACCTGCGCATCACCGGCGGCGAGCGGATCGCGACCGTCGGCGTGGTCTGGTGTGCGCCGGCCGACGCGCTGCCGGCCGAGGCCGAGCCGGGCCTGGTCGACACCGTCGACGATCTCGCCCGCACGCTGGTCGTCCGGACCGACAGCAGCGGGGATTATTCGATCTACAATTTCGGCATCTTTGCCAATTCCGGCTCGGCCCTGCCGCCGGCCGGTTTCGATCCCAAGCTGTCGGCGATCGACTTCACCTTCAAGGTCGAATGTCCCTCGGACTATGACTGCGCGGACACCGCGCCGTGCCCGCCCACGCCGCGCTTGAGGCCGGAGATCGACTATCTCGCGCGCGACTATCAGGGTTTTCGCCGGCTGATGCTAGACAGGCTGAGCCTGCTCGTGCCCGGCTGGCAGGAGCGCTCGGCCGCTGATCTCGGCGTGACCCTGGTCGAGCTGCTCGCTTATGCCGCCGACAACCTCGCCTATCGCCAGGATGCGGTCGCCAACGAAGCCTATCTCGCCACCGCGCGGCAGCGCATCTCGGTGCGGCGCCATGCGAGGCTGGTCGACTATCATTTGCACGAGGGCTGCAACGCGCGCGCCTTCGTGCATTTCGGCGTGAATGGACAGAAAATCGCGCTGCCGACGGGCACGCAGCTGCTGACCCGCGTGCCCGGGTTGGACGTGGCGCTGACGCCGGGCTCGCGCGCGCTCAGCGATGCGATCGACGGTGGCGCCGAGGTGTTCGAAACGGTCACGCCAGCCGAGTTGGACCAGCAACAGAACAGTCTCACCTTTTATGCCTGGGGCAACAACGGATGCTGCCTGCCCCGCGGCACCACGCGCGCGACGCTGCGCGGCCACATTGATACGCTCGCCATCGGCGACATCCTGATCTTCGAGGAGGTGATCAGCCCAACGACGTTGTCTGCCGCCGATGCCGATCCCGGCCATCGCTGCGCGGTGCGGCTGACCGAGAGGACGCTTACGAGCGATCCGTCCGGCGGGCTGTTCGACGAGCCTCCGGTCGACGGCCCGGTCGACGTCACCGAGATCGCCTGGAGCGAGGCCGACGCGCTGCCTTTCCCGCTTTGCCTGACGGTGGAGGACCGCCCCGAGCTCGCGATCAGTGTTGCGCGCGGCAATATCGTGCTCGTCGATCACGGCCGCTCGCTGCCGCCCGAACAGCTCGGCGTGATGCCGCGCGCTAGCCTGAAGCAGGCATCGCGCGCGCCGGGCAATTGCTGCACCTCGTCCCCGGACGTCATGCTGCCGCCGCGCTTCCGCCCGGTGCTGGCAAACAGCCCGTTGACGCAATCCTTCGATCTCGGCGCGCTGCTCGCCGTTCCCGTCAGCAACGACAAGCCGTGGTGGGCGGCCAGCACATTTTCGCTCTTGTCGCCGCGCGACGCCACGCCTGCCATCGTCGATCTCACGGGACAAGTCGCCGGCATCACCGAGCACTGGCTGCCGCGACGCGACCTCATCGACAGCGCCGGCAACGCGCCGCATGTCGTGGTCGAGATCGACAACCACGGCCGGGCCTTGCTGCGGTTCGGTGACGGCCTGCTCGGCAAGCGCCCGGCCGAAGACACCGCATTCACGGCGACCTACCGGATCGGCAATGGCACATCCGGAAATGTCGGCGCCGAAGCCATCGCCCACATCGTCAGCACCACGGACGGCGTGTTCGCGACCGTACGCAATCCGCTTCCCGCATCCGGCGGCGTCGAGCCCGAGGACATCGAAGCCGCGCGCCGCGATGCCCCACAGGCGTTCCGTACCCAGGAGCGCGCGGTGACGGCGGCCGACTACGCCGCCGCCAGTGAGCGACGCGCCGACGTGCAGCGCGCGGCCGCAACGTTCCGCTGGACCGGAAGCTGGCACGCCGTGTTCGTGACGCCCGACCGCTTCGGCGGCGGCGTAGTCGACGCGCCCTTCGCGACGCAGCTGCGCAACCATCTCGAACGGTTCAGGATGGCCGGCTACGACCTCGACGTACGGCCGCCGCGCTATGTGCCGCTCGATGTCACACTGCATGTCTGCGTCAAGCCGGACTATTTCCGCGCCGAAGTCGCGCAGGCCGTGCGGACGGTGCTGTCGAGCGCGGTGCTGCCCGACGGCACGCTCGGCCTGTTCCATCCCGACAATTTCTCTTTCGGCGATCCCGTCTATCTCAGCCGCATCATCGCGGCCGCACAAGCGGTCGAGGGTGTCGAGGCGGTGCAGGCGGAAAAATTCCAGCGGCTGATCTCGCCGATCGCGACCTCGCTGGATGACGAGGTGATCCCGATCGGAAGCCTCGAGATCGCGCAGCTCGCCAATAATCCGAGTTTCCGCGAGCGCGGCCGGCTCATCATCGAGGCGGGAGGCGGCAAATGACGCTACCGGTTCCAACCATCAAGCCTCATGCCCTGCCTGCCGGCAGCGAGAGCTGCGGCTGCTGCGCCGGCGTCGAAGCCGAGACGCCGCAAGGCATCTCGAACCGCTACGGCCTCTCCGCCATCGCCTATCGCGTCGGCGACTACGCCCAGTTCCGCGACAGCCTGCGCGCTGCGCTGTCCTCTGCCGCGTTCGCACCGCTCGGCAAGCTGCAAAGCCGCGCCGATGACGATTTCACCATCGGCCTGATCGATGCGTTCGCCTGCGCTGCCGACGTGCTCACCTTCTACCAGGAGCGCATCGCCAACGAATCCTATCTCCGCACTGCGCTGGAGCGCGTCTCGCTCCAGGAGATGGGCCGGCTGATCGGCTACCGCCTGCGGCCCGGCGTCGCCGCCGAGACATGGCTTGCCTTCACGTTGGAAACGCCGCCCGCGCCGCCGCCAAAACTGTCGCCCGAGCCGGGCAGCTTCGTCACCGGCGTGCCCGCTCAAGTGTCGATCGAGATCGGCACGAAAGTGCAGAGCGTACCGGGGCCGGACGAGAAGCCGCAGACCTTCGAAACGGTCGAGCGACTGGACGCCGCACGGCCGGCCTGGAATGCGATCCGACCGTGGCTGGCGGAGACACGCCGACCGGACAAAGGCGACACGGTCATGTACCTCGCCGGCCAGCGCAACAATCTGAAGCCGGGCGATGCGCTGCTGATCGTCGGCGATGCCTTCAATCCCGGTACGAATGACAGCAACTGCGATTTCCGCTTCATCGACAGTGTCGAGCTGCAATCGGATTTCGATCGCACCAAGGTGACCTGGCAGCTCGGTCTTTCCGGGGTCACGGCCGCCCAGAACTCGAAGGTCTATGCGCTGCGCAAGCGGGCAGCACCCTTCGGCCACAACGCGCCGATGTGGAAGTCGATGTCGACGGACTTTCGCAACAACTATCCGAGCGGGAGTGACGCGCCGGAGTGGCCCGACTACACGATCTCGCCGATGGGCTCGGCCCAGGGCGGCGGTTTCATTGATCTCGATACGGTCTATTCCGAGGTCCGCGCCGGCGGTTACGTCGTGCTTTCGATGGCAGCCAAGGGCTCCATCCAGGTCATCATCAAGGCCTTCGGCAAGTCGGATGTCATCCTCGATCTCGGCCCGCATCTCGACGTTTACCAGATCGCCGATGCGGACGAGACGTCGCGCGCGGAGTTCGCGCTGGCCGGCAAGGTCACCCGGCTGCAATTGCGCGGCTCCCATTACGACCGCTATCAGGACCAAGTTCGTCGCATCACGGCCTTCGTGCAGTCCGAGCAGCTCGCGCTCGCGCCCTACGCCGTCGATGATGCCGCGACCGGCAGCAGCATCCCGGCGGCCGTCAGTGCCGATGGCCTCGTCGCAGGGCGACGGCTGATCGTGCGAGGCAATCGCGTCTCCGACGGCCAGGCCGTTGTCGTGCAGGCCAACCTCGTATCCGCTCAGGCTGTCGATGCCGGCCGCTGCATGCTTCAGATCGATCCGCCGCTCGCCGGCAGCCTCGACCGCGGCAGCGTCGTCGTTCATGGCAATGTGGTGCCGGCCTCGCATGGCGAGACGGTGACTCAGATCCTCGGCTCGGGCGATGCGGCCCAACCGTTCCAGCAATTCGAGCTGAAGCAGGTGCCGCTGACCTATCGCGCCGCCGCCAATGAGAGCGGTGCCGCAAGCGAATTGACGCTGCGGGTCGGCGAGATCGCATGGCACGAGCGCGCGACGCTGTCCGGCGCGGCCGCCACCGATCGCGCCTTTGCGCTCGATATTGACGAGCAAGGGCGCAATCTCGTGAAGTTCGGCGACGGCACCAGCGGCGCGCGGCTGCCGAGCGGGCTCAACAACGTCCGCGCCACCTACCGCAAGGGCATCGGGGTCGGCGGCAACGTTCGCGCCGAGACGCTGAGCCAGTTGCTGTCGCGCCCGCTCGGCCTCAAGGGGGTGAGCAACCCGTTCGCGGCCGAAGGCGGCAACGACCCGGAGCCGGCGGACGCGGCGCGACGCAGCATGCCGCTCGGCGCCCGCACGCTCGGCCGCGTCGTGTCCGTCCTTGACTATGAGGATTTTGCCCGCGCCTTCACCGGCATTGCCAAGGCGCAGGCGCAGGTGTTGCAACTGCCGCGCGGAAAGACCGTCGCCATCACGATCGCGGGACCACCCGGCGCTCCCGTCAATTCGACAAGCCCGGTATGGACCAATTTGCTCGCTGCGCTGAAAGCTGGCGGCGATCCGCACGTCGCCGTGATGCTGTTGCCCTACCAGCCCGGCACGTTCCGGATCGGATTGAAGGTCAAGCGCGATCCCGATTTCGACGCCAAGGCCGTGCTCACCGCGGTCGAGGCGGCGCTACGCGCGCACTTCGCCTTCGACGCGCGTGAGCTCGGCCAGCCGGTGCAGCAATCCGACGTGATCGCGGCGGCACAATCGGTGCCGGGCGTCATCGCTGTCGACCTCGTCCAGCTCTATGGCGGCACGGCGCCTCTCGCGCAGACCATTCCCTCGCGCCAGGTCCGCCTGCTCGCCTCACGGATGCATGTCGACCAGGGCGTGGTGAAGCCGAGCGAGCTGCTGACATTGAACCCGGCGCCGTTCGACCTCCTGGAGGAGATGGCATGAACAGCCTCACCCCCGAACGGCTCTACAGCCTGCTGCCGACGCTGCACCGGTTGCGCGACGCCGCGCTTGCGGGCGATCCCGCAAAGGCCGGTCCGCTCCAGGCTCTACTGGCGGCATTTGCGCGCGAGTTCGCCACGCTGGAAGAGTCCGTCGACCAGCTCTACGACGACCAGTTCATCGAAACCTGCGCCGAGTGGGTGACGCCCTATATCGGCGACCTCATCGGCTACCGGCCGCTGCGCGGGCTCGGCACCGAGCTGACCTCGCCGCGTGCCGAAGTCGCCGACACCATCGCCTTTCGCCGCCGCAAGGGCACCGCGCTGATGCTGGAGGAGCTCGCGCAGGACGTCACCGGCTGGCCGGCACATGCGGTCGAATTTTTCGAGCAGCTCGCCACCACGCAATACATGAAGCACATCCGCCTGCATGCGCCCGCGACCTGCAATCTGCGCGACACGGCGGCACTGTTCCGGCGCGACGGCGCCTTCAACAGCATCGCGCACACCGCCGAGATGCGGCGGCCGGAAACGGGCGCCGGCCGCTACAACATCCCCAACATCGGCATCTTCCTGTGGCGGCTGTTGTCGCTGTCGCTCACGGCGGTGCCGCTGACGCCTGATGCCGGCGATGCGACCGGCCGGAAATTCCGTCTCAACCCGCTCGGCGCGGACATGCGGCTGTTTCGATTCGCGCAGGCCGAGTCCGACATCTCCCATCTCGCCGAGCCGATCAATGCGCCGGAGCCACTGTCGGTGCGGCTGATGGCAATGGCGGTGCGCGCCGCACAGGCAACCGCACAGCCGGACGCACAGCGCGAGGACGATTATGGCGCCGGCGAGAGCCTGGTGTTTTTCACGCCGGGCACCCCGCCCATCCCGGTGCCGACGGCCAAGGTGCAGGTCTGCGATCTCCGCGACATTCTCGATGGCGGCGGCAATGTGATCGGCTGGGCCCATGAGGCGCAGGTGACGGCGGGCACGATCGGCTTCGATCCCGAACGCGGCCGCGTGCTCCTCGGCGATCCCGCCGACGGGCCACTGCTTGCGACATTCCACTATGGCACTGCGCGGCAGATCGGCGGCGGCGAGTATCCGCGCGTGCCCGGGTCGGGCGATATCGGCAACGAGCAGACCGTCGATGCCGGAGGCGCGTGGCAGGCCAAGCTCAATCTGATCAGGACCGGTGGCCGCCTCATCATCGGCGACAGCCTGACCTACAAGGAGACGCCGACCTTTGTGGTCGACGACGTGACCGGCGATGCCACGCCGCACCATGTCGTGGTCGCCGCGCATGACCAGACCCGCCCGTTGCTGGCGGCAGGCGGCGAGATCACGCTCGACATCGGCGCGCGCGGTCGCCTCACGCTCGACGGGCTCGTGATATCGGGCGGCGCGTTGCGGCTGGCGGCCTTCGCCGATGTCGAGCCGCGGGAGCTGCTGCTGCGCGATTGCACGCTGGTGCCCGGACTGACTCTGAATGGGGACGGCAGTCCGACCTCGCCGGGCGAGCCGAGCCTGATCATCGGGCATCCCTTTGCCAAAGTGACATTGGAGCGCTGCATCCTCGGCCCGATCCACGCCGTCACTGATGCCGAGGTGACGCTGACCGACTGCATCATCGATGCCGGCGCGCCGGGGAACGTCGCCTTTGCCGCCGATGCCGCAGGCGGCCCCGGCGCCGAGCTGACGGCCGCCCAATGCACCGTCATCGGCAAGGTTCACACGAAACTGTTGAAGCTCGCCTCCAACACCATCTTCTTCGCAGAGCTTGGTCCGAAGCCCGCGGAAAAGTGGATCGCGCCGCTCTTGGTCCAGCGCCGCCAGGAAGGTTGCGTCCGCTTCTGTTACGTGCCTGCGGGTTCGATCACGCCGCGGCGCTTCCATTGCGTGCCGAATGACACGGCGCCCACGGCGCTGCCGCTGTTCACCTCGCTGCGCTATGGCGATCCCGGCTACGGGCAGCTGCGCCGCAGCACCAGCCTCGCGATCCGCGCGGGCGGCGACAATGACAGCGAGATCGGCGTTCTCAACGCATTATTCCAGCCGCAGCGCGAGGCCAATCTCAGGCTGCGGCTCGATGAATATCTACGTTTCGGGCTGCACGCGGGCCTGTTCTTCGCGAGTTGACCGAGTGCATCGGAGGCTATCATGGGTGCCGACTTCTCACGCGTTCGTCTCGACCCGCTGCTCGACTTCGCCGGCGTGGAGCTGAAACAGGGCGCGGTGCTGCTGGACGGCGACGCCAACGAGCTGATGGCGATCCTCGATCGCAGGCTGCGTGCACTCGCCAGCGACATTCTCGACCGCGATACGGTGTCCTCGACCACCCCGGATGCATTCAAGCTCGGCGTTGCCGGCAATACGCTCGAGATCGGCAAGGGGCGGCTCTATGTCGACGGCCTGCTCGCGGAGAATCACGGCCTTGCCGATCCCGACAAGCGCCTGTTCGA
The DNA here is from genome assembly GCF_040547935.1 of Bradyrhizobium sp. LA6.8. Taxonomy (NCBI): domain Bacteria; kingdom Pseudomonadati; phylum Pseudomonadota; class Alphaproteobacteria; order Hyphomicrobiales; family Nitrobacteraceae; genus Bradyrhizobium; species Bradyrhizobium sp. LA6.8. Next base: position 212,615 of record NZ_JBEPQQ010000009.1, read on the forward strand.
CGAACTCATGGCCGAGACAGTCTTCACCGACAAGCTGACCTATGAGACCCAACCCTATCTGCCGGATGCAGTGCGGCCGCCGCTGCCGACGGCCGGTCGCCATCTCGTCTATCTCGACGTCTGGGAGCGCGAGCTGACCTGGCTCGAGCGGCCGGAACTGGTCGAGATCGCCGTCGGCGTCGAGACCAGCTCGCGGCTCCAGACGGTGTGGCAGGTGCGTGTGCTCGACACCGATGCCGGCGCCAACACCAGCTGCGCGACGCCCGACGAGGACATGCCGGGTTGGACCACAGTGATCGCGCCATCGACCGGCGTGCTCACGACAGGCACGTTCGACGCAGCTCCGGTGACCGACCCCTGCGAGCTGCCGCCGACCGGCGGCTTCCGCGGCCTCGAGAACCAGCTCTACCGGGTCGAGATCCACGACCCCGGCCAGCCCGGCGGCACTGCGACCTTCAAATGGTCGCGCGAAAATGCCAGCGTCGGCTCGCGCGTCGCCAGCATGATCTCGGCCACCGAACTCGAGCTCGACAGTCTCGGGCGCGACGACGTGCTGCGTTTCAACACCGGCGACTGGGTCGAGATCATCGACGACGCCAGGGAGTTCTCGCAGAAGGCCGGCGAGATGCGCCGCATCACCGTCACCGAAGCGACCCGCCGCATCAGCTTCACACCGGCACTGCCGGGCCTGATGCTGCCGCCGGGATTCCCCAACAGCGATTGGCCGAAGCAGACCAATTTGCGGGTGCGCCGCTGGGATCAGAAAGGAAAGGTTTTCCGGACCGACGCCAGCGGCACACCGGTGCAGATTGGCGATCTCGATGCCGCCGGATCGACCGGCGTAATCAAGGTGCCCGCCGCGGGCACGACAGTCCTGCTTGAGGACGGCGTCACCGTGAGCTTCGATTCGATCGGGGCAGTGGGCTGTCGTGCCTGCGACTGGTGGGCCTTCGCCGCGCGCACGGCGGATGCCAGCGTCGAGTTGCTCGACCGCGCGCCGCCGCGCGGCATCCATCACCATTATGCACGGCTCGGCATCTGGGATGTCGGCGCCCAGGGCGTCAGCGACTGCCGCCACCCGTGGCCGCCGAAAGGCGAAGGCCACGACTGTGCCTGCACGGCCTGTGTCACGGTCGAGCAGCACGAGAGCGGCAGCTTCACCATCCAGGACGCCGTCAACAAGGTGCGCGAGACCGGCGGCACCATTTGCCTCGGCCCCGGCCGCTACGTGCTCAAAGAGGCCGTGGCGATCAAACAGGCGAAATCGGTCCGCATCGCCGGCAAGGGCCCGGCAACGCTGCTGGTGGCGCCGACCGGCGCCTTCGCCATCCAGGACTCTTTTGCGATCGCAATCGAGGACCTCGCGATCCTTTCGCTCGCACGCGACCCCACCATCGACGTCTCGACCTGCATCGGCCTCGGCCTGACCCGTCTCGCCATCGCGGCACTCGGCACCGAGAATGCACAGCTCCCGGCGGTGGTGCTGCGCGGTGTGGTTGGCGGTGCGAAGCTCGCCGAAAACGCGATCTTCGCGCCGGTTGGGATTGCGGGCGGCGCCCTCAAGGGCGTGGAGAACGGTGCCGGCTTCCTGCTGACGGCCGCGGTGACGATCGAGGAGAACGTCCTTCTGTGCCAGCGCGGCGCGATCGCCTTCGCCGACGAGGTGCTGCATCTGCTCGCCACGCGGATCGCGCACAACGAGATCATCGGCTGCACCGACACCGCCATCGCCGCGCAGGGCCTTGCGCTTCCCGGCGCCTCGCTGGCTATCGACGGCAACAGTTGCAACGTCACGGCCAACGGCATCGCCTGTGCCGCGGCGGGGCTGTGGATCGAGCGCAACCAGCTGCGCAACTGGTCGCCCGGCGATCACGTCGGCATCGGGCTGATCCCCGGGCTCGACCGCCGCAGCACCGCCACTGCGCATATCCTCGCCAACCAGATCCACGGCTTCGGCACGGCCGGAATCAAGGTGATTGCCGGAGCACAGGACCTGATCATCAAGCTCAACGCGATCGACGCCTGCGGCGCCGGGATCATGCTCGGCGGCGCGACCGACGCCGCAGCCGTCTCGATCGAGAATAACCACATCCGCAACATCGAACCGGTCACCGAGAGCGAGAACGGCACCGTGGTCGGCATCGAGGTGATCCGCGCTGACAGCGCGACGATTGCGGGCAATCTGGTTCGCGCGATCGGCCTGACGGCGGTCAAGTCCGCACTGCGCGCCGGCGTCGTCACCTTCGGCGTCAACCGGCCGCGCGTGAGCGGCAACGAGATCGTCGAGGTCGCGCCCGCCAAGGGGTTTGTCGGCACCAGCGCCGGCATCATGCTGCGCGCGCCGCAGACCCAGATCGAGGTCAATCACAACAGCGTGCAGCGCGACCTCACGCCGGGCGTGGACAATTCGGACGGCAACTGGTTCGCGCTCACCACGGCGGAGGTCAATCCGAAGGTGCCGTTCGGACAGGCCGGCGACAAGGTCGCGATCCGGCTCGGCGACGGGCGGATCCTCGCGCTTGGCGCCGACTATGCGTTCGTCAGGGCAAGCCTTGCCGCCAACGACACCGAGGGCGCGCGCGCCGGCATCATCGGCAACATGCTGGCCGCGCGCGGGCCAGCACCCGCCGTTCTGGTCGTGGCCGGCCAGGAATGCTTGTTCAACGACAACCGGGTGGAATCCGGCAGCAGAAGCGTCGCCGTTTCGCTGGAGAGCGCGGTCGCCATCATCAGCGCGAACCGGGTGCGCGGCGGCGAAAGCTCGATCCGCCTCACCGGCGCGCGGGCAGTGACCGTGATCGGCAACATCACGACCAGCAACATCATCATCCCCGGCGGCATTGCCAACACGCCGTGGGCGCCACTCAACGTGATCGGCTAATCCGCGGAGATTTCGATGCGCACCTTCATCGTTGGAGACGAGACGAAACTCAAGGCTGTCAGCGAGAAGCTGCTGCATGCCAATCTGAGCCAGGTTCGCAGCGAAGCTGCGCTAAAAGCCTTGCAGCAGGCTAATCCGCATGCCGATCTCAACAGGCTCGCGCGCGGCACCGTGTTGTTCGTGCCGGATACGCCGGGCTTCAAGGTCAGCACCACAAGCTCCGCCACCGAGGGTCCGCTCGCAGCCTTGCACGAACTCCTGGATGAGGCGCTCGGCCTCGCGCTCGAGGAGACCACAGCCGGCAGCAACGCGCGGCTAGCGGATCAGGAGCAGACCGTCAAGGCCTTCGACGACGGTGCGGTGAAGAAAGCGATCGGCGACCCCAACGTGGGCGGCCATATCCGCGAAAGCGTCAATGCCGCCAGGAAAGGCTTCGAGGCCGATCGCGAGCTTGCCGCGCGCGCGGAAAAGAACATCACCGAAGTCGGCAAGGCCGCGATCGCAAAGCTCAACGAGCTCGGCAAGCTGCTTGGATGACCTGCTGGCGTGCGGCCCTCCGGAGCCGTCACACCGCGCAATAGCGCTCCTGGATGTCCTTGTCCGCCAGCAGTGCCGCGGCGCTGCTTTGATGCACGACCTCGCCCTGGTCAATGATCACCGCCCGGTCGGCCAGCCGCAGGGCCCATTCGACGTTCTGCTCGACCAGCAGCAGTGTCTTGCCCTCGTCGCGCAGGCGGCGGAACAGCACGCCCATCTCCTCGACCAGGACGGGCATGATGCCTTCCGAGGGCTCGTCGAGCAGGATCATCTTGGGCTTTGCGATCAGCGCGCGGGCGATCGCGAGCATCTGTTGCTCGCCGCCCGAAAGCGTGACGCCCTCCTGATCGAGGCGTTCCTTCAGGCGCGGAAAGGTTTCGGCGATCTCGTCAATCGCGGCGCGCTCCTCGATCTCGCTTCCGGCCGCGACCAGGCCGAGCCGCAAGTTCTCGCGCACGGAGAGCCCGGGAACGATGCGGCGCTCCTCCGGCACATAGGCCAAACCGAGATGGAATCGCTGATGAGCGCGGAGCGGCAGCAGCTCCCTGCCCGCAAAGCGCACGCGGCCGGTGGCCTTCGGCATCAGACCCATCATCGCCCGCAGCGTGGTGGTCTTGCCGGCGCCGTTGCGGCCAACGAGAGCTACCACCTCGCCCTCCTTCACCTGCAGGGAAATGCCGTGCAGGATATGGCTGGCGCCATACCAGGCGTGGAGATCATCGATTTCGAGCAGCGCGGTCTCAGCCATAGCCTTCACTCTGTCCGAGGTAAACCCGCCGGACTTCCGGGTTGCTCCTGATCTCGTCGGGCGCGCCGTCCGCCAGCAGACGGCCGTGATGCAGCACCACGACACGCTTGGACAGGCCGAGCACCATCTTCATCTTGTGCTCGACCAGCAGCACCGTGCGCTTCTCCGCGAGCCGTTCGAGCAGCGCGACCATGTCCTTGGTCTCTTCCGGCCCCATGCCGGCGGTGGGCTCATCGAGCAGGAGCAGCTCGGGCTCGGAGACCAGCGCGATCGCGATCTCCAGCGCGCGCTGCTGGCCGTGCGAGAGGAATTTGGCCAATTCAGCGCGCTTGCCGAGCAGTCCGACCGCCTCAAGCGCCGCATCGGCGCGCGCGTTCAGCTCCGTCAGCCGGGCGCGGTTGCGCCAGATGTCGTAGCTCACGGTCAGCGCCTGCGCCGCCACGCGCACATTCTCGTGCACGGACAAGTCCGGAAAGATGTTCGTGATCTGGTAGGAGCGCGAGATGCCCTGATGCACGAAGCGGTGCTGCGGCAGGCCGTTCAGCTCGCGGTCCCTGAAGTGCAGCGTGCCCGACGTCGGGGGCAGCGCGCCGGAGAGGATGTTGAAGAAGGTGCTCTTGCCAGCGCCGTTCGGTCCGATGATCGAGGTGAGCTGTCCTGCCGCAAAGGACACGGTAATGTCTTCGAGCGCGACGAAGCCGCCAAAACGCTTGCCGACCCCCTCGACGCGAAGCAGTTCGCCGCTCATGGCCGCGCCTTTCCGATGCCGAGCGTGTCGAGCAGCGTTCCCCAGATCCCCTTGGGCAGGAACAGCACGAACAGCACGAAGATCGCGCCGACAAAAATCTGCCAATGCGGCGTCCAAAGCGAGATGACATCCTCCAGGATCAGGAAGCTCGCAGCCCCGACGAAGGGCCCGAAGAAGCTGCGGGCGCCGCCGAGCAGCACCATCATCACGATCATGCCGGAGGTCTGGTAGTGCAGAAGGTCGAGCGGCACGATCGACAGATGCAGCGCCAGCATGCAGCCGCCGAACGAGGAGATCGCGCCCGACAGCATGAACACGATCAGCTTGCTGCGCTCGACGTCATAGCCGCAGGCCCGCGCCCGCTGCTCGTTCTCGCGGATCGCCTCGATCACGGCACCGAACGGCGAATTCAGGATGCGAGACTGGAACCACATCGCCAGCGCCGCGAAGGCCATCAGCACGTAGTATTTGTTGACGGGGTCGAGGAAATTGACCTGGAGGCCGAACAGATTGATGCGATCGACGGTGAAGCCGCGCAGGCCATTCTCGCCGCCGGTGAAGGACGAGGCTTGCAGCGCGACGTAATAGACGAGCTGCGCCAGCGCCAAGGTCACCATCGAGAAATAGATGCCGCGGGTACGCGTCGAAACGATGCCGATCGCGGCGGCAAGGCAAGTGCTGAGCAGTACGGCGATCGGCACCGCGGCGAACCATGGCACGCCATAGCGGCCGATCGCAATCCCGGTGAAGTAGGCGCCGGCACCGAAGAAGGCGGCCTGGCCGAACGACAGCAGTCCCGTGTAGCCGAACAGCAGATTGTAGCCCATCACCACGACGCCGTAGATCAGGACATTGACGGCCAGCGCCTGTGACGGCAGCAGCCAGGGCAGCACGGCCAGCACCGCGATCGAGAGCAGCACGCGCTGCTCGAGAAGCCAGCCGAGCCCGCTGGACGAAGGCTTGGCGACCGCTTCGCCGCTCGATGGTGACGTCACGCGGTCCTCCCTCTGACGCCGAACAGGCCTTGCGGGCGGATCAGCAGCACAATCGCCATCAGGGCGAACATGACGATGGTCGCCATTTCGGGGGCGAACAGCGCCACCAGGCTGATGGAGATACCGACCATGAGGCCGGCCACGACCGCGCCGACGATCGAGCCGAGGCCGCCGATCACGGTCACCACAAAGGCTTCGGCCAGCACCAGCGAGCCCATCTCCGGATTGACGCTGCGCATAGGTCCAGCAAGCACGCCACCTAGCGCGGCCAGCCCGACGCCGAGGCCGAAGATCGCGAGCCAGACCCGGCCGATATCGACGCCCAGCACCTGCATGATGGTGGGGTCTCGGGCGCCCGCGCGCACGATCAGGCCGATGCGGGTCTTCTCCAGCGTCAGCCAGAGCACCAGCAGCACCACCGCCACCAGCGCGATGACGAAAATGCGGTAGCGCGGAAAGAAGCCGATGCCGAGATCGAGCACGCCGACCAGCTGCGGCGGGGTCGGAAAAGGAATGCCGTCGCTGCCGAACACGATGCGCACACCCTCGACCAGGATGTAGCTGAGGCCGAAGGTGAGCAGCAGCGGGTCGTCGATCGAGCGTCCATAGAGCCTGCGGATCAGGACGAACTCGATCAGCATGCCGAAGGCACCGATCAAAATGGGCGCGAGCAGCAGTCCCCACCAGAAGCTGCCGGTGAGCGACGCCAGATACAGCCCCGCATAGGCTCCGATCATGAACAGCGCGCCGTGGGCGAAATTCACCACCCCGAGCATGCCGAACACGATCGTCAGTCCAAGCGCAGTAATGACCAGGACCGCCCCAAGGGCGATCCCGGAGAGAAGCTGCATGATGATCAGCGACAGGTCCATCGGCCGGGCTTCAGGTCGCGTGGCCGAGCTCGCTGCAGCTGCGCAGCATTTCGTCGGAGCCGGTGTCGTTGGCGAGAATGGCGAACAAATCGTTGTCGTTCGCCATCGCGGACTTCTTCTTGGACTCCAGCACGAGCACCGACTGCACCGATTGGTGGTCGCATTTGCGGTAGTGCTGCGGGCCCTTGGTCAGATCGTATTGCAGCTTCTCCAGGGCATCTACGACCTTGTCCGTGTCGGTGCCGCCGGCGGCCTGCATGGCTGCCAGCAGCGAACCGACGCCTGAATAGCCATAAGCGCCGTAATCGGTCGGGATCGCACCGCTATTGGCGGCCTTGAACGCGGCGTTGAAGGCTGCTGCCGACTTGCTCTGCGGCTCGAGTCCCCAGTAATAGTTCGCGCCACCAACCACGCCCTCGAACACGTCAGGGCCGACCGCGAGCCGCTGGTTGTGCAGGATGACGGGTACGACGATCTTCATCTGCTGCTTGACCCCGAAATCCACCGCCTGCTTGATCGCGTTTGCCTGGTCCCGGCCGAAATTGGAGATGCAGAGCACGTCCGGCCGCATCGACATCAGGCGCGGCATGAAGGTGGAATAGTCGGCCGCGCCGAACGGATGTAGGATCTCGCCAACGTTATCAGCGCCGATCGCCGCCTGCGCGCGCTTGAAGCCGCGCAGCATCTCATGGCCATACGCATAGTCGGCGACGAGATGGGCGACCTTCATGCCCTTCTTCAGGGTCTGCCGCGCCACGGCAGCGGTCGTCATGTGCGGGTTCAGCGCCTCATGGAAGGTATATTTGCTGAAATCCTTGGCCTCGTTGATCGTGTCGGACTGGCTGATCGACACGTAGATCACGCCGCGGGCGCGGGTGACCTCGTTGACCGCGAGCTGCACCGCGCTGGAAAGCGCGCCCACCACGGCGTGGACCTTGTCCTTCTCGATCAGCTCCAGCGTCCGGGTCGCGGCCTCGCCGGCATTGAGCTTGTCGTCACGCACCAGCAGCTCGACCTTGCGGCCACCGATGCCGCCCTTGTCGTTGACGAGCTTGACGGCGAGCTCAGCGCATTTGACTTGATCGCGCGCCTCAGCAGCGAACGGGCCGGTCAGCGGCGTCGGAAAGCCGATACGGATCGTCTCGTCCGCGGCGCGGCCGAGCCGCGGCATGGCGAGCAGGGCGGCGCCGGCCGAGAGGCCAGCGAGCGCGGTGCGGCGGGATATTGTCGAGGTCGAACCGGATTTGGGCATGATTTCCTCCAACTGACTTTTTTTAGAAGCGTTTCAGGGCTTTCAGGACTTTTATGGGCGTGATCGGGATCGAATTGATCGTCGCGCCGAACGGCGCGAGCGCGTCGTTGACGGCGTTAAGCACGCAGGCGGAGGCCGCCGCCGTGCCGGCCTCGCCAACCCCCTTGGCTCCGAGCACGGTGTCGGCGGTCGGCGTCTCGACGTGGCCGATGACGATGTCTGGCATCTCCATCGGCATCGGAACGAGGTAGTCGGCGAGCGAGCCGTTCATGAGCTGACCAGTCTCGCTGTAGCGGCATTCCTCGAACAGCGCCGCACCCAGCCCCTGCACGATGCCGCCGCGAAGCTGCTCATCCACCAGCATCGGATTGATGACGCGGCCGCAATCCTCAACGATGAAATGCTTCAGCACCTTGATGAAGCCGGTCTCGACGTCGACCTCCAGCGAACAGCCCTGGATGCCGTTGGTGAAGGCGAACGGATAGCCCTGCGGAGCGAAGTGATGGCTGACAGTGAGCTGCGCCTGCGTGCCCGGTGGCAGCGTATCGGAGCGGAAATAGGCGATCCGCGCGATCTCGGAGATCGGCAACCGTTGGTTCCGGGTCACGGCGTCGACGACCTCGCCATCGATGATGTCGAGTGCCGACGGCTGCTCCTGAAGAATGAGCGCGGCAATCTCCAGAATATTGCGCTTGAGCACGCGCGTGGCCTGCAGCGCGGTCTCGCCGCCGATGCCGGCGCCACGGCAGGCCCAGGTCGCGCCGCCATGCGGCGTCACCTCGGTATCTCCCGTGATGACCTTGACGTGCTCCTGCGCAAGGCCGAGCTGATCGGCCACGATCTGGCTGATGATCGCCTCGGTGCCCTGCCCCTGCTCGGTGACCGAGATCAGGCAGCGGACCTCGCCCGACGGCGTCAGGCTGAGGATCGCGCCGTCCTGCGACGAGATGCGCGCGCCGCCGACGCCGTAGAAGGCCGGGCTGGGATTGGTGATCTCGACGAAGGCCGCAATGCCGATGCCGCGATAGATGCCGCGCTTGCGCAAGTCGGCCTGCTCGGCGCGCAACGCTTCATAACCCATCATCTCGTGCAGGCGGTTCAGGCAGGCCTGATGCGACAGCGCCTCGAAACGGTACCCGGTCGGCGATGTCTGCGGATAGGCATCGTCGGCGATGACGTTCTGCGCGCGGATGGCGAAAGGATCGAGGCCAACCTTGGCCGCCGCCATGTCCACGAGCCGCTCGGTGACGGCGCAGGCGATGGGATGGCCGACGGCGCGATACTGGCTGGTCTGCACCTTGTTCTGGAAGATCACCTCCAGCGTGGCGCGATAGTTCTTGAAACGATAGGGCGCGCCGATCAGGCGGATCACCTGGTTGCCCTCGACCACGCTGGTGCGCGGATAGGTCGAGAACGCCCCGATCGCGGTCAGGTCCAGCACGTCCATCGCGAGAATTTCGCCCTTGGCGTCCACCGCCATGCGGGCGCGGACGCGGTGATCGCGAGCATGAATGTCGGAGACAAAGGACTCGATACGATCGGCGACGTATTTGACAGGACGGCCGAGTAGGATCGAGAGACCGACCACCGCCATGTCCTCGTGATAGACATGCAGCTTCATCCCGAAGGAGCCGCCGATGTCTGTCGCGATCACGCGAACGCGGGCCTCGGGAATGCCATAGTGGCGCGAATAGAGATCCTGGAACTGGTAGGGCGTCTGCGTCGCGTGATGCACGGTGAGTGCGCCGGCGGCGGGATCGTAGTCTGCAACGATGGCGCGCGGCTCCAGCGTCACCGCGGTGTGGCGGCCGAAGGAGAACTCTTCTTCCACCACGTGCGCGGCCTGCGCAAAGGCGTCGTCAACGGCGCCATTGTCGAGCTGGGCCCGGAAACAGGTGTTATTGACACTGCCGCGATTGATCAGCGGGCCACCAGCCTCTCGTGCACTGTCGATATCGACGACGACAGGGAGGTCCTCGTAATCGATCTCGATCAGCTCCAGCGCATCTTCCGCAATTGCCCGGCTCTCGGCGACGACGGCCACCACAGCCTGCCCGGCCCAGACCACGCGGTCGAGCGGCAATGGCAATTGCGGAGCCGACGTCATGCCCTTGAAGTGATCGAGCGTGCCGGTCCAGGGCGTGCAGATCTTTGCGAGATCCTCGCCAGTGGCAACGAGATGCACGCCTTCGAGTGCTCGCGCCTGTCTGGTATTGATGGCGACGATCTTCGCGTGCGCATGCGGACTGCGCAGGAACGCGGCATAGAGCATGCGCGGCAGGCGGAGGTCGCTGACATAGCGACCGCGGCCGGCGAGCAGCCGCTTGGCGTTCGGGCGCGGCACGGAGCGGCCGATATAGGAATTCGGGCGGTCGAGCGAGGTCAGCGGCGCGCTCATGTCGCGCCTCCATTTTCATTGCGCGCTTTGGCCACCGCGTCGATGGCGTCCACGATCGCCTCATAGCCGGTGCAGCGGCAGTAATTGCCCGACAGCGCGTCGCGGATTTCGTCGCGGCTCGGCCGCGCCACATGCGAGAGCAGTTCATGGGCATTGACCAGCATGCCCGGCGTGCAGAAGCCGCATTGCAGCGCGTTTCGGCGATGGAATTCGGCCTGGAGATCGGCGATCACGCCGCTCTCGGTAAGACCTTCGATGGTATTGATCTTGGCGCCATCGGCCTGCACTGCAAAGATCAGGCAGGAGTGCACAGCGCGGCCGTCGAGCTGCACCAGGCAGGCGCCGCAGGCCCCCATCTCGCAGCCCGCATGCGTGCCGGTCAGTTCGAGCGCGTTGCGCAGGCAATCGACCAGCGTCTCGCGCGGCGCCACCTCGCAGGCGACCTTGCGGCCATTGACGACGAAGCGGACCTGCACGGTCTCGTCGGGGTCGTCCAAAATGGTTTCGTCAAAACCGCTCATGCGCCCTCACCCAGACGTCCGAGCAGGCGGCCGAGCAGCACGCGGGCGAGATGCAGCCGCATCGCCGGCGGCACCTCGTCGCTGTCGGGCGGCGCGAGATCGCTTTCGAGCGCCGCTTGTGCGGCGGCGATACGTTCGGGATCCAGGTTCGAGCCGATCAGGGTTGCCTCAGCGCCCTTCACCCGCGTCGGTGTATTGCCGACCGAGAAGAAGGAAATGCGGATGTCGTCGATGCGTTCGGCTGTGAAAGTCGCAAGCATGCCGCACCCGACCAGAGCATAGTCCCCGCGCCGGCGCGCCAGCTCGTCGAACGCAAAACGCTGATCGGCCTTGAACAACGGAACGTAGATCGCGGTGATCAGCTCACCGGGCCGCAATGCGGTCTCGAACAGTTCGACGAAGAAGTCGTCGGCTTTCACACGCCGGCTGCCGGAAGGGCCGGCGATCTCGATCTCGGCATCGAGCGCCAGGGTCATCGCCGGGAATTCGGAGGCAGGATCGGCGAGCGCGACGCTGCCGCCAATGGTGCCGCGGTTACGGATCGCGGGATGGGCGACAAAAGGCGCAGCAGCATGCAGCAGCGGCGCGAATTCGGCGATTAGCGGCTCGCTCAGCATCTCGCAATGGCGCGTCAGCGCGCCGATGCGCAAGTAACCGCCTTCGCGCCAGACGCCGCGCAGCTCTTCGATGTGGGTGATGTCGATCAGCAACCGTGGCGCTTGTAGCCGCAGCGACAACGCCGGCACGAGGCTCTGGCCCCCTGCAATGAAGCGCGCGTCATCGCCGGCGCGGGCATGAGCATCCAGCGCCTGGTCGATCGTCGCAGCACGAAAATAGCTGAAAGCCCTCGCCTTCACCGCCGTTTCCTCGAGATCCGTCGGCTCATCAGCCGGGATGCCAGATTTGTAACCATCTGGTCTCAAAATCCTGACACGCTGCCGAGAGGCGGTCAACAGGAAATGACCATTTGGTCACAAATGCACCTTTAGGCTAAGAAGGCAGCCGGAGATTGCTAAACAGCGACGAAATGGCCCGAAAAGCGCAGAAACCAGCGAAGCGACCGGTCCGGAAGCGGACGGACACAGGCAGCAAGTCCGCGCCAAAGCGCCGCAACATGCGTGCGGCCGACCGCGAGCGTGCGATCGTGGACGAGGCGATCCGCTTCTTCGCCGAGCATGGCTTCGAGGGCCAGACCCGCGAACTGGCAAAACGCATGGGCATCACGCATTCGGCGATCTATCGCCACTTCCCGAGCAAGGAGGCGCTGATCGAGCGGGTCTACCAGGAGGTCTATCTCAGCCGCTGGTCGCCCGACTGGGGGCCGATGATCCGCGACCGAACCTTGCCGCTCGAGGCGCGGCTGACGCGCTTCTATCTCGACTATGTCGAACGCGTATTCGAGTACAATTGGGTGCGGATCTTCGTCTTCTCCGGCATGAAGTCGTTCGGCATCACCGGCCGTTATCTCGACATTGTCCGCCGCGAGATCATCGAGCCCGCGGCGGCCGAGCTGCGCCACGATTTGAAGCTGCCCGACGCGAAATCCCATCCGCTCAGCGAACGCGAGACCGAGCTGTTCTGGGGCCTGCACGGCCGCATCTTCTATCTCGCCATCCGCAAGTTCATCTACGAGACGCCGATCCCGCCCGATCTCGACGCGATCGTCCGCGACGCCGTCCAAACCTTCATGGACGGCGCGAAGATGACGATGCCGAAGCTGCTGGTGAGCGGCTAGTTACTTCGCGAGGCTTGGCAGATCGAGGCCCTTGTCACGGGCACAATCGATCGCAGTCTCATAGCCCGCATCGGCATGGCGCATCACGCCGCTGGCGGGATCGTTCCACAGCACGCGCTCGATCCGCTTGGCCGCTTCCGGCGTGCCGTCGGCGACGATCACCATGCCAGCATGCTGCGAGTAGCCGATGCCGACGCCGCCGCCGTGATGCAGCGAGACCCAGGTCGCGCCGCTGGCGCAGTTGAGCAGTGCGTTGAGCAGCGGCCAGTCGGACACCGCATCCGATCCGTCCTTCATCGCCTCGGTCTCGCGGTTGGGGCTCGCCACCGAGCCGCTGTCGAGATGATCGCGGCCGATCACGATCGGCGCCTTCAATTCGCCACGTGCCACCATCTCGTTGAAGGCAAGGCCCAGGCGATCTCGATCGCCGAGGCCGACCCAGCAAATCCGCGCCGGCAGGCCCTGGAACTTGATGCGTTCTTTGGCCATATCGAGCCAGTTGTGCAGATGCTTGTCGTCAGGCATCAGCTCCTTGACCTTGGCGTCGGTCTTGAAGATGTCCTCGGGATCGCCCGACAGCGCAGCCCAGCGGAACGGCCCGACGCCGCGGCAGAACAGAGGACGGATATAGGCGGGAACGAAACCGGGGAAATCGAAGGCGTTCTTCAGGCCCATGTCCTGCGCCATCTGGCGGATGTTGTTGCCGTAGTCGAGCGTCGGAATGCCCTGCGCATGGAAATCCAGCATGGCCTGGACGTGCTCGACCATCGACGTCTTCGACGCACGCTCCACCGCCTTCGGATCGGCGGCGCGCTTGGTTTCCCAATCGGCGAGCGTCCAGCCCTTCGGCAAGTAGCCGTTGATCGGATCATGCGCGCTGGTCTGGTCGGTGACGATGTCGGGTTTGACGCCGCGGCGCACCAGCTCAGGGAAAATCTCCGCGGCATTGCCGAGCAAACCGACCGATATTGCCTTCTTGGTCCTCGCCGCCTCTTCCATGATCGCCAACGCCTCGTCGAGCGTCGCGGCCTGCCGATCGAGATAGCCGGTGCGCAATCGCATCTCGATGCGGCTCGGCTGGCATTCGACCGCGAGCATCGAGGCGCCCGCCATGGTCGCGGCCAGCGGCTGCGCGCCGCCCATTCCGCCGAGACCGGCGGTGAGAATCCATCTTCCCGCGAGGCTGCCGCTATAGTGGCGCCGGCCGACCTCGACGAAGGTCTCGTAGGTACCCTGCACGATGCCCTGGCTGCCGATATAGATCCAGGAGCCCGCCGTCATCTGGCCGTACATCATCAGGCCCTTGCGATCGAGCTCGTTGAAATGGTCGAGCGTGGCCCAATGCGGCACAATGTTGGAGTTCGCGATCAGGACGCGCGGGGCATCGGCATGGGTGCGGAAGACACCGACCGGCTTGCCGGACTGGACCAGGAGCGTCTCGTCGGCTTCGAGCTTGCGCAAGGCCGCCGTGATGCGGTCAAAGCTCTCCCAGTCGCGCGCGGCGCGGCCAATGCCGCCATAGACGACGAGCTCGCTCGGACGCTCAGCGACGTCAGGATCGAGATTGTTCATCAGCATGCGCAGGGGCGCTTCCGTCAGCCAGCTCTTGGCGCTGATGTCGCTGCCGCGGGGCGCGCGGATGGTGCGGTCATTGTCCAGTCGGCGGTTCATGCGGAGCACCTCTTTAGTCAAGTCTCGGGAACGGATCGGTTGGAAGCGCCGCGATCGCCACGGCCGGTAACGCATCGGCTTCGATCAGCGTAGCCGCCTTGGCGAGATCGCCGGCCATGTAGCGATCGGCACCGAGCGCGGGCACATGCTCGCGAAGCGCAGCGATGACGGCAACGAGTGGCGCGCTGGTCGCATGCGGCGCACGCAGCGTGATGCCTTGCGCTGCGACCAGAAGCTCGATGCCGAGGATGGCGGCGAGGTTATCGGCCATATCCGAGAGGCGACGCGCGGCGTGCGCGGCCATCGAGACATGGTCTTCCTGGTTGGCGCTGGTCGGAGTGGAGTCGATCGAGCAGGCAGCCGCACGCTGCTTGTTCTCGGCGTAGAGCGCGGCGGCCGTGACCTCGGCGATCATGAAGCCGGAATTGATGCCGGGGTCCGGCGTCAGGAACGGCGGCAGACCGAAATTGAGCGCGGGATCGACCAGCGTCGCGATGCGCCGCTCGCTGATCGCACCGATTTCCGACAGCGCCAGCGCGATCGTATCGGCGGCAAAGGCGACCGGCTCGGCGTGGAAATTGCCGCCGGAGACGATCTCGCCGGTCTCGACCAGAACGAGCGGATTGTCGGTGACGGCGTTGGCTTCGACGATCAGCGTGCGCGCGGCCTGCGTGATCAGGTCGAGCGCGGCGCCCGCGACCTGCGGCTGGCACCGCAGGCAATAGGGATCCTGCACGCGCTCGTCACCTTCGAGATGCGACAACCTGATATCGCTGCCGTCGAGCAACGCGGTCAACGTCGCGGCCGCAGCGATCTGTCCGACGTGACCGCGCAACGCCTGAATTTCGGGGCGGAACGGCGCCGTCGAGGCCATCGCAGCATCGACCGACAGCGCGCCGGTGACGAGCGCGGCGCGAGCCAGGCGAAACGCGCGCAGCACGCCGGAGACGGCGTAGGCGGTCGAGAACTGCGTGCCGTTGATCAGCGCGAGCCCCTCCTTGGGACCGAGCGTCAGCGGCGCGAGACCGGCGACGGCGAGTGCCTCACGGCCGGAGACAGTCTTGCCATCGACGATCGCCTGCCCCTCGCCGATCATCACCGCCGTCATATGCGCGAGCGGCGCAAGATCGCCGGAGGCGCCGACCGAGCCTTGCTGCGGCACCAGCGGATAGACGTCCTGCGCCAGCATGGCCTGCAACTGCTCGATCACCTCGCGACGCACGCCGGAGGCGCCGCGGCCGAGCGAGACGATCTTCAGCGCCATCATCAGCCGTACGATCGGCCCCGGCGTGGCCGGGCCGACGCCGCAGCAATGCGAGACGATGAGGTTGCGCTGGAGCAGCGCGGTCTGGTCGGGCGGAATGCGCTTCGAGGCCAGTTTTCCAAAACCGGTATTGATGCCGTAGACCGGCGCGGCGGCATGCGCTGCCTTTGCGACGATCTCCGCGGCCGCCTCGACGCCCGGCCAGAATGACGGATCGAGTACGACGGATTGTCCCTTGAGCACGCGCGCGAGATCATCGACGCTGACAGCTCCCGGCTTGACGACGATCGCCGCGCCCTGTTCCGTCACTGTCCCCTCCACACCCGGCGATGCAGCGGATTGAAGCCGATGCGGTAGACGAGCTCGGCGGGCCGCTCGATGTCCCAGATCGCGAGATCGCACCACTTCCCTGCTTCCAGCGTGCCGGTCTCATTGAGCACGCCGAGCGCACGCGCGCCTTCGCGGGTAACACCAGCGAGGCATTCGGCCACCGTCATCCGGAACAGCGTTGCGCCCATGTTCATCGAGAGCAGGAGCGATGTCAGCGGCGAGCTGCCGGGATTGCAGTCGGTCGCGAGCGCCATGTGGACGCCGTGCCTGCGGAACGCCTCGACCGGCGGCTTCTGCGTCTCGCGGATGAAATAGAAGGCGCCGGGCAGCAGCACGGCGACTGTCCCGGCCTTCGCCATCGCGGCAGCGCCGACCTCGTCGGTGTGCTCGAGGTGATCGGCGGAGAGCGCCGAGAATTTTGCGGCGAGCGCAGCACCGCCGAGGTTCGACAGCTGGTCGGCATGGAGCTTGACCGGCAGCCCAAGCGCCCTCGCCGTCTCGAACACCCGCGCGGTCTGCTCGGCCGAAAACGCGATACCTTCCATGAAGGCATCGACGGCATCGGCAAGACCGGCCTTTGCGACGGCCGGCAGCATCTCATGACACACGAGATCGATGTAGCGATCCTTGTCACCGCCGGCCTCCACAGGCAGCGCATGCGCCCCGAGAAAGGAGGTGCGGATCGCAACCGGCCGCTGGCGGCCGAGGACGCGCGCCGCTGAGAGCTGGCGCATCTCGGTCTCGACATCGAGGCCGTAACCGGACTTGATCTCGATGGTGGTGACGCCCTCGCCGATCAGCGCATCGAGCCGCGGCAGCGCGCTTGCAACGAGCTCGGCCTCGCTCGCTTGGCGCGTCGCGGCCACCGTCGAAACAATGCCACCGCCGGCGCGCGCGATCTCCTCGTAGCTCGCGCCCTTCAGGCGCAACTCGAATTCATGCGCGCGGTTGCCGCCATAGACGAGATGGGTGTGGCAGTCGACGAGGCCGGGCGTGATCCAACGCCCCTCGCAATCGATCCGCTTGATCGCGTCCGCATCACCAGGGAAATCCGCCGCTGCGCCCGCATAGGCGATATGGCCGCCGCGCGTGGCGATCACGCCATGCTCGATCTCGCCGAGATCGGGACGGTCGGCCCGCATCGTGGCGAGCCGGGCGTTGTGCCAGATCCGGTCGAAGCGCTCTGCCATGCAATGGTCCCTTCGTGGGATGCTTGACTTATATGTCTAGACATATAATCGTGGGGCGGTTCTGTCCAGCCGGCGTGTAATCATGACCCGACTGCATTTCGCCTCCGCGCTCCTGCCTTCGGGCTGGGCCAATGACGTGCAGATGGTGATCAACGCCGGCGCGATCGCCGAGGTGACGCCGGGCGTGGCGCCGGCCGCCGGCGACGAGCGTCATGGAATTGCGCTGCCGGGGTTGGCGAGCCTGCACAGCCACGCATTCCAGCGCGGCATGGCGGGGCTGGCCGAACTGCGCGGCGATAGCACCGATACGTTCTGGACCTGGCGCGACACGATGTATCGCTTCGCGCTGACGATGACGCCGGACGATGTCGCCACCGTTGCGACGCTGTTGTATGTCGAGATGCTCGAACAGGGCTTTACCCGCGTCGGCGAATTCCACTACCTCCACCACGATCGCGACGGTTCCCCTTATGCCGACCTCGCGGAAATGGCTGCCCGCATTGCACAGGCCGCCGAAGCTTCCGGCATTGCGCTGACGCTGCTGCCGAGTTTTTATGCGCACGGCTCCTTCGGTGGCGCCGCACCGCATGCCGGACAACGCCGCTTCATCTGCTCGGTCGATCAGTTCGCCGCGCTGATGGCAGCATCGCGCAAGGCGATCGCAAGCTTACCGGGCGCCGATATCGGCATCGCGCCGCACAGTCTGCGTGCTGTGGCGCCCGACGAGCTCGCGGCGATCATTCCGCTCGCCGATGGCGGGCCGGTGCATATCCATGCCGCCGAGCAGGTGAAGGAAGTCGAGGATTGCCTGGCCTGGTCGGGACGACGGCCGGTGCAATGGCTGCTGGAACACGCGCCGCTCGATCAACGCTGGTGCCTCATTCACGCGACCCATACGACGAATGAGGAAGTCATCGCGTTCGCGAAGACCGGTGCTGTGGCGGGTCTTTGCCCCATCACGGAAGCGAACCTCGGCGACGGCATCTTTCCGGCGCGCGAATTCGTCGACGCCGGCGGCGCGTTCGGTGTGGGCACCGACTCCAACGTGCTGGTCGGCGCAGCCGACGAGCTGCGCCAGCTCGAATATGGCCAGCGTCTCAAGCATCGCGAGCGCAACGTGCTCTCCGGCGGCGCAGGCCGCTCGACGGGACGTACGCTGTTCGATCATGCGCTCGCCGGCGGTGCGCGCGCGCTGGCACAGGCCGCGGCTGGCCTCAGGCCCGGCGCACGCGCCGATATCGTCACGCTCGACACCGCACATCCGTCGCTCGCGGGACGTTTGCGCGACGCCGCCATCGACGGTTGGATTTTTGCCGGAGGGACCGGCGCGATCGATTGCGTCTGGGCCGGCGGCCACAAGGTCGTCGAAGGCGGACGACACAGACTGCGACAGGCCGCGCGCGAGCGCTTCAACGCAGCGGTGCGGAGGCTCGTCGCATGAGCCTGGCCACCAATGCCGCCGACCAGCCGACGCTCTACAAGCGCATCCGCGCCGATATCGAGAAGCGCATCCTGACCGGCGAATGGCCGCCCGGGCATCGTATCCCGTTCGAGCACGAACTGGTCGCGCGTTACGGCTGCTCGCGCATGACGGTGAACAAGGCGCTGTCGGAGCTCGCGCAGGCAGACCTGATCGAACGGCGGCGCCGCGCCGGCTCCTTCGTACGCCGGCCGCAGCATCTGTCGGCGGTGCTGAAGATCGCAGACATTCGCGCCGAGATCACCGCGCTTGGCCGCGGCTACGGCTACGAGCTGATCGGGCGCAAGCTTCGCGCGGCGACCGCCGCCGACCGCGAGCGTCTTGGCGTCAAGAAGGCCGGAAAGGTCGTTGCGATCACCTGCCGGCACAGCGCCGACAAGGTGCCGTTTGCCGTCGAGGACCGACTGATCGATCTGTCGTCCGTGCCGGATGCAGCGACCGCGGATTTCTCGCGCGAACCGCCCGGCTCGTGGCTGCTTCATCATGTCCCATGGACGGAAGCCGAGCATACGATCAGCGCCATCGTTGCGGACGATCGCACGGCGGAAGCGCTCGACATCGCCGTCGGCGCGCCTTGCCTCGTGATCGACCGCTATACCTGGCGCAGCGCGCGCACCATCACCGCGGTGCGCCTGCTCTATCCCGGTGACTCTCACCGCCTTGTCGCCCGATTCAAGGGAGGCTGAGAGAACGATGTCGGCACAAATCGTGCAACGCTTCGGGCAACGGTCCATCAGGACCGAATGATCAACAGGGACGTCAATCCATCGATCGGCAAGAGGACGACAATCATGCGTAGTTCGACAATTTTTGCGACAATCATTGCCCTCGCGGCCTCCACTCCCGTGCTCGCCGACGACGTCAAGGTCGGCGTGGGCATCTCCGGATGGACCGGCTTCGCGCCGCTCACGCTGGCGAAGGAGGCCGGGATCTTCAAGAAAAATGGTCTCGACGTGACCATCAAGAAGATCCCGCAGAAGGACCGCCACCTCGCGATCGCCTCCGGCGACGTCCAGTGCGCTGCCACGACCGTCGAGACCTGGATCTCCTGGAACGCCAATGGCGTTGCGACCAAGCAGATCTTCCAGCTCGACAAGAGCTATGGTGCCGACGGCATGGCCGTGCGCAACGATCTCGCATCGATCAAGGACCTCAAGGGCAAGACCGTCGCGGCTTCCGCGCCCGGCACCTCGCCCTATTTCGCGCTGGCCTGGATGCTGAAGAAGAACGGACTCTCGGTGAAGGATGTCACCGTCGTGAACCTCGAGCCCGCGGCCGCCGCGCAGGCCTTCGTCTCCGGCCAGAACGACGCCGCGATGACCTATGAGCCGTATCTGTCGACGGTTCGGGCCGCGCCCGACAAGGGCAAGATCATCGCGACCACGCTCGACTATCCGATGGTCATGGACACCTTTGGCTGCACGCCGAAGTTCCTCACCGAGAACCCGAAGGCCGCCAAGGCGCTCGCCGACAGCTATTTCGAGGCGCTCGACATGATCGCCAAGGATCAGGCCAAGGCCTATGAGATCATGGGTGCCGATGTGAAGCAGACCGGCGAGGCGTTCGGCAACTCGGCAAAATATCTGCGCTGGCAGGACAAGGCCGCGAACCAGAAGTTCTTTGCCGGCGATTTCCTGACCTTCAACAAGGAGGCCGCCGACCTCCTGCTCGAGATCGGCATCATCAAGGCCGCGCCGAAGGTCGAGGACCTCTTCGACGCGAGCTACATCAAGTAAGCCGTTCAGGAGCTGCCGGCCCCGTCTCGCGGCGGGACCGGAAAACTCGTTCACCGCCCGGATAGATCGTTGATGCGTCCCCTGGATCCCGTGACATCGAAGCAGCGCGTGGCTTACGGCCTCGCGTTCTTCGTGCTGTTCGTCGCCCTCTGGTCGTGGGCGACGCTCGGCGGCCATGTGTCGAAGACCTTTCTCGCCAACCCGCTGACCATGATGCAGGAAGGCTATGACCTGCTCGCCAAGCAGGGCTTTATCTACGACATCGGCATGACGATCTGGCGCGTCGTCGGCGGCTTTGCGCTCGCTGCGATCATCGCGGTTCCACTCGGCGTGCTGATGGGCGCCTACAAGCCGGTCGAAGCGTTCCTCGAACCGTTCGTCTCCTTTGCTCGCTATTTGCCCGCCTCGGCCTTTATCCCGCTGCTGATCCTGTGGGCCGGCATCGGCGAATTGCAGAAGCTGCTCGTCATCTTCATCGGCGCGGTGTTCCAGATCATCCTGATGATCGCCGTAACCGTGGGCACCACGCGGCGCGATCTGGTCGAGGCGGCCTATACGCTCGGGGCCAGCGACCGCGGCATCATCCGGCGCGTGCTGCTGCCCTCCTCCGCACCCGAGATCGCGGAGATCCTGCGGCTGGTGCTGGGCTGGGCCTGGACCTATGTCATCGTCGCCGAGCTGATTGGCTCGTCATCGGGCATCGGCCACATGATCACCGACAGCCAGGCGCTGCTCAACACCGGGCAGATCATCTTCGGCATCATCGTGATCGGACTGATCGGTCTCCTCTCGGACTTCATGTTCAAGGCGTTCAACGCCTGGCTGTTTCCGTGGAGGCTCGCATGACCACGCTGAAGATCGAACAGGTCTCGCGAACCTTCCCCGCGCGCCACGGCAACGCGCCGACCAGGGCGCTGGAGCCGACCGATCTCACCATCGGCAACAACGATTTCGTCACCATCCTCGGCCCCTCCGGCTGCGGCAAGTCCACGCTGCTTCGCATCGTCGCCGGTCTCGACCGGCCGACCAGCGGGCGCGTCACGCTCGACGGGCGCGAGGTGACCGGCCCCGGCGCCGATCGCGGCATGGTGTTCCAGTCCTACACGCTGTTTCCGTGGCTGACCGTGCGCGAGAACATCGCCTTCGGCCTGCGCGAGCGCGGCGTGCCCGAGGCGGAGCGCAACAAGATCGCCGATGCCTTCATCCGCCAGGTCGGGCTGTCCGGCTTCGAGAACCACTGGCCGAAGCAGCTCTCCGGCGGCATGCAGCAGCGCACCGCGATCGCCCGCGCGCTCGCCAACGATCCAAAGATCCTGCTGCTCGACGAGCCCTTTGGCGCGCTCGACAACCAGACCCGCGCCTTGATGCAGGAAATGCTGCTCGGGATCTGGGAGCGCGACCAGAAGACCGTGCTGTTCGTCACCCACGACATCGAGGAAGCCATCTTCCTCGGCAGCCGCGTCATCGTGATGAGCGCGCGCCCCGGCCGCATCAAGGCCGAAATCAATGTGGACCTGCCGCATCCGCGCTCCTACAAGATCAAGACCACGCCCGAATTCGTCCAGCTGAAGGAACGGCTGGTCGAGGAGATCCGCACCGAGGCGTTGAAGGTTGCCGAACATGCCTGACACCAAGCCGCGTGCCGATGGGCAACGCGTTCTCGCCGATCTCAATACGCTCCGTGCCATCGGCGCCTACAAGACCGGCGTGCACAAGCCGACCTTCTCCGAGCCGCACAAGCAGTCGCTCGACTGGCTCGTGCAGAAGCTGCCTGACGCCGGCCTCACCACCGCGATCGACGGCATCGGCAATGTGTTCGGCACCAGCGCGAAGCAGGGGCCGAAGCTGCTGGCGGGCTCGCACCTGGAGAGCCAGAACTACGCCGGCTGGCTCGATGGCCCGCTCGGCGTCGTCTATGCGCTCGAAGCGGCCCGCGTGCTCAATGCCGACCCGTCCGTGAAGGGTGCGGTCGAAATTGCCGCCTGGTGCGACGAGGAAGGACACTTTGGGCACTTCCTCGGCTCGCGCTCCTATGTCGGACAGGTGACCGAGGCCGACATCGATGCCGCCCGCGACCGCACCAGCGGCCGCACCATGCGCGACGCACTCGCCGACATGGGGCTCTCGGGCCGCGCGCGCGTCGCCGCCGAGCCGGGACGCCACATCGGATATCTGGAGGCGCATATCGAGCAGGGCGACACGCTCGAAAGCGGCAAGCTCGCGATCGGCGTGGTGACCTCCATCGTCGGCATCTGGCAGTACCAGATCAATTTCGTCGGCGAGCAGAACCATGCCGGCACCACCCGCATGGCGGCGCGGAAAGATGCCGGCCTCGCGCTGGCCAAGTTCTGCGTCGCGATCGACGAGCGGTTCCCAGGGGCCTGCGGCCCGCGCACGGTCTGGACCACCGGCCGCATCACGCTCGATCCCGGCGCGCCGAGCATCATCCCGGGCAAGGCCGAATTGCTGTTCCAGATCCGCGACGACGATCCGGCGGTGATCTCGCGGCTGGAGCAACTGCTGCGGACCATGGCTGACGAGGCCACCGCGAAAGGCCCTTGCGCCGTCACCGTGGAGAAGCTGCGCACCGGCGCGCCCGCGATGATGAACGCCGGCTTCCAGGACGCCATCGAAGCCGCGAGCAAGGCCCTTGCCAGCGGACGATCCATTCGCATGCCCAGCGGCGCCGGCCACGACGCGCAGTTGCTCGCGACCGTCATGCCCGCGGCCATGCTGTTCGTGCCGTCGATCGGCGGCATCAGCCACCACTGGACCGAGAACACCGCCGACGCCGACATCGTCACGGGCGCGCAGGTCTTCGTCGACGCCTGCCGGCGGCTCCTCGGTGGCTAGAACGACGTGCCGCCGCATCTGAACTCCTGGACGATGTCGTACTTGCCCTTCGTGATCGGCACGGCATAGCCGAAGCGCAGCGTTCAACCACACCCGCCTCTCGAATGCTGGGTCGCCCGCCTTCGCGGGCGATGACAGCGCGTGTTGCAGACACACCTTCGCATCCTCGCAGCGAATTTCGCCCGAGCTTTGCTTCGTCGTTCCACCCTCGAAGCCAAGAGGGCGCAGGGAAGGCCGGGTGCTGACCTCGCACCCGCGGTCCGCTGCGCGAAAGGTAGCGCAAGGAAACCGCACAGCAGCATACAGGTGGTGCCAATCACTCGGCCTTCCCTGCGCAGTGGTTGGACGGCCTATGCCGTGCTCTCCCGGGAGCCGAGTTCCTTCTGGCCTCCCTCACGCTTGCAAAAGTCACCAGCACCGCGCCGGTTGACGCGACTGCCGCATTCGCAAAGCACTTGACCGTAGCAACGACGGCCAGGACCACACGGTTTTGCCGTACGCACGGCCCGCCATTTCGCCGCAGTTTTTCCAGCCCTGTCGACGGAGCCGGAAACTTACAGACGAGACGAACCTGACAGCGCCGCTCATCCGGCACGAAGCTTTGGGCTCACGGAGAGCAATCCGCCCTTGCCCGCACTTCTCGCGCCCGACGCTGTCGCGTCCACCGCAAGCCCGGCTCGCGACAGTGACGACACAAGATCGCCCCTCTTGATGAGCCGGGATGGAAGACACATACGCCATTTCCGAATTTCGGTAAAGTGGAATATTCTTGCAAGCGCGGCTTGACACCGACGCAGCTCGGAATGACCCGGTGTTTTGCCCGACGGCCGGGCCCGGCGGCGCGCTTACGAATATCGTCCCGAACGCAACACGCTTCGGAACCCAGGTTGACGTCGCGCCGTTCTTGAGCACTATCTGCGACAATTCGAGCACGCCTCGGACATAAAGGCGCGGCAATCTCAGGGCTTGTCGATCCGCCCCGCCCTGCTTCCCCGGAGTTCCCATGCATTCTGCCGACCGGCCGGCAACGCGCCTCGCGACGCGGCTCGCCTTTCTCGTCGCGGGCTTCGGCATCGCGTGCTGGGCGCCGCTGGTGCCGTTCGCAAAGACGCGGCTCGGCGTCGATGACGGCGTTCTTGGATTGCTCCTGCTCAGCCTCGGCATCGGCTCGGTCGTCGCGATGCTTCTGACCGGAGTCATGAGCGCGCGCTACGGCAGCAAGCCGATCATCATTGCGGGCGGGCTCGGTCTGGCGCTGGTGCTGCCCCTGCTGGCGATCGCAAGCTCGCCGGCAACGCTGGCGCTGGCCCTGTTCGCCTTCGGCGCCGCGCTCGGCTCCATCGACGTCGCCATGAACATTCATGCGGTCGAGGTGGAGCGCGACGCGGGCCGCCCGCTGATGTCCGGCTTCCACGCGCTGTTCAGCATCGGCGGCTTCGCGGGATCCGCCTTGATGACTGCGCTGCTCTCGTTGCAACTCGGCGCGCTCGCCTGCACGCTGATCTGCTCCGTGCTGATGCTGGTCGCGATGCTGGCGGCCTGGCCGCGCCTGCTTCGTTCGGTGCAGGTGCAGGACGGACCGCTCTTCGTGCTGCCGCATGGCTCCGTGCTCCTGCTGGCGCTGCTCGCCGCCATCACTTTCCTCGTCGAGGGCGCGATGCTCGATTGGGGCGCGCTGCTCGTCATCGGCGCCGGCCTCGTCTCGGAGACGCAAGGCGGGATCGGCTACATCGTGTTCTCGATCGCGATGACCGCGGGGCGGCTCGGCGGCGACGCCGTCGTCGCACGCATCGGGGATCGCGCGACATTGTTCTGGGGCAGCATCATTGCGATCGCGGGCTTCGTAGTCCTGCTCAGGGCGCCCGTAGCGGCGGTCGCCATCGGCGGCTTCCTGCTGATCGGCCTCGGTGCATCGAACCTCGTGCCGGTGCTGTTCCGCCGGGCGGCCAGGCAGACCGTGATGCCCACGGGGCTCGCCGTCGCCGCCATCACGACCGCAGGCTACGCGGGCATCCTCATCGGTCCCGCCGGCGTCGGCTTCGTCGCACGGCTTGGCGGATTGCCGACAGCGTTCTGGCTGCTGGCCGCGCTGATGTGTCTCGTCGCGCTGTCGGCGCGCATGGTCACGGCGGAGGGCCGGCAGACGTCGCGCGTGGAGGCCTGAGCGGCCTCACAAATTGCTCAGCCCGATCGACTTGATCACGGGCGCCAGGCTTGCCGTCGTCACGTCGATGATGCGCTGGAATTTGTCGGGACTCGAATCGATGTCGGGCTCGATGCCCTGGGCACGGTAGTTTGCCTGCATCGCCGGATCGGCCATCGCGACCAGCGTCGCCTGTGCGATCCGGTCGATGATCGCATCGTCGGTGTGCCTGGGTGCGAAGATGCCGAACCAGCCCTCATAGCGGAGATCCGGCATGCCGGATTCGACCGCGGTCGGAATCTCCGGCGCGCCGCTCAACCGCTTTTCGCTGGTGACCGCCAGCAGCCTGACCTTCCCGGCCCCGCCCAGTTGCTTCAACTGGTCGGACATGACGCCGATGACGAGCGATATCTGGCCACCAGCGAGGTCGTTGGTCGCCTGCGAAATGCCCCGATACGGCACGTGGACGATGTCCAGCGCGCCGGCCTGCTGCTTGAAGGATTCGCCGACCAGATGGTTGCCAGTGCCGATGCCTGGTGTCCCGTAGGACAGTTTTCCCGGATTGTCCCTAGCGTAGGCGATCAGCTCACGCAGATCCGCGGCAGGCACCGACGGATGGACCGCGAAAACCAGCGCGGTGCTGATCAAGCGATAGATGGCGCGAAAATCGTCGACGGAATAGCCGGGATTTTTCGAGGTCAGGGGAATGATGACCTGCGTGCTGCCATTGCCGAGCAGCAGCGAATAGCCGTCGGGCTCCTCGCGCGCGACCGTCGCAGCCCCGATCGCGCCGCCCGCACCGCCGATATATTCCACGAAGGTCGGCCCAAGCAGCGATGACATCTTGTCCACCCAGGGACGCCCGATCTGGTCCCCCGCTCCGCCGGCTCCATACGGAAGCACGAGGCGAATGGGACGAGACGGATAGTCAGCGGTTTGTCCGCTGCGCGGGATCGCCGCCAGCGCCGCTGCGCCCGATAGCGCATGGACGAATCGTCGCCGCGAGAAGGAAGCCATGTTCGAATTCCGGAAGTCGGTGGTCACTGTCGAGGCGGGACCGGCTCCCGAACGATCCAGTCTCAGCAATCTGCTACCGCCGTCAATGCGCCATCCGGGTGAGGGCACCGGTGTCATCGCCTTGTCATGTCACCATAACCCTTTACTTCTTAAGGGTTATTTCGGCGGACCGACCGATCGAAGCCATGCGCGCAGGGCTACCAGCTCTGCCCACTGCTTTCGGCCAGTTTACTGTACGCCTCGTTCTGATAGACCAAAAAGTAATACATTTTGACTCCCGTTGCGGGGGCAATGGCGCGTGCCAGATCGTACCGAAGACTCGGCCATTTCTTTTGGGCCATTTCGACTATTTCCGAAGTCGCGGCTCTTGGAGAAGGAGGGCTCGCCGCTTCACGTCGGCGGCCGCGCGCTCGATATTCTGATCTTCCTCGCCGAGCGCCCCGGCGAAGTCATCGACAAGAGAGAGCTGGTCAAGCGCATCTGGGCCGACGTCAATGTCGACGAGGGCAGCCTGCGTTTCCACGTCGCGGCACTGCGCAAGGCGCTGGGCGATACCGGCAAGTCGGCCCGTTATGTCGTCAATGTGCCCGGCCGCGGCTACTGCTTTGTCGCCTCGCTCGCTCACGCGGCCCCGCCGGCCGCTCAGCCCGCCGTGAATATCGCACCTCCCCGTTCCCTTCCCTCTCCGCTGTCGAAAATGGTCGGACGGGAGGAGATCGTCGAGAAGATATCGAACGGGCTTTCGCTGCATCGCTTCATGACGGTGGTCGGCCCCGGCGGCATCGGCAAGACTGCCGTCGCCGTCACCGTCGGGCATCGCAGATCGGCGGATTTCGGCGGGCGCGTATTCTTCGTCGACTTCGGTCCACTGAGGGATGCCAGCCACATCGCGACCACCATCGCCTCCGCACTGGGACTGACCATCAGCGCGGAGGATCCGACGCCGGCCCTGCTGACATTTCTGAAGACCGGCCCAGCCCTGCTGATCTTCGACAGCTGCGAGCATGTGCTGGATGCGTTGGCACCGCTCGTCGAGCGCATCGTTCGCGACGCACCGCAGCTTCGCGTTCTCGCTACCAGCCGCGAGTCGTTCCGGAGCGACGGCGAACGGATTTTCCGCCTGTTCCCGCTGGATTGCCCGCCGGAGCGCGAGGACCTGGGTGTCGCCGAGGTCCTCGCTTACCCCGCGGCCCAGCTCTTCGTCGAGCGCATTGCGCAGAGCTCGGGTCCGTTCCAGCTCAGTGCGGAAGAGGCGCCGCTCGTCGCGAGCATTTGCCGGCGCCTCGATGGCATTGCGCTCGCAATCGAGCTCGCGGCCGGCCGTGTCAATGCGTACGGCATTGCCGGCACGGCGTCGCTGCTCGACAGCCGCTTCTCGTTGCAGTGGCGGGGTCGGCGCACCGCCGTGCCACGACACCAGACGCTCGCCGCGGCGCTCGACTGGAGCTACGATCTGCTACCTCCCGCCGAGAGTGCCACGCTGCGACGCCTGTCGGTCTTTGCCGGGCCCTTCGCGCCGGAGGCGGCTGCCGCGGTGGCTGCCGGCGACGGCCTCGGCACGTCCGAAACGCTGGAGGCGATCGACAGTCTCGTCACCAAATCGCTGATCTCGCCATCCGGCTCGCGAACGCTGCGCTACCGCCTGCTCGACACCACGCGCACCTATGCGCATGGAAAGCTGAACGAGCTCGGCGAGACCAGTCAGTTCGCGCGCCGTCATGGAGAGCATTTTCGCGACTTCTTCGAGCGCGCGGAGGCCGATACATCGACGCCGCTGCCGGAATGGCTGAGCATCTATGGCGCGGAGCTGGACAATGTGCGCGCCGCATTGAACTGGGCCTTCGGGCCCGACGGTGACGCTGCACTCGGGATCGCGCTGACGGCGGCTGCCGTCACGCTGTGGGTCCGCCTGTCCCTGTTCGCCGAATGCCGCGAGCGCGCCAAGACGGCGCTCACCGCGCTCGGCGACAGCGGCGACGATCGCATTCGCATGCAACTCCTGTCGGCGCTCGGCTGGTCGCTGATGTATGGCGAGGGCCGCGCCCGCGAGGCGCGTCCGATCCTCGAGACGACCCTGGAGCTGGCTGACAGGCTCGACGACAAGGACTTCCGGCTGCGCGCACTCTGGGGCTTGTGCATCGACCAGTTCAACAACGGACAGTTCGGCAAGGCCCGTGCGCTCGCCGACCGGTTTGCGAATGCAGCGGCGAACTCGTCGGACAGGACCGATCTCATGCTGGGCGACCGGCTGATGGCGGTGGCGCTGCATTATCTCGGCGATCAGAACGACGCACGGCTCCGCATCGAGCGCGTGAACGCGTCGCTGCATGTGCTGGCGGAGAAGCCGAAGATCTTCCCGCTCGACCTCAGGATATCGACGCAATATTTCCGGGCCCGCATCCTGTGGCTTCAGGGCCTCGCCGATCAGGCCCAGGCGCTCGCCGCCCGAAACATCGAGGAAGGTCGCGCCAACGGCCACGCGCTGACTTTCTGCAGCGTGCTGGGGCAAGCCGCCTGCCCGATCGCCTTCTGGTCCGGCGATTTCGAGGCCGCGGAGCGCCACGGCGCCGAGCTGCTCGAACACACCGAGCGCCACGCCATCCGGCTGTGGGGCCTGTGGGCACGGGCCTTCAACGCGGCGGTCGTCGTAAGGCGTGGCGATGTCGCGACCGGCCTGCCGCTGCTGCGCGAAGAGCTCAATCGCGCCGGCGATGCGCGTTTCCTGCCGCGCTTTCTTCCGCTGCTCGGCGAACTCGCCGCGTGTTCCGGCGAGGCCCACCAGGTCGACCGTGGCCTCGACGTGATCGAGGACGTCCTGACCCGCTGCAACGACCGGCAGGAGCTGTGGTATCTGCCGGAACTGACGCGCATCAAGGGCGAATTGTTGCTCAAGAGCCCGCGGCATGCGGGGGACGCCGAGGCGCGCTTTCGCGAGGCCATGGAGATTGCCAACCAGCAGGGCGCGCGATTCTGGGAGCTGCGCGGTGCGATCAGCCTCGCGCGGTTCATGATCGGAGCCGGCCAGAATGCAGAGGCCCTGGCAATTCTCGAACGTGCATGCGGGGCGTTCAGCGAGGGCGCCGGCATCGCCGATATCCGCAGCGCACGCGATTTGATCGCGCAACTCCGGACTTGACGAGGCCGGCCGAAGGCCTGCGGCCTTCGTACCACGCCGCTCGCGTCATCCTGCCCGCGGAATAAAGCCGGGCACGCCGGTCTCGACCACGGTGTTGAAGCGGACATTCGTCGTGATGTGGTCCCGCATCTCCCGCATGGCGTCTTCAGACAGCGTCGAAATATCGAAGTTCTCCGCGATCCGCCGAGGATTGGTCGACGTCGTCAGGAAAGCCGTGCCGCGCTGGACGGCCCAGGCCAGGGCGACTTGAGCCGGCGTCTTGTGCAGGCGTTCCGCGATGGCGGTGATCACGGGGTCAGCGAGGAGGTTCGGCTTCATGGCGTGTCCCAGCGCGGCAAACGCCTGCAGGACAATTCCATGCTCCCGACAGAAGTCGAGCAGCTCCCATTCGGGCAGGTAGGGATGCGATTCGACCTGCACCATGGCAGGCCTGATCCGCGCGACCTCGACGATCTCGCGCAGCTTCTCCAAGGTGATGTCCGACAGCCCGATCGACTTGCAGTGCCCGTCGTCGACGAGGCGCTCCAGCGCCCCCCATGTCTCCGCCAACGTCACGCCTGAATCGTAGATCACATGGCCGCTCGCATCCCTCGGGTCCTGCTCGTCGCCGGGTTGAAAGGCGAAGGGCGTATGGATGATGTAGCAATCGATCTCGTCGAGTTGCAGCCGCCGGCGACTGGCGTCGAAGGCGGGCCTGACCCGCTCCGGCCGATGATTGGTGTTCCACAGCTTCGTCGTAACGAACAGGTCCTGACGCCGAAGCGTGCCCGCCTTGAATGCGTCCTGTAGCGCGTCGCCGACGGCCGCTTCGTTGCGATAGCGCTCGGCACAATCGAGATGTCGAAATCCGGCCTCCAATGCAGCCCTGGTCGCCTGCCTCGTCACGAGCGGATCGGGAATGAGCGTGCCAAATCCGACTGCGGGAATCGTCACGGACTCGTGCGTGGGAATTCTGATGTAACGAAGTGAATCGGAGGTCGTCATGGTGATACTCCTTGTTGACTGCTGGCCGCGCGATGCGGACGAAGCGATCGAGGTTGCGGACACATTTCACGACTCTCCGGCGTTAGCCGACGGGACGCGGCTTACGAAGAAAGAACACCAGCGGGATCACGACGAGCATGGCGAACATCAGGATCTCGAACTGATCGATGACCGCGACCGTGGCCGCCTGGCGCGTGACCATGCCGTTGAGGGCGGCAAGGCCCGGCTTCCCGATCGGGCCCGTGACAATCGCCGCGACACGATAAGGCGTGAGATGCTTGGCGAGCGCGATATGCACGGCCTGGGTATTGGCATAGAAGAAGAGCTGGACCACCGCGATGCCGATGGTGCTGCCGTAAAGGCGCGACAGGTTGATCAGCGCACTGCCTTCAGGGCGAAGCTTCGGATCGAGCGTTCCGAACGCGGCCCTCACCAGCGCCGGCAACAACATGCCGAGACCAGCGCCCTGGAGGAAACCTGCTTCGACGACCGGACGCCAATCCATCGCCGGCGAATAGCCGAGCATCAGCCAGTTGGCATAGACCACCAGCGCCATGCCCCCCATGAGGAACGGCCGGTAGTCGACCTGTCCCGGAACCAGGCTGGTCAGCACCAGCGCGCCCACCAGCGCCACGCCGCGTGGAATGCTCATGTAGCCGGTGGTGTCGACAGGGTAGTTGAGCAACTCCTCCAGCATCGGGGACGTCAGCGCCAATGTCGGCAGTAGGACGAAGCCGAGCGCGACGGAGATCACCGTCGAGAGGACGAGATTGCGATCCCTGAACAGCGCCGTGCGGAGAAAATGCTCCTTCTTCGTCAGAACGTGCACAATGAAGAGATAGAATCCCAGGACCGAGGCAATCGCTTCGACCCAGATCTCCGTCGAGGCGAACCATTCGAGGCGCTCGCCGCGATCCAGCAGCATCTGCAGCCCGATCATGCCGGCGGAGAAGGTCGTCAGGCCGAAGACATCGAAGGGCTGGCTCCGCTCTGCCCGCTTCTCGCCCAGCAACAGGGCCATCGTCAGGGCGATGAAGGCCGTCATGGGCAGGCTGACATAGAAGATCGACGGCCAGCCGTAATATTCGCTGAGCCAGCCACCAAGAGCGGGACCGGTGCTGATGCCGAGCAGCGAGCAGACCGTCAATGCCAGGCCCATGCGCGCTTGTCGCGCCGCCGGCGTCGCCTCGAGCAGAATCGCCAATGAGAGCGGCGCAAGTGGTCCGCTCGCCGCGCCCTGGAGAATCCGCGCCAGCACGAACTGGATCGACGTCGTCGCCAGCGTGTCGAGGACAAGACCAAGCGTGAAGACGGCAAGGGCTGCCTGATAGACCGCCTTGCGGCCGTAGCGTCCCGCGAGCCATTGCGTGATCGACATGGTCACGGCGCTTGCAGCGATATACGAGGAGAACACCCAGCCGACCTCGTCATTGGCCATCGAGAGCGTGGCCTGGATGTGCGGCAGCGCAGCGTTCGGGATCGAAATGTTGACGGCCTGCATATAGGTCGCCATCAGGGCGGCCGCCGAGATTGCATGATGACCGCCGGTCGCGGTCGATGGGAGGGGCGTACTCATTTGACCTCCGTCGCGAGCGCAGGCTGGAGCAGATGCAGCCAGTTGCGACGATGGCCGGTGTCGACCCGCGCCGTCACGCTGATGCCGGAGAACAGTGGCCGGGCCGAATCGGGATCGTCGAGCTCGAGGCGCACCGGCAGCCGCTGGACGACCTTGACCCAATTCCCGGTCGCATTCTCCGGTGGCAGGATCGAGAAGTCCGACCCGGTGCCGGGACTCATGCTGACGATATGCGCCTTGAATTTTCGATCCGGATAGGCGTCGACGTCGATCGTCGCCTCCTGGCCCGGCCGCATGTGGGTCAGGCCCGTCTCACGAAAATTCGCCTCGATCCAGACGTCCCGGCTCGACATCAGCGAGAATGTGGGCGCGCCTGCGTTGACGAAACCGCCGATCTGCAGATCGTCGACCTTGGTCACGATACCGTCGTCGGGTGCCTTCACGGTGGCGTAGGAGAGATCGAGCCGCGCGCGATCGAGCTGCGCCCTCGCCGCGCGGACTGTCGGATGGCGGTCGACATCGATGTCGGGGTCGCCGTTGAGCGCGACGACCGTATTAGCGACCTGCTGTTCGATCGACGCCATCCGATGGCGCGCGACCTTGAGATCGGTCTCGGCCCGCTCGTAGACCGCGCGCGGCGTGAAGTCGGAGGCGACCAGCATCCTCTTGCGGTCGAACTCGCGCTCGTCGAAAGAGGCCGAGTCCTTCGCCGATTGCAGCTCCGCCTGCTGCTGGCGGTAGGTCGCCTTGAGGGAGTCGATCTGGAGCCGCGCGCTGCCGAGCCGGGCCTCGGCCTGATCGACGGCGATCTGGTAGGGCTCCGGGTCAATTCGAAACAGCACCTGGCCCTGCCGGACGCGCTCGTTGTCGCGCACGGCGATCTCGACCGCCTGGCCGGACACCCGCGCGTTGATGGTGACTTTCGCGGCGCGCACGAACGCATCGTCGGTCGAGACAAATTGTTCCTGCGCCAGATACATGAAGGCGCCAAACACGGCGGCCGCGGCGGGCACCACGAGCATCAGGGGCCGGCGCAGCCGCCTGGCAAGATCCGCTCCGAACAACGGCGCAGCAGCCTCGCTCCCGCGGAAGCTGCGATCGCCCAGCCAGCCGGCGATTGGCGCAAAGTTCCAACCCATCGTCCTCGTCCTTATCTCATTTACTAACGTTCGTTACAAATATTGTACCCCGATGCGGCGATCAAGCCGCGCGGCCATTGATTTTTATAACGATCCATACAAATATATGTGTGGAACATGGCAACCAGGTTCGGACGACATGGCACGGAAAAAGAGCGAGACGGGGCCGGCGCGCCGGGGACGGCCACCCGCCTACGACACTGAGACGGCCCTCAAGCGGGCCACGGAGACGTTCTGGAGGACGGGCTATTCCGGCACGTCCCTGGACAAGGTCGCGGCCGCGACCGGCATGAGTCCACCGAGCCTCTACGCGGTGTTCGGCAACAAGCACGCGCTCTATCTCGAGGCGTTGGCGCGCTATTGGGAGATCAGCCTTGCGGCAACGCGTGAGGCTCTCGCAGGGGACCATCCCTTAGACGAAGCGCTGATGCTGGCCTATGACGCGGCGCTGTCGATCTACTTTTCCGGCAAGGGATCAGCGCGCGGCTGCTTCGTGGTCGGAACCGCGGTGACCGAAGTCGCCGAGGATGCGGCGATCCGGAGCAGCGTTGCGACGGGACTGCGCGCGATCGATGCCGATTTCGAGGCCCGCTTCCGCCTGGCGCAGGACAAGGGCGAGCTGGATCGCGAGGCCGATCCGGCTGCACTTGCGATCCTCGCCGCCGCCACGATGCAGACGATCGCCATCCGCGCCCGCGCCGGCGCACGCCGCGCCGATCTGAGGGAGATTGCCCGCAAGGCGGTGGCCGTGATCTGCCGACGCCAGCCGGAGGCGTATTGAGCCGCGAGGAACTCTCGTGATCGTACGATGAGGGGAGTTCACACATTTGCACTCCTCGTCAAAGGCCCTCGGCGGCCTTACGCGACAATCCGTTTAGCCTCCCACGGCGGCCGCACGCCGCGGCAGCTTCCAGTCGGGCCGGATGAAGTGGCAGGTGTAGCCATCGGGATAGCGCTCGAGATAATCCTGATGCTCCGGCTCGGCTTCCCAGAACTCCGCTGCGGGCGCAACCTCGGTCACCACCTTGCCGGGCCAGAGACCTGACGCCTCGACATCGGCGATGGTGTCTTCCGCGACTCTCTTCTGCTCGTCACTCGTATAGAAGATTGCCGAGCGGTAACTCGTGCCCAGATCATTGCCCTGGCGATTGAGCGTGGTGGGATCGTGGATCTGGAAGAAGAACTCCAGCATGGTCCGGAAGCTCGTCTTGGCGGGATTGAAGATGATCTCGATCCCCTCGGCGTGGCCCTCGTGATTGCGATAGGTGGCGTTCTTCACATGCCCGCCGGTGTAACCGACACGTGTGGAGATCACCCCCGGTTGCCTGCGGATCAGATCCTGCATGCCCCAGAAGCAGCCTCCGGCCAAAACTGCGCGCTCTGTCGTCATCTCATGCTCCATTGGTTTCGTCGAGATAGTCAGCGCTTCTCCGCTGCCGGATGCAAGCGCGGGTCATCATGGTCATCGTGATATTCGAGGCCCAGCGGCCCGATGGCGGAGACCTGTGTGACGTATTCGCCGGACTTCGCCCAGTGAAAATGCCAGGTCTCGCCGGGCAGCACGATGACGCTGCCCGGCGGATAGGCTTTCACCTGGTCGCCATCAAAACGCTCGCCGAGGCCGATGTAGAACACACCCGACATGACCGTGTAGATGCGATCCTCCGGATGCTTGTGCGGCATCAGTTTTGTGCCCCCGGGCACCTTCACCCGGACCACGTAAGGTCCGGGTTCGCTGGGATGGCCGACCATCACGGCCAGCCGCGCGCCCGGCGGGAACGCAGGGAACGGTTGCCAAGCGATCTCCTCGGGCAAGATCGCCCGGAACCTGTCTTCATCCGGCTGATGCTGGCGAGGCGGATCTTGGCGAGACAGATCTTGGCGAGGCAGATCTTGGCTAGGCATGGCACCGCTCCCTGTGTTCGATCAGGTCAATTTGGCGTCGAGCGTGATCGCGGCGTTGAGCACCTTCGACACCGGACAGTTCTTCTCGGCCTCGCCGGCGATCTTGGCGAAACCTGCATCGTCAAGGTTCGGCACCTTGGCGCGAAGCGTCAGTGCCGACTTGCTGATCTTGAAGCCTTTGCCTTCCGGCTCGAGCGTGATGGCGGCCTCCGTCGACAGCTCGTCCGGCGTGAAGCCGGCGAGCTGAAGGCCGAAGGCCAGTGCCATGGTAAAGCAACCGGCATGGGCCGCGGCGATCAACTCCTCGGGATTGGTGCCCTTCTCGTTCTCGAAGCGGGTCTTGAACGAATAGGGCGTCCCGGCGAGCACGCCGGATTCGCTTGAGAGATGGCCGGTGCCGTCGCGACCGGTGCCCTTCCAGACTGCTGTTGCCTTGCGGATCATCTCAATTCTCCTTGTTGGTTTTCAGGTTGGTTTTTAGCACCGGCGCTCGGTAGCGGAGGAAAGCGACATTGGCACGACCGCCTGTCACCCCTCCAACCGGCCGAACGCCACAGCGGTTCCGTTAGCCGCTGATTTGACCCACATGGAAGCCGAGCCGGTTCTCGACGTCGCCGGCGCGGTGGAAGCCGCGCGCCATCAGCGCCTTGATGCGGGTCTGGCTGGCGGGACGGCCGAGCGCGGCCAGGAACGCGTCCCACTCCGGCTTGATCTCGTCATCCGGCGGCAGGCTCGCAACATCGACGAGACGCTTGGTCTCGGCGATGGCCTCCTTGTCGAACGACGCGATGCGCATGGCGAGCGCCTCGACGAAGCCGTCGAGCTCCGCATCCGGCAGCGAACGGTTCACGTAGCCGTAACGCTCGGCGAGATCGCCGTGGATGTCATCGGCACCGAGCAACACTTCGAGCGCACGGCCTCGGCCCATCAACCGCGGCAACCGGGCCATCGGCCCGCCGCCGGGCACGAGTCCCGCGCCGACCTCCCATTGCGACAGGATCGCCTTCTCGCGGCTGGCAAAGCGCATGTCGCTCGCCAGCGCGAGCTCGCTGCCGACCCCGGTCGCACGGCCCCGGATCGAGGCAATGGAGACGACCGGCGCGCGGCTGAGGCGCACCAGCATGTCGGGCAGCGCCTGAAGGCCGGTCGGCCCGGGCGGAACGCGAAGCGAGTCCTCAAGCGGCGCCAGGAAGTCGTAATGCGTGATGAAGAAGCCTTCGACGGCGCTGTCGAATACGACGACCTTCACGTCCGGATCGGTCTCAATCGCGGTGATGATGTCGTTGAGCAGCGGAAGGTGCTTTGGACCGAAGATGTTCACCGGCGGCATCTCGAAGGTGACACGCCAGTATGTCGGCAGGCGGCGCTCCAGGCGAATGTCCTCGGTAGTGAAGATCTGTACGGGGCGGTTCATTGTTGGCACTCCTGACATGTGTGTTCGGAAAAGGGACGCACGGCAGCGCGCGTCCCCTGCTCGGTTCAGATCGACTGGCGCAGCGGGCGGAAGGCGGTGCGCATTTCCGCAGAGAACAGCGCGGGCTGCTCCCAGGCCGCGAAGTGGCCGCCCTTGTCGAGGCGGTTGTAGTGCATCAGCTTCGGATAGGCCTTCTCGGCCCAGCTGCGCGGCGCGGCATAGATCTCGTCAGGGAAGACGCTGACGGCGACCGGGATCTTGATGTGCTTGGGCGCGAAGAACACCAGCTTGTTCTCCCAGTAGAGCCGCGCCGACGACACCGCGGTGTTGGTGAGCCAGTAGAGCGTGATGTTGTCGATCACGTCGTCCCGTGACAGGCCTTCGGTCTTGCCGTCGAACACCCGCGCAATCATCGCAGCACTGCGTGCGTCGTGATCAAGCATCCAGGACGCAAGGCCGGCCGGCGAGTCGACCAGGCCATAGAGCGTCTGCGGCCGGTTCGACATCTCGATCGCATAGCCGAGGCCGTGCTTGTAGAAATCGTCGAGCTGGTCGTAGGCAATGCGCTCGTCGGCCGAGAGGTTTGACGGCCGCGTCCCGCCGGGCTGAAGCGCCTTGGCGATGTCGTCGGGAACGGTGGCGGGCATGTTGGTGTGAATGCCGAGCAGTTCCGGCGGTGCGATCACCGCCATCTGCTCCGTGACGGCATTGCCCCAATCGCCGCCCTGCGCCACGTAGCGGTTGTAGCCGAGGCGCTTCATCAGCACGATCCAGGCACGCGCGATGCGCTGGGGATCCCAGCCGAGCTCCGTCGGCTTGCCGGAGAAGCCGTGGCCGGGAAGCGAGGGGATCACCAGGTCGAATGCATCCGCAGCCTTCGCGCCATGCGCGGTGGGATCGGTGAGCGGGCCGACGATCTTCATCTGCTCGATGATCGAGCCGGGCCAGCCATGCGTGACGACCATCGGCAGCGCATTCTCGTGGCGGGAGCGGATGTGAATGAAGTGGATGTCGACGCCGTCGATCTCGGTGACGAATTGCGGCAAGGCGTTCAGCCGCGCTTCCATCTTCCGCCAGTCGTAGTCGTTCTGCCAGTACCGCACGAGCTGCTGAAGCGTGGTGAGCTGCACGCCCTGTGATTGGTCAGCGACAATCTCGCGATCGGGCCAGCGTGTCGCCGCGAGGCGGCGGCGGAGGTCAAGCAGATCTTCCTCGGGCACGCTGACGCGGAACGGGCGGATGGGGCCGCTTGCAGCGGCCTTTGCCGGATGCAGCGGCAGCAGGCTCGCCACGCTGGCGGCAACCGCGGTCATTGCGGCCTGGCTCAGCAATTGACGGCGGTCGGGATTGAGAATGTCGGCTCGTGCTTGCGTTGTCATGGCAGATCTCCCCTGCTTTGGTCGGTGACGCCAACCGAATTCGAAATCGACGCGTCGTTTCGTCGTGAAGAGAGATTGGCGCAGGTCCTGGCAATTAGCTCGTTATCGGTTGTTAGGCCGCGTTAGCCGTTGCGAGTCCGCGGGATGCAAGAGAGCGAGCGACGATGACGATACGCGCGATGCAGAAGCAACACGGCGCGCGACGAGTTCAATCGGCGCGCGCCCTGGCTGTGAATTCAGGAGATAGGTTCATTACAACTCAGGAGGGCAGCGGTTGACCGGCCTGCTCGCGGACGATGTAGTCGGCGTACCAATCCGCCCAGTTCTCGTCGTGTCCGCCGATGCGCTTCTCGTGCTCACCATGCGCGACAGCGGCACGTCGCAGGGTTGCGGCCAGATCGGCCGTTGAGGCAAACGTCGTGCCGTCACCAGCGATGCGTCCAGGCAGTCGCGTCGTGACCTCCTGGAACAGCCAGCCATTACCGTCGGGATCGCTGAACGAGGCAAACGAGCTGTAGCTGCCGCGCTTCGGGTCAGCACCGCTGACCCGGACGCTGCCGAACAGATACGGCTCGTCCGGACCGGCGTGAACGTCGCCCGCACCATGGAATGGTGCGCTCACCGCGATGCCACGGTCGAGCAGATCCTGTCGCGCCGCCGCCAGATCGGAGACGATCAGGTACAGCCCGCGCGCCGAACCGGGCGCTGCCGGTGTGACGTTCTTGCCGAAGATCACCGAACAGGCCGAACCCGGCGGCGTGAACTGGACCACGCGCCATTCGTCACCTGAGGCAAAATCGGCGTCCAATCGCCAGCCGAGGCGCGTGTAGAACGCCTTGGCGCGGTCGACATCCGACACGGGGATCACGACGATCTCAAGCTTCAGATCAACGCCACGCGATGTCGAAGATGTGTTCGGAGACCCGGCCGCGGCGTCGCGGTCGATTTCGGTAGTGGCCATGTCGAACTCCCTGAGTTGAAATTGAAGCGAGATTCAAGCGGCAGTGGGCATCACGATCGTCACACGTGTGCCGCCCTGGCTCGCCTCGCCCTGCAACCGCGCGTCGATACTGCGTGCGAGCCCTTCAAGGATACGGCTGCCGGTGCCCTGAAGCGGACCGGTCGCGCCGATGCCGTTGTCAGCCACTGTGCAGAGCCAGGCGCCGTCGCGGTTGGTAATTTCGATGCGGATCAGCGCATCGTTCTTGTTCGGGAAGGCATGTTTGGCGGCATTCGTGACCAGCTCTGTCAGCATCAACGCCAGCCGATGACACTGCGATGCCGGCAGCGCCCCGCTCTCGATCGCTGCCTCGCAGCGGATGCCGGCCGGTTCCAGCACTGCCTCGGAGAGCGCCTCGCACAGGTTTTCGAAGAAGGCCTCGACGGAGACGGCGGACAGACTGTCGATGTCGGACAAGAGCTGATAGAGCCTGCCGAACGCGACAATGCGCTGCTCGAACCGGTCCACCGCGCCCGACATGTCCCTAGTGCCCGGCCGCGAGAAGTCGCGGCGGACTGACGCACCCAGCAGCGTCAGCGTGTTCTTCATCCGATGGTGGGATTCCCGCAGCACGAGTTCCCAATCACGCGACTGATCATCAAGGCTGGCAATGTGCTGAGATCGAACGAAATGGTCGCTCGTCTCCAAGCCGATAGCGGACATGATAGCCTCCCCGTTGGATCTAGGACCTAACTCGAAGCGTATACTGGATGCACCGCGCGCGTTTTGCTCGTTAGACGTTGCAAGATTTTGTTATGATCGGCGGCACAAGTTGGCGGCCAGACCGTCCTCTCGACGGTCAAGCACGCTGACGGGTCGTCCCGATCGCTTCCCAAGCCGCTCGCGTTTAAGCGAAATTTGTCACGCATCATCCCGGTGCGGCCGAATGACTTGCCGCGCGATTTCGCCACTTTCGACCAGTTTACTCATAACCTCGTTCTGCTAGATCAGGATGCGGACAACAGCCCCTTCACTGGATTCATTGGCGCGTGGTGGACACTAACGACCAGGATGCGGCGATTTCCTTCGGGCCATTCCGGCTGTACGCAAGGTCGCGCCTGCTCGAGAAGGACGGCGCTCCGCTTCACCTCGGCGGCCGCGCACTCGACATCCTCATTTTTCTCGTCGAGCGCGCCGGCGAGGTCATCGACAAGCGTGAGTTGATCAAGCGCGTCTGGGCCGACGTGACGGTCGACGAGGGCAGCCTGCGCTTCCACATCACGACGCTACGCAAGGCCTTGGGGGATGCCGGCGAAGGCTCCCGCTATGTCGTCAACGTGCCCGGCCGTGGCTATTGCTTCGCGAGCCCGCTGGTCCGGTCCGAATCGCCGGAGAAGCGGACAGGCCCGGCCGTCCCGTCGCCTCACATACTCCCGCCGCCGCTTGCCAGGATGATCGGACGAGCCGACGCGGTCGAGC
The DNA here is from genome assembly GCF_040547935.1 of Bradyrhizobium sp. LA6.8. Lineage (NCBI taxonomy): Bacteria > Pseudomonadati > Pseudomonadota > Alphaproteobacteria > Hyphomicrobiales > Nitrobacteraceae > Bradyrhizobium > Bradyrhizobium sp. LA6.8. The sequence goes on from NZ_JBEPQQ010000009.1 coordinate 252,938, forward strand.
GGATTTCCACCGAGCTTGCGCAGCATCGCTTCGTGACAATTGTCGGCCCCGGCGGGATTGGCAAGACTTCCGTCGCGCTCGCCGTCGCGCATCGCGAGCTCGAGGCCTTCGAGGGTCAGGTCAACTTCGTTGATTTCGGCGCGCTGACGGATGCCAGGCTCGTTCCAAGCACCATCGCCGCCACGCTCGGCCTGACCGTCAATTCCGAGGACCCGATGCCGGGCCTGCTGACGGTGCTGCGCAACCGCCGGATGCTGCTGATCTTCGACAGCTGTGAGCACATCATCGACGAGCTCGCGCCCCTGGCCGAGCACATCGTCCAGGAGGCGCCCGAGCTGCACATTCTCGCCACCAGCCGCGAATCCTTTCGCACCGAAGGCGAACGCGTCCACCGGTTGTTTCCGCTGGACTGCCCGCCCCAGCGCGACGGGCTCGGCATCGCCGACATCCTTGCCTATCCCGCAAGCCAGCTCTTCGTAGAACGCATTGCCGAGAGCCTGGGCGAATTCGAACTGAGCGAGGAGGATGCACCGCTTGTCGCCGAGATCTGCCGGCGACTGGACGGCATCGCGCTCGCGATCGAGCTCGCCGCCGGACGCGTGAACGCCTATGGCATTGCCGGGACCGCCTCGCTGCTCGACAGCCGCTTTTCGCTGCTGTGGCGGGGACGCCGCACAGCGATCCCGCGGCACCAGACCCTGAGCGCCGCGCTCGCCTGGAGCTATGATCTGTTGCCGGCAGCCGAGAGTGCGACGCTGCGCGGTTTGTCGGTGTTCGTCGGGCCATTCACGATGGAGGCCGCGCTCGCCGTTGCGTTCAGCCAGGGCATCAGCGAGCCCGAGGCGGTCGAGGCGATCTCGAACCTGCTCTCCAAATCGCTGATCGCAACCTCACCTGCGGAGCGGCGGCTGCGCTATCGTCTGCTCGACACCACCCGCACCTTCGTCGGCGCGAAGCTCGTCGAGAACGGCGAAGCGCCCCGTGTCGCGCGCGCTCACGCCGAATATTTCCGCGACTTCCTGCGCGACATCGCGCTCAAATCCACGGGCATGCAGACCGCAGGCGGCTTCCTTCCCTATGCCGACCACTTGCCCAATGTCAGGGCCGCGCTGACCTGGAGCTTTTCGGATAGCGCCGACCGGACGATCGGCGTGGATCTGGCGGCTTCGGCGGCCCAGTTTTTCCTCGAACTGACATTGCTGACGGAGTGCTATCGCTGGACGAAGCAGGCGCTTGTCTCTCTCGATACGAATTCGATCGACCGCCGCCAGGAGATGACGTTGCAGGCTGCGCTCGGCGTCTCCGTGATGTTCACACAGGGCAATACCGAGGCGGTCCGGTCGGCGTTCACACGCAGTCTTCAGCTTGCGCGGGATCTCGAGGATCTGCACTGGCAGCTCTGGCTGCTGCGCGGCTTGCACATCTACCTGACCAGGGTCGGGGATTTTCACGGCGCGCTCGGCACCGGCGAGCAGGGCGAGAGCGTTGCGCGCAAGCTGAATGATCCGGCCGCCGCGCTGAACGTGGAATGGATGCTGGGCGTCGCGCACCATCTGATCGGCAATCAGGACAAGGCTGTGCAGTTCTGCGAGAGCGCGATGGTGCACAATCCCGGCTCGCAGCGGCTGAACATCGGGCATCTCGGTTATGACGACCGCATCGTCGCGCTGGTCGCGCTGGCGCGCGGGCTCTGGCTCACCGGGCGGCCCGATCGCGCGATCGAGGCGGCGAGATACACCGTTCACGAGGCGGAACTGCTCGAACAACCCCTCACCCTCGGCATCTCCCTGATCTGGACGATCTACGTATTCCTCTGGGTCGGCGACTGGGCCAATGCCGAAATCCTGATCGAGCGGCTGATCGACCATTCGGCGCGGCACTTCCTCGGTCCCTATCACGCCGTCGGCATCGGCCAGAAGGGCGAGCTCATGCTTCGCCGCGGCGACACCGCCGGCGGGATCGAGCATCTTCGCCGGAGCCAGGCCACGCTGTACGCGACGCGGCACCGGATCATGACGACGGTGTTTGCGACGGCGCTGGCGGAGGGCCTCGTGGCGGAGAACCAGCCGGACGAGGCCCTGCGCACGATCAATGATGCCATTGCGCAGATTCCAGATCATGGCGAATCCTTCGACATGCCGGAGATGCTCCGGGTCAAGGGCGACATCCTCGTCCGGTCGGGAAACACCGCGGAGGCCGAGCGCTGCTTCCGGAAATCGCTCGATCTGTCGCGCCGGCAGTGCGCGCTCGGCTGGGAGCTGCGGGGGGCGATCAGCCTCGGCCGGGTCTGGCGCCAGGCCGGACAAGCGGGCGAAGCACGCGCTCTGCTCGCCCCGCTCGTCGCGCGATACCAAGAAGGCCTCCAAACCCGCGATCTCGTGGCCGCCAGGGAGCTCCTGAGCGCGCTGAATTGACAGTATCTTCAACGGGATACCGTCCAAGCACCTGCTCGCAAGTCCTAACAACTTCTAACACGCCAAGCCGCATCCGCCCCGCCATGGTGGTGGCACTTCACGGTGGATATGGCGGGATATGGCGCTTCTTGACGATGTAATTGATGCCAGCGGCGGTATGGCCCGCTGGAATAGCTTGACCCAATTCACGCTCCACCTTTCCGTCGGCGGCTCGTTGTTCTCCAGCGCCGGACATGCCAGCGAATTCAAGGACGTGACGGCGGAGGGCTCGACCCGCGCCCAGTCGGTCCGCTTCACCGGCATTACCGGGGGTGAACACTCCGGCTGCTTTCAACCCGACGCGATCACAATCGAGAGCCTCGAGGGTGAGGTCCTGCGCACATGGGATAACCCGAGCCCTGCATTTCCCGAGACCGGCTCTCCTGCGCTCGCGGACGAACTGCACCTCGTCTTCTTCTGCGGCGTTGCGATCTGGAATTATCTGACCAACCCATTTCTGCTCGCCCATCCCGACGTCGTCACGGAGGAGCTTCCGCCGTGGCGCGAAAACGCTGACACGTGGCGGCGGCTGCGCGCGCAGTTCCCGCCGAACCTGATCACGCTCGCGCCCGAGCAGATCTTCTACTTCGACGAGAACGCCCTGCAACGGCGGACGGATCACGATCTGTTCGGAAACAAGGTCGCACATTATTCCTGGGCCCATGACAGCTTCGGCGGCATCGTCGTGCCGACATTGCGGCGTGTGCAGACGCTGCGGCCTGATGGAAGCGTGATCGCCAGGCCCGTGCTGATGGACGTCGAGATCTTCGACGCCGTGTTCGAGTAGCGGTGGCGACGCGCGAGAGCGGGAACCGTTCACTGCTCTCAACGCCTAACAATACATAACGAGCTAACACGCGGCCTTGGGTGCAACATTGGGCTCACGAGCAACGAACAAGCGTCGTGCTCGAACGAGACCGAGGCCGGTGCACCTCCACCACGAGGGAATGCGTCATTGCAGCGAACGCACTCAAGGAGATCGTCATGAAGATTCTTATGGTTATCACCTCCCACGACCAGCTCGGCAACACCGGACGCAAGACCGGGTTCTGGCTCGAGGAGCTCGCCGCCCCCTACTACGTGTTCAAGGATTCCGGCGCGGAGATCACGCTGGCTTCGCCCAAGGGCGGCCGGCCGCCACTCGATCCCAAGAGCAACGAGCCCGAGTTCCGCACTGACCTGACGCTGCGCTTCGAGGCGGACGCTGCCGCTGAAGCCCAGCTCGACAAGACGGTGCGCCTCGACAGCGTCAAGCAGGAAGACTTCGACACGCTGTTCTATCCCGGCGGTCACGGCCCGATGTGGGACCTCGCCGAAGACAAGGACTCGGTCAAGCTGATCGAATCCTTCCTCGCCGCCGGCAAGACCATCGCGGTGGTGTGTCACTCGACCGGTGCGCTGCGCCACGTCAAGACGCCCGATGGCAAGCCTTTGGTCGAGGGCAAGGAAGTGACCGGCTTCACCAATGGCGAGGAAGAGGACGTGGGCCTGACCCATGTCGTGCCGTTCCTCGTGGAGGACGAGATGTTGAAGCTCGGCGCGGTCTTCTCGAAAACGGCGAACTGGGGCGTACACGTCGTCAGCGCGGGCCAGCTCATCACGGGACAGAATCCGCACTCCTCCGGCCCGGCCGCGCAGACGCTGCTCGCCGCCCTCGCCAAGAAGGCGAAGTCGGCCGCGTAAGTCAGACTCGCATCGGAGCGGTGCTCATCAATGAGCACCGCCCCGGCACTGACCGGACACATCGAGGACGATGACGAAAGCTTTACGCCGGAGCTTACGAATGTGATCCGGCGATCGAAAGCTGCCGCGCACAACAGTGATCACGGTGGCAGCCTGCCGCTCAATCCCGTCAGAGCGGTTGCCGGCGCATGACGCGCCGGCACGTCTCGACGCGACACGCCCACATCGGAGCGATGACATGAACATTCCAGCCACCCTCGCCCTCGCAGCCGCCCTCGCCTGCACCACCGTGCAGGCCTCGGCACAGGATCTGCGGTCGAGCCGACGCTCGATCAGCTATCACACGATCGATATCGGGGGTCTCAACATCTTCTACCGCGAGGCCGGGCCCGCCGACGCGCCGACCGTACTGCTGCTGCACGGCTTTCCCTCCTCGTCGCGGATGTGGGAGCCTCTGCTGCCGCTGCTCGCGGACAAATATCACCTGATCGCGCCTGATTATCCCGGCTTCGGCAACAGCAGCGCGCCGCCGCCGTCCGACTTCACCTACATTTTTGACAACATCGCCGGCGTGATGGGCGAGCTGACGAACAAGCTCGGCCTGACCAACTACGTGCTGTTCATGCAGGACTATGGCGGCCCGGTCGGCTTCCGCATGGCGCTGGCGCATCCAGAGCGCGTTCGCGCCATCATGATCCAGAATGCCGTTTCGCATGAGCAAGGCTTGAGCCCGCTCTGGGAAGCGCGTCGCAGATATTGGGCCGATCCGGCGCATGAGCTCGAGGCGCTCAAGGCCAACTTCACATCCTTGGCCGCGACGCGCCAGCGGCACCTCGGCTCCAGCCCGCACCCCGAGCGCTACGACCCCGATAGCTGGACCGACGAATACGCGTTCCTGACGCGTCCCGGCGAGGCCGAGATCCAGACTACGCTGTTCCTGGATTACCGGACCAACGTGGCCTCCTATCCGAAATGGCAGGAGTGGCTGCGCAAGACGCGGCCGCCGACGCTGGTGGTCTGGGGCAAGTACGATCCGTCCTTCGCCGTCGCCGGCGCTTCGGCCTATCGCGACGATGTGCCGGATGCGGAGGTCCACATCCTCGAAGCCGGCCATTTCGCGCTCGACGAGGCGACCGACGAGATCGCCACGCTGGTTCGCGACTTCCTTGCGCGTCTGGATGGGCACAAGGGCTGACGGCGACTCGCACAATGCACTGACCACAGGAGGCACATATGACCGATAACATCAGCCACGAACGACGTCGTTTCGTCGGCAGGGCTGCGATGGCGCTTGCCGCGACCCAGCTTGCGCTGAGCACGACGGCCACGGCGAAGCCGGCGAAGTCCGCCACCGTCGTCAAGCCCGGCGCCAACACCGCGTTCGCGTCCCTGAAACAGGTCGACGCCGGCCTCCTCAATGTCGGCTATGCCGAGGCGGGTCCCGCGGATGGCCCGCCCGTGATCCTGCTGCATGGCTGGCCCTATGACATCTACGCCTTCGTCGATGTCGCACCGCTGCTCGCCGCGGCCGGCCGTCGGGTGATCGTGCCTTACCTGCGCGGCTACGGCAGCACGCGTTTCCTCTCTGACTCGACGATGCGGAACGGGCAGCCGGCGGCGATCGCGGCCGACATCGTCGCCCTGATGGACGCGCTCGGAATCGACAAGGCGACGATTGCCGGCTTCGACTGGGGTGCGCGCACCGCCAACATCATTGCCGCGCTCCGGCCGGAACGGGTCAAGGCGATGGTCTCGGTGAGCGGCTACCTGATCGGCAGCCAGCAGGCCGGCAAGATGCCGCTTCCGCCGAAGGCCGAGCTGCAATGGTGGTACCAGTTCTATTTCGCGACCGAGCGCGGCCGCGAGGGCTACGACAAGTACCGCCACGATTTCTCGAAGCTGATCTGGCAGCTCGCTTCGCCCCAATGGCATTTCGACGATTCCACTTTCGATCGCAGCGCGAAGGCGTTCGACAATCCGGATCATGTAGCGATCGTAATCCACAATTATCGCTGGCGGCTGGACCTAGCCGAAGGCGAAGCGAAATATGCCGACGACGAGGCGAGATTGGCGCAGGCGCCCATGATCGCCGTGCCCACCATCACCATGGAGGGTGACGCCAACGGGGCGCCGCATCCGGAGCCGTCCGCTTACGCGAAGAAATTCTCCGGGCGTTATTCGCACCGGACCATCAAGGGCGGTATCGGCCATAATCTACCGCAAGAGGCGCCGAAGGCCTTTGCCGACGCGGTGCTGGACGTCATGGCCGAAGCCTAGGCGCCGGGCCTGCCAACGGCACTTAACAACGCTTAACGGGCGGTCGTCTGCGCACGGGGGTATCTCTATTGGGGCGACACCACCGATGCGAGAGGAAAACAGCCGGATGATTCCGCTGCTGGCGAATGCGATCGAGGCCCATGGCGGGCTCGATCGATGGAATGCCCATGAGCGCCTCACCGCCACGATCGTGACCGGCGGCGACCTCTGGATATTGAAGGGCGTCGATCAGGACCATGCGCCGCGCACGATGCGGATCGAGCTGCATCGTGAGCGGGCTTCGGTGGAGCCGTTCGGCAAGCCCGGCCAGCGCACCGACTTCAGCCCGGAGCGGATTGCCATCGTGGCTGCGGACGGCCGCATCGTCGCGGAGCGCAACAATCCGCGCGGCTCGTTCGCGCGGCACGATATGCGCACGCATTGGGATCCGCTGCATCGCGCCTATTTCAACGGCTATGCGCTCTGGACCTACATGACTGCGCCGTTCCTGCTGGCGGCGGACGGGTTCGAGGTCCGGGAGATCGCGCCCTGGCGCGAGGGCGCGGAGGTCTGGCGCGGATTGCGGGCGACGTTCCCGGCCGTGATCGCAAGCCACAGCGCCGAGCAAGATTTCTATTTTGGCCCCGACATGCTGATCCGCCGGCATGATTACCGGGTCGAGATCGCCGGCAATTTTCCGGCAGCTCAGTACGTATCGGATCCCGTCACCGTCGACGGCTTCAAGCTCCCGAGCCGCCGGCGCATCTATCTGCGCGGCGACGATCTGATGCCGCTGCGTGATGAGCTGATGGTGTCGATCGATCTTACGGATTTCCGGTTCGACTGAGCCTTGTCAGGCAGATGCCTCGTCCAGCAGGAGCCGCGCTGCCTTCAAATCCGCTGTCTCGAATCCCTCCGAGAACCGGGCATAGGTTGCGGCGAGATCGTCGAGCGGATTCTTGACGCCCTGCCGAAGCCGAAGCGCCGCGAGCGACATCTCCGTCCGCAACCGCCAGGACAGCGCGCCCTGCTGCTCGGCCAGCGCGAGCGATACGGCAAAGCTCGCTTCGGCGGCACCGAGATCACCGGTGCGCGCCTCGAGGTCGCCGCGCCGGCGCAGGAGCTCGGGCATGTCAAAACCTCCGCCGCCCTGCTCGACGCGAGCGATCGTCTCATGCAGGACTTGCAGCCCTTCCGTCAACCGTCCCAGCGCCGCCAGTCCTTGCGACAGATCCGCGGCGAACGCGGATGCGTAGAGCTCGTAGCGATCCGCATGCAGGCGCGGCAGCGCGCTCCGCAGCAGATCGACACCGCCGGCCAGCTCGCCGCGGGCGATTATGGTCTGCGCGCGAAAGCCGGTCGCGACGGCTTCGTACGGCGCGAGCCCGTGCAAATTCGCATGGGTCGCGAGGCGCCCCGTCATCGTCTCGACGGCGGCCCAGTCGCCGACCCAGCCGAACACCGAGGATGACCAGCACAGCGCGATGCAATGCATCACCACATCACGCGGCGCGGCGGCGCCGACGAGCGGGCGGACGCAATCGAGTGCGCGGTCGGGGAAGCCGCGCAACCACAGCACCCGCGCGAGCGGAATCTGCGGCGTGCGCGAATAGGCGAAATGCCCGGGCTCCGTCCCGCGCAGCGCGGCGTCGTCGCGCACGCCTTCATCGAGATGGGCCTGCGCCTCGGCCTGGTCGCCGGCGAGATGATAGGACACGCCGAGAAGCGCCTTGCTGCCTGCGATCCCCGCGGTGTCGCCGATCTGGCGGGCGATGCGCTCGGCCTGGCGTGCGGTCGGCACGAGGTGCCTGTAGTCGCCCGTGCGGCGATAGAACATGTTCAACCGCGACAGCAGCCTGAACGCATTGGCGTGATCGTCGAGCGCTTCGGCGATCTCCAGCCCGCGCCGGAGTGCGGCCTCGGCCTGCTCGCTGTTGCGCTCCGTGAACATGAAGGCGTGGCCAAGCGTCGACTGCAGCTCGAGCTCCCATTTGCCGCCCTGGTTGGCATCGTCGAGCATCGCGAGCGCGCGGCCCGACCAGATGCGCGCCTCGTTCAGCAGGTTGAGCTCGACGAACAGCCTTGCGGCGCTGCCGGCGAGCGGCACGCGCAAGGCGGCACCGTCGTGGTTGGCAAAACTCCATTCCAACGCCGCACGGGCATCTGCGAGCAGGCTCGCCCGCGCCTGCAGGCGCGAAGCCGGGTCGCCGCCCTGCTCCGCCATGCCGGCTTCGAGCGTGCGCTGAATATATACCGTGTGACGGCGCGCGATCGCCACCGCTTCGCCTGCGTCGACCAGCTTCTGCATGGCATAGGCGCGCGTGGCATCCAGCAGGCGATAGCGCCGCGATGCGCCATCGGGCTGCGCCGACACCAGCGACTTGGCCACGAGCTGTTCCAGCGCATCGACGACGCGATCGGCCGCGGCACCCTCATCCGCGGCGACTGCGATCGCGCCCTTGAGCGTGAAGGAGCCGGCGAAGATGGCGAGTCGCTGAAGCACTGTGCGTTCGCTCTCGCCGATCAGGCCAAAACTCCAGTCGAGCGTCGCGCCGAGCGTCTGCTGCCGTGGCGGCGCCGTTCGCCGTCCGCGCCATTCGAGCTTGAGCCTGGAGTCGAGCAGCGCGGCCATCTCCCGCAATCCGTAGACGCCGACGCGCACGGCGGCGAGCTCGATCGCGAGCGCGATACCATCGAGCTTGCCGCAGATCTCGGCCAGGACCTCGGCATCGTCGTCCGTGATATCGCCGCGATGGCCTGCGGCCGCGGCACGATCGATGAACAGCTGCGCGGCCGGATAATCCAGCACTTCACCGGCGCTGAGGCGCGCCCCTTGCGGCGGGCCGGCCAGCGGAACGAGCTCGAAGATCTGCTCGCCTTCCACCAGCAGCGACTCGCGGCTGGTGGCGAGAATGGCGATGCCCGGCGCTTCGCGATAGATGTTTTCGGCCAAACGAGCGACCTCGTCGATGACGTGCTCGCAGCTGTCGAGGATAAGAAGCAGCCGCCGTCCGCGCAGAAAATTGACTATGCTGCCTGAGGGATCATCGTGATGCACGACGAGGCCCAGAGCGGCGGCAACCGTGCTCGCGACCAGCGTGGCGTCCTTCAGTGGGCCGAATTCGAGGAAATGAACGTGGCCCTCGAATGCCTGCCACATGTCATGCGCGAGCGCGGTCGCAACCGTGGTCTTGCCGATGCCGCCCGGTCCTCGCAGCGTGACGAAGCGGTCGCTCAGCAGACGCGCCGACAACTCGGGCAGCACATCGTCCCGACCGATCATCCGGTCCAGCCGGTGTGGCAAGGCCGCAGGCGGCACCGTTCTTTCAGGTGCACGCGGCGCGAGTGCCGGAGTGGCGTTGCGTTCGCCACGTTGCACAGGCGCGACGAAGCAATAGCCGCGGCTCGGGACGTTGGTGATGTAGCGAGCCCCGTCCTTGCCGTCGCCAAGCACCTTGCGCAGCTCCGCGACATGGACGCGCAGGCTGATCTCCTCGACCGCGAGGCCGGACCACGCGTAGCTCAGAATCTCGTTCTTCGGCACCACTTCGCCGGCACGGCTGAGGAGCAGGCGCAGAATGTCCATTGCGCGGCTGCCGAGCTTGACCGGCGCCCCGTCCCTCTCGAGCAACCGCGACCGCAGCGAAAACGGTCCGAACGAGACTGCGTCGAAATCAAGGCTCGCCCCGGCGCCATTGCCGGGCGAGCCATGTCCTGCCGGGGGTTCGGTCACTTCTGACTCATCTTGACAGCCATTTCATTCAAATGCGCGGCGACTATACCCGCCGTCGATGCGCGGTCCAGCGAGGCACCGCGCCGGCCTCATACCGGCACATCGATCGCAGCGCGATGTTCTGCAATGAACTCACACCGCACCGATCTGCGCAAATAATTGAAATGCTGGACAAAATCAAACGTCCTGCGGCGGGCTGTCACACTTCATGCGCTCGCACAAAATCTAACACCTCCTAATCATCACTAACGGGCTTCTTGCCTGGCTCACGCCTATCCTCTGATCGTGGAAAGCACTGAGAGTTGGCCGATCGCTGCAAGCGGCGACGAGGCCAGGAGAGGACGAGCGATGTTCAATGACTTGCAAGCAGCGCATGCCTGGATCGAATTTCCCGCCAGCCGGTGTGATCGCGAGGCTTCGCACGGGATGCGAGCAATCGCGCAGGAAAGCGGATGGCGCAACATCGACCGCGGCCTGGACACGGACATCACGATTTCGCGATGGGAGGACTCTCGGGCCATCTCGTCGCACGAAGCTACGACGCCGGCGGACCGCTATTTCGTCGCCATCGCGCTGAAGACCGCTCGGGTAAAGCTGACGCGGGACCGTCAGATCATCTTCGACGGCACCATGCCCGCGGGCACGCTGTACGTCAGTGCGCCATCGAAGCTTCTCGGCGTGCAATTCCAGTCGCCCTGCGCTTTCCTGCACTTCCACATCTCGACCGATCATTTTTCGGCGGCGCGGCCGGCGACCGAGGGCCTCAACGACCTCGTCCTGCTGCGCGACCCGCTCGCAGCCGAGCTCGCGAAGGCACTGACCGAGCATGGCGATACCGCGGACCAGCAGTTCGCGCGCTGCATCGGCGAGACCCTTGCGATGCATCTGACCCGGCTTGAGCTGCCACGCTCAAAAGTCAATGCCTTGCCGAAATGGCGGCTACGGCGCGTCGAGCAATATATCGCCGATCACTTTGATCGCTGCATCAGTCTGTCTGAGCTCGCCAATGTCGCGGGCCTCTCGAGGATGCATTTCGCGGCACAGTTCCGCGCCGCGACCGGCTACCGTCCACGCGAATATCTGCTCAATCATCGCGTCGAGCGTGCGAAGACCTTGCTCACGACGACCGAGCGGCCGCTGGCGGAGATCGCGCTTGCCGTCGGCTTCAGCACCCAGGCGCATTTTTCGACCGTGTTCAAGCGCATCAGCGGCGAGTCACCGGCACGCTGGCGTCTGGCCAGCAGGACTGTGCTGCCTGCTACGGAGGCGCTTCCGCGGCGGCGCCCTGCCGCGGACATGGACTGGATGGTCGGCGCAGCGGCGTAGTTCGTGCGGCGGCAGGCGAATTGGGATCGAGGGAACTGGAATCAAGGGACTTGGAATCAAGGGATTTGGAATCAAGCGACTTAAGATCAAGGCACTTGGCATCACGCCATCTGTACTTCGACCGGTTTGCGATTTCCTAGGCGTGAGTGCCCTGCCACTCACGCCGGCTCGAGCCCTTTTCCTCCCGGGCCTGCGAGCCACTCGGGGCCGTCCCTGCGCCCACACAGGGCGGCCCCTTTTCTTTCTGCCTCTCGAGCGCAGCGTAATTCGGCGCCTTCGCAATACGGCCGCAGCAGCGACGCGCCTACACCGGATCGAACGCGCGGATCGGCGGCAGATTGCCGGTGAACTTCTCCACCTCGACCGTCGTGAGCTGGCCGGTGCAGCCCTGCGCGAAGGACGAGGTGCCGATGTCGCGGGTGAGCACGTTGGGATTGCCGTGAACGCAGAGCGGCGCTTCGTCCTCGGGGTCCATCGGGTCGTACCACGCGCCGGTCGGAAGCTGCACGACGCCGGCCGCAATGCCGTCGGTGACGTGGACGGCGGCGAGACAGGCGCCGCGCTCGTTGAACAGTCGGATGATGTCGCCGTCCTTGATTCCGCGTGCATCGGCATCGCGTGGATTCATGCGCGCCACCTCGCGGCCGCGATGCTTCGCGCCCAGCGAATGGCCGCCGAAGTCGAGCTGGCTGTGCAGGCGCGTCACCGGCTGGTTGGCGACGAGGAAGCACGGCGCGCCGGGTTTCGGCATGTCGGTCTTGTCGAGCCAGACCGGATGGCCGGGGCAATCGGCATCGCCGTGCGCAGCGATCTTGGCTGAATAGATCTCGATGCGCCCGCTCGGCGTCGGCAGCGGATGATAGGCCGGATCCTCGCGAAAGCCGCGCAGCCGGCCGCCGTCGTCGGGCTGTTGCGGCACGACCAGGCTGCCGCGCCGCCAGAGTTCGTCGAAATCAGGCGCCTCGAGGCCACGCGCTTGAAGCGAGGCACGCGTCGGCTCGTACAGATGTTCGAGCCACTGCCGCGACGTGCGCCCTTCGGTGAAAGGTTCGCGCGCACCCAGGCGCTCGGCGAGATCGGCAAAGATGTCGTAATCGTCACGCGCAAGGCCGAAGGGCTCGGCGATCTGGTGCATCGCGACCATCAGGGGATCGTTGGTCGAATAGCCGATATCCTCGCGCTCCAGCGTCATGGTCGAGGGCAGCACGATGTCCGCGTGCCGCGCCGTCGCGGTCCAGGCGAGCTCGTGCACGACGAACGTATCGAGCTGCGCAAAAGCCTTGCGCAAGCGGTTGATGTCCTGATGGTGATGGAAGGGATTGCCGCCGGCCCAGTAGACGAGGCGGATGTCCGGATAGGTACGCGTCTCGCCATTGTAGCGATAGGTCGTGCCGGGATTGAGCAGCATGTCGGCGATGCGCGCGACCGGAATGAAATCGCGCACGCCGTTGCGGCCCTGCCCCAGCGTCGGTCCCGGCACGTCGTTGACACGGCGGCCGTAATAGCCGATCGCGCCGAGCGAATAAGCATAGCCGCCGCCAGGAAGGCCGATCTGGCCGAGCGCTGCTGCGAGCACCATGCCCATCCACACCGGCTGCTCGCCATGCTCGGCGCGCTGGAGCGAATGCGAAACGGTGATCAGCGCACGCTTTCCGGCGGCGCGGCGCGCGAGCTCGCGGATCGCGTCCGCATCGACACCGCAAATCGCGGCGGCCCATTCGGCATGCTTGGCCTGCCCGTCGCTCTCGCCATTGAGATAGCGCAGGAACACGGGCCAGCCTTCGGTGTAGCGATCGAGGAAGGCCTGGTCGTGCAGACCTTCGCTCACAAGTGTGTGGACGATGCCGAGCATCAGGGCGGTGTCGGTGCCGGGCAGGCACGTCATCCATTCGGCGCCGGCCTCGACGGGAAGATCGTCGCGCAGCGGGCTGACCAGGATGAACGCGCAGCCGCGCCGGCGCGCGGCTTCCATGGCGCCGCGCTCGACATGCTTGCTGATCGAGCCGCCGGCCACCATGGAGTTCTTCAGCGCCATGCCGCCGAACGCCAGCACGATGTCGGTGTTCTCGGCAATCTGCTCCCAGGTGACGTTGCGCTTGGTGATGTCCTCGTAGCCCGCAAGGATCTGCGGCAGCAGCACCGAGGACGCGCCCGAGGAATAGGTATTCACCGAGCGCACATAGCCGCCCATCGCGATGTTGAGGAAGCGATGCACCTGGCTCTGGGCATGATGGAAGCGGCCCGCGCTCGACCAGCCGTAGGAGCCGCCGAACACGGCGCCGGGGCCGCGCGTGTCGCGGATGCGGCCGAGCTCGTCGCCGAGCAGATCGAGCGCCTTCTCCCAACTGACGGAGACGAACTCATCGCGGCCGCGGCGATCGTCCGGGCCAGGTCCGCGCTCGAGCCAGCCGCGGCGGATCGCCGGCTGGGCGATGCGCGCCTGATGCCGCAGCGCGCCGGGGAAATTGCCGATGATGCCGTTCGGATCGGGGTCGCCCGCATAGGCCCTGACCTCGAGTCCGGCTTCGCTTTGACGCGCGGAAAACACGCCCCAATGCGAGGTGTGGGGCTTGAAGCCGTCAGACAGGTCGAGGCCGGGGTCGGGAAAGCCAATCGTATCGTCCATCGTCTGATCCTTGTTCCGGTACGGCACGGGCCCAGCCGCTGCCGCGTCGATTCCGGTGGCAGTATACCGATCCGCATCCCGATGTCGTCGGGATCAGGGCCGTCGGAAGCGCCGGGCTCCCGCGCGCAAGTACAGCTTGGTGACCGTCCGACCGCGCGACGAGCGGCGATTCTTAAGCCAATTTATTCTTTATTTTCAATATCTTGTTGGATGACCTTCGGGACGCCCCGGTCGCGAAATCTCTTCAAACGACATCGATATGGAAATGTGCGATATGCCGCCCATCCCCACAGCAACATCGGTCTCATCATGATCCAGCGCGTCTTGCCCTACGAAGGACTCCTCCACGAAGTGGTCGAGCATAATGGCGTGCTTTACATCGGCGGGATCGTCCCCGAGGACACCAGCCTCGATATGTCGGGCCAGGCCAACGACGTCCTCGGGCAGCTGGCGCGCCTGTTGAAGACGCTCGGCTCCGATCTCGCCAACGTCTTGCAGGTGACCATCTTCATGACCAACCTGAAGGAGAAGGCGGAGTTCAATGCGGCCTGGAAGGCGCACTTTGCGGAAGCTCACCTGCCGGCGCGCGCTGCGATCGGCGTGGCCGATCTCGGTCCGGGCGTCAAACTCGAGATGACTGCCATCGCGGCCCGGTAACCCCAGGCTCGAGGCGCTCACTTCCAGGCGATCGTGATCGCACTGATGTTGGAGGCGAGCTCAAGTCCGGCCTTCGGGCCTTGCAGCACGATCGTCACGCCCTTTTCGTTGCGCAGATGGGCGCCGTTGACGCCGCCGACGAGTGCGAAGCCGCCGCCGACGGAGCTATAGCTGCCGACGAAGTCGCCGACATCGCGAATGCCTGATGCCCGGCCATCAAATCTGCCGACGGTCGCACCGGCCGTGATGCCGACGCTCAAGCCGGAGACCTTGAAGGGATAGTTCCGACCACGGTAGTTCAGCACACCACTGCCGGTGCCGCCTCCGACCAGCAGGCCAGCCTTGACGAACCTCACCTGGACATGGCCGCTCGCTTGCGCGAACGACGGCGTGGCCGGCATCGCGAGCAGGAGCACCACGAGCGCCGTAAAGCCGATTGCGATCGCGCGCCGCATGCGTTCCGGTTTATGGCTTCGCGGCATCGACCTTCTTCCAGGTCTGGTCGGGATCGAACAGCGTGGTGCGCTCGGCGATGACCGCCGTGCGGTTGCCGAGGTCCTTCTGGTAGACGGTGCCGGCATGATTGACGAGAAAGGTCATCACGCCGGAATTGCCGTATTCGGCGGGCCAGGCGATCAGTCCGAAGCCCCCGATCATCTTGCCTTTGACGACGTAGTTGAGCGCGCCACCGGGCGCGTCGGAACCCTGGCCTTTCAGTATTCGGAAGTAGTAGCCGTGATAAGGCGCGGGTCCCTCGCCTGTGCCTTGCTTGTAGCCTTCGGCCGAGGCCTCCGCGACCAGTGCGCCGAGCGGGCTCGGATCACTGTCGTCACGCCAGAACAGGCCGTCCTTCTTGCCGGGCGTGGAAAGGAAGCGTTGCGCGTAGACACCGGCGCCCTCGCCGCGATCCTTGTCGGCGTATTCATTCTGGGCATCGACATAGGCGAGCGCGGTCTGGATCGCGTCGAGCTCGTTGCGGCCGATGCGGCGGCGAAGCACCTCGATCCGCCCCTCGTCGGTGTCGAACGCCCAGCCTGTCTTGGTGTTGAGCAGCGGAATCGGGAACGGGAAATCGTCCGGCCCCAGTATCAAGGTCGCGGTCTTGTTGCCCTCCGCCTTGATGCCGTGCTTGGCGTCGTACATCGACGTGAAGCGCTGACGGATGTCGTTGTCGGCGACCTCGTCACCGGACGAGACGATATCCTCGGCGGCCCTGCCGAGCACCTTCAGAATGTCGCCCGGCCCGCTTTTGACTGCGGCCGCGAGCGCGGCGGCCGCATCCTCCGGTGTCTTGTAGGATTGCTGTGCCTGTGCCGCCGAGCCAAGCATGGCGAGCGCCACCACGCCCGCCAGGATCGCGCGATGGAGCGATTTCAGGCCGATCATGGCGTCACCTCCGCAGGGATCTTCGCGCCGTCGGCGAGCCAATCGCGGTAGGTGCGGAATGTCAGGCCAAGCTTTTCATAATAGACGCGCAGATAACCATCGCTGCCGCGCGTCACGGCGTCAGGCATCACCTGCTCCACCTCCTGCGCCATCACGCCGACATAGGCCTTGTCGCTGCCGATGTAGCTGAAGCGATAATAGCCGAGGCCGTTAGAGAGATGGCCGAGCAGCGTGATGTCGTGCTTCAGCGCGATGTCGGAGCGCCGGCCACCGCCGCCACCGCCGCGGCCTCCTCCGCCGCCTCCACCACGGAAGCCGCCACCACCACCATGCATGGCCATTCCGCCACCGCCGCCGCGCCCGGCATAGCCCCCGCCGCCACCACCGCGCGGCATGCTCGCCATGCTGGAGCGTCCGCGCGCCGATGCTGCGGCCGCCGCCCGACCGGAGGAGACGTTCATCGCGCCGCCGCGATTGCCGCCACCGCCACGATTGGCGGCAGCGCCGCCGCCGGCACGGTTGGCAGCCTTTGCACGATCGCCGCCGCCCTTACCTGCATTCTTGCCTGCATTCTTGGCGCGATCTCCACCACCCTTGGCACGATCTCCCGCGCCAGCGCGATCGCCGCCGCCGGGCCGGTCGCCGCGATTGCCGGCACGATCACCGCGATCACCAGCACGATCTCCTGCACGATCACCCGGACCGCCACGATCACCGGCACGGTCGCCGGCGCGATCTCCCGCCCGATCTCCCGCACCCTGGTTCGGACGCAGCACCTGGTTTCCATCGCGGCCGCGGAAGTCCATCCGGTCCGACGCGCCAGCCCTGATATTGTTGTTCCCGAAGTGCTGCTGAACATTGACGTTGTTGTAGCGCACCCCCTGGCGATGCGCCGGATTGTGCTGCCAGCCGTTGTTGATGTTGGTGGTGCGACGGTTGACGTAGACGTTGCGGTTACCCCAGTTGGCGCCGCCGCCCCAGTAATTGCCCCAGCGCCCGATCGCCCAGGCCGTGCCGAAGGCGAGGCCAGCAGCGACCACGCCAGCACCGATATAGGATGGATAGCCGAAATAATACGGCTGATAGTCCGCATAGGGCCAGGTGCCATAGACCGTCGCCGGATCGTAATAGGGGACGTACATCGTCTCCGGATCGGCCTGCTGTATGACGACGACCTGCCTGCCTTCCTGGCTCTGGACGCTGACCTTCTGCTGCTTGGTGGTGACCAGCTTCTTGTTGTCATAGGCCTTGTTGCGCAGACGCTGGATCGCATCCATCACGTCGGGCTGCTGCGCAAGAAAGGCATCGCCGAGCTTCTGGGTCCAGTCGAGCTTGTCGCTCATCATGGAGAGAACATCGGCCGTGCTTGCGAGCGCCTTGACGCTGTCGTCCCAGCCCTGCTTGTCGACCTCCGCCTTCAGCGCGTCGCCCTTCAGGCTCGTGTGGTCCTTCAGCCAGCGGTCGGCCTGCACCACCTCGAGCGGATAGGTCGAGGCAGCCAGCAGATTGGCAAGCAGCTCATCGGGATAGAGTGCGATCGGCGCGACCAGGGCCTCGAGCTGCTCGGGCTTCAGAACCTCGGCGGCCGGTGCCGGCGGACTTGCCGGCTGCGCCTGCGTGCTCGGGGCCGCCGGCTTGTCGGCGGTCTGAGCAGTCGCGACGACCGGGATCGCAACCACGAGCGCAAGCGCCAACAGGGTCTTGCCGCAGCGAAACATGCCATCCTCCATCGAACTTTCCGACCACCAAGATCGGGCCGCGGTACTGGCGTTTATTGATCAAGATCAACGAAGGACGGCTTCGCCGCCTTGTTGCGGCGCGAGAGCAATGCCGCGCCGCCTGATCGCCAAACGTCCGTGCTAGTGGATGATCGGGAGCCTGATCGTGAACAGCGCACCGCCAGACGGCTGGTTCTCGGCGGCTATGGTGCCGTGATGGGCCTCGACGATGGTCTTGACGATTGCAAGCCCCATACCCATGCCCTGAGGCTTGGTCGTGAAGAATGGATTGAAGACTTTCGCGAGGTCGCCGACCGCAATGCCCGAACCGGTATCGGCGATCCGGATCTCGGCGTGGCTTCCGGCGCGCCCGGTCGATACGCTGACCTCGCGCTTCTTCATGTCCGCGTCGGAGACCGCATCCAACGCATTGATGATCAGGTTGAGAACGACCTGCTGCAGCTGCACGGGATCGCCCTTGACGTGCAGCTCCGCAGCGGCCGGCGCGTAACCCAGCGTGATCCGGCGCCCGTCGGCGACGGCTGTCACCAGGCCAATGGCTTCCCGTACCGTGTCGTTCAGTTCGGTGTCCCTGATTTCAAACGGTCGCTTCTTCAGGACACTGCGAAGCCTGCGGATGACCTCGGACGCCCGCTGATCGTCGCGCCTGATGTCGGCTAGAATCTGGCGGATCTCGTTGATGTCGGGTGCAGTGGCTTTGAGCATGAGCTCCGCCGTCTCGGCATTGGTCAGAATGGACCCGAGCGGCTGGTTCAGCTCGTGGGCAATCGACGTCGTCAACTCGCCGACGGCCGAGTACCGATTGGCGTGGGCGAGTTCCGCCAGGCGCTGTCGCGACTCGATCTCGGCCAATTGACGGCGATGGCGCTCGTGCAGAAGCCCGCTGATGAAACCGGCCTGTATCAAAATCACGGCCGCGATCAGCAGCATCTGCCAGCTGTAGCGATCCCAGACGGTCGGCTCACGAAACAGGATTTCGCTGCCCGGCGGCAGACTGCTCTCGCTGATCCCCCAGCGCTGCAATTCCCGCCAATCATATTTCGGCGACCCGAATCCGATCGGTTCGTATTTGATGCGGGCCGGCTTCTCGCCGCCGAGGATGCGGATCGCGGCATTGACGGTCTTCGAACTGGTTTCGGCGACGGAGTGCATGGGCCCGCCGACGCTGGCGTTGCCGAAGAAAGGCTCCTGATACGAGAAGATCGGCGCGTTCGCGACAGCATGCAGCCTGTGCAGGGCGATATCGCCCTCGTGGACAATGCCGGCAGCATCGACCGACATCAGCCCCCAGAACAGCGCCGTGTGCGGTGGAAGCGCCGATGCGCGCTTCAGGATCTCCTCAAACGGGAGGTCGGGGTACCAGACGAGGTCGAGCCGGCCTTCCAGCGGTTTCAACTCCTGCTTCACCTCCTCAATCCAGAATTTCTCGAGGGGCGAGGCGCCGATCACAACGGCAACCGTTTTGATATCGGGCAAGACCTTGAGAATGTTCTCGAAGGCCGCCACGAAATCATTGCGGACGGACACGACCACGTCATTGTCGGTGAGATCCAGGCGGTTCACCAGCCGTTGTTCGACCACGGTCAGCACCGCCGGCGCTTCCGGAAAGAGTTTCGCACGGTATCTCTGCACGAACCGCGCCGCGGGTGCGCCGATGCTCAGCACGATGTCGGGCGGCTGGTCATGGTAGAGCGAACCGAGATATTCGACGAAGGGCGCTTCGGGGCCCGCATTGTTGAAGCGCGCGCTGAGCAGCGCGTGCTCCTGGACGTCGAGCGGCCAGGGCGATTGCCGCTCGAGCTCGACCTTGATGCTCCGCGCATATTCACTCCAGGGGCGAAACTCGCGGCCGAAGGAGTGCAGGATCAGCACGCGCTTTGGCTCGCTGCGCGCAGCCGAGCCGGGCTCAGCGGCTCGCGCTGGCCCGGACAGCATGCACGCGGCGAGCAACAAGCCGAGACCCAACAGCGTGGCCGCAACCAGCCACTGCTTGACCGACGCCATGGTCATGCGCCCGTTCCCCTTCGCCTCGACCGCTCTCCGGCGCCTCCGGACCACAATTCTAGCGACAAATGGGCCGCTTCGACAGTGCCGAGGACGCAGTCAAGCTGCACGCAGAACGGGGCGAAACGATCCGATCTGACACGTCAGTGCCCGCTCAGCACCAGCGTCTGAATCGGCAGCAGCAACGCCTGGATGCGCAGCAGCAGGGCATGGACCAGGCCGACGCCGTCGACGACGTGCAGCGCGATCTTTCGGCTGGTCGGGGTGTCCTTGGCGGAAATCTCTTCATGATTGCTGGTGTAGGCGTTGACGATGCAGCTTGAGCCCGGCGTCACGCCCTCGAGGCCGCCTTTGTAGAGCGGCTCCAGGAACACCAGGATCGTGCCGGGCCGAACGGCGTTCTGTGCTTCCAGTAACTGCTCGCCGGAGCGGAATTGGCCGGTGGCGATGTAGTCCTGCACCGTCGTGATCACCATCGGGATGATGACCCACGGCTTCGAGATGCAAGTCGCCTCCGCCACCATGCCGGTCTTCATCACCTGGGCCTCGATCTGACCGAAGCCGGCCTGAAGGAACGTTCGGCCGGCCTCCGTCGGAATCAGGATTCCCGCCGGCCGCATCAACTGGTTGACGACGTCGCCGGGGCGGACAAGGAACTGCTCGACGCGCCCGTCGACGCCGGCGCGGACTAGTGTCTTGTCGAGATCGACCTGGGCCTGATCAAGCGTCGCCTCGGCACTCGCCTTCTGCGCTGGAAGCGAGGTCGAGACCTGCAAGGCCGCCGACTGCCGCGCGGCCGTCGCGGCATCGATTCCGGCCTGACGCTGGTCGACCAACACCTGAAGCTTCTCGATGTCGCGCTGCGCCACGACGTTGGCATTGCGGCGCTGGAGCTCGGTCTTGGTGTCGAGTTCGTCCTTGGCCTGCTGGTAGCTGGCCTTGGCTTCCCCGATCTGCGCCTCGGCCTTGACCACGTCAGCTTGTGCCGTCTGCATGGCGGCATCGACTTCGGCAATCTTGCGCCTGGCGGTCTCAAATGCGGCCTGCTGCTTCGACGCGTCGAGCGTGAACAGCACGTCGCCCTTCTTCACCGGCGCGCTGAAGCCGAACTTGACCTCGGCCACGCGGCCCGAGCCTTCGGGCAGGATCGGCACGGTGCGGAAATAAAGCGTCGCGTTGGATGTCGACGGATGGAAATAGAAGATCATGGTGATCAGCGACACCGTCAGCATCAGGCAGCCGGTAATGCCCCAGCGCAGCTCGTACCAGACGGAGAAGAAGGTGATCTCCTTGCCGAAGCGCTTGCCCTGGACATAGCGGCGGTAGAGATAGTCGGGCAGGATCGTCAGCAGCGAGCAGAACATCAGCTCAAACATGGCTGTGCTCCTTCTCCTTCGCGGGCCCCGGCTTTTCTGGAGGCGGCGTGTCGCCGCCTGTCGGTCGCGGGCTGGCCTGCGTGGCCGCGTCGCTGTCTTCGGGCGTCGCATCCGCGATCTTCTCCACGGAATCGGCGATGCTGCGCAGCGGACCGCCGAAGTCGGGAATGTCGATCATGGCTAGCAGCAGGCCTGCGATCCAGAAGATGTGCATGTGCGTGAAGAGCGAGATCAGGCCGAGCACGGCTACGAATTCGAATTGCAGTTTCTGCGATTTGTGCGCCATTCGCTCGGGCAGGCTGTGCAGTTTCCAATAAAGAGTACCGACCCAGAGCACGGTGCCGATCAGGAAGATTCCCATCACGACCATCAGCGGATCCACCCCGCTTCCCGGTGCGAGATAGAACGGCAGATGATGCGGGGCCATCGGATGAAGCTGATCGCTCAACGTTCTCTCCTCGTCAGGCGCGTTTCCACTTGAATGCGTCGAAAGCAGTGTTGGTATCGGGTGGCGCAATTGCTTGATTTGGATCAACGGGCCTGGAACGGCTCCACCTAGCCTCGCCTGAAAGTTGACGTGCAACAACAGGAGCCGCCTGCCATGCCCGGCATCGATGATCTCATCCCCAGCGCCACGCAGATCCGCAAGGAAGCAGCCCTCAAGGAGGCAGAGAAGGCCGACGAATATGCGCGCCTTGCCGCCGCCGCCGAAGCCGAGAAACACGCCCTCATTGAACGCCTCAGCAAGCCTTCTGGCAAGACCGAGGACGAGAAGATCAAGCTCGCCTCGACGATCATCCAGCGTGCGGTGCGGAACGGCTTGACCGAAGTTCTGGTCTATCGCTTCCCCAACACGCTGTGCACCGACAAGGGCCGCGCCATCAATCAGATGGAAGCGGGCTGGGAGAACACCCTGACCGGGATTCCGAAGGAAATCTTCCAGCTTTGGAGCGATTACCTGAAACCGCGCGGCTATCGCATCGCCTATCAGATCATCGATTTTCCAGGCGGTGTTCCCGGCGATATCGGCGTGACCATTTCCTGGGGTGATTGAGCATGGCCAAGGACGCGCCCGTGGAGCGGATGAAGCGGAAGGACTATGAGAAGGAGCTCGAAAAACTCCAGGTCGAGTTGTGTCACCTTCAGGAATGGGTCAGAGCCCAGAAACTGAAGGTGATCATCATCTTCGAGGGGCGCGACGCGGCCGGCAAGGGCGGGACCATCAAGGCGCTGACCGAAAAGGTGAGCCCGCGCGTGTTCCGTGTCTGCGCCCTGCCCGCGCCCTCCGACCGGCAGAAATCCCAGCTGTTCCTGCAGCGCTATATCGAGCAATTCCCGGCCGGCGGCGAGATCGTGATTTTCGACCGCAGCTGGTACAACCGCGCCGGCGTTGAATACGTCATGGGCTTCTGCTCGCCGACCGAACACAAGCGCTTCCTGGAATTGTGTCCGCTGGTCGAGAAATTCGCCGTGGACGCCGGCATCGTCCTGATCAAGCTCTGGCTCGAGGTCGGGATGGAGGAGCAGGAGCTCCGCTTCAAGGCGCGTATCGAGGATCCGCTGCGGCAGTGGAAGCTGAGCCCGATGGACACCGAGTCGTTCGGGCGCTGGTACGATTACTCGCGCGCGCGTGACACGATGTTCGAGGCGACCGACACGAAGCATGCACCGTGGCGACTGATCCGCTCCGACGACAAGCGGCGAGCGCGGCTCAACGTCATCTCGCACATCCTGAGAACGATCCCTTACAAGAAGGTCAAGCGGGAGAAGGTCAAGCTGCCGCCGCGGTCCGACAAGGGACGCTACAACGACCAGGCGAGCCTGCGCGGCCTGAAGTTCGTCGAGGAACGCTACTGAAACGCGAAACGGGCTACGATGACGCAGCCCGTTTAGCTTGAGTGCCCCCCGGGCCTATTTCAGCCGGATCGTGACGCCGCCAACCGCAGCCGATACTTCCGCGCCGACCCTCGGTCCACTGAGCTGAAGGATCACGCCATTGCCGTTCTGCAACTGCACAGCTCCGGCTCCCGCGGCGACGGCGCCGCCGGCTCCGCCCGCCGCGTAAGAGCCTTCGATCGACTGCGGACCCCTCAGATTGAGGGCGCGGCCGACAAACTTGGTCGTCGAAGCTCCGATCGTGAAACCGACGCTCATGCCTGACACGGTGAAGGGATATTGTTTGCCCCGCAACACCAAGACACCCTCGCCGCCGCCGACGCCGACGATGAAGCCGCCCTTGGTGAAGACGACGGCAACCTGACCGGTCTCGGCACGCGACGGCGTGCTGAAGCCGGTAGCGGCCGCAAACGAGATGATCAAGGAGGCGGCGATGGCAGATTTCCTCATGACGTTCATTCCCCTTTGGTTGTTGCAACGGACTATTGTGCCAGGATCATCGCGAAATAGCCGAACACGGTGAGCAGGATGCCCGATACGGCATAGGCGACCGGGAAGCCGATCCAGGGCACGGAGCTCTGGATTTCGACCGCGGCTTCACGACACGGACCGGAATGCGACCGGGCGCCGGCAACGCCGCCCATCAGCACCGCCGGATTGATCTTGAAGACGTGGTAACCGATCGCCCAGACGACGAAGGGCGGGATCGTGCAAGCGATGAAACCGGCGAGGAAGATCTTCAAGGCGACCGCACCGGTGAGCTGTGCCAGCAGCCCGGCGCCGGCATTGACGCCGACGATCGCGACGAAGACCACGAGACCGAGATCCTCCAGCACATTGCGCGCCGCGTTCGGCGTGTTGCCGAAGAAGCGCAAGCGCGACACGATCGAGGACACGATGACGCCCGAGAGCAGGAGACCACCGGCGTTGCCGAGGCCGATCTTGGCGCCGAAGGCCGGGAACTCGATCATCCCGATCAGGAAGCCGATGATCATGCCGACCGCCAGCGTCAGCAGGTCGGTCGAGGTGTTGGTGCGCGCGATGCGCCCCCACATCTCGCCGAGATCGTTGACCGCGGACTTCAGACCGACCACGGAGACGATGTCCATTCGCTCCAGCTTGGTCTTGAGACCCGCCGGAATCTGGACGCCTCCACGCTCAACCTTGGTCACCTGCAACTGGCCAGCGATTGCGGTGTCGCGGAAGGACTCGAAGGTGCGTCCCACCATGTCCTTGTTGGTGACGAGGATGTCCGCCTGGTCCATGGGGATGCCGAGCGTCTTGGCGTCCGCAACCTCCGGACCGATCAGGCCCATTTTCTCCGTGAGATGCTCGGTCGCACCGCCCAGCGCGACGATGTCGCCCTTTTGCAAGACGAGGTCAGCATCGGCGCCTTGCGGCTCACCGTTCCGCCCAACATTGACGATGCGGTATTCCGGATTCACGGTACGGAATTTTGCGATGCTCATGCCGACCGTCGCGGGATTTTCCAGCCGGTAGGCCCGCAGGGCGAACTGGCGATAACCGGTCAGGCCGCCGCCCTCGAGATCCTTGACACCAAATTCCCGCTCATACTGCTTGGCGGCGGCCGTGGCGTCGACACCCCACCAGCGCGGCAGATATTTGCAGATCAGGATGATGCCGACGGTGCCCCAGATGTAAGTGATGCCGTAGGACAACGCGATCATCCCGGAGGCGTCCTCGGGCTTCATGCCCTCGGGCAGCTTGACGACACCGGAGGTGACGGCCTGCTCGGCCGAACCGATCGCAGCCGACATGGTCTGAGATCCCGCCAGCATGCCACCGGCGGCGCCGATCGGTAGCGCGAACAACTTCGTACAGATGACGACGAGTGCGAGGCCAAGAACACTCGACACCACGGCCAGGACACAGAATTTCAGCCCGTCGCCCCTCAGGCTGTTGATGAAGGACGGACCGACGCGCAAGCCCACGCCGTACATGAAGAGATAGTAGAACAGGCTCTTGACGAAATTGTTCAGCTCGAGCTTCACACCATAGGTGGATGCCCAGACCGACAAGCCGGCGCCCACCACGATGGCACCGGCAACCATGCCGAGACCATAGCCCTTGATGCTGGCTCGCCCGATATAGACGGCAAGACCAACGACGAAGAACAGCAGCAGAAACGGATTCTGCTGCAGGAAGGTGAAAAAACCTTGCATGTTCGTCCCCTCTTTACGAAGCGGCCTTCAGCTTCGGCTGCGCGCCGGGCTTGGGCTTGCCGATCTTCGCCAAGGCTTCGGCGCGCACGAGCTTGAGGCCTTCCTTGGCGTCGTAGCCATGGATCTCCTTCACATCGAGCTTGCGCATGAAGTCGATGGTCTCCTGGGTGATCACCTGACCCGGCACCATGATCGGGAAGCCCGGCGGATAGGGAATCACGAAACTGGCGGAGACGAGGTCGGGGCCGGCTTTCAGGCGGCGGTCGATCTCGGGATCGGCGAGCCTGATAAATTCGCATCCCGCCGCGTCGTAGGCCGCGTAGAATCCGCTGCGGATATCACCCTCATTGGTCTTGCTGCCGGCATCGCCACGGAAGCTCTGGTGGAAGTGCGAGAAGTTCGGCAGATCAGGCACGTCAGTCATCAGGCTCTTCACCCGCGCCTCGAAGGTCTTCTTCGCATTGGCACCGCCTCGGGCGAGGCCGCGATCCACCTCGCCCGCAATCTCGGCCAAAACCCTGATAAGATGCGCGATGTCGCTGCGGGTGTTGTTGATGTTGGACTGGAGCAGCACCGAATTGCGCGAGGTCTTGTTGACCTGGATGTTGTAGTCGTTCGCCAGGATGCCCTTGAACTGCGTGCCGTCGTAGCCGGCGGTGCCGCACACCAGCGTCATGCGGGTCGGATCGAGACAGAACTCATCCTCGTCCAGGCTCTTCAGAGAGCTCGCCCAGTTCGCGCCGGCCGCCAGATAATCGGTGAACCCGCTCTGGCGATATTGCGCCGGCACCATGGCGTCGGCGCCGAGGATACGGAAATATTTCGAGAGCAGCGGATTGGTGTTGACGGCGTGACGGATGGCGAGCGCGATCTCGATCGCATTGGCCACCAGACCATACCCTTCCAGCTCCATCTGGCGCCGCGAGACGTCGAGGCTCGCGATCAACTGCTGGTTCGGACTCGTGGAGGCATGGGTAAAGACGGCCTCCTTGAACTGCTGCTCGACCGTGTGGAATTCGACGTCCTTGACCGAGAGCATCGAGCCCTGACGGATCGCCGACATCGACTTGTGGGTCGAATTGGTCTGATACACGCGCAAGCGGATCTGGCGCGGATCGGGGATCAGCCGGGTATTGAGCAACACCTCGTTCGAGGGATTCTTGCCGAGCGTGGCTTGTTGAGCTTCGTAAGCTGCGACCGATCTCGGATCGCGCATCCAGGCCTCGATCTCGTTTGCCGCTCCCATCGCGGTGCGCCGCCGCAGGAACGGTGAAAAGCGCGCAAAGCCGAACCAGGCCTCGTCCCACAGGAAGATCAGGTCGGGCTTGATGGCGAGGCATTCCTCCATGACCCGACGGGTGTTGTAGATGTGGCCGTCGAAGGTGCAGTTGGTCAGGTCCAGCAGCTTGACGCGGTCGAGCCGGCCATCGGCCTTGGCGTTCAGCAAGGCCTGCTTGATGGTCTTCAGCGGCACTGCGCCGTACATCGAATATTCCGTCATCGGGAAGGCTTCGACATAGAGCGGTTGCGCGCCGGCCAGCACCATGCCGTAATGATGCGACTTGTGGCAATTGCGGTCGACGATCGCGATGTCGCCCGGCGCGAGCAGCGCCTGCACCGCCATCTTGTTCGAGGTCGAGGTGCCGTTGGTGACGAAGAAGACGCGATCGGCGCCAAGCGCGCGCGCTGCCTTGTCCTGCGCCTTCTTGATGTTGCCGGTCGGCTCCAGCAGGCTGTCCAGGCCGCCGGTGGTCGCGCTGCTTTCGGCCAGGAACAGGTTCAGGCCGTAGAACTCGCCCATGTCGCGGATCCAGTCCGACTTGAAGACCGATTTGCCGCGCGCGATCGGCAGCGCATGGAACGTTCCGATCGGACGCTGTGCATATTTCTTCAGATTGTCGAAGAACGGCGTATCGTAGCGATCCTGCACCCCTTCCAGGATCGAGAGATGCAGTTCGAGCAGTTCCTCGACCGAATAGAAGATGCGGCGGACGACATCGGCCTCGGGATTTCCGGCCATCGCCTCCACGTCGCGATTGGACATCAAATAGAGGTCGAGCTCGGGACGGACCCGCTTGATGACGTGGGCAAGCCGCAGCGCCGAGGCATCGGACTCGTCGTTCAACCCGGCCGACGAGGTCATCGTACGGAGCACCGGCGCGTCATGGCGTGAGCGCAGCGCAAAGCCCTCGTTGATGACGACGGCTGCGAGATTGGGATTCAGGATGGCGGCGCAGAAGGCGTCTTCGAGGCTGCCGACGATGACCGGCTCATAGACGAATGGATCGACCGGCCGCCGCAGCTTGCGCCATTCGTTGGCGAGCGCGGGCCAATTGCCGGACGAGAGGCCGGTGACGATCAATGTCTCGAAATAGGGACGGCGCGCACCATACTGCCCGGACATTTGCGGCACGAGATCGGGAGCGTCGCCGTTGCCCTCGTCATTGGCGCTCCCGTCGCCGGCATGTTGGCGAAACGACCTCGTCGTCAAGGCCTGCATCATCCGTGTCGCAAGGGCGAGTGAGCCCGCCGCATCGCCGGCCGCGGCCGCGTCCCGCAGGACCGCCATGAGGTGAAGGCCGGGATAGCCGTGAAATTCCTCCGTTATGGAGAGATCGGCCAGCGCAGCGTCATATTTCGCGCGATCCCCGCCACGCACCCACGCCTTTGCGGCCTCCACCAGATCGCGCCAGTTGTCCGCCCGTCCGCCGGGCCCGGAGAAGAACTGATCGATGCGCTTTTGCGCGGGCTTGGCTTCTTTGGACATACGGCTCTCCCGATCCCATAGGCAAAGGTGATGCAGGATCGTGAGTGCGGGGCCGGTCGCTCCATTGATCCAAGTCAACGGTCGCGCATTCTGATCGGGCGGACGGACAGGACGATGCCCTCGGCATCGCAATAAGGGGCGTCAGACCGTTCGTTGCGCGGTATTGGCTGGATCGTCGCCCAGGACGCTGTCGAGCGACCGCAGCCACTGGCCGCTGTCGGTTTTTTCCGCCAGCCCTTCGGCGCGCAGCAGGTCGCGCAGCTGCGCATGCGCGCCGACGATGCAAAAGATGACTTCGCGGGAGGCGAGTTCATCGTAGAGCTCGTGCAGCATGCGCGCGCCGGCCAGATCGATATAAGGCGAGGCCGAAAGATCGCAGGCCACCAGCCGGATGCCTGGCGACCTCCGGAGCGCGATCAGGACCGTCTCCAGGATCGTCTCGGCATTGATGTAGAGCAGCGATGCTTCGGGGCGAAATGCGATGACACCAGCCAGTGGCTCGACGTCCTCATGCCTGGCGCTGTCGGAATAGCGGCCGCTGCCGGGCAATCGGCCAAGGAACGCGACATTCGGCCGCGAGGCGCGCGCCAGCAGCAGGAAGATCGACGCAATCGCTGCCAGCAGGACGCCCTGGAGAATGCCGAGCAGCAGCACCGATCCCAAGGCAATCGCCGCCGCGTAGAAGTCGATCCGGCTGACCCGCCACATCCGCAGCAGCGCACGCACGTCCACGAGCTTATAGACCGCGGCAAAGACTATGGCTGCGAGCACGGCCTTGGGCAGGTTGGTCAAGAGACCGGTAAAGAACAGAAGGCACAGCCCGAGCGTCACGGAGCAAATCACCAGCGCCAGCGGCGTCCGTGCGCCGGCGCTGTCGTTGACGGCCGATTGCGACAGGCCGCCAGCGACGGGATAGCCATGGCCAAAGGCGGCCGCGAGGTTCGCGGCGCCGAGACCCAAAAACTCCTGCCGCACGTCGAGGGGATAGCCGTGCCTCGCGGCAAAGCTGCGGGCGGCCGAAACCCCTTCGATGTAGGCGAGCAGCACGCATCCGGCGGCGAGCGGGAAGAGATCGTCGAACTCCAGCAGCCCGAATGTCGGCAACCCCGGTGTCGGCAACCCTTCCGGTATCTTCCCGGTGACGGGCACACCGAGGGCCGGAAGGCCGAACAGCGTCGCCACCACGATCGCAAGCGCCACGATCGTGATGCCTACCGGTTTGCCCGGCAGAAACCGCTCGCCAAGCAGGAGCAGCAGCAGCGCAACTGCGCCGATCCCCAGCACGAGGACATCGACATGCCCAAGTTGCCCTGCCAGCTTGATCGCGCGGTCGAAAAAGTTGTGGCCGCCGCCGGCGACGCCGAACAGGCTCGGCAACTGGCTCATGATGATGGTGAGCCCGGCACCAGCCTTGAAGCCAACCAGAATGCTGTCGCTGACAAGGCGGACGAGCACGCTGAGCTTGAACAGCCAGGCGATGAAGCACAGCACCGCCACCGCGAAGGCCGCCAGGCTTGCGATCTGCGCATAGCGCACCGCATCCCCGCCGGCCAGCGCGCCGACGGTACCGGCGATCATCAGCGAGATCGCCGAAGTCGGGCCGATCGCGAGCTGGCGTGACGACCCGAGCAGAGCGTAGCCGATGCCGCCGAGCATATAGCCGTAGACACCTACCTGCGGCGCGAGACCGGCGAGCGCCGCATAAGCCAGCGAGACCGGGATGGCGTAAGCGGCGAGCGTCACACCGGCGACGGCGTCGAAGGGCAACCATTCGCGCCGGTAGCCGGCAAGCCAGGAGGCCGGAGGAAAGAACCGGGTCCATCCGGGTTCGGACGGCGCGCTCACCGCACCACCTCGTGATGCGGCACCTCGCACCGCAACAGCACGATCAGCAGCACGATCACGGGAACGCCGAGCGCGAGATCCGGGATGCCTTTGGTGGCAAAGGCCCCGACAGCGGCGCCAAGGCCGAACACCGCGCACAGGCCGACGAAGATGCCCGAACGGCGCAGCGTTCCCCGCGGCGCGCCTCCGGACGCAACCGCAAAAATGTTTTCGACCGCCTGGCGCATGTTGCCGGTGATCATCACCGTGCTACAGACCACACCCTCGACCTTTGTGAAGATCGCGGTCTGCATCGCGGCAACGAGCGAAATGCCGAGCGTACCGGCGATATCCGGCAGCCGATTGTGCAGAATGCCGATCGCGATCAGGAGCAGAATCTCGATCAGCGTGCTGATCGCGCTGGCCCGTTCGCCGGCAGCGCGGCGCAGCCAGGCGGCGATCACGATGCCGACCGCAAAAGCCAGCATCGGCGGCACGAAGTGAAACGCCATCGCCCAGTTGCCGGCGGTCGCATAGACCCAGAGAAAGATCAGGTTGGCGGTCTGGGCATTGGCCATCACGCCGTGGATGATCCAGGTATAGGCATCGATATAGCCGCCAGCGAAGGCGAGCAGCAGGACGATCTCGACCGTCTCATCGCGGCGCACCGCATCGGCTACGACATCCAGAGTGCTCATGCTGACAAAGCGGGCCGTCGCAGGTTCTGCATGCGCGCATAGGCGGCGCCCTGCCGCCGGCAAGGCTTGATCTGGATCAAGCATTCTCCCTTCCCCGCAAATCAAATCGACCAAAGCACCGGGGGAAATAGCGACCATGGAAACCGTCAGGTGGATCATCTCCACCGCTCCGGAAATCTTCCTGCTGCTGGCCATTGCAATCGGCTCCCTCCTCGGCCGGATCAAGATTCGCGGCTTCTCGATCGGAACGACCGCCTGTGTGCTGATCGTCGCCGTCCTGATCGGACAACTCGGAAGCTTTGCTTTTCCGCCGATCCTCAGGGCCATCCTGTTCAGCCTCTTCGTGTTCACCATAGGCTACCGCTCCGGCCCGGAATTCTTTGCTTCCTTGAGCTTTCGGACCCTGGCGCAGGTTGTCCTGGCGCTGGTGATCGGAGCCACCGGCCTCGTCATCGTGCTCGTCTTCGCTCATGTCTTCAAGCTCGATACCGGAACTGCGGCGGGGCTGACCGCCGGCGCGCTGACCCAGTCCTCGGTGATCGGCACCGCGTCGGGCGCGCTGGCGCAACTCGGCCTGCCGAAGGCGGCGCTGGAGCAGCAGGAGGCCAATATCGCGGCCGGCTATGCCGTGACCTACGTGCTCGGCTACATCCTGACGCTGTTGTTCGTCCCGTTCGTCGCACCCATCCTGATGCGGGTCGATCTCAAGGCGGAGGCGGCGAAGCTCGAAGCCGAGCTGGCCGGCGGCGCGCCACCGAAGACCGAAAACCTGTCCTATCGCAAATTCCAGGCGCGCGCCTATCGCGTCTCGACCGGCGCGGGCTCCACGATCGCGGCTATCGAAGCCGAGATCGGCAGCCGCACTGTCGTGGAGCGGATCGTCCGCGCCGGGGCAGACATCAAGCCGCAGCATGACATCAGGCTCGAAGCCGGCGACGATGTCGTGATTGCCGGCCCCACCACGGCAATCGTGGCGGCCAAGCCCCTCCTCGGCGTCGAAATCGACGCGGGCGAACTCCTGCGCAACCTGCCCGGCAACGTGACCGAGGTCCTCGTGGAAAACCGCAAGCTGCACGGCCGTTCGATCCGCGACATCGCCGAGCGGCTCGGCGAAGATGCGCGCGGCGTGTTCCTGCGCTCTCTGACCCGCATGGGCCGCGAGGTGCCGCTCGGCCCCGACACGCGCGTCTATATCGGCGACGTCATGACGCTGGTCGGCAGCACCGGCAATATTGCGCGGGCGACGACGCAGGTCGGACACGCCCTCAACGCGTCCGACCGGACCGATATTGCTTTCCTCACCGCAGGCATTGCCGTCGGTCTGTTGGCCGGCCTTGCAAGTTTCAAAGTCGGTGCCGTCGCGCTGACGCTCGGCGGCGGAGGTGGCGCGCTGATCTCCGGCCTCGTCTGCGGCTGGCTGCGGTCGCGAAACCCGACCATGGGCGCGCTGCCACCGGCGGCGCAACAGACGCTGAGCGATCTGGGGCTTGGCGGCTTCATCGCGGCGATTGGGCTCGGCAACGGCCTCGCCGCCTGGACAGCCATTCAGGCGCATGGGCTCCTGCTGGTCGGCATGGGCATCGTCGTCACGCTGATCCCGCTGACGGCCGGGACCCTGTTCGCCCGCTACGTACTCCGCATGAACCCGGTCGTGACCTGCGGCGCGCTCGCCGGTGCCATGACGGTCGACGCCGCCGTGACAGGCGCGTGCGACGTCGCCGAGAGCAAGACGCCGGTGCTCGGTGTCGCGGTGCCCTACGCGGTCGGCAACGTGTTGCTGACGGTGCTGGGCCCGATCGTCGTTGCCGCTACGTATACGGGTTGAAGGAGATCGCGATGCGCTCGCTTCTGGCTGTAACGCTCCGATCCCTGGCGACCACCCTGCTCGTTCTGGCCTCGTTCTCTGCCCCAACGCGGGCTGAGGACGAGGTCCGACTCCAAGAGGAGATCTGGGCCTTGCCGCTGCCGCTGCCGATGTTCGCCTATCTGGTGCGCCCGGTCGGCGACGGCCCTTTCCCTCTGGTGATCATGAACCACGGCGTCTCTCTCAATCCAACCGACCGGAGCTTCTTCCCGCTAGTGGAATTCCGCGACGCTGCAAAGTGGTTCGCCAAGCGCGGCTATCTCGTGGTCGCACCGGTCGGCAGCGGCTATGGCGCCGCAGCCATCGACATTCCCGAGCGCGCGCTCTATGGGCCATTCTTTTCCAAGGTCGGAAAGTGCACGAACCCCAACTTCCATGACGCGGGCCTCGCAGTCGCCAAGGTCGATCTCTGGATCATCGACTACATGGCCGCCGAGAAACGGATCATTCCAAAGGACGTGATCGTGGTCGGCCAGTCCGCCGGAGGTTGGGCTTCCATCGCTTTGTCCAGCGTGAATCCACCACAGGTGAAGGCCATCATCACCTTCGCCGCCGGCCGCGGCGGGCGGGTCGGCGGCAAGCCGAATAACAATTGCGCACCCGACAAGCTGGTCGAGGCGACCGCGGATTTCGGCAGCACGTCGCGGGTGCCGATGCTGTGGATCTACATCGAGAACGACACGTTTTTCGGCCCCGATCTGTCGAAGCGCATGCATGCAGCATTCACGGCGGCAGGCGGCCGCGCCGAATATCATCTGATGCCGCCGTTCGGCGGCGAGGGCCATTTCTTCATCGGCTCGCCGGACGCGATCCCGCTGTGGTCGCCGCTGGTGGCGAAGTTCCTCGACGCGCAGAAATAGAGTTCAGGTTCGGAGGCACATCATGCCAAGTCCCCGCAATTGTCTCTCTGGCCTGCTGGTCGTCGCGGTCGCCGGAAGCGCGACATGTGCCGGCATCGCCGCGCCGAAATCCGCGCAGGCCGACAAACCCGCCGAGGTCGCGACACGCGGCCAGCGCGAGGCAAAGGACATCGTCTACGGTGACTGGCAGAAGCTCTGCTTCAAGGCAGGCGGTGCGCCGACGCTGTGCCGAACCTCGATCACCGGCAAGTTTCCAACCGGCCAGACGGCTGTGCGCGTGGACCTGATCGAGCGCGAAGGCACTCCCTCGGCAAGGCTGCAGCTCTTCGTGCCCGTCGGCATGTACCTGCAACAGCCGGCGAAGCTGACCGTCGACCAGGGCAGCCCCCTCCGCATCCCCTACAGCTGGTGCCTGACCAACGCCTGCATTGCGGCCGACGTCGCGCCTCCCGCGATCATCAAGGAGATGGAGTCAGGGAAGACACTTGCCCTCGAGGTCATCGATTCAAACCTTCTGGCATTGACGACCTCGGTGCCGCTGGCGCAGTTCGCGTCCGTCCACAAGGGCGCACCGGCCAGGACGCTGGAGCAATATGTCGACGAATGAGCGGCCATGCTGCGTTACGCAGCCGACGCACGCGCCACCGACTCGATCAGGGACTCCGCCGTGAACGGCTTGACCAGATAGGCAATGCATCCGGAGGCGACCGCGGCGGCGCGGTTCGCCGAGCTGTCATTTCCCGTGATGTAGATTACCGGCGCGGTGACGCCCTCCTCTGCCAGTTGCCGGCGCAGGTCGATGCCGGACCTTCCGTTCAGGTCGATATCGAGGACGATGCAGATCGCCTTGTCGAAGCTGCCGTGATGGAGCAAGGCTCCTGCGGAATCGAAGAGCGTCGCGGCAAAGCCATACTCGCGGAGCAGCCTGTTCACGCTGGTCCGGATGGACTCATCGTCATCGACGACAAAAACAGAGTCCCGCTCTGGCAAGGAGGTCCCCTTCGAGACGAATGACTGATCACGGCAGCGCTGGCGCCATATTGAATTTGCCTGGTCTACTTACGTGTCAGGCGAACCGCCGCATCCGCTGCCCTGCATGGCAGCACCGCACCAACGAATTTCATATTGTCTCTTGGGGAAGTCACACGGCGGAAACTGTGCCGTGACGACAAATCAGCTAATCGTCGCTCGTATCGAGCATTCCAAGCCGTTCCGCGATCGAAACGAGCTCCGCGAGCGAACGAACCTGCATCTTCTCCATCACCTGGTGGCGGTGCGCCTTCACGGTGCGCTCGGTGGTTCCAAGCTCATGCGCGATCTGCTTGTTGATCCTGCCGCGGACGATGAGATCGAACACCTGACGCTCGCGATGCGTTAATGCGGCGAGGTGAATGCGGAAGGTCTCGAGCCTCCCGCGATGCGCCTGCGCGGTGTGCTGGCGCACCATCGCGCGCTCGATCGCAGCGATCAACTGCTCGGAGGACACCGGCTTGGTCAGGAAATCCTCCGCGCCGGCCTTGATAGCCTGCACCGTGGTTGGCGTGTCGGCGTGTCCGGTCAGGAATATGATTGGCAGCGTCGAGCCCGACGCGACCAAGCGGGTCTGCAAGTCGGGGCCGCTCAGCCCCGGTATCCACACGTCGAGCAGGATGCATCCCGGCTGCGCGTCGTCAGGCGCCGCATCCAGCAAATCCTGCGCCGACGCGTAGGTCGCAACGTCGTAGCCAGCGAGCTTCAATCGGCGCGCGATCGCCGTCCGGAAGGAATCGTCGTCGTCCACCACGTGAACAAGGCCGGGCACGCATCACCTCTTGCTGAATTCCGACAACTTCTCAATCCGCGCAACAAACTCCCAACGGCCGTTCACGCTGTCCCTTGGTACAATGAACCTTGGGACAATGGATGAGAATGCCGCCTTAGTCGTAAATCAACTTCAGCGGGAGTGGGACGGCGCGGCGCATTCCCGGCGGCGAGAGTTTTCGTCCGACAGACCAATTCGGCGATGAGCTGAGGAGTTGGCCCATGTTCGTTCGCATCACAGCGGATTCGACGCCGCGTCCCAACTCCCTTCGTGACCTCGGCATGACCAGCGATTCAAATGCGCTCGTCAGTTTAAGCCAATTTACCTATAAAAAGGGCAGCGAAATCTATGGGGAGAGAGAGCCCGCCGAATATGTCTACCAAGTGACGTCTGGTGCGGTGCGAAGCTACAAGCTGCTGTCGGACGGCCGCAGGCAGATTGGCGCCTTTCACCTCGCCGGCGACATTTTCGGCCTGGAGAACGGCAACGAGCACCGCTTCACCACGGAAGCGATCGTCGACACCACGGTGCGCCTGGTCAGGCGGCAAAGCCTCGAAATGGTGGCCGAAAGCGATGCGATGGTGGCCAGAAACCTCCTCAGCATGACCACGAACAACCTCCAGCATGCGGAGGACCACATGCTGTTGCTGGGACGCAAGACCTCGCTGGAGCGGGTCGCGGCGTTCCTGCTCGAGATGGACGGGCGGTTGACGGCGTCCGGCGTCATGGCGCTGCCGATGTCGCGGCGCGATATCGCCGATTACCTCGGCCTGACGCTGGAGACCGTATCCCGCGCGCTGTCACGGCTCCATGAGCTCGGCGCCCTCGGCTTCGTCGGTAACACCCAGCGTCAGATCGTGCTGCTGGATCGGCACCAGCTTGCAAGCCTCGACCTGCAGCCTTGAGCGGGCCGACACCGGCGAATGGCACAAACTGCACATCACACCGGTACCGTCCGATGCTAGCCTCTTCCGATGTGGAACGAGACCGCATTTCGGATCGCAGTCGTTTTGTTCGGGACGCTGCCGGTGGCGTTCACGGCCATGATCCTTTTCCTGGGGTGAGCCCGGCTCTGGCCGAAGCCGCCATCGGTATCAGGATCATTTAAGGCCAGGCGCCTGGGTTACGCCGAGGTGCTCGAGAGTCTTGCGCAAGACCTCGAACAGGATGGCGGCCGACCAGCCGAACAGCAGGACACCATTCATAGCCGTCAACGGGCCGATGAGGCGCCATTCGCGCACCGGCGTGATATCGCCGTAGCCGAGCGTGGTGTAGTTGACGAAGGCGAAATAGAGCGCATCACTGCCCGGTGCGGCGGCCTGAACGACTTCATACATCAGAGCCCACACCAGAACCTCCAGCGTATGCGCGACCTGCAACACCACGGCTGTCGCGACCATGACACCCATCAGGTGCGCTCTCGGTCTCCTGGTTTGCCGCAAGCCCGCGCCGCGGGCGATCCCGACGGCGACGATGGTCACCAGCGCATGGATTCCGATATTGATCACGCTGACCAGCGTACCGACGAGGAATTGAAGAAGCATCGCGCGCCGCCAATCCTTTTCAGCTTTCCGGGAAGCTGCCTCAACGCGACGGCCCGTTCAACAAGAGCGCCAACGTGTGCCGCGCGATGGTCAATTCATCGTCGGACGGGAGCACGTAGAGAGGGATACGACTATCGCGGCGCGAGATCAGCCGTGCGTTATGGGCGTTGGCCTTCGCATCCAGGATAGCACCGAGCCAGCTCAGCCTTTCGGCGATGCGCGCACGGATCGCCGTCGAGCCTTGGCCGATCGCGCCGGTGAAAACGAAGGCGTCGAGCCCCTCCAGCGCGGCCGCAAGCAGGCCGGCGTTGAGGCCGGCGCAGTAGGCGAGGTGCTCGACGGCCTGTTCTGCTCGCAGAAAACGAGCAGCCGCACCGTCATCACCCGGATTGGTGAACAGAAATGCGTCGCCGGGATCGATTTCGCCTGCGGAATAGTCCGATGGCGATGCGCCAAAAGCATAGAATCCATTCGTGCTTTCGACGCTGCGGCCTTCCTTCAGCGCGCACATCGAGCTGGTGTCGTCGAGGCACGCAACGATCACGCGGCGCGCGGCAATCTCGGGGGCCTCAAGCGTCAGAGCTCGTGCGATCGACTCGTAGCAAAGACCGTGAGCCCCGTAACGCCTTGCGTCACCTGCGCAGAGTTGATGAGCAATAGGATAGCCGCCGCTCTCCACCACCTTGCCAAGATGGAATGCAGTATCGAAGCAGGCGACTTGCGGTAGCGCCGGATGATTGGCCTGCATGATACGGATTGGCGCAAGATTATACGGTTGAAGCAGCGGCGCGAGTGCAATCAGCCGTTCCAGACGCGCCATCACGACATCATCGATCAGGGCCGGTCGGGCGTCATCCGGTCCTCCCTGAGCGACGCGATGTCCCACGGCCAGCGGCTGGATTCCCAATTCGTCCCGCAGCCAGCTATCGACAACCGCGCATGCCGCCGGGATGTCATCGACGTCGTCGTTCTGATAGGTGCGGTGCGCCAACGGATCGCCGTTCGCTCTGCTCGCCCTGAGGCGCGGATGGCGGCCGAGCCCGTCAAGCCGTCCCTTGATTTGCCGTTCCAGCCTCCCCTCGCCTCGTACGGAGAAGAGCTGGAAGTTCACGCTTCCTGCATTCGCATCGATGGCAAGGATCGCATCCATGGCGGTCAGTCGACAGCCGTCATCGCCGGGGACGTTTGCCCGAATGCGCAATCCCGCTGCGACGTTTGATGGGCCATCGACATGCCTGAGGTCAGATCTGCCTACGCCCAATCAGGGCGCATCGGGAGTCGAGAGGATTGACTTAGGTCAAAGGTGATGCGTGCGGAGATTCAGGTCTCTTCCGGCCTTTTCGGCGCAGCGGCGCGGTCGTTCCGGATCCAGGCCGCCGCGAGTTCCCAGGCGACCGACAGGATGATCGGCCCGATGAAGAGGCCGATGATTCCGTGCGCGAGCGTTCCGCCGATCACCCCGATCAGGATCACGATCGTCGGCGTGGTCAGGCCGCGCCCCATGACGATGGGTTTCAGGATGTTGTCGAGGATGCCGACGGCGCCGAGGAAGACGGTCAGGAGCACCGCGGTGGTCACGTCCTTGTCCATCCAGATCCAGATAACCACGGGGAAGAGAACGAGGAAGGGGCCGATCTGAACGATCGACAGCAACAGGACGAGGAATGCCAGCAGGCCGGCACTCGGGACGCCTGCGAGCTTGAAGCCGATGCCGGCCAGTAGCGACTGCACGATTGCGACACCGATGATGCCCTGCGACACCGCGCGGATGGTCGCGCCGGCGAGTTCCAGAAAATGCTCGCTCTGCTCCGGTACGACCCGGAACAGGAAGCCGCGCACCGCGTCGACGAGCTGCGGACCGTAGGGAAAGAGGAAGCCGGCGACGAATACCGACAGCAGGAACTGGAGCGTGCCGACACCGGCATCACCGGCGAGCGACAGCATCATCCCGGCTAGCGGTTTCAGATACGGCATCACCTCGCTCAGCACCGCGCGAATATTGCTGTTGGCCTGGGTCCAGACATCGTAGAGCTGGGGGCCGATCAGCGGCCAGCTCTTGATCTGTTCGGGCGCCTCCGTAAGCGTGAGATCGCCGCTGCTGATCTGGCCCGCGAGATCCTTGATGCCGTCGACTGCGCTCATGCCGAGCCAAGCCGCAGGACCAATGACGATGCCCAGCGTAACCAGCGTAAGAATGAAAGCGGCGGTGCGCGGGCGGCCCCCGAGGCGTTTGGCGAGCCAGCCGAAGACTGGATAGAACGCCACCGCGAGCACCGCACTCCAGGCCAGGATTGGCACGAAGGGGCGGATGATCAGGAAAGTCCACAGGATCAGCAGCGCCAGCAATCCGAGCCGGATCACGAGCTGGATGACTCCGTCGATGGACCGATGCTGGCGAAGAGTGTTCAAGGCCTGTGTCCGGGCAGCGCTCCTGCTGGAAGCCTAGCGGCCCCTATCCCACGGCGGGCTTGATACAGATCAATGGCGCGCCCAATGCTCGCGCCAATACACGCTAGTCTACGACGAGCACGTCATCGACCTGTGTCATCGGATCTGCGCGCTGCAGCGCTCGGACGAGATAGGCTTTGGTCTGCCGCCTGAAATCAAACAGCCCTAGGCCACGCCGCGGAGTCCCCCAGCGGAACAGGCTCGTCTTCCATCTAGTGCCTGGGATTGAGGGCATCATTCAAGCCGTCACCCATCAGGTTGAAGCCGATGACGAGCGCAATGATCGCGAGGCCGGGCCAGAAGGCCATCCATGGCGCCTCGCCGAGAAATTGCCTGGCAACGTCAAGCATGGCGCCCCATGAGGGGGCCGGAGGAAGCTGGCCAAGCCCCAGAAAGGCCAGGCTCGCCTCGGCGAGAACTGCGATCGCCATGGTCAGCGTCGCCTGCACAATCGTCGGCGCAAGCACGTTCGGCAGCACCTGTCCGGTCAGGATGGCGAGATGGCCGAGGCCCTGGGACCGGGCCGCGGCGATGTAATCCTCGGTGCAGACAACCAGCGTCTCGGCACGCACAACACGAACGAACACCGGCACGGCGGAAATGCCGATGGCAATCATCGCATTTTGCAGGCTGGGGCCCAGGAACGCGGCGAGCGCAATCGCCAGCACCAGAAAGGGGCAAGCGAGCAGCGCATCGGCGAAGCGCGAGATCACCATGTCGGTGAGGCCGCCGAAATAGCCGGCCATGAGACCAAACGGAAGGCCGATCAGCACCGCGACCGTCACGGAGACGATGCCGGCGGAAAGCGAGGCTTGCGTGCCGAAGATCACGCGCGACAGCACGTCCCGACCGAGATCGTCGGTGCCGAACCAATGTGCCGCACCGGGTGCCGCGCGAATCGCCATCCAGTCCGGCGAGTTTGGATCGTACGGCGCAATCCACGAGGCAAACACCGCCAGCACGACGAAGAACAGGATGATTGTCGCCCCGATGACGGCGGATGGTTCGCGCAACAGGCGACGAATTTCCGAAGGAGCGGCGGCGCGTGCCTGACTTGCGACCGGCACCGTCTCAATCGAGCTCATGATCTGAGCCTCGGATTGAGCAGCACATACGCCACGTCGGCAATCAGGCTCATCAGGAGGAATACGGCTGCTGTGCAGAGCACGACCGCCTGAACCACGGCATAATCGCGGCTGAACACGCCGTCGACGACCATCTTGCCGAACCCTGGGATGGAAAAGACCTGCTCCGTCAACACCGCGCCGGCCAGCAGTTCGCCAAATTGCAGTGTGCCCAGCGTGACCACGGGAATCAGCGCGTTCGGCAGCGCATGACGCAGCACGATGGTGCTTTCGCGGACGCCCTTCGCGCGGGCGGTGCGCACGTAGTCCTGCTTCATCGCCTCGATCATCGCGCCGCGGACATGGCGCATCATGATCGCAGCGGTGCCCGTGCCGAGCACCAAAGCGGGCATCAGCATCGAAAGCAGGTTGCCTCCCACGCTCTCGGACGGCGGAACGAAACCTCCGGCCGGAAGCCAGCCGAGATTCACCGAGAACAGAAGGATCAGCATGATCCCCAGCCAGAAATGCGGGATCGACAGTCCGGCAAGCCCGAACAGACTAGCGCCGTAGTCGAAGGGCGTCCCGCGCCCCAGCGCCGCGAAGATCCCGATCGGCAACCCGACGAGCAGCGCGACCAGCATCGACAGCATCGCGAGCTCAGCGGTCACCGGCAATTTTTCCGCCAGCATGGTGCCGATCGGCAATCGGGTGCGTACCGACGTGCCGAAGTCACCGTGCACCAGGGCTTTCAGCCAGACGGCGTATTGCACCGGGATCGGATCATTGAAGCGATACTTCTGCCGAAGATATTCAACGACTTCGGGATTACGCTCTTCTCCGGCGAGCGCCAGCGCAGGATCGCCGGGCAGCAGTTTCTGCAGACCGAACACCATCATCGACACCAGCAACAGGGTCGGCAGCAGGACGGCAAGCCGGCGCAGAAGCAAGCTCTTCATCGGGGCAGACTGGTCCTCACCAGGGCGAGCGCATCGGCGGGCGCGAGGCGTTGCGCATCAATTCACAGGCCTGACACCGACCAGACGCAACAGACCGTCCGGCACCATGACGATGCCGCTGACCGATTTGCGGGCCGCAAAGAACCAGTTCGGGTGATGGAGGGGAATCGACGAGAGCGCCGTCAGGTAAATGTCCGTCGCTTTGGCGTAGAGTGCCTTGCGCTTGGCTTCGTCAGCCTCGCCCCGGGCCTGGTT
This sequence comes from Bradyrhizobium sp. LA6.8, assembly GCF_040547935.1. Taxonomy (NCBI): domain Bacteria; kingdom Pseudomonadati; phylum Pseudomonadota; class Alphaproteobacteria; order Hyphomicrobiales; family Nitrobacteraceae; genus Bradyrhizobium; species Bradyrhizobium sp. LA6.8. Next base: position 294,340 of record NZ_JBEPQQ010000009.1, read on the forward strand.
CAGGATCGCATCGAGATCCTTGTTGCAGTACTTGTTGACGTTCTGGGAGCCCGCGCAACTGAAAAAGGCGACCAGCGTCGGGTCCGGGTCAGCGCGGCCGCTCCAGTTGCCGATATAGGCTTCGAAATTGCCGTTCATGTAGCGCTCGATGGCCGTGGTCGTTTCCATGGGCAGCAGCTTGACGTCGAAACCGGCCTCGCCCGCCATCGACTGTATGATCTGTGCGACCCGGGAATCGCCGGCCGTATTCTCGTACTGGATCTCGACCGGCACGCGAGTCATCCCGGCGGCGGCAATCATTGCCTTGGCCTTGGCAACATCGCGAGCCGGCGCCTTGCGCGCGCTATCGTAGAACGGAGACGACGGCGGGATCATCTGGTTATCCGCCAGGAACTCGCCGTTGAAGGCAACGCGGTTGATGACATTGCGATCGATCGCCAGCTCAAAGGCCTGACGCAGCGCCGAGTTCTTGCCGAGTGGCGTATCGGCCTTCGCGCCCGCACCGACATTGAACATCAGATGCGAGACGGCAAGTCCCTGGCCGGAATGCAGGGCGAGGTTGGGATCGTCGCGTACCGTCTTGAGATCGGTCGGCGCGATACGCTCCGCGAGATCGAGATCGCCCGCCCGGACACGCGACAACCGCACGGTCGAGTCGGGAACATAGTAGTAGACGACCTCGTCATAGCCGACCCGTGCAGCGTTCCAGTAGCCGGGATATTTCTTGACGCGAATGAGGTCGCGCGACTTGCGCTCGGCAAATTGATACGGACCGGCACAGACCGGCGCGGCTGCAAATTCCCCAGCTTTCTCCGTGGCGGCCTTGGGCGAGACCATCATGCCGGCACGATCGCTGAGATTGGCAAGCAGCGGCACGAACGGCTCCGACAGGTTGAACTTCACCTTGTCCGCGGCAAGCGCTTCGACGCTCGCGACCGGCGCCAGCTCGGCCTTGCGCTTGGAATCCGGCATCGTCTTCATGCGCTCGATATTGAACTTGACTGCCGCTGCATCGAACGCGGTGCCATCGTGGAACGTGACGTTCTGGCGCAGCGTAAAGGTGATCGACTTGCCGTCCGCGGACCACTCCCATGCCTCCGCCAGCTGCGGCACGATCTTGAGGTCGGGGGAGATATCGACAAGCTTGTCGCACAGCGCCGCAAACACGAAGCGACCGGAGTAAGTGCCGCTGAGTGCCGGGTCGAGCGCATCGGGATCGTCCTGAATGCCGACTCGCAATGTCGCGGCACTCGCCGAGACCAGGCCCGATGCGATCATCAGAATTGCCGCCAACGCCGTGCCCGTCCGCTTCATACGGAATTCCTTTCGTCGCACGCCTATCCCAAGGCTTCCAAGGCTCTGCTGTTGAAGGTCAAGACAAGCACGACTGAACCTATTTGTAAATGTCTCGAACAAATCATGGAACTAAATTACAATACATCGCTTTCGAGAGCGCAAAATCCTCGCTCCGCACCCCTTGACGACAGATCAAGCGAAGTATTAGTTCGGTATATTGACTAATTGGATTGAGGCCCATGCCAGACGCCCCCTCATCGCCCGTTGCGCGACAGCAATCCGTGCGCCTTGTGGTCGAGCGCCTGCTGCGCGATCGCTCGGTATCGCGCGCCGAAATCGCCCGCAGCACGGGCCTGTCCAAGCAGACCATCTCCGAAGTGATGCGTGATCTCGAGCGCGACGGCTGGGTCCATGAGGACGGTCAAATCCAGGGCAGCGTGGGGCGAAGCGCCGTCACCTATGCGCTCCGGCCGGACGCCGCCTTCGTGTTGGGTATCGACCTCGGCGGCACGAAACTGCACGTCGCACTTGCCGATCTGCACGGTGAGATCGTCGCCGAGAGCATCGAACCGACATCCTGCGACGGCGGCGCTGCCGTGGTCGCACAGATCGATCGCATGAAGGATGCCCTGCTTCAGCGTGCGTCCGTATCGGCGCAACGTTTGCGCGGCGGCGTGATGGGAAGTCCGGGAATGGTCGACCCAGCGTCGGGCAGCATCGTCATCGCGCCCAATATCCCCGGACTGGATAGCCTGGACGTGAGGGCCGCGCTGCGCGAACGGCTCGGAATCGACGTCGCCATCGAAAATGACGTCAATCTCGCCGCAATCGGGGAGCATTGGCGCGGCAACAGCCGCAAGGCGCGCAGTTTCGCCTTCATCGCAGTCGGCACCGGCATTGGCATGGGCATCTTTTCGGACGGTTATCTCGTGCGTGGTGCACGCGGGGCGGCCGGCGAGATTGCCTACCTGCCGCTTGGGGGCGATCCCTACGATGCGCGTGGCCTTCGGTTCGGCACCCTGGAAACCGCGATCGGCAGCGCCGGCATTGTCGAACGCTACATCGCGCTCGGCGGCGCGCCCGGCAGTACCGTGCGCGATGTCTTCGATCGGCTCGCGGTCGAGGAGGCGGCACGAGTGACGATCGACGAGGTTGGCCGGATCCTCACGACCGCGATCCTGGCGGTGCACAGCATCCTCGATTCGGAAATCATCATCATGGGCGGCAGCATCGGCGCGCGGCCCGAGTTGAAGGTCCGGATCGATGAACATCTGGGACGCTGCATGCGCGAGCCTGTTCGTATCGAGCTCAGCGCGCTCGGCAATCGCGCTACGCTGATCGGCGCGATCGGAAGCGCGATCGACCTCGTGCATCGCTCGTTGTTTGGCATCGGCAAGGATGCGGGCCCGCTGGCTCTTCCTTTCACGGCAGCAGATGTCGCGGCATGAAGGAGCAGGCGCCGAGAATCGAAGTTGTCGGTAATGCCGCCGCCGTCGCGGAACGCGCAGCCGCGCTCGTCATCGCGCGGCTGCACGATCGGCGGCCGGTTACCCTCGGTCTTGCGACCGGAGCGACAATGGCGCCGCTCTATGCCCGCCTTGTCGCCGCGACCCGCGCCGGCCTCATCTCATTCCGAACGGTGTCGAGTTTCAACCTCGATGAATATGTGGGCGTCGCCCCCCAATCGCCCGGAAGCTTCCATGCCTACATGCAGCAGCATTTGTTCGGGCATGTGGATATGGAAGCCGGTCGGGCAAGGATCCCCGATGGCACGGCCGACGACGTCGCCGCCGAGGCCGCGCGCTATGAGGCGCAGATTGCGGCTGCCGGGGGCATCGACCTCCTGCTCCTCGGCATCGGCGCCAACGGCCATATCGGCTTCAATGAGCCAGGTTCGGATTTCGCCTCACGTACCCGCGAGGTCAGACTCGACGAAGCAACCCGCATCGCCAATGCCATCAATTTTCCCGATCCGGCGTCGGTTCCCGAACGTGCGATCACAATGGGCATAGCAACAATCCTGGAGGCTCGGAGCATCCTCCTGATCGCCAGGGGGCCGGAGAAAGCAGCCGCGGTCGCAGCCGCGATCGAGGGTCCGATCGCAGCAGCTTGTCCGGCCTCGGCGCTCCGCCTGCACGGCAACGTCGATATCCTTTGCGATGAACCGGCTGCCGCAGCCCTCGCCACGCGGCCCCATAACAACAATCGGAGAAGGGCATGAGCTGGGGACAGCGCGATTTCATGGTGCCGGGGCGCTCGCTGGCGGTCGGCGACCGGGGCATGGCCGCGACCTCTCATCCGGCTGTCACGCTCGCTGCGGTCGAGATCCTGCGCAGTGGCGGCAATGCAGTCGATGCCGCCATTGCCGCGATCGCCCTTCAGGGTGTCATTGATCCGCATATGACCGGCATCGGCGGCGACTGCTTTGCGATCTATGCTCCTGCCTCCGGCAAACCCGTCGCTGTCAACGGCTCGGGCCGAGCGCCGGCGAAGGCGGAACCCGGCTGGTTTCGGCAACGCGGGCTGGCGTCGATCCCGGACGATTCACCCCATGCAGTCACAGTTCCGGGTGCGGTCGATGCCTGGTGCCGCCTCTCTGGCGACTATGGTTCAAAAGGCCTTGACGAGGTTCTGGCGCCGGCGATCCGCGCGGCCGAGACCGGCTTTGTGGTGACGCCCCGCGCCGCGCTGGATTGGGCACGCTACGCCGATCGCATCGAACGACATCAGACTGGCGTACCGGTCTATCTGCCCGGTGGCGCCGCGCCCGTCGTCGGCAGCAAGCTCAATCATCCCGCACTTGGCGCGACGCTGCGCCGGATCGCACGCGAGGGCCGCGCCGCGTTTTACGAAGGTGCCGTCGCCGAAGAAATCGTCGCGACATTGAAGGCGCTGGGCGGATTGATGCAGCTTGAAGATCTCGCAAGTGCCCGATCGGAGTACGTCGAGCCGATCAGCGCCGACTACCGCGATCATCAAATCCTGCAATGTCCACCTAACGGACAGGGCGTCGCGGCGCTGCTGATCGCCCGCATCCTTGCCGGCTTCGACATGGCCAATCCGGCGCTCGGCGAGGTGGATCGCATTCACCTCCTTGCCGAGGCAACCAAGGCGGCCTACCGGCAGCGTGACGCGCTGGTCGCTGATCCGGCATTCCGTCCGCTCGATGTCGACTCGCTACTCTCGGAGGCATCAGTCGCGGCATTGCGCTCCTCCATCGACCTGAAGCGTGCCAGCGCATCAGCAGATTTTGACATGCCTGTTCATCGTGACACGGCTTACGTTGCAGTCGCCGATCGCGACGGCAACATGGTATCTTTCATCAATTCGCTTTTCTTCGCGTTCGGCAGCGGCATCTACGCTCCTCGCGCTGGCGTGCTATTGCAGAACCGGGGTTCGGGATTCTCCCTTCTCGAAGGACATCCCAATGCGATTGCGCCGCGAAAACGTCCCTTTCACACCATCATTCCGGGTCTGCTGGCGAAGCATGGCAAGCCGATCATGGCCTTTGGCGTGATGGGTGGACAATACCAGGCGGCGGGACATATGCAGATCCTGAGCGGCGTGCTCGATCGTGGGCTCGACATTCAGCAGTCCTCGGATGCGCCGCGCAGCTTTGCGTTTGATGGCACGCTGAGCCTCGAACCCACGATTCCCGGCTCCGTCGCCGACGAATTGATTGCGCGCGGTCATCGCGTGATCTGGGCGGACGAACCGCTCGGAGGTTGTCAGGCCGTGCACGTCGATCATTCCAGGGGCGTCATTCTCGGCGCGTCGGACCATCGCAAGGACGGCATTGCACTGGCGGCGTGACCAGGATGAGAATGACGTGATGTCGGATCGGGCAGCATGAGCGAGACAACAGAGGCGATCCTGTCGATCGAACGGCTGACGCTGGCGCTGCCCGCCGGCGGGGATCGCGCATCTGCCGTCGAGGATGTTTCGCTTGCTCTGCATCCGCGACAAATTCTCTGCGTCGTCGGTGAATCCGGCTCCGGTAAATCGGTCTGCGCCTCTGCTGTCATGGGCCTGCTGCCCAGGGCCATTCGCCCGGTTGCAGGGGCCATACACTTTGAGGGACGCGATTTGCTGAACCTCCCCGCAGCAGAATGGCGGACGTTGCGCGGGCGACGCATTGCGATGATCTTCCAGGAACCGATGACAGCGCTCAATCCTGTGATCAGGATCGGCGACCAGATCATGGAAGCGTTCGAGGCGCACGGACAATTCACGCCAACTGAGCGGCAAACCCACTTGCGCGCCCTCCTCGAAGAGGTAGGCATGCGCGACCTCGAGCGGATCATCCATAGCTACCCGCATCAGTTGTCGGGTGGCCAGCGTCAGCGTGCCATGATCGCAATGGCCCTTGCGCTCGAACCATCGATCCTGGTCGCGGACGAACCAACCACGGCACTCGACGTCACGACACAGGCGCAGATCCTTCGGTTGATCCGGGACATTCAGCAGCGGCGCGGCATGGCGGTGCTGTTCATCACCCATGATTTCGGCGTCGTCGCCGACATCGCGGACCGCGTCGCGGTCATGGAGAAGGGTCGCGTCGTCGAACAGGGGTCCGTGGAGGACGTGCTCGAACGCCCGCAGCATCCCTATACGCGTCGGCTGCTCGCCGCGGTGCCCGGCGGGACCCCGCCGGTCCGGGTCCGGGTCGAGGACGAACCGATCGCCTGCGCCGCGACCGGACTTGCGAAGATCTATCGTGGCAGCGACTGGTTCAGCTCGCAGACCGAGGTCGCAGCCGTAAAGAATGTGACCTTCGAAATCCGGCGCGGCGAGACGCTCGGCCTCGTTGGAGAGTCCGGCTCGGGCAAGAGCACGATCGGTCGGCTGGTGATGCGTCTCACCGACGCCGATGCCGGTGTGGTCCGTATCGGCGAACTGGATTTCTCCGAGGCTCGCGGTGCCGGCCTGCGGGCCGCCCGCAAGCACGTCCAAATGGTGTTCCAGGATCCCTTCGCCTCGCTCAATCCGCGTCGCCGCGTCGGGCGAATTATCGCCGACGGACCGATCGCGCACGGCGTCCCGCCGGCGCAGGCCTTCGCACGTGCCGAGGAACTGCTGGCACTCGTGGGACTCGACCCGAGCGCCGCGCGACGCTTTCCGCATGAATTCTCCGGAGGGCAACGCCAGCGGATCGGAATTGCGCGCGCGCTGGCGCTCGACCCAGAGGTGCTGGTGGCCGACGAACCGGTGTCGGCACTCGACGTCTCTGTCCAGGCGCAGGTGCTCACCTTGCTCGAGACGTTGAAGGCGCGGCTGCGGCTGGCGGTGCTGTTCATCACCCACGATCTCAACGTCGCGGCCCAGGTCTGCGACAGGATCGCAGTGATGCGCCTCGGAGAAATCGTCGAGATCAGGCCGACGGCAGATCTACTGACACGGCCGGAGCATCCCTACACGCAGGCACTGCTGGCCGCGATCCCGGGCAGGCAACGCAGGACGCCCACGTCGGTCTGAACCACCACATTTTCATTGAAGGAGGTCTCTGACATGCAGAAGCTCACGGAACTTCCAATGCTGCGCATCGGCCTTGTCGGCAGCGGCTTCATCGCCGCGTTCCATCTGCAGTCCATGCTCGGCGTGCGCAACGTCAGCGTCGGCGGCGTCTACAGCCGTTCCGCCGAGCGACGGACGCGCATCGCCGACAAGGCGCGCAATCTTGGCCTTGGGCCGGCGCATGTGTTTGACAGCATCGAGGCGATGGCAATGTCCGGCGAGGTCGACGCGCTTTGGCTGTTGACGCCGAACGACAGCCGTCTCGACATCATGCGCGAGATCCACCGCGTGACCAAGGCCGGGGCTCCCCTGCGCGCCATCGCCTGCGAAAAGCCACTCGCCCGCACGCTTGCCGAAGCACGGGAGATGCGCAGGCTCGTCGAAGATGCAGGCCTGCTTCACGGTTATCTGGAGAACCAGCTTTTCTCGACCGCGGTGATGCGCGGCAAGGACATCATCTGGCGCCGAGCCGTACCCGGAAGTGGACGCCCCTATCTCGCGCGTGCCGCCGAGGAGCATTCAGGACCGCACGAGCCGTGGTTCTGGCAAGGCGACAAACAAGGAGGGGGCGTGCTCTCCGACATGATGTGCCATTCAGTCGAGGTCGCACGCTTCATGCTGACCGCGCCAGGCGCAAAGCGCGACTCCCTACGGCTGCTCAGTGCCAGCGCCACGACGGCCAATCTCAAATGGACGCGCCCCCACTACGCTGCCGACCTCAAGAGGCGAATGGGGGTCGATTTCACCAAACGTCCGGTCGAAGATTTCGCGCGCGGGATACTTACGATGGAAGATACCGACGGGTATCAATTGATGATCGAGGCGACAACCTCATGGGCGTATGTCGGCGCGGGCCTGCGCATCCAGCTTGAATTGCTTGGTCCCGAATATTCGATGGAGTTCTCCTCGCTCTCGACTGGCCTCAAGGTCTTCCTTTCCCGCGCGATCAGCGGATCAGAGGGCGAAGACCTCGTCGAGAAGCAGAATTCCGAGCAAGGTCTGATGCCGGTCGTCGAGGACGAAGCCGGCATCTACGGCTACACCGACGAGAACCGCCATATGGTGGAGGCATTCAGGCGAGGCATGAGTCCGGCAGAAACCTTCGATGACGGGGTCGGCGTCATGGAAATGCTTATGGGGCTCTATCGCTCCGCGGAGCTTGGCCGAACGATCCATTTCCCCGATCCCGAACTCGAACACTATGTTCCTCTCGTGGCGCGCTGACGGCGTGAAGCCTTGTCCTCCAGGCTGACGAGTCGAGATCACCGACGAGAAGCTCGGCTTCAACATCGCGTCTTCCCGAGGATGGCGCGCTGCTATTTCGCCAAGCGGAACTTCCCGCCCTCGACCTTGATCAAAAAGGCTGAGCGTTCATCATAGCCGTTGTGGTCGGTCTTGCTCATGTTCGACAGCCCGTTGTTGAGATAGACGTTCTCCCCGCGCTCGAGTTCGTCCCGCAGAGCTGCACGAAACTCGGGCGTACCCGGCTTCGTCGTCTTCAGCGCGTTCGGAGCAGCTTTCCCGATCAGCGCGACGACATCCCAGAGGTGAGCCGCGAACATATTGGGCTTCTGACCGTTCACCGCCTCATAGGCGGTCACGAACTGCTCCGTCGCGTGACGGAACGGATCTCCCGCCGGAAGATCGGCCGCAACGGTAAAGGCCTCGCCGGCGAAAATAGCGCCTTCGACGGTCGCGCCTCCGAGCTTGATGAACTCCTCGCTGGCTACGCCATGCGTCTGAAAGATCTTTCCGGTGTATCCGCGCTCACGGAGCGCCTGTTGCGGCAGGACCGCCGGGGTGCCTGCGGAAGCAATGAAGACGGCGTCAGGATTCGTTGACATCACCTTCAACGCCTGGCCGGTGACGCTGGTGTCCGCACGCGCGTAGACTTCATGTGTCGTCACCGTCAGGCCCAGGGTCGGCGCAAGGCGGCTCACCTCTTTATAGTAACCTTCGCCATACCCATCCGAAACACCGATAAAGCCAAGCGTCTTCGCGCCGGATTTCGCGATGTATTTGAGAATGGCGCTCGCCATCAGGTCATCGTTGGGGACGACCTTGAAGGCCCACGCCCGTTTGTCGTCCAGCGGCTGAACGATGGCGGTGGCGGCCGCAAGCGATAGCAGCGGCGTCTTCGACTCCAGCGCGACGTCGAGCATCGGCATGGTCACCGGCGTCAGAGAAGACCCGACCAGCACGTCGACCTTGTCCTGGATCACGAGCCGGCGCGCGTTCTGGATCCCTTTGGTGGAGTCAGACTCGTCGTCCAGGATGATGTAGGTCACCTTCTCTCCGCCGATCTCTTTTGGCAGAGCCGCGACAGTCTTGAGCTGGGGTTGCCCCAGCGCAGATCCCGGGCCGGTGGCCGAAATCACAATTCCGACTTTGATTTCCGCGCGCGCCGCGTATCCATAAAGTGCACAGGCCACAACAAGACAAACTCGCGTGAAACCGATCGTCATGCAGCTCCTCCCTGTCCGCCCCAGTGCTTCGGCCGGTTGCATCGGCCCCCGCGGGCGGCATCAAGGACCCGGAGGAGATCGTCCGATGTTCAGGCCCTGTCCCGGGCTTACGAGCAACCAGGCGAGCGACCCTAAGCGGATCGCAGGGCCGTGTCTGTCCCTATGCCTAGGGACAAGGACCAGCGTCTCAAGCCAGGCGCCGGCCCAAGCCGCAGGAGTACGGTTCGTTGCGTATGTTTTGCTTCGGACTATTGGCCTAACAGCTTCCTGATACCTGTCAAACCGGCACGCAGGAACGGATCTGAGTGGATGTAGAAATATTTGACGCCGCGCTCAAGCCGCTCGGCGCGATACGAGCGCGGCGTGCCTCGATCAGGCAGAATGGGTACGCGACCTTACCAATGGTCCATGCCTGCGGCCGCCGGATGCGGTCAAGCTATCGGCCCGACGTGCGATCGGGCTACTCAGCCGAGGCGATCATCGATGTAGCGCCTGAGCGCGGACGCGGCATTCAGCATGTGCGCACGCATTCGGCGCGCGGCGGTCTCTCCGTCACCTTCCGCGATCGCCTGCATGATGGCGTCATGCTCGTCGCGGGACTTGCGAATGCGATCGCCCTGCCGCAATTGGGTGCGGCGGAAGGCGCTGAGCCGCGAACGCACGTCCTGCGCCTGCTCGGCGAGAAACGAGTTGTGCGTTGCGCGGTAGATGCATTCGTGGAATTCCCGGTTGAACGCGTCATAGGCGTCGACATCGTTCGCCTCGACCATCTTGAGCGAAGCGTCATGGAGCTCGATCAGATGGCTGCGCTCGAGTGGCGTCATGCGGTAGGTCGCGAGCCTGACGCACATGGCTTCCACCTCGGCGCTGGTCTCGAACATGTCCATGATGCGCTCCGGCGTCATCCGCGCAACGACGAGGCCGCGGCGGCCGCGCACCTCGACGAGGCCGCTGACCACGAGCTGGCGAAGCGCCTCCCGCACCGGCGTGCGGGAAGCTCCAAAACGATCGGCAAGCTGCTGCTCTTCCAGGGCCGAACCGGCGACAAGTGCACCCGAGGCAATCTCGTCCGTGAGCGCGTTCCGGATGCGATCGGAGAGCAGCCCGCCATCGTCCTCCGCGTCGACTGCGACCTTCAATACTTCTGCCATTCAGCCTCCCGTGATCGCGCGCACCGCGAAGTAAAGGATCGAGGGTGCGACCAGGCATCCGAGCCCGGTGTGGAATGTCGCCGTCAGCGCACCGTAGGGCACCAGACGCCGGTCCGTCGCCGCCAACCCTCCAGACACGCCGCTGACCGTTCCCATCAAGCCGCCAAACACCATCGCGCTACGCGGATTGTTCAGGCCGATCATCTTCGCCACAAAGGGCGTGCCGATCATGACGATCACCGCCTTGAATACACCGGTCGCGATCGAGAGCGCAATAACCGGTGAGGATGCACCGATCGCCGCGCCCGTGACCGGGCCCACGATGTAGGTGACCGCTCCGGCGCCGATCGTCGTCAGCGATTCCGCGTCAGTGTAGCCAAACGCCGCGGCGACGAACACGCCGAGAATGAACGGCACCACCGTTCCCAGTCCGAGTGCGACCGCACCGATCACCCCGGCCTTGCGCGCATGGACGACATCGACCTCGAAGGCGGTGGCGACGATGGCGAAATCGCGCAGCATCGCTCCGCCCATCAGGCCGATCCCGGCCAGGGCCGGCAGGTCGGCCACGCCCTTCTCGCCGCCGGTGGAGATGCCTCCCCAAAAGGCCAGCGCGAGGCCCAGCATGATCGCAATCGCCGAGGCGTGAATGCGCCCGAAGGTGAGATATTTCGAGATCGCCCCGGAGATCCACATCAGGATTCCGACGGCCGCGAACGCGGTGATCAGCGCATTGGCGGCGAGAATGTGAGACGTCATGGTCATCCGATCCTCCCGGACTTGAAGTGGGGCACAGGTGCAGCGAGCGCCTCGGCCTCTCGCGCCTCGATCTCGTCCATGGTCTCGACACGACCGCTGAACCGCCCGATCAGGGCCACCATCGCGAAACACACCGCGACCGCGCCGATCCCCGCAATGACGACGATCGGACCGCCTTTTGCCGCGGCGACCACGTTCTGCTGCGCGGCCATGGCGACCACGATCGGAATGTAGAAGCTGCCCCAGAACTCGACGCCGGTCTTGAGCCCGTGGCTGAGTATGCCGTGCCGCACCAGCCAGAGCCGGGCCGCGATCAAGAACATCATGGCGATGCCCACGCCGCCAACATTGGCCTTCACACCGAGGGCGACGCCGAGCAGGTCCCCCAGCAGGCCCCCTAAGAGGGTGCAGATCGCGAGCAGCGCTACGCCGGAAATGGTCACGGGCGCCTCCCCTCGGCGAGCAAGGCACGACCCCCAGGACTTGGACTATCTGCATGCATTCGCATCGTAAATTCCCTCCTGTGTATGCGAATATCCATCGCTTATGAGTTTGTGTATACACTAATTGACATTGGAGGGCAATACGCATACATTAAGGCCCTCGAAAGCCAACCCCGCATGCCAAGGAGCCGAAATGAGCGATTGGGGTATGCAAAAGGCCGCCCTGGCGGAGCGCCTGGCGGCCGGCGGCCAGCACGCGAAGGGCAAGATGGTGCCCATTGCGAACCTGCCTGCATTCCTGAGGGCGGTGATCCGGTCAGGGGACCGGGTGTGCCTGGAGGGCGATAATCAGAAGCAGGCCGACATCCTCGCCTCGGCGCTCGCGAACCTCGACCCCCAGGATGTCCATGACCTGCACATGGTGCAGTCGGGGGTGGTCCTGCCCGCCCACCTCGACATCTTCGACAAGGGAATCGCGCGACGGCTCGACTTCTCCTATTCGGGGCCGCAAGCGGCCCGCATCGCGCGCATGCTGTTCGGCCGCAAGATCGAGCTCGGGGCCGTGCACACATACCTCGAGCTGTTCGCCCGGTATTTCATCGATCTCACGCCGAACGTCGCACTCATCGCGGCGGTGAGCGCCGACAAGGACGGCAATCTCTATACGGGGCCGAACACCGAAGACACGCCGACGGTGGTCGAGGCGACGAGCTACAAGAACGGTCTCGTCGTGGCGCAGGTCACCGAAATCGTCGACAAGGTGCCGCGCGTCGATATTCCCGGCGACCTCGTGCATTTCGTGGTCGAGGCCGGCCGCCCCTTCTATGTCGAGCCGCTCTTCACCCGCGACCCGGCCGCGATCACCGAGACCCAGATCCTGACGGCAATGCTCGCGATCAAGGGCATCTACGCGCCCTACGGCGTGCGCCGGCTCAACCATGGCATCGGCTTCAACACCGCCGCGATCGAGCTGCTGCTGCCGACTTATGGCGAAAGGCTCGGCCTCAAGGGCAAGATCTGCACCCATTTCGCGCTCAATCCGCATCCCACGATCATTCCGGCGATCGAATCCGGCTGGGTCGACCAGATCCACTGTTTCGGCTCGGAAGTCGGCATGGAGGATTACGTCGCGGCGCGTTCCGATGTCTTCTTCACGGGTCCCGACGGCTCGCTGCGATCGAACCGCGCCTTCTGCCAGACAGCGGGCCTCTATGCCTGCGACATGTTCATCGGATCGACGCTCCAGATCGACCTCGAGGGCCACAGCTCGACGGTGACGACCAGCCGCATCGCCGGCTTCGGCGGTGCGCCTAACATGGGCTCCGACCCGCGCGGCCGGCGCCACCCGAGCGAACCCTGGCTCAAGGCCGGCGCCGAAGCCGATCCCGACTCCAACGCGGCGCTGCGCCGCGGCCGCAAGCTGGTGGTGCAGATCGGCGAAACCTTCGGCGAGCGCAATGCCCCGCTGTTCGTCGAGCGGCTCGATGCGCTCGATCTGGCGCGCGAGCTCAAGCTCGGTCTCGCGCCCGTCATGGTCTACTCGGACGACGTCACCCACATCGTCACCGAGGAAGGCATTGCCAACCTGCTGATGTGCCGTAGCAAGGACGAGCGCGAGCAGGCGATCCGCGGCGTTGCCGGCTACACCGACATCGGACGCGCGCGTGATGCGAAACTGGTCGAACAGCTCAGGCAGCGCGGCGTGATCCAGCGCCCCGAGGATCTCGGCATCGATCCGCTCGACGCCGACCGGCGCCTGCTGGCGGCCCGCTCGATCAAGGACCTCATGCTGGCCTCCGGCGGTCTCTACCGCCCGCCCAGCCGCTTTCGCAATTGGTGAGGAGTTTTGCATGGAAAAGCTCAGCTTCAGACTGACTGCCCGGAGATGCGCCGGCGGCACCCGCACCCAGGCGATCGTCGGCGTCGTCGCCTCCGGCAATCTCGAGGTGCTGCTGGAACGCGTCTCGCCAGCAGATGTCTGCACGATCGACATCGCAACGGCCGCTCATGGCTTCGGCATGGTCTGGGACGCCGTGGTCCGCGACTTCGTCGCCCGCCGCTCCGCCGGGGGCTTGCGCATTTCCATCAATGACGGCGGAGCCAGGCCCGACACAGTGGCGCTGCGCCTTGCGCAAGGCGTCCGTAAGATCGAGGAGCCGGAACGATGACAGCGGCCACAGCCGACAATGTTTCGCTGAGCTGGTACGAGGCCAGCGCCCGCCAGCGTATCGACGCGCTCGTCGACGCCAGCAGCTTTACCGAACTCATCGGCCCCGAGCTGCGCGAGATGAGCCCGCATCTGGCGATCTTCGACCTGCCGGAGCAGTTCGACGACGGCATCGTCGTCGGGCGCGGCCGCCTGGACGGCGCGCCCGTGCTCGTCGCGGCGCAGGAGGGACGCTTCATGGGCGGTGCCTTCGGCGAGGTCCATGGCGCCAAGCTCACGGGCCTCTTGCGCGCCGCGCGTGCGCTTCATCAGGACGTACTGATCCTGTTCGACACCGGCGGCGTGCGGCTTCAGGAAGCCAATGCGGGCGAGCTCGCCATCGCCGAGATCATGCGCGCGATCATCGAGGCACGGCGCGCCGGCATCAACGTCGTCGGGCTGATCGGCGGGCGCGCCGGATGCTATGGCGGCGGAAGCCTGATCGCCGGCACCTGTTCGCACCTGATTATCTCGGAACAAGGCCGGCTCAGTGTCAGCGGCCCCGAGGTCATCGAGACCAACAGGGGTATCGAGGAATTCGACTCGCGCGATCGCGCGCTGGTGTGGCGCACCATGGGCGGCAAGCACCGCTATCTGATCGGCGGCGCTGATGCGTTCGTCGACGACGAGGCGCAGGCGTTTCGCGGGGCGGCGATCGACGCGCTCGGGATCGAGCGAGGCTGTAACGCTGCAACTCTCGAGGCCGAGCAGAACCGCCTTGAGCGGCGGCTGCAGCGTTTCGGCGAGGCCGCGGACGCCGTCGAGATCTGGCAGGCACTCGGCATCGACAAGCCGACGGAGATTCCCGCGCTTCCGACCGGCGCATTTCTTCGCGCGGCAGACAACAGGGAGAACGCCGATGACGCTCGATGACATCCTGGCCAGTCTCTTTCCAAACGGCAGCAAGATCGCAACCACGGGCGCGATGATCGCGGGACAGGCGATCCTTCCCGGTGGAGGTCCCGTCCACGTGCTGGGCATCACGCAGGGTCAGCCGCTCGGCGTCGACGAGGCGATCGTGCTCGCAGGGCGCGTGATTGAGATCGTCAAATCCGGCGATCGCGCGCCGATCCTGGTCCTGGTGGATTCCGCCAGCCAGCGCATGAGCAAGCGCGACGAGTTGCTCGGCCTCAGCGAGTATCTGTCGCATCTCGCCAAGACCCTGCTGCTGGCCGAAGCCGAAGGACACCGCACCGTCGGCCTGCTCTATGGCGGCAGCGCGGCCGGTGCGTTCATCGCCACCGCGCTCGCCACGGCTACGCTGGTGGCGCTGCCCGGAGCGCATCCCGCCGTGATGGATCTGCCGTCGATGGCGCGGGTCACCAAGCTGCCGATCGATGTGCTGAAGGCCAAGGCGGAAGCGACGCCGGTGTTCGCGCCTGGCCTCGACAACATGGTGCAGACCGGCGGCATTCACGCCGTCTGGGATGAAAATGCGCCTTTGGCGCCGCAGCTTGCGGCCGTGCTGCAACGGCCGCAGGGACAGGACGATCGCGCCCGGCTCGGCGCCGAGCGTGGCGGCCGGCGGAAGGCGGCCGAGATCGCCGATCGGGTTGTCACGCTCGCGGCAGCCGCGCATCAGGGGGCGCCACGTGGCTGAAGCCCTCCAGCGCCATACGATGGTGACGGCCTCGGCCACCGGATGGGCGGCCGCGATGAGCCGAAATCCCGCGCTTACCAGCGAGCCGATCATCGAGGGCTGGGCGCGCACCGGCCGCCCGCTCGTGGTTCGCCGGCCGGCCTGCAACGACCCCGCAGGCATGATTCCGCTCGGCCTGCCGCTGCCGCCGAGCCACGGCAAGCGGCGTATCGCGGTCGCGCTCGCCCCCGGCGAACTCATCGCGCATGCTCCGCCGCCATTGCTGGCGGATACGGCAGCAGCCGCGCCGGCGTCGTGGCGCCAGACCATCGACCTGCTCGTCCGCCTTCTGCCTGAGACGCGCACGTACGGCAGTCTGGCCTGGCAGCATCTCACCGGCCTGCCCTATCTGTCCGATGGATCTGACCTCGACCTGCTCTGGCCGCTGTCGTCGGCGAGGCACGCGAACACCCTGCCGTCCGACATCGCGCGGATCGCAGAGACGGCACCGATGCGGCTCGACGGCGAGATCGTCTATCACGCCGGCGGTGTGCAATGGCGCGAGCTGACCGGCGCTGACGAGGACGAAGTCCTCGTCAAGGGCGCGGCCGGCGTTCATGTCACCACGCGTGCGGCGTTTCTCGCGGGTGGCGCGTCATGAATGTCGCGCTGAGATGGCAAGCGCCGCCGCAACGCGCGCTCCGCGCGGAGCAGCTCGGTCATCTCGCATCGCTGTGCCTGAAGCTCGAAGTCGAGACCTATCCGAAGCCGGGGCTCGTCAGCCACGTCGACAACGGCGC
Source organism: Bradyrhizobium sp. LA6.8 (assembly GCF_040547935.1). Lineage (NCBI taxonomy): Bacteria > Pseudomonadati > Pseudomonadota > Alphaproteobacteria > Hyphomicrobiales > Nitrobacteraceae > Bradyrhizobium > Bradyrhizobium sp. LA6.8. Next base: position 310,553 of record NZ_JBEPQQ010000009.1, read on the forward strand.
GCATCGCGATATGGACGCCGGGCTCCTGTGCCGAAGTGCCGACACGCTGGCTCCGTTCTTCCACGACCTCGCAGCCGCGGGCGCCGAGGGCGCCGGCATGGACCGGTTGCGCGCGATCGGGGTTGCGGCGGAGCGCGCGATGTTGGCGGCGACCTCAGGTGTGAACACGCATCGCGGCGCGATCTTCGGACTGGGTCTGCTCTGCGCCGCGGCCGGGTATCGCGGCGCTCTCGGCATTCGCAAGCCGCTCGGCGAATTGGTGTCGCAACGTTGGGGCGACGCCATCTACGCAGGCCCGATATCCCTACGCAGCCACGGCGCCGTGGCGTCACGTCGCTACGGCGCCGGCGGCGCCAGGGCAGAAGCGGCTTGTGGCTTCCCCTCCGTCTATGACATCGCCCTTCCCGCGCTGCATGCGGCGCGGACGATCGCGCCTCGGGATGAGGAGGCGGTTCGGGTTCAGACCTGCATGGCGCTGATCGCAGATGTTGCCGACACCAATCTGTTGCACAGGGGCGGAGTTGACGGATTGCGCTTCGCGCAGGCCAGCGCATCCGCATTCCTTGCCGCGGGCGGAATCGGTTGCCCAGGCTGGCGCAAACACGCCGACGGCATTCACCAGGCGTTTGTCGCGCGCAATCTCAGTCCGGGCGGATCGGCAGATCTGCTCGCCATGGCTCTGTTCGTGGACGCTCTCTTCGTCGACCGGCTGGCCCCCTGATGCTTGCACTGCTCTGCGGCGGACAAGGCACCCTGTCGGACAATATCTTCGATCTCGTCGCCGATCGGCCTGCTGCGGAATCGGTCTTCGCCGCTGCGACCGCTTGTCTCGGCGAAGATCCGCGGAAGTTCATAAGGACGCGCCGCGCGGACGAGCTGTCCGCCAACCATGCCAGCCAGATCCTGACCGTCACATCGGCGCTCGCGATCCACGCCTGTATCGCGGACTTGCTGACTGAGGGAACCGCTGTCACGGGCTACAGCGTCGGCGAGATGGCGGCCTGGAGCGTTGCGGGAATATGGACCGCCGCCGAAGCGTTGCGACTGACCGATATCCGCGCCCGATTGATGGACGGCGTGGCGGGGCCGGATGGGCGGCTCGGCTATGTCCGCGGGCTCGAACGAGCCACGCTCGAACACCTGCTCGAGACGCACCGCTGCGAGATCGCAATCAGGAATCCCGGCCTTCTTGTCGTGGTTGGAGGCGCGGAGTGCGATGTCATCGCCCTCTGTCAGGAGGCGACGACACAGGGCGCCGCCCGCGCCGGTCTTCTCGCCGTCAAAATCGCCTCGCATACGACGCGTCTCGAACCGGCCTGCACGCCCTTGCAGCAAGCGCTTGCGACCAGCAGACGCGCTCCTGTCGCAGACCAACGAACCCTCCTCGCAGGGGATGGCGGCGAGCGCATCTTCTCCGTGACCGATGCGACAGCAAAGCTCGCATGCCAGATCGCGCGCCCGATCGACTGGGCGGCGACGCTGGAGGCTCTCGTAGAGCTCGGGGTCGATCAAGTCCTGGACCTCGGTCCAGGACACGCGCTTGCCGAGATGACGCAAGGCTTCCATCCATCGATCCGCTGCTACGCCGCCGACGGATTTCGCACGATCGATGGTCTGCGAAACTGGGTTGTTTCCGAATAGGCAGGGCGCCCGGCGGCTCGCGATTGAGCGAACGCATGAAATTTCTCGAGAGAACTCGCCCTCGACAAGAGAAGCCTCCAGATACTCACCGCGATCGGTGCTGAAAGCTGTGGTGTTGAGCGACGCCAGGCATTGCCCCATAAGCCCTGTTGGACCCAAACAGGGAGCCGCGCCGCCAGGGAGCTCGAGGCCCATTCTGCCTGCTGGCGTCAACTCGCCGCTGGCAAGCGAATAATAGCTGGGGCAGCAGCGCGGCCCACCGAATGGTTAGACTCGCGCTCAAGACGGAGACAAGCCCCAAAGCCATCAGCAGCATGCCAAGCCAGGTCCAAACCCGTCCGTCATCGCCCGCCTCTGCGGCGGAAAAGGCGAGCGGCGCCGCCGAGGCGGCAACCACGTCACTGGCGGCTGGCGCCGCCGCAAGGAGTGCCTCCACGTCGACCTGGCGCGGCGTGATCTCGTCGGCCGTGAGCCGGTCGCGTTTGGAAAGGGGGGCCGGCGACGCGCGGGTTGCGATCCCGGTGGCGAGGACGGGACTGGCATCAACCACCTGCGCGGGCACGGACGGGCTCGGCCGGGACGTATCCGCAGGTGCGGAGCGCGGCAGCTCCGCGCGCGCATCCACCACCGTCTTCCGCTTGCGCGCCGCGGTCTGGTTCTCTTCGGCCGCGGCGACACGATGTTTGGTGGCGCGTTGCTGAACCAGCTTCTTCGCCCTCTCAGTTCCTTCGGCGATCTGGAACCAGCATCTGCGCTGGCCTTCCACCCGATAGACCCAGTGCTGGCCATCGGCGGTCGACTTGCCGGGCCGCGTCAAGCACTCTGCTTCCGCGGAAGCGGGCGCAGGGGCTGTGGCGGGACCGGCATTGAAGAGTTCGGAAAGAGGCGTCGAAAACGCGGATGATGTCGAGAGACCTGCAATAAGCGTAAAAGCGGCGCAATAAACTCGCAAATGACCGGACATGGAAAACCCCGGTGTTGCGCCCCTGCCCGGACGGGAGCGTTGGCCGTGACCTAGGTCGCAATGCGACTTAAATCCGGCAACGCCGTGGATTCATTTTGGCCGCAGGCGATCTGGCCGTCAGCTCGATTGTCCATTTTCGCCATCCCCTCAAGGTCGCACTTTCAAGCATCGGCCCACGCAAAGTTGCAAAGGCTGTTTACCCGAACGGATGTAGCCGATGTTACGGGTGCCAGACGAAGCGCTATATCCGAACTGACGACTGGGCATTCGACCTTCCCGGGATGACAGTCTGTCCGGAGTGCAGAACCCGTCCGATCGCGCGGAGCGATTGCGATGAGGGAGGCTACGATGGATTTTTCGCGGATGTCGGATGGAATCCGGCTGCATCACGCCTCCCATCGCCACGATGGGTACGATGGTGACGACGAAGCGGGTCCGGCACCGAGCGCACCGTTCCTGACTGACGCGGTTGGCGGTGGCGCCCTAGTCCACGGTCCCCGCCCGTTTGCAGGTCAATTTGCAGATTCTGGAGCGCACCCCGCGAGCGCGAACACCCAGCACAATGACTCCGACCCGATTCAATCCAAACATCCCACGTCGGTGGGCGACACGGGCGGCCACGTCGGCAACCACGCTGCGGCGGGCCTGGATGCTTCGTCCACCACGCCCGCTTCCGGCGCATCACATCCCGGGATGGGCATTGCTGCGGTCGAGAGCGGAGCCAACACGGCCGGAAACGGCGGAGATGGCTACTTCTACGGAAGCATCATTCACGCGTCCCTGTTGATCTATCAACCGATCAACATCTCGGTGAGCTTGGGATACGGCTCGGTCGCCCTGGCCAACCAGTCCAACAATTTGAATGTCGATCAGTCCGCCTTTCAGATGGCCGGCGTCGGCGGCCATGGCGGCAATGACAACATTGCATCGGGAGGCAGCGTCAGTACGTCCTTAGGCGCCGGCGTGATCGCGAGCGGTGACAACGGCGCCGGAAACGGCGGCGGCGGCTATTTCTCGGGTGCGATCGTGGACGCTCCCGTGGTGATCTATCATCCGATCAATATTGCGGTGGCGGCCTCGGGCGGCACTGCGCATGCAAGTCAATCGAACACGGTGGATATCGATCAATCGGCCACTCAGATCGCGGGCGTCGGCGGAAGTGGCGGACATGGCAATTTGGCCGCCGGCGGCAGCGTCATGACGCTCGACCCCAGCTGGGGATCAAGCAACGGAGGCGGCGTCTTTGGCGTTCAAACGGGCGGAAGCCAGGCCGGCAATGGCGGTGACGGCGTGTTCTACGGTGAACTCGTCCATACCTCGTTTGTAGTGTACAACCCGATCAACATCGCAATCGCGGGCTATGGCTCCAGCACTTACGCGGTCCAGATAAATGATGTCTCCGTGGATCAATCCGCGGTTCAGATCGCTGGCATTGGCGGGCACGGCGGCAACGACAACGCCGCAGCGGGCGGCCATGCAAGCCTTCTCTCCCATAATCTGTGGGGCGGCTCCGATACGATCGCGACCGGTTCGAACAGCGCAGGCAATGGCGGCAACGGCTATTTTGCCGGCAGTCTGATCGACGTCAGCGTCGCGATCTATGCACCCATCAACATCGCAATCGCAGGTCCCCATTCGACGGCCGTAGCCGATCAGGTCAACAACGTGCACATCGACCAGAGTGCGGTCCAGATCGCCGGCGTTGGCGGGGACGGCGGCCACGGCAATCTCGCACTGGGTGGCGATGCCGCGCATCTCTTGTCGGATCTTCACCTGGTGGCATAGCGAAACGTCGCATCGCTCGCATAGCCGATCGCATCGCGGCACGCGCCGTCGCCACTCTTCGCATGCAAAGCCCGCGCAGAGGCGCCTCTCCTGACGAAATGTCGTACTTTCGTACGTAGGCCCACCAAACCGGATCGTGTCCGATTTGACATCTATCGCCATCGCGCGTGGGCGGACCAGACTTGCCGCGCGCGTCCGCCTGATCGGGATGGATGTTGCACGACAGCCAACAAACCGACGGAGGCCTCAAATGATGCCAAAGGCAATCAACATCTCGGATACGATCAAAGTCAAATCGATCGACACCGGTGGTCAAAGTGCCGGAAATGGCGGCGACGGTACTTTCAAGGGAGCCATCATCAGCAAGCCGACTGTCAACTACGATCCGACCAACAAGGCGGAAGGTGCCGACGTGCACGTGAACACCGGCGATCACGTCAAACAGACGGCGGATTGGGATGCCGGCGGCGCAAACGCCAAGGCCTCGTATTTTTCGAAGGCCCATGGCGGAGACGCCGAGTCGAACGGAAGCCAAAAATCCTACAGCGGCTACGATACCTCCAAGGTCTACGCCAATACGGATGCCACCCAGATCAACAAGGTCATGGTGGACCAGCACCAGGAAGTTGTGGCCGGCATCGGCGGCGATGGCGGAGACGGCAACTTCGCATGGGGTGGCGGAGTGACCTTCCATCTCGATACGCTCTAACCAGCCGCTCGTCCGACTGGCGGGACCGGCGGCCGCGGCCGCCGGTCCCGGATTTCACGCCAATGATCTACCGATGCCGTTGCCGGATTGCGTTGGCCATCGGTCAAGTGCGCCGGACCTCGATTTCAGGCGGTGACGATCATGCTGATGCCGCCCATTCGGTTGCCTATCCTGCCGCAGATAGGGACGCCACTGCACGCGGCCCTCCGGTCCTGCGCGGGACCGCTCGGTCTCGTATTCGCGTATAGCTGCAGCTACAACCTGCTCCTGTTTGCGCCCTCGATCTATCTTCTTCAGATCTACGACCGGGTGTTGTCGAGCCGGAGTGGCGACACCTTGCTCCTGCTCACGCTCATTGTCGCGATCACGGTGGTCGTCGGCGGCGTGTTCGATGCATTGCGGCGCGCCGTCCTGGGACGCCTTGGCGCCTGGCTCGACGATCGCCTTCGTCCTTGCGTGCTTTCGGCCGGCCTCGAATCGGCGCTTCGCAGCGATTGGACGCAAGCGTCGGGCGCATATCGGGATCTCACGGTGCTGCGCCAGTTCGTCGAGTCCGGCGCATGTCCGATGCTGTTCGACGCGCTCTGGGCGCCCCTGTTTCTCCTTGTCCTCTTTCTGATCCATCCCCTGCTCGGCGTGGTGGGCGCCTGTTGCGTCGCCTTCCTGTTCGCGCTCACGGTTGCCGGAGAGCTGGTCACCGAAGACGTTCTGCTCAGATCCGGCGCCGCGCTGTCCAGAAGCTGCGGCCGCCTCCAGACTGCAGCGAGCAACATCCACATGATCCGCGCCATGGGAATGTTCGATAGCGCTGCGCGCATGATCCACCGTGACGCGCAGCACGCCCGCAGAGAGCACGATGTGGCACTCCGGCGAGGCGAGATCGTCTCGCTGGCCACCAAGCCGGTTCGCGCGCTGTCGCAGGTCTTGATCATGGGGGCTGCCGCGTGGCTCGTCCTCGATCACGGGAAGAGTCCGGCCATCATCTTTGCTGCCACGCTGATGTTCAGCCGGGCGCTCGCGCCGGTCGAAAGTGCGGTCGCAGGCTGGAAATCACTCGTGACGGCCGTGAGCGCCTGTCAGCGGCTCGGCGCACTTCTCGCCGCGTTCCCCGTCGCCCGGCAGCAGAGCGCGGAGGTTTCTCCGCTGCAGGCGCCAAGCGGCCTCGTCGTCGACAATGTCGGCGTGAGGCTTGCGGGGACCAACCATCTTCTGCTGAACGGTGTCTCGTTCAGCCTCATGCCCGGAGAATGCCTTGGCATCATCGGTCCGTCCGGGTCAGGCAAGTCCTTGCTCGGCCAGGTGATCGCCGGGCTGTCGATGCCAACGCATGGCCGTATCCTCCTCGACAATACCGACGTCTCGCTGCTTCGCGAGGGCCGAAGCGGCGACCGCCTCGGATATCTCCCCCAGGACATCAACCTGCTCGGCGACACGATCAACGACATCATCGCACGCCTTGAAGATGCCGACCGACGGAAAGTCATCGAAGCGGCCAAGCTCGTCGGTATCCATGGGGCGATCATGGGCCTGCCGCTGGGGTACGACACGGTGGTTCAGAGCGAAGCAACCTTCTCGCGCGGGTATCGGCAGCGCCTCGGTCTCGCCCGCGCCTTTTTCGGCAGTCCACGCCTCGTCGTTCTCGACGAACCCAACGCCAGCCTCGACTATGGGGGCGAGCGAATGCTCCTGGATGCCATCGAGCGCATGAAGCTCGCGGGCGTCATCCTTGTCGTCGTCACTCACCGGATGGGTCTCCTCGCCGCCACGGACAAGATTGCCATCATGGAGGGCGGTGCGGTCGCCGCGTTCGGCGACAGCGAGGACATCTTTGAACGGCACCTGAGCCGCCCCCAGGTCACTTCGCAGATTGCGCCATGATCTGGAACTCTCTCACCATATGGACGCATCCCGCCGTATCGAGACTTCCCATGATCTGGGACCAGCTCATGCGAGCGCCGGCGAGCCCCCCGCCCGCCCGGCGATCTGGCGTCGTGGTGACCGCAATCGACGATTTCGAGCCTCTGGAATTTCCATGGTGTTCGACGCCCACGCCGACCTCTCCGCGCGGAAGGCTTCGCGGCATCACCGTCGCGGGCAATCTGCTGGTGCTCTGCTTCATGCTGGGGCTTGGGACATGGGCGAGCCTCGCGCCTCTCGAGAGCGCCGCGATCGCGTCCGGCGTCGTGGAATCGGAATCGAGCCGCAAGACGATCCAGCATCTGGAAGGCGGTATCATCAGGAAGATCCTGGTTTCGGATGGCGATATCGTGCGCAGCGGCCAAACGCTGATCGAGCTGGACGACACCCGGGCCGGCTCGGAGATGCAAAGCCTCCAAGGCCAATTCTGGGATGCCGCTGCTCGTGCCGCACGGCTTCAAGCCGAGCAGCAGAGATTCGAGAGGATCGCAATTCCGGACGCGCTGGAACAGGACAGCAGGCAGAGCGAGGTGGCGGCCGCCGCGGTGTCGGCGCAGCAATTCATTTTTCAGGCACGCCTCCAGGTTCACGAGTCGCAGCTTGCGGTCATTCGCGAACGAAGGCGTCAGGTCGAGAAGGAGATCGAAGGTCTCAAGGCTCAGGAAACCGCCACCGGGCAGCGGGTCGACATCGTTCGGGAGGAACTGGATATGGTCGCGACCCTCGTCAACAAGGGACTCGAACGGCGGCCGCGGCTTCTGAACCTGCAGCGGGAGCTGGCCGACGTCGAGGGCCGCCGCGGCGAGATCGCCGCGCAGATTGCCCGCGCCGGGCAGGTCATCAGCGAACAGCAGGCCACCTTGTTCAAGCTCGAGAGCGAGAGGCAGAACGAGATCGCACAGTCGCTTCGTGAAGCACAGAACCAGATATTCCAGCTCCGCGAGCGGTTGCTTGCGGCCAGAGATCAGCTATCGCGAACGGAGATCAAGGCGCCCGAGGACGGCGTGATAACCGATCTGCGGATTCATACGGCCGGCGGCGTCATCGGAGCGGGCGCTCCGCTCATGGACCTGGTGCCCCGGCAAGACCGTCTCATCGTGACCGCGCGCCTGAGGCCCGAGGACATCGATGTGGTTCATCCCGGCCTCAATGCCGAGGTTCAACTCGTACCGTACAATCAGCGTCGCGTGCCTCGCCTGAAGGGAACCGTCGTGCACGTATCCGCAGACCGGCTGCTCGACAAGCGTACCGACCAGCCATACTACGCGACCAGGATCCGGATCGACGACGGACAGATCGTCGCGAACGACATCCAGATCGTCCCCGGCATGCCGGTTCAGGTGTTCATCACGACGGGGCGCGGCACCGTGGCTCTCTACGCGCTCAGGCCCCTGCTCGACAGCTTCCGTGGTGCATTCAGAGAGGACTGAAGCGCGATGAGATTGGGGTGAATCGTCATCGCGCCTTCCGGGTCCGGATCATGCATTAGGTCTCCGGCATGAGAGCCACGCCGGGGACGTGATCGCGACTCGGCGCGGGCAACCGGCCGCGCCAGCGGAGCACGGCCTCCGTGCGATTGTGCGCGGCACATTTCCTCATGATATGCTGAATGTGCATTTTGACCGTGCTTTCCGACAGGCCCAATTTGGCGGCGATCAGCTTGTTGGGCAGGCCGAGCTCCAGTTCCGCCAGAACCTGTTGCTCACGAGGCGTGAGATCGGTCACGCTCCTGTCGATAGCCGCTCTGGCTCCCTCGTTCATCAGATATGCGGGCGCGAGCCCGCGCGCATCCGGCGGCTCGAAATCCGGTATCCTGTTCATCCCGGCCACGGGCAACGGCCTGTAGGCGCCGCCGACAAGAACAAGGCGCAGGCCGGCTATGGCGATCTCGATCGGTAGCGAGGTGGAAAGAAAGCCGCGCACGCCCCGCTGCATCGCGGCCTGCACGGTCGGCTCGTCCTCGTGGTTTGACAGGACCACAGTGGCGGCGTTGGGACAACACTCCGCAACGAAGGCGAGATCGTCCTCAACCGAGGGATCGCCGATCGGCTTGTCCGCGATACTCAGCATCACCAGACGAACATCGCGGGCTGACGTGCAGTCCAGGCCTTGGACCGATGCCATGTCAAGGATCTCAAGTTCGTCCAACTCCCGCCTGAGGACGTGCAGAATGCATGTACGAGGCAACAGGAGCGGCTCGATGATCACCAGAACCGGCAAGTGAAGCGATTCATTGAGCCGTTTTGAAGCGTTGGTTATGTCGTGCATGATGTCCTCGAGATGAAAAGAACTTCCGCGATATTCCCATTCCGTATTGCGTCTCCCCTGCTGCTGCATTCATCCTGAATGCATCATCACGAGAGCGGCGCAGTGCCGCGTTAGTGCCGTATCCACTGCGGGATCACTCGACACCTGGGGGGAAATTCTTTCCGCTCAAATCATCTGGGCGTGTACCGCGCGGTGGCGCAGTCGACGCATCCCTAATTGCAGATATTTCGATACGCCGTTGACGCCGCCGACCCTGACTTGCCGTCGACGACATATGCTTCATCCTCCTTCACGAGATACAGAAACGGCCTCTCGCCAGTCTCGCCGCCTGACGCGCTTCTTCCTTTCACGCGGCCGCAAATCGTATCCACGGGGCGTCCAAACATGTTCTTTCGCATTGCGCGCTTCACGTCGCTGAGTTCGACCGTTTCCGGCCCCCTCATCTGCGTCGCGATCGCAACCTTCGCCTTGTCCAGAGCAGGGTCCGGCATTTCCGCGGGCCGTTCGGATGCCGGGACGCTGATGCTCGTCCGCGGGGACGCCGCTTTGGCAAGGTCGGTCGATCCGCGTTTCTTCGGAGATGGCTTTTTGCCGGACCTTGCCGGCGTTGCAGAATTCGATTTGACAGCCGCAGGCTCTTGCGCCAACGCCGTCGGCATTGGCTGCGCGGGTTGGGCGACAGCGAAACAGGGTCGTGACGCGCACCCGAGGAAATACCCTCGGGAAGGCGCAAACCAGCCAAAGCCGATCAGGACTCCCGCCAGCACTCCGACAAAAAGCAGTCCCATCCGATTCCCCTCCTCCGGGAGCTCGGCTCGCACTCGTAACTAGGACTAATTCCGCGCTGGTGATCTATCTGTTGCGCAAAAGCATTAAGCGCCCATTAAGCGCGCGCCGTTGTCCGGCCCATGCCTGGATGGGCGGATTAGATCGGGCTCTAGACCCGTGCCGAATGACCGCGCCGATTGCCACAATGTAGTCGTTTTTCTGAATTCGGCGGAGATCGCCACGCGAGGAGGACGTTCCCCCGCTTCGGACACGCGATCTGCAGGACGACGGCGACTTCGGCGGTCGGCCGACGACTTATCCGCCAAATCGCTTGATCAGCTTTGAGCCCTTGGCTGCATCGATCTGCTGGCCAGTCAAGTCGGAGCCGGCGCTCAATCCTTTCGTCATGAGGTTCTTGACGCGTTGCGCCGCCTGCTTCTCATTGGAATAGTCGATCTCGACATGATCGAGGCTCATCAGATGGCCAAGCTCGTGAGCCCAGGCGCGTCCATTGGCGTGGTCATTGCCATACCACTGGACGAAGCTTGCCGGCTCGGGTTCGCTATTGGGGTATGAGCTTCCGCCGGCGGATAGATTTTCAATCGAATTGACGAGGTAGATGTGGATGGCATTGTCCGGATCGTGCCGAGAGGCAAGAACACCCAGCAATCGCTGATCATTGCTGCGCGCGCTCTTTGCCATGTCGAGCGGCTTCTCCATCAAGCAATCGCTGATCACGAACCCGATCTTGGCCTTTGACCAGATCGTATTGACCACGTCGAGCGCCTTCTTGGCCGTGTCGCTGCTCCATTGCCCGGGCTCAACGACCCCCCTGTCGGCAAATGGCGTGATGTAAATCCTCAACGGAATGGGCATCAGCTTCTCCGAAGTCCGAAGTCCGAAATTGCGATCGTGAGCGGTTTGTTTGACCCTTGTTATCCACAACGGCGACTAACGAGCCACGTTTCGCCCGCCTCGTCGACTGAACGTGAATCGGGTCAGACGAGCATGTGCCCCTGGTGCGCGGGTCGGCCAATCCAGCTGGAAAATGTGTCGCGAAGACCCGGAAGTCTCCGCAAGGAAAGACTAGGACCGGGCTTACGTTCAGAATGGCCGATGCAGACTCGAACGGCATGCTTGAACACGGCGCTACACGATATCGGCTGAAATCTTCAGGGCAGGAAGAACATGAATGGCATTCCGCCGCCTTCCGGCTTGTTGCTTGCGCTGGCCTCGGGTCTTGCGGGTCTTGCAGGAGCAGCCTCCCTCTCCCTTCGTTCAAGTTTTGCGGACGGGGCCTGACGGACCTTGCGCTTCTCACATTCATCGTCGCCATTCAGAAAGTAACCCGCAGCGCAGGCAATCTTGACACAGCGATCGCCATCGCGCTTGAGGCCGGATCCGCAAATCAAAGGACAAACCCGCGCCGGCTTGAGCTTGATCGCATCGAGCGCATCGGCGCTCGCGGTCTTGGTATCGAACTTGGTGCCGGCGCTTTGATTGAACAGCTCAAGCGAGCGCCGCGACGCCGCATCCCACTCCCCACTGGCCGATCCCGTGAGGCAGCCGACCCGGCGCAATTCGGTTTGCACCGATTTTGCCAGCTCGGCTGGCGAAGGTGGCGGCACGGGAGCCTGTGGATTGGGGAGCGCTGCCACTTTTGTGTCCGTGTTTGCCTTCGCCTCTTGCGGCTGCCCTGTTGCTGATGGTGCAGCGTTCTTCGCGGCAGGTGCCGTTTCAGCCGCGACACGCCTTTGTTCGGCTTGAGCAGCCTGATGCTGCGCGGTTTCCTTGGCGGCCTCGGCGGCGGCCCGAGCTTCCTGCGCTGCCTTCAGATCCGACTCAGCCTTGGCAAGTTGCATCTGTTGTGCGCCCTCGTTCACGAGCCGCGCCTGCTCCTGCTCGGCCTGACGCGCCTTTTCGGCCGCAGCAACGCGCTTCTCCTCCGCATCGATTTTGGCGAGCTGAAGCTTTGCGAGACTTGCGTAGTAACCATCCGGATACTGGACGATGAAGAAGTTCAGTGCATCCTTGTTGCCAACCTGCAGCGCGAGCTCGTAGTCGCGCCGTATTTCGGATCGCAGCGTTGGCGATGGGGCGGCTTCCTTCGCGGCCTCCTTGGCTGGTTCTCCGGCTGGTTCCCTGGTTGGCCCCTTGGCTGTTTCCTTGGCTGTTTCCTTGGCGGGCACCAGCGGCACGTCGTCGCCGCCAAGCGTGCCGTAAACATAGGGCTCCTGCCGATTGCCCGTCGCTTTCATGACGTCGTCGCGAACGAAGCCGAACACTCTGCGCAAATCCAGACCCGGAGTCCCGATATATTTGACCAATGCGGCAGCGTAGGGACTGTTCTTGCTGTTGCCGTCCGACGCTGTCGAGCCAGCCTTGGCGGCGAAGGCAACCAGAGTATTCGCCGTCGCCGGCTCAATTCGGGCAAGGCCCCGGCTGATGGACCGCGAGCCGACCGTCCGTTTCATCTTTTCGGAGAAAGGATTGTTGCGGCAAGCGTCGAGGATCACAAGTCGCAGCTGCCTTGCCGGTTCAATGGCCAGCATGACGCGATCGAGCGAAAACGCCTCATCGTACACATCCGTATCGCGCTCAAGGGTGGCGTCGACCGGGATCAGGTAGTTCGTACCTTCGATCTCCATACCATGACCAGCGTAGTAGATGACGGCCACATCTGCGTCGCGAGCCTGATCGGCAAAATCGCGCAGCGTGCGCCGCATCTCGATCGCCTGAAGATCCTGGCGGGTTTGCACAACGTCAAAACCTGCGTTCTTTAGTGTCGCCTCGACAATCGCAGCGTCATTGACGGGATTCGAAAGTGGCGCCGCGTTTTTGTAGGCAGAATTGCCAATGACAAGTGCGACGCGATTCCCCGCCCATGCCGGCTGACAGAAGAAGAGCAGCAGCACAGGAAGAAGGAACAAGATTCGGCGCAAATTCACGAATCCGTGCAAACCCATGGCAGTACTACTGTTTAATTATGCGCTTTATCATTCGTGTCGCCACGACAGGTTCGGTTCAATGACAACTCGACGATCCGGAAGGTCCGCGGAATGTGGAACCGCATGGGACTGGCTGGTGTGGCCGCGCTCGGAGATGTGGCCAGCCAATTGACCTCTCCGGAGGCCTGGCGTCTAGTGAGGCAGATTTTGAGCGAGCGAGATCACTGCTGTGACTGACGCGAAGGTCGGCCAGGAGGGGACAGCGAGGAACCGGATCGCCGGCGGCGTCAATCCCTGGCTGGACTGGACCTCCAGGGTGGCCATCGTGATCGTCTATGGCGGGTCTGCTCTCATTGGCGCCGCCAGCATCCATCGCCTTCCGTTGGGCAGCGTGGACAACTTGCTGATGATCGCAGCCAGTATTGCCAACGTCCTGTTCCTTGGACTCGTTGCACTGACAACCATCACCCGCCTGGTCCCGACAATGAAGTCGAAGGGCGTTGAGATGCGGGTCTCGGCCTTGCTGGGCGCATTTCCGACCGTCGCACTCGCTTTTCTTCCGAAGGCAGAGCTCGGCCCGATCTGGTCGGCTCTGTCCACGACGTTGATCCTGGTGGGGATCTCGCTTTCTATCGTGGTACTCCGCTGGTTGGGCAAATCCTTCAGCATTCTACCGGAGGCGAGGCGCCTTGTGACGGAAGGGCCTTATCGAGTCGTCCGGCATCCCCTCTACCTATGTGAGGGGATTGCGTTGGTCGGTGTCACACTTCAGGTCCTTTCACCACTTGCCGTGCTCATCGCCATCGTGGTTGCGATGATTCAGTGCCGACGAATGATCAACGAAGAGCGGATTCTAAGACTGGCCTTCCCTGAATATGACGTCTATGCCGCGGCAACGCCTTTTCTGATCCCTGCAGGTCTGATCCCCGCGAGACTCGGGCGGCGAACTCATCAGGCCGGACCGGAGCTCTCGACCAAGGCGATCGATCCGCACGCCTGACACCGCGCTTCACGTCTCCTCGATGTGCGGCTCAGCGGAACTCGAGTTTGAACCACGCCGGAGGCCTTGTACCGCGCTGTCACGAGCAGCCCCCAGAAAAATAACCGTTTTATATCAATATCTTATATTGTGATCGCGCCCTCAGCAGAGCACTGGCGGGCGCCTATCATCCACATGAAACGGCGGACAGCGCCCGGCGCAATATCTTCCATACCTTTTGAACGCGTCCGCATTTCGCAACAACACATAGGAATGGATCGGGCTCGAGTTTGGTACTGTATGCAGATAGGCAGCCGCCGGTAGCGTACGAATTCAAAAGTCATTTCTTATGCGGCCATCTTCGCGACGTCACCATTCTACGGGCATAGGTTGGGTGTTCGCCATGAGAATGTACAGGCACCTTCGAGTTTTGCTTCTTCTCGCCGCTTCGCTTTTCCTGGCCTCTCAGCCAGCCTGGGCGACAAAGCGCGTGGCTTTGGTGGTCGGCAATTCCAACTATCAAAACGCCCCTCTGCTCCCAAACCCGGCCAACGACGCTGCGGCTATCACCGCGACCTTGAAGGGAGCAGGTTTCGATGTGGTTGACTCAAGACTTAACCTCGCCGCGACCGATATGCGGCGGGCCTTGAGAGAATTCGCCGATCAGGCCCGCAATGCCGACATAGCTCTGGTGTACTACGCCGGCCACGGTATCGAGATCGACGGGACAAACTATCTGATCCCGACCGACGCCAGACTCGAACGAGACACGGACATCTACGACGAAGCATTCTCGCTCGACCGCGTCCTGCTGGCGATTGAGCCTGCGAGGCAACTACGCGTGGTGATCGTCGACGCGTGCCGCAACAATCCGTTTGCCGATTCGATGAAACGTACAGTTGCCTCGCGATCGATCAGCCGCGGGCTGGCCAGGGTCGAGCCCACCGTCTCCAACACGCTGATCGCGTTTGCCGCGAAAGCGGGACTAACCGCACTCGATGGCAACAGCCAGAATAGTCCGTACGCGACGGCTCTCGTGAAGTACATCGCAAAGCCGGGGCTCGACTTGCGAAGGGCTTTCGGCTTCGTCCGCGACGATGTCTTGCAAGCCACGGGCAACCGACAGGAGCCCTATGTCTACGGCTCGCTCGGCGGCGAAGACGTTGCGCTTGTTCCGGCTACCAAGGCCGAGGAGCCGGTACAGGCGGCCAACCCCCAGTCGGAAATTCGACGTGATTACGAATTGGCCTTGCAGCTCCGCAACAAGCCTGCTCTGAACGCGTTCCTGACCCAACATCCGGACGGATACTACTCAAATCTGGCCAAGCTGCAGCTCAATCAGCTCGACGCCGAGGACGCACGCGTCGCGGCCACGGCGAAAGCGCAGGAGGCCGAGCAGCAGCGAGCTCGCCTGATGTCCCAGGGCGCCCAGCGTGCCGACCAGGAGAAGGCGGCCGCGGATCTGAAGGCTGCGGAAGAGGCCCGGATTGCGGCCGAGAAGACGAAGCAAGCGGCGCAGGAGCAGGCCGCCGAGGCGGAACGGAAACGTACTGCATCCGAATCTACAATCGTCGCTGCACTCTCCGGGAATAAGCCGGCTGTTGAGAGTACCGTCGCGGATAACCCAGCGGCCGCTACGCCCGCTGAGGACAGCAAGACGCCCAAGCTTGCCGCGCTGAGCGACGAGCCGCGCCAGACCGATATCGCAAAGGCCGATCTCTCCAAGTCCGTAGATATCGCCAAGTCTGTACAAGGCGAATTGAGCCGCGTCGGCTGCTTCACCGGCGCCGTCAATGGCCAATGGAATGCGGCCTCACAGCGCTCGTTGGCTCTCTTCAACCAGCACGCGGGAACCAAATTCGACGCCAAGCTCGCAAGTCTCGACGCGCTTGACGCAATCAAGCTCAAGCCGTCCCGGGTCTGTCCCCTGATCTGTGATCATGGCTACAAGGCTGACGGTGACCAGTGCAGCAGGATCACCTGTGCCGAGGGTTCGTTCCTCAACGACGACAATGAATGCGAGAAGCGACCCGGGAAGAAGCCGGTTGCAAAGCGCAACACCGACGAGCGTCCGTCACGTGCGGATCGTTCGGCACGCGAGAGGCCGGCGCCGGCAGCCGACGTTCCGCGGCGACAAGCAACTGCGAGGTCCGGCGGCGGCGGTGGTCAGGTCGTTTGCGATCAATCTCTGTGCCGTCAGGTCCGTAGTGGCTGCCACCTCGAATACCGTGGCGGCGGCGGCCCCGGGGGCAACGTGGGTAATGTCGAGTCCTGCAACTAGCAACGCGCAAGGCTGCCACGGCGTCATGGAAGGCCAGGAGGCCGCGCGGATCTTGGTGTCGAGAAGGTGTGACGGGCGGCAGAGCTTAACACTGGGTCATCCAGGTCCGTGCCTGGATTGGCCGAAGCGGAGCGACCTGCGTGGTTGCGTGTGAGCTTGAGCAAAAGGACGCCAACGCCTTTCCCGGGGTGACGCTCTTCACGAAGCGGCAGGCCCCCGGCATGAAGCCGACGGCGGTTTATCTTCCGCCAAAGCACCCAACATCTGCCACCAAGTTCGATGTCGTGATCTGGCTTCACGGCTTCTATGTCAAAAACCATGAATTCCTCTTCCACAGCGATCCAGCGCGCCTGCGCGAACAGGTCCGGGATTCCGGCAAGGACGTCGTGCTCATCGCGCCGTTCCTGGGCTACGAATATGCCGTTGGCGACACCTTTGCCGGAAACTACAGCGTGTCTGACCTGGCAACCGCGAACTGGGGCGAACGCTATATCGAGGAGATCCTTGGAGCTCTTGCCAGGTTCCTGGGTCTCTCCTCGACGTCCATTCCTCAGCTCCAGATCGGCAAGCTCATCATCGCATGCCACTCCGGCGGCGGTAACGGCATGCGCAATCTCGTCGGGAGCCTTGGAAAGTATCAGGGCAAGCTGACGGCCTGTTGGGGATTTGACTGCCTCTATGGTGCCAATGCGCGGCCCGATGATGCGACCTTCTGGTACCAATGGCTGTCCGGACAGAGCGGCCGGGCGCTCGAGATCGTGTATGGTCCATCAACTCTGCCGCAATCGGTGAAGCTGGACCTGATCGGGCGTGGGCTGGCGACGACCGATGGCAATCAAACTCAGCCTCAGCGCACTGCCCTCAAGAACCTCAGCGTAAGCTTGGGTCATCACGATCTATTCCCGGCATTTGGCCAGATGGTCAGGGTCAACGATCTTGACCCGGCTTTCGTGGATCGCTTCATGATACCGCAGGTCGCGGACCAGCCGCGGCATAAGCCAGCGCCGCAGCGCGGGGAATTCCTCCAGCACGCAATTTCCAACGTTCGCAGCGCTTTTCCCTTTCCAAAGGACATTCATTACATGATCGCCCGGGGTGGCTTTTTCAGCCGACTGAGCAAGCTATAACCCAAGCTTCACAGGACTCACTTGATGGAATAAGATTTGACGTCGAACGACCAATTGTTCGTCACCAGCTTTCCGCTGCTGTTGTCCGGCACGCGCAGCTCGCTGGTCCAGGCCGATAGATAGCTCAACGCGTCGGCCTGACCTTCCAGCTTGCGGGGCATATCAGGCAAATCGAGCAATTGCACGCGTCGCTCGCTCAGGATGGCGATCATCACTGCGGACCCCGTCGGCGGTGCGACGATATATTCAAAACCACGCTGTCGCGCCGTCGGGGCAGGAACGACAAATTCGACACCCGGCTTGACGAGATTGATGTCGCGTTCGTTCGACTGCGCCAATAGCTCGGGGGTCGGAAAGATCTGGGACATCCGCCCTTCCGCGTCGACGTCGACCAAAATGAGATATCCGGTCTTCCTGGCGGTGACGCCGAACGAGACCTTGCCGCCGACGTTGACGGTCTGGCTCGGCAGGATCTGAAGGGACACACTCGCGGTATTGGTCTGCCCGCGCACCGCTTGTACAGGCCAAAGCCAAACTGCGTACGTCGTGCCGACATGCAACGACGCCGTCGGCAATGGTGCTGCGGGCGCGGCTCCGCTACCCGCCAGTAGCAGCAGGAATGCGAGCCATGGTCGCGCCTGGCGGATCGGCTGCGATGACGGCATGGCCTGCTCCCCTAAGACTCAGGGAGCACTGAAGAAGCCGATCGAGGCGATTCGCGCGTCTGCGGGCAAGTAACGCTCGAGACTCTTGATCACTTGCCCCGAGGCGCGACGCCGGTTGAACTGCATTAGGGCTGTCTCAAGATCTACCATGCGTTGCTGCGAGGTCACCGCAACGATCTGTTCCGCACCGAACGGCTCGCCGACCCTGAGCGGTAGGCGCAAACTCGCCGATCGGGCCAGCGCCGCATCAGAACCCACCGGATACAACAATTGGATGGTGCCATCGCCAGACACATTGAACAGCAGCACCGCCCTTGACGCCACATCAGACAGGTCAACTTCGACGGTCTGGCCAGCACGCTGTTGGCGATCGTCTGGCCAGATGCGCATGATCTGCGGCGACCGGGTCGCAATGCGTTTCAGTTCACGAATTGCCGCTGTCCGGTCGACTACCGTCGGCAGGTTTGCAACGTCGATCCCGTAGGCGACCACGTCGCCCCACGCGATCACGTCGTGCGACACGGGATCCCAGATCAGGTCGGGATTGTCCGTCGGTTGGACCGCCTGCACGGGAACATCTTTTGGCTTCACGCTTGCAAAATAGCTCGTCTTGCCGTCGAGCGCCGCCAGCCGGATTGGTGCAGCGAGGCGGAGAGGCCCCGGCGCGTCGCCGGCCGGAAGTTCCTTGGTTGCCGCCGCGGCAAGGGTCGGAATGGTTGGTGCCTTGGCCGTGACAGACGGCGGCGCGGGCGCCTGTCCCTCGATGGCCCCGGATCCGGCCGGCCCAGAGGCCGCTCTCGCGGCCGGCCCCTGAATCAGCACGACACCGCGCGTCAATTCGAAGGCGACGTCGGTATCCGGCGTCTGAGGCGGCGATGATACGGTCACGATGTTCTGGCGCTGGTCCGAGAGCTGATAGACCACCTGTCGAACATTGCTGAAGAGCTCCTTGAGCGTCACCTTCCCATCGTGATTGATGTCTGCGCTCCCTTCCACCGCCCGCGCGACCGCATAGCTGAGAGCCCCGCGCAGGCCATCGATGCCAGGGATGCGGACTTCCGGCGCCTTGGTGTAGCGGTCCACCGCAGCCAGGAACGCCGTGTGGTCAAGATCGAGTTCTGACTTCGGATCGTTGCTGTCCGACACCGGCTTCAGTTCGTCGACCAGCAACGTGTAGCGCGGGACCTGCCGGAAGCTCATCTCAGCGGCACGCGGATCGATATCGCGCACCATACCGCCGCCGTGGCAGGTATCAGCCACGAAGATCACCCTCGCCCCGCGCAGCTCGAACTGCCGGATGAAATGGTTGAACTCACTGCCCAGAACACGTTCAACCGACCCGGTTGGCGTAGTTTCAAAGCCTGGCAGCAGGAACACGTTTTCCATTCCGTCCGGCTCCGAGCCCTTGACGCGCTCCGGTTCCTGGGTGCCATGACCGGCGATCGACAGAAAGATGAGGTCGTTGTTCTTGGTCCGCTCCACCAGTGCACTGATCTCGCGCAGGACGCTTGCCCTGTCGGCCTGGGCGTTCGTCAGTACGACGACGTCGCCAACCCCCATGTTTTTCAAGCTGGTCACGATGTCAGTGGCGTCAGCGACCGCGCCCTTCAATTTCCGCACGTGCTGATAATCATCGATCCCGATCACGAGCGCGCGCACCGCCGCACCGTCCGGATTGCTGATCGACAGTCCTCCTGCCGCATATGCGTGAGGGGCTATCAGCCCGATCAGCGCGGCGAGCCCGATGGTGGCGCATAGCCGCCTGATCCTGCAATCAAATCCTCTGGGCATCCGCATCGTGATCCACCTCGACATCATGCCTACCCATTTTGTAGCTCTGGCGACACACCGGGTTCAGCGCCTTTTGCTTGCCGTTTTGCGGCCCGCCGGCGATTGTTCGGTCTCCTGATAGGCGCTCGCTGAAACTGCCGTCTGATCGTCCGCGAAGGCTCGAAAGCGGACCGGAACGTAGCCGCGCGAAAGCAGGCTCGCCAACGGATAGACGTTGCGGCAGACGCGGCCGTTGCAGCCACCGGTCGAGGATTCCATCACCTCGGCCTTGCGATCCGGCGTGAATCGCAGGAACAACATCACGTGCGAGCCCGGCTTGTTCAGCGCATCGCCGGGCCTCAGGTCCCAGGGATTTGCCACGGGGGCTGCGATCGCCGGGATAGCGGCGGTCGTGTAGTGGACGGACAGCCCCCACGCGGCGCTGACGAAGGCCGAACAGTCGACGCCAGCCACATCCGGCCGTGGCGCATTGCGAGTGCACACATTGCCAGCCAGCGTTCCGCTCTCGATCCGCTGCCGGAAGTTCGCGAGCGAACCGTGGCAGCCCCAGCAATAGGGTACGCCGCGGACCTCCTGGTTCACCTTTCCCTGCAGATACCACGGCCGACGAACACGGCTGAAGCCGCTGCATTGGCTGTCGGGATCGTTGCCGTAATTCGCCTGCGTCAGCTTCCACTGGATGCCCTCGAACGCAAACGCTGTCTCGATCGCCTGCTGGCGATTGGACGGTCTCACGGCGGCCGACGCGTCGAATTTGACGCCGGATTGCGGTGCTGGCGCGGCTGCCGTTCGCGACGGCCGCACGTCGATAATCGAAGCGTTGGTCAGAGGCCTGAAGCCCACGCCGACCACTTCAATACCGTCCGGCTTGGTCCGCAGGAAATAGACATCGCCATCGCCCGAAACCGTGACGAACCGCCGGGTCAGCGGCGTGTTTTCCAAAGGAAGCTCATAGATTCCTTCGAGACGCCCGTTCGCGGCATAGCGTGCGACGAACGTGGAGGCATTCTTTCCCGATGGCGGAACGTCCTCCGCCAACACATAGAAGCGGTCACTGTTGTCAATTTCGAGAAACTCTACCGTGCCGAGCTGGTTGCGCACCCGCAGGCCGAGCTGGCCGATCGTCTCGTTGGTGACCATGGTCTGGATTTCGACCCGTACGCTGGCATTGCCCTTGTCCGGAATGATGTCGGCGATCACCGAGCCCTTGCTTCGAGTAGCAACGTATTGCCGGTCGGGCTGCCGCGTTGTCTTGATGATGGCCGCGCGGGTGTTCTGGTCGAGCAGGTCGGTCGCGCTGCCTGGCGCCTGTGATCCCATCTGGGCAAAAGCCGAGACGGTGACCTGGTCGTCCGTGCCGCGGCTCGATACCTCTTCAAGCTGGATCACATCACCACCGAGGCCGCGCGTGGATTGCCCCGGCGCCGCCTTCAGCGTCCGTACGCCGCCGTCCCAAACCATGATGTCGTCGTTGTGGACGACAAGATCCGTCGGCTGGACGTCTTTCGGCATGTTGAGGACGTCAGGATCTGAGCTCGGCTGTTTCGGATCAAATTGGAGGATGCGACCGTTGATCTGATCGAGCACAAACAGGTTGCCCTGCCCGTCGGCGCTGAGTGCTTGCGGTCCCGCGAGTTCCACGTCCTCGCTGGCCGGGACGATGCCGACCATGGAAGCAGCCGAACCGCCGGCAAAGCTGCGTACGACGGTATCGTCGGCGTACGCCTTGGTTCCAAGAATGCCAGCGCCAACGATGAAGACCCAGATCCAATGATTTGGACGAAGCATGTTCGCCTCAATGTACCCCGAACCGATCGCCGCGTCGGATCGACTAATCCGAGATGCCGTTGATGCGGCGCGTCAATTAGTGGTGAGCAATCTCAATCACGTTCAATCTATCACTGGACGGTGATAGTCCGAATGTCTTCAGCTTGCGGTGCAAAACATGGCCCGGAATAGATTTGAGCAGGTGAGCGAAGTCCAGCCCGACGCGATCACGCTTGTCCTGAAACGCGACAATGACGGTATCTCCGGATCGATCGTGCTGCCGGCCGCCGCGAGCGGGGGACGGCTGACCACCGACCAGGTCAGCGCGCAGTTGCCGGCTCAGGATGCTTTTCGCGGCGCGATCCGGCTGGCAAACGACGTAAAGCTCGCGCTCGTAGTGTGCGATCCAGACGGGGTCTGGAAGTCCGAGTGGGGCGATCTTTATCAGCCGATCGAATGACCCGCATCGGATGGAACCAGCATATGCTGCGACGCCGCATCGAGACGAGCTTGCCGAACGGACCCTCCCCCCGACCATCGTTCTGGATACGGGCCTTGATGGTCGCGCTGCTGGCTGCGACGGGCTGGCCGGCACGCGCCAACGACTCGGCTGCGGAATTGTCGATCGGCGGGCTCCAGTTCGTACGCACCAATGACGTGGCCATGGAGAGCGAGAACCTTCGTATCGCGCTCGACAGGATTAGCGTTCGCTACCAATTCGCCAACGTCACCGCCAAGCCGGTCACGCTTACCGTTGCCTTCCCGCTGCCCGACATCGACCTGTCGGAGGCTGAGAACATCGCACTGCCGTCAAATGATCCGATCAACTTCGTCGACTTCGAGACCAAGGTCGATGGCAGCCCGGCGCCGCTGACCGTCGATCAGCGCGCCATGGTCGGCAACAGGGATGTCAGTGCCCTGCTCCGCGAACTCAAGTTGCCGCTGCTGCCGATTGGTAGCCGCGAGATCCGGGTGACGGACCTGCCCGAGGCGACCCGGGCCCGGCTCGTGGACGACGGACTTCTGATGCCTGCCGGAATGAGCGACAACGGTCGGCAGCAGTACGCGCCAAGTTGGGTTATCAAGACCTCGGCTGTGCGCCAGCAGGTGTTTCCGTCCATGCGCACCGTCTTGGTCGAACACCAGTACCGGCCGAGCGTCGGCTCCAGTCCCGACACCATCCTGCGCTCGAGCCTGCGCCGCAGCGGCGCACTCGCTCAGGAAGTCGCCCGTTACCGGAAAGAGTACTGCGTCCAGGACACGTTCCTCGCCGAACTCGACAAGCGCGCGGGCAGTAACCAGACCAACAGCGCGAAGCTGCAGGAGCGGCGCATATCGTATGTGCTCAAGACCGGCGCGAATTGGGCCGGGCCGATCCGCTCGTTCAAACTGACTATCGACCCAGGCGGCAGCGACCGTTTGGTGAGCTTCTGTCCTGGGCGGCTAAAGGCATCGTCTGCTACTGGAAACATGCTTGAATATACGGCAAGCGACTTCAAGCCGGATGCCGACCTGAAAATCCTGGTGATCGGAACATTCTGAGCGTGCCGGTCAATTGGTGAGCAGCACGTAGCGCGCGGCCGCGATGACAGTCACCTTGTTGCGCTGAGCCTCGCTTAGCGCCTGCAGAAAGAACGTGTCGGCAGCCATCGGTCGCGGCTGGCGCAATGAGTCCAGAACCTGCGGAACCGCCACGACCAACAGCAATTGCGGACCGCTCGCGCGCGCTGTCGGGAGCGTAAACGAAAGTGAGTCGATGCCCGGTTTCAGAAGGTAAGAGAGGCTCTGGACTTCGCCGCGATCCGACACCATGAGCAGCTCCACCACGCGGTTGGCAAAGTTCTCAATGGTCCCATTGAGGGTTTCACCGCCCTTCAGCTCTGTCGCTGACAGGGTGATGCGTGGCATTCGCGCCTGATCGCTCCCGACCTGACTCAAGAACTTGACGGCTGGGCATTGCGCCTGGGTCACTTGCCTGACGCCGACCGAAGCTTCGAAACCCTGCTCACGCCGAAACGCTTTGTCGAAAGTGTCGAATGGGGCGGTCGAGGCACCGAACCCTTCGATGACAGCCGCATTTGGGCTCACAGCAATCGGCAAGACAAAGAAGCAGTCACCGCCAGGATATTGGGCCACGTATTTGCGGATGCGCTCAGCTCGCCCCGGCCCATCGAGTGCCGGAGACGGCGTTGCCGTCGGCTGCGTGGACAACTTCTCTGTCTCTTGGCGTCCGGGCTGTGGTCCAGCGGGCTCGACCTTCGGCGGCACCATTGTTCCAGCGAGTTTCGGAGGTGGCGGCAAGACCGCAGTGCCGGGCGCTGACCAGACCAGCTTGTAGAAGGCATATCCACCACCGCCGACCAGCAGCAAAAATGCCGCCACGCCCGCCCCCAGCCAGAGGCCGCGCGCGCTCCGCGCGGTCGACGGCATCCTGTCCTGCGACGCCGGCGCCGCGCTTTCCGGCCGCCGTAGCGGATCGAAGCCATATAACGGCGCGGCCGGTGTCTGGGCCGAACCGGTTGGCGTCCAGTTGGCGACCTCCCCCATGGTCGGGCGCAATGCCGGATCAGGCTGCAGCATCCGCTCCAGCAAAGGCCGGATTCGCATATCAACCGCACCGAGATCGGGCACACGCCGGCGCTTCTCCACCAGTTGAAACTGGCTGCCGCCCATGTCGAGCTTCTGTCCGGTCAGCGCATGGAACAGCACAAGACCGAAGCTGTAGACATCGGATTTCGCAGTCACGTCATTGCCGTACAACCCAACCTGTTCCGGCGATGCGTAATTGTCCTTGCCGGCGAAGCCCGAGCCGATGATGGTCTTGTCACCCATCTGGGTCGACCGCGCGATGCCGAAGTCGATGATCTTGGCCCGCCTGACGTCGTCGAGCGGAACGATGATGTTGTCCGGAGAAACGTCACGATGGATGATGCCGTGCTCATGGGCGGCCTCCAGTCCCGATGCGACGCGCTGCATCAGCCTGATCAGCGCCTCGAAGGTCAACGGCCCATCATCGAGCATGTTCGAGAGCGAGCGGCCATTCACGAATTCCATCGCGAGATAAGGTCGCTGCAGCACCGGCTCCACGGTAAACAGGAAGTAGCGAACGATCGCGTCATGCGGAAGATTGTGGAGTGCCGCGGCCTCTCGACGGAACAGCGCGAGCGCCGCCTCGTTTTCAACCATGTCGGGCAGCAGCATTTTCACCGCAACAGGCGATCCAGTCTGGATCTCACGGCATTTGTAGACCTCACCCATGCCGCCCGCGCCGATCACCGCTTCGATCTCGTAAATGCCGTTGAGACGCGTGCCGGGCGGCACGCCGTGATAGGACGATCGGAACGGATCGTTCGGGGTCATGGTTGCGGCTCCCGATTGAGCGGAGATCTTGTCGCCTCCTGAGATCGTGACGTCAGCAGTCGCACGATCACAATCGTCACGTTGTCAAGTCCGCCACGATCAAGAGCCAGCGCGAGCATATCATCGCAAGCCGCCTGGGCGCGTCGCGTAGCCGCGTGCTGCAGGATCTCGTCGTCCTGCACGTGCCTGGTCAGGCCGTCGCTGCAGATCACGAAGATATCCTCCGGCTCGGCCGGGCCTGTCACCACCTCAAATTCCGGATCATCGGCGACACCGACGGCACGAGTAATGGCATTGCTCGGCCAATCATTCACGTCTTCGCGCGACAGTGCACCTTCGGCGATCAGTTCCTCCAGTTCGCTGTGATCATGCGACACTTGGCTAATTGCGCCACGACTGATCAGGTAGACCCGGCTGTCACCCGCCCATATACAGGCATAGTAGCTATCGCGAACGAGCAGAACCGCCGCTGTGGTCCCGACGGTGGCACCCTGTCGCTCATGACTTAGCGCCAGTATCTGCTGGTTTGCGCTGAACAGCCGCTCCTCGCATTCCGCCAGCAGGTCTGCGGCTGATTCTGGCGTGCCGATCGCGTCAAGCGACTGCACGACAATGCGACTGGCGAGATCGCCGGCTTCGTGACCACCCATACCGTCGGCGACCGCCCAAAGGCCGACGTCGGTTCGTACCAAACATGAATCCTCGTTCCGCTCCCGCACCCGTCCAGCATGGGTGACGCTACCAACATCGAACAAGGATGGAATATGCACCATCGCGTGTTATCCATTCCCGGATGCCGCGTGGCCGAGATCACCGGTCAGCAGCGTGATGTAGTGAAACGGATCTGGTAATCCGCGGCAACTCAGCGCCATTGGCGGAAAGCCTTCCCCTCCGGCGGTCCACCAGAAGCTAGCCGCGGCGTAGACCTGTGGGTTGGCGGCGCAAAGTGCTGCAAACGACCCCGCGAAGGCGTCGACCGCCGAGGCCCTTCCCATTGCCGCAGTACCCAGCGACGTGATCGGCGGATCGCCGGCGATGGTCTCCTGCAGTCGTGGCACCGCAAGCCGATCCAGTGCATCGGAGATCTGCTCGAAGGTTGCGGCCCGATCCAGGGTCGAAAGCATGAACGCTTCCACTTGCCCGAACCATTCGTCCTGCGGATCAATGCTCGGCGGCGGCAGCGAGACGGCCTCGCCGGTCACCGCATGCAGGGTCAAGGGATAGTATCGCCCCACCCCATCGAGCGAAGGCATGATCGCACCCGCCACTGTCGTGCCGCAGATCGCGGCGCCGAGCCAAAACCGCCAGACCGGAGCGGTCAGAAAGGCCTGCTGCCACCCTGGGCCAAGCTGGTGGCGACTTGCTGACAGCGCGGCCTGTACCCACGGCTCCCAGGCTTCCAGGAAGCTGCGCGGGGTCGCGATCGCGATGAAATCGCGCTTGGCGCCGACTTTGCCGAATAGCCCGCAACGCATGGTCATATCCCGGTCGGGCAACGAAACTCGCGCAGCACTGACAGGTTCAGCGGGTTGCGCAACGACCCAGTTGAAATTTGATAGTTGAGCTCGCGCCCCGCGACGATGAAAGTCGCGCTGGCCGTTTCCGCTTTCACGACCAACGAGCCCGCCTCTAGCATCCGAAATAACGACCAGGGACCAATGCGCTCGAGCACGGATGGCGCGCCGGTGTCGTTACTGACTGAAATTGCCGTTCGCGGCGCTGGGCCCGGCCATAGGACGGTCGTTGGCGAGTTGCTCTGAGGCGGTGGTGGTGGCGGTGGTGGCGGTTGCGGACCGCCGAACAAGGACGACGTGGCCGGTCCGGGAATGGTTGGGCTCGCAATCGTGGTGCCGCCGATCTCGGTCTTAACGGTCACGCCTGGCCCCGGTGCCCCAGGAGGCCGGATCGCGAAAGAAACGGCGGGCACACCGCCGCCCGTCTGGAAGAACGCATCCCGGATATAGGCCGCATTCTGGAATTGTTTGAGCGTGTCGGGCGAGAACGACCGACCAACGGGGCTCTCCTTGCGCCAAGCCCAGTCCGACCGCGACGTGTCGGCATAAGGTGCCAGGTACTGGGTGAAGAACTTGTCCATAACGCCATTCGGACTGAACAATTTGGCAAAATCCGCCAGCGGGACTTCCTGGCCGCTGCTGCGGACAAACGGGTAGCGGTTGGTCACGGTCTGTTGGCAGACCGGCGTGACCTGATCGCGCAACGTCTGCAGGATTTGCCCGGCGGTTGAAGCCGCGATGCTGCCTTCGAACTCCGCGGCTGCTGCGCGCAGCATGTCGGAGAATGGCGGCGGCATGCGCGAGGCATTGTTGCGGAGCGCTGCGACCTGGGTCTGAAGTGCAGCCGTGGCCTGTGCTGTCAGTTGGGGATTCTCGATGATCAACGTCAGGTTCTGCGCGATGTCGTTCAGGTTCGCGACGGTCGAGTCGATCGGCCGGCGGGTGCTCTCGCCTTCGAGCGCCGCGTGGTAAGGTTTGAACTGCGCCTCGATCGTCGCGCCAGGCGGTCCATCCTGGGCATTCGTGAAGAGTGCCGGCGCCGGTGCGGCAGCTGGCGCCGAAGCGTTCGCCGGCTTCGCCCGTTCCTTGGTCAGCACCGTCTCGTCGCGCACCGATTCCAGAATTTGCCGCATCGGCGAGGTCGGCGCCGAAAGCGCCCGCAGCACCTCGTATTTCGGCTTGTCGGCGAGCAGCTTCTTCAGGCGCAGGCTCCCGAGCGCCGTTCGCCAGGTCGTCACGAAATCGTTGGAGTAGATGTTGAGCAGATCGCCGGCCAGATTGTCGTACTGCTGGTCGATGGCCGACTGCTGGCCTGCATCACCCAACACCCATCGCTCCCGCTTCATCCGCTCAGACAATCCGGACAGCCGGGCGACGAACTTCTGATGGAAGCCGTTATACGTGAAGAACTCAGGTACCCGCACCGCGTCCAAAGGCTGCCCCGTCGTGGTTTCGAACACGACACCCATGTCGGGTCCGCCATGGCGGCCAGCGATCCAGTCGCCAGCGGTCGATGCGCGCGCCTCCGATTTCAGAAACTCGTAGGCACGTTGCGACACGCTCAGGCGCGCCAAGGAGCTCTGGGCCTGCTTGATCAACCGGCCGTCGAGTTCGACCAGCGGCGGCTGCTCGGTCTCGAGGTCGAACATTGCCACGAGGTTCTCGTCGAGCAGACGCCGCCCTTCCGCGTTGGTGGCGCCAGGATAGAGGTTGTCCGCCCAGTCACGTTGCATCCAGGAGCGGATCAGCTCGCGGTCCGGCGACTGCAGGCCGCCGACCATCAGATAGACCTTGAGCGCCTCGTAGACGAAGGCAGGTTCGTTGATGCGCGCATTGAGCTGCTCCTCGAGGCGATACAGCAGGCGCGGCCGGAACATGCGCTCAAGCGCCGTATGATAGGCCGCCTTCGAGGGCGACAGCAGCCGGGCGTGCTGACTGAGCCCGTAGCGAGCCGACAGAGGCACCGACTCGCCGCGCGATCCGTAACCTGCCGGGGCGTTACGCAGCCGGTAGAGTAGCGGCAGCACCTTGTCGAGATCATGATCGGCAATCAGCGTCTGCTTGATAAGTGGTGCGCCGGCGGCCGCATACTCGCTATCCGCCTGCAGGCTTTGCTCGATCAAATCGGAGTTCCGCTTGTAGCTCATCAGCCAGGCTGCGATCAGTCCGATCGAGACCAGGCCGATCAACGACAGGGCCGCGGTTTTCAGGATCAGCGCGCGGCGCACCGCGGCACGATCGGTCGAGACCCAGTCGGCCTCGCCGATGATGACCTTGGAAATCAGATCGGCGAGGAAGAAGCTCTTGCCCGTGCCCGAATAGGATCCGGAACCGACCTCCTCAGCGCCGAACGTACGTGCCAGCGACCCGATCAATTGGTCGATCGGCGTGCCCTGCTGCGTACCCGAGGTGAAGTAGAAACCGCGCAGGTTCGCGTTCACGTGATAGCGCGTCGGCTCGAAGATCTGGTTGAGGAAGTCGTGGATCTGGGGCTTGAGCCGCGCCATCTGCGCCGGAAAGCCGAATAATTGCACGCGGTGCTGGGGCGTCGGCTCGTCCTGCAGACGGTCGAGCGTCTCCTCGCTCAGGCGCTCCAGCAGACGGTCGAACTCGACCGGGATCTGCCCCACCAGATTCTGGGTCTTGTCTGCAGTCTGGAACGTAGCACCCCAGACCTGGCGGCGGCCGGCCTCGCCGAGATAGGCGAAATACTCGGTGAAGCCGGCAACGAGATCGGCTTTGGTAAATAGCGCGTAGACCGGGAAGCTGACCTTGAGCCTCTGATGCAACTCGAGCAGGCGCATCCTGATGGCATCGGCGTGAAGTGCGAGTTCCTGCTTCGGCAGCGTCAGGATGTCTTCGATACTGATGGCGACAAGGACGCCGTTGATCGGCTGGCGCGACCGGCTTTTCTTCAGGTTGTCCAGGAACGCCAGCCAGCTGTCCTTGTCGGCCTTGCTGTTGGAGTCCTGGGTGGTGTAGCGGCCGGCGGTATCGATCAGCACCGCCTCCTCGGTAAACCACCAATCGCAGTAGCGCGTACCGCCGACCCCCGCGATCGCTGCGGGCGTCGCCCCGCGAGCGAGCGGAAATTTGAGTCCGGAATTGACCAGCGCCGTGGTCTTGCCGGCGCCGGGCGGACCGATGATGACGTACCACGGCAGATCGTAGAGATAGCCCGACTTGTTGCCGCTGGCGGTCTTCAGCGTCGCGAGCGCATCCTTCATGCGCTCCTTGAGCACCGGTTCATCGCTGACGGGCTGGTCCGCACCAGCGATGCCATCGGCAATCTCCTTGGCACTCTTGCGCCGCTTGAACAGATTGAGGCCAACGATGCCTGCCACGACCGTGGTGAGCAGCAGAATGGCGATCTGCCGGACGATATGGTTCTCCAGCGGCCGCCAGTCGCCGAACGCGATGAAGGGACCGGCGAGATAGATCACCGCTCCGAGCGAGCTGAGCCCTACTCCGTAGAGAACGATGCGAAGAATGTCCTTGGCAAGCATCTAACCGTACCTGTCGCAAACCACCTGACCCGGCGGTATCTGCCTATTCGCTGCGTTCGATAAAGATCTCGACGCGCCGGTTCTTGGCGCGTCCCTCGGGTGTCGTGTTGCTACCGATTGGCGCATCTGCTCCTTTGCCCTCGACGTCGACGCGCGAACCATCGGTCAAGCCAGGCTTCAGTGTCGCGGCAACCGCCTTGGCGCGCTCGACCGACAACTCGAAATTTGTCGGGAAGCGGACTGTGCGGATCGGCGAACTGTCGGTATGGCCGACGACCCGGATCCGCCCCGGCTCCTTGTCGAGGGTTGCTGCGACGCGGAGTGCGATCGGCTTGAAACCGTCGAGGATGGTCGCCTGGCCCGACGCGAACAACGCCAGATCGCAGACCCTGATCACGATGAAGCTCGGGGTCTGGTCCGCCGTCATGGCACAGGCGGTGTTCTCCTTCGCGAGCGCGTTGCGGATGCGTTGCAACTGGGTGATGCGATCCGGTGGCGGCGGGGGCGGAGGCGGCGGCGGTGGTGCAACGACCTGGCGTTTGAGCTCGATCGGGCCGGCCGGATGGAGCGCGAGCGCCACCTCGGCAGCATTCTCTGCCCGGCCAGCGAGGAGCGTCCGCAGGACGAAAT
This sequence comes from Bradyrhizobium sp. LA6.8, assembly GCF_040547935.1. Lineage (NCBI taxonomy): Bacteria > Pseudomonadati > Pseudomonadota > Alphaproteobacteria > Hyphomicrobiales > Nitrobacteraceae > Bradyrhizobium > Bradyrhizobium sp. LA6.8. The sequence goes on from NZ_JBEPQQ010000009.1 coordinate 341,173, forward strand.
AGGACCCTGTCAGCAGCGCGGCGACGACGGCCGCCACGAGCCAGACCGGAACGCGCAGACGCTGCCGGCGCCCCGCCAGCGCCTGCCCGCGCCAGTTGGGCGACAGGTCGCTCATCGTCTTCGGCCGGACCCGGCGCAGCAATTCATAGAGGTTACGCTGGATCAGTTGCAGGTTCGCAAGTCCGCCCGCTGACGTCCGGTGAATGCCCTGAAAACCAAGCGCAAGGCAGGCGTGCTGAAGTTCGAGGACCGGATAGTTGACCAGTGGATCAACCTTCAAATGGTCGAGAATCTCGAAGAAACGGACGCCGCCGACACGCTCGCCGAAGAACCGGCTCAGCATCGAATATTGCGTCCAGACGTGGCGCTCCTCGGTCGGGATGTGCTGCACGATATCGTCGGCAGTGGCACACAGGATGTATTTCGCTGTGTTGGCCTGGTGCTCGGATATGCCCGCGGAACGGATGTCCTTCTCGAAGAACTTGATCGCGTCTGCAACCTGCTCCATCAAACTCGCGAATGACGCGCGCATGAGCGCCACCCGCAACCGACCAAGCAGCTGCAGCAACGGGCCCGCAGCGCGCATCACTGGATTGGCATTTGGCGCGACGAGATCGTCGACGCGCAACGGCGGTCCTGGCGGTAGCATGGGCTGCTGCGCCTGGGCTTGCGCGGGCGTCGATATCCATTCCTCAGCGGGATGGCTGGCCGGCGCGGAGGCGTAGTTCGAGCCCTGCGGGACAGGAGAAAATGATGGCGGTGGCGCCGGCGCGCCGGGAGAGGGTACCGGTGATGGCGAATAGCCCGGGCGTGCCGCAGGGCCCTCGCCCGGCGGAGGCTGAGAGGTCGGCGCCGGCGGCAACTTCCCGCCGGGGTTGGGACGGATGATCGTCCGTTCGCCCCGACCGAAAGGATTGACCGGCTTGTCCCTGTCGCTCATGGCCTGTCTTCCAGGATGGCCCAAAGATACAGCTCAAGCTCCGGCCAGTCGCCGGAGAAATGCATTCCGATCGAGGCCGCCGTGCTGAACTCGGGCCACAGCGGCGACTTGCGGTCGAGATAGAAATAGACGTGATCCGTGATGGCCCGGATGTGCGGCGGCGGCGTCGGCAAATGCGCCAAGGTCAGGCCCGGCAAGTTTGCGTGCACGATCTCGTTCATCTTGGTGTTCGGCCCGACCTTGAACAGGTGCGGGAAATCGTTCTGGATCTCCACGAGCGGCCGCCGTGCGGCAACCTCGAGCACCAGGGTCGCGTTTCGGAATAGCGCTCGATCGCGGATCGGCGACACGAACGCATTCTGTGCGCGCTCGATGATCTCCAGGCGGATCGCTCGCCGGCCCAATCGCGCGCTCAGGAAGTCCTGGATGTCGCTCACCAAGGGTGTGAAGACGTTCTCGAGATCGTCGTGATCGTAAGCCGGATAGTTGCGCGCCCGCCGTTCCGCCGTTGAAAACGTCGCAAGTTCGCCCGCGAATCTCAGCAATTCCTCGTACAGGCGCTCGGGGTGCACGCTGCCGGAGCGCTGGAAATGAGTCAGGACGGGAATGGTACGGTTCAGCACTTGCAGGACCAGATAGTCGACGCTCTGCAACCCACCGCCGGATGACGGATCGACCGCGTAACGCGCCAGCTCGTCGAGTTTAGTCTCGACCCAGCCGATGATGCGGTTGAGCCAGCCATCGATGATCGGATGCGCGGCGCAGATCAGCATCGGCGGCACGAATTTATCGTCGAACAGGATGTTCTTGTCGCGCACCTCGAGAATGCGCGCGATGCCGAGCCCCATGTATCCGGGCTTGCTGCTCTTGCGCAGTTCGAACGACAAGCGCGGATAGGCAATGTCGATCTCTTCCTCGATGCGTAGCGCAGAGGTCGAGTCAATGAAGGTTTCCGAACTACGAACATAACGACTGGCGCTGTCGGTGCGATCCTCGTCGACCTCGCGGGTGTTTGGCGCCGCGACCGGCATCATCAGCCAGACGACCTGGCCTGCGGCCGTCTCCGGCACGTCGATCGCTTCGGGAATTTGGCTGTCCGCTGGGATATCGAACGGCGTACCGTCCGGCATGACGCCGGACGCATTGCGCACCGCGAACTTGCTCTGTTCGGTAAGATCCTTGTCGATCTCCAGCTGGGCAAAGCCCCACGGGTATGGTGTCGTGTAGCGAACGCGCTTTTCCAGCAAATGTTCGATGTAGCGGTCGTTCTGCTGCAGATGATGCGGCCGCAGAAACAGACCTTCCGACCAGAAAACTTTGCTGTACCAAGACATTCCTACATCCACTTAGAAATTGTCGGCAGCCGCGTGGTCGCCGATAGTTTACTTTGAACCGGGCTTGTCACCGCGGTCGTAATAGTTCGAGAAATGCAACATAAAGGTTTCGATCGGCGCGCTGTTGTCGCGGCCGAGATGCGCCTTCCAGCGCGTCAAGAACTCGTCCCAGAGTTTGCCCTTGTTCGTGCCGAGCCAGGAGCTTGCGCCACGCTGAAGCTCGAGCTCGCGCGCCATCAGCGTCGGATCTATGCCCGCAATCAGCTCATGGACAGCGTGCTGCATCGCCATGTAGGTCTTCAACTGATGTGACTTGAGATCACTGAAGCCTTGTGCAAAGGCGCGCTGTGCATCGAGGTAGCTGCGCGTCGGCGGCCCAAAGAGAATGCGCATCGCTTCTTCCGCGGTCGGCGAGAACTTCAGCGGATTATTTTCGAGGGCTTGGACGGTGGTTTGGCTGGTGCTACGGGTCAGCTGCTTGGCTTGGGTCCGCGCCTGCAGCAGCGCTATCAGATTATCCACGGTCATACGCAAGATGACGCCAAGCTGCTCGGCGAGTTCGGCATCGGACTTGCTGGCAAAGAAATTGTCCGGCAATCCTGCAGCGCGCGCCACCAGTCGCGCGAACTCGGTACCGCCGACTGGCTTGGCCGTGACAGGTCCCTCGTCTGCCGCTTGCACCGGGCGCGATGGCGATGCTGGCGGCTGGGCAGCGGCTGGTTCATCATCGATCCATACCGACGGCCGGCGTGGGGTCGGCATGATGGGCGGGCGCTCGACTTGCGGTTTCGGCGCGTTGGCTGGACCGGCTGCCCAGTTCATGTCGTCGTCCTGCTCGGGCGGTTGGTACGGAGACGCCGACTGTGACCGTCGGAACGGGTCTACACCCGGTGCCGGGACGCTCGCCGCCCAATCCAGGAACCCCGGATTGACGGGTCGCGCAGCCTCGCGTGGCTTCTTCAACAGTTGCGGATCGATCGGCGGCGGAACGTCACGATCGGCTGTCCAAAGCTCTCCGTAGTCGGCATGCTGCTGGACCGAGGGTTCGCGCAGTTGCGCCTCATGGTTTGGGCTGGGCCCGCCGGCCTCATTCTCCAGCGAAACTCCGATGATGTAGTGGCCGATCGTGAGTCGGTCACCGTCGCGCAAGCGGTGCGGCCCGCGCATGCGCTGGTCGGCACCATTGAGAAAGGTGCCGTTGGTCGAAACGTCGTGCAGCCAATAGCCACCGTCGCGAAAGTGCACCTCGCAATGCTTTCCGGAAATCGTCCGCGCCGGATCCGGCAGCGTCCAGTCGAGGTGACGGTCCCGGCCAATATCGACTGAACGCCTGCCGGTGACCGTAAACGACACAGGTCCGCCATCCGGAAGGTTCGGTTCGTTCTCGATATTAAAGCGAAGCACCATCACATCGTCTCGTTAGCGCGGAGGGCGCGGTTCGCCGCGTGCCAATTGAATACCATCCTCTAGGCATGACGTCATTATCCGGTCCCGGGAGTCACGGGGGAGCCGGCAGAGGCCGATCAGCAGTGCTGCACGCACCGCCCGCGCGGCCTGATCTGGCTTAGCTTCCACGGGCGCAAATTCCGGGGGAACCACGCTTCCGCCGGACCAGCCGGCCGCCAGCGCCAGCCATGTCGCCGGCTGCTCAGGATCATTAGCATTGCCGACAGCCAGCGCCTTGTTCCGGGACTGCTCGTCCGGTTGCCGGACCCAGGTCTCCACAATATTCAGCGACCTGGTATCGCTGGCGTCGAAATGGTCGAACATCAGTCGCAGGGAGCGACATCCCCAAGCAACTGCTACGCGCCTGGGAAGCAGATAGGCACAGTAAGACACGGCCGGGTGCCAATTCCGTGCATCGGCGGCCTCCTGAAGGAAGTCCAGCGAAGGCTTGTCAGCGTCGGCTTTGCCGACATCATAACGCGCCAAGGGATAGGCCTGAAACAGATCCTGAACCGTACCGAACCGAACTTGTCCCATGACCGTCAACCAACAAGGGTTGGAGTACCGTGGGCGACCAGCGGACCACCGGCAGCAAGCGCCATACCGGCCTGCGCCGTCATGGCGATCGTCGGCGCGTTGATGACGATGCCCGCCGGGGTCAGGATGATCTGACTAGGACCCACCTGTAGGGTGATGTTGGCATTGGCCATGAGCGTGATGCTGATGCCTGCATTGACAGACTGGTCCATGGCCAAAGTGATGTGCTGACCACCCAACTGGATATCGAGTTTATCATTGCCGTTCTTGAGCGTGGTGCTGCGCGTGTCGCCGCCAAATGCAGCTTCGCCGATGGTACGTGTCTCGGTGTCGCGGACCGTTACGTCGTGGTCCTTCTCGGCATGCACCGTGATCTTCTCGGATCCCTTCTTGTCCTCGAAGTTCCACTCGTTGAAGCCGCCGCCACCCTTGGTGGAGTCCGACTTCAATCCCGCAATCGTCTTCTTCGACGGCAGATCGTAGGGCAGCTTGTATTCGTCGTTGTACACGGTGCCGATCACCAGGGGCCGGTCCGGATCCCCCTCCAGGAATTCGATAACGACTTCCTGTCCGACGCGCGGGATGATCTGACCGCCCCAGCGCTTGCCAGACCAAACCTGAGCCACGCGCAACCGGCACGACCGCTTCTTCTTCCGATCCCAGAAAAAGCGGACATAGATTTCGCCCAGGGACTCGACGTCGATTTCCTCGCTCGAATTATCGTCCTTGGTCACCACCTTGGCCGTCTGGATGCCGTTGATTCTTGGCTTCGGCGTCATCATCAGCGCTCGAAACGGCCGATCGCTCGGCAAGAACTCGTAGCTGCCGAAATAGACGTGTTGCCCTGCGTCGCTCGGACCGCCGGTGCGATAGGATTCGATCGAGAACGAGTGCACAGCTCGCACCACGAGGTATTCGACGTTCTGCGAGTCCTTGGAGTGCTTTTCGAGCTTCGTCAGCCCACCGGGGAACAGGTTGACGGCGTCGCCATTGCCGCGGCGACGCCGATCCATCGCCTGCTCTGCCTGGAGCTGGATCTTCGCGTAGCGCTCGCCGTCGGATTTCTCCTTGAACTTCCCGGGATAGTCGTAGAACTCCATCTCCGACCGAGTGTAATGCTCGGAGCCTTTGGCGTCGCTGATCATCTGAGCGTTGGGCTTCTGATAGTTGTAATCGTTGAGCTCGATCTTGCCGGTACGAAACCGTCGCTCCGATACCCATTCATAGATGTGCTGCTCGCCTCGCCGGTCGGCACCCGCCAGCGGGATGTAGGGAATCGTAGCAAGACCTTTGATCGGACTGTGCGACGATTTGGAGTCCGCCAACACCAGCGTGTGCTTGCCGCCCTCATGCTTGAAGAAGTAGTAGATGCCGTGCTGCTCCATCAGCCGGCACACGAAGTTCATGTCGGTCTCGCGGTACTGAACGCAATATTCGAGCTTCGGACAAGAACCCTCTTCGGTCAGTTTGGATTCATAGTCGGTGAAGCCACGTTCGTTGAAGACCTCTTTGATGATGTCGGGCGCCTTCTTGTCCTGAAAGATCCGGCAATCGGTGGTCCGCGACAACAGCCATAACCAGGGCCTCAGCACGATCCGGTAGCTGAAATAATCGTTCTTCACTCCAAGCCACTGGGCTTCCGTCAGAATGCCGCTGAACTCACGCTCCTTTTCATGCAGCTTTATGGTCAGCGTGCACTGCTGACCGATAGCGCGGTCGAAGTCGAGGTCGGCATCCTCACTGAGACACTCGATGCGATACTCGAACAGTTCGCTGAGACCTTCCGAGCCTTCGAATCCGGCAAAAACCAAAACGTCCTTGCCAAGAGGCGTCTTGAGTTCGCAGAGGCGGGTATCCTGAGTAAGCTGGCCCATGTGGGCTTAAACTCCCTCCTTCGATCGAATGACCCGCTGCAAAAAAGCTGATCAGACGTTATGCAAGAACGACGGAAATCCTGCGTGCCGCCGGCTGTGCCGGCAAGCCCGCCCCAGGGCTGGGCTTCCTGACGTTCCACAACGGCCGCCAAAGAACTACCCCGGGCCATCAAGTAGTCGGCTCCAAGAGCTTGCCGGTTCACGCGAAAATGGCATGATCTTCGGGAATGAACCAAGGTCGGCAGGCATCTGACCCATAGGTATAGATTCCGGATCATGCGCCCCCGCGCGATCCCCTAGTCGCCACGGGCTCGGCAGCGGGGCCGTGATCGAGCAGATGGACGATCCGCACATGCTTGACGTCGCCTCCCTGACGCAGCCCATTGCCGCTGACGATCCCTGCGGGCCGGATCTCGACGCCATCGGAGACGTCCAATATCTGAACTTCTTCGCAGGTGCGGAATCGCTGCTGCCGATGTCGTTCTTCGAGGTCGTCAATGCCAACGGAGAGCGTGGACGCTTCGATCCAAAGGCAGTCGATTTTGCCGGCCAGTTTGCCGCCGCGCAGCCCATTCTGGCGCGTACCCGCGATCTGCGTCTGAACCTGCTGCTAGCCAAGTTTTCAATCCTCAACCGCGATCTCGACGGCTTTCTCTGCTGCCTGAAGGCGACCAACCTGCTGCTGCGCGAGCAGTGGGAAGCGGTGCATCCGAAGGGCGAGGACGGCGACTACGCACTTCGCGCCGTCACAGTCGAGGCAATCGACGTGTTCCCGACCGTGATCAACCCGCTCCAGTTCCTTCCCCTGATCGAGAACCGCAGACACGGCAACCTCAACTACCGTGCCTATCAGATCGCTCACGGCGAAATTCCCGCCGGCGACGCCGACGCCGACGGGCCTGATCTGGCGGCCATCGAGCGCATCGTCAGCGAGACAGATCTCGACACGCTCAAGGCAGCCAGCGGGCGGTGCTCCGCAGTCGCTGCTGAAATCGCGGGCATCAAGCAGACCTGGCACGAGAAGTTGAACGCGGGGCAACCGATCAGCCTCGACAGGCTCTCTGGCTTGGTTAACGGCATGGCTGCCTGGCTTGCGGGTCTTGTCGCGTTGCGCGATCCGGCCGCGATCGCCGCAACCGCGGAAGATGTCGGTCCTGTCGATACACAGGCGCCGTCAGACACGACCGGGGTGGTGACTTCATCCGCACAGGCATCTGCAGCGCTTGCAGCAGTGGCAGACTATTTTGCCCGAATGGAACCATCCAACCCGGCACTGTTGCTGGTGCGTCAAGCGCAGGAGATGGTCGGCAAGTCATTTATTGAAGTCATGCGGATGCTGGTGCCTGCGCACGTGGAGAGCGCTGCGATCAACATCGGACGCGACAAGGTCTTCGACCTGCCGATCGAACGGATGGCGGAACTCGCCACGTCACTCTCATCGACGGCCGAGAACAACACCCAAGGCATTGTATTTTCAGTGGAAAGCAGAGCGCAAGCCTTGGGCCTGCTGGCGAAGGTGGCGTCGTTTTTCCGAACCGCAGAGCCGTCCAGCCCCATCCCCTTTTTGGCAGATCGCGCGCGCGACCTCGCGCAACGAGACTTTCTCAGCCTTTTGAATGATGTGCTTCCTGAGGGAGCGCTTAAAACAATCGACAGATCGCATTGAACCCAGCTTTCGCTCGAGGGCACTAAATGGACACAAGGATGTTTGCCGACCGCAGCAACTTGAAGTCCCCTAGCCGATCTGCGTCGCGCAAATTCGACGTCTAAAGCGATTTCGTAGTGAGGGAACCATGGCTACAGATAGCGGTCAAAAATTCATTCGTCGAAATCGCGCACCACGCGTGCACATCACATACGAAGATCCTTACGACGCCGAGCGGCTGATCGAACTGCCGTTCGTCATGGGCGTCCTCTCCGACCTTTCCGGCAATAACCCCGGCGTCGAGAAGACGAAGGTCGAGGAGCGCAAATTCCTCGAGTTCGATATGGACAATTTCGACAGTCGCATGGCGGCAATCCAGCCCGGCGTGACGGCGCGCGTCGCCAATCGTCTCAGCGACGGATCAGACGAAAAACTTTCGGTCAATCTGCGCTTCAACAAGATGGCCGACTTCACTCCCGTGGCCGTCGCCCGCCAGGTGCCGGCTACAGCCAAGCTGCTCGAGGCGCGCGAACAACTTGCCAACCTGCTGCGCTACATGGATGGCAAGGTAGCCGCCGAGGATCAGCTGAAAAAACTTCTGGCCGATCCTCAGCTGATGGCAGCGCTTCGGGAACGCGCGATCAGCCAGTCGACCGAACCTGGCACCGAGAGCTAAGGAAGGAACGGGGACCATGGCAAAAGAAGCTGTTCACAAAGAGAGCACCACCCAGGTCAAGACCGTCGAAGCTGACGAGTTTGCCACTCTGCTGAAGCAAAGCTTCAAACCGCGCACCGAACGCGCAGCGACCGAGGTCGACAACGCGGTATCCACGCTCGTTCAGGAGGCATTGAAAGACTCGAGCGTCATCAAGTCGGACGTGCTCGACACCATCGAGGAGATGATCGCGCGGATCGACCAGAAGCTGACCGCGCAGATGAACGAGATCATTCACGCACCCGAATTCCAGGCGATCGAAAGTACCTGGCGGGGCCTCCACTACCTCGTCTTCAACTCGGAGACCGACGCCAACCTCAAGATCCGGGTCATGAACGTCTCGAAGACCGAGCTGTATCGTAATCTGCGGCTTTATCCCGATGCGCGCTGGGACCAGAGCCCATTGTTCAAGCAGATCTACGAATACGAGTTCGGCCAGTTGGGCGGCGAGCCGTTCGGCTGCCTTATCGGCGACTACTATTTCAGCCACCTCCCCACCGACGTGCAGTTGCTGCGCGATCTCAGCAAGATCGCCGGTGCCGCACACGCCCCCTTCTTCAGCGGCGCCGAGCCGACGCTGATGGGAATGGACTCGTGGACCGAATTGTCCAACCCTCGTGATATCGGCAAGGTGTTCGACACGCCGGAATATGCCGCATGGAAGGGACTGCGCGACCAGGACGACTCGCGTTATCTCGGCCTGTGCATGCCGCGCGCGCTGGGTCGCCTCCCCTACGGCGCGAAATCGGAGCCCGTGGAGGAGTTCGCCTTCGAGGAGGAGACAGACGGGCACACCGGCGACAAATACGGCTGGATCAACGCCGCCTATGCGATGGCGGTCAACATCAACCGCGCCTTCAAGGAGTTCGGCTGGTGCACGCGCATCCGCGGTGTGCAGTCCGGCGGCGAGGTCATCAATCTGCCGACGCACACATTCCCGACCGACGACGGTGGCGTCGATCTGAAATGCCCGACCGAGATCGCCATCAGCGATCGCCGCGAGCACGAACTTGCAAAGGCGGGCCTCATCCCGCTGATCCATCGCAAGAACACCGACAAGGCCGCCTTCATCGGCGCCCAGTCGCTTTACAAGCCGAAGAAGTATTTCGGCGAGAAGGGCGTGGATGCAACCGCGTCCGACAACCTGTCGTCACGTCTGCCCTACATGTTCGCAGTGTCTCGCTTTGCGCACTATCTGAAGTGCATGGTTCGCGACAAGATCGGATCCATGAAGGAGAAGGATGAGCTGACGGTCTGGCTACAAACCTGGATCAACGAGTACGTTGATGCCAACCCAGCCCTATCGTCAGAAGCTCAGAAAGCGCGCAAGCCGCTGGCCGCTGCGAAGGTAGAGGTCATAGCAAACGAGGAGAACCCGGGATATTACAACGCGCGCTTCTTTCTTCGTCCGCACTTTCAATTGGAAGCGATGGATGTCGGCCTCAGTCTGGTTTCACGCCTGCCAGGTCCCAGCTCCTGACGCTGCAGCATCGCAACCGTACACACAGAAATTTTGAGAGGACCATGCTATGGCTGTCGACATCTTCCTGAAACTCGATCCGATCAAGGGCGAGTCGCTGGACGACAAGCACAAAGACGAAATCGATATTCTGAGCTGGTCGTTTGGCGAGAGCCAGACCGGCACCTTCCACAGCGGATCGGGCGGCGGCGCCGGCAAGGTCAGCGTGCAGGATCTTCACTTCACGCACTTCGTTGACAAGGCCACGCCGGAACTTTTCAAGGTCTGCGCAAACGGCAAGCATATCGACAGCGCGATCCTGACGGTCCGCAAGGCCGGCGAAAACCCGCTGGAATATCTCAAGATCGAGATGAAGCAGGTTCTCGTGACGAGCGTATCGACAGGCGGATCGCACGGCGAAGATCGCCTTACCGAAAACGTGAGTCTGAACTTCGCGAAGGTCAAGATGATCTACAAGACCCAGACGGAGAAGGGTGGCGCCGGAGCTTCACCGACGTTTGGCTGGGATGTTCCTGCCAACAAGGAATGGGCCTGATTGTCGGCCCCTCGCCTGGCGCCGGTTGCGAATGGCGAACCGGCGCCAAGCGGTGCGGTTTTGATCGCACCTCTCGTCCGGCCCGGTTGCGGGCCCGAAAGCCTGCTGGGCGACGCCAAGTCGGACACCAACGCGCGCCCCCCGGGATTGCATGCTAGTTGGGCGTCATGGGGACCGTGAATGACCATTGCACCAAAGAAGGATCGGCTCTCTCCCCCACTGATGCTGGCATTTCGCTCAGCCCATGAAGCGCGCGACGCACGCAAGAAGCTCAATCTACGCGATGAGTCTGGCGAGCGGGTCATTGCAGGGCGGCGGAGCGCGGGCCGATTTCCAATCTCGGAAACGTTGCTCCGGCGCGAGGTCTCCCATGACCTCGAAACGCTCCTCAATACCATTGCCCTGGAATCGACCCTGGATCTGAACGGCCACGATTGCGTCCGAACCTCAATCCTGAACTTTGGCTTCCCTGATATTGCCCACCGTTCGATCGACGAGGTCGCCGACGACGAACTCACCGACGCGTTGCGCGAGACGCTCACGACTTATGAACCGAGGCTTGATCGCAACACCATCCGGGTCCGACGCGACGGTTCGGTCGGCCCCGAGCAACTCAAGCTGCGCTTCATCGTTCACGCCGACCTGAAGGCCGAGCCGCTCAACGTCCCCGTGGAGTTCGTCGCCGACGTCGACCTCGACAGCGGCGATATCCAGATCAACCGACTTTAGCATGAACCGCGAATTCCTGGATTTTTACAATCGTGAACTGTCACTGCTCTACGAGCAGGCCGGGGATTTCGCCGAAGAGTATCCCGGCATCGCAGAACGCCTCGGTGGGCTGATCCGGGATCGCTCAGATCCCATGATCACAGGATTGCTGGAAGGTGCCGCATTTCTCGCCGCTCGCGTTCAGCTCAAGCTCAAGCACGAGTTCCCGGAATTCACTGCAAACCTGCTCGAGCAACTGGTTCCGAATTACCTAGCCCCGACTCCGTCGGCCATGCTGGTCACGGCACGCCCCCCCTATGCCGACCCAGCGCTACGCGATGGCAAGAAGATCGCGCGCGGCGCCTATTTCGACGCCACCTATCGCGAGAGAGAACGAAGTCTTGCCTGCCGATTTCGACTTTGTCGCGATATCGCTCTTTGGCCATTTGACGTCACTGGCGCCGAATACTTCTCGACGGCAGGCGCGCTGCAGGCGCTCGGGATTCCCGTCGGCGGCGACGTCATCGCTGGGCTCAGGCTGTCGTTGACCCACCGTACCGCGGCCCGGCTCGATGAGGAGCTGCCGGACGCAGAGGCTAGGACCAAGCCGGAAACCTGGTTTGCAGGCTGCCGCACGAGCGAACTTCCGATCTACCTTTCAGGCGCGGAATCCGACGCCATTGCGCTTTACGAGCAATTGATCTCGAACTGCAGGGGCGTCTACTTCCGGCATCTCGATGATTTCGGCGATCCGGTGGTGACCCGTGCGCCCCATGACTGCGTGCAGCAGATCGGTTTCGACGAGAACGAGTCGCTGTTTCCCAACGACAACCGGCTCTTTCGCGGCTCGGAGCTGCTGCGGGAATATTTCATGTTTCCACGCAAGTTCCTCGGCTTCAACCTGACGGGACTTCGCAGCGTGATGCCACGGCTGCGCAGCAAATCGATCGATATCGTCTTCGCTTTCGATGAACACAATTCACGGCTTGCCGCCGCGGTGCGGCCCGATACCTTCAGGCTCTATAGCGCGCCGGCGATCAACCTGTTCGAGAAGACGAGCGATCGCATCCCCGTCAAGTCGAATACGCACGAGTACCATGTGGTGCCCGATCGCAGCCGCTATCTGGAATACGAACCGCACCAGGTGCTCGAAGTCTACGCGCACTTTCCGGCCGACAAGGACAAGCGGCCGGTGCGCCCGCTGTATTCGGCCGCCGTCGACCGGACCAGCGGATCGGTCGAGGGGCTTTATTTCACCGTTCGACGGTTGCCCCGGCGCCGTACAGTGGGAGAAAAGACGTATGGCGCATCCTCGGACTACACCGGGACGGACATGTTCCTGTCTCTGCTGGAGCCCGGTCAACTTAGCGGCGAAGGTGCGGTCGCCGAACTCAGCGTCCGGGCGCTGTGCTCCAACCGGCATCTCACGGAACACTTGCCGGTCGGCCAGGGCGGCGCCGACTTCCGCCTGCTGGACGATACTTCCCTTGATCTGATGTGCGTCGCTGGTCCCACCCGACCACGCGAACCGATCGTGGCCCAGATGCGCAGCCGCAGCGAGATCGCGAACAGCGGAATCGTCAGCTGGCGGCTGATCAACATGCTGAGCCTGAACTATCTTGGCCTCGTCGAGCGCGGTGGCGGCAAGAACGCCGGAGCCCTGCGCGAAATGCTGTCCTTGTTCGCCGACCAGTTCGACGACGCCACGGAACGCAAGATCCGCGGCGTGCGCAGCATAGAAAGCCGGCCCGTCGTACGGCGGGTGCGCGAGCGCACCGGCAGCGGCGCAGCGCGCGGCCTGGAGATTACCATCACGCTCGACGAGAAGGCATTCGAGGGCAGCGGCGTGTTCTTGCTCGGAGCCGTGCTGGAGCGCTTCTTCGCCGACTATTCGGGCTTCAATACCTTCACACAGACGGTCGTCTCGACGCCGGAGCGCGGCGAGATCATGCGTTGGCCGCCGCGCATGGGCACGCGGAGACCTCTATGACGCTGATCGACCAGATGAAGGCGGAGCCCTGGCGGTTCGATTTCTTCAATACGTTGCGCCAGCTCGAGCGCGCCAACTCGGATCGACCGCGGATCGGCGACAGCGCTGCACGCCGCGAGGAGTATATCGACCTCGGCCAAGTGCCTTATCTGGAGTTCCCCGCCTCCAACCTTGCGGCCGTCGACGACGTGGGTGGCCGGCTCAGGATATTCGTCAAATTTCTCGGTCTCCTGGGGCCGCAGGGCGCGCTGCCGCTTGCCACCACCGACGAAAGCCTCAGTTGGTGGCTGATGCGGGATGACGCCTTCCCGCGCTTTCTCGATCTGCTCAACGGACGCTTTCTGCAACTCTTCTTTCGCGCCTGGGCCGATGCGCGGCCGATCGCTCAGCACGACCGTCCGGCGGATGATCGCTTCATCGCCTATGTCGGCTCCTTCACCGGCCTCGGCTCCGATGTTTTCGCCGATCGAGACACCGTACCGGACATGGCGAAGCTCAGCTTTGCCGGACTGATCTCCCCCAAAGCGAAGTGTGCGTCACGGTTGACGCGGTTCCTGCAGGGGCTGTTCGACGTCAAGGTCGAGATCGACGAATTTGTCGGCACCTGGCTGTCATTCGACCCAAGTCATTGCAGCCGGCTCGGCGGAACCCATGCCAGGCTCGGCCGGGACGCGCTTCTGGGCTCACGCGTATTCAGCGTCGAGGACAAGATCAGGGTGCGGGTCTTTGTCAAGAACTTCACCCAGTACGAACAGTTCTTGCCGACCGAAGCGCGCAACTTGTCGGAGCCTCTGGCGGACGCCGTGTTCTTCTATATCGGCGACGAATTGGAATGGGAGGTGGAGCTCGCCATTCCGGCGGGAGAGGTCGTCCCGGTCAGACTCGGACAGAGCGGACGACTTGGATGGACCACCTGGGTCTCGCCGAACTGGACTTCCACGGAAGAATATCGCCGCGATGCCCGCTTTCAGCTCGGCGAGCGCTTGAGCGCCCGTCGGGCCGCCGCAGCCGATGCCCCGGCGATTTGAACCTATCCGTGGCGCCGATTGCCTAAAGCTATGGGATTCGATGAAATTTCCGCTTGATGCCAGGCATCCGCGGATGGATTAAGCAGGAGGATCCGCCGTGACCGACATCAGCATTGAGGCTGTAACGGGCAAGCTGAACCGGGCCGGCTATGATGCCTTCATACAGGCCCTGCGCCACGCGAAGAGCGCCGGCAATCGCAACGTCGAGCTTGCGCACTGGCTGTTTCATATCCTGCAGCAGGAACGCAACGATCTCAGCCTCTCGGTCGATCATTACAAGCTCGACCGGGCACGCTTGTTGTCGGACCTTGCCGGCGTGATCAATGGCTTTCGTAAGAACGAAACCGACATGCCGGGCGTCGCCAATCCGGTCATCGATCTGCTCGACCGGGGCTGGCATTATGCCACGCTGTTCTTTGGCGAGACCCAGATCCGCACCGGTCATCTGCTCGTGGCGGGCCTGAAATCGAACGATATTCGTCGCACGCTGAACAACCTCTCGCAGGAATTCGCCAAGGTCAACGTCGACGCACTCGCCGCGGAGCGCCGCAACGTCTGGGCCGGCTCCGACGAGGAAACCATGCGGCCGATGGACGGTTCGGGCCTGGTCGGCGCAGGCACGGAAGGCGCGGCCCAAGCGGGTCCCAAGGGGACGACGCCGCTCGACCGGTTCTCCCAGGATCTCACCGCCAAGGCCAAATCAGGTGAGATGGATCCGATCCTTGGCCGGGACGAAGAAATCCGCCAACTGATCGACGTGCTGATGCGACGGCGGCAGAACAATCCAATTCTTACCGGCGAGGCTGGCGTCGGCAAGACCGCAGTTGTCGAGGGATTCGCCCAGCGAATCGCCGCCGGCGACGTGCCGCCACCGCTCCGCGGTGTAAGGCTTTGTGCGCTCGACATCGGCCTGATGCAGGCCGGTGCTTCCATGAAGGGTGAGTTTGAGCAGCGCTTGCGCTCGGTGATCGACGAGGTCCAGAGCTCACCCACCCCCATCATACTGTTCATCGATGAAGCCCATACACTGATCGGCGCCGGCGGCGCGGCCGGCACCGGTGATGCGGCCAATCTGCTGAAACCTCCCCTTGCCCGTGGCACGCTGCGCACGATCGCCGCCACCACATGGGCAGAATATCGCCAGTATATCGAGAAAGACCCCGCGCTCACACGACGCTTCCAGCCGATCCAGATCGATGAACCGGAAGTGGAGACCTGCTGCATCATGCTGCGCGGACTTCTCGGTCCGATGGAAAAGCACCACGGCGTTCGCATCTCCGATGCTGCGATCGTCGCAGCGGTCAACCTGTCCCACCGCTACATTCCTTCACGGCAGTTGCCGGACAAGGCGGTCAGCCTGCTTGATACCGCCTCGGCGCGCGTGGCCATCAGCCAGAGCGCGACGCCAGCCCTGATCGAGGATGCACGCGTTGCGATTACCGCTCGTGAAGCCGAGAAATCGGCACTCGTCAGCGACAGCGATCTTGGGCTTAAGGACAGCGACCGCATCACGGCGATCGACAACGACATTGCGGCACTGAAGGACAAGCTGACGAACCTCGAAGCCGATTGGGCCGCAGAGCAGGACCTCGTCAAGGACATCCGGAGCATCCGCGAGATTCTGTCCCAGCCCAAAGAAGGCGAAGATCCGGCTGTCAGGCGCGCGGAGCTGCGCGGCAAGTTCGACACACTTGAGAGCATCCATCCGGAGAAGCGGATGGTTTATGCCCATGTAGACCAGCAATCGGTGGCGTCCGTTGTCTCTGACTGGACCGGCATCCCGGTCGGCCGGATGATGCGCGACGAGATCGAAACCGTGCTGAAGCTACCGGAGATCCTCAACCGCCGCGTCGTCGGCCAGTCTCATGGGCTGACGATGATCGCCAAGCGAATCGAGACCAGCCGCGCCAAGCTGGACAACCCCTCGAAGCCGATCGGCGTGTTCATGCTGGCTGGTCCATCCGGCGTGGGCAAGACCGAAACCGCCCTGGCGCTTGCCGAGACCCTTTACGGCGGCGAGCAGAACATGATCACGATCAACATGTCGGAGTTCCAGGAAGCGCACACTGTCTCGACCTTGAAGGGTGCACCTCCCGGCTATGTCGGCTATGGCGAAGGTGGACGCCTCACCGAGGCTGTCCGGCGCAAGCCCTACAGTGTCATCCTGCTCGACGAGGTGGAGAAAGCTCATCCCGACGTCCACGAGATCTTCTTCCAGGTGTTTGACAAGGGAACCATGGAGGACGGCAACGGGCGGCGGATCGACTTCAAGAACACCTTGATCATCCTTACCACCAACGTCGGCACCGATCTGATCATGGGCCTCTCGCGCGATCCAAAGTATCGCAACGAGCCGGAAGAGCTCGCCAAGATGCTGAGGCCGGAATTGCTGAAGGTGTTTCCCGCAGCGCTGCTCGGACGCATCGTCTCGATACCGTACTTCCCGCTATCCGACGAGATGCTCGCCGGGATCGTTCGGTTGCAGCTCGACCGGATCGGACGACGCCTCCGCGACAATCATAACGCGTCCTTCGACTACGATGACGCGGTCGTGGAGCACATTGTGTCACGTTGCAACGACCCGGATTCCGGCGGGCGAATGATTGACAACATCATCACCAACACCCTGCTCCCGGAGCTGTCGCGCGCGTTCCTCAGCAAGTCGCTTGCCAAGGAAGAAATCAAGCAAGCGCGGGTCTCGATCGAGAACGACAAGTTCGCATATTCGTGGAATTGAGGACGATGAACATTCAAACCGAGCATCGCCCCCCGAACACTGGTCCCACGCCGTACGACGAGGTCTACTACCCCGGCCACGTCTACGGGCTCACTCATCCAAACCATCTTGCTACGATTGCCGCCGTTTACGGCATGCAGTCAGCGCCGGTGGAGCGTTGCCGGGTGCTGGAGCTTGGCTGCGGCGTTGGCGGCAACCTGTTGCCGATGGCCTTTCAATATCCAGGCAGCGAATTCGTCGGTGTCGACCTGAGCGGCGTGACGATCGAGCGCGGCCAGCGAAATATCGCCACATTGGGCCTGAGCAACATCAAGCTCCTCCATTGCGACATCATGAATGTCGACGCAAGCTTCGGGGAGTTCGACTACATCTTAGCGCACGGCGTGTATTCCTGGGTTCCGCCGGCGGTGCGCGAGAAGATGATGATGATCTTCAAGCAGAACCTGGCTCCCCGTGGGGTCTGTTACGTCAGCTACAACGCGCACCCGTTCTCGCACCTTCGCGACATGGTCCGCGACATGATGCGGTATCACACCCGCCGTCTCACCGGCATGAAGGAGAAGGTCGGACAGGCCCGCGCGATCGTGAAGTTCCTGAGCGACGGCTCGAAGGCCAACTCGGTGCACGGCGCAGTTATGCGCGACCAGTACAACCGCGTCCTCAAGTCCCCCGACGAGCTTCTGTTTCACGACGATCTCGACGATGGCGCCGAGGCGTTCCTGCTGCATGAGGTCGCCGAGGACGCAAGCCGCCATGGCCTGCAATATCTGGGCGATGCTGATTTTTCACGACGCTATCTTGCCGGCTATTCCGAGGAGGTTCGCGCGACGCTGCAGCGCTTCCCCGAAAGCGAGTTCATGGCGCGCGATCAATATCAGGACTTCATCGACGGCAACGGCTTTCGGCGCACCTTGCTCTGCCACGACAGCATTTCGCTATCCCGCCAGGTCGACCTCGATTTCGTCACCCGGTTCCATTTGCTGAGCACGACCAACCCGGTCGACCCCGACGCCTGCGTGACCGACGATTCCGCGATGGAATTCGAGAACCAGGACGGCAGCAGGGTCACGGTAACCAATCCGCTCTTGAAGGCCGCGCATCTATGTCTGGGCCGGGCCTGGCCGCGAGCATTATCATTCGACGAGTTGCTCGATGGGGCCCGCGCGCTGCTGGGCGACCGGCAGGCAGATGATGATCAAAAGGTGCTGACGGAGGCGATGTTCATCCTGGCTTGCAGCGGCGAGGTTTCGTTCCTGCTGTCGCGTCCCTTTTTGTTGAAGGAAGCTACCGAGCATCCGCAGGCGAGCCTGCTCGCGCGAAGACAAGCGCAAACAGGTCCGCTCGTCACCAACCTCCTCCACCAAACGGTGCAGTTGGAGGACGACCGGACCAGGGATTTCCTGCAATTGCTCGACGGAGCGCGGACCATCGACCAGATCACGGCCGAAATGACCGAAAAGTTCGGCCCGACCATCCGGATAGACCAGAAGGATAGTGCCGGGCAGCCTGCGGAGCCGTTATTGCTGTCAACGCGAGAAAGCGTTCAGCGCTCGCTTGCGATGGTCGGTAAGCTGGGCCTGCTGGTCGCGTGACGCACTCAAGTGCGTCGGCCACTGTGGAGGGAGTGGCGGACAGGAACCCGAAGCTCTGCCATTTCCTGAAGCGGACGCGGCCCCCAGCACTCAACCATCGTGGGTGTACTGTTGGCCAAGCAGCCATCCAGTGACAATACCCGCGGGTCCGCTGGTATAGACCGGATGAAAACCTACACCGGCGCGCAGCATCCGCCACTCACTCTCGCCGACCCAGGGAATTCCAGGATCACCCTTTTGGTATTGCGACAGCAACGTTTTGGCGACCTCTGCGGCATTGGCGTAGATCGGCCCGTTGGCCCAGCGAGGGCGGGGCAGGCCTGTCATGCGGCAATAGAGCGCCGTGCAGACGTAGGCAGACGCCTCTTCGGCATTGGCATCAAGGCCTGTACGCAACAGATCGTATGCCGCATGCAGGCTCTCGTGGACGATATAGGCCTCGTCCATCCGCCCCGCTGCCGACACGACCTCCAGCGTGTTCGCCGCAACCGCTGTGCCGTCCGCCCTGGTTCTCGCGACATCGTTGTATTGTGCAGCAACGCCTGCCGCGAGATCCGTCGGAGGTCTGACGGTGACCTGCCCCAACCGGATCGCGCGGGCGACGTGATGGAACGTTTGCGGCGCAATCGTCACATGGCTGCCGCGGATCGGAAACCGGAAGCGCATGCGTGCGACCGCCGGGCCATTGAGTACGTCCAATACCCTGCTCCGCAGTGACATTTGATCGTCCTCGTTGTTCGCACTACCCCACGGTTGGTGGTCGCCGTTTCCGATCAGCAGGTTCAAACAGTCATTGCACCGGCGCGACACGAATTCGAATAACCTGGGCCGGGCGGCAGCCTGATCGAACGAGCCGGCATTGAACCCGAACCCGTCCGGGCGAGACCAATTTGGGGCGAGGATTGCCTCGGAGTGCGCCCCATGACGACGACCGATCCGACAACGACCGACACTTACCGGAAGATCGCGGCACGACTGACCATGCTGCG
Source organism: Bradyrhizobium sp. LA6.8 (assembly GCF_040547935.1). NCBI lineage: Bacteria > Pseudomonadati > Pseudomonadota > Alphaproteobacteria > Hyphomicrobiales > Nitrobacteraceae > Bradyrhizobium > Bradyrhizobium sp. LA6.8. The sequence continues at coordinate 360,723 of NZ_JBEPQQ010000009.1, forward strand.
GCCGCAGATCGATTTGAAGAATTATTTTGCCGGCCCCAACCCGAATGTGCGCCTTTATGACGAGAAGCCCTACATCCGACACCAGCTCGAGAAGTATGGTGTCGCTGCCGCGACGACCACGCTCGACGGCGTCACCTTCCTGCCCAAGGACTGGGAAGAGCTGATCAAGAAGCTGCGCATTGCCAAGACGACGGACGGATTCGACGCCTTCGCCGAAGGGCAAAGCCCGGAGAAGGCTTCGCATTGGGCCCTCGATCTGTCGATGGCAGCAACGATCGGCAAGGGGTTTCGGGAGATCTGGCGCCCAAAGCTGTCGGACAGGCCGCTCTCAACGCGGGATCTCCCGGGCCGCCATGGCTTCGGGCTCGGGCGCGACCGCGGACAATGGAGCGACGCCTACAGCTCGCAATTCGGCAAGGACCCGCAGCCCCAGGACATCACCTCGCTGCATTTCGCCGTCGCACCTGATCGGGTGAACGTGCACATCGACGAAACAGGCTTCGTATTCGAAGGCGTGGACGGCGCCCTTACGGTCGGGCCGAACTTCGTGCATCACGCCGGCAATGAGCTGTTCTGGAAGAGCAACAAGCATATACCGCAATGGGCCGCAGAGCACATCGATCTGATCCTGCCGAACAGCGCGAACGACTTTTCGCGCGTGGGCATTTCGGTCGACATGTACCAGCGCAAAGACTTGCGCGTTACGGTCACCGGCTCTTGCGGACTTTTCGGCGGTTTCGAGTGCTCCGGAACCGTGAGCATCAGCGGCACGCATGACCTGCTCGGCTCGAAGTCAAAAGGCCGACGCTAAAGCGGATATCGCTCGTTCGACATTGTTCCGTGTCTGCGCCTCCAACCTACGAATGAGACTCTTCGATTTGCCACGACCAGTTCGTGGCCCGAATGAATGGAACCATCGAACCGCCTCGAGGTAGCGGCGACGAATAAGTATTGGTGGCGAGAACGCGTAGTTCCGCAGGAATCAGCAGGGGAGGCCTTACATTGCCGAACCAGGAAAGGCCGTTGAAGCCTGTCGTCGAAAGCTATCTACCGCCCGCAGGAATCCGGCATCCGGTGACGGCAGGCGAGACCTGGATATCTCTCGCCAAGCTGATCGGCATCGACCCGTGGGACCTCATCGAGTTCAATTTTCCGGGCATCAAGCTCGTCAAGCAGCGCGATTTCCAACAAGCCACACGCCAGGTGAACTGGTACCTGGCCGAGTATGTAGGCTGCCGCGCGATGTCGCCCGACCGCCAGAATTTCGCGTTTTCCTCCGGTACGACCGGCGGGAAAGGTGGATGGCGAGGGGGATTCATCTATCTGCCGCCAGGTACGCCGCCTCCCCCGCCGATTGCGCCCACTCCACCGGTTGCGCCCACCCCAGCGGCTCCGACCCCGCCGGAATGTGAAGGAAGCCGACCCGATTTCGCGCGCGTGCTGGACGTGAGCGAGCGGGATTTCGCGCGCAACGTTTTTGGCCCGACGCTGCCGCCGTGGGAGACAATTGCGATTACCAATGGCCTGGGAGCAGGCGGAAGACCGTGGACGAACGATGGACCGTTCTTCAGAGGAAGCAATCCCATGGTGCCGAGCATGCGGTATGCCATCAATCTTGGCAGTGTCGCGTTCAGTAACCTGGCATCGCCCAGCCCCACCTTCGGTCTCTTGTGCGACGACTTCGGTCGCATTTGCGACCTCTTCGTGCATGAAATGACCCATGTGTGGCAGGCGTTCAACGATTCAAACTGGACGATGGCGCGCTCCTTCTGGGCGCAGACAATCGGTTCCGGCTACGAGTACACGCCGGGCGATTCCTGGGACTCATACAACGTCGAGCAACAGGCACACATCGTTGAAGATTGGCACAAATACAAAATCAGTTCTCCGATGCTTGCCGAGGAGCGCTATCCGTACGTCCGGCTCGTGGTCCGCTCTGGACGCCTCACTTTTCCTCGCGGCCTGGATCTTGTGGCATTGAAAAAGGACCTTCAAGATCTGCGCGCAAGGCACCTGGACTAAGGCACCTGGACTAGAATCCGCTGCAAGGGAGTGGTCGGGAGTCCCCTTAAGTGAAGCACCAATACGCCGATAATTCGACGCGGTGCGGTCGCGCATTCTTCCTCTCAAAAGTATTTTTCCGACTTGCGTGCTGGTCAGCTTCGCAGCGCAAGCACACGGAGAAGAATTGCGCGGCCGCCATGCGACAGGCGATCGTGAAACAGTTCGGAGAGCCGGTCTCCATGCTTCCGCACCGAAAACCTTTTCCGGAGCTCATGGGCGCGAGACAGCGAGCAATAGAGAAAATCACGACGTAGCCGGCGCAGGCGGCTGCCATAGCCTCTAACATCGGCGCTCGCGTAGGCCTCCATCAGGGTGCGCATCAAATAGTCATCGCTCGGATCAACATAAGTTTCGTGGGAAACGCTCGATGATCGCATGGACACGGGTTCATCGCTCGACAGAAATAAGTTCCTGCGGGTCAGCCCATCCGATACGCCCGTCGCTTCTTTTGTGAAATCTCCATAGTTCACAAAAGGCAGCGCTGCGAGTTGCCGGCGCAGATTTTCGAGCGTCGCCGACGGGATCCGGACGCCGTTGCCCGCGCTGGTGTCGAGCTTATTGGCGCGCACCGTGGCGTAGAGGTCGCCCCAGAATTTGTCCCAGGGGGCGGTGCCGTTGCGGTTAGACGAGGGATTCTTGCGAACGCTATATGTGGTTTGAGTGAGGTAGGCCGCCAGTTCGCCCATGTGGCGCGTAACAGCGCCGTCAGGATCATAGACGTCGATCATGGCGTGGACGCACTCATGCAGGAGCAGCGCCCGATCGCTATCATTTGCGGGCGGCGCTTTCTTCTGCGTCAACAGAACATCCGTAACCTGATCGTAGAAGGCGAGATCCTGAGTGCCGCCCTTCACCAATATATTGCCGGCACGAATGTGATCGCGAACTGTCGTCAAGTATTCGCCCTTGATATGGATCTTGTCGACGTAGAACTCGATGCCAAGCGCTACCGAGTCACTGAGTGTGTCCAGGACGTCGCCTTCGGTCAGTGGCATGACCTACCTCCCTTGCGTGGTCGAGCAATAGTGGTCCGGCTAGGCCCCGCAAGCGCTGAAACGCTGTACTGCACTAATAGGAGCCGCCCGCCCCTCCGTTCGCGTTGTCGAAGGTGGCTAGATCGTCCCGCCGCCGCCGCCGAAGATTTCGACGACCACAGCGCGATTGGCGGCCCTGTTCATCACGGTCGTGTTGTCCTTCAGATACTCGTAGAGTGAAGCGGGCTTGACGGAGAAAACGCGCGAGCGGGCGCTTGGGCCGAACAGGTGAAAGACGTTCTTGGCCCGGCCCGTGCGCAGGAAGCTGTTGTTCCGTTCGCCGCCGGTGCTGTCGCTGTATCCGACGATCTGGAACTGCAACGACTTGTCGGTCTCGAATCGGATGAGCTGCGCTGCCAACAGCGGATCGCGCTTGGCGATGTTCTTGAGATGCCGCCAGTCGACGCCGAAATCCCAGATGATGAGATATTGGCAGATGCCGGCCGGCGGGACCAGACTGACGTCCACACCGAGATGGCCGACCTCGGTGCGGGACGTCGCGACTTCATTGGCCACGTAGGGAAAGACGGCGGCGCTGTGAACCTTGGCAAGCGGCGAGCACTTCGGTTGCGTCGCCATATTCGGCATCTGTTCCACCGGACCCGGCGGCGTGTATTGCGGCAGTGGCTGCGGCGCGCGTCCCATGGCAATCTCTCCCGTTGCTGGCGTGGCCTGCCCAAAGCTAAGCACTGGAGGGAGCGTCGGCTCCCACCACGGCTATGACTAGTAGTGACGTGAGCGGTCGGGGAAGTTCAAAGGTGAGGTGCGGGCGCCCTCAACAGGGCCATTAGCGGACATTGATTGGCCTTCCGCGCTCTCCGGAAAGCGGGATAGGCTACGCCTATTGCCGTCCGGGCCAAATTGTTGCGGAGGAACTGGCCATGAAACTTCGCCGCCGAAATTTTCTGCGTCTCGCCGCGGGGGCCGGCCAGATTGTGTTCCCGCCGCCGAAGGAGGCTCTCATTTCCGCGCGCAAAATTTCGCGTTGACGGACCGAACTGAGACAGGAGAACCAGACATGGCCGCCTTTCAAGAGGTTTTCCGCCGCTCCGGCATCGATGAGCGCCGCAGCCCGCCGGGCATGGTGGTGCCGTTCGGCGGCTCCAACATCGTGGCGCTGATCGATCCCGGAAGAAAGCTCAAAGTCGATCCGAACGCCCATGCCCTCGGGATCAAGGAGATCGATGGCGCCGATACCCTTAGACGCGTCATGCAGGCCAGAGAAACCTTCTCCAAACCCGATATCGATCCGCAGCTCAGGGCGGCGTCACTTCCCGCCACCTTCAATGGCGATGCACGGTTTTTCGAGATCAATGGCCGGATTAAGCCGATTGGTTTTCCCGGCCTGGAGGTGGTGGCCCGGTCGGCCGGCCGGAAGATCGAAGCCAAGCTCTATGTCGTGGTGCTACCGGAAATCAAGATCAAGGTGGCGTTCCGCAATGTCATGGTTCCGGGGAGTGGCGGCGCTCCGGCGTTTCACGCCAAGAAGCCCTGCAACGAGCAAGACGAATTGCTGACGATGAACAATATATGGAGGCCACAGGCCAACATCCGCTTCGAGCGGGTGCCAAGCGACTGGCTGGTCATCGACGACTCGCAGGCTGCCATCAAACAGGAGATCGCCAATGCGACTGGCATGAAGGATGCGAGCCTGGCGACCTTTCCCGATGTGATCGACGTCGAAAAACTGAAGGGCATCTTCGTCAAACACAAAGTTCAGGGCGCCCATCTAACCATTTTCTGCGTCGATAAGGTTTGGTCCAATGGCGGCCTCGCCAATGGCTCGTTTGCTCGCGGGCTGGACCTTGCCTTCATCAGCTCGCAACGCGGGCCTAACACGTCTGCCCATGAATCCGGCCATTTTCTCGGCTACTACTCGAAGAGCGCGACCAAACCCTGGGACAGCCAAGGCCACACGCTGGAGACCGATCCGAAAACCGGAAAAGAGAACAGGGCGGAAGACATCAAGATGCTGATGCGCGGGGGAGGCGCCGGGTGGAAAATTCCGTTTAATCTCGTCAAGGAGTTCCGCGACTTCCCCGGCTAGCATCCGAAGATCAGACAGAAGCTGGAAATCACTCCAGACGTTGAATGTCGCCTTGGGTCAAAAGCTGCCCCGACGGCCCCGATACGCTTACTTTGCCGCCTGGCAGGCAGAGCGTGTCATCGGCCATCATAACCGCAATACGCTGCGCTTACGCCTCGATCCCAAGGGAGATTCGACAGACCTTGAGCCGGGCATGAGTGTCTGGCTTGAGAACTAGCGAGGACCCGAGCTCCGAAGTATCGCTTCGGCTGCTCACGTCTCAATCGGCTTCGGAGCTGATGTCGCGATTGGACTGCACCCTACGCCTGGGTACGCTCATTGTTACGCGCGAAGCACTCGATCGAACCCGCACGATTCATCCTCCGTTGCAGGCGAACTCGAGAGGCGCGCCCTGCGCAACTCGTCGGTGTCTTTGATCGCATCGCGTATCGGTGGCATGATGATGCGCGCTGAAGCCCGTGGAAGCCGAAATTGTAAGCCAAGGTTGTCGTTGCAATGCGGACCAGGCTCCAACTTCGCGACGTGACCAAGCCCCTGGGCCAAGCGGCGGTGGGCGCGTTGACGATCGGAATACTGCGTGCCGCTCGCCATTTCGATCCAACCAAGACCGCCAACTTATTCGCTCGGATCACTCGCTCAATCGGGCCCATGATGCGGGAGCAAAAGACCGGTCGAGCCAATCTAACCGCCGCATTTCCGGAAAAATCGCCTGCAGAGATCGAGACCATTCTCGCAGGCGTCTGGGACAATCTCGGTCGAGTCGGCGCCGAATTCGCGCATCTTGATCACATCTGGAACTATGATCCCGCACGGCCCGAAGCTAGCTGCATCGAAATCGACAGGCGCTCATATGAATTGTTTACGCAGCTGCGGCTCGACGGCAAACCGGCGCTGATCTTTGCGAGTCATCTCGCTAACTGGGAACTTCCGGCCCTGGCAGCCGTCGCGCACGGGTTGGATACTGCGATCCTGTATCGCCGACCCAACATCGCGTCCGCCGACCGCATCATCCAGGATATGCGCGCCGTGAAAATGGGCACGCTCATTCCCGCGGGTCGTGATGCGCCCCTAAGACTTGCCGAGGCCCCTAAAAGTGGCCAGCACGTTGGAATGCTGGTCGACCAGTATCTGACCAACGGCGTCGAGGTTACTTTCTTCGGCCGCAAGACCAGGGCCAATCCGATGCTTGCGCGACTGCTGCGGCAGATTGAGTGCCCGATTCATGGTGTGCGCGTCATCCGTCTGCCCGGACAGCGCTTTCGTGGCGAACTGTCTGAAGAAGTGAAGCCGGTCCGCGATGCCGCCGGACAAATTGACATTCAGGGAACGATGCAGGCGGTCACATCGGTCATCGAGGGCTGGATCCGCGAATATCCCGATCAGTGGCTGTGGCTACACCGTCGCTGGAGGTAGCACTTGACTGACTGCGGTAGCCCTTAGTGGAGGTACATGGTCCAGCTCGGCAATGCGGCGGTCAATCTCGCCGATCACGCGTTCCGAGAACGGCCCGAGGTGCATGTACAACGCCATCAGCATCACGATGTACCGTAGCGCGCCCGGATTGGTCTCCGCGACTTCGACGAAGGTCTTCCAGAACGGCTCGCGAACCTTCGGCAGGGCCCGCATGATCTTGTGTACGCTGTCGATGCCGCCAAGCCTCTTGCGCACGTCGCCATCCGGCAGGTCGCGGCGTCGGTCGGACCGGTCGAGCATGGCGGCGAGACGCGACAGCCGTCCTGCATATGCTGCCGGACTGTAGACGTGCCCGAGCACGGCCTTGTAATCGGCAAGGATGTCACGAAGCGGACGCTTAGTATCGAAATTGCATCCGAGCGTGCACTGATCGCCCGTCTGCTCGACATTCATGAGGTCATGGCCCTGGTGCAAGCGGCCTTCCGCGGCCAACCGCCGTGTAAGCTGTGTCCCAGGCAGCGCATAAAGCAGTCCAACGATGGAGACTGGAATGCTCGCCTCCTCGATGAGGTCGGCCATCGCCTGTCCTATCGAGGCCTTTTCGCTATCGAACCCGACGATGAAGCCAGCGGTGACGAACATGCCGTAGCCGTAAATCTTGTGAATGCACTCGGCGATGTTGCGCCTGGTGTTCTGCTTCTTCTTCATCTGCACGAGCGTCTCGGGATCCGGGCTCTCGATGCCGACGAAGATCGCGAAGAAGTTCGCATCCTTCATTGCCTGCAACAACTCGCTGTCGTCCGCGATGTTGATCGAGGCTTCGGTTGAGAACTCGAATGGATAGTCGTGCTCCTCCAGCCAGGCTTTGAGCCGCGGCATCAAGGTGCGGAGGTTCTTCTTGTTGCCGATGAAATTGTCGTCGACGAAATCGACATGCCCGCGATAACCGTGATCGTAGAGCGCCTGCAACTCTGCGAGAATCTGATCGTTGGTCTTGGTACGCGGCACGCGACCATATAGCTCGATAATATCGCAGAACTCGCAGGTGAACGGGCAGCCACGCGAATACTGCAAGCCGATGTATAGATAGTGATCGAAGTTGAGCAGATCGTAGCGAGGCATCGGGCTCAGCGTGACATCTATCGTGAATTTCTCGGCGATGAACACGCCCTTGCGTTCGCCGCTTTCCCAGGCGGCGATGAACTGCTCGATGACATGCTCGGCCTCGCCGATCACCTGAAAGTCCGCGTCCGCGTAAAGATGCGGGCTGGAGGAGACGTCCGGCCCACCAACACATACTGGCTTGCCGCGCAGGTGGGCGAGATCGATCAGGTAGATGGCATCAGGCTGCTGGTTGAGCATACCGCCGATCATCACAAGATCGGCCCAGTCGAGGTCCGCATCTGTCAACGCCTCGGTATTGCGGTTGACGAGCCGGATGTCCCAATGCTTCGGCAACATAGCGGCGACGGTGATCAGGCCGAGTGGCGCCGTTGGATACTTCGCGCCGACGAGTTCGCAGGCCTCCGCATAGTTCCAAAACGAATTCGGAACGAACTTCGGATAGATCATCAGGACGCGGCAGGGGATTGTCATGCTGTTCCAGCCCGGGCGTTGATGGCACAATGCCCCGCTGTTTATCGGGGCTCAAGGGTTCGCTTCGCTCGTCAATAAGGCGTTTGAGTGCTGGTTATGGAGGTGAGCACTGCGGTTCAGCTCGCACACCCCAACGGTAGTGCATTGCGAATCAATCAGGCCGGACGCGAACATCGCGGACCGTAAGGCTAGTATCAGTATCCGCAGATACGCGTTCTAATTGGATTTTTTTGGGGCACGCTTTTTCGGTCCAGTTCCGGCACCGTCCCCACGGCAGGGCCAAGCATCCCTGAATGCTTCGATCGCGACGGTGATCCCCGGTTCATTCGCTCGATCCGGATTGTTATCAAGATACTGCAGAAAAACCTTCGCACTTTGCAAAGGGCTGCCTTGCGCGGGGGGGCATGCACGCACGTCAGCGGGCAGATTTGGCGAAAAGAGCATCGCGGTCTCGATCATTCCCTCACATGCGCCTGCGGACCGAGCTTCGTCCTGATTGCGAAGCGAGTTCTTGACAAGCAGCTCGCAAGACTTTTGCGCGTCGGTTCCCTTATCGACAACCGTGGCACTGGCCTTCCCGATGATCGCTAGGATAAGGCCGGCAACAATCATATGGACCCGCATCCGCGTCCCCCGAATACCGGCGCGATAGCTTGCAGGCATTGAGTATGTTGCAAGAGAGCGGCCGCCCGCGCCGTTCCAGGCGGCTCAGACGGCTTAGCTCAAAAAAAGCGTCTGATCCACCGCGCTCGAATAGGAGCGAAGTGAACTCACCTCTTCCATTTCCACAAAGCTAAAAGAGCCCTTGTCGACTTGACAACACGCAGCTTTACGCGCCGTGACCGCCGCAAAGGTCGGCTACACCGCGATCATGATCGCGAATCAACATCGGCGGCGACAAGCGTGCTGATGGTACAGATCTCGATCCGGCGCGGAGAGCATCTATTATCCTGCCGTGTACGCGACGTGCACTGGTCGATTGATGTCGATGCTCGGCCTCGACGCAGAACCATTGCCTAAGCGGTGATCTTCGTCTGCGACGACAAGTTCTGCGAACCTTCCTCAACTACGCCAAGGAGGACTTCACCCTCAGAACGGTTTCCAACAAGAGCTTAGCCACGACCAAGCGGAGGTGGAGCTGCCTTGCAGCGCAGCGCCACGGACGTTCCATGATCTCCCGGCCTATTCATCAACCAGGCGAGGCAGCGCACGAAGGTTGGTCGTATCGAACCGCATCCTCAAAGAACAAGCTCGCTTGAATTTCTTGAAGACCTCACACCCATCCAGACGCAAGGAAGAGTGGATGAACTCAATTCGAGGATTTTAGCCTCGACCTGGTTCAAGCTGCACCGTTTTTCGTCCCCCGTTCAGCTCTCTGAGTTTGTTGACGTATTCCTCAGGCTTTAGCAGATGAAACGGAGCGTTGAGGCCCATGAACGTCGCTATGCGGCCGATAAAGGCAGTACAGTTTGTCGTTGCTGCATTCCAGAGCGGCGAAGACTCCTGCTGGCGCTTGATATAAGCAAAGACCTTCTTGGCGTCTGCCTCAGACAAATAGACGCGATAGCTGGCCGTCAGATATTGCTCGTCAAGATCACCGTAGGTCGCACCCGTCTCAGAAGGGACAAACATAATGTGTCCCAGGATATAGGGCACCTCGTCGCCGGCCGGAGCCAGACCAGCGACCTCGACCTGCTTTTCGCCCGTCTTTCCGTACCAGACGAATGCATGACCGTACGTTGCCGCCGTGCGGGCACGAAAATCAACGTAGTAGGGACCCGTGGCGGCAGCTCTTCGAGCTGGTTTTACATCGGATATCGCCGGCGTAGCAGCAGCCATGGTCGCTGCATGCTTCATCGCCGAACTGGGGAGAGCGTCCCGTTGCTGCTGGTCGGTACGCGCCACGAGTGGTTGCGCGCTACTGATCCCGGCCCCCAAGCCTACAAAGGCCGCCAGCATGGCGGCCTTTGCAAGAAGCCCCAGACCCGGATATTTCCGAATCACTACCGCCATCTTCGAATCCTCTTGGATCCAAGATCCGATGCCACAGGTAATCTGCTACCCCAAACGAACGCCGCTGGCGTACGAATGAATAGTCAGATCAACCCTTGGTCACCAACGGAGCCGGGGCAGCGACCGGGTATTTGCCCACGGGGCTCTTACCCACGGGATATTTGCCGATCGGAGCTTTGCCAACCGGCGCCGCGACGGCAACCGGCTGAGGCCGTGGCAGGTCCGCAGCAGCTGCGGTTCCCACGAAAGCCAAAGAAGCGATTCCAAGGACAACGAATTTCAACATCGGTTCTCACCATTGTTCGGAACGATTGGATTCACCTGACACGCATAGGAATAACCCGACACTCGCCACGGCACCAACGAATAGACCGGGGAGTCCGCGGTTCCGACCGCTTTTTCTGCCGTATGTTGCGGAAATGGCACGCAAATTGAGGCGTCTGGTTCCAAATCAGTCTCGTGGGTACCACAGGTCGAGACGTGCCGGGACCCACCTCAGAGTATCCACGGGAAGACTCGACCGGTCCGCGCCATATAATCGCGATAGCTGTCGCCAAACGTCTGCAACATCATTCGCTCTTCTCTTGCAACGCGGCCAAAGAACAAAATCCCGAAGCCGGCAATGCCTGCAAAACCGGCGATCCAATTCGGCAGCAGCAATGCCTGGGCGATGGCCCACAGCCAAAATGCCGAATACATCGGGTGTCGAACTCTCCGGTAAATCCCTTCCGTCACAAGCTCATGGTTCTCCCGCACGTCGAGACTTATCGACCAATTCCGGCCGAGTGCACGGTGTGTCAGGTGAAACACGCCCCAAGCCGCGATCGCAAAGAAAGACCCCAGCCAAGCCAACCAGGGATAAAAACTGTGATCTGCGAAACGAGGCATTCCTGTCGCTACGTAGGCGAGCGGCACAAGTCCGAGTCCCGAAAGAGATATGAGCAGGAGCGCAGTTTCCAGGGGGCCGCGAGCGCTCCGCACAACCCTCGCACGGCGGGAACGCCGCGCGTACTTATAGCGTATGAGGTACCAGCCGATCACCAACGCAACGAAGATGACTTTTGAAATGGTGGGCGTCATTTGAATCAGGCTGCCGCGCCCGGATTTCCCAGCAGTTCGCTTTCCGACACCGGCGCGCCCGCAACAAGGCCTCCGTCGTCAGCGATCATCGACACAGCGCCATCCGGGGCGAGCGTCTGGGATTTGGCTGAAATAGGTCCGCATGTGAGCATGAAGTAGTCGTACGATGTTCGCCTGTCATTTCCACTGACGAACTGGCAGTGCACGCGGAAGAAATTGAAGCGGATGCGTTGATACATGTCGTCGTTAAGCATTCGACTAATCTTCACGACCCGGACGGTCGCCTCGTTTTCTGTCGACAAGCCCATTTCGGCCATTGGCCGGCATTTGTAAAAATTCAACACGTCCGTGAGGGCCTGATAGTCGCCCCAGAAGATCGCGCGGGAATTGGCGACGCGTTCCACCGCCCCGCGAAAGCGCACTGCCTTCGGGTGCAGGCCGATCTTGAGTATGGAAGATCCAACGCTCAAGAATGTGACGGGAATCTTTTTCCGACCGAGCGCAGGGTCCAGCTTCAAGGCGCGATCAAGTAGATCAACCGCTAGTACGGCGCCAAGGCTGTGCCCTACGACCAAAATTTCGTCTGCGGCAGAGTTGCTCGCCGCAACCACAAGCTCGGCGGCCAACCTGTCCAGCCTCTGCTCTATTTCCGAATTACCGAATCGAATGTACTCGCAAGAAAAGATCCAATCGTCGAACAAGTCGCCCAGGTGCAGCCAGCGCCACGGACCCGCCAACACGGCTGCGAGTCCGAAGAGGCCGCCACCGGTAGCAATGGGAATTGATCCGGTGATCTTGAATGCAGCCACGCCAATCAAAAAGGCGGCAGCGATGAGCAATCCGAAAGCGACAAATGGATAGAGAAAGAAAAGTGCGTAGCGCCAATTGGTCTGCAAGTAACGCCAAAGAGCGCCGGCCAATACGAAATCCAGAAACGCAAGAATGCCGATGGAAATGCGTGAGCCGATGCTTCGACCCCCGAACACCTCGATTACATCGTGCCATCGGACCAGACGGTAATCGGTTTCGACGAGCCAATCGGGGCCGATTGTCGTCACGTTCCATTGTATCTGGTCGGCGGTATCATGCGAACCGTCGACGGTCGCTTTCACTGACCAAGTACGTTGGAACCTCTCAATTTCGCGCACAAAGCGTCGTTGCGCGCTGGCATGCGACGTGATTGGATCATAGCCACCGATATGGAATACCAACCGTTTCGCTACAGGCTTGCCGCACATTGTCTTATCCCCGGACTCATGCGTGCTGCTCGCTGCCCCCTCAATCGATCTGTAATCAAAAACAGACGTTTGACGCCAAGGGTTGTCAAGAGAGAATCCACCAGTTATTGGGGAACATGGGTCGATTTGTTCTACCATGCGTAAGCCGAACCGCTCGAACAATAGCGTCGATCGGTGCTGCCGTGATTGTCGGTTTGTCGAGCACAGCGCCCTCTCAAGCGCAGGACGGGGCATCATCTGGCGAGAGATGCCTTGCTGCAAATTTGGATGTTTCGCTGGGCGCACAATTGCCCCGCACGGCGGCGCGTTTGAGATCTGGTGAGCCGCTAAAGATTGTCGCGATCGGATCATCGTCGACCGTGGGGCTCTGGGTACTTCGGTCCGCGGCCACATATCCGCAGGTGATGCGCCGAGAACTCTCGAGGCTTAGATCCAACGCAACGATCGAGGTCATCAACAGCGGTCGAGTCGGTGATACGATTCCGAACAACATCGCGCGGTTCGAGCGTGACGTTTTCGCGCACACGCCTGATCTCGTTATCTGGCAATTAGGTACTAATGACGTCGCCTGGGGTGGCCGGCCGGACCAAGGGCTCAAAAGAAGCGTTCTTGAAGGGGTAAGGGCACTTAAGGCGGGGTCTGCCGATGTCGTGCTGATGGATCTGCAATATGCGCCACAGGTGCTCGCTTCCGCTAGCTACTCAACGATGGAGGGCATCATCGCCGATGCCGCGAAGCAGGAACGGGTCGGTCTATTCTCTCGTTTTGCGCTGATGCGTAACTCGATCAATGCCGGAGTTGCGCAAAGCGAGCTTGTAACGTGGGACGGATTGCACAACACCGCCGATGGTTATGATTGCATTGGACGAGCCCTTGCCCGAGCAATCTCAACGAGTGCGCGTTGAGAGGCCCTAGCTCGGGCGAATCGAAGGCTGCGGGCTCGCAAGAGTTTGGGCACCGGCCGTGACAGCGATGCCGAGCGTGCAGATGCCCACCAACGCGAGCAAAGACCAACTATCGTTGACAATCGCCGCATCTCTCGCAGCGGTGACAGCAATTCGCGCCGACGCTGTCAGGAGGTGCGCTCATGCACCATTATGCCAGCCAACTTGTTGACCTGTTACTGGTGCTTGTCGCCGCGTGGATGGTGCCGGCCACCATCTTTATTATCTACGCCTATTTCGCTCGTCTTAAGAATCCGGTCAGCGAATCGGTCTTTGGACGTGTGGTCATCGTTTCCTTGTTCATCATAACCACGTCGATTTGGCTCCCGATAATTGTGGCCGCCATAGTCCTATCACTGATCGGTCATTTGTGGTTCCGCTTCAGGGGACAACTACGCAAGTAGCTGGGTATTGGTAGAGGCGAAAAAGATGGATTCAAATTAGAGCGGCCCCTCAGCAAACTAAAAAAGGGAAGCGAAGCAATGTCCGCGTTTCTCCCTGCTCTGACGATAGCTGCTGTCAATTTTATAACAATCGCCACGGCTGCAGAATGGCGACCGCAGTTTCTCTCAGCGTGCCGAAACGGTTGCGCGCAGCAAGGCGGCTTTTCGACGGACGCTTGCTCGCAGATTTGCATCTGCATGGCGTCAGAGTTGGAAACGAAGTTTAGTATCGAGACTCTCGGCTCCATTGATCCCCCGAGTGCTGAGCAACTACACCAAACTAACGAAATCAGAATGCTTTGCGTCCGGCGCGTACTAGGACATTAGAGCTGTTACCATTGGCACGGTGGTCATCAGCTTGACCCTGACGTAGCTCTCCGTCTTTCCAGCCGCAAAATTGGCTGCCCCGGCTGTTCGAGGACAATATCGCGCCGACGGCGCATCCGAGTCCTCCCTTGCGAGACCATCTCAGCCCTGAGCTCGAAAATGGCCTTTGCACCTGGTGGATGCGGTCGCAAATGGACATGGCGATCCTTCCATTCTCCGCCCCGATCGGCTGCCTTGGATGCCGAACGAAAGAGGATATCCCAAGAGCTGCAGAACGAACCGCCTGCCTCAAAGGAAGTCGCGCTGCATCCCGCCGTCCTGAAACGATATGAGGAGCAACTCAATCGGCTTGAAGAAGCATCGGGGAAAAGTATCACAGCCGGCGACGCAGAAGCCGCAGAAGCCATCAGAGACCTTATCGATACAGTCACTGTGTTCCGGGATCCAGCCCGACCAGGTGGAGTTGCGGTGGAGATAGCTGGCCGCCCAAATGCCTTACTCGGCGAAGCCACCTACCTACGTTCCCCCGACGGCATTCCGAGTTTACGGTTTCCCTGGCCTAGCTCTTGCGCCGGGGCTTCACTCTCTCCCTTCGTGAGAAAGGCTGGTCAGGAACAGTTCAATAAGATCAATGGATCGCGGCGGTGTATAGCAAAACAGATTTTTTCCGGCCGCCGCGAGATAGGAAACAGGTGGTGATGCGCGGAAGGAGGATCGAGCAGCGGATTATTTAGTCGCCGGGATCCCTTACGCTCGCGACACGCCTTAGTGGGATCATTTCGCACATTGACCGAGGTGACACCGCGAGTTGAAATAAAAAGTGAATAGAAGAGCGGGGATATTCCTCAAAGCTGACTTGATCTCACCCTTCGCTGACTTTCTCAGCGCAACTAATTGATGAGTAAGTAGTTATGACTGATCAGCAATTAGCCCTGGAAGCGATTAGCGACGCGCAACTCATACTGGAAGAATTCCTTCGGCCCCATCCCAGGGATCACGCGCGTATCCTTGAAGAGTTGGTGGAAGTTCTTGAGCGGCCTGCTTTGATCGTTGCTGTAAGTCGATTGCAGCAACACGGCAATTGAGCGCGCCCATGAGCAAACCGCTTCAAGCGTTTTCTTTAACCGTCGGCATTGTTGCGCTCTCATCGCTCGAAATGACCAGCCTGCATGCCAAGCAACAATGCAGCGCCGCAATGCCGCCAAATCCGCAAGGGCAATGGTGGTCCTACCGTATCATCGACGGACGAAAATGCTGGTACGCGGGCAAACCCATGCTGTCGAAAGCATTGCTGGAATGGCCTACAGAGCAGCGTCCCCAACCCGGTTCTCGCGGAGAAGCTACAGGTATCCTCATTGCTAACAAGCCCGGCAATCCTTTGGATGCACAAGCGTTGGCACTGAAAGAGGGCGCTGACACGTTTGAAGAACGATGGCGTGCTAGGATCTCCATCTCCAACACTGCACGCGACTGAACAATACTAATGACTTAGCGATCCTGCATCTCGCCTATCGTTGGCGAGGACTTTCGCGCCCGTTCCAGGCCGTCTGCTTCGTTACTCCAGCAATCCCGCGCACCGAGTTCTTCTAGAACAACGCGCCTCCGCAACCCGTGCGCAGCAGCCAAACGAGTCCCTGCAATCAACCGATTGCCGAAGGGCTATTCAACACGCTGGCCCGCACGCCAGCCCATTTCCCAGAAGTCTGCCTCGAGCCGAGTGGCTTCCTTGAAGATGGCAATCAGTTCTGCCTCGCGAGCCGGCGTGGCGTAGAGATCGGCGAGATGCTCCAAATGCGCACGCGCTTTCGCCGCGACCTCCTGGTATGGCACGCCAGCGTACTCATCGATCCAAATCCGATAGGAGTTCGTCCTAGCGTCCGCATCGGGTCGCGAGGCGAGCCGCGTTGCGATCTCCGCGTACCCGATCACGCAGGGGGCAAGTGCCACCTTGAGTGCCAGCAGATCGCCGCGCATTCCAGCATCGAGCACGTAGCGTGTGTAGGCCAGCATCTCGACCGCCGGAGGAGTTTGTTCAAGGTCACTCGGGGATAGACCCCAACCGGCACACAGCTTCACATGAAGGCTCATTTCGACATCAAGGATGGCCGATAGGCCGGCCGCAGCTTCACGCATGTCGGCAAGCTTGGGCGACTTGTAGACCGAGAGCGCATAGGCGCGCGCAAACTCGATGAGGAACAGATAGTCCTGAGCAAGGTAGTGACGAAATGCGGCTTCAGGGAGCGAGCCATCTGCCAATCCGTTCGTGAAGGGATGCTCGGTGTAGGCCCGCCACTCAGCAGATGCTTCTGTCTTTAGACGCTCGAAGAAACTCACGATCCATTCCCGCCTGGCTTGCTTTCCTATGAACTTTTTTACTCACGTCCTGTCAACGCGAACCAAGACGCTGACCTTGGCAGACCGCAGCGACTAGCCGGCAGGATGCGAATGGAATTCGCTTGCCGTCGGTCGCCGGGAATGATTGGCGCTGTCACACTATCACCAGCAGAACGAAATGCGCGGGAAAATCAACGGAGGCGGCCATTGTCCCGCCGCTCATAGCGGTCTCGTTGCAGATTCGAGTCCTGCCGGGCCCGCCAATCACGTCAGTATCTTACTTGGTCTTCGTTTCCCTCAGCGCGACTACCGTACCAGATACGTGCACTTTTCGTTCAAGTTCGCACATCGCATATCCGCTTGATGGCGCTAGACCGACTTGGATGATGGCGAATGTAATCGTCGCCCACTCATCGGTTGGAGATGCTCCGACAGGGCCGCCGATTAAGAGACGGATGATTTGCTAGGAAAATCTACGCCTATTCCGATGCTGCCATGGCGTCACTCCTTCAAGCCGCTGGAGGCCACGCCGCGTACGAAATTTCGACGCATCAGCGAGAAGAACAGTGCGCTCGGAACCAGCGCCAGCGCCGCGGCCGCGCTGAGGCGACCGATGTCCACGGTGAAGCCGGTCTGAAACAAGGCGAGCCCAACCTCGAGCGTATAGGTTTCCTTGTTGGTCATGACGACGA
This sequence comes from Bradyrhizobium sp. LA6.8, assembly GCF_040547935.1. Classification (NCBI taxonomy): domain Bacteria; kingdom Pseudomonadati; phylum Pseudomonadota; class Alphaproteobacteria; order Hyphomicrobiales; family Nitrobacteraceae; genus Bradyrhizobium; species Bradyrhizobium sp. LA6.8. Next base: position 377,948 of record NZ_JBEPQQ010000009.1, read on the forward strand.
GCGGCCACGCGAAGGCAGTCCAGGCCTGAAAGAACGCCAGCACGGCAAGAGCGCCCAACGGGCCGCGCATCAGCGGCAGCACGATCCGCAGGAAGATCCAGAGCTCCCCCGCGCCATCCACCCGGGCAGCCTCCAGCAGCTCGTCAGGGATCGACGTCATCACATATTGCCGCACCAGGAAGATGCCGAAACTCATGATGAGATAGCCGACCAGGAGCCCGGGCCAGGTGTTCAACAGGCCGGCGGACTGGACGTTGAGATAGAGCGGGATCATGTAGACTTCGAAGGGAACGACCGCCGTCGCGATGATCACGCCGAAGATCACCGGGATCCCCGGTAGATCGAACTTGCCGAGCACATAACCTGCGATCGCCGATGTGGAGACGATGCTCGCGGTCGAGAGTGTCGCGAAGATCAGCGAGTTGCCGATCCAGCGAAACAGCGGCGTTTCGCGCAGGACGCTGACGATGTTCTCCAGCGTCGGCTGGTGCGGGATGACGGTCGGCGGCCACGCCAGCAGCTCCGGCGGCGTCTTGAACGCGTTGCTGATCAGGAAAACCAGCGGCAGGAGCATCATCAGGCTGACGACGCCAAGAACGGCGTCGATCACGAGGCCGACGGCACCGTTCTGACCAACGACGGACGGATGCTCGCGTTCGTGCTCGCTCATGCGCGACTCCTGTCGCGGAACAGCCTGAACTGCGCGCTGGTCAAAATGAGGACGATGACGAGCAGTACGACGGCTTCGGCTGCAGCGTAGCCGACCCGGTAGTTACGAAAGCTGTTTTCAAGCATGTCGAGGACGAGGACCCGGACGAGACGCCCCGGCGCACCCTGGACATCCGATGCCAGCACGAAGGCCTGCGCATAGATGTTGTAGGACGAGATCAGCGTGATGACCGACACGTACAGCATGACAGGCTTTAGCAGCGGCACGGCGATGTGGCGGAAGGCCTGAAACGACGAGGCGCCGTCGAGGCGCGCGGCCTCGTAGAGCGCCTCCGGGACGTTCTTCAGTCCGACCAGGAAGATCAAGACGGCATAGCCGATCGCCTGCCAGGAGCAGAGAACGATCAGGCACACCAGCGACAGGACAGGGTCAAACAGCCACGACTGGGCCGGAATCCCGACAAGGCCGATCAGGGCGTTGAGCGGTCCGAGCCGGGCGTCGAAAATCCATTTCCAGGCCATCGCCGCCGGAACCAGCGAGACGACGTGCGGCAGGAAGACCGAGGCCTCATAGACGCCGCTGCGCCGCAGCCCCTGCCGGGTGTTGATCAAGGCGGCGAGCGCAAGCGCGACGGGGATGGTGATCGCTACGACGCTAAAGGCGATGATGGTGGTGTTGAAGATCGCTTCGAGAAACAGCGGGTCGCTCGCCAGCTCGACGAAGTTGGCGAAACCGACGAACGGCTTGCGCCGCGAGATGATATTCCACTGGAAGAGGCTGAGCCGCAGCGTCTCGATGATCGGATAGACGCGGATACAGCCATAGAGGCCGAGGACCGGAAGCAACGCCAGAACTGGAAACAGCCATTTCGGCGTGGTGCGCATGTATCCTCCGGCAAGCGCCGGTTAGCGGCCGGCGCCTGGATTGAGTGTGTCCCTGTCGGTGAAGGTCTAGGGTTTGGCCAGCAGATCTTCCCGGGCGAGGATCTTGTCGCTCTCCTCAGCCGCGGACTTCAGGAAAGCATCGATCGCGGCATCGTTGCCGGCCAGCGACTTGTCGGTGAAAGCCTTCTCCAGCCGCGCCGCGAGCCGGGTAAGGATTTCGCTGGCAGGGCTGATCGCCGGGACCGTGAAGAAGACGTGGCCGGGCGGCGTGTTGACGAAGGCGTCGAGCTGCGGGATTTTCTTGAGCACGGCGGAGTAGTCGAGGCCTTTGCGGTTCGGGACCCAGGCCGTGTTCTCGAGCAGCCAGAGCAGATTTTCCGGCTCGTTGGCCTTTTGCACGAAATCCCAGGCGATCTGGCTCTTGGGTCCCTTGTTCGGCACGTAGAGATCGACCGGGACCATCAGCGTGCCCTTGGGCAGTGCAGCCGTGGCGTATTTGAGATTGGGCGCCTTCTTGGCGACGTCGCCGATCACCCAGGATTCCCGGATGAACATCGCGGTCTGGCCGAGCTCGAAGGCCTCCGCATCCGCCTTCATCTCGGGCGTCACGGTACGGTAGACCACGACGTTGTCGAGATACTGCTTGAGTGCGGCGCGGCCGGCTGCGTTCGCATAGGCGGCGCGCCATTTTCCGCCCTTCTCCTCGAGCAGCGTGCCGCCGTGGTTATAGAGGATGGTCCAGTACTTCTCGGCGATGCCCGAGCCGCCGCCGCTGAGACGCAAGCTCCATCCGCTCACCGTCGGCCCGCCGGAGGCATCGCGCTGCGCGAGCTTCTGCGCATAGGCGGTGTAGTCGGCCATGGTCTTGGGCGGACCGTCGAGGCCAGCCTTGGCGAACATCTCGGTGTTGTAGAACAGCGCGCCCTGCCCCTGGAACAGCGGCACACCGAAGATCTTGCCCTCGTACATGGCGGTCTTCACGCGCGTCATGTCGTAATTGGCTTTGACGAAATCGACGATCGACGCCGGCGGCTCCGGGATGAGGCCGGCCTCGAGATACCGCGCCGCCTCGACCTCCATCTCGATGACGTCCCCGGCCGCACCGGATGGAAGCGACAGTGCCAGCCGCTTCTCGTGCTCGCGGAGCGCAATGGCCTCGACGCTGATTTCGAGATCTGGGTATTTGCTCTTCAGCTGGTCGCCGACGCGCTTGTAGAACGGGGCCAGATCAGGCCACCCGCTCCAGATGGTCAGCTTCTCCGCCGAAGCAGGAGACGCAAACGCCGGCACGGCGACAGCGAGCGCCAGCGACAGCGCGGCCGACATCCATGACCGACGCCCCGAATTCGCCGGGCGAATGCTGTCCTCGGAACACGTGATGTAGCCGAACCTGCCAACGGGTCTCATCATGAGGGTCATTCTCGCAATACGGAATGGGACAAATCCTGCGAAAAAGCTCGCATGCAACCGGTTGCGTGTCAATTGCGATCCGTTGCCGCTTTCGAAGGCCATTGACTAAATCGTCAGCGGCCTCGCCGCTTCAGAGGGGCCGGCCCGGTCGAGGCGCGAATGACGAGATGGGAATTCAGCTTGTGGCGGATCTCGCCCGACACGCCGCCATTCATCTGGCTCAGCAGCAGACCGACCGCGACATCGCCGGCATCGGCGCAGCGCGCCGACACGGTGGTGAGCGGCGGATAGGTGGTTTCGCCGAGGACGTCGTCGCAGCCGACGACACTGAACGATTTGGGCACCTCGACATCGAGCGCAGCTAACCCTGCCATGAGGCCTTGAGCGACAAGGTCGTCGAACGCGATCGCCGCAGTGACGCCGCTGGCGACGATCTGGGTGGCCGCCAGCCGGCCGGTGTCATAGGAGGGTGGACGCGCGGGCACGGCGATCACCTTGAGCCCGCGCTTCTCCGCCTCGCGCCGGACGGCGTTGCGCCGTTGCTGGTTCGACCACGACGTCGTGGGGCCGCTGACATAGGCGATGTGCCGGTGCCCCAGCTCGGCCAGATGCGCGATCGCAGCCGCGACACCCGGCGCGGTGTCGATCAGGACCCGCGTAATGCCTTCGATATCGCGATTGATGAGCACCAGCGGCCGGCGCGTCGCATGACGGCGGATACGCTCTTCGTCCAGGCGCGACGAGGCGAGGACAAGTCCCTCCACCTGGCCGATGAAGCGGCCGACCAGCAGCTCCTCACGCGCGGGATCCTCGTCCGAATTGCCGAGAAAGACGCACAGCCCGGCCTGGTCGGCGCGCAGTTGCGCCGCCCTGATCAGCGGTGGAAAGAACGGGTTCGCGACATCCGAGACGATGAGCGCGACGTTGCCGTGGCGTCCGGTCGAAAGCGCACGCGCGACCTGGTTCGGCACATAACCGAGCTTGCCCGCGACTTCCTTGACGCGCCGGACGGTCTCCTCGGTCAGCATCTCCGGCCGCGAGAAGGCGCGCGATACGGTGGCACGCGAAACCCCGGAGGCCTTCGCGACCTGACTGATCGTCGGCACGACCGATGGACGTCCCTCCCCGCCGCTATCTGAATCGCGCTTCACAGCAGGCCGCCTCCTCTGCATCGCCTCACCTAGACATGCCCCGGCCCGGCCCGGGGCGCAAGCTTGACATGCAACCGGTTGCATCACATTCTCTCCGCGCGAGGGTAAAGTGCAGGCCCGGCAGACCATGGATGAGCATGACGGCTTCGGTGACTCCCTCAATCGCGACGTTTAAAACGCGGGATGCGATGGGCCGGGCGGCCGCCGCGGACGTCGCTGCTGCGCTCCGCGACCACCTCGGACGGCAGAGCAACGTGCGGATGATCTTCGCGGCGGCACCGAGCCAGGCGGAGATGCTGGATGCCCTTGCTCGCGAGCGCGATATCGACTGGCGGCGCGTCACAGCCTTCCACATGGACGAATATCTCGGACTTCCCGCGGATGCGCCGGAGCGCTTCGGGGCTTGGCTGACGCGTCACTTGTTCTCGCGCATCGCTTTCGGCGCGGTTCACCTGATCGGGCAGGAGCCGGATCCGGAGCGGGCAGCAGCACGCTATGCGGCCCTTCTCGGCGAAGCCCCGATCGACATCGTCTGCCTCGGAATCGGCGTGAACGGTCACCTCGCCTTCAATGACCCGCCGGTCGCCGATCTGCACGACACCAAGTCGGTCAAGATCGTCGAGCTCGACGCAGTGTGCCGGCAGCAGCAGGTTGACGATGAGTGCTTCCCGACGCTCGGGGATGTTCCGACACATGCGATCACGCTGACGATTCCCCGGCTCCTGGATGCCGACCGGCTGTTTTGCGTCGTGCCCGGCGCGTCCAAACGCGCCGCCGTCGAGCGATCGCTATACGGTCCAATCGGGACCGAGTGCCCGGCGAGCGCGCTCCGCACGCACCCACGTTGCACGCTGTATCTCGACCAGGATTCCACGCCGCCGCAGCTCTCACTGACACCGGTACGCGCATGACAGATCCGGCAACGCGCGTTTCGGGCCGCGATCCGGAGACCGGACAGAATCGCACCATCGTCATTCAGGACGGCCGGATCACGGACATCGTTCCCGGCGGTGACGATGACGGGCTGTGGCTGTCGCTCGGCCTGTTCGATCTGCAATTGAACGGCTTTGCAGGCTACGATCTCAATGGCCGCCCTGATCTCCGGACGGTCCGCGATCTCGTCACGGCCGTCCACAACAGCGGGGTGTCGCGTTTTGCCCCTACGCTCATCACAGCATCGCATAATGCGATCATCGATGCATTGCGCGCCATTGCGCAGGCGCGCGACAGCGATCCGTTTCTCAAGCACGCAATGCCCTTCGTGCATGTCGAAGGCCCGCACATCGCGCCAGAAGATGGTCCGCGCGGTGCGCATCCGGCCGAACATGTCAGGCCGCCGAGCCTCGACGAGTTCGATGCGTGGCAGGCGGCCTGCGGAAACCTCGTCGGCCTCGTGACGTTGTCGCCGCATTGGCCGGAAACAGACGCCTATGTGCGCGGCCTTCATGCGCGCGGCGTCCGTGTTGCCCTCGGCCATACGAACGCCGCACCGGATCAGATCTCCGCCGCCGTCGCGGCGGGCGCAATATTGTCGACGCATCTTGGCAACGGCATCGCCGCCACGCTGCCGCGACATCCCAACCCGATCTGGTCGCAACTGGCCGAGGACGGGCTGTGGGCGAGCTTCATCGCCGATGGCCATCACCTTCCCCGCGAGACCTTCAAGGCCATGCTGCGCGCAAAGGGGCTCGAGCGAGCGATCCTGGTGTCGGATGCCGCCGCGCTCGCGGGTTGCACACCCGGAATCTACGACGCACCGATCGGCGGCAAGGTCGAGCTAAAGGCGAACGGCCGGCTCGAAGTCGTCGGCACATCCTTTCTGGCGGGCGCGGCCGTTAGCCTCGTGTTCGGAATAACCACGGCAAGACGCATGGCCGGATTGACCCTGGCAGAGGCGCTGAGGCTCGCAACTGTCAATCCGCGTATCCCGTTCAACCTTCCTGCGCTGACGGTGGGAGCGCCGGCCGATCTGCTGCGCTTCCATCTCGGCGAGGATGAATCTCTCGTGCCCGAGACGGTCTATGTCGCGGGCCGTCCTTATCGCTGCAACTCTTGAGGACTGAGACATGAACCGGCTTCGCATCGGGTTGATCGGTCCGGGAGCGATCGGCGAAACACACGTGCGGGCAATACGGGCGCTCGACGATACCGTCTTGTCCGCGATCGCCGGCGGCACGCCTGAGCAGATTGCTGCGTGCATGAATGGCGAGGACGTTCCGGCATTCGCGACCACCGAGGCGATGCTGGCGAATGCCGGGATCGACGCGGTCGTGGTCTGCACCCCGAGCGGCGCGCATCATGACGTCGCGCTTGCTGCGATCGCGGCGGGGCGGCACGTGCTGGTCGAGAAGCCGCTCTGCGTCGATCCGGCCGAGGCCGCGTCGCTGGTCCGTGCCGCCGAGCGCTCGCAACTGACGTGCGGTGTGGTTTCGCAGCGCCGTCTCGAGCCGCAGCATCAGGCGATCAAGGCTCTGCTCGACGCGGGTCATCTTGGACAGCCGCGCCTGATCGAGGCGGCGATCCATTGGTACCGCTCCGACGCCTACTATGCGGAGAAGCCGTGGCGCAGCGAAGCCGAGCATGGTGGCGGCTCGCTGTTCAATCAGGGCGTTCACAATCTCGACCTGATGCTCTGGCTATTCGGATCCGTCGACAGTGTTCAGGGCAAGACGGCGACGCTCGGACACACGCACGCCGTCGAGGACACGACGGCGGCGCTGCTCTCCTTCGCGTCCGGCACGTTAGGTGTGATCGTGACGAGTACGGCGCTGCCTCCGGGAAGGCCGGCCATGCTTCGACTGTTCACCGATCGCGGCAGTTGCGAGCTCGCAAACGACAGCATCGTGCGCTGGGATTTTGCTGATGTTGCCGAGCCGCCAAGCGCGGCCGGGGTTGGCAGCGCCGCAAGCGATCCCAAGGCGATCGGGATCGAAGGACATATCGCGCAATGGCGCGACTTCGTTCAATCCGTCCGGGAGCGACGGCCGCCTGCGAGCACGTTCAGGGATGGATTCGAGGCTGCGAGACTGGTTGACGCCATCTATCGCTCGGCTTCCGAAGGTCGCGCCGTCAGCCCCAATGAGATCGCAGCGGAGGCCATTCATGCCAGCTAGCTCCGAGATGCTCGACATCGCCATCATCGGCGCAGCCCACCCGCATGTCGAATACGTACTGTCAGAGATCGCTGTCAGAACCGACGTCAGGGTCGTGGCCGTCGCCGATCATGACCCAGCGCGGCGCACCGAGCTCGAACGACGTACGAAGACGCCCGGCTACGCCGACCCGAATGCGCTTCTGGATGCGCATCGGGTTCGGGCCGCAGCAGTCTTCACCGAATTCGGTCTTCGCGCTCCAATCGTCGTCGAACTTTTACGCCGCGGCATCTTCGCGATCGCCGACAAGCCCATGGCTGTGACCCTGGCCCAGCTTGCGCTTATCGAGGAGACGCTCGCCGGGCGCAATTTGCTCACTCTTCTGCTCGAGAAGCGGTTTTATCCGGTCACGCTCGCACTCCGATCCGTGATCGACAGCGGCCAACTTGGAGACATTGTATCCATCACTGCAACCGGGCCGCACAAGCTGATCCCAAGCCGACGTCCAGCGTGGATGTTCGAACCATCAGCTTATGGCGGCATCCTCGCTGACCTCACGGTCCACGATATTGATCTGGCCCTTTGGTTGACGGGATACACCAGCGGCACGATCAGCGGCTGGATTTCGTCGACCCCGGCCGCCGGCACGACGAACTTTCCCGCGCTGGGGCGTGCTATTCTCGCCTGCGATGGCGGACCGGAATTCGCGATTGAAGTTGACTGGATCCAGCCCGAAGCGTCGCCACGGCACGGAGACTATGCCATGCGGATCTCCGGGACAAAGGGTCGTGCTGACGTTCTGTTCGCGGAAAATCGACTGCTCGTCGAGACGGCGACGAGACCCCGGCGCGAAATCGACCTGCCCGTGGGCGCCTCGCCCGCCAGCTTCGTCTTTGATCATCTCGCCCGCGGCGAGACCTTGCAGATTGCGGCAAACGAGGCCCTGCGCGCCACGCGTATCGCAATACTTGCTCAGGAGAGTGCGGCCAACGGCGGAAAGCCGATGCGATGGAGTTAACACCTACCCCGCTACCCTGGATCACAGCCAAGCAGGATCTTCGCTACCTGCGCGGGGTCGTGAAAAAGATCGTCCGTGCAGTCGATCTCCGTGAAGAGCTGTCCTTTACATCATTCCGCCACGGCGGCTTTTACCGAGGGAGCCGACAGCGATCTGACGGGCGCTGAGCTCAGAGCCGCCGGCCGCCATCGCCCGTCGCGGCAGTTGCCGACCTATGCAAAGCGCACACGGAAACAGCTAATTTCCGGCACGAAGAAACGGCGAGAAGAAAGAACAAAGACAGCCGGTTTGTCGGAATAGCCACGGCGCGTCTGTCGGAATGACGACCGTAACAAACCCCTAAGCTATTGAAAAGCTTGGTGGGCGCACCAGGGCTCGAACCTGGGACCCGCTGATTAAGAGTCAGCTGCGGTTTCAATGACTTGCCGGTCGCATCCCAGGCTTATGCGGCTGAAAATGGGCGTCCGTCGGACGATCATAATCCGTCATTGCGCTGCCGGTCAGCCAGGTGTGCCGAGCTCGACGTTGTATCGTCGAATTCGGGAGATCAACGTCGTGCTTTCGAGCCTCGGGCCGCTGGAAGGAAATGCCCGGATGCTCCTGGAGCGGGTCTGCCCAAGTCCGGACCTTGACAGCACCGCTGTCGCTCCAGCGAAAATCGCGGCATTTCCAACGGGAGAACGCGTTGTCGCTGATCGCTAGCGAGGCGGCGACTCGCATTGAAAGCTCCATCAAGGATTGACGAGCTTCCTGCGAACGGCGTAGCGGACGAGCTCGGCCGTCGATGACATTCTGAGCTTGCGCATCGCTGACGCGCGGTGGGTCTCGACGGTCTTTACGCTCAGCTTCAGGATGACGCCGATCGACTTGTTGGTGTGTCCCTCTGCAATAAGCTGGACAACGCCCTGCTCGCGCGCGGTGAGCAGCATATCGGACGTATTTTGCTTGCCGGCCTGGTATTCGTGGAGCAACTTCTCCAATAGAACGCCCGTGAAGTAAGGTCTGCCATCGAGCAAGGCCTCGATCGCGAAGATCAGGTGCCTACTGGCGTCCGATTTGAACAGGAAGCCGCGAACGCCAGCCAGGATGGCTTCAGTCAGCAATTCCTCATTCTCGTGCATCGTCAGGATCAATACTTCGGTGCGCAGGTGCATCGACTTGAGGCGGCGGCTGACCTCAAGTCCGTTCATCAGCGGCATCGAATAGTCGGCTATCACGACGTCCGGACGCGTCTCCACCGCCACGGCCACAGCCTGCTCGCCGTTGGTCGCCTCTCCGCTGACGATCCAGTCTGAGCGGGTCTCAACGATCGCTCGGAGCCCGGAACGTACGACTTCATGATCATCCGCAATCACGATGCGTTTCACGGCGTCGTTCCCGTATGCGGGCCCAGAACCTGTCGGGCAATGGATGGAGATTTCCAGCAGTCAAGTGTGCCAATCTACCGATTATCCTTCAATGGGTTATCCTGCAAAACCCTGATATCTCCGGGCGGATGTACCAAACATCGGCGTTTCCAATCAGACATCGACGGGTCTTGCCCGCGCGCAGCCCAAATCGGACCGCTACACGATCATGGTCGATCAGCCTTCGTTTCGTGGAGGGAACTCCGGGAACCGACGGACAGAGACTGCCTGCCCTCGGGGTCCCTGATGTCCGTCATTCCGTGCACACGCTGGCTTATGATTTCAGTGCCGCGCGCCGGCTGCGCCTTTTGGTCATGAGACCATGCGGGAACACCGCGCACAGCGTCGTGCCGGAATGTCGCGGTGCAAGATCGGACCGGATCTCGAACGTGCCCCCAAGCTGCTTAAGTCTCGCTCTCATGGCGGGAATGCCGACACCGGGCGATATCGCACCGTTGCCACGTTTTGTGTGATCGACCGGGAAACCGCGCCCGTTGTCGCTGATCGTCAGATGGAAGTGCCCCTCGATCGCCTCGACGACGATTCTGACCTCCGTCGCCTTCGCGTGGCGGAATATGTTCGTGAGCGCCTCCTGAACGACCCGCAGCACCGAGAGCTGGCTCGCGTAAGGTAGCTTATCGACGGCGGCGGGTATCCTCGTGCTCACCCGCAACGACGTACGTGCAGCAAACCCCAAGGCATGCTGCTCTATCGTCGCCTTGAGTCCCCGGTCCGTCAGATCCTGGGGGTGGAGCAGATAGGTCAGGGAACGGATTTCCTTGAGTGCCGCGTCGATCGACGCGTCGATATCATCGCAAAGCCGCTCGACGCCGCGCGGGTTATCGAGGCAAGTGCGGACACGCATCACACCAAGACTGGCGGCAACCAGCTCCTGGCATGTCGAATCATGAAGCTCCGATGCGATCCGCTGGTGGATGTCCTCGCGGATGGACATCAGGCTGACGTCCCGGTGAAGGAAAGCAGCCTCTTCAGTCACACAGTCGAGCCCCTCCTTGTGGAGTAACCGATGACCGCCAATCAACCGGGCCGCATTGCCGGCCATGGGATGGAGGATCGGAACAACGGTTGTCTCGACATCCCGCAGCAAGCCGCCGAGCATCAGACTGTGCTGGATTTTGGCCTCGGTTCCTTCCGCAAGACATGCCTGGAGGATTTCACAGAGACGCTCGGCGTCTTCCTTGGCAAGGCATTCGAAGACGTCCAGCTCTCGGACCTCATGCTGCGACATTCCAAGGAGAGCCTCGAAGGCCTGATTGATTGCCTCGTACACGAAGCGCCCGCCACGTGAGGGGCGGACCGCGAAAAGGAGCTCTTCGGAATGTGTCCAATACGAGCGATCGCCAATTGCGCCCTGGCCAATCAGGTGATCGTCGATAAAGAGACGCGCCGGCTCGCAAGCAGGAGAACTGTGTGGCTTCACGGTACGCACCCAACTTTCCGGGTCGTTTTCGAGGTCGAACTCAACGCTCAATCTCGAAAGCTCCCCTCTCCAGTCGTCCCAGCATCGATCACCGGACTACAGGAAACGCCCTAGGGGATAGATCGGATTATACGCTCGATCTTACCCTCAGCCAGCAGGTTGTATTCTCCGAAGACCAAAACCTCGCATGACTGGCATGAATTCCGGCATATGACTATGCAGTTCGTGCCACGCAAATATGGCGGCGACACCCAAGACGCGACGATACGGGATGCAGCGCACAGTGGTGGGATTGTGAACCATTTCGATTTCACGCACCCGTCCCTATCCTGAGATCGCCTTCTGCGCTGCAGGATGATGTTGAGCCGACCGAGCGCGATGCAACTGCGCTGCGGTACAACCGAAATGGCACAATCTCGCGGAAAATTTCGACCTTCGATGGAGCCGGCTTGCGATCGCTGAGATGAAGCGCAAAACTCGATGTGCCCCGAACGTGCCAACAGGAGGCTTGCGTGCGAACATTCCGAGCGCTTTGCGGCGTTGCATCAATCGCAATATTTTCCAGTCCGGCTTTGGCACAGACACCCGCCAGTCAGGAGCAGAAACCTTCCATGGAAGAGTTGATGCGCCGTCTCGATGCGCTGCAAGCCCGCGCAACAGAAGGTGACAAGCTGATCAGCGCGCTGCGCCGTCGCGTCGACGAACTCGAAACGCGCGATAAGCATTCGAAGTCCCAAGCCGCCACCGCACGTCGTGACGTCGTCGCACCGACCGCCGGGCAAAAGCCGCCTGCGATTCCGGTTGCGTCGACTGAGCCGCGAATGACTGCGAGTGCTGCGGTCCCTCCGCAAGCCGCGGCGGCGCCCATTCCGGGCCTGCGTCCGCCCGAACCGATGGGCAGTCAGTTCGACGGCGAAGGCGAGGACGCGCTGCGTTCCGATCTCCCGGGCTTGTCCTTGCGCATCCCGGGTTCGCAGTCCGAGGTGCGATTCTACGGTTTCGCGAACGTCAATGGCTACCACGACTTCAATGGCCGCAATCAGTCCGATGCGCCGACAGTGCAAACCATTCCGCTTTCCGGAAGCCCCGCCGACATCCAGGGAGGCGATACCGGATTGTCCGCCCGGTTCAGCCGCATCGGTATGGATACGCGCACGGCGACCGCCTGGGGCACTCTGGAAACCCGCTTTGAAGGCGACTTCGGCGGGGGCACGGCAGCCTCACCCAATGCGGTCTTTCGGCTCCGTCAGGCCTGGGGCGAGGTCGGCAGCGAACAGTTTCGTGTCCTGGTCGGCTGGGCGAACAGCCTGTGGAACGAGGGCGTTTATGAAACCGTGAACTTCTCGACCAATCTCAACCAGTCATTCGTGCGCCAGGCGCAGGTTCGGGCGACCGCGACATTGGCTCCGGGATTGACCGGGCACGTTTCGATCGAGATGCCGGATACGCAGTACACGTCCGCGGCAGGCGTATTCACGCAGATCAGCACCCCGGCTGGCTTTGGTGGATTGAGTCCGTCATTTGCCTCCGTGCCCGATCTACTCGGCCGGCTCGAATACCGGAACGATGGCCTGGGCCTCGACCTGCGCGGCCTGCTGCGCGATCTCACCATCCGCACGGCTGGTACGGCGGCGGCGCCGCCAGCGGTCGAGCGCAATACCGCCGGTTGGGGTGTCGCAGGTAGCGGTCGCTTCCCAATGCGATGGCTGTCACCAGCTTTCGGTCCGGACGAGCTGGTTGGCATGGCCTATTACGGCCAAGGCATCGGGCGCTATTTCGGCGCCAATACCTTCGGCCAGGATGCGCTGTCCAACATCGGCCTGCCCGGCGTTGTCGATCCCAGCCTCGACGCCCTGCCGACCTATGGCGCGAGCGCAGGCTACCGCCGCTTCTGGACACCGCAATTACGCAGCAATTTCGTCTACTCCTACGCATGGCAGCAATATCCGTCCTATGCGCAATTGTTCGTGCCGGGATCTGTCTCGGCGACGTCGTTGAACAGCACCATGCAGCAGGGGATCTTCAATTTGATCTGGAGCCCGTTCGCCGAGCTTCGTGGCAACAGCGTCGGGACCGGATGGCTCGACGTCGGTCTTGAATATGTCTACTCCCATCGGGACGTGTACGGCGGCACCGCAGCAACAGCCCCGGTCAGCACCGGCTCTGGTACCGCCAATCGCATCCTTGGCTCGGCCACTGTGCGGTTCTGAAGACAGCCTTGTTGCTTCGCAGGCAGACATGGAAGCCTTGCTGACACAGACGTTCGTTCGGGTCGGTAATTGCCCCGGAACAATCTAGGCGCATTCGGTATTCAGCCGGATTTTGAAGCGCCTTATTGATTGTTCGTAAGGCAGCGTGTGAACGGACAGATCGCGAAAGGATGAGCAATCCTCTCCCGAGAGGCCTCCGTGTCTCCATGGTCCTTTCAGATCGTCGCCGCACTCGCGGCGATGACGCTGGCATCTTCGTCAGAGGAGTAGCGGGGTCGTCGCGTTGATTACGAGATCAGCGGTTTCGAGCGCGCATTGGCGTCCGATCTTTCCTCGCTGTTCTCATAGCATGGATCATCATGGTACCAGCGCTGCTCCAGCCGTCGCTAATGGAGCGGGAGGATTTCCGACATGAGCGCGCGCAGTGACGCCACGAACACGCCGCCATCCAAGACGATGACGCAAAGAGCCCTCGACACTGTCGAACGTGTCGGAAACAGCGTCCCGCACCCGGTCGTGATATTTCTGATCCTCATCGCCATCGTGTTGGTGCTGTCTCACTTACTCTACATGTTGGGGGCAAGCGTCACCTATCAGGTCATCAACCCGGATACTCACAAGGTCGAGACCGCGACCTCTGCCGCCAATAGCCTGCTGACGGCGGATGGAATTCGTCATATTTACACCCGGCTCGTGCCAAACCTCATGGGTTTCACCGCGGTTGGGCTGTTGATCGTCGCCATGATGGGCGTCGGCGTCGCCGAGGAAGCCGGCCTGATCAACGCGTTGATCAGAAAACTCGTGGCCGTCTCTCCGAGCTGGGCACTCGTTTACATCGTCGCGTTCGTCGGCATCTTGTCCAGCATTGCCGCAGACGCCGGCTATGTGGTGTTGATCCCGTTGGCCGGCGCCGCCTTCTTGAGCGTTGGCCGGCATCCTCTCGCCGGGCTCGCTGTGGGATTTGCCGCAGTCGCCGGTGCATTCACCGTGAACATGATCATCAAGCCGCTTGATGCCGTTCTGACGGAAATCACCAACGACGCAATCCACATGGTCAACCCCACCACGTCGCTGGATCTGACCGCCAACGTCTCGTTCTCGATCGCCTCCGTTGTTGTCCTGACCGTCGTCATCGCGCTCATCAACAACCGGATCATTGAGCCACGGCTGGGCGCTTACCAGGCCGAGAAGACCGCCAACACTCAGCCGGAGGCGAACGGAGGGCAGCTTTCCACCGACGAGTCGCGTGGGCTGAGGTACAGCGGCTTTGCGCTGCTCGGGGTCGTGATCCTGTTCCTTCTGTTAACGGTTCCGTCGGGCGCGCCCCTGCGCAATCCGACGACGGGCGTCCTGATCGGCAATTCACCATTCATGAACGGCCTGATCGGGGTCATCATGGTGCTGTTCCTTGCAACCGGGATCGCATACGGCATCGGCGCGAGAACGGTGAATAGCTCCACGGCCGTCATCGCGGCCATGACCAAGGCGGTGGCTTCGCTGAGCGGCACCATCCTCCTCTTCGTCGTCATCAGCCAGTTCGTCGACTACTTCAACTATAGCAACATTCCGACGTTGATGGCCCTGACGATGGCCGATGTCTTGAAGAGCGCGAATATCGGCACGCTGTGGCTGCTGGTTGGCTTCATCATTGTCGTCATGATCCTGGACTTCGTGTTCACGCCGGCGATTGCCAAATGGGCCATCTTCGCGCCGGTCTTCGTGCCGGTGTTCGTGCAGCTTAACGTTGATCCCGCGGCCGTCCTGGCTGCCTACCGCGTCGGTGACTCGCCGATCAACGCGATTACCCCGCTCAATGCCTACTTTGCCATGGTGGTCGGATTTGCCCAGATTTACGACAAGAAAGCGGGCGTCGGGACGGTTGTCGCGCTGATGTTGCCGTACACTCTCTGGATGGCCATCATTTGGACCGTGCTGTTCGTTGTCTGGTACCTGCTGGGCTTGCCTTGGGGATTGTGAGGCGCAAGGCAGCCCTAACCCGGAAAAACCCCGAGATGTCCGGGTAAATGGCCTGATTGTTCACCAAGGAAAATCAACGTTAGATGACGGTCCGTTGGGCCTCGCTAAAGGCAGTGAACGAAAACGGCGAGTGAGGAGCGTTTGACCCGACACATGTCGGGGCTCCCTCGGTGCTTCTCATTATGGAGGCTTGGAACGCGCTATGAATGCGAACGCCGATGCCGACAACAACTATTCCTACGTATCAACCGGACACTTGCCAGCCGAAGCTGAAGTCATCTCGCTGATCGACGAGGTGTACGCGCGCTACAAATCAAATACGGACGGCAAGAACTCTCAAGTATATCCCGCGCTCGCCGAGGTGCCGAGCGACCTGTTCGGCGTTTGCGTGGTCGGCACCAACGGCGCGGTCTACGCCGTAGGGGCGGCCGAATACGAATTCTCGATCATGAGCGTTTCCAAGCCGTTCATCTTTGCATTGGTCTGTCAGGTCCTCGGCGCGGCGCAGGCACGCCAGAAGCTTGGAGCGAACGCGACCGGACTTCCGTTCAACTCGCTCGCTGCCGTCGAACGCAACCCCGATGGCCGCACAAATCCGATGGTGAATGCAGGCGCGATTGCGACGACAAGCCTCGTCCCGGGGGCGACGGCTAATGCGAAATGGAAGTTTATCTACGACGGATTGTCACAGTTCGCCGGACGTCCGCTTGCGCTTAACGACGAGGTTTATGCCTCGGCGACGGAGACCAACTTCCGAAACCAGAGCATCGCCCGCCTGCTCCAGAGTTTCGAACGGATTTACTGTGATCCGGCAGAGGCGACAGATCTTTACACCAGACAATGCGCGCTGAATGTGAGTGCCAAGGATCTGGCGGTGATGGGTGCGACTTTGGCGGACGGTGGCGTGAACCCCATCACGAAAGTGCGCGTGGTCGATCCGTCGGTCTGCCACTACGCACTGGCCGTCATGACGACTGCCGGAATGTACGAGACATCAGGCGATTGGCTTTACGATGTCGGGCTACCGGGCAAGAGCGGCATCGGCGGCGGGATCGTCACGGTCTCCCCCGGAAAGGGCGGTCTGGGGACTTTTGCGCCGCCGCTCGACAGCGCCGGAAACAGCGTCAAGGGACAGCTTGTAGCGAAGTATCTGTCGCAGCGGCTGGGCATGGATTTATTCATGTCCAACCCGGAAGCGTAGGTTTGCAATTGTCGGAGATTCAGCCCGCACTGACTGTGGCTGGACTTCAGAAAAAATGACAGGGGACACGCCATGACGATGGCATCTGCGACGACGGTTCACTCCGTTGAAGAAGAGAATGCATCCTGGGTGCCGATGATCACCATCGCCCTCGGCCAGATGATCATGTCCTTCAACGTCGCCTCCTTGCCGGTTGCGCTGGGAGGGATGGTCAACAGTTTTGGCGTTCCGCCCACGACTGTCGCCACCGGTATCGTGGCTTATTCGATGCTTGTTGCCGGCTTCGTCATGCTCGGTGCGAAGCTGACACAGCGCTACGGGGCGACGCACGTATTCCGCGTTGCCGTTGCCGTGTTCGGCGCCGCGCAGGCGTTGATGACGTTCAGTCCAAACGCGGATCTCATGATTACTGCGCAATCCTTGTCCGGCGCGGCTGGTGCGGTGATCGTACCGTCGTTGGTCGCGCTTATCGCGGAAAACTACAAGGGGCGGCAGCAGGCAACAGCCGTTGGCGCATTGGGCTCCGCGCGTGCCGCTGCGGGCGTTCTGGCGTTTGTAATCGGCGGTACTCTAGGCACATTCATCGGATGGCGCCCTGCGTTCGGGATTCTGATCGCCGTGTCGGCTGTGGTTTTCCTTTTGAGCTTTCGTCTCAAGCCCGATGAGGCGCGTCCGGAGGTCCGGATCGATTTCGTAGGTGTCATTCTCGCTGCCGCAGCCATCATTCTGATCAGCTTCGGTTTCAACAACCTCAATCGGTGGGGGCTGGGATTGGCGGGGCCCAATGCGCCATTCGACCTCTTTGGCGTATCTCCCGCCCCGATCATGATCGTGATGGGTATCGTGCTCGGTCAGGGCTTTCTGAGTTGGACCCACAGACAGCAGGCTGCGGGGAAGACGCCGCTTCTTGCGCTCGAGGTGATCGACTCCCCGCAGGAGCGGGCGGCGGTGTATGCGATGTTTGCTGTCGTAGCGCTGGAAGCGATGCTCAATTTCTCGGTTCCATTATACATCCAGATCGTGCAGGGGCGCACGCCGCTGGCGACAACAATCGCCATGATGCCCTTCAACCTCACCGTCTTCTTCGCGGCGATGCTGATCGTGCGATTCTATGGTCGGTTCACGCCGAGGCAGATCGGACGCTGTGGCTTCATACTCTGCACTGTGGCGCTCCTTTGGCTCGCCTTTGTCGTGAGGAATGATTGGAGCGCCGTCCCGGTTCTCCTTGGGCTGGTGATTTTCGGCATTGGACAGGGATCGCTGGTCACACTGCTGTTCAACGTGCTGGTCACGGCTTCGCCGAAAGAGCTCGCGGGTGACGTCGGCTCGCTGCGCGGCACGACCAACAATCTCGCCGCGGCCGTCGGCACAGCGGTGGCCGGGGCACTGCTCGTCGGCCTGTTAAGCGCGGCTGTTTTGCGGACCATCGCCGAAAATCCAAAATTGCCGCCTGAGATACAGGCGCAGCTGGACCTGGATAACATCACCTTCATCAGCAATGACCGGCTGCAGAGCGTGATGGAGCAAACCACGGCCTCTCCGGCTCAAGTGGCGGAAGCGGTGCGCGTCAACACTGTCGTGCGATTACGCGCTTTGAAAATTGGCCTCCTCATCATGGCTGGCGTTGCCTTGCTTGCGATATTCCCGGCAGGGAAGCTGCCCAACTTCCTGCCAGGCGAAATTCCCGACCCGGCGCCGCGTAAGCGCGGAAGGAACGAATAGCAATCGTAACCTCCTGGCAAGAAACAGCGTTTGCTACGACGGACAATGTGGCGATCGCGCCCGCGTACTGACCAACGGCTCAGAAGACCCTCCGGAGGGCTCCATGACCAAGCTCGATGATGTCCTGTCCAACGTCGACGCAAATCTCGATGCGGCTCTCGAGCGTCTGTTCGCGATCCTGCGCATCAAGTCGATTTCGACCGATCCGGCTTACAAGGCCGAATGTACGGCCAATGCCGAATGGCACGTGGCCGACCTCAAGAGCATTGGCTTCGACGCCTCGGTGCGCCCGACACCGGGGCACCCGATGGTCGTGGCACATGACCGCAGCGTGCCCGGTCCCTCGGCACTGTTCTACGGCCATTACGATGTGCAGCCGGTCGATCCGCTCGAGCTCTGGGAGCGCGATCCCTTTGACCCGTCTATCCAGACGATGCCCGATGGCGCGAAGATCATCACGGGCCGCGGCGCCGCGGACGACAAAGGCCAACTCATGGCCTTTGTCGAGGCCTGCCGCGCCTGGAAGGCGGTCACCGGCAAACTGCCGATTCCGGTTTCGATCCTGCTGGAGGGCGAAGAGGAATCCGGTGGCGTGAACCTGCCGGGCTTTCTCGATGCCCATGCCGCGGAGCTGCGCGCAGATATCGGCCTGATCTGCGACACCAACATGTGGGACCACGAGACGCCGGCGATCCAGACCATGCTGCGCGGACTCTGCGGTGAAGAGGTCATCATACACGCCGCCGACCGCGACCTGCACTCGGGCTTCTATGGTTCGGCCGCGGCCAATCCGAACCGCATCCTCGCCCGCACCCTCTCTGACCTGCACGACGACAACGGACGCGTCACGCTGCGCGGCTTCTATGACGGCGTACCGGAACTACCGAAGGCGCTGCGCGAGCAATGGGACAGCCTGAACTTCAGCGCAAAGTCCTTCCTCGGCGCCATCGGGCTTTCGATTCCAGCCGGCGAGAAGGGCCGCGACGCGCTGGAGATGGTCTGGTCGCGCCCGACCTGCGAAATCAACGGCATGGGCGGCGGCTACCAGGGGGCCGGATTCAAGACCGTAATTCCCGCCATGGCATCGGCGAAGGTGTCTTTCCGCCTGGTTTTCGATCAGGACCCCCATGCCATCCGCAAAGCCTTCCGGGAGCATGTGCATGCACGCGTCCCGGCCGATTGCCGTGTGGAATTCCTGGAGCATGGCGCGGGTCAGGCGATCCGCTTCCCGATCGAGGCCCCGGCCTTCGGCAAGGCGCGCGACGCACTGACGGCCGAATGGGGCAAGCCCGCAGTCTTCATCGGCGGTGGCGGCTCCATTCCCGTAACCCATCAGCTCAAACAATCGCTGGGCATGGACGTGGTGCTTGCGGGCTTCGGCCTCGAGGATGACCGCATCCACAGCCCCAACGAGAAGTACAATCTCAAGAGCTTCCATAAGGGCATCCGCTCCTGGGCACGTATTCTGGAAGCGCTGTCGCGGTAGAGCGGCACGGGCACGCAGCGCTGGCTCTAGGCCAGACCGCCCTCGCGAGGTGCGATGACGCCGCATATACTCATTACCTTCGCCATCATCGCCACGATGGTGCTGCTGTTCGTCTCGAACCAGGTGCCAGTCGCGGTCGTGGCGCTAAGTGCGACACTCGTGCTTTACGCGACCGGCATTCTGGAGCTCTCCGAGGCGCTGGCAGGCTTCGGCGACACCACAATACTCTTCATTGCTTCGCTCTTCGTGGTGAGTGCCGGCCTGGATTCGTCCGGCGTCACCACGTGGGCAGGCCAGGTGCTGATCCGTTACGCCGGCGAAAGCCGGACACGCCTGTTGGTGCTGTCGATGTTGCTCGTGGCCTTTCTCACGGCGCTGATCGGCTCGGGTGGCGCAGTGGCTGCCCTGCTGCCCATGCTGGTGATCGTCTCCGTCCGGCTCAAGCGTCCGCCTGCGCAACTCATGATGCCTCTCGCCTTCGCCTCCTATTCGGGTTCGATGCTGGTACTGACCGGAAGCCTTGTGAACGTGCTGCTTTCCGACGCGGCAAGCGATGTCGGCCTCGCGCCCTTCGGCTTTTTCGAGATGACGGTAATCGGCGTACCGCTCCTGGCAGGCACCGTGGCCATCGTGATTCTTTTCGGCGATACGCTGCTGCCGGTGCGCACTAGCCGGGAAATGCCGGAGGATCTAAGCCACCATTCGCGCATGCTGACCGAGCAATACAAGCTGTTTGACCAGGTGTACCAGCTCGAGATCACCGCCGCCTCGCCCTATCGCGGCACGTTGCAGGCAGTACTGGAATCGCGGCTGGAGCGCGAGAACCACCCGGAACTCAGCTTCATCGCTATTCGCCCTCGCCGCCAGAACAGCATCTCGTGGCAACATTCTCTCGTGGAAGGCGATCGGCTCATCATGCGCGGTGAGCAGGCGGCGATGGACGCGTTCGCGGAGCAGCATGGCCTGACGCCCTGCCAGGAGACGATCGGCAAAATGCGGGAGGCACTGTTCAACGATAGCCATGGCTTTTCCGAGGTGGTGCTGCCGCCCCGCTCTCGTCTGATCGGTGAGACCGTCTTCCCCGGCATGGTCACCGAAAGTGGCGATCTGATTATCCTGGGCGTTCAACGCGGCGGCGAGAATCTCGGACCGGGCGAAACCGTTCTTGCGGCGGGTGACACGCTGTTGCTGCAAGGCCGTTGGGAAGCGCTTGAGGAGTACGGGCGAGATCCCAACGTGCTCGTCGTTGCTGCCCCTGACATGATCCGCAGCCAGGCCAGGCCCCTGGGCACCGGCTCCATACGCGCCATTGTCATTCTCGCGGTCATGGTTACGCTGCTAGCGACGGGCGTCGTGCCAAGAGTCGTCGCTGGATTGGCGGCGGCCTGCGCGGTGATCCTGTTGCGTGTACTCAAGATCGAACGAGCCTATCGGGCGATCAACTGGAACGTGCTGATCATGGTCGCTTCGCTGATCCCGCTCTCGACCGCCATGTACAAGACGGGTGCAGCCTATCTCATCGCCGATACACTCGTTGCCATTGTCGGCAATGCGAGCCCGTACGCGCTGCTGGCGGGGCTGTTTTTGCTCACGGCGCTAATCGGCCAGTTGATCAGCAGCACAGCGACGACACTCATCGTCATTCCGATAGCGATTGCCTCCGCGGAAGCCGTCGGTGTCTCGCCGCGCACCGCGCTGGTGACTGTGGCGGTGGCTGCGGCCGCTTCCTTTCTTACGCCAATCGCCGCCTCAGCGAGCCTCATGGTGCAGGGCCCCGGCGGCTATCGATTTGGCGATTTCTGGAGGATGGGTCTACCGTTGCTGCTCTGGTTCTTCCTGGTAGGCACGTTTCTCGTGCCCATGCTCTGGCCATTCGCAGGATGAGCAGTTTGCGCAGGATGATTGGTTTGCGTCTTAACCGACCGGGTATTTCCGCATGAACACCAATCTTGCTTTGGTTCTTCTGCTGCTTGCGGCCGCGATCGTGATGTTTATGGCCAATCGCCCGCGCATGGATGCGGTCGCGCTGCTGATGATCGTGATCATGCCATTTACTGGGGTGATTACCATCAACGAGGCGCTGGCGGGGTTCAGTGATCCCAGCATCGTGCTGATCGCGGGCCTCTTCGTGATCGGAGAAGGGCTGGTGCGCACCGGTGTGGCGCGTCGCCTCGGCGACTGGCTGAATGCGACCGCCGGCAGCAGCGAGACGCGCATGCTGGTGCTGCTGATGCTCGCGGTCAGCGGGCTCGGTGCATTCATGAGTTCGACCGCCGTGGTGGCCATATTCATCCCGGTCGTGCTGCGCATCTGTCAGAACACGGGCGCCGCGCCGAGCCAGCTGATGATGCCCTTGAGCTTTGCGGCCCTGATCAGTGGCATGCTCACCCTGGTCGCGACGGCGCCGAATCTCGTGGTCAACGCCGAGCTGATCCGCCAGGGTGCGGCAGGCTTCGGCTTTTTCAGCTTCACGCCCTTTGGGCTCACATTCCTGGCGCTCGGCATTGCCTATATGCTGTTCGCGCGGCGGTTTCTGCCCGTCTCGGCCAAGCGTGTGGACGGCGAGCGCCGTCAGCCGAACTTGCTTGATTGGGTAACGCAGTATGGCCTCACCGATCGCGCCTTACGCGTACGCGTGCTGACTGACTCGCCGCTGGTCGGCAAGCGCCTGGAAGAGCTCCCGCTCCGGAACAGTGGCGTGAATTTGCTCGCCATCGAGCTTCCCGGCCGCTTCGGGTCCGAGGCGATCCGCCCGAACGCAAGGACCGAGCTCGCCGCGGGGCAGATCTTGCTGCTCGACGTTATCGCGTCCCCTGCCGAAACCAACCGGATGCTGAATGACTATATGGTCGAAAAGCTCCCTTTGGGCGATTGCGGCTACTTCACCGATCGTTCGCAGGAGATCGGCATGGTCGAAGTCATCGTCCCGGCGGAGTCCAAGCTGATTGGCCAGAGCATTTTGCAAGCGCGGGTGCGCAGCGAAATGGGATTGACGGTGCTGGGGTTGCGGCACGGTCGCGAGGTCGTGAGCCAGGGGCTGCTCGATGAGACCTTGAAGGTCGGTGACACCCTTCTGCTGACCGGCTTCTGGTCTGACATCCGCAAGCTGCGATCCGAATTCTCGGATCTTGTCGTCCTGAACCTGCCGACCGAGCACAAAGAGGTTCTGCCGGCCGCGAACCTCGCACCTCAGGCTCTGGCGGTGCTGGCTTTGACGGTCGGTATGATGGTCAGCGGTGTGGTGCCGAACGTGCACGCGGTTCTGATCGGCTGCTTGCTGATGGGGTTGCTGGGCTGCGTGGATTTCAACAGCGCCTATGCCTCGATCAATTGGAAGAGCCTGGTTCTTATTGTCGGCATGCTGCCCTTTTCGCTGGCGCTGCAACGAACCGGTGGCGTCGATCTCGCCGCCGACGCGGTGACGCATCTTGCGGGCGAGGCATCACCGCGAGTCCTGTTGGCGCTGCTCTTCGTGATCACGGCTACCCTTGGCCTGTTCATCTCGAATACGGCAACCGCGGTGCTCATGGCGCCAGTAGCGCTCGCTGTCGCGAAGGACATCGGCGCCTCGCCGTATCCCTTCGCAATGACTATCGCCATCGCAGCCTCGGCCGCCTTCATGACGCCTGTGTCTTCGCCGGTGAACACCTTGGTGGTCGGACCGGGCAATTACGGTTTCGGCGATTTCTTGAAGATTGGTGTCCCTTTTACCGTCGTCGTGATGGTAACGACCCTGGCGCTGGTGCCTTGGCTGCTCCGATTTTAGCGGCCGTCAGGCCGGGCGCGATCCCGCGGACGGTTGCTCTTTCTCGTCCCGCGCAAACCAGGCTACATACAGCGTCGGCAGGAAGACCAGCGTCAGAACGGTGGCGACAAGGAGTCCGCCCATGATCGCGAATGCCATCGGTCCCCAGAATACTGTTGGCGCGATTGGAATCATCCCGAGAACAGTCGATACGGCCGTCAACATGATCGGCCGAAAACGGGAACTGCTGGCATCCACCGCAGCGTCCCAGGCCGTCTTGCCCAAAGCGCGTTCGGCGTCGATCTGACCGATCAGAATGACCGCGTTCTTGCTGATCATGCCGAGCAGCGCGAGTACGCCGAGAATGGCGACAAAACCCAGGGGCCTGCCGGACAGCATCAACGCTGCAACCACGCCGATAAGGCCGAGCGGCGCCACGCTGAGCACCATGAACAGTCTCGGAAAGCTCTGGAGCTGCACCATGAGGACGGTAAACATGACGAACAGCATCACCGGCACCACCGCCAGCACAGACGCCTGCGACTTCTGACTTTCCTCCACGGTGCCACCCACGACGACGCTGTACCCCGAAGGAAGGCTCTTTCTGAAGTTCTCGATCGCCATCGAGAGCGACGTAACCACGCTCTCCGGCAGCTTGTCGCCGGCAATGGCAGCCTGAACCGTCAGGGTCGGAATGCGGTCGCGCCGCCAGACGAGCGGAAACTCCTGGTCATATTCGAAGGAGGCGAACTGGCTGAGAGGAACAGTCTGCCCACCCGGCAGCGCCACCTGCAAGTTGCGCAGACCGTCCAGCGAGCCCCTCTGCTCGTTGGTCGCGCGCGCCACCACATTGACCAGATAGATATCGTCGCGAACCTGGGTAATGGGTGTGCCGGATATGACCGTATTCAGGACCGTCGCGATCGCTTGCGAACTGAGGCCGAGAAGGCGAGCCTCGTTCTGGTCCACGCGAATACGCACTTGGCGATTGGGTTCCATCCAATCGAAATTCACCTGTTTGGTGTCCGGACTGGAGGCTACGATCTGTCCGACTTTGAGTGCGATTTCGCGCACCCGCTCTACGTCGGGCCCGCTGACCCGATACTGCACCGGCCATCCAACCGGCGGTCCGAGCTCAAGCGGAGAAACGAACGCAATCGCGTTAGGAAACTCCTGCGCGAGCAGCTTTTCGAGCTTGGAATGCAGGCGCTCGCGTGCAGCGACATCCTTGGCGATCACCACGGCCTGCGTGAAGAAATCGTTCGGGAGCTGAACATTAAGGGGCAAATAGAAGCGGATGGCGCCGCGCCCGACATAGGTGCTCCACCGCGCCACATCGGCATCGGTCGAAAGGGCAGCATCCAGGCGCTTTGCCGCAGCCTCGCTCGCGTGGATTGACGAGTTCTGCGGCAAGCTCAGGTCCACGAGCAATTCGGGACGGTCCGACGATGGAAAGAATTGTCGCGGGATGAGCGGCAGCGCAAGCACCGAACAAACGAAGAGCGTCAAGGAGATCGCGATCGTCAGCCATTTCGCGCGCATCGCGAAAGTCAGGAAACTCCGATACATGCGGAAGATCCTGCCTGGATCCGCCGTACTTGTCTGCTTCGGTGGAACAAGGATCGCTGCTCCGAGCAGTGGCGTGAAAATGACCGCAACGAACCAGGAAACCAGCAGTGCGATCGTGACCACTGCGAAGAGCGAGAACGTGTATTCACCGGCGGAACTCGCGGCAAAGCCGACCGGTATAAAGCCCGCTATCGTCACCAGCGTGCCCGCGAGCATCGCCATTGCATGGGTCCGATATGCGAAAGTTGCCGCCTCGATCTTGCTGGCGCCCTCTGCGAGCCGACTGAGCGTCGCATCGGTCGTGGTCATCGCATCGTCGACCAGCAATGCGAGCGCAATGATGAGCGCGCCAAGCGATATTCGCTGCATATCGATGCTGAGAAGTCCCATGATCGGAAACACGATCGCCAGCGTGAACGGTATGGCCAGCGCGATGATCAGGCCGGGTCGTACGCCCAGGCTGATGAAACTCACCACCATGATGATGCCGATCGCCTGCATCAGCGAGACCGTAAACTCGCGGATCGCCTGGTCGACGACAACGGGCTGGTCCGCGACCAGGCTGGGCTCGATTCCAATGGGGAGATCCGCGGTGATTTGCGCCATTGCCTTTCTGATATTGGCGCCGAGCGCGAGAATGTCGCCGCCATCCCGCATGGCGATTGCAAGGCCTATTGCCGGTTTGCCATTGATCCGAAACATCGGCTGGGGCGGATCCGTGTAGCCGCGTCGCACCTGCGCAATATCGCTCAGGCGAAGCATGCGGCCGCCGGCGGAAAAATTGATGTTGGCGATGTCCTGCTCCGACTGGAAGCTGCCTGATACCCGAATCGAGATGCTTTCCAAGCCGGTCTGAATCGTTCCTGCCGGACGCACGATGTTTTGCGACTGGAGCGCCGCAATAAGAGCGGACCGATCAATTCCGAGGGCCGCGAGCTCCTTCGTGGAGAACTCGACGAAGATCACTTCATCCTGTTCGCCCAGAAGCTCAATCTTTGACACGTCAGGTACGAGAAGCAGCCTTGAGCGGATGTCCTCTACCCGATCGCGCAACTCACGCTGAGTGAAGCCGTCACTGGTAAAGCCATAGATGATGCCGAATGTATCACCGAATTCGTCATTAAACCCCGGCCCGATCACGCCTGCGGGTAGTGTGTGACGCATGTCTCCGATCGTCTTTCGTACGTGGTACCAGGTGTCGGCCACCTGTTTAGCATTCGCGCTCCCCTTCAGATTTACAAAGACGGTCGCGACACCGGCCCTTGTGAAGCTCCGCAGGAAGTCCAGATGCGGCGTTTCCTGCAAGTGACGTTCGAGGCGCTCAGTCACCTGCTTCATCGTCTCTTCCACAGTTGCGCCGGGCCACGCGGCCTGGACGACCATGGTCTTGATGATGAAGGCGGGATCTTCGTTGCGCCCCAACCGGAAATAGGACAGCGCCCCCCCGACCACCGCAATCATCATCATATAGACGACCAGCGAACGGTGTTTCAGAGCCCAGTCGGAAAGATTAATTCCGCTCATGGCTCGGATCCAAGAATCCGGACCTTCTGACCCGGATGCAACGCCTGGACGCCGGCGGTGACAACTATTTCGCCGATGTCGAGCCCCTGGGAAATGATGGCCTGCGCTTCATCGAATCGCAGCACGTCCACATTGCGCACCGCGACCGTGGCGGTGGCCGGGTCGACGACCCATACGGCGGGCTGCTCGTTCATCCTGGTCAGCGCGGAAGATGGAATATCGATCATCGGCCCTGCAGTGGTACTCACTCGCCCTATCACTGACGCACCCAACCGCATCGCGGCTGGCGGATCCGTCAGGCCGACCTTGACCTCGAAGGTTCGGGTCACAGCACTGGCCTGTGCGGCGACTTCGCGAATGCGCCCTTGCGCCGTTATCGACGGATCGTCAGCCAAGCTGACAGTGATCTCTGGATCGGTGGAGGCCGACCTGATCAATTGAGCGGGGACATCGAAGATCGCATCGCGACCGTCCTGCCGTGCGATCCTGGCGATCATCTGCCCGACCTGGACGACCTCGCCGGCGACCGGACCTGTGGCTGTTATCACACCGGGTGCATCAGCCTTGAGTTCGGTGAAACCAACGAGGTCATGCGCAGAACTCAGTTGCGCTTCGGCCGCATCGACTTGCGATTGCGCGGTTTGCCGTGCCTGGGTTGCGGCATCATAGTTGACGCGCGTGGTCCACCCCTGCGCCAACAGCGTCTCCTGACGATCGAAGTGATTGCGCGCCTGGGTCAATTGCCCCTGAGCGGCGGCAAGGGAGGCCTGCGCCTGCCGCAGCGTGCTCAGTTCATTCTGCGACTCCAATCGTGCCAGCACCTGGCCGGCCTTGACCCGGTCGCCTATCTTGGTGTCATTACTCAACAATCGTCCCGAGATCCGGAATGCGACATTCACCTCGTCTTCTGCCTCGACCCGTCCGGAGAATGTCAGCGGCGTTGTGACCTTGCGTTTTTCTACGGTCGCTGTGCGTACGATCCGCGGCGGAGATGCGTCCTTGGTTTCGGTTTCCCGTCCACATCCTGCCAGCATCAGCGAGAACGCCGTCACCAGCGTCGATGTGAGGATGTTTCGGGGCGCGGATCGGCTGCCGTGCATGAACATGACCTGTTCCGTTCCGGGAGTGAGATCTTGCCGGGAGGATTGCTCAGTCCGCAGTCGCATTTTCCCCGGTACCGACATCCGCATTTTTGCCGAAGGAGTCCGCCGTCAACATCGGTAAATCTACTCGGTGGCGCCGGATGGAATCCGTGCTCGGCCATCAGCAGATTCCTGAGACATGATCAGGCAATCACCCGATGTCGCCGGTTCCGTCCACGACGCATGATGCAATCGTCAGGTGAAGCAGTCGCGACCCCTGCCGCGGCTCCGCCGTTTGAATTCTCGTCTGGGGCGCGCAAACGCGCTTCCTCAAAGCACGGCAGACCCGGACGACACAATCCGGGAGCAACCGAGGAAACCGGGATGACAGGGTCCTCAGGTGATCGATATGGGCGTGCCGTCGTCGCGGTTGGAGGATCGTGGCGAACTGCGACTTTCAGAGCCGCATTTTTCCTTTGCCTCTGGCTCGTGCTTGCCGGCGCCAATCCGACAGATATTCCTGCCGCGGCGGCAGCAATCGCGGCAGCAACCTGGACAAGCCTGCACCTGCTGGAGCCGAGCAGATCCCGGCGGTCAATTCCTGCCATGGTCCGCCTGGCGCTGCTTTTCCTATACCAATCGGTGGTCGCCGGCGTAGACGTCGCACGCCGCGCGCTCGATCCCCGGCTGCCGCTGCGGCCGGGATTTGTGTTCTATCCGACCGGCCTCTCACGCGGGATGCAACGGAACGTGTTCACGACACTCACCAGCCTTTTGCCTGGCACAGTGCCAACCGGGGAGGAGAACGGGCAGCTCGTCTATCACTGTCTCGACGTCGAGCAACCGGTCGTTGCCGAACTTGCCGCGGAGGAAGCGGCGTTGGTTCGGGCCCTCTACAATGACTGAATTCCTCACGGCCGCAGTCGGCTTGATCCTGGCGATGCTGGGGCTCGGGCTGGTCTCGATCTTGCGTGGCCCGACAGATGCCGACCGGATGATGGCGGCGCAACTGATCGGGACTGCCGGCATTGCCGTCTTGCTGCTGCTCGGCACCGTGACAGGGGTGCCGGCGGCCGTCGACGTGGCATTGATACTGGCACTGCTCGCCACTTTCGCATCCATCGCATTCGTCAAGAAGGGGCTCTCCCGCCTCGAAACCGATGGGGCCGATCCGGGGGAGGACAGATGAGCGTCGCACGCGACATCATCACGGTTGCGGGAGTGTCGGCAGGCGTATTCTTTTTTTTCGCCGGCACCGTCGGCCTTCTTCGCTTTCCCGACACCCTGACTCGTCTGCACGCGCTCAGCAAGGCCGATAACCTCGGCCTGGGTTTCGTCGTGCTCGGGCTGCTCCCCCAAACAGGAGGCCTGCGCGACGGGCTGAAGCTGATCAGCATCTGGATGTTCGTGCTGCTCGCGGGCGCCACCGTCTCCCAATTGATTGCGCGCACGGCACGTCAGAGCGGGTCAGGCAAATGAACATCGCAACAGTGTTCGAGATCGCGCTCGCCGCCGTGGTGCTGGGCCTCGCCATCTGGACGATCGCCGTCCCCGACACCTATTCGGCCACGGTCGGTTTCATCGCCTACGGACTGCTGGTTGCGCTGATCTGGGTCCGTCTTGACGCCGTCGATGTCGCGCTGACCGAGGCTGCAATTGGCGGAGGCCTGGGCGGCGTCGTGCTGTTGGGTGCGGCGGCCCGGCTGCGCGATACCGAGGCGATGACAACGGAAGGGCCCAGCCTGATCGTGCGCTTGAGCGCGGCCATACTGTCCGCGTCGATCGCGGCAGCGCTGGCCGTCACGATCCTGCTGCTGCCCGATCCGGCGCCAACGCTCGCGCCCGCCGTCGTCGCGAATGCCGGGGCGACCGGAATGACCAACCCCGTCACCAACGTGCTCATGGCATTCCGCGGAATGGACACCATGCTCGAGAAGGTCGTGCTCCTGCTCGCCATCGTCGGTGTCTGGTCGCTTGCGTCGGACCAGGCCTGGGGCGGTCGTCCCGGACCACGCCACCAGGCTGATCCAAATGGTGTCCTCGCCTTTCTTGCGCGCCTGTTGCCACCCGCCGGCATCGTGGTCGGCATTTACATCCTGTGGACGGGCGCCGATCACCCCGGCGGAGCATTTCAGGGCGGCGCGGTTCTCGCATCGATGTGGCTGCTGGTGATCATGGCCGGGTTGGTGGATACCCCGCCCGTGCGCAGTCGATGGCTACGTCTCATCCTGGTGGGCGGCCCCGGCCTGTTCCTTGCCGTCGGCCTTGGCGGGCTCTGTTTTGGGTCGGCGTTCCTTGCCTATCCCGTTGCGTTCGCCAAGCCGCTAATTCTGAGCATTGAAGTCGCGATGCTCCTGACGATCGCGACGACGCTCGGCCTGCTGCTCGCCGGTGCACCTGAAAGGAGCGCTGAGCGATGAGCGCCGTGACGGTTTTCGGACTATGCGCCGCCGCGGCGGTCGGGCTCGGGCTCTACGGCCTGATTGCCAATCCGCAACCGCTTCGCAAGATCATCGCATTCAACCTGCTCGGCAGCGGCGTGTTTCTTCTGTTCGGCATCGTCGGGCGCCGAGGCGCCGCAGCGGGCTTTGGCAACGACCCGGTGCCGCAGGCCCTGGTGATCACAGGAGTCGTGGTCGCGTTTTCCGCAACGGCTCTGGCGATCGCCTTGTTGCTGCGGCTTTTTCAGATCGCCGGCTCCACGACGCTCGACAGTCGGGCGGCGGCGAGCCCGCGCTCCGATCCGTCCGGTCACTGATGCTGCCCCCCGCCCCCGCGCTGGTGACCACCGCCGGCGGCTTCCTGCTGGTGCTGTCGATCGTCATGCCGGTCGCGGGCGTCTTGCTGGCGTTCGCTCTCGGCCAGCGCTACGTCCGGCAGGTTGCCTCCACGGTCGTACCGGTCGGGTTGGCGATTGCTCTCGCCGTTCTCGTGCTCTTGCCTCGGAGCGACGGCCACCTCGTCTACCTACTCGGCGCCTGGCCACCGCCGCTCGGCGTAGCCCTCCGCGCGGACGGATTGTCGGCGGTCATGCTCGCGACGACGGCGGTCGTGATCTGCGCGGTCGCTATTTTTGCCGCAACCGATTTTCGTCCCCAATCTGTCGAAGCGCGCGCACCTTTCGCATTCTGGATCCTGCTTCTGGCAATCTGGGGCGCGCTGAACACGATCTTCGTCGCGGGAGACCTCTTCACGCTTTATGTTGCGCTGGAATTGCTGACGTTCGCCGCAGTGCCTCTGGTCTCTCTCGACGGTCGCGCGGAGACGCTTCGGGCCGCGCTGCGGTATCTGCTCTTCGCACTGCTCGGCTCGGTCCTCTACCTGATGGGCACCGCGCTGCTCTATGGTCTCTACGGCACCCTTGATATCCAGTTGTTGTCGCATCGCGTGAGCGCGGACTCCGGCGTGCTCATCGCGGCAGCCTTGATGACGACCGGTCTCCTCGCAAAAACTGCACTCTTTCCGTTGCACCTCTGGCTGCCGCCCGCTCACGCCGGCGCACCGGCCGCAGCTAGCGCGATCCTGTCCGCCTTGGTCGTGAAGGGATCGTTCTTCATCCTCGTGCGGCTCTGGTTCGACGTCATGCCAGGTTTGCCCGGCTTGGCTGCCGCACAATTGCTCGCAGCGCTGGGAACCGGAGCGATCGTGTTCGGAAGCGTTGTCGCTCTCCGGCAAGAGCGCCTCAAGCTCCTGATTGCATATTCGACGCTGGCTCAGATTGGATATCTCTTCCTGATGTTTCCTCTTGCGTTCGGCACGTCCGGGAAGCTCGAAAGTAACCAGGCCCTGGCGGGCGGCCTGTTGCAGGCAGTTTCCCATGCGACTGCCAAGGCGGCGATGTTCATGGCCGTCGGATCAATCTACACCGGGCTCGGCCACGATCGCATCACCGGGCTGCGAGGTGTCGCACGGGCCCTGCCCTTGAGCGTCCTGGCGTTCGCGATTGGCGGCATCGCCTTGATGGGTGTTCAACCGAGCGGAGCGTCACTCGCGAAGGAGTTATTGCTCCAGGACACGGCGAGGACGGGGCAGTGGTGGTGGGCCGTCGTGCTCCAGGCCGGCGGAATGTTCACGACCGCCTATGTCGTACTGGTCCTGTCCCATGCGTTCGCGCCATCAGACCAGCCGATTACCCTCATCGGCCCAGCACCGCTCAGCCGGGACCTTGCTGCACTTGCCTTGGCCCTCTGTTCTCTGTTCCTTGGCTTGCTGCCCTGGGATTCGTATTTGCCGGTCCCGTATGATGCCACATCGAAGCTGTTCGGCATCGACGCGCTATCCAAATTGCTCCTGCCTGTGCTGGGAGGCGCGGCGCTCGCGATCCTGCTCAGCCCGTGGCCACACCCGCTGGGCTCATCCGCGGCCTGGAAAGCGCTCATTAGAGTCGTCGGTCCGCTCCGGCGCGGCTGTCTTAGATTAGGCAGCCTTATCGAAAGAGGCGACGAAGTTCTCCGTCAATGGTCCGCCGCGGGCATCTCCCTGCTCCTGGTGTCGCTGCTGCTCGCCGCGTCGATGTTCGCAGCAAATTGAAGACTCAGAACAGCCGGATCGCGCAGATCGGGCCGAGGGATTCCCCTGCTCTAATGATCCGGAACAGTCTCTCCCGCGCCCAAGGGTTTTCTCGGATGTCGAGCTTGCAATTCGCCGTTTAGTCTCCGCGCCATGCAGTTGGCATCAGTCTTCCCGCGGTCCCTGCGGGAATGCCCAGGAGGTCTCCATGTCTGATCTGGTTGCGATCGTATACCCGACCGAAGCAAAGGCCGAAGAAGTCCGAACTCGGCTGCTCAAACTGCAAAAGGAATATTTGATCACCATCAGTGACGCAGTGATCGCCGTCAAGGCCGAGAACGGCAACATCAAGCTCAACCAGCTCGTCAACACCACGGCGACGGGCGCGATTACCGGCAGCTTCTGGGGACTCCTGGTCGGCGTGCTCTTCCTCAATCCGATCATCGGTGTCGCGGTCGGCGCTGCGTCCGGCGCGCTTGGAGGCGCCTTGTCCGATTTCGGCATCAACGATTCCTTCATGAAGGAGCTGTCCGCTTCGCTCCACACCGGCAACGCCGCGCTCTTCGTCCTGATCAAGAACATGACGGCAGACAAGGTATTGAAGGAAATCAAGGATGCCGGCGGAGTCGTGTTGAAAACGTCCCTGGACGAGACCAAGGAAAAGATCCTGCGCGATGCGCTCGCCAGCGCGGCGGAGCGGCCGGCGGCCTGAAGCCGCCTACCGCCTACCGCCTACCGCCGAGCAGGCGCAGCAGCATCATGAACAGATTGAGGAAGTTGAGGTAGAGCGACAGTGCCGCGATCACCGACTTGCGGCCTGCCGTCGTCGCATCGTCCCTGCTCTCGTACATCGCCTTGATCCGCTGCGTATCATAGGCCGTAAGTCCCGCAAAGACGCCAACGCCGACGATCGAGATCAACCAATCGAGCCCCGTCGACCTCAGGAAAATATTGACCAGGCTTGCGACGATGATGCCGATCAGGCCCATGAACAGGAAGCTGCCGACCGCGGACAGGTCGCGCCTCGTGGTGTAGCCGAAGACGCTGAGTGCCCCGAACATCGCGGCCGCGATGAAGAACACGCGCGTGATCGAGGCGCTGGTGTAGATGTGCAGCAGCGTCGAGAGCGAAACGCCGACCAGCGCGGCATAGACGAAGAACAGAATGCGCGCCGTTTCCACCGACAGCGTATTGATGCGCGCCCCGATGAAGAACACCAGCCCGAGTGGCGCCAGGATGAAAACCCACATCAACGGGCTCTCGAGCAATG
Source organism: Bradyrhizobium sp. LA6.8 (assembly GCF_040547935.1). NCBI lineage: Bacteria > Pseudomonadati > Pseudomonadota > Alphaproteobacteria > Hyphomicrobiales > Nitrobacteraceae > Bradyrhizobium > Bradyrhizobium sp. LA6.8. Next base: position 411,315 of record NZ_JBEPQQ010000009.1, read on the forward strand.
CGGGACCCATGAGCTGATACGTCAGCCACGCCACAATTGCAGTCAGGCCCACGCCCGCGGCCATATAATTGTAGATGCGCAGCATGTAGGCGCGCAATCCGGGATCGATCGCAAGCGCGCCGCCACCAGTGCCCGAGGCAGTCAGATTCGGATCATAATTCGACATCGCTTGCCTCCTCGGATTGGTTCGCATGAACAAACCAAGCTAGCGGTCCGGCCCCTGCGGGGACATCGGATGATCACCCGAGCGCCGGAAGATATATCACCCTATCTCGGGATACCCGTATCCGCCAGAGCGACTTACCGAAACGTAACCTTGGGTTGCCCCAGGCTTCTCATCCTTTTTGCCTGGACTCTTACACCTTTGTCACTGGAAGCTGGTCACGCACCGGCCTAATCCGTTCGCATGCGCTACTTCTTTCACATCGTCGACAAGAACGGCCTTTGTCCGGACGGAATTGGATGCGAGTGCGCCGACCATGACGCCGCCGTTCTGCACGCCAGGCATATCGCGACTGAACTCGCCAAGGCAGGCGAGTTGTTCCGCGCGAGCTTCGTGCTGGTCGCCCCGGCCGCTGCGCCCGGATCGGCAAGTCCTCATTAGAGGCGGTCGACCGATTTCCTGCCTCGCCCTCTACATAGAATCCCTGATGCGCCGACCGAGAAGCTGCCTCTAGTCTCGTAACCGAGGGTGGCCGGCCTACCCCGTTCAAATTCGACCCTTCCGCCCACCTCATCTCCGGGGTTGAGGGCTCGCCGCACGCGTCCGCGTCTATGCGTTGGCCGTCGGCGCTATCTCGATCTGAAGTGTTGTTGTGGGTCAGTTGGAGACAAACATGAATGTTCGGACCATTTGCGGTGCCTTGATCCTTGCCGGATCGATTGCGACCGCGCAGTCGACCAGTTCCCAGGCGCAGACGACCAATCCGGCCGCATCCGTGCCAAAGCAGGTCACGACACCTGCCCCAAGCACCGCCGCGCCAAATACGAATACGAACCCCACCAAGCATCGCTACTGGCGTCATCGCGGCGGCTCGCATCCCCATTATGGCAGCCGCCGTGTTCGCACCTGAGCCCCGGCGCGACAGTTCGTCATTGCAATCCGCCGCCGAGACACCCGATCGATGAGCGACGTGAGGACAGGACAAGAGCAACCGCGCGAGGTCGTGGTCCGTGAGCCTCCAGACCAGGGCATGACCGACAGGCGGCGCGGCTTTCTCGCAACGGGTCTCGCCCTGCTCGCCACTTGCGTTGCTCTCTTCCTCGTATGGCAAACCGCCTCGAGTCTTCTCATCATCTTCGCAGGCGTACTGTTTGCTGCCTTTCTGGATGCCGCCGCACGCGCACTGGCGCTACTAATTCCACTCAATCGTGTCTGGCGGCTGACATTCGTGCTGCTGCTGCTCACCACCTTGGTCGGACTAGGCCTCGTCTGGGGAGGCGGCAAGCTGCCGGAGCAAACACGCATCCTGCTGAAGGTCATGGACACCCAGTTCGACGTCTTGCAGCAACGCCTTCTGACCTACGGCGTCGATCTGCTTGGTCCGGAATCGGGGCGCGATTTTGCGCAATGGCTGCTGTCCGATCAAGGCCGGTTCTTCAGCCACGCCCAGCTCGTCGTTGGCAGAGCGTCGAGCTTTCTGACCGGTGTGCTGGTGATCGCGTTCCTCGGTATCCTCTTCGCCTTTGATCCCACCAGCCATCGCGAGAGTCTCGTGATGCTGGCGAAGCCTTCCTACCGCGCCCGAACACGCGCCGTAATGAACGAGATGGGAAACGTCCTGCGGCTGTGGTTCGTCGGACAGCTGATCCGCATCATCCTAATGACACTGTGCGTGTGGGTCGCGCTCTATCTGATCGGGCTTCCCGGCCCCTTCGTGCTTGGGCTGCAGGCGGGCCTTTCCAACTTCGTTCCGTATCTGGGACCCATCCTTGCCGCGATCCCGATCGCGCTCGTCGCGATGCCGCTCGGCGCATCGCTGCTGATCTGGGCCGTCGTCATCTACACGATCATTCAATCGATCGAGGGCTATGTGATCGGCCCGTTGATCCAGCGCCAGGCGGTCGAAATTCCTCCCGCATGGACATTGGTCGCGATCGTACTGTTGGGCGCAATGCTGGGCGTGATGGGTATCGCACTCGCCATGCCGCTGGTCGCGGTCGGCCGGGTCGCGATCATCAGATTCTACGTCGAGGATTACCTCGGCGATAACAGCGGTCGCATGTCCAACAAGGGACCATTGCAAATGGGCGCGCCATGAGCGAGATTCGAGCCGAACGGAACAATGGAATGGAGCCATCCCCGGCGCACGCGCGGATGACACATTTTCTGTGGCAGCAACTTCCCTACATCATTGCACTGGTGCTCGCCGTCGCGGGCGTCGCCTATACCAACGCCTCTCACCAGCCTCTCGTTGGCTATTGGGAATTTCTCGCGCTTGCCATCGGCGTTGTGTGCGTCATCAACAAATGGCCGGAGGTCGATGGCAAGGAGGCCCGGTGGCGACTGATCTGGACCCAGGCGCTGCACTGGGTTGCCGTCCTGGTCACGATGAACATCATGCTGGTGTCAGGCGTTCAGCAATTGTTGCCGACGCCGGCGACCAGCCTCGTCCTTCTCACATTACTTGCGCTCGGCACCTTCCTTGCGGGCGTCAGTCTTCTGTCGCCGCAAATTGCCTTCCTCGGCCTTGCGATGGGCGTCACGGTTCCGGCGATATCCTGGTTACAGCAATCCATCATCTTCTTCCTGTTGGGCGCCGTCCTGCTGATCGGCCTCGGCATCACGTTCTGGCTTCGCCAGGATCGCAGCCCAGGGAGTTCGTCAACCGACACCGGAAGTCAAATGGAGGCCTGAATGCGCATTAACCTGCTTCTTGCGATCATCTCTGGATCCGCCTTGATGTGCGCCGACGCCCTTCCCGCACGCGCCGAGGCCTTCAGAGTCGGCCGGCTCGTATGCACCAGCACTCCGCGCGTTGGGCTGGTGCTTGGCTCCGCGCAGGAGCTTCGTTGTATATTCATCACGAGACGCCCGACCCGGCAGTACGTCTACGACGGACGGATCAGGCGCGTTGGTCTCGACATCGGCGTGACCAGCGCAGGAACCCTCTCATGGGCCGTCTTCGCCAGGAACTCGCGCGTCGGCCCCGGCACGCTGCGCGGGAACTACGTGGGGGCGAGCGGCAATGTCGCGTTCGGCCCCGGTCTCGGAGCGAACGTTCTGATCGGAGGCTCTCGCCGGACGATTACGCTCCAGCCTCTGTCGATCGAGCGATCGATCGGATTGAACCTTGCGGCAGGCGTTACGAACCTGACACTCGGCCCGCGCGGACCGGGATAGCGGCTTGTCCCGCCCCCCGGAGCAAGGAGCGGAAAATGGACCTTGCGGACGTCTCGGTCAGGATGCTGGCGGCGGGTTTCCTGACATTCATCGCTGGCGGCACGGGCTGGACACAGCCAGCCGCAGGCCCTCCGCCCGCTGTCGGCATCGTGGAAGCGACCAGACGACCGATCACCGAGACCAACGAATTTCTCGGGCGGATCGAGGCGGTCAATCGCGTCAATGTCGTGGCTCGCGTCACCGCATTCCTGGAGCAGCGGTTGTTCGTCGAGGGTGCCGAGCTCAAGAAGGGCGACCCGCTTTACCGGCTTGAGCGCGGTCCGTTCGAGGCCGATCTCGCGTCAAAGCAGGCGCAGGTGGCCCAGCTCCGAGCGATGCTCGAGAACGCCAAGCTGACGACCGACCGGGCGCGTACGCTGCTCAGCGGGCCGGCCGGTCAGCAATCGACCTACGACGCGGCGATCGCCAACCAACGCAGCCTGGAAGCCCAGGTCCAGGCCGCGCAGGCACAAGTCGATGCGTCACAGATCAACCTCGATTACACCATGATCAGCGCGCCGATCGACGGCAAGATCGGACGTACGGCCGTGACCGAAGGCAATGTCGTCGGTCCCAGCTCGGGCGTCCTGACCACGATCGTCAGCCAGGATCCGATGTACGTCACCTTCCCGGTGCCGTTGCGCCAGGGGCTCGAACTACGCGAACGCTATGGTCCGCAGGGAGGCTTGGAAGCCGTGGTGATCCGGCTGCGGCTGCCCAATGGCCGCATGTATGGCAAGTCCGGCAAGCTGGATTTTGTCGACAACACCATCGCCCAGAACACGGACACGATCACCGTGCGCGGCGAGATCGCCAACCCGATCCTGCGCGCGCCGTCCGCCGCGGGCGTAACCGTTCACGAACTGACTGACGGCGAGTTCGTCACGGTCTTGCTGGAAGGTGTCCAGCCCATCGAAGTGTTGGCGGTCCCGCGTTCGGCGGTGCTGTCCGACCAGCAGGGTGACTATGTCCTCGCCGTTGGCGCCGGCGATAAGGCCGAACAACGCCGCGTCAAGCTGGGGCAATCGACGCCCACCATCGCCTCCGTCATCAGCGGCCTCGCGGCGGGCGACAAGGTCATCGTCGAAGGCCTGCAAAGAGTTCGTCCGGGTCAGGCGGTTTCTCCGGGCCCGGCGAGCGCGCTGATCCAGTCGAGCATGAAGGTTGGCACAGGCGACGCGCCTTCGCAGCCGGACCATGGCGGTTCAACTGATCCGCGCCCGGGGGACAAAAAGCCATGATGTCCGCCGTGTTCATCGATCGCCCGCGACTTGCGATGGTCGTGGCCTTCATCATCACCATTGCAGGTGCGCTCGCGCTGACACGGATCCCGGTGGCGCAATTTCCGGACATTGTGCCACCGCAGGTCACGGTTGCCGGGACCTTTCCCGGCGCGTCTGCCGAGGTCGTGGAGGCCAGCGTCGCTCAACCGCTCGAAGCGCAAGTGATCGGCGTCGACCGAGCTCTCTATATGAAATCGACGAGCGGCAACGACGGCAGCTACACCCTGACGGTGTCATTTGCACTTGGCACCGATCCCGATATCAACACCGTCAATGTTAACAACCGGGTGCAGAGCGCGCTGTCGCAATTGCCCACCGAGGTGCAGCAGCAGGGCGTGACCGTGCAAAAGAAATCGTCGGCGATCCTGCAATTTCTGGTGCTTTACAGTGCCGACGGCCAGCAAGATCCGCTGTTCATCACCAACTACGCGATCATCAACATACTCGATGCGATCTCCAGCACGCCCGGTGTCGGCCAAGCTCACCTGTTCGCCAAGATGAACTACTCGATGCGGATTTGGTTCGATACGCAGCGGCTGACCAGCCTCAATCTCACGCCCTCGGACGTGATCGCGGCAATTCGAACGCAAAGCGTCCAGGCGCCGGTCGGCCGCATCGGCGCGCGTCCAATCAGCGACGACCAGCAATTCCAGTTCAACGTCCAGACCCTGGGACGGCTCGCGACGGTCGACCAGTTCGCCGATATCGTGCTGCGCGCCAACCCGGATGGTTCGACGCTGCTCGTCAAGGACGTCGCCCGGGTCGAGATTGGCGCGCAGAACCTCGACAGCGAAGCGCGGATCGACGGGCGCGCCGCGGTGCCTCTCGCGATCTATCTGGCGCCGGGCGCCAATGCCGTGACGACGGCGCAGGCGGTCGCGGCGACGATGCAGCGGCTATCGAAGCGATTCCCGACGGGGTTGAGCTATCTCGTGCAGTACGATTCCACGAGCTTCGTACGGGACACCATCTCGGAGGTTCTGCGGACACTGGGAGAGGCCTTCGTCCTGGTCGTGATCGTGGTTTATTTGTTCCTCGGTAATCTTCGGGCCACGGTGATACCAGCCATTGCCGTACCGGTCAGCCTGGTCGGCACCTTCGCGGTGCTGCTGATGCTTGGCTATTCCGCGAATACCGTGTCACTGCTCGCGATGGTGCTCGCCATCGGCATCGTCGTGGATGACGCCATCGTCGTCGTGGAGAACGTCGAGCGAGTGATGGAGGAGGAACCGGATCTTTCGCCAGTCGAGGCAAGCAAGAAGGCGATGACGCAGATCACGGCACCGATCATCGCGATCACGTTGGTGCTGCTCTCCGTCTTTGCTCCGATCGCCTTCATTCCTGGCATTTCCGGCACGCTGTTTCGGCAATTTGCGGTGACGATCAGCGCCGCCATGATGATTTCAGCACTGAATGCGCTGACCTTGTCGCCCGCCTTGTGCGCGCTGTTCCTGCGGCATACTGGACCCCGGCGCGGCATGATCGGCCACGTTCTTGGCGGCATTGACTGGATCCGCGATGGCTATAGCAGCGGCGTACGACGGCTGCTGCGCGTGGCCAGTCTCTCCCTCATCCTGGTCGCCGTGTTCGCAGTCGGCATTTTCGGGATGTCGCACCTGACGCCGACAGGGTTCCTCCCCGAGGAAGACCAGGGCGCTTTCTTCACTTCGGTGCAGTTGCCGGACGGTGCATCCGTTGCGCGGACCAGTGAAGTCACCAAACAGATCGAGGACGTCCTGAAGGAGATGCCGGCCGTCGACCATGTTCTGGCCATCATTGGTTTCTCCCTGCTTGACGGGGCGTCCGAGCCCAACAGCGCGCTGGTGGTGACGCGCCTCAAGCCGTTTGCCGATCGCAAGGCGGCCGCGGATTCGGTGCAGGCGTTGATCCGGCAGACTTACGCAGCCGGCGCGCAAATCCGGCAGGCCAATGTACTGCCGTTCAATATGCCGCCGATCATCGGACTCTCCACCTCAGGCGGGTTCGAGTACCAGCTCCAGGCGCTGGAAGGACAGAGCCCCGCCGCGATCTCCAGTGTCACGGGTGCGTTGATCGGAGCGGCCAATGCCGATCCGCGGCTGACGCGAGTGTTCTCGACCTTCACCGCGACCAATCCATCGATCTATCTCGACATCGATCGACGTAAGGCGCAGGCGCTTGGCGTGACCATCAGCGATATCTTCACGGCCCTTCAGGCGACGCTGGGCGGCATCTACGTCAACAATTTCAACCTCTATGGACGTACCTGGCAGGTCAACGTGCAGGGGGAGGCGCTCGATCGCGCCGACCTTTCCGATATCTGGCGCATCTATGTCCGCAATAGCACGGGTCAGATGGTTCCGATGCGGTCGCTCGCCGGCATCAAGATCGTAACCGGGCCTCAGGTCATTACCCGCTACAACAATTATCGTTCAGTGACGGTGAACGGCAGCCCGGCGCCAGGCGTCTCGTCCGGCACCGCGATGGCAGCGATGGCAGAGATCTCCAACAACGTGCTGCCTGCAGGTTACAGTTTCGAGTGGACCGGCACCGCCTATCAGGAGCAACAGGCAGCAGGACAAACCGGGATGGTGCTCGCGCTCGCCGTGCTGTTCGCCTATCTGTTCCTGGTGGCGCTGTATGAGAGCACGGTGATCCCGATCCCGGTGCTGCTCTCCGTCGTTGTCGGCGTTCTAGGCTCATATATCGGTATTAAAATCGCCGGCCTCAATCTCGATCTGTACGGCCAGATTGGCCTCGTGGTGCTGATCGCGCTTGCCGCCAAGAACGGCATCCTGATCGTGGAATTCGCGAAGGAACGACGGGAAGCCGGCACAGAGCTTGCGGAGGCCGCGATCCAGGGGGCGCATATGCGGTTCCGCGCGGTGATGATGACCTCGGTTGCCTTCATTCTTGGACTCCTCCCGCTCGTACTCGCAACCGGCGCCGCCGAGCTGAGCCGCAGGGCGGTCGGGACCGCTGTTTTTGCCGGCATGCTCGCCGCAAGCTCAATCGGGATTTTTATGGTGCCGATGCTCTACGTCACGTTTCAACGCCTGCGCGAGCGCGCGAAGGCACGACCGGTCCCGGCGCAAACCACGTGACCCGAGTATCCAGGACGGCGGGAATACTGCGAGCCTGTTGCTCAGGGTTTCGACGGATGCCGGCGTTGCCGTTCCCCCGCTACCGTAGTCCGTGCTTGAAACTGCGTAACAAGTAGAGAAGAACAATGAACGCTCCCACACGTCGTGCTTTCCTTGCGCAGGGTGCCGTCGCCGCCGCAGCTGTCGGCGCAATCGGCGTTCGTTTCATTTCGTCAGCGGAGGCTATGCCGGTCGCCGCAAATCTGGGACGGGCCGCGATAACCACGGATCTCGCAACGCAGGCGCAGTGGGGGCCTCCGCATGGCCCCGGTTGGGGGCGGCCGCGACCGCGCAGGCGCCGTTGGGTTTGCTGGTGGCATCGCGGTCGCCGCCATTGCGGGTGGCGGTGGAGGTGACCGTCCGCGATCCCCTTGCTGAAGGGAAAGGACAGAGTTGCGCTTCCGCAGCGATCAGCTCTGCTTCACCGCCGCGATCGGTTGCGAAGCGCGGCGGGCCGGCAGCCGCTGATTTCGTTCACTCTTCAATCAATTTAGCTCTGATCGCGTAGCGGACCAGTCCAGCTATCGAATTGACCCCCAGTTTTCCCATGGCCGACGCCCGATGCGTTTCCGTGGTCTTCACGCTCGAGCTCAGCATCGCGCTGATACCCTTGTTGCTGTACCCCTCGGCCACGAGCTTGACAACGAGCCGCTCTCGCGGAGACAGCTTCACATGCCCCTCGCCGGCTTCGTCTTCTCGACCCGACTGACCACAAAATCGTCCGCCAACGAATGGCTTACGTGCCATTAGCGCTTCAACGGCAGCCAACAGCAGCTTGTTTGCGTCCGACTTGACCAGGAACGCGCGCGCACCCGCCTGAAGCGCCTCTTGAGCCAGCACTCCGGATTCGTGCGCGGTAAAGATCAGCACCTCAGTTTCGCGGAGATGTTTTTTTATTCCTCGAGTTATTTCCAGTCCCGTCATGCGCGGCATGAAGAAGTCGACGATCGCAACATCGGGCCGCTCTTTGAGAGCGGCCTCAAATGCCGATCTTCCGTCGGACGCCTCGGCGACAATCATCCAACCCGGCCGCTGCTCGAGGACCGCCCGTAGCCCGGATCGAACAGCATCATGATCATCAGCAATGAGAATTCGTTTCATGAGAGGGCTGCCTCGATGATCTTGTCGCAAGAGAACCTGGACGAACGATGGGCGCTGCGTTTCAGCAGCATCTCCAACCGGGCCATCTCACTCGCGCGCAAGAGCGCATGGAAAGGTCGCGCGCAGGATGGTTCCGCGCCGCAGCGTTGTGGGTGCCGATAATATCTCAAGCTGCCCTCCCATCTCTTGCAATCGAGCTCGCATGATACGGATTCCCGCTCCGGGTGCCCACGGACGAAAGCGGCATGCGCCATCTGCAGCGACCATGCCTTGTCCGTCGTCTCGGACCTCGAGCTTGAACTTCCTGTCCCTCGTCCCGATAGTTATGACGACCTGTGTCGCCTTGGCGTGGCGGTAAACGTTCGTCAGGGCCTCCTGAACAATTCTCAGCAACGCTCGCTGCGCCCCGTATGGCAGGCCGTCGACCGCGGACGATATCGAGACCTCAATATTCAGCGGCGTTCGGGCTGCGAGCCCTTCTGCGAATTGCTCGATTGTCGTCCTGAGCCCTCCTTCAAACAGGTCCTGAGGGTGAAGCAGATATGTGAGAGACCGCAATTCCTTCATAGCGCGATCGATCGAGATGTCGAGCTGGTCGCAATGTCTCGTCGCCTTCAGAGGATCGCCTAGCGCACTCCTTACTTGCATCAGAATGAGGCTCGCCGCCACCAGATGCTGGCACGTTGAATCGTGAAGCTCCGAAGCAATTTGACGATGAACTTCTTCCTGCAGAGCGAGCCGTTCGGAATTCGCCTTGCGCGCATGCCTCGATCCTCCGGAGGCATTTCGAACATGTCGGCTGACCGGTGTCTCCTGAAGGGACATGATACACTCGCCTTCCTGCAGTGCTAACTTTCGCACCGCTAGTTTCCTGGCATATGCAGACAACTCTCCGATAAATTTAGCCTACCGCCGCGACACACCGACCACGCAATCAGTATAAGCCACTACGTAGAAATCCTCTAGGCAGCCAATCCCCGCCGTGCCGAGCATCCCAAATTTGGCGCGATGCTCCCTGATTCAAATCAAGGAGCTGCAGGTAAGGAGCAGCATGCGGGTCGGCGAAAACGCGATTATGAAGACGCGTCCGTCAATCTGCGCGCTGTGTCATCGCCCGCTTGACGGCGGCGGCAGCAATCGAGCGGTCCCGGCGAGGGTGTTGCGCCGCAGAACAGTCCGCCGCTGTTTAGGTAAGACGTCTTTCCATATTCCGCCCGGGCCACCTCTTTGAAATCCCGTAATTCGGAAATCAACAGAGGCATCGTCGGCTTGTCTTTCGGCGTCGCATCGATCTCCGGATCCATCGCGGCGTTCTATTCGGAGCTGTTCGACACGCGGATCCGCTACACTGGTCTCGTCTTCGCAAAAGAAGTCAGCGGCACTGTCGTCGGCGGCTTTACGCCACTGATTTCGACGCTGCTGGTGCAGTGGAGTGGCGACGCGAGCTGGCCAGTCTCGGTCTACATGATGGTCACGGCGCTGGCAGCGTTTTTGTGCGCCTATCTCGCCAGGGACATCCTCGACGTCGGCCAGCGAAACGTCACAACTGCGACGAAACGCGACGCTCTTGTGGGCGTGCGACAAGTCATGGACGATACTGGCGACCATGCGAGATGACGAGCGCGACGGTGATGCGAACCAGCAAGAACATCTCGCGAACATCGCCAAGTCGACGCACGGTGCGATGTCCGACCACCAAAAGCGTCGCACGATACGCGCTTTGCTCTGTCGCCTGAAATGGAAAAACCCTGCGCTAATAGGGCTTTCGATATGGTGGGCGCACCAGGGCTCGAACCTGGGACCCGCTGATTAAGAGTCAGCTGCTCTACCAACTGAGCTATGCGCCCGAAAGGCGGTCAATGCCTTGCGAGGCCGGTCGTTTAGCAAAGCGATCCGGGTATGGCAAGCGATGTGGCGCATGTTTTCCAAGGTTCTTCCACAGGCCCGAAAATGCGAAAAGCCGCTGGATTCCAGCGGCTTCGCCAAGGCCAATCCCGGGGTTAATTCCTCGGGAAATACGGGGAGGCTCAGAGCCGGCCCTCGCGATCCCGGTCCGGGCCGCCGTCACGGTCGAAACGGTCGCCGTGGAAGCGGTCCATGCCGCGCTCCATCATGCGGTCCATGCCCCGTTCCATGAAGTGTCGGGACGGGCCGTCCCCACCGCCGCCGAACGGGCCACGGTGGCGGGTCAGCACGGCAAGGCGCCGCTTCTGGCCCTCGTCGAGCGTCTTGTAGAGCGGATCGGCGGCATCGGCGATCTTCTTCAGGGCGGCGGAGGTCGCGCCCATGTCCTCGGCGCGCTGGCGCAGGCGGGCGACCGGATCCTCGGGCTTGTCGGCGTTCTTGCCGGCATCACCCGGGCCGGCATTCATCCGCGCGTTGGCGCGGTCGATGCGCAGCTTGGCGAAGTCGCGCACGGCAGCCTCGACCGGCGGCCACAGCTTCTCCTGGTCGGCGTTGAGCTTCAGCCCGGCATGGACGGCGGCGATCCGCGCGTCGACGAAGGCGGCACGGTCCTCCGGGTTCATGCGGACGTGGCGGAAGTGCTCCATCCACGGGCGATGAAATTGGGCATAGACCGCGCCCGAGCCGGCGATGCTGAGCACGGCGATGGCGGCGATGGTGAACTTCCTCATTCGGACCTCCTCTGGAAGGATGCCGGTGAGGATGAGCGCCGGACGGCTGACGCGCAACTTACAACTTGGACAGAGAGAGCGTTCTTACGAAGATGTAACTCCCCTGAATGTCCATTCAGATGCAGACTGAAATGTTTTGCAACAAAAAGGGCCTCCGCGCAGGCTGCACGGAAGCCCCTTCATTGATGTCGATCCTGATCAGTTCGTCGTGCTCTTCGATTCCTTGAGGAACTCGTCGATCAGCGGCTGGCCGACGCGGCCTGCGGCGTCCTTGTAGACCGGCTCCATCGCCTTGCGCATCGCCTCGTCCTGCTGCGGCGTGAGCTTGATGATCTCGCTCTTGCCGCTCTTCTTGATCTCCGCCAGCGCGTCGTCGTTCTCCTTCTGCGACTGCGCGTTGTTGAAGTCGGTCGCCTCCTTCATCGCCTTCGACAGCTGGTCGCGGATGTCGGCCGGCAGATCGTCCCAGAACTTCTTGTTCACGATCACGACGTAGCCGATGTAGCCGTGATTGGTCTCGGTGATGTACTTCTGCACCTCGTGCATCTTCTGCGTATAGATGTTCGACCAGGTGTTCTCCTGACCGTCGACGACGCCGGTCTGCAGCGCCTGATAGACTTCCGAGAACGCCATCACCTGCGGCAGCGAGCCGAGCGACTTGAACTGGGCCTGGAGCACGCGCGAGGACTGGATGCGGAACTTGACGCCCTGGTAGTCGGCGGGCGTGACCAGCTTCTTGTTGGCGCTCATCTGCTTGAAGCCGTTGTCCCAATAGGCAAGGCCGGTGATGCCCTTGGAGTCCAGCAGCTTGAGCAGCCGGAGGCCGAGCGGGCCTTCCGTCACCTTCCGCAGCGTCTTCAGGTCCGGAAGGATGTAAGGCAGATCGAACACCTCGAATTCCCGGATGCCGAGCGGGCCGAACTTGGAGTTGGACGGCGCCAGCATCTGCACGCTGCCGAGCTGGAGCGCCTCGAGCTCTTCCTTGTCCTTGTAGAGCGTCGAGTTCGGGTAGACTTCGATCTTGACCTTGCCGCCGGTGTACTTCTCGGCGAGCTCCTTGAACTTCTCCGACGCCTTGCCCTTCGGCGTGTCGGTGGCGACGACGTGGCTGAACTTGATGATGATCGGCGATTGGGCCGATGCCGGCCCGGTCAGGGCCAACGCCCCGGTCAAGACCGCAACCGATGCCGCAGCCCAAATGAGTTTCCGCATACTTCCTCCCACACGTTTTTTGGTGGGGCACGAACCGTCGCCCCCAAGCCCTAGATTCAAGACTTGAGGGCAGGATTATAGGGAAGCGAGCACAGGCGCCATTGCCCCTTAGCAGGGGGCGGCTTGCAAAAATGCGGTATCCGGAGGCGAAATCTGCTGGACTGGCTCACGCAGGTCGATGGCAGGGAAACCCTGCCATCGCCGCTGCCGCCTCTCGCAACCTCAGCCGTGCAGCGCCGGCGCGAGTTGGGCCTGCTGCGCGACCGCCGGATCGGTGATCAGGGTGCCGCCGTGCCCGTCCGAGGACAGCGCAAAGTCGGCCGCGCTGTACTGACCGAGCAAGTGCAGCGTCGCGACGTGGGTGCCGTCGGAGACTGTCAGCGTGCCGCCGGTGTTGTCGTTGTTCTGCGCATAGGCCATCGAGGTCAGGCTGTCGCTGAACAGGATGTCGCCGAGATCGAGACTGTCATGGTCCTGCCAGCCGGAGATCGTTCCCGTGAAGGCCGACGCCTGGGCCAGGACCAGCGAGGCATTGGGACCGGCGAAGATCACATCGTCGATCGTGCCGCCCGCATGGACAAAGGCAAGCGCGCCCGAGCCGATCGTGGTGTCGTCAGCGCTGCCGCCGGCCTGCACGTGCTGCGTGCCGGACAGGACCGTCGTGCCGGTCGCGCTGCCATACACATATTGCACGCCGCCGTTGACGATGGTGGCGTTGGCGGCGCCCCAATCGACCTGGACTCCGCCGGCATTGATCGTGGTACCGGTCGCCGTGCCGTCGGCGTAGACGCTCTGCTGGCTGCCGGCGTTGACCGTCGTGATCGACGCGTTGCCGTGGAGATACTGGAGGGCACCATTGCTGATCGTGGTCTGGACCACCGTGCCGCCATAGACCGACTGGACGCCGCCATCCATGGTGGTGTTGATCGCGGTTCCACCCAGATAGACGTCCTGCCCGCCGCCATGGATCGTCGTGTCCGAGGCCGTGCCGCCGCTCTCGACGGCCTGCAGGCCCGAATTGATCGTCGTGAGGCTCGCCGAGCCGAACACGTACTGACCGCCGCCGCTGATCGTCGTGATGATCGTGAAGCCCCAATCGATCTGGATGCCGCCGGCATTGATGGTGGATCCGGTCGCACTGCCGTCGATGTAGACGTTCTGCTCACCCCCAGCATTGACGATGGTGTTGAAAGCATTGTTGTGAACGTGCTGGAAGCCGCCATTCGCGACCGTGGTCTGGATCGCAACGCCGAAGACGTTCTGGGTGCCGCCGTCCACGGTAGTGTTGGTCGCGATACCACCGCCGAGGATATCCTGGTCGCCGCCGGCTTCGATCGTCGTGCCGTCGGCCGAGCCGCCAATCTGGATGTACTGATTGCCCGAGATCACGGAGTTCGAGGCAAGACCGAACACCAGCTGCGCGGCGCCCGCGGCAACCACCATTCCATTGGCCGAGCCCTCCAGCACGACCGCCGCGCCGCTCTCGACCTGGATGTCGGAATAGCCGGACGCATCCTTGATCCGCCAGACGCCGCTCTGGACGTCGAGCTTCTCGACATTGACGACGGTGCCAAGGAGCGAACCGGAGCCACTTCCCGACAGCACCAGCGTGTCGACGCCGTCGCCGCCGTCGATCGTGCCGGTGACGATCGAAGCGGTGGCGAGATTGATGCTGTCGTCGCCTGCGCCCATCGAGACGTCACCGATGATGGAGCCGCTGTTGGTGAGCGTATCGTTGCCGCCGTCGGTGGCGACGCTGCCGAAAATGCCGCCCGTGTTGGTGACGGTGTCGCCGAAGGTGCCGACGATCGAGATCGCCTCGCCGTTGTTGCCGCGGATCGTGCCGTCGTTGATGATGGTCATGACGCCGAAGGCGCTACCGTCATTGCTGTCGTCCACGGTGATCGCGCGCTGATCGCTGATGATCAGGCCGCCCACCTCGTTGTGGACGAAGCCGCCGCCGATCGCGAGCGCCTCGTTGAGGCCGTTGGCGCTGCTGGTCAGGCCGACCGCAGCGATCGTTCCGAAATTGTCGATCGAGACCAGACCGTCGACATCGACGCCGTCGGCGTCAGCACCGCCGACCGCCGTGCCGGTGATGGTGCCGCGGTTGGTCACGACCGTCGTCGTGTTAGCCGCGCTGTCCATGTTGATGCCGGAGCCGCTGCGGCCGGTGATCGTGCCGTCGTTGTTGACGGTGATCGGCTGGTCGCCGGTGATGGCGTGGCGGGCGCCGTCGATGATTCCGCCGGCGTAGTTGTTGACCACGCCGCCGGTGTTGACCGACTGGAAGTCGATCGCGTCGTTGCCGGACGAGGCCGTCGAGGCATTGTGGCTGACGATCTGGCCGTAATTGTTGATGGTGGCGTTGGCGCCGGGCCGGATCGCGTCGGCATCGGCCGCCGAAATCACGCCGGTTGCCGCGTTGTCGATGACGGTATTGGCGCCGCTCGAATTGATGTCGTCGAGATCGAGCGCCTGGCCGGCATTGCTGCCGGTCCCGGTCGACGAGATCGTGCCCTCGTTGTTGACGGTGAAGGTGCCGCTCTTGCCCGAGACCAGGTTCGAGATCTTCACAGCGTCCTTGGTCGCGGTGATGGTGGCGCCGGCCTTGTTGTTGATGGTGAGGCTGCCGCTGGTCGAACCGCTGGTGGCGATCGCGCGGCTGGTGCCGGTGATGGTGCCGGAATTGTCGACCAGCGCGCCGGGCGAGGTGCTGCCGCCGATCCAGGTGACCGGGGTCGAGCCCGACAGGGTCGCGCCGGCGAGGACGGTCAGATGATCGTTGTTCGCCAGCGTGATCGGGTTCGACGAGTTGCCGGAGACGAGAGTGCCGTCGTCATTGGCGATGGTGCCGGTCGCCGTCGCGGTGCCGATCGTAACCGCCGCGCCCGGATTGCTGGCGCTGGTGAGCGTGAGCGCAAAACTCTCGTCGGTCTCCGCGGTGGTGTCGCCAGAGATCGTGATGGTGATTGTCGCCGAGGATGCACCATCGGCGAAGCTGCCGCTGAAGGTCGAGGCCGGCAGCGTGCCGCCGAAATCGGCCGCATCGGTGGTGCCGGCCGCGAAGCTGCCGGAGAAGCTGAGCACGCCGGTGGTGCCGCCGGTGCGCGCAATGGTGAAAGTCATGGTCCTGGTGCCGCTCTGCCCCTCGGCAACCGACACGCTCGGCGACGAGAACGAGATCGTCTGCGTGGCGGGCGCGGCCACGGTGAAGGCGGTGGTCGGGAACGGCGCGTCGGGCGTGGTGCCGTCGGTGCTCTGGTCGCCGCTGCCGTTCTGGGTCGCCCAATTGGCGGTGTTGCCGATCGCGGCAAGGTAGTCGGCGAAGCTGGCGAAGCCCGAGCGCGGTCCGTTATAGCCGACGATGTCGAGGCCGCCGGTGAAGCTGACCGCGGTCTGGCCGGCAACGAGGCCGGTGCCGGTCAGCGTGCCGTCTGAGGTCGCATAGCCGACATTGGAGATCGCGGCGAGAAAGGTCGGCGCGGTCGAGGTGCCGACATAGGCGTAGACGACCTCGCTATCGTTGGACAGGCCGGTATTGTTGGCATTGGTGAAAGTGGCCGAGCCGGCGCTGGTGCCGAACGTGCCCTTCCCGATGTTGTTGATGTCGATGACGGTGCCGGCGGGAATCGCGCCGGTCGCGGTCCAGGCGATCGTGCTTTCGGCGTTGCTGCCGGTTGCGAAGGCGGAGCCGTTCCAGTTGCTGTCGGTGAAATTGATGACAGTGCCCTGCGGGATGTCGGTCAGGGCGACAAAGGACAAATTATCGTTGCCGTCACCGTTGAAACCGGTGAAGGCGATCGAACCAGCGGAAAGGGGCATTCCAAATTCTCCAGCAGCAAGGGCGCGCGACGCTGCCGGTTAATGGAATGTTAACATGACATGTTAATAACATATTTATTGCGATGCACCCCCACATGACGGGATCGTGTGCCAAACGAAAAACGCGGCGCCGAGGGCGCCGCGTTTGCCGATGAACTGGAGAGGATGAAGCGTCAGCTCGCCGCTGCCGTCGTCACCGTATCGCGCTGGCGCTTCATGACGATCTTGTTGAGCGCGCCGAGATAGGCCTTTGCCGAGGCCACCAGCGTATCCGGATCCGCTGCGCGTGCCGTCATGGAACGGCCGTCATGGGACAGCCGCACAGAGACTTCGGCCTGCGCGTCGGTGCCTTCGGTCACCGCATGGACCTGATACAGCTCGAGCTTCGCCTCATGCGGCACCAGCGCCTTGATGCAGTTGAAGACCGCGTCGACCGGCCCGTTTCCTTCGGCTTCCTCGATCCTGATCTGGCCGTCGACGTCGAGCTTCATGGTCGCGCGCTGCGGGCCGTGGGTGCCGGCGATCACGGTCAGCGAGGTCAGCTTGATGCGGTCGTGGGAGGCCGCCATCTCCTCGTCGACCAGCGCCTCGATGTCCTCGTCGTAGATGTCCTTCTTGCGGTCGGCCAGTGCCTTCATCCGCGTGAACGCATCCTCCAGCTGGTTGGCGCCGAGCTTGTAGCCCATCTCCTCCAGCTTGTGCACGAAGGCGTGGCGGCCGGAATGCTTGCCGAGCACCAGCGACGACTGCTTCAACCCGACCATCTCGGGCCGCATGATCTCGTAGGTCGAGGCGTCCTTCAGCACGCCATCCTGATGGATGCCGCTCTCATGGGCGAAGGCGTTGCGGCCGACGATCGCCTTGTTGTACTGGACCGGGAACGAGGTTGCGGCCGACACGACCTTCGAGGCGCGCGTCAGCTGCGTGGTGTCGATCTTGTTCCACCACGGAAACACGTCGTTGCGGACGTTGATGGCCATCACGACTTCCTCGAGGGAAGCGTTGCCAGCCCGCTCGCCGATGCCGTTGACGGTGCACTCGATCTGCCGCGCGCCGCCGGCAATGCCGGCCAGCGAATTCGCCACGGCCATCCCGAGGTCGTTATGGCAATGAACCGAGAATACGGCCTTGTCGGAGTTCGGCACGCGCTCGATCAGCGTGCGCATGAAACGGGCATATTCCTCGGGCGTGGTGTAGCCGACGGTATCAGGGATATTGACGGTGGTCGCGCCGGCCTTGATCACGGCCTCGACGATGCGGCAGAGATAGTCCATCTCGCTGCGGGTGGCGTCCTCGGCCGACCATTCGACGTCGTCGATCTGGTTGCGGGCGCGGGTCACGTTGGCGATCGAGAGCTCCATCACCTGCTCCGGCGTCATGTTCAGCTTGACGCGCATGTGCAGCGGCGAGGTCGCGATCACGGTGTGGACGCGGCCGCGCCTGGCGAATTTCACCGCTTCGGCGCAGCGGTCGATGTCCTTCGGGTTGGCACGCGACAGGCCGGCGATCACCGAGTTCTTGGAGCGGCGGGCGATCTCGCTGACGGCCTGGAAGTCGCCTTCGGAGGTGATCGGGAAACCGGCCTCGATGACGTCGACGCCCATGTCGTCGAGCATCTCGGCGATCTCGATCTTCTCCTCGAACGTCATGGTGGCGCCGGGGCACTGCTCGCCGTCGCGCAGCGTGGTGTCGAAAATGATGACGCGGTCCTTATCGGACTTGTTCACGGGGGCCATTGCAAAATTCCTTTTGAGCTTTTTTGCGCCGTCAGTCTGCTGGGCGCTTGAGGTGTCCGGTGATCTCGACCAACCCCTGAGCGCCCAGGCGCATGGCGCCCAGCCGGCCCTCAGGGGCAAGTAAGAAGAAGGCCGCCAATCAGGAGGGTGGGCAGCAGCGCGGCCGGGATCGTGGCGGCGGCCAGAGCCACCTCCCCCGAAATCCCATCGATTTGGCCGCGAATCAGCATTGCCAGACCCTTTTGAGCCCTCAAATCCTCGGTCAAAACCGTTGACGGTTGGTTGCCGGGAGGCTCGATGCGCCGTTTCTAGACGAGAAATGGCCGCAACCGCAACGCCAAAAGATGGTCAGAAGGACTGACCTGCCGCCAGATCTGCAATGTGCGGCGCGGCGACCGGTCCGTCATCGCACGGATCATCCGGCAAATCCGAATTACGTAAGCTGGAAATATGCCGGTGTCGCCGGGCAGCGCAAGGGACTAGCAAGACCGGAGCGATATGCGGGAAGGTCGCCCGGATGTCGCTCCCCTCACCCGGGTTGCGGTCAGGCTATCCGACGCGGCGGGCGCGCGCCCGGCTTTCCCAACGGTCCAGCATCTGGCCGAGCTCGCCGGTGGCGACCGCGTTGGTGTCTGCGGCCTCGTTGGTGTTGGCAGGTGCAGCGGCGCGAAGCCAGTCCGGCTCGGAATATTCGCGCCAGCGGCGCGCCTCCGCGCGTCGTTTGCGGGAGACGTGGTCGCGCGTGAAATAGCCGGCCGCAAACGCGATCGCGAGCAGTACAATCAGGACGACGACACCTAGCATTATGAGATCCGGCTTCTTCCCCTGGACGACGTTCTGCCAGCATCGCGGGCGAGGTCAAGGCTTGACAGGCCCTAAAACCGCTTCCGGTTAACCGCGCGCGGGCGGGACGAATTGTCGCCTTGCACCGCCGCAATGCGGCGATGTTGCGGCGTTCTCGCGGCATCGCGCGGAGGATGCGTACCTGCCCCTCGCAACCGGCCGCGGACCGGACTAACCTTCGTCCGCTCGGCCGGATCAACCGGCCAGCCGAACATAACCGGGAGGACGCGATGAAACGCCCAGAGCAGCGTGACCAGGATGCTGCGCTTTCACGACGAACACTTGTGCGGGGACTTGCGCTCGGCGCCGCGGCGACCGTGGCCGGCCCTGCGCTGGCCCAGACCGGACCTGCCGCACCGCCAACGACGATCACCACCCCGCCGCGCGATTTCGGTCCCAACGGCGCGCCGACGACTTATTTCTCGGACCCCGACATCATCACCGTCGATCCGTCCTTCGACGATCTCGCGCAGCCCAACACCGCGATCAAGCGCCTCTACACCGGCTTGTTGTGGGCCGAGGGCCCGGCCTGGAGCGCGCAGGGCCGTTATCTCCTCTGGAGCGACATCCCCAACAACCGGCAGATGCGCTGGACCGAGGACGACGGCCGCGTCAGCGTGTTCCGCACGCCCTCCAACAATTCCAACGGCAACTCGTTCGACTTCCAGGGCCGTCAGCTCTCCTGCGAGCATCTGACCCGGCGGGTGACGCGCTACGAGCATGACGGTACCGCCACCGTGCTCGCGGATTCGTACCAGGGCAAACGCCTGAACTCGCCGAACGACATCGCCGCGCATCCCGACGGCAGCTACTGGTTCACCGACCCGCCCTATGGCGGCCAGCTCTATGAAGGCGAGCCCGACGTCGCGGGCGGCCCGAGCAATGCAGGCGGCAAGCTCAATCCGCGGATCGGACAGCCGGCCGGCTTCGTGCCGGGCAAGCGCGAGCTGCCCACCAACTGCTATCGCATCGATCCCTCGGGCCGCATCGACCTCGTCGTCACCGAGGAGCAGGTGCCCGATCCCAACGGCCTGTGCTTCTCACCGGACTACAAGAAGCTCTACGTCGCCTCGACCGGCAAGGGACCGGGTGACACCGGGCCCGGCGGCAAGGGCGAGATCTTCGTGTTCGACGTCGGCGCCGACAACAAGCTCTCCAATGGAAAGAAGTTCAGCGACTGCGTGATCGACGGGGTGAAGTGCGGGCCCGACGGCCTGCGCTGCGACGTCAACGGCAATGTCTGGTCCTCCAGCAACGCCGGGCGCGCCGTCGGCTATAGCGGTGTGACGGTGTGGTCGCCGGCGGGCAAGCTGCTCGGCCGCATCCGCCTGCCGGAAGTGTGCGGCAACGTCTGCTTCGGCGGCCCCAAGCGCAACCGCCTGTTCATGGCCGCGAGCCAGTCGCTCTACGCCGTGTACACGGCGACGCAAGGCGCCGGCCCAGGCTGACGCGGGACGAGCAGGATCACGACACGGCGCCGGCGTGCCCCGCCGGCGCCGAATGATGCTGTATTGCTCGTTTGAAGCGACCCAGCATTATCCCCATTCGTGAAGATGCATCTCATGCGGCTTTACGCCCAGCAGGTCGATGGTCTCGGACCCGACCTGCAACAGCGTTCCGCCATGATGGTCAGATGATTTCGTGACGTGAACGTCGTTCGAAAATTGCAGTTTGTCCTGTTTGGGATCGAAGTCGGTGATGACCGCGGTGTTGTGCTTACCTGCGAGAACACCAAGGTCGAATTCGAATGTGTCGGCACCGGCACCTCCGGTCATGGTCATGCGGCCGGCCGCGGCGACCAGCGTGTCATCCAGATCTCCGCCGGTCAGGGTATCCCTGCCGGGAGATCCGACCACAAGCTGCGCCATGCCTGCTGCAGCCTTTTCTCCGGTCGGGTCTACGCCGCCCAGCGTGCCGCTGTGCCGCTCGGTGGCGACGAAGGCATCGCTCTGCATCGCAGTGGTATCGGTGTCGCGCAGAATGAGGTCCGACAGCGTGGTGTTCTTTATCTCATTCAGGGTCTGCTTATCGAAGCCCTGGTTCTCGAAGTAGTAGCGATCGCCGTCGCGCAAAGCGGCGAACTGGTCGGCGATGATTATGCCGAAGGTGGGCCCGATGACGGCTCCTGGCGCATGATCCTCAGCCAATCCACCGGCCCACAAATCGACGGCATCGATCGAACCATAGGCTTTCTCGAACGCTGCTGCCGTCGCCGGATCAGAGCTGAACTGATCGAAGCTGGTGTAAGGCGCAAGCCCCAGCGCCTCCCGGGTTTGGTTCAGTGTACCCAGCCCAAGATCATGGCCGCGTTGGATATTGATCGCCGCCAGATCCATCCCGTCCGGAGGATCGAACAGGAGGTTTCGCAAGCCATCGACAATGTGAGCGTCCAGCGGATTGGCTAGGTCCCCCGACAGATGCCGCAGCAGGCCATCCGCACCAGTCGCCTTGAAAGTCGCCGTGTCTTCGAAGAACGATTGCGCCAGCGTCTGCTCCGACGTAAAGGCACCCAGATTGCTGGTCGCACTGATCTCGTCGGAGACGATGGAGTGACCGAAGCGAAAGGCCGCACCGGCAAACTCTTCGGTGATCCGCGCGTCCGCCGTGCGGTCATAGCCTTGGTACGGCTTGATGGCGTCCTCGCCCAACAGATGCGGCAGGAACTCGTTGTAGGTGATGTTGACCATCTCGGCCGTGGTGATTGCCTTGGCCGTCTCGTATAGCTTGTCGCCGCTCCAGTTCGGATGGTCCTCGTGCAGTCGATCGACCTGGTAATTGTGCTCGCGCACAAACAAGACTTGCAAGGCGGTCAGGTCGGGATTCTCCTGCGCCCGTACGTCACCGGCCGCAAAGACGTTGCCGTGCTCGGTCTCGACGATCGGGAGATTGTCTCCCGCCGACACCTTCATATGGCCGTCGGCCGTTCGCAGGCTCGCTGCGGTGGCCGCGTCGGAACCGTAGACCTGCGATCCGTCCAGCCAACCCGTCACCGTATTGATCGCGGCTGCCGGATGCCCGGTGACCCCCGTCGCAGGATCGATCGCCACCCGCGTCAACGGGATCATGCTGCCGGGCGGCAGAAACTCATCATCAGCCGGGACCTTGATCGAGATATCATCCGTGCCTGTGCCCTCCTTCTGCAGATCCAGATCGTGATCGATGAACTGGCCCCACGCATACATCATGCCTGACAGCGCGACGCCGGCGTCATCCACCAGATGCGGGCCTTCCTCGCCATCGCCAATATCCGTCTGCGCCACGACAATGTTGCTGATCTCGCGCGGATTCGGACCTGGCGTCATTTCATTGACCCCATCGACGAAATTTGCCGGCCCCAGCCGAGCAAAGTCGGTGCCGGCCTGGTTCAAGGTGGGATCCGCACGATTGTTGTTGGAGCCGTCGATGCTGCGGAATCTGAGCGCCATGGTTTACCCTCCCCGTAGAGTGTCCGCCCCAGCGCCTGCTCCATTGGCGGCTTGCGGCATGACGCTTTTGTGATTCTTTATGACGCTCGCATGATCGTTGAGTGACGACATTCGATATACGACAGAATTGCACCTCTAGCGGCGAAGCGGCAATCTTGGCCTGAACGATCGTGCCGAACAGGCGATGTTGCGCACATCAGCGCAGCACTATCCAAGGAACAAGCCATGCGCGTCATCATCTGCGGCGGCGGCGTGATCGGGGCCTGCACCGCCTTGTTTCTCCGGCGCCACGGCATCGAGGTCATCGTGGTCGAACGGACCGAGGTCGCGGCCGCAGCCTCCGGCAAGGCCGGCGGCTTTCTGGCGCGTGACTGGTGCACCGGCTCGCCGCTCGACGCACTCGCGCGGCGGAGTTTTGTGCTTCATGCGCAGCTGGCGGAGGAGATCGCCGGCGATTGGGGCTATCGCCCGATGACCGCGTATAGCGGCTTTGTTGTGTCCGACGGGGATTCGCGCCGGAATGCACCATCCGCGCTCGGCTGGCTCGCCGACGGCGTCGTCATCGCGCAGCGCATCGGTACGACTGAGACGACTGCGATCGTTCATCCCCGCAAATTTACGTCGGCCGTGATGAACGCGGCAGTCGCGCAAGGCGCCGAGCTTCGCGTTGGCCGCATCACGGGCATCGTGCGCGACGCGAATGGCACGACCGCGAAGGGTGTCGAGGTCGAAGGCAGCCTCGTTGAGGCGGACGCTGTCGTGATCGCGATGGGGCCATGGTCGCTGCTCGCCGCGCAATGGATGCGCCTGCCCGCTGTCTATGGCCAGCGCAGCCCAAGCATCGTGTACGACATCGGCCCCAACGTGCCCGCCGATGCGTTGTTCCTGGAGTATGACGAGGACGGCAGCGCCGTGTCGATCGAGGTCTTTCCACGCGCCGACGGCAGCACGCATATCACCGCACTCTCGGACATCGCGCCGCTGCCGCTCGATCCGGCGGCCGTAGTGCCGGACGTCGATGCGATCGCGCGCCTGCAAATCATGTGCGAACGGCTGTCGCCACTGTTTCGTCCCGAAAAAATCATCGCGCAGCAGGCCTGCTTCCGACCGGTGACTGAGGATGGCCTGCCGTTGATCGGCAAGGTGCCGCAGAGCGAAGGCCTCTATGTTGCGACCGGGCACAATGTCTGGGGCATCCTCAATGCGCCCGCCACCGGCGAAGCGCTGGCGCAGCTGATCGCCAAGGATGCGACGCGTGTAGACTTGTCGCCATTCGATCCGGCCCGATTGAGGCCGCTCGATCCATCACTGCTGCAAGCGCGCTGAACCGGCATCGCTGCTCGTCTTGTAGGCTACCGCCCGCTCCAAGGCTTCGACTCCAAGGCTTCGACGCTCACGCATGCCCGCCGACAGAATCTGCATGCCTGCGCGCGTCATGAGTGTCTCGCACCTACCCTGCCCGCAATTTACGCAGCGCTAGACTTTAGTCCGTCTCTACCAATCCTGAACGCGGTTTCACTTGCCGAGAATGCCGTCGCCGTTATAGATGCGACATAATGGCTCACAAGAGGCCTGTTCAAAGGGAGAGAACAACATGAAAAAACGACTCTCTGTTGCATTGCGAATGGCGCTCGGTGCGGCCGCGACAGGCGCGATGATGGCAGCGTCAGGCGCTGCACTTGCAGCCGATCCCCTCAGGATCGGCGTGATCGCGGAAGCGCAGGCGATCGCCGGCGCCTCCATTCCACAGGCGGCGCAGCTTGCCGCCGACGAGATCAACGCCAATGGCGGCGTCGACGGCCGCAAGATCGAGATCATCTCTTACGACAATCACTCCTCGTCGGCGGATTCAGTGCGTGCGTTCCAGCGCGCGGTGAACGAGGACAAGGTCAACGCGGTCATCGCCAGCTATATCAGCGAGGTCGTGCTGGCGCTGGAGCCCTGGGCTTCGCGACTGAAGACGCCGTTCGTCACGCCGGGTGCCGCCTCCAACGAGATCAGCAAGAGCGTTCACGCCGATTACGAGAAGAACAAGTACACCTTCCACGGCTATCTGACCTCGGCCGCGCTGGCGCTCTCGGTCTGCGACGGCGCCAAGGACCTGCTCGTCGACAGGATGCACATGAAGACCGCGGTCATCATGAGCGAGGACGCCGCCTGGACCAAGCCGCTCGACGTCGGCTACGAGGAGTGCCTGCCCAAGATCGGGCTGAAGGTGCTCGACCACATCCGCTTCTCGCCCGATACGACCGACTTCACGCCGATCTTCAACAAGATCGAGGGCTCCAAGCCCGATGTGATCATCACCGGCATCTCCCATGTGGGCGTGCAGCCGACGGTGCAGTGGAAGAACCAGCAGGTGCCGATCCCGATGTTCGGCATCTCCTCGCAGGCAACCAACGAGACCTTCGGCAAGGACACCAACCAGGCGGCAGAAGGCGTGCTCTATCAGGGCGTCTCCGGGCCCGGCGTCGCGGTGACGCCGAAATCGGTGCCGTTCGCGGAGAACTTCAAGAAGAAGTTCGGCAATTATCCCTCCTATGCCGGCTACACCGCCTATGACGAGGTCTACTACATTGCCGACGCGGTGAAGCGCGCCGGCTCGACCGACGCCGACAAGCTCGTCACCGCGCTCGAGAAGACCGACTGGGAAGGCACGATCGGCCGCGTCCAGTTCTACGGCAAGGACGATCCGTTCACCCACTCGATCAAATATGGCAAGGGCCTGATCACCGGGCTGATGCTGCAATGGCAGGACGGCAAGCAGAGCGCGGTCTGGCCCAAGGACGTCGCCAAGGTCGACGTCAAGTTCCCGAGCTTCATCAAGCTCAGCAACTAGCAGGACATGCTCCCGGGACCACCTCCCGGGAGCTTCCACATGCGGCTCTCCGCAGCACCTTTCCTCAAAGCGGCAGCTCGGCTGCCACCCGGCCAATCATAGATGCGAGCTTTCCAGATATTGATCGATGGCTTTGCCATCAGCGCTCTCTACGCTCTCGGCGCCACCGGCTTCACCCTGATCTTCGGCGTCTCCGGCGTGCTCAACCTCTCCCACGGTGCCATCATGGTGGCCGCAGCGGTGGCGGCCTGGGCCGCTGCCAGCATCCTCAACGTCGGCACCTACGCCGGTGCGCTGATCGGGGTCGCCGTCGCCCTCCTCACTGCCTTTGCGACCTATTTCGCGGTGGTGAAGCCCATTCAGGACTCCCGGCGCATTCCCAACGAGGAAAAGGAGATCTTCGTCCTCACGGGCACGCTGCTCTGGGGCATCATGATCCAGGAGCTGATCGCCTATTTCTTCACCAACAACGCCAAGACCGTGCTGCCGATCGTCGAGGGTGTGGTCGAGATCCTCGGCGTCCGCACGCCGAAGAACGAGATCTTCACCGCGATCGTGTGCTGCCTCGTGATCGCACTGTTGTGGCTGCTCGTGAACCGCACCCGCACCGGCAAGGCGGTGCTGGCGGCGTCGATGAACCCGCGCGGCGTGACGCTACTCGGCCTCGAGCTCACCAACATCTACATCGTGGTGTGGGGAATCTACGGGATCCTCGCCGGCATCGCCGGCGTGCTGCTCGGCATGTTCCTGGGCGTCAGCTCCTACAGCGTCGGACCGCTGACCGCGAGCGCGTTCTCGATCGTGGTGCTCGGCGGCCTCGGCAGCGTCTCCGGTTCGCTGATCGCGGCCTTCGTGGTCGGCTA
The DNA here is from genome assembly GCF_040547935.1 of Bradyrhizobium sp. LA6.8. NCBI lineage: Bacteria > Pseudomonadati > Pseudomonadota > Alphaproteobacteria > Hyphomicrobiales > Nitrobacteraceae > Bradyrhizobium > Bradyrhizobium sp. LA6.8. Next base: position 437,582 of record NZ_JBEPQQ010000009.1, read on the forward strand.
TCTCGAGACGCTGACGGCCTACCTGGTCTCGCCGGCCTACCGCACCATTCCGGCGCTGCTGCTGCTCGTGTTCGTGATGTATATCCGGCCCCAGGGCCTTCTGGGGAGGCGCTGAGATGTCCACCTTCTTCACCTCCCGCCTGTTCTTCATCTCGGTCGCGCTCGTCATCATCGCGGCGACGCTGCCGCTCTACGTCTCCGGCTACGTGCTCGGCCTGCTCACCGTCGCGTTCTATTTCGGCGTGTTCGCGATGGCCTGGGACCTGCTGTTCGGCTTCGCGGGCGAGGTCAATTTCGGGCCCACTTTCCTGATCGGCGTCGGCGCCTACACCGCCGGCATTCTCAATGCCCAGTTCGGCTGGTCGGTCTATCTCTGCATCGTGCTGGGGGCGCTGGCCTCCGTCATCGCGGGCCTCGTGCTGGCGTTGCCGGCTTTGCGCGTGCGCGGGCCGTATTTCGGGCTGACCACGCTGGTCGCGGTGTTGATGTTGCAGAATTTCATCGTGGTGTTCGCCGATCTCACCGGCGGCGAGATCGGCCTGACCATCCCCGACGTCATCACCATCAACGCCGGCGCCAATTACTGGATCGCACTCGGCTTCATGACGATCTCGGCGGCGATCCTCTACGGCCTGTCGCAATCGCCAATTGGCCTCGTGCTCCAGGCCAGCGGCCAGGATCCGGTACAGGCCGGCGCGCTCGGCTTCAACATCGTCAAGCACAAGCTCGCCGCCTTCATCGTCAGCGCGTTCTTCTCTGGTTTATCCGGAGCGCTGCTGGTGTTCTATTTCGGCACCGCCTCGGTCGGCACCGTCGTCGACGTCGCGGTCGGCGTGAACGTCATCGTCTCGGCCGTGCTCGGCGGCCGGCGCACCGTGCTTGGCGCCGCGCTCGGCGCGATCTTCCTGATCGTCGCCGGCGAATTCCTAAGGCCGACCGGCGAGCTCGCGACCTTCATCGTCTCGGCGGTCGCGTTGCTCGTCGTGCTGTTCTTCCCCGGCGGCTTCCTCGGAGCGGCCCTCTCACGTGAGGCGCGCTCGTGATGGATATGGTCGCAAACCGGCCCGTGCTCGACGTCCGCGGCCTGACAAAACGCTTCGGTGGATTGACGGCGGTGAAGAACCTCGGCTTCGAAGTGAACGCCGGCGAGATCTTCGGCCTGATCGGGCCGAACGGCTCCGGCAAGTCGACCGCGATGAAGAGCGTGATGGGCATCGAACGCCCGACATCGGGCGAAGTCATCTTCGAGGGCGAGAACGTCGCCGGCCTGCCCGCGCACAAGATCGCGCGCAAAGGCTTTGGCATGGTATTCCAGCACTCGCGCCCGCTGAACCGGCAGACGGTGCTGGAGAACATCATGGTCGCGCTGCTGCCGGACAGCCTGTTCATGCTGTTCCCGGACAAGGCGCTGGTCGAGCGCGCCAAATGGATCGCGGACCGCGTCGGGTTGGGCAGCGTGATGAACCGCCGGCCGCCGACGCTGCCTTTCGCCGATCTGCGCCGGCTCGAGCTCGCCAAGGCGATCGCGCGTGACCCAAAGGTCGTGCTGGTGGACGAGCCCTTTGCCGGGCTGACGCGGGCGGAAGTAGACGTCTTCTCCGACCTGATCCGCAGCTTTCGCGACGAGGGCCGCGCCGTGATGCTGGTCGACCACAACGTCAAGAGCGTCGCCGCACTGGTCGACCGCGTGCTCGCGATGTATCTCGGCGAGGAAATCGTCACCGGCAAGGCCGACGAGGTCATGAAGAACGAGACGGTGCGCCGGGTCTATCTCGGCGGCGCCATCGAGACCCATGCGCGGCCCGAGACCAGCTTCAAGGACAAGGTGCCGCTGCTCCAGGTCGAGAATGTCAGCGTGTTCTACGGCAAGGCGCAGGCGCTGGAGAACGTCTCGATCCACGTCCACGAGGGCGAGTTCGTCTCCGTCGTCGGCCTCAACGGCGCCGGCAAGACCACGCTGTTCAACACCATCTCCGGCTTCCTGCCCTATAGCGGCGAGATCGTGCGCGGCGGCGACAGACTGCGCGGCACGAGCCCGGCGAAGATCGCGCGCAGTGGCCTCGTGCAATGCCCGGAATCGCGCGAGCTGTTCGGCGAGATGAGCGTGCGCGAAAACCTCGATCTCGGCGGCCAGCATCTCTCCGACGACAAGCGCGCCGCGCAGCTCGCCTGGCTGTTCGAGCTGTTCCCGATCCTGAAGGAGCGCCAGGGCCAGATGGCACAAACGCTGTCCGGCGGCGAGCAGCAGATGCTCGCGATCGGCCGCGCGTTGATGATGCAGCCGCAGATCCTGATCCTGGACGAGCCGACGCTAGGCCTCGCTCCCGTCATCCTCGAGCAATTGTCCAAGGCGCTCACGAAGCTGCGGCAGACCACCGCGATCACGGTGCTGCTTGGCGAGCAGAACGTCACCTTCGCGCTGCCGCATGCCGACCGCGTCTATGTGCTGGAGCACGCCCGCATCGTCTGGGAGGGCGATCCCGGCCGCTTCGCAAGCGAAGCCGGCGCCGATTTTCTTTGAGTCCTCAACATCAACAAAAAGCATAGAAAGGGAAACGACCATGCGACCTTCAATCCTCGGCAGCAGCCTCCTCACCTCCGCACTGGCGCTGTGTCTTGCCGCACCCGCCTATGCGCAGTCGAACGATCCGATCAAGATCGGCGTCATCGCCGAAGTGCAGTCGATCGCGGGCGCTGCGACCCCGGGCGGCGCGCAGATCGCTGCCGACGAGATCAACGCCAAGGGCGGCATTCTCGGCCGCAAGGTCGAGATCGTCACCTATGACAACAAGAGCTCGTCGGCCGACTCGGTGCGCGCCTTCCAGCGCGCGGTGAGCGAGGACAAGGTCTCCGCCGTGATCGCGAGCTATATCTCCGAAGTCGTTCTCGCGCTCGAGCCCTGGGCGGCGCGACTGAAGATGCCGCTGATCACACCCGGCGCCGCCTCTAACGAGATCACCAAGGCGATCCACAACGACTACGAGAAGAACAAGTACACCTTCCACGGCTATCTGACTTCGGCCGCGCAAGCCCAGCTCGTCTGCGACGCCGCCAAGGATCTTCTGGTCGACAAGCTCAAGTTCAAGACGGTTGCGATCATGAGCGAGGATGCGGCCTGGACCAAGCCGCTCGACGTCGGCTACGAGGCCTGCCTGCCCAAGGCGGGCCTGAAGGTCGTGGAGCATGTGCGCTTCTCGCCCGATACCACCGACTTCACGCCGATCTTCAACAACATCGAGGGCAAGAAGCCTGACGTGATCGTGACCGGCATCTCGCATGTCGGCGTGCAGCCGACGGTGCAGTGGAAGAACCAGCAGGTGCCGATCCCGATGTTCGGCATCAGCGCGCAGGCGCTGAGCCCGACCTTCTGGAAGGACACCAATGGCGCGGCCGACGGCGTGCCGTCGCTGGCAGTGGCGACGCCCGACGTCGCCGTGACCGCCAAGACGAAGCCGTTCGCGGCCGCGTTCAAGGCCAAGTTCGGCACGCCGCCGGCCTATACCGGCTACACCGCCTATGACGAGGTCTACTTCATCACCGAAGCGATCAAGCGCGCAGGCTCGACCGATCCCGACAAGATGGTCGCTGAACTGGAGAAGACCGACTACGAGGGCACGATCGGCCGCATCCAGTTCTACGGCAAGGACGACGAGTTCACCCACGGCATCAAGTCCGGTCCCACGACCGTGTCCGGCCTCGTCTTCCAGTGGCAGGACAGCAAGCAGGTCGTAGTCTGGCCCGAGAAGATCGCGGAAGGCAAGCTGAAGTTTCCGGCCTTCGTGAAGCTGTCGCAGTAACCGGCTCGTCCCGGCATCAGGCCCACCGCTTATTCGCGAGCGGTGGGCTTTTCTTTGTCCTTCAAGACTCTTTGTCCTTCAGGAAGCATGCTGCGCCGCGGCCGGCCCGTAGCGACCTTGGGTCACGTTGACGTTTTGCCGCAACCTCCGCCATCTACCCCGCCGGTGATGAAGCGGAGCATCTCAGATGGACGCAGGCATCTCTCCCGGACAATCTCCCGCACCTCAAGATTTCGCCCAGATATTCAGGCTGATCGGTGGGTACCGCATTTCGCAGGCCCTACGCGTTGCCGTCGAGCTTGGCATTCCGGATCACCTGGCGGCAGGCCCGCGCCATTGCGACGATCTGGCGACAACGACCGGAAGCCATGCTCCGACGCTTTACCGGCTGCTTCGCTTCCTGGCCGGTGCCGGCCTGCTCGACGAGACGTCTCCGAAGCAGTTTGCGCTGACACCTCTTGGGTCTACCCTCCGCGCCGATATCCCGGCTTCGATCTGTCCGGTGGTGCGGCTATGGCTCAGCCAGTCGCACTGGCAATCCTGGAGCCATCTTCTGCACTCCGTACAGACCGGCCAGCATGCCTTCGATCACGCACACGGGACGGGGGTCTTCGACTATTTGCGCGAGGACGCCGAGCTCTCCGCGATTTTCAACGCGACGATGACAACCAGCTCCGCCCGGTTGGCCACCGCGCTTCTCAAGCACTACGATTTTCACGGGATCGGCCGCATCGTCGACATAGGCGGCGGACATGGCTTCACGCTCACAACGATTCTGGCCAACCACCCGACCATGCAAGGCGTGCTGTTCGACCTTCCCGATGTCGTAGCCGGCGCGTCTCTGGAGGCGATTGGAGGCACGAACCGATGTGAGATCATCGGCGGGAGCTTCTTCGAAACCGTTCCGGCAGACGCAGACGCCTACATCCTGAAGCAGATCATCCATGATTGGGATGACGAACAATCGCTGGCAATCCTGCGAAATGTTCGCGCGGCAATGCCAGGACATGCTCGGGTTCTGCTGATCGAACGACGGATCGAGCCAGATCATCGCGACGCCATGCGCGTGCTCCATATCGACATGGAGATGCTGGTCAATGTCTCCGGCATGGAGCGCACCGACGCCGAATATCGATCCCTGCTGGAGCAGGCCGGATTCCGATTGGCGAGGGTGGTGCCGTTGCTCGACGGCGCAGGCTTTGCGGTATTCGAGGCAATGCGCTCCGACACCAACTGAGGTCGGGCAGATCGCTCGATGCAGTTCGTCTTCGCAGTTGCGTTCTGCGCCATGACCCGCCTATCGACCTTTCGCCATGTTGACTTTCCATCGTCCCGCTCCCCATAATTCGTAAAAAAATAACAAGACCAATCAACAGACGGGTTTTGAGGGAGGATAGGATGCCGACTTCACGCAGGCAGTTGCTGAAGAGCTCGGCGGCTGCCGCCGCCGCACTCAGCCTCGATTGGACCCGGGCCCAGGCGCAAGCCGAGAATTTGCGCATCGGCCTGATCTACGACCTCACCGGCCCCTTCGCCGCCGGCGGCTCGGTGGCCTCGTCAATCGGCGCGCAGATCGCGATCGATCTCGTCAACGAGAAAGGCGGTGTCGGCGGCAAGACCAAGATTGCTCCGGTCGCCGCGGATTCCCAGAGCAAACCCGACGTTGCGATCAACGAGGCCGAACGCCTGATCAGTCAGGAGAAGATCGACATCATCAACGGCGTCTATGCGAGCTCGCATGCGGTGCCGCTCGCGGCCAAGGTCGAGCAGCAGAAGAAGATCCTCTGGATCACGACCGCGGTCTCGACCGCCGTGTTCAAGGACAAGAACCTGCAATACGTGTTTCGAGCGCAGATCCATTCCGACCAATATGGCCAGGCCTTCGCGAGCTTCCTCGCCGAGCATGCGCAAGGCAAGCTCGGTATGGATCCGAAGGACGTCAAGGTCGCGCTGATCCACGAGGACGGCCCGTATGGCGTCGGCGTCGCGGCGGCCGACGAGGCCTACGCCAAGCAGGCCGGCATCCAGGTGGTGCTGCGCGAGGGCTACTCCGCCTCGGCGCCCGACCTCTCGGTGCTCGTTACGAAAATCAAGCGCGCCAAGGCCGACGTGATCTCGCATGCCGGTTACAACCCCGACATCACCCTGTTCCTGCGCCAGGCGCGCGAGAGCGGATTGCGCTTCAAGATGTTGTTCGGCGCCGGCGCCGGCTACAGCCAGCTCGACAAGCTGCGCGCGACCTTCGGCGCCGACATCGACAATTTCTGCAACATCGATCCGGTGCCGGCGCAATTGCTCGATCCCGCAAAGCTCGCACCGGGCATCGGCGATCTGACCAACGCCATGGTCACGCGCTACAAGGCCAAGACCGGCGCGACCGAAGTGCCGCCACACTGCTCGATGGGTTTCAACCAGACCTGGGTGCTGCTCAACAACGTGCTGCCGGTCGCCAAGGAGAAATACGGCAGCTTCGATCCCGAGGCCATCCGCAAGGCCGCGCTCGACGTCGACATTCCCGCCGGCGGCACCATCCAGGGCTACGGCGTCAAGTTCTTCCCGCCGGGCACGCCGCTGTCGGGCCAGAACGAGCGCTCGACGCCGGTGGTGATGCAGAACGCCGGCGAGCGCATCTCGGTGGTGTGGCCGACCAACATCCGCACGCAGGACCCGGTGTTTCCGCTGCCGAAGGGCTCGACCTACGGGGCGTGAGGTGATGCGGACGGTCTCTTCCCCTCTCCCCTTGTGGGCCTGTTGCGTTATGGGCTCTTGAGGCTGAAGACGTCATGAGCGAATGCCCTGGTCGCGGCAATTGCCTGCCAAGATCTGTAGTTGTCGC
>NZ_JBEPQQ010000010.1:0-338626 GCF_040547935.1 Bradyrhizobium sp. LA6.8
CACAAAGCTCGGCTGTCCCGTCCGCTTGACCGCCATCGCTACCCTCCAAGGCTTTGCCCTAGGGAATCACAATTGACGAATTACGCAACAGGCCCACAAAGGGAGAGGGTCGGCACCGTCCGCGCCGCACCATCCTCATCTGCAATTCAGACCTGCGCCGCCCCGCTCCCCGTTGAGCTACCCCAAAACTATCTCTAGTCTGCCTCTCAACAAGAACCAGGAGACGCGCCCCATGTCCGCCCCGCGCGACGATGAATTCGGCTTTGCGCCCGACTACGACTCCCCCGTCCCCTATATGCAGCGCACGCGCGATTATTACACCGCGATCGGCTACGCCACGCCGTATCGCTGGGCGCATTACACGCAGGCGCCGTTCCAGCCGCTGAAGAAACCGCTGTCGCAATCGCGCCTGACGATCATCACCACGGCCGCGCCTTACGATCCCACCAAGGGCGACCAGGGGCCGGGCGCGGCGTATAATGGCGGCGCGAAATTCTACCAGGTCTATGACGGCGACACCTCGAAGCAGCACGATCTGCGCATCTCGCACATCGGCTACGACCGCAAGCACACCACGGCGACCGACAACGGCACCTGGTTTCCGCTGCCGCAGCTTTTGAAGGCATCTGCCGCAGGCCGCATCGGCGAGATCGCGCCGCGTTTCTTCGGCGCGCCGACCAATCGCAGCCATCGCGTCACGCTCGACACCGACGCGCCGGAAATCCTGGCGCGCTGCCTTGCCGACAAGGTCGATGTCGCCGTGCTGGTGCCGAACTGCCCGGTCTGCCACCAGACCACCGCACTGGTGGCGCGGCATCTCGAGGCCAACGGCATTCCGACCGTGGTGATGGGCTGCGCCAAGGACATCATCGAGCACGCCGCCGTGCCGCGCTTTTTGTTCTCGGACTTCCCGCTCGGCAATTCCGCCGGCAAGCCGCACGACGTCGCCTCGCAAGCGCAGACGCTGGAGCTCGCGCTGACGCTGCTGGAAAGCGCGAGCGGGCCGCAGACCACGATGCAGTCGCCGCTGCGCTGGAGCGAGGACGCCTCCTGGAAGCTCGACTACAACAACGTCGCACAGCTTTCGCCTGAAGAGCTGGCGCGCCGCCGCGCCGAATTCGACAAGCAGAAGGAGATCGCGCGCGGCAACCGCGCCGCCTGACGTCCTCCGACAACAACAAACAATGGGGAGAGCGACGTGACGCGACCGTTCGAGGGCGTGAAGATCCTGGACTTCACGCAAGTGCTGGCCGGCCCCTATGCGAGCTACCAGCTCGCGCTGCTGGGGGCCGACGTGATCAAGGTCGAACGGCGCGAGGGCGAGGACATGCGCCGCACGCCGCTCAGCCGCGAATGGGCCGAGCGCGGACTCGCGCCGGCGTTCCAGGCCATCAACGGCAACAAGCGCAGCCTGACGCTCGATTTGCAAAAGCCCGACGCCATCGCGATCGTGAAGAAGCTCGTGGCTCAAGTCGACGTCGTCATGGAGAACTTTCGCCCCGGCGTGATGGACAAGCTCGGGATCGGCTATGAGGCGCTCTCCGCGATCAATCCAAAACTGATCTATTGCGCCGTGTCCGGCTTCGGCCAGACCGGCCCGGACCGCCTGCGGCCCGGCTATGACGGCAAGATGCAGGCGCTGTCGGGCATCATGGCAATCACCGGCCACCCGGAGACTGGGCCGACGCGCGCGGGCTTTGCGGTGTGCGACGTGCTCTCGGGCGCCACGGCCGCATTCGGCGTGTCGAGTGCGCTGTATCAGCGCGACCGCACCGGCAAGGGACAGCTCATTGACGTCTCGATGCTTGAGGCGACGATGGCGTTTCTCTCGGGGCAGATCGCGGACTGGTCGGTCGCCGGGCATCGCCAGCAGCTGTCGGGCAACCAGGCCGTCAGCCGCCGGACCACGGCAAATCTGTTCAAATGCGGCGACGGCCACATCCTGCTCGCCGTCAACAACGAGAAGCAGTATCGCGCGCTGATGTCCGCGCTCGGCCGCGAGGACACGCTGTCAGACCCGCGCTTCGCCGACTGGTTCGCGCGCAACGAGAACGAGAGCGCATTGCGCGCCATCATCGAGGAGGCGCTGGCGGCCAGGCCTGCGCGCGAGTGGGAGACAATCCTGGAAGATGCCGGCGCGCCCTGCGCCAGCATCTGGAAGGTCGAGGAGGTCATCGATCATCCGCAAATCCAGGCCCGCGGCGCGATCCAGGAGCTGGATACGCCCTACGGCCGCCTGCGCTTTGCCGGCAGCGGCTTCAAGCTCGCCCATGGCGGCGGCCGGCTGGACCGGATGGCGCCGGAATTGGGTGCGGATACGGATGCGGTGCTGGGCGAGCTGGGATTTGATGCAGCGGAGATCGCGGCGCTCAGGGCGAAAGAGATCGTGTAGATTGCGTAAGGTGGGCAAAGGCGCAACGCGCCGTGCCCACCATCTATCCACTTGTTTGAAACACGATGGTGGGCACGCTTCGCTTTGCCCACCCTACGGCACCGCCGCCTAAAACAACGACCCCTGCCCGTCATCTGACGAGCTAGCAGCAACCTTCCGGGCCGCCTTCTTCGGCTTCGCAGCCTCTGCCTCGGCCTCCATCTCCTCCGCGCTGATCGGCAACACGAGCTGATCGTCGTCATTGGCGACGCGGTTGACGCGGGTGGAGACCGGGTGCCAGGCGAATTCACCGATGCGCGGGGTGGACATCAGCGGCAACACGGCATCGACATCGTCGCCGCGGCTGTCGAGCCAGCGCTCGAAATCGCGTGGGCTGATGGTGACGGGCACGCGGTCATGCAGGGCGGCGAGATCCTCGCCTGCCGCCGCCGTGACGATCGCGACGGTGTCGAGCTCCTCACCGTTCGGCCCGACCCAGGTCTCGAATACCGCAGCAAAGCCGAGCGGCTCGCCGTCGGCGCGGTGGATGAAGAAGGGCTGCTTGCGGCCGCCCTCCGCCTTCCATTCATAATAGCCGTCGGCCGGGATCAGGCCGCGGCGCCTCCGAATCGCGTTCTTGAAGGCAGGCTTTTCCAGCACCGTCTCGGAGCGCGCGTTGATCAGGAGCGTAAATCCCTTGGGATCCTTGACCCAGCCCGGCAACAATCCCCAGCGCATCAAGCGGAAATGGCGCGCGCCGTTCTCGAGCAGCACGACCGGAATCGGTTGTGTCGGCGCGACGTTGTACCGTGACGGGAAATTCGGCTGCTCGACATAGCCGAACAGTTGCCGCAAAGCCGCGGGGGGCGAAGTTATGACGAAGCGTCCACACATCCTTGGGTATCTATATAGGGTCCGTTCAGGTCGTTTTAACCCCGAACGCTAACACTGCGGCAGATGAGCTCAAAGGCCTCCCAACCCGCGCGGACGCATGTACAGACGGGCCCCGAGGCTGCCGCCTGGGCCGAGCGGCTGCGCGCGGCCAACATCAACCCGCGAACCGGGCTTGCCACCGACTATCTCAACCATTTCAATGAAGCCGTGATGCTGCTGGAAATGGTCCCTGATATGCCGGAATGCGCCGAAGATTTTTTAACCTGGTCGCCGCTGTCCTATGCCGAGCATTTCACCGCGTCGAATTTCAAGGCACGGGATCTGGCCATCGAAGCCTATGAGAAGGCCGATCCGAACGTGCGCGCCCAGTTCGACCACATCACTGATACCATGACCTCGATTCTCACAGCGGTCGGCTCGGCCATGCGCGAGGTCGAGAAGGACACGACCCGCGTCCGCCTCGCCGAGCAGGCCACGCTCTGGGTCAAGCCGCTGATCGCGGCCTGCGGCGGCATCATCAATGGCGGCGCGGAAGCCGACGTCGACACCATCATGGCGAATTGAGCCAAGGGCTGTTGAAGGGTTGTTGAAGATATGCCTGCGGTCATCCAGCCCACCCACCCACAGATCGCGGTCAGCGCCGCCATCTTCCGCGACGGCAAGGTACTTCTGACCCGCCGCGCCCGCTCACCCGCCAAGGGGTTCTATTCGCTGCCGGGCGGCCGGGTCGAGTTCGGCGAATCGCTGCACCAGGCGCTGGCGCGGGAGGTCGACGAGGAGACCGGGCTCGCCATCGAGATCATTGGCCTCGCCGGCTGGCGCGAGGTGCTGCCGGCCGCCCCCGGCGCCGGCCATTATCTGATCATGTCCTTTGCCGCCCGCTGGGTGGCCAAGGAGCCGGCTCTCAACGACGAGCTCGACGACTACCGCTGGATCGCCCCGGACGCCCTGGCGAGCCTCGGCGACCTCAAGCCGACCGGGGGGCTGGAGGAGGTCATCCAGTCGGCCGCCCGGCTGATCGGGCCCTGACTGCCCCGTCTTGCGTCCTCCGCCCCGAGGGGGCATACACCCCGCCGATGTCCACGCGATTTCTGGCCATTTTTGCCCTGATTCTCGCCTGCGCCTCCGTGCCCACGAGGGCCCAGGACGTGGCGGCGCCGTTTGACGCCGATTTGCAGCGGCTGGCGGAGATTTTGGGCGGCCTGCACTATCTGCGCGGCATCTGCGGGTCCAACGAGGGCAACAAATGGCGCAGCGAGATGCAGGCGCTGATCGATGCCGAAACCCCCTCGGGCGAGCGCCGCACCCGCATGATCGCCGGCTTCAACCGCGGCTATAACGGCTTCCAGCAGACCTATCGGAGCTGCACGCCGGCCGCGACGGTGGCGATCCGCCGCTATATCGAGGAAGGCTCGAAGATCTCGCGCGATCTCACGGCGCGTTACGCGAACTGAGCGCATCTCCTCATCCTAAGGAGCGCGCTCTTCGCGCGCGTCTCGAAGGATGCAAAGCCCCGCTGCCGCAGCACGGCCTCTATGGTTCGAGACGGCGCTAACGCGCCTCCTCACCATGAGGGTCGAACCTTCGAACGCGCATCTGGAACCCTGTCATCGACTTTGTTCACAGCCGTTAACCGTTCCTAAAGATGTGGCCTAGCGGGCGTTAATACGCGTGCTACACCTTTCGTACAGCGCATCGCCGTGGATCGCGCCCCAGCCCTGATCGAGTTTCATGAGCCATTCAGTGTCCTACGCCCCCGCCCGCGCGCCGCTGCCCGATCACGAGCAGAAACAGGCCGCGCTGAGCTATCTCAACGAGGCCTGGGCCGAAGCGCGCCATGATGGCGTCGACGGCGACTGCCTGGCGCAGGCGAGCCTGTTTGCGGCATTCGCCGAGCTCGTCGGCACCTACGGCGAGGATGCGGTGGCGAAATTCGTCGAGGGCTTTCCGGGCCGCATCCGCAACGGCGAATTCTCGGTCACTCTCGCAAGGCAGTAAGCTGCTTGCGAAAAATGACCCCGCCACACGGGCGGGGCCAGTCTACGGATGAATGACCTGGCGAACGGGATCTGGCGAACAGGTTCGCGAAGTCTGCTGCGTTTATCGCACGGAAGCCGCCTCCCCCGGACAAGCATTAGTCTCGCGATGACCGGGAGATATTCCCACTACGATCGGGAATGCACTCCCTCCTCCCTCACGGCGCGACCTTGAGCGTCGCTTTCATGTTGGGATGATAGCGGCAGTAATAATCGACTGTTCCCGCCCTCTTCAGAACAAACGTTGCCGACTTCTTCGGTGGCAGCATCACGTCGAAATCGCCGCTCTTCGCCGTGGCGGTGTGCGCGAACACGTCCTTGTTGATCCATTCGATGGTATCGCCGACCTTCGCGGACGTTTCGGCCGGTGAAACCACGAGATTGTCCATTGTGATCTGAATGGTCGCGGCGCGCGCCGGGACGACGATCGACAGCAAGACGACCGCAAGCGCGATCGAAGCGAGGCGTCCCGGCTTCATCCCACCCTCCTATTTCAGCTCGGCCGCGACATGCTCGGCGTGCTGCTGATGGCCCTGAAAAATCTTCAGGCCGGTCTGCAACAGGCTCTTGAGCTCGGCATTGCCGGCGGACGGGATGAGCTGGGTTTCCAGCGCGCCGTTGACCGCCTTGTGGTAGGCGACCTCGTTCGCGACATAGGCCTTGTCGAAGGCCGCGCCGCTCAGCTTGTCGAGCTCAGCCAGCTTGTCGCTCGCCTGCTTCGACAGCGCCTTGCTGGTATCGTTGTCTTCAGGCGTAACGTTCAGCTTCTTGACCAGCGCCAGCGCCTGCTTGTTGACCGCCTCGTGGTCGCGCAGCATGTCCTCGGCAAACGCCTTGACGTCCTTGTTCTTGGCCTTTTTCTGCGCCTGCTTGGCCGCGTTGATGTCGATCACGCCCGCGGTGTAGGCGATGTGAGCGATCTGCGGATCGGTGGGCTTGTCGGCTGCGCTCGCGCCTTGCAGCAGCGCCGGGCTCGACAACAGAATTGCCGCGGCGATCGCCGTGCTCCATCGGGTGAACATGTTTGAAACTCCTGTGCTGCCGGACGGTTTGCCGGCGTTGCTTCACAGGCGTTGGATGGGATTTTCGCGCAAACGTTCCCGAAAAACTTCAGCCGCCGCTGGCGAGCCGCTTCAGCACCGATACGGTTAGCCGCTCGCAGCGCCACCCGGCGAACGGGAACGCATCCATCACCACCGGACCGATCTCCTTCTCGACGTTCTCGCGCAGCATGGTGCGCGCACGGTGCAGCCGCGTCTTCACGGTCTCGGGCTTGACGCCGAGCAGATCGGCGGTCTCCTCGATGTTCATCCCCTCCATGACGCGCGCGACGAAGACCATGCGGAAGACATCCGGCAGTTCGTCGATTGCGCGTTCGACGACGCGCTGGATTTCACGTTGGGCCATGGTCCTTTCCGGATCGCCTGCGGGAGAAACGGGAAATTTTATGATCTGCGCGTCGAGCGCCTCTTCCGGCAGAGCGCTGAGCTCGATATGCGGCCTGCGGCTTCGCGCCCGGCCAAGCGCCTCGTTGATGGCAATGCGCGACAGCCAGGTCGACAGCCCGGACTCGCCGCGAAAGTCGTCCAGATGGGTAAAGGCCCGGACATACGTTTCCTGCACCACGTCCTCGGCTTCGCTGTCGCTGCGCAGGATACCGCGCGCTAGACGGTAGAGCCTGCGGTTGTTGGCCTGCATGATCTCGCGCAACGCGGCCTCGTCACGGCCCCGCGCGCGGTCGACCAGTTCGGCTTCCGATGCTCTGGCGCCGGCGGACAGGCCGGCTGCGGTCCGCTGCATGGTGGTCACCTGTTTCCATTCGTTCCGGACATTGGATGCAGGCCTGCGATAAAGGTTCCCGACTTTCTTCCTTACCCTCCCCTGGAGGGGGGAGGGTAAGGAAGTCCCCTAGTCCGTCTCGATCGGCAGTGCCGGATCCCTCGCCCATTCGCCCATGGAGGCATCGTACAGCGTCAGCTTGTCGTAGCCGAGCTGCGTCAGCATCAAGAGGTCGATCGTCGCCGAGATGCCGCCGCCGCAATAGCAGATCACATTCTTGTCGCGCGTAACGCCCTGGGCCGCGAATTTCGCTTCGGCATCGGCAAGCGTCGTCAGTGTCTTGTCGGCCTTGGCGAGCGTGGCCGCGGGCACGTTGACGCTGCCGGGTACGCGGCCGGGCCGGCCGTAGCGGCTCGGCTCGAGGCCTTGATGAAATTGCGGCCCGAGCGCGTTGACGATCACGGTCGAGGGATCGCCGATCCGCGCCTTCACGGTGGTCTTGTCGACGAAGAAGTCCGCGCGCGGCGCGGCCTTGAAGGTGGTGGCGGGATAGCCCTTCGGCGCGCCCGTCTCGACCGGGCGCCCCTCGTCCTTCCATTTGTCAAAACCGCCGTCGAGCACCTGTGCATCGACACCGAGCGAGCGCAGCATCCACCAGAATCGCGTCGACCACATCATGGTGCCGATGCTGTAGAGCACGATGGTCTTGGATGCGTCAGCGCCGTGGCGACCGAAGGCGGCCTCTAGCTGGGGCACGCCAGCCATCATGAAGAGCTGTTGCGCGGAGGTGTCGGAGAACTCGCCTTGCAGGTCGAGGAAATCGGCGCCGGGGATGTGGCCGGCCGCGAACGTCTTGTCGCCGGGCACCGCGCGATAGGGCACATCGCTACCGGGCGGCACCGGCTCGTTATAGGTCGTGCAGTCGTAGAGGCGGAGGTTGGGATCGCCGAGAATCGCGGCGAGTTGCACAGTGGTGATGAGGGGCGTCGGTTGGGACATCGGACTGCTCTCCCGTTCGAGAGGAAGTGTAGACCTCTCCCCTCGTCATTGCGAGCGCAGCGAAGCAATCCAGACTACCACCGCGGAGGGATTCTGGATTGCTTCGCTGCGCTCGCAATGACGGGTGGGGAGGCACTGTGCGTCCCCACACATCACCTTACTGCTTCAGCGTCTCCAGAAACCGCACCGGCTCGCCCTGCGAGGCCGTCACCAGTTCGCCCTGCCACATCACGCGGCGGCCGCGGATGAAGGTGCCGACGGGCCAGCCCGTGACGCGAACGCCGTCATAGGGGGTCCAGCCGGCCTTCGACGCCACCCATTTGTTGGTGATGGTCTCGCTGCGCTTCAAGTCGACGACCGTGAAATCGGCGTCGTAGCCCGCGGCAATGCGGCCCTTGCAGGCCATGTTGTAGAGACGCGCGGGGCCGGCGCTGGTGAGATCGACGAAGCGCGCCAGCGACAGGCGGCCGGCGTTGACGTGGTCGAGCATGAGCGGCACCAGCGTTTGCACCCCGGTCATGCCGGAGGGCGAGGCCGGATAGGTCTTCGACTTCTCTTCCAGCGTATGCGGGGCATGGTCGGAGCCGAGCACGTCGATGATGCCCTGCTCGATGCCGCGCCAGATGCCGGCGCGGTGATCGGCCCCGCGCACCGGCGGGTTCATCTGCGCCAGCGTGCCGAGCCGCTCGTAGCATTCGGGTGCGACCAGCGTGAGATGATGCGGCGTCGCCTCGCAGGAAGCGACATCCTTGTGGTCGCGCAGGAACTCGATCTCTTCCTTGGTCGAGATGTGCAGCACATGGATGCGCTTGCCGGTCTCGTGCGCGAGCTTGACCAGCCGCTGCGTCGCCATCAGCGCCGCGGTCTCGTCGCGCCAGACCGGATGCGAACGCGGATCGCCCTCGATGCGCAGCGACTTGCGGTCGTTGAGGCGGTATTCGTCTTCGGCGTGGAAGGCGGCGCGGCGGCGGATCACCTGGAAGATGCGGCGCAGGCTCTCGTCGTCCTCCACCAGCAGCGCGCCGGTCGACGAGCCGATGAACACCTTGACGCCCGCGCAGCCGGGCGCGCGCTCCAGCACCGGCAGATCCTGCACGTTCTCGCGGGTGCCGCCGATGAAGAAGGCGAAATCGCAATGCATGCGATGATGGGCACGCTTCACCTTGTCGGTGAAGGTGGCCTCCGTCACGGTCAATGGCGACGTGTTCGGCATCTCGAACACGGCGGTGACGCCGCCCATCACGGCGCTGCGCGACCCTGTCTCGAGGTCTTCCTTCTGCTCCAGCCCGGGCTCGCGGAAATGCACCTGAGTGTCCATCACGCCGGGCAGGATGTGGAGGCCCTTGCAGTCGATCACCTCAGCGGCTGAGGCCTGCGACAGCGGGCCCAGCTCCGCGATGCGGCCGTTAGTGATGCCGATATCACGAATACCCTCGCCGTCCTGGTTGACGACGGTGCCGCCTTTGAGGATCACATCGAAGCGCTGGGTCATGGCTGAAGGCCTCTCTCATCCCCAAGCGCGGGGCTTGAGGTCTTGTCGTTTATGCCTTGCGGGCTTACGTTCCGGAGCAACATGTCGCAAGAGATTTTCACATGAAATCAGCGTTTCTTCCCGACCGGAGCGTGGTCAAGGTCGCGGGCGAGGACGCGCGCAACTTCCTCAACGGCCTGATCACGACCGATCTCGACAAGCTGAAGCCGGGCCTGGGGCGATTCGGTGCGCTGCTGACGCCGCAGGGCAAGATCATCGTGGATTTCCTGATCACCGAGGTGCCGGCAGGCCATGGCGGCGGGTTCCTGATCGACTGTCCGAAGGCGCTGGCCGAGGGCCTCGCCACCAAGCTGAAATTCTACAAGCTGCGCGCCAAGGTCACGGTGGAAAACCTCGATCTCGGTGTGCTCGCGGCCTGGGACGGTCAGCCTGCGGCGCAGCCGGACCTTGCATTCGCCGATCCGCGCAATGATGCGCTCGGCACTCGCATCCTGATCCCCGAAGATCTCAAGCAGAAGCTGTCCGATCTCATCGGCGCCGAGCTGGTCGACGCCTCCGAATACGAGGCGCATCGCATTGCGCTCGGCGTGCCGCGCGGCGGGCTCGATTTCATGTACAGCGATGCGTTCCCGCACGAGACCAACATGGACCGTCTCGCCGGCGTCGATTTCGACAAGGGCTGCTATGTCGGCCAGGAGGTCGTCTCGCGCATGCAGCATCGCGGCACCGCGCGCACCCGCAGCGTCAAGGTGCTGCTCGATGACCTCTCGCCGGAGGCCGGCGTCAGTGTTATGGCCGGCGACAAGCCGGTTGGCACGATGGGCTCGTCCGCGCAGGGCAAGGGCATCGCGCTGGTACGTATCGACCGCGTTGCGGACGCGCTCGATGCCGGCCAGCCGCTCACCGCCGGCGGCCTCGCCGTGAGGCTCGCCGAACCCGACGTCGTCCGCATTCCCCTGAAGCAGCCCACCGCATGAGCCGAGCCCCCCGCCTGCATCCCGACGGAAAGACCCGCTGCCCCTGGCCCGGCGAAGACCCGCTCTATGTCGCCTATCACGACACCGAATGGGGCGTGCCGGAATATGACGACCGTGCGCTCTATGAAAAGCTGATCCTCGACGGCTTCCAGGCCGGCCTCTCCTGGATCACGATCCTGCGCAAGCGGGACAATTTCCGCAAAGCCTTCGACGATTTTCAGCCGGAGAAGATCGCGCGCTACAACGACAAGAAGGTGCACGCACTGATGAACGATGCCGGCATCGTGCGCAACCGCGCCAAGATCGACGGCGCGATCCTGAGCGCGAAATCGTATCTCGACATCATGGAGAAGGGCCCGGGCTTCTCGAAGCTGTTGTGGGACTTCATGGACGGACGGCCCAAGGTCAACAAGTTCAAGACCACTGCGAGCGTGCCGGCCTCGACGCCGCTGTCGATGCAGATCTCCAAGGAACTGTCCTCGCGCGGTTTCAAATTCGTCGGTCCGACCATCGTCTATGCCTTCATGGAGGCGACCGGCATGGTCAACGACCATCTCGTCGACTGCCATTGTCACACGAGCTGCGGCAAGACGCAGCGCAAGCCGCGCCTCAAGGCCAAATGACCGCGAAGAAAACGGCACGCGACGTGGCATCCCGCGCCTGGCAGCGCATGCTGTCGGGCCGCCGGCTCGATCTGCTCGATCCCTCTCCGCTCGATGTCGAGATCGCCGACATCGCGCATGGGCTGGCGCGCGTGGCGCGCTGGAACGGGCAGACCACCGGCGCGCACATCTTCTCGGTCGCGCAGCATACGCTTCTGGTGGAGACCGTAATGCGGCACGAGATGCCGCGCGTCGACGAGCGCATGCGGCTCGCCGCGCTGCTGCACGATGCGCCCGAATACGTGATCGGCGACATGATCTCGCCGTTCAAGGCCGTGCTCGACGGCCACTACAAGGCGGTGGAGAAGCGCCTGCTCGGCGCCATCCACATCCGCTTCGGCCTACCGCCGGCGCTGCCCGAGGAGATCACGCAAGCCATCAAGGCCGCCGATCGCGGGGCGGCCTATCTGGAGGCAACCGAGCTTGCCGGCTTCAGCGAAAGCGAGGCGAAGCGCCTGTTCGGCAGGGACCCCGGCCTCTCCGACAGCGTCCGGCGCGACTACCTCACGCCCTGGACCGCGGCGCGGGCCGAGAAGCAGTTTCTGGAGCGGTTCAACGCGGTGTTCGCGTAGCATCATCCCTTCGTAGGGTGGGCAAAGCGAAGCGTGCCCACCAAACTAGCCGCGGTGTGCGCGGTGCGAAACGGTGGGCACGGCGCGATGCGCCTTTGCCCACCCTACGAGCGCTCGCTATAATCAGCGGCAAAAAGGTCCGCCATGATCCACGTCTGTTCCCTCGCCGCCCTTCCCGAAACCGTCCGCCTCACCAGGGCCAGCCATGTGCTGACCGTCATGGCCAATGTCGAGCAGGTGGCACGTCCGGTGTCGGTGCTGCCGGCCAACCATCTCAAGGTGTCGATGGACGACATCACCGAGGAGATGGACGGCTTCACCGCACCATCCGAAGCTCATATCGACCAGGTGCTGAATTTCGTGCGCGGCTGGGACCGCAGCGCGCCGCTGGTGGTGCATTGCTATGCCGGCATCAGCCGCTCCACTGCGAGCGCCTTTGCGGCCGTCTGCGCCCTCAATCCGGATCGCGACGAGATCGAGATCGCCAAGAAGATCCGCGCGGCCTCCCCGATCGCCTCGCCGAACCGCCGCATCGTCGGTCTTGCCGACCGCGCGCTCGGACGCAACGGCCGCATGCTGCGCGCGCTCGACGAGATGGGCCCGGGCGCCATGATGGTCGAGGGCCGCCCCTTCGTGATCGAGCTCGAATGACAACTGCGACATCAGCCGCATGAGCGACACGCAGCTGACGCCGATCGAGATCGGCCTGACCGCGGCGATCGTCGCGATCGAGGATCATGAGCCGCTGATCCTCACCGCGCACAGCAGTGATGGGCTGGCGGGCCTGCCGTTCGGGCCGTTCGATGCGCCCAGCCATCGCACGTTCGAGATCGGCCTGCGCGCCTGGGTCGAGGCGCAGGCGGGCTTGCGGCTCGGCTATGTCGAGCAGCTCTACACGTTCGGCGATCGTGGCCGTCATGCCGAGGCCGGCGACACCGGTGCGCATATGGTGTCGATCGGCTATCTGGCGCTGACGCGCGCGGTGGGCGGCGAGCTCGCAGCGACCGGCGCGAGCTTCGAACCGTGGTATCGCTTCCTCCCCTGGGAAGACTGGCGCGAGGAGCCGCCTGCGATCATCGCCCGTGACATCATTCCGGCGCTGACGCTATGGGCCGAGGAGGAGACGCCAGAGACCACACGCGCTCTGCCGCGCCGGGATCGCGTGCGGTTCTATTTCGGTCTCGACGGCGCGCCCTGGGACGAGGAGCGCGTGCTCGACCGCTACGAGCTCTTGTACGAGGCCGGGCTGATCGAGGAGGCGCGGCGCGACGGCCGTCCTGCGGCATTGGCGCGCAAGCAGCTTCCCGCGCTCGGCACCTCCATGCGGTTCGATCACCGCCGGATTCTCGCGACAGCGATCGCGCGGCTGCGTGCAAAACTGAAGTATCGTCCTGTGGTGTTTGAACTTTTGACCGCGGAGTTCACACTCACTGAACTGCAGTACACGGTGGAGGCGATCTCCGGCCGGCACCTGCACAAACAAAATTTCCGCCGCCTGGTCGAAACCGAAGCCTTGGTCGAACCGACCGGGGTGATGTCGACACAGACCGGCGGACGGCCGGCGGCGCTCTACCGCTTCCGCCGCGACGTGCTCCAGGAACGACCCGCGCCGGGCTTGCGCGTACGCTCCCGGCGCTAGATCCTAGGATTTGCGTGACCGGCCCCTGCCCGCCGGTTGCCTGGAGGCTTCATGTTCGACGGCCCGTTTGACGTCTTTGCGCTGATCATTGCGATCATCGCTGTCCTGATCGCGATCAAGGCCTCCAGCCAGGCGGCCGAGCTGCGCCGCCGGCTGGCCTCGCTCGAAGAGATGTTTTACGCGCAGCGGCAGGTGCAGCCACCGCCGCTGATGCCCACGCAGGTGCAGGCCGAGGCGCCCGCGACGACGGCCGCCGAGCCGCCGCCGCTCGCGCCCGAAGCCGAGGCAGCACCGCCTCCGCTCGTCACCGAAGAGGTTTCACCGCGGCCGCTCGCAGCGAGCACCGAAGCCGATGCACCGCCGCCGCTTGCGGCGAGCACCGAGGCCTACGCACCGCCGCCTTTGCCCGCGCCGGCACCTGATATTAGAGAGCCTGGCTTCGAGGAGCGGCTCGGCACGCGCTGGGTGGTCTGGATCGGCGGCCTCGCGCTCGCGCTCGGCGGCTTCTTCATGGTGCGCTATTCGATCGAGGCGGGCCTCGTCGGCCCCGGCGTGCGCGTGTTCCTCGGCGGGCTGTTCGCAGCCGCGCTACTGGGCGCCGGCGAATGGTCGCGGCGCAAGGAGAGCATCTCCAACATCGCGGCGCTGCCGATCGCCAACATCCCCGCGATCCTCACCGCGGCCGGAACGGCCGTGGCGTTCGCGACCATCTACGCGGCCTATGCGCTCTATGGCTTCCTCGTGCCCGCCACCGCTTTCGTGCTGCTCGGCATCGTCGCGATGGGCACGCTCGCCGCGGCACTGTTGCATGGGCCCGCACTCGCGGGCCTCGGCGTGGTCGGCGCGTTCGTGACGCCGATCCTCGTCTCCAGCGGCAAGCCGGATTATTGGGCGCTTTATATTTATCTTGCGATCGTCACCGCCGCGAGCTTCGGTCTCGCCCGCATCCGGCTGTGGCGCTGGCTCGCGGTCACCACCATCGCCTTCGCCGTGCTCTGGATCTTCCCGGGGCTCGATACCAGCGAGCTACAGGTCGCGCCGCACGCCTTCCATGCGATCGCGGGCTTCGTACTCGCCGCGCTGCTCGTGGTCTGCGGCTTCATGTTCGGCCCGACCATCGAGGACGGCGAGATCGAGCCGGTGTCGTCGAGCTCGCTCGGCGCCTATCTGTTCGGCGCGATGCTGATCGTGCTGTCTAGCGCGCATGCGGACCTTGCGCTGATCGCCTTCACGCTTCTCGTTGGTGCGACGCTGTTCGTCGCCTGGCGCGCGCCGGCGGCAACGGGCGCGCTGGGCGCGGCCGCAGCGACCGTCTTCATCGTGTTCGCCGAATGGGCGGTGCGCGCCAATCCCGACATGCTGGTGCTGCCGGGCGGCCCGATGCCCGGCGTTGGACCGGTCGCCACCGACAGCTCGGTGACGCTGCATCTGGTGATGGCCGCAATCTTCGCTGCCGGCTTCGGCATCGCGGGCTTTCTCGCGCAGGGCCGCTCGAGCTCGGCGGTCATTCCGGTGGTGTGGTCGGCGGCAGCCGTTGCGACGCCGATCGCGATCCTCGTTGCGCTCTACGCGCGCATCGCCCATCTCGACCGCTCGATCCCCTTTGCGATCCTCGCGGTACTGCTCGCCGCCGCCTTTGGCGCTGCGACCGAAGCGCTGGCGCGCCGCGAAGATCGGCCGGGCGCTGCGACCTCCGTCGCGCTGTTCGCGACCGGCACGCTCGGCGCGCTGGCGCTGGCGCTGACCTTCGCCCTCGAAAAGGGCTGGCTCACCATCGCGCTGGCGCTGATGTCGCTCGGCACGGCCTGGATCTCGCTGCAGCGGCCGATCCCGGTGCTGCGCCGGCTCGCCGCCATCTTTGCCGCGATCGTTACCGCACGCATCGGCTATGATCCGCGCATCGTCGGCGATGCCGTCGGCACCACGCCGATCTTCAACTGGCTATTGTGGGGCTACGGCCTGCCGGCGGCCTCGTTCTGGGGCGCGAGCATCTTCCTGCGCCGCCGCGGCGACGATCCGCCGCTGCGCATCGTGGAGGCTGCCGCGATCCTGTTCACCGCGCTGCTCGCCTTCATGGAGATCCGGCATCTTGCCACCGGCGGCCGCATGACGTCGCCGCCCTCGCTGCTCGAATTTGCCCTGCAAGTCTGCGTCGCGCTCGCGATGGCGATCGGGCTGGAGCGGCTGCGGCTGAGGAGCCGCAGCATCGTTCACAATGTCGGCGCGGTCGCGCTCACCGCGATCGCCGGGCTCATCAGCGTGTTCGGCCTGCTGATCCTGGAGAATCCGTGGCTGCTCTCCAGCGTCGATGTCGGAGGTCTCGCCTTCAACCTGCTGCTGCTCGGCTACGCGCTCCCGGCGGTGCTGATGCTGCTGCTGTCCTATGTGGTGGCAGGACATCGCCCCGTCGCCTATGCGAACACGATTGCCGGCGCTGCGCTGGTGTTCGCGCTCACCTATTTGACGCTGGAGATCCGCCGCTTCTATCACGGCCCGGTCCTGCTCTACGGCGCCACCACGGGTGCGGAGCAATACACCTATTCGATCGGCTGGCTCGGCTTCGGCGTGGTGCTGCTCGGCGTCGGCATTCTCGTCAACTCCGAGCGGGCACGGCTGGCGTCGGCCGCGGTGATCGCGCTGACGATCCTGAAGGCCTTCGTGATCGACATGTCGACGCTGACAGGCGTCTACCGCGCGCTGTCGTTCATGTGCCTCGGCATCGTGCTGGTCGCGATCGGGTGGCTCTACCAGCGCATCCTGTTCCGGCGGCAGATAGCACCGCCGCCGGCTCCGCAGGCGAGCACTTGAGGATCAAGCCGCGCGGACCGACTCCAGGAACTGCGCGACCTCGACTTTGAGCCGCGTGCTGTCGGTCGCCAGCGATTTCGCCGCCGACAGCACCTCCGTCGACGCCGAGCCGGTCTCGATCGCACCGCGCTGAACGTCCGTGATGTTCATCGAGACCTCCTGCGTGCCGACCGAAGCCTGCTGCACGTTGCGCGAGATCTCCTGCGTGGCCGCGCCCTGTTCCTCGACGGCGGCTGCGATGGCCGCCGCCACCTCGGACAGCCGCTCGATGGTGCCGCCGATCTCCTGGATGGCGCTGACGGATTCCTGCGTCGCGGACTGGATCCCGGAGACCTGCGCCCCGATCTCGCCGGTCGCTTTCGCGGTCTGCTCGGCCAGCGCCTTGACCTCGGAGGCGACGACCGCGAAGCCGCGGCCGGCTTCACCGGCACGCGCCGCCTCGATGGTGGCGTTGAGCGCCAGCAGGTTGGTCTGACCGGCGATGGTGTTGATCAGCTCGACCACGTCGCCGATGCGGGATGCCGCCTGCGACAGCGCGTTGACGCGGTCGTTGGTCCGCGTCGCCTGCTCGACGGCCTCCGCGGCCATCCGCGCCGAATCCTGCACGCGGCGGCTGATCTCGGTGATGGAGGACGACAGCTCCTCCGATGCGGACGCAACCGCCTGGACGTTGGTGGAGGCTTCCTCGGACGCCGCAGCGACCACGGTCGCAAGCTCCTGCCCCCGCTGCGCGGTGCTGCTCAGCGTGGTCGCGGATGCCTCGAGCTCGGTCGAGGCCGACGACACGGTGCCGACGACCTCGCCGATCATGGCCTCGAACTTGCGGGTGATGGCGTCGACGCGGCGGCCGCGTTCGATCTTGGCTTCGGCGTCGGCCGCAGCGACTTCGTCGGCGGCCTTCTTGGCGATCAACGCCTCCTTGAAGATCTGGAGCGCATCCGCCATCGAGCCGATCTCGGTCTTCTCGCCGCGATGCGGCACCTCGGCGGAGAGGTCGCCTTCGCCAAGCGACTGCATCGGATGGATGATCGAGGCAATCCCGCGAGAAACGTCACGCACGAGATAATAGGCGGCACCGATCGCGATCACGACCGAGAACACGATGATGCCGACCAGCACGCGGAAGATCGTGGCGTAGCTGTCGGCCGCCTGCTTCGTCTCCAGCTCAGCGCCCCGGTTGTTCATCTCGATGCCCTTCTGGAGCAGCGGATCGGCGGCCTGGGCCATCTTCGCGACCTTGGTCTGCAACAGCTCGTTGGCATCGGTCGGGAAGCGACCGACGCCCTTTCGCGACAGCGCCATGACGTCCTGCACCCCGTTCAGGTACTCGGCCCATGCCTTGCTCCACTGCTCATAGAGCGAACGCTCCTCGGCCGAGGTAATCAGCGGCTCGTAGACCTTGCGGGTCTGGTCGATGCGCGCCTGCAGCGAGGCGAGGCGCTTCTCGGCGGCTTCCTTGCCCTCGACGGTGTCCTGCATCAGGTGCAGGCGCAGCGCGACGCGCAGCTCGTTGATATCGGCGCGAAGCGAGCCGAGCGCACGCACGCTCGGCAGCCAGCTCTCGGCGATCTCGACGGTGTGGGAATTGATACTCTGCATGGTGCCGATCGCCATCACGCCGACGCCGGCGAGCGACAGCACGAGGACCGACAACACGGTCAGAAGCTTGAACACGATCGACAACTTCGACATCACAGCAAATCCCGATGAGACCTAGCAACGCGCAAATCACCTGCGCCGCCATCGTCACGACGGACGACAGGGCGGAAGTCAGTTCAACAATGCTGGCTGATTTTTATCCCGTAAGATTGCGCTCATAGTTGCAAACAGGCGTTAACAGGAGCCTACGTGAAACTACGGAATTCGCTGTCGCCGCCGTTAGATGTTCCGCAATTATTGGTTGCAGTGCAGCAGACATCGCGCGACGCCACACCGGCGCACCGCGATGCGCGGCTCGAACGGAGCAACTGACGACCTCAGGCCGCCCGGACCGACTCCAGGAAGCGCGCGACCTCGCTCTTCAGCCGGTTGCTCTCCTGAGACAGCGATTGCGCCGCTGAATGCACCTGGGCCGACGCAGCCCCGGTCTCGCCTGCACCGCGCTGGACGTTGCCGATATTGGCGGAGACTTCCGAGGTGCCGTGCGCGGCATGCTGGATGTTGCGGGAGATCTCCTGCGTCGCGGCGCCCTGCTCCTCCACCGCTGCGGCGATGGCCGAGGAAATTTCCGACATCCGCGCGATGGTGTCGCCGATCTCCTTGATCGCGCCGACCGAATCCTGCGTCGCGGTCTGGATCGCGCCGATGTGCTGGCTGATCTCGCCGGTGGCCTTCGCGGTCTGCTCGGCGAGCGCCTTCACTTCGGTCGCGACCACCGCAAAGCCCTTGCCGGCCTCGCCCGCACGTGCCGCCTCGATCGTCGCATTCAACGCCAGCAGATTGGTCTGGCTGGCGATGGTGTTGATCAGCTCTACCACGTCGCCGATGCGGCCTGCCGCCTTGCTCAGCTCCGCGACGCGCGCGTTGGTACGCTGGGCCTGCTCCACCGCGACGTCCGCGACGCGGGCCGATTCCTGCACCTGGCGGCTGATCTCCGAGATCGATGTGGTCATCTCCTCGCTCGCGGACGACACCGACTGCACGTTCGCGGACGCCTCCTCCGAGGCCGCCGCCACCGCCGTGGCGAGCCCGTTGCCGCGCTCGGCGGCCTGCGTCAGCGTGTTGGAGGACGCCTCGAGCTCGGTTGCCGCCGACGACACCGTATCGATGATCTCGCCGACTGCGCCTTCAAACCCGTCAGCGAGGCGCTGCATGTCCGCCTTGCGCCGTTCGCGCCCGCGCGCGTCAGCCTCGGCCTGCTCCGCACGCAGCCGCTCTGCCTCCGCCATGTTGGTCCTGAACACCTCGACCGCGCCGGCCATCTCGCCGATCTCGTCCTTGCGCCCGACACCGGGGACGGAGATCGAAAGCTCGCCGCGTGCCAGCCGCGTCATCGCACCGACCATGCCGGACAGCGCCTTCGAGATCGAGCGCCCGAGGAAGAAGCCGACCACGGCGAGCACGACGACGGTGACGGCGAAAGCGATCATCATCCACATGCGCACGGCATCGCGCGTTGCGGCCTCGGCGGCGTCCGCCTGCCTGTACATGGCGTCGACGGCGGCCCGCACCTCGACCATGGAGGGTTCGAGCTCGCGGAACGTCTTCATCATGCTGGCGTCCAGCGCAGCGCTCTGCTGCGCGGTCTCGGCCCAGGCCGCGAACTCGGACTGGTATTTCTGGAGCTTGGCCGTGATGTCGTTCATCACCGCCGTCGGGACTGCGACCACCTCGATCGCCTTGGAGAATTCGACCCCGGCCTTCTTCACTTCGGCAATGTATTTGGGGTCGCGCCGCAGCATGAAGTCCTTCTCGTGCCGGCGCATCATCAGCATCCAGCTCGTCGTCCTGGGATCGTCGATCTCCTTGAGCTTCACCTCGATGTCGTGCACGGCGGCGCGGAGCGAGCCGGACAGGCCAAGCGTCTCGTTCAGCCCGAGTCTGGTCTCGGCCACGACGAGCGCCTTGAAATCCTCGGCATAACGTTTGAAGCCGTCATGCGCCTGCCTGGTCTTGTCGGACAGCGCGCTCATGCCGCCGGCCGCCATCAACCGCTCGACCTCGTCGAAATCGCGGTTGATCGGTCCCATCAGCTCGGCATGGGCCTTGGCGTAGCTTTCGTTGCGGCGCTGCTGAAAATTCTTCTCGTTGCGGCGCGCCTCCAGCATCTCGATCGTGAGCTGCTTGTTGAGGTCAGCGATCGCGCGGGCGCGGTTGGCAACGGTGCGGGAGGCGTCCTGAGAGAGGCTGCCGATCTCGTAGATCGCGCCGAAGACGACGAGACCGACAAGGCCGAAGAGTCCGATCGCCATGACCTTGTGGGTGAGGCGAATGGAGAAGCCGCTCATTGAATGTGCTCCGATACGTTCGATACGCAATACAGGGAGGGCGACTCGGCACCCGAATATTGCGAGATCATGACTGCATCGGTTTTCCGGAAGGTTAACCGTGCAGACCTTCTCACCGCGGCATCGGCTGTGGACGCATGCGAACCGCCACGCGGCCTCGCGCGGCGGTTGCAATCGGCGGACGATGGGCTGAGGACGGCCGCCCTCAGGCGGCGCGCACCGTGGTGAGGAACTTCCCGACCTCGAGCTTGAGGCGGTTGCTGTCGCCGGACAGCGACTGCGCAGCCGAAAGCACCTGCGACGACGCCGAGCCGGTCTCGCTCGCACCGCGCTGGACGTCGGTGATGTTGGACGACACTTGATGGGTGCCTTCCGCCGCCTGCTGCACGTTGCGGGAGATTTCCTGCGTCGCCGCGCCCTGCTCCTCCACCGCCGCCGCGATCGCCGAAGAGATCTCCGACAGCCGTTCGATGGTGTCGCTGATGTCCTTGATGGCGCCGACCGATTCCTGGGTAGCAGACTGGATGCCGGAAATCTGCTGGCCGATCTCGCCGGTGGCCTTCGCGGTCTGCTCGGCAAGCGCCTTCACTTCGGAAGCGACCACGGCAAATCCGCGGCCCGCTTCGCCTGCACGCGCAGCCTCGATCGTGGCGTTGAGCGCCAGCAGGTTGGTCTGGCCGGCGATGGTGTTGATCAGCTCCACGACGTCGCCGATCCGCGTCGCCGCCTTCGACAGCTCGCTGACACGTTCGGTGGTGGTGCGGGCCTGGCCGACGGCTTCGCTCGCCACGCGCGCGGATTCCTGCACCTGGCGGCTGATCTCGGTGATCGAGGACGACAACTCCTCGGTCGCCGAGGCCACCGACTGCACGTTGGTGGAGGCTTCCTCCGAGGCCGAAGCGACCACGGTCGCAAGCTGCTGCGCGTGCTCCGCGGTCGAGGTCAGCGTCGTCGCGGAAGCCTCGAGCTCGGTCGAGGCCGAGCTCACGGTCTCGATCACCTCGCCGACGGCGGTTTCAAACTGGTCGGCAAGCCGGAGCATGTCCTGGCGACGCTGCGCCGCGCTGCGCTGCTCCATCTCCTTCTGCTCGGCTTCCATCCGGATCTTGGCAAGGCCGTTCTCCCGGAACACTTCCGCGGTCTTGGCGACTTCGCCGACTTCGTCCTTGCGGTCAAGGCCGGCGATCTCGACCTGATAGCGGCCGGAGGCAAGCTCCTGGAGCACACCGACGATCATGCGGATCGGCCGCGCGATGCCGTACTGACCGATGATGAAGCCCAACGCGCCGCCGATGATGACACCGAGGCCTGCGAGGATGATCAGGAAGCGTGACGTCGATTCATACCGCTCGCGCGCTTCCTTGCTCTTCTCCTCGACGCGCGTATTCAGCCGATCGGCGAGTTCGCGGATCTTGCCTTGAAGGTTCTCCGCAGCGGTCCTGCTCTTCATCGCGATGTCGCGCAGCTTGTCTGCGCTGTCGCTGAGCTTCGCCGACTTCTCAGCATCGACGGCCGCGAGCGTCGTGTCCATCTGGCTCTTGTAAGCCGAGAACGCCTCGCGCACGCCCGGGAGCAGCGTCTTGGCCTTCTCGTCCGGGGTCTGGCTGACCTCGTCGAAACGCTCCTGATACTGCTTGAGCTGGGCGTTGATGACATCACGCGCGGCGAGGCGATTGTCGTCACGCGGATCAAGCGCACTGCGGAATTCAGCGCGGTTCAGCGCGATGACGTTCTGGTTGGCGCGCGCGGCGAGCAGGGCCCGCTTGGCCGCGGTCGACATCACGTCGGCCTTTTCGCTGAGATCGCTGAGGGCGGAGACGCCGATCCAGGCGATCGCGGCGCCGATCCCGCACAGCAGGAGGACGATCCCGAGGATCTTGCTCAGGATGCGGAAGCGGCCGAGAAAATGCATGACTGGAATCCTTCATGGACGTTGCCGCTCAAGCGGCTGAATTCCCATGAACTTCGTCCAAAACCATTCCGCTTCCCTTAACCACGTTTGCCGTAGAAACACGGAGTTTTCACCGCGATCGACGCCGCTCTTGCGTTCCGAGAGTTGCGCAGGGAGCAAGGCTCTCCCTGCGGTTTTGGTCAGGCCGCGCGAACGGTACCCAGGAACTTGCCGACCTCGAGCTTGAGGCGATTGCTGTCGCCGGACAGCGACTGCGCCGCCGCCAACACCTGCGAGGACGCCGAGCCGGTCTCGCTCGCGCCGCGCTGCACGTCGGTGATGTTGGACGACACTTGATGGGTGCCTTCCGCCGCCTGCTGCACGTTGCGCGAGATCTCCTGCGTCGCGGCGCCCTGCTCTTCGACCGCAGCCGCGATCGCCGAGGAGATCTCCGACAGCTTCTCGATGGTGTCGCTGATGTCCCTGATGGCGCCGACCGAATGCTCGGTCGCGGCCTGAATGCTGGCGATCTGCTGGCCGATCTCACCGGTCGCCTTCGCGGTCTGCTCGGCAAGCGCCTTGACTTCGGAGGCGACCACGGCAAAACCGCGGCCCGCTTCGCCGGCGCGCGCGGCCTCGATCGTGGCATTGAGCGCCAGCAGATTGGTCTGGCCGGCGATGGTGTTGATCAGCTCCACGACGTCGCCGATCCGCGTCGCCGCCTTCGACAACTCGCTGACACGGTCGGTCGTGGTGCGGGCCTGGCCGACCGCCTCGCTGGCGACGCGCGCAGATTCCTGCACCTGACGGCTGATCTCGGTGATCGACGACGACAGCTCCTCCGTTGCCGACGCCACCGACTGCACGTTGGTGGAGGCCTCTTCGGAGGCCGCCGCGACCACGGTGGTGAGCTGCTGCGTGCGCTCCGCGGTCGAGGTGAGCGTGGTGGCGGATGCTTCAAGCTCCGTGGAAGCCGACGACACCGTACCGACGATCTCGCCGACGGCGCCTTCGAAGCTGTCGGCGAGCCTGCGCATCTCGGACTTGCGCTGCTCGGCCGCGAGCTGATCCTGCCGCGACTTGGCTTCCGCGTCCTCCCGCGCCTTCTGTTCGGACACGATCTTGAATTTCTCGACGGCACCGGCGACTTCGCCGACCTCGTCCTTGCGGCCGAGGCCCGGCAGCACCACAGAGAAATCGCCGCCGGCGAGCTTCTCCATCGCCGCCGTCAATGCGCGCATGGGCCGCGCAATGCTGAAGACGGAGAAGATGCACGCCCCGATCAGAACCAGCGCGACCAGCACGCCGGCGACGAACGAGGTCCGCGCAACGGACGCGGCCTCAGCTTCGGCTTCGGTGCGGGCTTCGGCACTCTTCTGCTTGGCAAAGTTGATGATCTCGTTGGTCAGCTCCGATATCTCTTCGTTGATCGGCGCCAGCATCTCCTTGCGGATGCGGTCGACCTCGGCCACGAGCTTTGCGAGCGGTGCTGCCGCCTCGCCGTCCTTCTTCGCGCTCAGGGCGAGCTCCTGCTTGCGGATCGCTTCGATCTGCTGTTGCCCCTTGCTGAAATTGCCGACCAACACGACCAGGCGGTCGATCCGCTTGTGATTCTCCGGCGAGCGCGACAGCTTCGCCATCTCGTCCGCGAATTTCAGGGCCGCGGTCTGCCGATCGTTGAAATAGGTGACGGCCTTCTGCAACTCGGCCGGCGACGTGGAGCTCAGGATGTCACGAATGCCGATCTGCATCCCGCGGACCGACGCTTTGGCTTCCGCGGCGCTTTGCGCGATCGACTGCTGCCCCGATGCCCCATTGCTGAGCTTCTGAACCGCAGCGTCGCCGTTCATCTGGAGGACGATCATCAGCGCGACGAGCGCGATGGTGAGTGCCGAGGTCACAGCGAGCTTGGTGCCAATTCGCAGGTTCTGAATGAACATCATCGACATAATCCCCGGATACGCATTGCCGCGCCGACGCGCGTGAACAGTCCGGGAAGGCTAACCGCGAGGTTACTCATTAACGTTAAGGGTAGCCGCGGCAGCCTGGGTAGAAATACTGAAATCGTGCTTAAACTACTGCAGTTGCACACTTTTCACGTGCAATGAAATGGAACTCGCGGATTTGCACGCGCTGGCGTCCGTTAACGGTTGCCCGTTCGCGGTCATCAGCACACGGTCTCACCGACCAGGCTGACGCGGAAGACCGGCTTCTTGTTCTCGTCGAGCAGCTCCATGCTCCACTTCGCGTTCGGCTTCAGGTTGCGCGCGATGCTGCCGAGCAGGTTGGCGCAGACCTCGCTCATCTCGGCCCAAGCAGCGGCGCGATCCTCGAACTCGTACGGCTGGTCGGCGGCGCCGGAATAACGACCGGTGCTGATGCGAAAGAAATACAGCGACATCGTAGTACCCTTGCACCCCCCGGCCCTGGGCAAACTGGGACGCGAGTCGCTACCAAGGCATGAAAGCCGCCGTCCGTATGACTACGGCGCGGCGGCTTGGTGACCGACGAATATTTTCAACGACAAAATGCGCGGGCGGTCCCGCGCAGCCAGCTCACTGGGTCGAGCGGCGCAATTCCAGCGGAGCGTCGTTCCTGGCGGGCTCCGATTTGGCTTCGGACTTCACCGGCTCGAGCCGGCTGCTCTCGACACGCGGCGTCTCGACGCGCGCGGCGACTTCAGTGTTGGACGCAGCGACCGAACCGGTGCGCTCCGAAGAGCGCAGCGAACGCGGACGCGCCACGGCGCGGGCCATCAGCATCTGATTGCCGCCCTGGTGGTGGAAGTCGCAATAGGCGAAGCCCATGCCCGACACCGAGCCGCGGAAGCTGCGATCGTCGGTCTTATCCAGGTTGAAGCAGGGCTCGAACGGAATGCCCTTGATCGAGGCGCAGACGTTCTGCCCGCGGATCTGGAGCGTGTTGCCGGGCAGGCGGAGATGCTTCACCGGGCCTGCGCCCGAGAACTGCACCGCGCCGGCGGCGCCGAGATCGTCCAGGATGCGGCCTGCGCCGCGGGTGCCGTCGAAACAGGTGAAGGCGAACACCTTACCGGCAACGAAGCGGCGCGCCTCGTCGGCGTTCATGCTTCCTGCAATGGCCGGCGCAAACGTCGCTGCCGCCGTGACAGCCCCCAACACAATACGCGCAAGCATGCTCAACTCCGAACCAACCCCAGCGCGGGCGATGCCTTATCTCTTTACCCGCTGCTTACCATACTAACCAAGGCAACATTGAAGCAGCTTGGTTGGTAAAGTCTGAACGCCGTTAGACAATTTTTACCACGATGCGGCCGCGGACCTGGCCGGCGAGTATTTTCGCGCCCCATTCCGAAACTTCTTCGAGCGGAATTTCATGAGTAATTTCAGATAGTTTTGTCCGATCCAGATCCGAGGCCAGACGCTGCCAGGCGGCTTTCCGCGGCTCGATCGGGCACATCACGGAATCGATGCCGAGAAGGCACACCCCGCGCAAAATGAAGGGTGCGACAGAAGACGGCAGGTCCATGCCGGCCGCCAGACCGCACGCCGCGATCGCGCCGCCATACTTGGTCATCGACAGGAGATTCGCGAGCGTGGTCGAGCCGACGCTGTCGACGCCGCCCGCCCAGCGCTCCTTGGCGAGGGGCTTGGCCGCCGCCGACAATTCATTGCGGTCGATGATCTCGGCCGCACCGATCTCTTTCAAATAGTCGGCTTCCGAGGCGCGGCCGGTCGAGGCGATGACGTGATAACCGAGCTTCGAGAGCACGGCGGTGGCGACCGAGCCGACGCCGCCGGCCGCGCCCGTCACCACCACAGGGCCGCTCTTCGGCGACAGGCCGTGCTTCTCCAGCGCCAGCACCGACAGCATCGCGGTGAAGCCGGCGGTGCCGATCGCCATGGCGTCACGCGCCGACAGGCCCTGCGGCAAGGCGACCAGCCAGTCGCCCTTGACCCGCGCCTTCTCGGCATAGGCGCCGAGATGGGTCTCGCCCATGCCCCAGCCGGTGCAGACGACCTTGTCGCCCGCCTTCCATTGCGGATGGGAGGAGGTTTCAACCGTGCCGGCGAAATCGATGCCGGCGATCATCGGGAAGCGGCGCACCACCGGCGCCTTGCCGGTGAGCGCGAGGCCATCCTTGTAGTTCAGCGTCGACCATTCCACGCGGACCGTGACATCACCGTCCATCAGTTCGGCGTCGTCGAACTGCGTGAGTGCGGCGGTGGTGCCCTTGTCCGCCTTGTCGATCCGGATCGCCTTGAATGTGGCCACGACTGAACTCCCTGGACTTGTTTCAGGGGATGTTTAGCCGATCAGGCAGGCTGCGCAACCGCTCGCTGAACCGGTTTCTCGACGATCGGAAGATTGATCAGCGCGGACAGCACGCCGAACAGGATCGAGAGCCACCAGATCGGCGTATAGGAACCGAACTTTTCGAACACGATGCCGCCGAGCCAGACGCCGAGGAAGCCGCCGACCTGATGGCTGACGAAGGCGAAGCCGTAGAGCGTGGCGAGCCAGCGCGTGCCGAACATCAGCGCCACCAGCGCCGAGGTCGGCGGCACCGTCGACAGCCAGGTCAGACCGGAGACCGCACCGAATGCGATCGCCGAGAACGGCGTGATCGGGAACGAGATGAAGGCGAGCGTCGCAAGCGCGCGCGTGAAATAGATCGCGGAGAGGATGTAGCGCTTCGGCAGCGAGTTCTGGAGATAGCCGACGCTCAGCGATCCCATGATGTTGAACAGGCCGATCGCCGCGATCACCCAGCCGCCGGTTTGCGTCGAGATGCCGCGATCGACCAGGAACGCCGGCAGATGCACGGTGATGAAGGCGAGTTGGAAGCCGCAGGTGAAGAAGCCGAGCACCAGCAGCACATAGGAACGATGGCCGAAGGCTTCGGCGAGCGCTTTCGTGAAGGTCTGCTCATCCGCTGGCGTCGCATTGGCCGTGGTTGCGACCGGCGGCGTCGAGAGTGCCAGCGACAGCGGGATGATCAGCAGCATCAGGAAGCCGAACACGGTGAGCGCCTGCTGCCAGCCGAAATTGTCGATCAGCGCGACGCCGATCGGGGCGAACAGGAACTGCCCGAACGAACCCGCCGCGGTGCCGGCGCCGAGTGCAAGCCCGCGCTTCTCGGCCGGCAACAGCTTGGTGAAGGCCGACAGCACCAGATTGAAAGAGCAGCCGGCGAGACCGAAGCCGACCATGACACCTGCGCCGATGTTCAGCGACAGCGGCGTCGAGGAATAGCGCATCAAAAGAAGGCCGCCGGCATAGAGCAGCGCGCCGACGCACATCACCCGGAACAGGCCGAAGCGATCGGCGACCGCGCCGGCAATCGGCTGGCCCAATCCCCACAGCAAATTCTGAAAGGCGATGGCGAGGCCAAACACGTCGCGGCCCCAGGCGAACTCATGGCTCATCGGCTGCACGAAGAAGCCGAGCGCCGAGCGCGGGCCGAAGCCAAGCATGCCGATGGCACAGCCGCAGAGAATGATGATCGCCGGGGTGCGCCAGGAGGAGGAACGCGAGACCGGACCGAGCTCGCCCGCTTGAGTGGACATGGGTTCCTCATCAGTCGCTGGCGGATCCGGAATAGGCAACCGCGAGTCACGCGTTTAATGCAGATGCATGAAGATCCCAAGTGAAAAATGATTGCGTTCCACGAAGGGCCGCCGCCGGAGCATTGCGTTTCATCGCGGCGCTCCCCGACCCGTCGGGCGCGATTTGACGGGAATGTGTGCGGCTGGGGCTAGCGGCCTGCTCGGGCACGTGTTATCTTTGATTTACTCAGATTGAGTATATGTGAGCTCTAGCGAAACCCACCGGCCCTCTCGGCCGGATTTCTCAGACCCTATATATACTCACATGGAGCATAATTAGCATTCACGGGAGGCTTCGATGCCCATCACTGGAATTTACGGCCCCGACGACTTTGCCAACCGGCCGAAGGGCCAAGTCCCCGCTCCTCCGCGCGCCATAGCAGCGCGAACCGGCCCCGCGCTGCCGAAGCCCTCACTGGAATGGACTGCGGACGTCGAGCGGGCCACTGCACCGCTCTATGAGCGCGTGAAGCACGTGATCCCCCCGATCGAGTGGCCGCTGATGGCGCCGACGATCAAGGCGATCAACGAGCTGAAGCAGGCCCGCGGCGCGGTCATCCTCGCGCACAACTATCAGGCGCCGGAGATCTTTCATTGCGTCGCCGACATCGGCGGCGACTCGCTGCAGCTCGCGGTCGAAGCGACCAAGGTGAAGGCCGACATCATCGTGCAATGCGGCGTGCACTTCATGGCGGAGACATCAAAGCTGCTCAACCCGGACAAGATGGTATTGATCCCGGACGCGCGCGCTGGCTGCTCGCTCGCGGACAGCATCACGGGCGCGGACGTTCGCCTGCTCCGCGAAAAATTTCCCGGCGTGCCTGTCGTCGCCTATGTCAACACCTCCGCAGAGGTGAAGGCCGAGGTCGACATCTGCTGCACCTCGTCGAACGCGGTGCAAGTGGTCGAGAGCCTGAACGCACCGACCGTGATCTTCCTGCCCGATCGCTATCTCGCGACGTATGTGGCCTCGAAGACCGACGTGAAGATCATCGCCTGGAAGGGTGCCTGCGAGGTGCACGAGCGCTTTACCGGCGAGGAGCTGCGCGCCTATCGCGAGGCCGACCCGTCGGTGCAGATCATCGCGCATCCCGAATGTCCGCCTGATGTGCTGGCGGAAGCCGACTTCACCGGCTCGACCGCGCACATGATCAACTGGGTGCGCGAGCGGCGGCCGCGGCGGCTCGTCATGATCACGGAATGCTCGATGGCCGACAATGTCCGCGCCGAGCTGCCTGATGTGGAGATGCTCCGCCCCTGCAATCTCTGCCCGCACATGAAGCGCATCACGCTCGCCAACATTCTGGACAGCCTGCTCACGCTTGGCGAGCAGGTCACGATCGATCCCGCGCTCGCGGAACGCGCGCGGCGCTCGGTCGAGCGGATGATCAATCTGAAGAATTGAGAGTGAAGCATGCAAGACAACATCCACAATCTCACCCGCAGCACCGATGACATCGTCATCGTCGGCGGTGGCCTCGCCGGACTCTTTTGTGCACTGAAGCTCGCGCCGCGGCCGGTAACGCTGATCTCGGCCGCCCCGCTCGGACAGGGCGCGTCGTCCGCATGGGCGCAAGGCGGCATCGCAGCGGCCGTGGCTGAAGGCGATAGCCCGGAGGCGCACGCCGCTGACACCATCGCCGTCGGCGGCGGTCTTGTCGACGAGGCGGTCGCACTCGGGATCGCGCGCGAGGCCGCGCCACGAATCCATGACCTGCTCGCCTATGGCGTGCCGTTCGACCGCGACCTCGAAGGCCAGCTCGCGGTCGGCCGCGAGGCCGCGCATTCGGCGCGGCGCATCGTGCATGTGCGCGGCGACGGGGCCGGAGCCGCGATCATTGCGGCGCTGAGCGAGGCCGTGCGCCGCACGCCGTCGATCCGACTGATGGAAGGTCTCGTCGCCGAAGCGCTGTTGACCGAGGACGGCGCGATCACCGGCCTTCAATTGCGCGAGGCCGGCAATCCCGCTGCAAGTCCGCTCCTGCTTGCCTCTCGCGCGGTGGTGCTGGCGACCGGTGGCCTCGGCCATCTCTATGCCGTCACCACCAACCCGCTAGAAGCCAGCGGCTCCGGCCTTGCGGTCGCCGCACGCGCCGGCGCCGTGATCGCCGACCCTGAATTCGTGCAGTTCCACCCTACCGCCATCATGGTCGGCCGCGATCCGGCGCCGCTGGCAACGGAGGCGCTGCGCGGCGAAGGGGCGACGCTGATCAACGGCGATGGCGAACGTTTCATGACGACGCTCCATCCGCTCGCAGAGCTCGCGCCGCGCGACATCGTGGCGCGCGGCGTGTTCGCCGAGATCGCGGCCGGGCGCGGTGCCTTCCTCGATGCCCGGCAGGCGCTCGGCACGCGCTTCGCCGATAAATTTCCGACCGTCCATGCAAGCTGCATCGCGGCCGGCATCGATCCCGCCACGCAGGCCATCCCGATCGCGCCGGCGGCGCACTACCATATGGGCGGCATCGCGGTGGACGAGCGCGGCCGCAGCTCGATCGACGGGGTCTGGGCCGGCGGCGAAGTGTCCTCCACCGGCGCGCATGGCGCCAACCGGCTGGCGTCGAATTCGCTGCTGGAGGCCGTGGTCTACGCCGCCCGCATCGCCGACGACATCGCCGGCTGCGCGATCCCCTCACCTGCCCGCCTTCCCGATGCGTTGGTGACGTCGCGCGGCGGCACGCCGGACGCTGCCGACGTGAAGCGGTTGCGAACGATGATGAGCGCGCATGTCGGCGTGATCCGCAACAGTGACGGGCTTGCGGAGGCCGTGCGCAGCTTCGCCGCAGTCGAACGCGGCCCCGCAAGCATCGCGCTCCGCAACATGGCGGCGTCAGCCCTGCTCGTCGCTGCGTCAGCCTGGAGGCGGCGCGAGAGCCGCGGCGCGCATTTCCGCTCCGACCATCCGGCGGATGTCCCGACGCTGGCAAAGAGAACGATGACGACGCTCACGGAGGCACGTGAGATCGCCGAGAGCCTGAGCGAGCGTCCGCTGCCACGCACCGCCCGACCGATGATCGCCTGATGGAGTCCCCCATGATCACCCCGACGTCACTGCTTTATCCCGACGCCTTCCTGTCGCCGCTTGCGATCGACGAGGCAGTGCATCGCGCGCTCGACGAGGATCTCGGCCGCGCCGGCGACATCACCTCGCTTGCAACGATCCCGGAGGCGACCAAGGCGCAGGCCATCCTGGTCGCGCGCCAGTCCGGCGTGATCGCCGGCTTGCCGCTGGCGCTGGCGACGCTGCAAAAGCTCTCGCCCGACATCGACGTGCGCGCGCATGTCCGCGACGCCGCACGGGTTGCCCGCGGCCAGCACGTGCTGACGATCACGGGCCCGGCGCGCGCCATCCTCACGGCCGAGCGGACCGCGCTGAATTTCATCGGCCGGCTGTCGGGTGTCGCGACGCTCACTGCCGACTACGTCGCGCGGACCGAAGGCACGACAATGCGCATCTGCTGCACGCGCAAGACCACGCCGGGGCTCCGGGCGCTGGAGAAATACGCCGTGCGCTGCGGCGGCGGCTTCAACCACCGCTTCGGGCTCGACGATGCGATCCTGATCAAGGACAACCACATCGCGGTCGCCGGCGGCATCCGCCCGGTTCTGGAGCGCGCCCGCGCGCATGCCGGTCATCTCGTCAAGATCGAGATCGAGGTCGATACGCTCGCGCAACTCCGCGAGGTGCTCGGCACCGGGCTCGCCGATGCCGTGCTGCTCGACAACATGGACCTTGCGACGCTGCGCGAGGCTGTCAGGCTCAACGAGGGGCGCCTCAAGCTGGAGGCATCCGGCGGCGTCACGCTGGACTCGATCGCGGCAATCGCGGCGACCGGCGTCGACTACGCCTCATCCGGCGCGTTGACGCATTCGGCGCCGAATTTCGACTGCGCGCTGGATATCGAGGCGTGAGCGGCGAGCCACCTCGGCCTCGTGGTTTGAGACGCGCCGCAAGCGGCGCTCCTCACCATGAGGGTCCAAGATTTCGCCGCGGAGCAAGACCTCATCCTGAGGAGCCCGCCCACGGCGGGCGTCTCGAAGGATGGGCCGCAAGCACCGAGAATTAAGGCAGTCTACCTTCGCTCGCTCACACCCATCTCGGCGGAGCTCTTGGCTTCCTGGGCGAGCTCGGCGGACAGCGCGGCGGTCTGGGCCGGCGTGCCCCAGCTCGGTTCTTCGCTGCCGTCGCCCCAGGCGCGCGGGCGATAGAAGGTGTGGACGCCGGTCTTGTACATCTTCTTCATCTCGGCGACCCAGGACGGACGCACCCAATAGGCGTGGTAGTGCGTGGACTTGCCCACCTCGGGCAGCCAGATCTGGCCGTCGAGCATCGCCTCCGAGATCTTTTTCGCGCGCTCCCACATCTCGGGCTCGCGGATGACGTCGGCATTGTTGTCGCAGGCGAAGGTGAACTGACACGCCAAATGGCGGTGCTTGTTCTGATAGACCGCGCCGCACACGGTGTCCGGATATTTGCCGGAGAAGACGCGGTTCATCACGACTTGCGCAACAGCCATCTGGCCACGCACGGCCTCGCCGCGCGATTCGAAATAGACGGCTTCGGCGAGACACTTCTCGGCCTTTGCGCGCGACTTGCCGTCGAGCGCGAGCCGCTCCGCCGGCGATCTGGCGCGCTGGTTGTCGGCATTGACCTCGCCCTTCGGCGCGACGCTCTCGCCGCTTTCGATGTCCCTGGCGATCTCGGCCGACGGCGGCGACAGCGCGGCCGTCACCTTCATGTCAGGGTCGGGCATCACGATCAGCGGCTCGGCGCCGGGCTGCCAGCTCTCGATGCTCTCGAGATTGCCGCCGAGCGAGGAGCTGCCGAAAAACAGGTTCGAGGTCTTGACGCGGAAGGGATCGCGCGGCGCTGCATCCGGAAGGGTCGCCTGCTTCAGCGCCTCGAGCGGCTGGACCGCGAACGCGTGCGCTGCGTCACTGGCTTGTGGCGGATTGGCATATTGCGGCAGCGGCGGCGCACGCAGCGCTTCCTGAAGCTCGGGATCGAGCGCCGCCGCGGACTCCGGCGACATGATTTGCGGCAACGCGGCGGTCTTGGCGCCGAACACCGAGCTGTTTGATGTCGCTGGATCTTGCTGTGCCGGCGCGGCCGATGGTGCGGTCGTCTCGGGAGCCTGCGTGGGCGTGACGCTCGCGAGACGATCGCCCTTCATGGAGCGATCGACCTTGGGAAAATCGGCAGCCTGGTAGCGCGGCGGCGCCTGAAGCGCAGGATTGCGGCCGATCGCGCCGGTGACGTCGCGACCATCGAGGCTCGCCAGGCGAACCATCGCGCTTTGCGGAAGCGAAGTGCCGATCGGACGGGAAAAGCTGTAGGTGGCGAGCTGGATCGAGGACGCGGCGGAAAACACCTGCTTCTGCCAGCGTTCGGCGACGCCGGGCTGGCGCGCCAGCAAAGACGCGATATCCTGATAGCCGGTCTCTCTCGGCATCAATGCGAAGATGCAGAGACCGATTCCGAAGGACGCGAACCGCGCGCCCTTCGGATGGTTACGCAACACTGACATCGACACGCTCACGCTACGCTTACGCCAGAAAAATCGAACCGCAGTACGTCCGTACAATTCGATCTTTATCGTCAATATCCAATTTAGGTTGCCGGGGCGTTAATCGGCGTTGCGCGTGCGGCACACTCAAGCGATTGCAGGTGTTTTCACGGGCAATGATGCACGTTGGTAAACGCCGCCTCTCGTAAAGCGGTAAACATTCGGTCAACGCGAATGGTGAAGGAACTCTTGCGCAGGCGTGCCATTACGGGACGTGCGACGAGTTCTCATCGTTAGCGTTTTCGCAAAGCCCCTCCACACCACAGCTGTCATGCCCAGCGAAAGCGGGGCATCCAGTACGCCGTGGCTTCTCGATTCAATCACCGTTGTCTCGGAATACTGGATCGCCCGGTCAAGCCGGGCGATGACAGTGAGTGTGGGGCGCTCGCAATGAAGTGTGGGTGGAGTGTCGCCTCAAATGAAAGAGGCGGGGCCTAGCCCCGCCTCTTCGCTTTCAGCACTTCAACGCCGCGCTTACGCCTGGCTCGCGATCGCCTTGCCGAGCGCCGCCTGCGCCGCCGCGAGGCGGGCGATCGGCACGCGGTAGGGCGAGCAGGAGACGTAGTCGAGGCCGATGTCGTGGCAGAAGGCGACGGAGGCGGGATCGCCGCCGTGCTCGCCGCAGATGCCGACCTTGAGCTTCGGGCGCGTCTTGCGGCCGCGCGCGACGCCGATCTTGACGAGCTCGCCGACGCCTTCCTGGTCGAGCGCGACGAAGGGATCGACCGGGAGGATGCCCTTGGACACGTAGGTTCCGAGGAAGCTCGCCGCGTCGTCGCGGCTGATGCCGTAGGTGGTCTGCGTGAGGTCGTTGGTGCCGAACGAGAAGAACTCCGCGCTCTCGGCGATCTCGGCCGCGAGCAGGCAGGCGCGCGGCAGCTCGATCATGGTGCCGACCTGGTAGGCGATCTTGGTGTTGGTGTCGCGCATCACGGCTTTCGCGGTGGCATCGATGCGCGCCTTGACGAGGTCGAGTTCCGCCTTGGTTGCGATCAGCGGCACCATCACCTCGAGGCCGACGGCCTTGCCGGTGCGCTTCTCGGCCTCGACTGCGGCTTCGAAGATCGCACGCGCCTGCATCTCGGCGATCTCCGGATAGGCGATCGCGATGCGGCAGCCGCGGAAACCGAGCATCGGATTGAACTCCGAGAGCTCGCGCGCACGGTCGGCCAGGCGCCGCGGGTCAGTGTTCATGGCGCGCGCCACTTCCTCGACCTCGGCATGGGTGTGCGGCAGGAATTCATGGAGGGGAGGATCCAGAAGTCGGATCGTGACGGGCAGGCCCTTCATGATCTCGAACAGCTCGACGAAGTCGGCGCGCTGCATCGGCAACAGCTTGGCCAGCGCAGCGCGGCGCGACTGCTCGTCCTCGGAGAGAATCATCTCGCGCACCGTGCGGATGCGCGTCTCCTCGAAGAACATGTGCTCGGTGCGGCAGAGGCCGATGCCTTCCGCGCCGAACTTGATCGCGGTGCGCGCGTCCTCCGGCGTGTCACCGTTGACGCGCACGCCGATCTTGCGGACCTGGTCGGCCCATTTCATCAGCGTGCCGAACTCGCCGGACAGCTCCGGCTCGATCATCGGCATGCGGCCGGCGAGCACCTGGCCGAGCGAGCCGTCGATGGTGATGACGTCGCCGGTCTTGAAGGTGCGGGAGCCGATGCTCATGGTGCCGCGGCCGTAATCGACGCGGATGGTGCCGCAGCCGGAGACGCAGGGCTTGCCCATGCCGCGCGCGACCACCGCCGCGTGCGAGGTCATGCCGCCGCGGGTGGTCAGGATGCCTTCGGCGGCGTGCATGCCGTGGATGTCTTCCGGGCTGGTCTCGATGCGGACCAGGATCACCTTGCGCCCGTCGGCCTGGAGCTTGGCCGCCTCGTCCGAGGAGAACACGATCTCGCCGGAGGCCGCGCCGGGCGAGGCCGGCAGGCCGGTCGCGATCACGTCGCGCTTGGCGTCGGGATCGATGGTCGGATGCAGCAGCTGGTCGAGCGAGGCGGGATCGATCCGCGTCACCGCTTCCTTCTTCGAGATCAGCCCTTCATTGGCAAGCTCGACCGCGATGCGCAGCGCCGCCTTGGCGGTGCGCTTGCCGCCGCGGGTCTGGAGCATCCACAGCTTGCCCTGCTCGACCGTGAACTCCATGTCCTGCATGTCGCGGTAGTGCTTCTCGAGCAGCGTGTAGATCCGCGTCAGCTCCTTGAAGGCTTCCGGCATCGCCGCTTCCATCGACGCCTTGTCGGAACCGGATTCCTTGCGCGCTTCCTCGGTGATGTCCTGCGGCGTGCGGATGCCCGCCACCACGTCCTCGCCCTGCGCGTTGATCAGGAACTCGCCGTAGAGCTTGCTCTCGCCGGTCGAGGGGTTGCGGGTGAAGGCGACGCCGGTCGCCGACGTCTCGCCCATGTTGCCGAACACCATGGCCTGCACGTTGACCGCGGTGCCCCAGGATTCCGGAATGTCGTGCAGCCTGCGATAGGTCACCGCACGCGCGTTCATCCAGGATGAGAACACCGCGCCGATCGCGCCCCAGAGCTGGTCGTGCGGGTCCTGCGGGAAATCCTTGCCGGTCTCGCGCGCGACCGCGTCCTTGTACTTGCCGACCAGTCCGACCCAGTCCTCGGCGCTGAGGTCCGTGTCGAGCGTATAGCCCTGGCTGTCCTTGAAGGTGTCGAGGATTTCCTCGAAGTGATGATGCTCGAAGCCGAGCACCACATCCGAATACATCGTGATGAAGCGGCGATAGCTGTCATAGGCGAAGCGACGGTCGCCCGACAGTTCCGACAGCGCTTCCACGGTCTCGTCGTTGAGGCCGAGATTGAGCACGGTGTCCATCATGCCCGGCATCGAGGCACGCGCGCCGGAGCGCACGGAGACGAGCAGCGGGTTTTTGACGTCACCGAACACCTTGCCGGTCAACTTGCCGACATGGTCGAGCGCCTTCTCAACCTGCGACTGCAATTCCTTCGGATAGGATTTGTCGTGTGCGTAGAAGTAGGTGCAGACCGAGGTCGGGAGGGTGAAGCCGGGAGGCACGGGAAGGCCGAGATTGGCCATCTCGGCGAGGTTGGCGCCCTTGCCGCCAAGCAGGTCGCGCATCTCCGTCCGGCCCTCGGCCTTGCCGTCGCCGAACGTGAACACCCATTTGCCGGCCTTGCCCGCGGCTGGCGCCGCCTTGGCGGGCGCGGCCTTTTTGGGGGCAGGCTTCACGGCAACCTTCGGCGCAGCCGACTTGGTCGCAGCCTTCGCCGCGGGCTTCGCAGCCGGCTTTACAGCCGCCTTGGCAACCGGCTTCGGGGCGCTTTTGGCGAGCGCCTTGCGAGCCGCCGGCGCGGCTTTCGCCGCGGCGGAGGACTTTGATTTCGCTGGCGTTTTCGCTGGAGTTTTATTGGGCTTCGAGGCGGCTTTGGCCATAGCTTGCACACAACCTGCGAGAGGAAAGGGAAATCGCGCGCCTTACACCACTTTGGGCAGGCCCGCGCAAGTCGAAGAGTTCCGGAAAATGAAGGCCTAGAGATGGAGCCACTTCAACAATCCGAGCCCGATCGCACCATTTATGATGAGAAAGATCGCGACGATCAGGTTGAGAAGGCGCGGCATGATCAGGATGAGCACGCCCGCAAGCAGCGACAGAAGCGGCGAGATGTGGGCGACGGTGATGTGCATGAATTGTCTTTCCGTGACGTGAGGCGAATCGCGGCTGGATCATACCGGACCGGGTTCCGCGGGTAGAGACGCACAAGGCGCGAACAGGTTCCCGGCTTCGCGAAAACTGCCCGAAATTGCCGCTGATGCGGCAGGGCTTTTCCCGGAACATTGCGAAGGGGACATGCATTGGCAACCGGTCGCGCCAGTGGCGCCGGCTGAAATCAGTTCGAAGGA
The DNA here is from genome assembly GCF_040547935.1 of Bradyrhizobium sp. LA6.8. Taxonomy (NCBI): domain Bacteria; kingdom Pseudomonadati; phylum Pseudomonadota; class Alphaproteobacteria; order Hyphomicrobiales; family Nitrobacteraceae; genus Bradyrhizobium; species Bradyrhizobium sp. LA6.8. The sequence goes on from NZ_JBEPQQ010000010.1 coordinate 37,105, forward strand.
GTTGCCCATGCGGAACAGGATTCTCGCCCTCGCTGCGCTTGGCGCCGCGCTCGGCTCGCCGATCGCAGCGTCTGCGCAATCCGGTCTCACTGTTGGCCGCGCGCCTGTTGTCGTCGACAGCGGCCCGACGATTGCGGTCGAACAGAGGCCGGCATTCCGCGAATATGTCGTCGAGCAACGTGTGCCGGCCTTCCGTGTCCCGGATCGCGTGGTGGTCGGCGCCACCTTACCTGAAAGCGGCGTCACTTATTATGACGTGCCGCAACGTTTCGGCGCCACCACCTACCGCTACACCGTCGTAAACGGCGCAACCGTGCTGGTCGAGCCGCGCTCGCGGCGCGTCGTCGAGGTGATGGATTAGATTCTCGTCTGAACGCGTTTTCTTCACGCGAACCGGTATCCACTTCGCTCGAAAACGCTTCCGATCAACTCGATGTCCGGCGTGTCACTTCAATCAGGCTGGCGCGCATCGCGTAGTACGGACATCAGGCCCCGCCCGGTTCTCCCCCCGCCGGGCGGGGCTTTTTTGGGCGTCGTCTGTGCACGCTCTCGTGTCCCGGGGCAAGCGCAGCGCGACCCGGGACCCAGAAGCTACGAGCACGAGGCTAACATGGGCCCCGGCTCTGCAGCGCACCGCTGAAGAAGCGCTGCGTCCGGGGGCACGAGACCAACTCAATCCTGGATCTTCGAGAAATCCGCGACCGCACGCGTGGCGCTGCGGATCTCGTTGAGCAGCTTCAGCCTGTTCTCACGCACCTTCGGATCGTCGTCGTTGACGCGAACCTTCTCGAAGAACGCATCGACCGGCGGACGCAGCTTTGCCATCGCGCTCATCGCGGCGGCAAAGTCTTCCCTGGCGACGGCGGCGCCCGCTTCCGCCTGCACCTCGCCGATCGCCTTCGCCAGCGCCTTCTCCTCAGCGAGGCCATAGAGCGCAGCATCGGGCGCACCGTCGAACGCGCGCTTGTCCTTCTTCTCCTCGATACCGAGGATATTGCTCGCACGTTTGATGCCGGCGAGCAGGTTCTTGCCGTCGTCGCTCTCGAGGAACTTGCCGAGCGCCTCGACGCGACGGACGATCATAAGAAGATCGTCCTGGCCACCGAGGGCGAACACGGCATCGACGAGATCGTGACGCGCACCCTGCTCACGGAGCTGGACCTTGAGGCGATCAGCGAAGAAGGCGAGGAGATCGCTTGGAAGCTTCTCCGCATCGGCCGACTTCACCGACAAGCCGGCGAGTGCGGATGCCGCCACCTTCATGAGCGACAGACGCAGGCTGTTCTCAGCGATCAACCTGATCACACCGAGCGCCGCACGGCGCAGCGCATACGGGTCCTTGCTGCCGGTCGGCTTCTCGTCGATCGCCCAGAAGCCGACCAGCGTGTCGATCTTGTCTGCAAGCGCGACCGCAACGCTGACCGGATCGGTCGGCACGCGATCGGTCGGGCCCTGCGGCTTGTAGTGCTCCTCGCACGCGGCGGCGACAGAGGCATCCTCGCCCTGGGCCAGCGCGTAGTACTTGCCCATCAGGCCCTGTACTTCCGGGAATTCGCCAACGACTTCCGTCAGCAAGTCCGCCTTGGCGAGATGCGCGGCGCGCGTTGCCTTGGCGACATCGGCGCCGACGAGCGGCGCGATCTCGGCGGCGAGACGTTCGATGCGCTTGATCCGCGCGGCCTGAGTTCCAAGCTTCTCATGGAACACGATCTGCTCGAACTTCGGCAGCCGGTCCTCAAGCCTGGTCTTGAGGTCCGTCTCGTAGAAGAACTTCGCATCCGACAGGCGCGGGCGGATCACGCGTTCGTTGCCGGCGACGATGGTCTTGCCACCGTCGGGCGCCTCGATATTGGCGGTGAGGACAAACTTGTTGGTCAGCTTGCCCGTCTTGGCATCCCTGACGACAAAGCACTTCTGGTTGTTGCGGATGGTGGCGCGAATCACCTCTTCCGGGATCGCGAGATATTCCGGCTCGAACGAGCCCATCATGACGACGGGCCATTCGACGAGGCCCGAAACCTCGTCGAGCAGCACCTGATCCTCGACCAGCTCGAACCCTTGCGCGAACGTCAGCTCCTTGGCGTCAGCGAAGATGATGTCCTTGCGCGCCTGCGGATCGAGGATGACTTTGGCGGCCTTCAGCTTCGCTTCGTAGTCCTCGAAGCGGCGTACGTTGATCGCCGCCGGCGCCATGAAGCGATGACCGTAGGTGGTCTGGCCTGTCTCGATGCCGTCGATCGAGAATTTGACGACATCGGGATCTTCCGTTTCGGGCCCGAACGTCGCGGTGATCGCGTGCAGCGGACGCACCCAGCTCAGCGATCCCGGTTTTCCGGAGCGCGCGCCCCAGCGCATCGATTTCGGCCAGGGGAAGGTGCGGATGATGACCGGCAGAATCTCGGCGAGCACGTCGATCGCGTCGCGGCCGGGCTTTTCGATCAGCGCGATGTAGAAGTCGCCCTTCGGGTCGCGCTGGATCTTGGCTTCGTCGAGCGAATTCAAACCCGTCGCTTTCAGAAAACCCTGCACGGCCGCATCGGGCGCGCCCATTTTCGGACCGCGGCGTTCGGTCTTCAGGTCGGGCTGGCGCGCGGGGATGCCGTGCACGGTGAGCGCAAGGCGGCGCGGTGTCGCGAACGCTTTCGCGCCCTCATAGACCAGGCCCTCGGCGACCAGCTTGTCGGTGACCATGCGGCGCAGATCGTCGGCCGCCTTGGCCTGCATGCGCGCGGGGATTTCTTCCGAGAACAGTTCAAGCAAAAGATCGGGCATCAGGCCGCTCCGCCCGCTTCAGTATGGATCCACGCTTCGCCGCAGGCCTTGGCCAGCTCGCGCACGCGAAGAATGTAGCTCTGCCGCTCGGTCACGGAGATCACGCCGCGCGCATCGAGCAGGTTGAAGACGTGGCTCGCCTTGACGCACTGGTCATAGGCCGGCAGCGCCATCAGGTGCGCCTCGCGCTTGCCGGACTCTGAATTATTTTGCCAGCCGGCGTCGAGGTACTTCCGGCACGCGGCTTCCGCCATCTTGAACTGCTCAAACAGCATCGCGGTGTCGGCGACTTCGAAATTGTGCTTCGAATATTCACGCTCGGCCTGCAGGAACACGTCGCCATAGGTCACCTTGGCGTCGCCCTCGCGGCCGTTGAAGTTGAGGTCGTAGACGCGGTCGACGCCCTGCACATACATCGCGAGGCGCTCGAGCCCGTAGGTGAGCTCGCCGGCAACAGGCGCGCATTCAAAACCCGCGACCTGCTGGAAATAGGTGAACTGGCTGACTTCCATGCCGTCGCACCAGCATTCCCACCCCAGGCCCCAGGCGCCCAGCGTCGGGCTCTCCCAATCGTCCTCGACGAAGCGGATGTCGTGCACGGCGGAATCGATGCCGATCGCGGCGAGCGACTTCAGGTACAGCTCCTGAAGATTCGGCGGCGACGGCTTCATGATCACCTGGAACTGGTAGTAGTGCTGCATCCGGTTCGGATTCTCACCGTAGCGGCCGTCCTTGGGCCGACGCGAGGGCTGCACATAGGCGGCGTTCCAGGGCTTTGGCCCAAGCGCGCGCAGCGTGGTCGCCGGATGGAAGGTGCCTGCGCCCATCTCCATGTCGTAGGGCTGCAGGATCACGCAGCCCTGCTCGGCCCAGAACCGCTGGAGCGCGAGGATGAAGCCCTGGAACGAGCGTTCCGGGCGCATATGGGCGGGCAATGAGGCGTCCATCGTCAGATCAGGCTCTCGCGGGGGGTTTTGAATCGCGCGGGACCGTATCGACGGCGGGGATGGGAATCAAGGCAAAGGGGGCCCGGAAAGCGGCCCTGTGCTCCGTCATGGCCGGGCATAGCCGTCTGAAAGACGGCGTCGCTTCCGCTCGCCTATGTCCCGGCCATCCACGACCTTGGTCGCGGTACGAAGAACGTGGATGCCCGGGACAAGCCTGGGCATGACGCGAGTGGCGCTACCTAGCCGGGCCGATACGCTCCGGTCACTGGGTCACGTTTCAGCTTCTGAATATCCCCGGCATGGGCGGCTTCAGCGACGCGCGACAGGCGCATCTCCTCCAGCTCATGGTTGATCCGGACAGCGGTCTTGTAGGCCCAGCGGACCACGGCAAGCCCGCCCAGGACGCCCGCGAAAGCGACAAACGGCGGCATCGGTCGATCCTTGTCTAGTGCTCAGCCCCCACAGACATTCTTGCGCAGACCGGGCCGCGCCGCAATTGGCTCGGCCCGGACCAAATGGCGCGGCAGGGCGTCGCCTAGAACCCGAATTTCGCCCAAATCGCCCGCGTCTCGACCGCCGAGATCAGCTCGTCCGGCAGGCCGGCCATTGATTCCATGGCCGAAAGCTGGCCCGCACCGGGCGATTTCCGCCCCAAAAGGCCCGAGAGCAGACCGGTCGGCTGCGCAATCACGGGGGTGAGAACCTTCTCGCCGTAGCGGGCACGAAGAGTTGAGCGGAGATCGCCGATGCCGTCAGCGAGCCCCAGCGCGATCGAACTCTCGCCGGCCCAGTATTCGCCGGTGAACAGCGTGTCGTCGGCGCCCTTCAGCCGCGCGCCGCGGCTCTCCTTCACCAGCGCGATGAAGATCTGGTGGATCTCGCGCTGGAGCGCCTTCAGCCTCGCCACGTCGTCGGGGTTTTCCGGGAGGAACGGATCGAGCATCGCCTTGTGCGCGCCGGCCGTGTAGAGCCGCCGCTCGATGCCGAGCCGCTTGATCGCCTCCTGGAAACCAAAACTGCCGCCGACCACGCCGATCGAGCCGAGGATGGAGGACGGATCGCAGATGATCTCGTCGCCGGCGCAGGCGATCATGTAGCCGCCGGACGCCGCGACGTCCTCGACGAACACCAGCACGGGCAGCTTCTTCTCCGCCGCGAGCTGCTTGATGCGCAGATAGATCTGGCGCGACTGCACCGGCGAGCCGCCGGGCGAATTGATCACCAGCGCCACCGCCTTGGCGTTCCGGTACGAAAACGCCCGCTCCAGCACCCGCGCGACGCCCGCAAGCGTCATGCCCGGGCGCAGCGGCGTCACCGCACCGATCACACCGGACAGGCGCACCACCGGCACCACTGCCGTGCCGGGACGGAAGCGCGCCGGCAGATATTGCATGAGCTTGTCGGCCAGGCCGGAACCCTCACGATCGTTCAATTGTTCGGCCATGCCGTTACCTCTGCTTAACCATTTCTTATCACGCGACTGTCATTGGAAGTGCCCGGAACGTGTTTTGCAGATTCCCCGTTGGGAAGCTGCAATGAGGCAGCGGAGAACACCATGAAAATCTATCTGCTGTTGCTGCTGGTCGGTGCGCTGTTCATGGCGATCCGTCTGACGACCCCGCAAGAGCAGCAGTCGGAATCGCTTCCGCAGTAAGTCGTCGCGGCTCCGCCAGCGGCAAGAGCGCCCTTCCCTCCAGAATCTCCGTCACCTGATTTTTAGGCACGCCTGACTCGTCGTTGAGCATGAGGCCCGGCAGCAGTCGCGTCGGCGCTCGGCCGCCTTTGACCGCGCGCACCAGCACGCGGATCGCGGGTCGTCCCGCCTCGCCATGAACCGCCAGGATCGACAGGCTGCCGAAGCCACGTGACAGCGCTGCCAAAACCTCCGCGATTCCATCGGCGCGCCAGATCAAGGTCAGCGCGCCATCCGATCGGAGGATGCGCCGTGCCGCATGCACCCATGCATTCAGCGTCTCCTCGCTCGCAACATGCGCGGTCCGGCGCGCCTGATCGGGCGAACCGCGATGGCGTGCGGGATCGTTGAAGGGCGGGTTCATCAGCACCAGGTCGGCGCTGTCGGGCACGAGGCCATTTGCCGCAAACGCCTGCGCGTCCGCCGTGACGTCGAGCACAATCGTCTCGGCAGCAATCGCATTCGCCACCGCATTGGCGCGCGCAAGCTCGGCCAGTTCCGGATCGATCTCGACCAGGCTGAGGCTGATGCCAGCCACGCGCCGGGCGAGCGCCAGCCCAGCCGCGCCGATGCCGGCGCCGAGATCGACGACACGGTCGCCCGCCCGCGCTTCCGTCGCCGCCGCGAGCAGGATGGCGTCGTGGCCGGCGCGGTGGCCAGAGCGCTTTTGCTTCAGCCGCAACTGCCCGCCGAGAAAGGCGTCCTCGGTAATTTCTGCCGCGGCCTCAATCATCGCCGCGCAGTTCATGGCTGAGGCCCGCCTCGGTGAGGAGTTCCCTGGCCTCCTGGGCGTCGTCCTCATGGACCAGGATCCGCCGCGGCAGGATACCCAGCGAGCCCTCGATAATGCTCATGTTCTGGTCCAGCACCAGATGATGGATGTTGGCGCCGTCGAGCAGCGCGCCGATCGCCGACACCAGCACCATGTCGTTGGTCCGAACCAGTTCACGCAAAACGCAGGTCTCCTGCCTGAAAGGGGCTAAAGCGGCAAATGTCAATGGTTCCGCGGCACTTGCCGCATCCGCTGCCAGTTTCTATTGTATTTGCATCAGAATAGCCCCTCCGGGGCAAATATTGGAGACCGGCGTGGCCGTCATCGTACCTTTCGAAACTCCCGGCGCGTCGATCGAACAGCTGGTTGCCCTTGTCGCCGGTGACATGGAGCGCGTCAACGCCACGATCCTGTCGCGGACGGGCTCCGAGGTCACCATGATCCCGGAGGTCGCCAACCACCTCATCTCCTCCGGCGGCAAGCGCCTGCGCCCGATGCTGACGCTCGCCATGGCCAACCTCGCCGGCTACACCGGCGACGGCCACATCAAGCTCGCTGCCTCCGTCGAATTCATGCATACCGCAACGCTCCTTCACGACGACGTGGTCGACGAGAGCGAGATGCGCCGCGGCAAGCTGTCGGCGCGCATGCTCTGGGGCAACGAGGCGAGCGTGCTGGTCGGCGACTTCCTGCTCGGCCAGGCGTTCCGCATGATGGTCGAGGTCGGCTCGCTCCGCGCGCTCGACATCCTCTCCGCGGCCGCCGCCACCATCGCCGAGGGCGAGGTGATGCAGCTTGCCGCCGCCAAGAACACCGCCACCACCGAGGACGAATATCTCGCCGTGATCCGTGGCAAGACCGCGGAGCTGTTCGCGGCCGCCTGCGAGGTCGGCCCCGTCATCGCCAACCGCCCGAAGGCGGAGCAGACCGCCTGCCGCTCGGTCGGCATGAATCTCGGCATCGCCTTCCAGCTCGTCGACGATGTGCTCGACTATGGCGGCAAGAGCGCCAAGCTCGGCAAGAACACCGGCGACGATTTCCGCGAGGGCAAGATCACGCTGCCGGTCGTGCTCGCCTTCCGCCGCGGCAATGACACTGAGCGCGCCTTCTGGATCCGCGCGCTGGAGCGCGGTGAGATCGGCGACACCGACCTCGACCATGCCATCGGCCTGATGAACAAGCACCGCGCGCTGGAAGATACGCTCAGCCGCGCCCAGCACTACGGTGCGATGGCCGTCGACGCGCTGGCGCTGTTCCCGTCCTCGCCGATGAAGAGCGCGCTGGAGCAGGTGGTCGCGTTCTGTCTGGCCCGGTCGCACTGAGCGAGACGGCTTAGCGCTCCGCTTCCGCACCACTATTAGCCCCGTCATCCTGAGGCGCTCGCGTAGCGAGCCTCGAAGGATGAACGGCCCGGATGCAGCCGGGCCGCCGCCCTTCGAGGCCTCCGCTACGCTCCGGCGCCTCAGGGTGACGGTGACGGATATGCGCACGCTGCATCAACATCGTCATTGCGAGCGCAGCGAAGCAATCCAGTCCGTCACCGCGGCGAGACTCTGAATTGCTTCGCTACGCTCGCAATGACGGAGAGCCAGGCAACGGCGCATTCCCTCTCTTGTCCCGGACGCGCTGCAGCGTGAAAACGCTGCTGCGCTGCGTCCGGGGCACGAGAGCATTTGCGCAGGTCCCTGCCGTACATCCCACCACGAACCCGACCACGGCGTTCTCGCCAAACACTCGTCCACACCCGCTGCTGCTCAGCCAGTAACTTGCATTTTGCAAGCCACTGACCTACGCTCCAGCCATGCAGCCGAAATCCCCCTCCATCCTGGAATGCCCGGTCGGCCGCGCCGTAGAGACGGTCGGCGAATGGTGGAGCATCCTGATCTTGCGGGATGCCTTCCAGGGCGCGACAAAATTCGACGAATTCTCGCAAAGCCTCGGCATCGCGCCGAACATCCTCTCGCGGCGCCTTGCCCATCTCACCGAGAGCGGCATGTTCGTCCGCCGCCGCTATCATGAACGGCCGCCGCGGTACGAATACGTGCTGACGCAGAAGGCGCGGGATTTCTTCCCTGTGATCGTGGCGCTGCTGGCCTTCGGCAACAGGCATCTCGCGCCCAGGGGCGAATCCATCGTGCTGGCGAATCGGAGCGACGCTCGCCCGTTCGATCCGATCGTGGTCGATGCCGCCGACATGCGTCCGATCACCCTCGCAAATGCGGTCGTCGTCCCAGGTCCCCGCGCCAGTCGCGGGATGCGCAAGCGGCTCGGCTCGCTCAAAGCCATGAACCCGGCCGTTGCGCCGGCTGGAGACTGACATGCGTCGTATCGTCGTGACGGGAATGGGGGCGGTGTCGCCGCTCGGCTGCAGTGTTGAACTGTCCTGGCGCCGGCTGCTCGCCGGCCAGAGCGGGCTGCGCCCTCTGCCGGAATGGTCGCAGGCGCTGCCCGCGCGTATTGCCGGTCGCGTGCCCGACAAGGCCGACGATGCCGAAGGCGGCTTCGACCCCGCGCAAGCCGCCGCGCCAAAAGACCAGCGCAAGATGGACCGCTTCATCCTGTTCGCGCTGCTCGCGACCGCAGAGGCGGTCGCGCAGGCCAAATGGGTGCCGCAGGACGCGAGCGCACAGGAACGCACCGCGACGATCATCGCTTCCGGCGTCGGCGGCTTCCCGGCAATGGCGGAGGCGGTGCGCATCACCGAGCAGCGCGGCGCGCGCCGGCTCTCGCCCTTCACCATCCCCTCGTTTCTCGCCAATCTCGCCGCCGGCCACGTCTCGATCAAATACGGCTACAAGGGTGCGCTGGGCACACCGGTCACCGCCTGTGCCGCCGGCGTCCAGGCGATCGGCGATGCCGCGCGCATGATCCGCGCAGGCGAAGCCGATGTCGCGATCTGCGGCGGCGCGGAAGCCTGCATCGATATCGTCAGCATTGGCGGCTTTGCCGCGGCCCGCGCGCTGTCGAGCGGATTCAACAACGAGCCCGCGCGCGCCTCGCGCCCGTTCGATCGCGACCGCGACGGCTTTGTCATGGGCGAAGGCGCGGGCATCCTGGTGATCGAGGAGCTGGAGCACGCGCTGGCGCGCGGCGCCTCCCCGATTGCGGAAATCGTGGGCTACGGCACGACGGCGGACGCCTATCACATGACGTCGGGCCCGCCCGACGGCAACGGCGCCCGCCGTGCGATGGAGATCGCGCTCCGCCAGGCGAAGCTCGCGCCCGCGGATTTGCAGCATCTGAACGCGCATGCGACGTCGACGCCGGCCGGCGACGAAAGCGAGCTCGGCGCGATCGCCGCGCTGTTCGGCCGCAACCGCGGCATCGCGGTGAGCGCGACCAAATCGGCCACCGGCCATCTGCTCGGCGCCGCCGGCGGCCTCGAGGCGATCTTCACCGTCCTCGCCTTGCGCGACCAGGTCGCGCCGCCGACGCGCAATTTCGAAAACGCAGATCCCGGCGCTGATGGCATCGACATCGTCGCAGGCAGCGCGCGGCCGATGCCGATGCTCAACGCCATCTCCAACGGATTTGGCTTCGGCGGGGTGAATGCCAGCGTGATCTTCCGCCGGATGGGCTGAACAAGAGGCCTTGCAATCGCGGCACGCTTCGTTACCAAACCGGGATGATCGAAACGAATTTCTGGCTGTTCCTGGCCGCAGCGTGTCTCATTGCCGCCGTTCCCGGCCCCGGCATCTTCTACGTCGCGGCACGGACCTTGTCGGAGGGGCGCGCCAGCGGCTTTGCGTCAACTGCGGGCACGGCGCTGGGCGGGCTGGTTCATGTCGTCGCGGGCAGCCTCGGCATCTCCGCGATCATCCTTGCCAGTGCGGAGCTGTTTGCCGTCGTGAAATTCATCGGCGCGCTCTATCTGGTCTGGCTCGGCATCAAGACCTTCCGCAGCGCCGGCCGCGCGCTCTCGCTGGAGAGCGAGCCCGTCGGCGACAGGCGCGCGTTCCGCGACGGCGTGCTGGTCGAGGCGCTGAACCCGAAGACCGCTGCATTCTTCCTCGCCTTCATTCCGCAGTTCCTCGATCCCGCGGGGACGAGCCCCACGCTGCAATTCATCGTGCTCGGCGCGATCTCGGTGATCCTGAACACGCTCGCCGATGTCGTTGTGGTGCTGATGGCAACTGCAACGCGCACGCAGCTGATTGGCAGGCCGCATCTGATGCGGCGTCTCACACAGGGCTCGGGCGTCTTCATCGCCGGCCTTGGCCTCTCGCTCGCGCTGGCGCGGCGGCCGGTGCAGGGCTAGCGAAGGTTGGCAGATGCGCTTGCTCCATCTTCCATTGTACATTGGAAGGCGATCCATGGAGCGAGGTCGACGATGACATCACGGGTAGAAACGCTAACTCCACCGAACACGCCAAAACCGATCGGACCCTATAATCACGTTGCCAGGGTCAGCGAACACATCTGGATCGGCGGGACCGCGGGCTTCGATCCGGAGACGGGACAGCTGGCCGGCTCCGATGTCGCCTCCCAGACGCGGCAAATCTTCAGATCGTTCGAGGCGATGCTGGCTGCGGTGGACTCCGACCTCAACCACGTCACCCACATCAACGTATTTCTCAAGCACATGTCGGATTTCGACGCGATGAACGCAGCCTATGTCGAGATGATGGGGGAGCACCGGCCCGCTCGTACCGTGTTTGCCGTGCAGGAGCTTCCGAAACCTGGCGTCATGCTGACCATGAATCTGACGGCTGTGACGAGACAGGCAGCCTCGCCGGCGACGCGATAGCCGAAGAAAGAAAGGGGCCGAAGCCCCTTTCTCAGATTTCACCAGTGGTGCCAATGATGCCAGCGGTGCCAGCGAGCCCAATGATGCCAGCGCCAGCCGTCACCCCAATGATGGTGCCAGCCGTAACCACCCCAGTAGTGCGGATCGTCGTAGCCTCCATGGTAGTGGCGTTGCCAGCAATGGCCCCATTCATTGCAGACATAGCCGGTAGGTACCTCGATCGGTGCTGCTGACGCAGCCCCGCTCGACAGCGTGACCCCGCCAAGCGCGGCAAGGCCGACAAACGCAGATACAAGTTTCATGATGTTCACCTCCTAACATCCGTTGGAGGCGACGAGTGCGTCCTGCGTTCGGCGCCTTACGCAGGTTTAATACCGATGAACGATTTCGATGAGGCCGATCCGCTCGCGATGACGGCGTGCGCGCAACATTGTCGCCATCGGCCCGAAAGACTTTCCGACCCGTAATGACCAAGATGTAACGCGTGGAATTCGAACGACCCATCGCTCGCGGCTCACCCATGGTTGTTGCGATGGAGAGTTCGATGAGGATGATGTCCTGGTCGCGTTATCGCCTCCTGACAAGGTCGTTGTCGCGCACCGCGCGTCGCTGTCACGACGCGAAGATGCGCAAGACCCGGCAGCGCCGACGCGCTATGCGCCGCCTAGCCGGCACGAGCTCGCCGCCGAAGCGCCCGTGACCTGCGGCTTGCTTGTGGAATGGCCGGCAGCAGGCTACTCCAGTCGTGCTGTTATCTCGTCCGGCATTTCGAAGGATCGGCGCCCGATGCTCGCCCCGCAAAGTCGCACTTACGAGTCCCACGGCCTGCGGCTGCACTATGCCGATTGGGGCAATCACGGCGCGCCCGTCGCCATCCTGGTCCATGGCGGCCGCGATCATTGCCGGAGCTGGGACGCCATCGCCCGCTCGCTTCAGCCGCATTTTCACGTGCTCGCGCCCGACCTGCGCGGTCATGGCGATTCCGACTGGACCAAGGGCGGCAGCTACGCGCTGACCGAGTATGTCTACGATCTCGCCCAGCTCATTCGCAGCATCGCAGCGCCTCAAGTGACTCTCATCGGTCATTCCATGGGCGGCATGGTGAGCCTGATCTTTTCAGGATCGTTCCCCGAGCTGGTCACGAAGCTCGTCGTCCTCGACGGCGTCACCATGTTGCCGGACACCCCCAAAGCGCCGACGCATGAGCGCATCAGCAAATGGGTCAGCCAGCTCGACAGGCTGCACGACCGCACGCCGCGCCGCTATTCGACCCTCGAAGACGCGGCCGCGCAGATGGTGCTTCACAACAAGCGCCTCGCCCGCGACCTCGCGCTGCATCTTGCAACGCACGGCTCGCGGCGGAACGAGGACGGCACCTATAGCTGGAAGTTCGATCCCTACCAGCGCGCCTCTGCGCCGCACCGGCTCTGGCCGGACGATCACGTCGCGCTGTGGTCGCGCATTGCCTGCCCGACGCTGCTGCTCAATGCCGGTGAAAGTTTTCTCGCCGGCGCCAAGGCTGCGGGCCTGGAGCGCTACTTCCCGCAGGCGCGCATCGAAACCATCGCCGGCGCCGGACACTGGCTGCAGCATGACAAACCGGAAGAGGTCTTGAGTGAGATCCTGCGGTTTCTCGGGCTGGCCGAGGGCTAATCCAGACCAGCCGCGACATCGCTGTGCGCTTCCGCCAGAAATGGCGCCAGCGCCGGATTGAGATTGCCCGGCCGCCATGCGACGACGTGCTCGATGATCGGCGCATCTTCGAGATCGCGGAAGGCCAGGTTTGCAATTCCGAGCTTCGCCATCGACCGCGGTATCAGCGCAATGCCGAGATTCTCCGCCACGAGGCTGACGATGGTCTGCTGCAGTTCGACTTCGAGCCTGAACGTCGGCTCGAACCCGCCCGAACGACAATAGCCGGCGATCGACTGGCGCAGCCTCGGCGCGACTTCGGCCGGCGCGGCGATGAAGGCTTCACCATTGAGCTGCCCCGCAGATACCGCCTTCCGCGCGGCGAGCGGATGACTGACGTGCACCGCAAGGCTGAGCGGCTCACGAAAGATGACTTGCGTCGCAAGACCGCGCACGGGACCGGGATCGAACAGGATCGCGGCATCGAAGCGCCCGGTCAGCACCGCGTCGCCGAGGGTTCCCGGGATCACCTCGCGCAGCTCGACGCGCACGCCGGGATGGCTCGCCATGTAGCGCCGCGTCAGACCCGGCAGAACCGTGTAGGCCGCGTGCATCATGAAGCCGACCGAGAGTTCGCCGATTTCGCCCCGCTCGGCCATGCGCGCGTTCTGGCAGGCCTGATCGAAACCGATCAGCACCACCCGCGCGTCCTCCAGGAAGCGCCGGCCCGCTGGCGTCAGCGTCGCACGCCGCGACTGGCGGTCGAACAGGCGAACCCCGAGTTCCTTCTCCAGGGCCGCGATCTGCCGGCTGAGCGGCGGCTGGCTGATGTGGAGGCGCTCGGCAGCACGGCCGAAATGCAACGTCTCGGCGACGGCCACGAAGTAGCGCATCTGTCTGATGTCGATCATTTTATACCGAAAAGGTATGAAGCAGTGCAGCAATCAGTATTGGATGACATCGATTGGATTGGATAGGGCTAATTCGTCCCTCCAATGCCTGGTTTCCCGATGCTCTCCACCCTCGCGGCCGTCCTCCCCATTTTCGCGCTCATCTTCGCCGGCTGGCTGGCCCGGCGGATCGGCGTCCTCGGCCCGCATGCCACCGGCGAGCTGAACCGCTTCGTCGTCTATCTCGCCCTTCCCGCTCTGCTGTTCGACATCGTCGCCCACGCGCAATGGGCCGAGGTCTGGCAACCGCGCTTCATCGCCGCCTTCGGCATCGGCGCGGCGCTGGTGTTCTGCCTGACCATCGCCGTTCGGCTGCGCCGCCCGCGCCATCTCGCCGACGCTGCCATCGACGCGCTCAATGCCGGCTACGCCAACACCGGTTTCGTCGGTTTCCCGCTTGCGCTCGCGGCGCTCGGCCGCGAGGCGCTGGCGCCGACGCTGATTGCCACGATCATCACGGTCTGCGTGCTCTTTGCGATCGCGATCGTGCTGATCGAGACCGGGCTGCAGACCGAGAAGCGGCGCAGGCACCTCGTCACCAAGGTCGGCGGCTCCCTGCTGCGCAATCCGCTGCTCGTCGCTCCCGCCGTGGCTGCGATCGTTCCGGTCACCGGTCTCAGCGTGCCCGATGCCGCCGAAAGCTTCCTGAAACTCCTGGGGGGTGCGGCCTCACCCTGCGCCCTTGTTGCACTCGGGTTGTTCCTTGCGACCAGGCGCGAGAGTTCGGAAACGAACGTCGGATCGGCGGCGCTGCTCGTGAGCTTCAAGCTCGTGCTTCAGCCGGCTATCACCTGGGTGATGGCGACCGCCGTGTTCGGCCTCTCCCCGCTACTCACGCATGCAGCCGTGCTGCTGGCCGCGCTCCCGACCGGTACGGGCCCGTTCATGCTGGCGGAGTTTTACAAGCGCGAGGCGGCGATGACGTCCGATGTCATTCTGGCATCGACGATCACGTCGATCGTGACCATCAGTGGCTATCTGGCGCTGGCAAGGTAGCGATCGTAGTGCAATCCGGGACGCCGCGGCGGAAGAATCCCGGATTGCGCTTCGCTCCATCCGGGCTACGTATCGCGGCCGAGGAAAAACCTAGCTCAACGTCCCCGCATGCACCCACCAGCCGGGGTGGTCGCGCCGGATCTTTTCCGCGGCGGCATGCGCCTCGTTCGCTGCGCCGTAGATCGCAAAGCACGTCGCGCCGGAGCCGGACATGCGGGCAAGCTTGACGCCGGCGGAGTCACGCAAGGCTTCCAGCACCTCGCCGATCACGGGCTCGATCCGCAACGCAGGGGCTTCGAGATCGTTGGCCACGGTTTCGAGAACGTCGACCCAATCGGCGATCGACTCACCCTCTTCGGGCCACGCCGGAGCGTCGAGAACGGACGTTGCGCCGACCAAGAGTTCGCCGTTGCGCAGGCCCAGCGCCTGGAACACGTCCTTGGTGGCAACAGGCACGCGCGGATTGACCATCACGCAGGGCATGCTCGGCAGCGCCAGCGGCAGGAGCTGCTCGCCGACGCCGGTCATGTCGCAGGCGCGCGAGAACAGGCACACCGGCACGTCGGCGCCGGTGGCGAGCGCAACCTTCTGCAGGCGCGGATCGTCGAGCGAGAGATTGTTGAGACGTGCGAGCAGCCGCAGTGCCGCCGCGGCATCGGCCGAACCGCCGCCGATGCCGGCCGCGACGGGAAGCACCTTGTCGAGCGCGAAGGCCCCGAGCTTCAGGTTCGGCACGGCCTCGGCCAGAAGCCTGGCCGCCTTGACCACGAGATTGTCCGCGGTGTCGCCGCAGGCCGCGGCCAGCGGCCCAGTGGTGACGAGCTTCAGCTCGCCGCCCGGCTCCAGCGTCAGCTGGTCCGCGCAGTCGGCAAACGCGACCACGCTTTCGAGATCATGATAGCCGTCGGCACGACGGCCGACCACGCGAAGGCTCAGATTGACCTTCGCGCGCCCTTCTTCAATCAACGCCGACATTGGCGATCAGCCCCCAAACGCACTCTTAGCCGCCCTTGCCGTCGTCCTTCTTCTTGTCCGCCTGCGCGGCCGAAGAGTTCGAATCGTCGGTCATACCGTTGGCGATCTTGGCCTCGATCTTCGGAAGCTCCTCCGGCTCGGGCTTGAGATCGCGGGCATGGGCCCACTGGAATTTCGCTTCCAGCGTACGGCCGACGCGCCAATAGGCATCGCCGAGGTGATCGTTGATGGTGGGATCCTCGGGCTTGAGGTCGATCGCGCGCTCGAGGTTTTTCACCGCCTCTTCGTAATTGCCGATGCGGTAATAGGCCCAGCCGAGGGAGTCGACGATGTAGCCGTCGTCGGGACGCTGCTCGACGGCACGCTTGATCATCTTCATGCCTTCGTCGAGATTCACGCCCTGGTCGATCCAGGAATAGCCGAGATAGTTGAGGACATGCGGCTGGTCGGGCTGGAGCTCGAGCGCCTTCTTCATGTCGGCTTCGGCCTTGCTCCACTCCTTGGAGCGCTCCTCGCAAATGCCGCGATAATAATACCAGACGCTGTTGGCCTTGTCGTTGCCGGCCGGCAGCACGTCGATGCCCCGCGAATAGGTCGCGCCGCAATCGCCGAACTTCTTGCGACCGCGCTCGATGTTGCCGAGCGCCATGATGGCTTCGAGATCCTTGGAATCGTCCGATGTGACGCCCTTGAGGATCTTGATCGCCTCGTCGGTGCGGTCGGCGGAATCCAGATCGATGGCGAGCTGGATCTGCGCGTTGCGCTTCAACGGCGAGGTCGCGGGCACCCGCTCATAAACCTTGATCGCCATCTGCGGCCGCTTCACCGATTCATAGAGATCGGCGAGCGAGAGCAGCGCCAGCGGATGGGTCGGCTGGAGATAGAGCGCGAGCTGGAGATAGACCAGCGCCAGATCCTCGCCGCCGCGGCGGGTCAGCGTGGCGCCGATGCCGTAGAGCGCTTCGGCGGCACCGGCTTGCGCGGAGTCGGCCAGCGGCGGCATCTTCTTGCCGGCCTTGGTGTCGCGCAGGCCCTCCACGATCAGCGGATGGCGGGCGAGCTTCTTGTCGAAAGCCAGGTAGACGGTGGTCGCGGCCGCGGAATCCTTGTTGCGCGACAGCCAGCGCGCATAGGCCTCGGTGACGCGCAGCATGGAATCATCGAGCTTGTAGGCGCGCTCGAAGCGGACGCCGGCGTCCTTCTCCTTGCCGGAGAGCTCGAGGATCATGCCGGCATGGAGGTCCTTGAACAGCGGATACCATTCCGGACCGGCGAGCTTGTCGATGGTGGCGACGCCGCCCTTGGCATCGCCCGCACCATAGGCGGCCCAGCCGGACAGCAGCGTGGCGACGAGATCGGTGATCGGACCGCGGATCGACTGGTTGATGTTGGTTTGCGCGGTCGCATATTTCTTCATCTTGAGATCGTGCACCCCGACGACGAGACGCGCGACGCGGTTGGTCTTGTCGATGGTCAGGACGCGCTCGGCGAGCTTGACCGCCTCGTCGATGTCACCGTCGGCAACCGACGAGATGAAGGCGCGATCGAGCAGTTCGTTGTTCTTGGGATCGGTGCGGAGCGCCGAGCGGTAGAAGGCGGCGGCCGAGGCCGCATCGCGCTCGACGCTGGCGTGGCGGGCAGCGAGATAGCTGCCGGAGGTCGTCAGCGACTTCAGATCGTTCCGGGTCGGGAATTGCGCCGCCGTGTCGGACGGATGGTCCGGCGTCTGCGCCAGGACCGCGCCGGGGACCGTCGCGATCGCTGTGCCCATGAGGGCGATGGCGGCAACAGTCCAGCGGTTGAAACGATTTGAGAACATCAGGGGCTCGCCTTGAGTTGTAGTGCCTGGGTTTGCAGCAGTAGGCCGTATCGCATGCGAACGCGGCCGGTGGCATGGGGACCCGGAACCGTCGGGCCGACAATGCCGCTTTTGGCGCTTCACCGCAAGGATTCGGGCATGCGATCCCCTCAGCACGCCCCAAATCGGCCGACTACGCCCCAAGACGCTGCCAGTATGGCCTTATCGTGGCCGCGGACCGCTACCCCGGGCCGGTTCTCACGCGAACGTGCGTCACAATGCCGGGGGCACGTCACATTGGCCCCGGCTTGATCGCTTTGGTCCAATGATCCCGGCTTACATGGCCTAGCTTACATGGCCTCGTAGTTCGGACCGCCGCCGCCCTCCGGGGGAACCCAGGTGATGTTGCCGTTGGGGTCCTTCACGTCGCAGGTTTTGCAGTGGACGCAGTTCTGGGCATTGATCTGGAAGCGCGGGCTCGCGCCTTCCTCGACCCACTCATAGACCCCGGCCGGGCAATAGCGATTCGAGGGACCGGCGAAGACGTCGTGCTCCGAGGTCTTCTGCAGGTTCATGTCGGCGACCTTGAGATGGACCGGCTGGTCCTCCTCATGATTGGTGTTGGACAGGAACACCGACGAGAGCTTGTCGAACGAGATCTTGCCGTCCGGCTTCGGGTAGTTCTTCGGCGCGTGGCTCTTCGCCGGATCGAGGGTGGCGCGATCGGGCTTCGCATGCGACTGCGTGCCGAACAGCGAGCCACCGAACAGCGTGTTGCACCACATGTCGAAGCCGCCGAGCGCGACGCCGAGCACGGTGCCGAACTTCGACCATAGCGGCTTGACGTTGCGGACCAGGAACAGATCCTTGCCGACCGCCGAGGACCGCCAGGCGTTCTCGTAGTCGACGATCTCGTCATTGGCGCGATCGGCAGCAAGGGCCGCCGCGACATGCTCTGCGGCGAGCATGCCGGTGCCCATCGCATTGTGCACGCCCTTGATGCGGGGCACGTTGACGAAGCCCGCCGCGCAGCCGACCAGCGCGCCGCCGGGGAAGCTCAGCTTCGGCACCGACTGATAGCCGCCTTCGGTGATGGCGCGCGCGCCATAGGCGAGCCGCTTGGCGCCTTCGAAGGTACCGCGGATCGAGGGATGGGTCTTGAAGCGCTGGAACTCGTCGAATGGCGACAGATACGGATCGTCGTAGTTGAGATGCACGACGAAGCCGACGGCGACGAGATTGTCGTCGTAGTGATAGAGGAACGAGCCGCCGCCGGTCTTCAGGTCGAGCGGCCAGCCGAAGGAATGCTGGATCATACCCTTCTGGTGCTTGGCGGGATCGATCTGCCAGACTTCCTTCAGGCCGATGCCGAACTTCGGCGGCTCGCTGTTGGCATCGAGTGCGAACTTCGCGATCAGCTGCTTGGTCAGGCTGCCGCGCGCGCCTTCGGCGAACAGGGTGTACTTGCCGAGCAATTCCATGCCACGGGTAAAGGAGTCCTTCGGCTTGCCATCGCGGCCGATGCCCATGTCGCCGGTGGCGATGCCCTTCACCGCGCCCTGCTCGTCATAGAGCACCTCGGCTGCGGCAAAGCCCGGATAGATCTCGACGCCAAGCGCCTCCGCCTTGCGCGCCAGCCAGCGGCAGACGTTGCCGAGCGAGCCGATATAGCAGTGATGATTGTCCATCAGCGGCGGCATGATGAAGTTCGGCAGCTTGATCGCGCCGCCTCCCGTCATCCAGTAGAAGCGGTCGTCCTTCACCTGCGTCTTCAGCGGACAGTCGGAATCCTCGCGCCAGTCCGGGATCAGCTTGTCGAGCCCGGCCGGATCGATCACGGCGCCGGAGAGAATGTGCGCACCGACCTCGGAGCCCTTCTCCACCACGACGACGTTGAGATCGGCGTTGAGCTGCTTCAGCCGGATCGCAGCCGCCAGGCCAGAGGGGCCGGCGCCGACGATGACGACGTCGAATTCCATGGATTCGCGCGGGGGAAGTTCTTCGGTGCTCATCTGATCTCAGCCCTTGAGACGGTTCCTCGTCATTTGCGCCCCCTTGTTTCCGATTTTTCCGGGTAGGACAACCACGGAAATGCGTTCCACTGGGATGCAAGGCACCCCAAACTGATATAGTAAAAGTCTGACTTTCCAAATGATCCCCGAACCCGCACCCACCGTCCGAGAGCTTCTCGCCTTCTATCTGGAGGCCGGGGTCGATTGCGCGCTCGCGGAGGAACCTGTCGACCGCCTGGCGGAATTGGATGCTCCGCCGCCGGCCCCGCGCGCCGCACCTCCGGTCGAGGCACCACGGCCTGTTGCCGCGCCCGCGGTGATGCGCGGCGAGGCCGCACCTGCGCCGGACATTGCGATCGCCTCCGCGCGCGAGGCCGCGCGTACCGCGCCGACGCTCGAGGCACTGCGCGAGCTGATGCAGAATTTTGAAGGCTGCGCGCTGAAGCATACCGCGACGCGGCTGGTGTTCGCCGACGGCAATCCGCAGGCGCGCATCATGTTCGTCGGCGAGGCGCCGGGCCGCGACGAGGACATCGAGGGGCTGCCCTTCGTCGGGCGCAGCGGCAAGCTGCTCGATCTGATGATAGGCGCTATAGGCCTCAACCGCACCACCGCCTACATCGCCAACGTGATTCCCTGGCGGCCGCCCGGCAACCGCACGCCGACACCGCAGGAGACGCAAATCTGTCTGCCGTTCATCCAGCGCCAGATCGAGCTGGTGAATCCTGACGTGCTGGTGACGCTCGGCAATCCCTCGACGCAGACGCTGCTGTCGACGCGCGAAGGCATCATGCGCACCCGCGGCCGCTGGTTCGACTACGAGACGGGAGGGCGCACCATCCGCGCGCTGCCGACCTTCCATCCGGCCTATCTCTTGCGCTCGCCATCGTACAAGCGGCTGGCGTGGCAGGATCTGCGCGCGATCGCGAAGGTGATGGCGGGATAGCGAGCTGTCGTAGGGTGGGCAAAGGCGCAAAGCGCCGTGCCCACCGTCTCTCTCCGCGATCATGGATGCGTGGTGGGCACGCTTCGCTTTGCCCACCCTACGATTCCCGACTTACGTCCCCTTCGGCCGCACGATGGCCCAGCCGATGCGCAAGAGCTGCTGGCGGCCGGTCACCAGCCATTCGAACGCGCGCGGCACTTCCGGAACGATGCCGGGAAAGCGCGCGAGGATTTCCGGCGGCGGGGTGCCGGCGGTGTCGGAGGCGCGCCAGACCACGACGCCGCCGGTCTCGCTGAATTTGGCCTGATTGATCCACGGCGTGCGCGCGGGCTGGGCATCGATGAAGAGATGCGGCCGGCCGGAATGCAGCGTGATCAGGCTCGCAAGCTGGGTCTCGCCGGCGACCGCGCGCAGGCGATGATTGGTGCGGCGGGCAAAGCTCTCGTCAAAGAAGTCCGAAATCGCGCGCGCCGGCATCGAGGTCGCAATCTCGTTGGCGCCGGTCAAGGGCAGGAACAGCACGGCGAGCACGACGCCGGCTGCGGGCGCCAGGACGGCGGCAGCCCACACCGTCCGCAGCACGCGCGCGCGGCGCATCGCGATGAGGTCGCCGGCCGTCACGACCACGGCAAGTCCCGACATGACCAGCACGACGCCGGCACCGCCGACAACGGCATCGAGCCCGAGCACACCGGAGATCAGGACCGCGCCGAGCGCAGGCGCCAGCGCGAAGAAATAGACGAAGTTGTGCGCGAGCGGCTCGACCGGCGGCCGGTAGATGATCGGCGCTTCCTCGCCCTTGGCGACGAACAGGCCGCTATTGAGAAACGTCAGCGCCGGGATCGCCGCCGCGCCAAGCACGAGCCCGCCGAGCAGCCAGGCCGCGTGCAGCGCGCGGGCGTTCAGCGCGGCGACTTCAGGCAGGGTCGGCATGACAAGCGTCTCGGCGCGCATCAGCCAGACCGCATAGGGCAGCGCCAGCACGGCGACGACGATCAGCGCGAACAGCGGATCGAGCGCGCGCAGCGTCCGGCGTCCGCCGGCGGTCGAGATCGCGAAGACGACGAGCAGGAGGAGAAGAAAGATCGCCGCGGGCGTCGTCAGCAGCAGGAGGCCCGCCTCGATCGACCAGGCAAACCAGGCATTGCCGCGGCGCTGGCCGATGATCTGCCAGGAATGCAGCAGCAGCAGCGCCCAGAGCGGCCGCGCCAGCACCAGCGGGCCAAAGTCGAGCGCCGGCGAGGAGAAGGCCAGCACGGTCATGGTCAGCAGCACAGCGAGCACCGCCTGCTGTGAGCCGACCACGGCGCGGGAGAGATGATAGAGCGCGATGAAGGTCGCGACCTCGCAGAGCTGGGCGAGGACATAGACGCCGAACATGTGGCCGCCGGCGGCGCGATAGGCGATGTCGGCGAGCCAGACCGGCAAGGGCGGGCCCAGATCGGTACCGACCTGGTACTCGCGGCCGAACGCGAGCAGGGTCGCGAGCGTGCCGGGCGGGCTGCGATAGAACACAAGCGCCACGAACAGCCACATCGCGGCCTGGAGCAGCACGGCGATCCACACGATCAGCCGCGGCCGGGCGCGAATGAGCTCGATGACCAGGGAGGTAAACCGCATGCAACGTCCGAAAGATGCAGCCAACCCGTCCAGCCGGCCCTATTCGCTCACATCTGTTTTGATAAAGGGCGCTGCGCGTTGTGGCAACGACCGTCTGCCCTACAAGCCTGCTGACGCATCAATTTCAACGCTTGCTTCCACCTGCGCGTCCATCTCGGTCACCTCAAACAAGTCCCGCACCGGCTCGACGGTCCAGGGCATGTGCTTGGCCCGTGCGGCGGCGACGGGGGCGAAGAAGCTGCGGTGGTGGACGGTGGGACCGAGGCGGTCGAGCGCGTCGAGGTGCTCGGGAACAGCATAGCCCTTGTGCTGCTCGAAGCCATAGCCGGGGCAGTCCTGCGCCAGCGCGCACATCAGCCGGTCGCGCGTCACCTTGGCGATGATCGAGGCTGCGGCGATCGACAGGACGATGCCGTCGCCGCCGATCACGGCCTCGCAGTCGCAGGCGGTGTCGAGCCGATCGCGGCCGTCGACAAACACATGACGCGGCGCGTCGGGCAGCGCCACCACGGCGCGCTTCAGCGCCCACAGCGAGGCACGCAGGATGTTGTCGCGGTCGATCCGGGAGCGCGAGGCGACGGCGACCGAGACCTGCGCGGTGGCGCAGATCTTGTCGAACAGTCTTTCCCGTTCCTCGGCCGTCAAGCGCTTGGAATCGTCGATGCCGCGGGGAATGCGGTCGGGATCGAGAATCACGGCGGCCGCGACCACGGGACCAGCCAGCGGCCCGCGACCGGCCTCGTCGCAACCCGCGATCGGCCAGACACCGCGCTTGATCAGCGCGCGCTCGCGGCGGAAGCTCGCCTTGGCGGGCGCGGCCTTCTTTGGCGTCTCTTTGACTGGCTTCCTGGCGGACTTATCTCGAATCATGGCCGGGATCGTGCGCAAGCGGTCCGGCCGGCGCAACCGGGAACCCCGGACAATTCCCGTTATTCAGACCAGCCGCCTACTCGGCCAGATGCACCCGCCGGTCCTCACCGACCTCGATGCCGGGCGCGACCACGACTTCCCAGGGATGGCCGTCGGGGTCGGCGAAATAGCCGGAATAACCGCCGTAGTCGGTCTCATGCGCCGCTTTCAGCAGCGCCGCGCCCTTGCCGACGGCGAAGGCCAGAACCGCATCGACCTCGCCGCGCGTGGCGCAGTTCCAGGCGAGCGTCATGCCGCGGAAGGTCGCGGGCCTCGGATTGTCCGGCAACTTGGCGTCGGCCGCGAGTTTGTCCCAGTGAAACAGGGCCAGTACCGGACCACCGGTATCGTAGAACGCAACCGCCTCGCCGGTCGCCTTCAGCCGACGCGCGAAGCCGAGCGCGTCATAGAAGGCGATGCTGGCACGAATGTCGCTCACACCCAGCGTGATGACGGTGAGCCGCGGCACCGGGGGTGGCAGTTCCTTACTCATGCTACGCCTCTTCCACTTCCCGATCAGAACAGGCTGAGCTGATCGCCGTTCCGCTTCGGCCTCGCAAAGTGATCCGTCGTCAGCTTGGAGCGTCGCTTGTTCAGCCCAAGCCTGTCGCAGGCGATCTCGAAGCGGCGGCCGATGGTCCAGGCCATCGGTCCGGTGCCCTTCATCCGCTCGCCCCATTTCGCGTCGTAATCGCGGCCGCCGCGCATATCGCGGATCAGGGTGAAGACGTGGCGGTAGCGGTCCGGATAATTGGCCATCAGCCATTCGCGGAAGAGATCACGCACCTCCTGCGGCAGCCGCAGCAGCACATAGGAGGCTTCCTTGACGCCGGCATGGGCGGCGGCATCGAGGATGCGCTCGATCTCGGAATCGTTCAGCGCGGGGATCACCGGCGCGACCATCACGGTGGTCGGAATGCCGGCCTCCGAAAGCTGCTTCAGCGCCTCCAGCCGCTTCGGCGGCGTCGCCGCGCGCGGCTCCATGGTGCGCGCGAGCTTTGGATCGAGCGAGGTGACCGAGATCGCGACCTTGGCGAGGTTGCGCTTAGCCATCCGCGCGAGAATGTCGATGTCGCGCACGACCAGCGCCGACTTGGTGACGATGCCGACGGGATGGCCGGCGCGCTCCAGCACTTCGAGAATGCCGCGCATGATTTTGCGCTCGCGCTCGATCGGCTGATACGGATCGGTGTTGGTCCCGATCGCGATCATCCGCGGCTCGTAGCCGGTCGCGGCCAGCTCCTTCTCGAGCAGCGCCGGCGCATCTGGCTTGGCAAACAGCTTTGACTCGAAGTCGAGCCCCGGCGACAGGCCGAGATAGGCATGCGTCGGCCGCGCGAAACAATAGACGCAGCCGTGCTCGCAGCCGCGATAAGGATTGATCGAGCGGTCGAAGCCGATATCGGGGGATTCGTTGCGGGTGATCACCTTGCGCGAGGTATCGACGCCGACGGTGGTCTTGAACGGCGGCAGCTCCTCCAGGCTCTGCCAGCCATCGTCGAAGGCGACGCGGGCCTCGGCCTCGAAGCGGCCGCTGGCATTGGACTGGGCGCCCCGCCCTCGCCTGCGCTGTTTGTCAATGGCGACCGCCAGTTCGGGAAAATCAGAGTCCGCACCCGCCGGCTCGGAGGGCGCCGTGACCGGCGGGTGCTTGAGAGCATGAGAGGATGCTGGACTCATGAAGCCAAGATAGCACGCCAAAGGAACAAATCAAGAACACAAACA
Source organism: Bradyrhizobium sp. LA6.8 (assembly GCF_040547935.1). Lineage (NCBI taxonomy): Bacteria > Pseudomonadati > Pseudomonadota > Alphaproteobacteria > Hyphomicrobiales > Nitrobacteraceae > Bradyrhizobium > Bradyrhizobium sp. LA6.8. Next base: position 61,599 of record NZ_JBEPQQ010000010.1, read on the forward strand.
AAAAACTGAAAAACAACCCCATGCACAGTAGCCGCCCAAATTTCGGGCGCGGTCCTTTGACCTCACGCAACACATCCGGCCCGGCGATCCGGTTCGATGCCGGACAGGGATCAATCGCACCGGAACAAAGTTGGTGACGATCGCTGGGTGAAGGTCAGCAGGAACATGACAAATCAACGACAATCGGCCTCAGGGAGCAGCGACCTCGATCTGCTCGATCGCTATTGGCGCGCCGCGAACTACCTCTCCGTCGGGCAAATCTATCTGCTCGACAATCCGCTGCTGCGCGAGCCGTTGCGGCCGGAACACATCAAGCCGCGTTTGCTCGGCCATTGGGGCACGACGCCCGGTTTGAACTTCATCTACGCCCATCTCAACCGCGTCATCCGCGCGCTCGATGTCAGCGTGCTCTATATCTGCGGTCCCGGCCATGGCGGCCCGGGCATGGTGGCCAACACCTATCTCGAAGGCAGCTACAGCGAAATCTATCCTGACGTCGCGCGCGATACGGACGGATTGCGAAAACTTTTCAGGCAGTTCTCCTTCCCCGGCGGCATTCCGAGCCACGCGGCGCCGGAAACGCCGGGCTCGATCCACGAAGGCGGCGAGCTCGGCTACGCGCTGGTGCACGCCTATGGCGCCGCATTCGACAATCCCGACCTGGTCGTCGCCTGCGTCGTCGGCGATGGCGAGGCCGAATCCGGCCCGCTCGCGGCGTCCTGGCACTCGAACAAGTTCCTCAATCCCGCCCATGACGGCGCCGTGCTGCCGATCCTGCATCTCAACGGCTACAAGATCGCGAACCCGACCGTGCTCGGACGGATGCGCGACGCGGAGATCGGCGACCTGTTCCGCGGGTTCGGCCACGAGCCGCTGTTCGTCGAGGGTGACGATCCCGAATTGATGCACCAGGCCATGGCGGACGCGCTCGACGTCGCGCTCGCCAGCATCCGCTCGATCCAGCAGCATGCCCGCGACGGCCGTAAAAGCGTCGAGCGGCCGCGTTGGCCGATGATCGTGCTGCGCAGCCCGAAGGGCTGGACCGGCCCGAAGGAGGTCGACGGCAAGAAGGTCGAGGGCTTTTGGCGCGCACATCAGGTTCCCGTTGCGGGCTGTCGCGAGAACCCGGCGCATCTGAAAATCCTCGAAGACTGGATGCGCAGCTACGAGCCCCAAAAGCTGTTCGACGCAAATGGTGCGCTCGTTCCCGAACTCCAGGCGCTGGCGCCCGATGGTAACAGGCGCATGGGCGCCAATCCGCACGCCAATGGCGGGCTGTTGAAGAAGGAACTGAAGCTGCCGGACTTCCGCAGTTTTGCCCTGGACGTGCCGCAGCCGGGCGGCGTCACCGGCGAAGCGACGCGTGAGCTCGGCAAATTTTTGCGGGATGTCATCCGCCTCAACGCCGAGGCGCGCAACTTCCGCATCATGGGTCCGGACGAGACCGCGTCAAACCGGCTCGACGCCGTGTTCGAGGCGACCGAACGGGTCTGGATGGAGCCGACGGAGCCTTACGACGTGCATCTCGCCCAGGACGGACGCGTGATGGAGGTTTTGAGCGAGCATCTCTGCCAGGGCTGGCTCGAGGGCTATCTGCTCACGGGACGGCACGGCTTGTTCTCCTGCTACGAGGCCTTCATCCACATCGTCGATTCCATGTTCAACCAGCACGCCAAATGGCTGAAGGTGACGCGACATCTGCCCTGGCGGCGACCGATCGCCTCGCTGAACTATCTCCTGACCTCGCATGTCTGGCGGCAGGACCATAACGGATTCAGCCATCAGGATCCCGGCTTCGTCGATCTCGTCGCCAACAAGAAGGCCGACATCGTCCGCATCTACTTCCCGCCCGACGCCAACACGCTGTTGTGGATCGCCGATCACTGCCTGCGCACCTATGACCGCATCAACGTCATCGTCGCCGGCAAGCAGCCGGCGCCGCAATGGCTGTCGATGCAGGACGCCGCCACGCATTGTGATGCCGGCATCGGCATCTGGACCTGGGCCGGCACGGAGGATGCGGATGGCGAGCCCGACGTCGTGATGGCCTGCGCCGGCGACGTGCCGACATTGGAGACGCTCGCCGCCGTCGATCTGCTGCGCAAGGCGCTGCCCGACCTGAAGATCCGCGTCGTCAACGTCGTCGACCTCATGACGCTGCAGCCGAAAGACCAGCACCCGCACGGCCTGTCCGACCGCGACTTCGACAGCCTGTTCACACCAGACAAGCCGGTGATCTTCGCCTATCACGGCTATCCCTATCTCATCCACCGTCTCACCTATAACCGCACCAACCATGCCGGAATGCATGTGCGCGGCTTTGCCGAGGAAGGCACCACGACGACGCCGTTCGACATGGTCGTGCTCAACGGGCTCGACCGCTATCACCTCGCGATCGAGGCGATCGCGCGCGTGCCGGGTCTGGCGACCAGGGCCGCGCAGGTGCAACAGCAGTTCCGCGACAGACTGATCGAACATTCGCACTATGTGCGCGAACACGGCGAGGACATGCCTGAAATCCGCGACTGGGTCTGGCCGGGCAAGACGGGTTGACGTCATGACGGCGTCGGTCCTCGTCCTCAACTCGGGCTCGTCGAGCATCAAGTTCGGCCTGTTCGACATCGCGGCGGACGAGCCTGCCCTGCTGTGCAAGGGCCTGCTCGACGAGCATGAGGCGAAGCCGCGGCTCGTGGTGAAAAGCCCTGCGGGCGGAGACCTGTTCGAGACGCAGAGGGAAGCATCCGATGCGGACAGCGCTCATCTGTTCGCGGAGGTGCTCGGCTTCATCGAGGAGCGTTTTGCCGACCACCGCCTGCGCGCCGTCGGTCACCGCATCGTTCATGGCGGGCCGGATTATTCGGGCCCGGTCGAGCTGACTGATGACGTCTACGCAAAGCTGGACGCACTGACGCCACTGGCGCCGCTGCACCAGCCGCGGTGCCTTGAACCAGTCCGCACCATCAGGGCAATAAAGCCCGACCTGGCACAGTTCGCATGTTTCGACACCGCCTTTCATCACAGCATGGCGCCACCCGCGAGCCGCTTCGCCATCCCGCGGCGCTATGAAGAGCGCGGTATCCGGCGCTACGGCTTTCACGGCCTCTCGTTCGAATATGTCGCGGGGCGCCTCGCGAAAATCGCGCCGCAGTTCGTTGCCAAGCGCACCGTCATCGCGCATCTCGGCAATGGCGCCAGCCTGTGCGCGTTGCGCGATGGCCGCAGCGTCGACACCACGATGGGGCTGACGCCGCTCGATGGCCTCGTGATGGGCACCCGGAGCGGCACCATCGATCCCGGCGTGCTGCTCTATCTGCAACAGCACGAGAGGATGTCGGTCGAGGATGTCCAGCACCTGCTCTATCACGAGTCAGGCCTGCTCGGCGTCTCCGGCATCTCTGCCGACATGCGCACGCTGCTGGCGAGCCGTGAGGCTGCGGCGCGGCAGGCGGTCGAGCTCTTCACCTTCCGTGCGGCGCAGCAGGTCGCGGTGATGGCGACCACGCTGGGCGGGCTGGACTGTCTGGTCTTCACCGGCGGCATCGGCGAGCATGCGAAGGAAATCCGCACCGCGATTGGTGAGCGGCTCGGGTGGCTCGGCGTGCATATTGACGCGGGTGTGAATGACGCGGCACGCGAGCGGATCAGCAGCAGTGGCAGCACCGTCAATGTGTTCGTCATTCCGACGAATGAGGAGCTGACGATCGCTCGGCATTGCGCGGCTGTGCTGCGAGCGAAATGAAAGCCCGGTCGACCGCTGCATCTTTCCCTTCTCCCCCGTGGGAGAATTTCAGCGGGCCATGACTTGTCGGGCCATGACTTGTCGCAGCGCTGCTGCGCCACTGTCGAAAGGACCATGGTGCGCAAAGCAAACGATTTCGCCAGCGCTTCAAGCACCATGGGCCAACTACGTCGCTCCGCTCAGTACGGAGAGTACCCGCCCGGGCAAACATAGTTTCCGTAAGCGTCATAGCCGCAGCCGCTGCGGTAGTAGGCCCCCGTCGCAGCTGCGCCGATCGCCGCGGCCCCCACTGCCGCCGCACCGACGCCGTAACGATATCCGCGATACCCTGCATAAGCGCCCCGATAGCCGTAACGCCCGCCGCGCACGGCGACAGCACCGCCCCGATATCCACGCGCCGCGACCGCGCCCCCGCGGTAGCCTCCTGCCCGCACGGCACCGCCGTGGAAACCTCCTGCGCGCATGGCGCCGCCGCGACCGCCGCGGGCAGATGCGTCATCGGGAGTGAAGGCGACAAGCAGCATAGCTGCGGCTGCCGAAGCGATGAGAGCTTGACGCAACATCAGCGTACTCCTTCTTCGAGGGAGGAAGCCGCGGACAGCTGCACATCGCGTTGACCGCGGGTCCGATCGAAGTCTCGTGCGCTGGAGCTTCGTGCCTTTGATTTGGATCAACGTTCATCTACATGAACGACGGTTCCCCGCCCGCACAGTGGCGTGCAGGCCGATCTCAGGCCGATCTAATGCGTGCCCGACAGGATCTGGATGCACCCGATCACGACCTCGATCACGATCAGCACCACGACTGCGATTTCGAGACGCAGCGAGCGCTGGGTGTCGATGATGTCGGTCAGCGCGTTGGCGGTTTCCGAGACCGCGGTGAGCTTGCGCTCGAGCGTGTCGAGGCGCTCCTTCAATTCGTACTCGTCTTCGAGACGGGCATAGAGGCGGTCGAGCTCGGGCTTCTCCCAGAGCACGTCCGGTTTCTCGGCCACCGCGACACGGCCGGCGACGCGCTGCTGGACCAGAAGCGCATTGCCGATCAGTTGCAGGATGTTCTTGCGCCGGGGCGGGGTGCGGCCCTGCTCGGCGAGCGCCCGCGCAAAGGGCTCGATCACGTCGAAAACCGCGGCGACGCGGCGCTCGTCGCGGGCGAGCGAGGTGCTCTTGGCGAGCGCGTCCGCAACGATCAGCAGCCGATCGTCGGAGAATTTGGCGAGGCAGATCGGCCCGCCGGGCTGGATCGCCTCGGCGTTCTCATCCTTGCAGAGCTGCGCCTGTGCGATCTCCTCTTCAAAAGGGCTGAACTCGCCGGTCACCCGCGGTTTCAGGCTGTCGATCAGCACCTTCTCCTCCGAAGGGAGGAGGCCGATCAGCACCACGACGCCGTAGCGGAAGATCACGACGAGCCCGGCATGGACGCGGAAGGCAGCAGGCGTCGAGGAGACAGGTGCGCCAAGCTCGAGCCCGGACGGATTGATGCGTTCGCCCAGCATCACGGCGCGGATCCGCAGGGTCGGCGCGGCCTCCGGCTTCGGCGGTGTTGGCGTGGTGCCAACGGGAAGTTGATCGGCGTTCACTGGACTATCTCACTTTGCGCGGCGAGCGTTGCACGTTTTTCCCGTCGCAAGGATTGTGTCAGACTGCCGGTGCAGCCTTGCGGAACGTGCCGTCCTCGCCCCGATCATATCGGCAGAGAAAGCCCCCGTTTGAAGCTCACGGAAACGACATTCGCGGAAACATTCGGCAACAGGGCCACCCCGCGCACGACATATTCGGCTGCGATAGACCGGCGGCGATTTACCATCGCATGCCGGAACACCGGCGAAAAGTTGCACTCGGCGACGCCGCGTGTTTATGACACATTCATAACAAGCTACGCTTCTCCCGAAGTGCAGACATCGAAGCCTCAATCATGCTGAGCGTCATCATACCGACCGAAGGCGTCGAGCAGACGGCGGTCGCAACTCTGGCCGCGCTGGTACCCGGTGCCGCTGCGGGAATCATCAAGGAAGTCCTGCTGGTCGATGGCACCCGCAACGGTGTCATCGAGCGCGTCGCCGACGTCGCAGGCTGCCGTTTCATCGGCTTCGAGGGTTCTTCGCAGGGCGCGGCGCTCGCCGCCGGTGCGCTCCAGGCCCGTTCGCCCTGGCTGATGTTCCTCCCGGCCGGCGCCGTGCTGGAGACCGGCTGGATCGAGGAAACCACCCAGTTCATCCAGGCTGTCTCGACCAGCGGCAGGGATCGCGCGGCGGTGTTCCGCTACACACGGTCGCCTTATGCCGATACCGGGTTTCGCGACGTCCTCTGGGCCGTGGTGCGCAAACTGGTCGGCCCCCTCGGCGATCAGGGACTCTTGATCGCGCGCGATCATTACGACCGGATCGGTGGCTACCCGCCCCAGGCCCGCCGTTCCGAGGCGCGGCTGCTCCGGCGGCTCGGCCGCTCGTCCCGGACCATGCTGCGCAGCCGGATCGTCATGGTCGGCTGAGGTCACTGATCTAATACTTGCCAAAGTCAAATAATTGTTTGACAATGGCAAGTATCGAGGTGACCCATGCCATCTGCCCTTTCGTCATCCAGCCCTTCGCCATCCGGCCCCGCTTCGACCGAACAGGTCGCTGACGACCAGGTCCAGGCGGTTCGCGCCTTCAACCGCTTCTACACCCAGAAGCTCGGCGTGCTCGACCAGCAGCTCCTGATGAGCCCGTTCTCGCTGAGCGAGGCGCGCGTGCTCTACGAGCTGGCCCATGGTGGCGAGCAGTCGGCCAAGGAGATCGGCATCGCGCTCGGGCTCGACGCCGGCTATCTCAGCCGCATCGTGCAGAATTTCGACGAGAGCGGCCTGATCGCGCGCAAGCCGCTTCCGAGCGACCGCCGGCAGGTTCAGTTGAGCCTGACCACGAAGGGCCGCCAGGCGTTCGCCAAGCTCGAACGCTCGTCCCAGGACGACGTCGCCGCGATGCTGCGGCCGCTGCCGGATGAGGAGCGCAGCAAGCTCACCGGCGCGATGGAGACGATCGAGCGGCTGCTCGCCATGCCGCGCAGGCCATCCCCGCGCGCGACCCTGCGCGAGCCCCGGCCCGGCGACATGGGCTGGGTGGTGCAGAGCCACGGCGCGCTCTATGCCAGCGAATACGGTTTCGACTCCGGCTTCGAGGCGCTGGTGGCCGAGATCGTCGCGAAATACATGACCTCCTATGATGCCTCGCGCGAGCGCTGCTGGATCGCCGACATCGAGGGCCGGCCGGTCGGCTCGGTATTTCTGGTCAAGGCCAGCGACGACGTCGCCAAGCTGCGCCTGTTGCTGCTCGATCCGGCCGCACGCGGACAGGGGCTAGGCCAACGGCTGGTCGCCGAATGCGTCTCTTTCGCGCGCGCCTGCGGCTATCGGCGGATGACGCTGTGGACGCAGAGCAATTTGGTCGCCGCGCGAAAAATCTATCAGGATGCCGGCTTCAAGCTGACCGCCACCGAGCCGCATCGCAGCTTTGGCCAGAACCTCACCGGCGAAACCTGGGAGCGCGATCTCTGATGCGGCAGCACGCGCTCATCACGGGAGAGCTGGTCGATCTCTACAAGCGCCGCGCACGACGGCTGCACGTGGAGGCGCGCCGGACTATGTGGCGCGTGGTGTGGAGCTCGCTACGGCGGAAGAGCTAGTCGCTATCACTGGCGCAGCTGACGCGATGCGCATGATTGCGCCCTCGCCCCTTGCGGGAGAGGGCAGCGACGCCAGTAGATACGAACTCACTAGGGTGAGGGGTATGTCTCCGAGTACTCCGTGTGGATGGAGACCCCTCATCCGGCGCTTCGCGCCACCTTCCCCCACATCCGCCTTCGCCAAGGCTTCGGCGGACGTGAGGGGGGAAGGGAAGAAAAAGAGCCTCAGCGTCCGCGCTACACCGTCGCGCCCTGCGCCTTTGCTCTTCGCAGATGCTCGTCCAGGCGCGGCATGATCTCGACGAAATTGCAGGGACGCGTGCGGTAGTCGAGCTGGGCCGCGAGGATGCCATCCCAGCCATCGCGACAGGCGCCGGGCGAGCCCGGCAGGCAGAAGATGTAGGTGGCGCCGGCGACGCCGGCGGTGGCGCGGCTCTGGATCGTCGACGTCCCGATCTTGGCGTGGCTGAGCATGTGGAAGGCGATCGAGAAACCGTCCATGCGCTTCTCGAACAGCGGCTCGATCGCCTCCGGCGTGACGTCGCGCCCGGTAAAACCGGTGCCGCCGGTGGTGATGACGACGTCGATGCCGGCATCGGCAATCCAGCGGCGGACGACGGCGCGGATCGCCTCGACGTCGTCGGTGACGATCTCGCGCGCGGCGAGGTGATGGCCCGCCGCGGTGAGGCGGTCGCCCAGCGTCTGGCCGGACTTGTCGTCGGCGAGCGCGCGCGTGTCGGACACGGTGAGCACCGCGATGTTGAGCGGGATGAATTGTTTCGTTTCGTCGATGGAGACCATCGGTCCTTCCTCTCGTGTCCCGGACGCGATGCAGCGCCCTAAGCGCGTTTACGCGCGTCGTCGACGCGCTATGGCGGTGCGTCGCAGAGCCGGGACCCAGAGCTGAGAGACCGGCATTGTGGGCCCCGGCTCTGCAGCGCATCGCTGAAGAAGCGCTGCGCTGCGTCCGGGGCACGAAGTCCTGGCGACTACGACCCGCTGCCGAACGTGTTGCAGGCCTGGACGGTGCCTTGCTGGTAGCCGGTCATGAACCACTGCTTGCGTTGCGCCGCCGAGCCGTGCGTGAAGGAATCGGGCACGACGCGTCCCGTGGCCTGGCGTTGCAGCGTATCGTCGCCGATCGCACTCGCCGTGGTCAGCGCGGCGTCGATGTCACCGGGCTCGAGGAAATTCGGACGCTTCTTCGCCTCGCGGTTGACCCAGACGCCGGACAGGCAGTCGGCCTGCAATTCGACCTTCACCTGGAGCGCATTGGCCTCGGCCTTGCTCCCGGCCTGCTGCTGCAGCCGCGTCACGCGCGGAATGATGCCGAGCAGGTTCTGGATGTGATGGCCGGCTTCATGCGCGATGATGTAGGCGGTGGTGAAGTTGCAGGCGGACTTGCCGGAGCAGCCGCGGAAGCGCGTCTCGACCTCGCGGAAGAAGCCGGTGTCGAGGAAGATGGTGCGGTCCGGCGGACAATAAAACGGTCCCATCGCCGACTCTGCCCGGCCGCAGCGGCCGCCATTGGTGACGTTGCGGAACAGCACGACCTTCGGACCGGTGTAGGACTGGCCGCTGGCCTGGAAGATTTCGCTCCAGCGGTCGTCGATCTCGCCAAGGATGCCGGAGATCATGCTGCCCATCTCGTCGGTCGGCGCGCCGCGCTTGGCGGAGGTCGACTGACGATCGGTCTGGTAGGAAGGCGCCTGGCCGCCGCCGGTGAGGATCTCGGCGCCGCCGATCAGGATGCGCGGATCGATGCCGAAGGCATAACCGACCAGGCCGAGCACGATGATGGTGCCGATGCCCAGACCGCCGCCGCCCATCGGCAGGCCGAACCCGCCTCCGCCGCCGCCCATGCCGCCACCGCCGTCGCGGCGATCCTCAATGTCGTCGCTGCGGCGGAAATCATCATAACGCATGGCGGGTTTCCCTCAGTCCTCAATTGGCGTCATTTGGGCGCAGAAGCGCGAAAGCTCAACGCGCCACACACGTAAAATTTCCAATGCGTTAATCAATATCCCGCTCGGCAATTATTGCCTAGTGCGACAGCATGCCGATGCCAGCAATTTTTTCCGGGGTCGTGCAATTTTTTCCGAGAGAAATTTGGCGACCTGACTGCTCCCGCAACGCGAAGAAATACGAAATACACTGGAAAACACGACGAATGCGCAGAGCGAAACGCGCGCCATGCGCGATGCGAGGGATGCTCACGAAAGCGGCGGGTTAAGTCGATTTTTACTTTGCCGCTCCATTGTAACGGTCAGTCGGTTGTTTGGTCCCGCGTCGCCGACAGCGTCGCCTGAGTCAGAGTTCTTGAGTCATGGTAGTGTCGCGTCGCGGGGCGTCTGCAAGGGCGCCCCGCACAAATTTTGAGTCCGCTTCGCACAGCATCATCCTCGGTGATTGCGTCGCCGAGATGTCGAAGCTTCAGGCCGGTTCGGTCGACCTCGTGTTCGCCGATCCGCCCTACAATCTCCAGCTCAAGGGCGATCTGAAGCGCCCCGACGAATCCCATGTCGATGCCGTCAACGACGACTGGGACAAGTTCGATTCGTTCTCCGCCTATGACGATTTCACCCGCGCCTGGCTGCTTGCCGCCCGCCGCGCGATGAAGCCGTCGGCGACGATCTGGGTGATCGGATCCTATCACAACATCTTCCGCGTCGGCGCGATCATGCAGGACCTCGGCTTCTGGCTCCTGAACGACATCGTCTGGCGCAAGTCGAACCCGATGCCGAATTTCCGCGGCCGCCGCTTCACCAACGCGCACGAGACCATGATCTGGGCCGCGCGCGACGAGAAGGCCAAGGGCTACACGTTCAACTACGAGGCACTGAAGGCCGCCAACGAGGACGTGCAGGCACGGTCCGACTGGCTGATCCCGCTCTGCACCGGCGAGGAGCGCCTCAAGGGCGCCGACGGCAAGAAAGTGCATCCGACGCAGAAGCCGGAAGGCCTGCTCGCGCGCGTGCTGCTGTCGTCGTCGAAGCCCGGCGATCTCGTGATCGATCCCTTCAACGGCACCGGCACCACAGGTGCTGTCGCCAAGCGTCTCGGCCGCTCCTATATCGGCTTCGAGCGCGACAAGACCTATGCCAAGGCGGCGGAAGCCCGCATCGCTGCGATCGAGCCGCTGCCGGAAGAAAGCCTCGCCCCGTTCATGACCGCGCGCGAAGCGCCGCGGGTCGCGTTCTCCGAGCTGATCGAGCGCGGCATGATCATGCCCGGCACAAAGCTGTTCGACGCCAAGAAGAAGCTCGGTGCGCTGGTGCGTGCCGACGGCGCCATCATGTTCGGCGACAAGGTCGGCTCGATCCACCGCATCGGCGCGGTGGCGCAAGGGGCGCAAGCCTGCAACGGCTGGACCTTCTGGCATGTCGAGACCAAGAAAGGTCTCAAGCTGATCGACGAGTTCCGCGCCGAGATCCGTGCGGGGATCGGGGCGGAGTAGTTTTCTCCGCGGTCCCGTAGGGTGGGCAAAGCGAAGCGGGCCCACCACCTTGGAATATGCCGCAAGCGACGCGGTGGGCACGGCGCTTCGCGCCTTTGCCCACCCTACGGCTCCTTGAATGCCGCCACAGCCAGGACTAGATTTCACCGATCAGCCCCGTCCTGACCGGTCCGGCTCCGATGCGACGACAGTCCGAGACATTGCTGCTGGTGCCGCTGTTGCCGATCTTCCTGCTCGGCATGTTTCCGATGTTCCTGATCGCCCTGCTCGGCTTTTTCGGCCTCGCCATCTTCGGCGTGCTGGTGGTCTGCGTCGGGCTGGCCAGCAGCAACGAGGCCCACGACAATTTCAATCACGACGTCATCGTGCATGGCTACGCGCGCGGATCGGAGCGCAAGACGCGGGCCTCCAGCATGCACGCCGCAACGCGGCTCGCGATGCGGCTGGACGCTGTCGGCGCCGGGATGATCGTCATCGCCGTCGTCGGCCTGCTCTATTCCAGTTGAGCGTCGAGGCGCGGCCTCACGGCGCCAGACGAGCGATCAATCGATCGGAGGCATCCATGAGCGCCGCCGCGTAGGATCGCTCCGCAGACGAAGGGCTCGGCAGGATCGCCTCAGCCTTGTTGTTGAACATGACACCGCTGCGGCCGTTGAGATCAGGCGACACCAGGAGCGGCACCAGTCGCTCGGCATAGGCGTCCGGCTCGACCATCATGAAGCTGGTCAGCCAGTTGATCAGCGAGACGAGCGCACGCGACCCGAGCAGATTGGCGCGAATATCGGTCTTCACGAAGCCGGGATTGAGGCCGAACACATCGACATCGGCAAAGCGCCTGGCGGCCTCGAGGACGAGCACTTCGTTGCCCGCCACGGTGTTCGAGTGGGCCGCGAACCGCTTGTAGCTCCGTTCCGAATTCAGATCGGCGACATCGGCCCTCTGCTCCGTCCCGGGAAATCCCATGACGAATATCCGGGGCTTGAATGTGGCCGTGGCCCTGTCCCTTCCAAGACGAGAGGCGATCGCGTTCAGGATGACGAAGCGGCTCAGATAGCTGACAGCAAGATCGCGTTCGATGCCTTCCGCCGTCACCTCACGCCTGGGCCCCGCCATGATGCCGGTCGTGAAGACGACGATATCGAGCGTCTCGGCGGGAAGCTCACGGCCGATCCGCCTGGCTTCCCGCATGAGGCTCAGATCGGCCTGCATGAATGCGATGCCCGGCACGTTCTGATCGCGGAATGTCTGGCCGACGACGAGGACACGCGCCCCCTTGGCCGCCAATTGGCGGCTGAACGCCCGGCCAATGCCGCCGGTGCCGCCGATCACCGCCACATTCAATCCAGCGAGCCTGAGGCCTTCGAGCGCCGGCGGATTCACCTTCAGGTTCTTGTCGAGTTCTACGCGTTTCATGGATGGCTCGCCCTGCAATGTCAGCAAAGGGCAGATGGACCTTCCACTCAATGGAATAAATGCCGTAAATTGGAACTGATTGATCCATTGATGGAATAATGAAATGGCGTTGCTGAACGATATGGCGCTGTTCGTGGAGGTCGCGAAGGCCCGTAGCTTCCGTCGCGCCGCCAAGACCCTCGACATGCCCAATTCGACGCTGTCGCGCCGGATCGATCTGTTGGAGAAGGAGATCGGGCTTCGCCTGTTGAACCGGACGACCCGCAAGATCGAATTGACCGAAGCCGGCCAGATCTACTTCGAGCGCTGCAAGCGCATTGTGGACGAGGCGCGCCTGGCGCACGAGCAACTGGACGGGATGCTGGCGCAGCCGAGCGGCATGCTCCGCGTCTCGCTGCCGGTGGATTTCGCGAACACCTACCTCGCACCGTTGATCGCCGAATTCGCGCGGCAATATCCCGACATCGATTTCGAATTCGACCTGACGCCGCGACGTGTCGATCTCGTATTGGAGCCGTTCGATCTGGCGATCCGCGTCGGAGAATCAGAGCCATCCCACATGATCGCGCGGCCGCTCGCCCGTATGCCGGGATATCTCTACGCCTCGCCGCGCTATCTCGACATCAACGGCGAGCCGCATGAACCTGCGGACCTCACCCGTCATCAATGCCTGTGCATGACGAAGGTGAATGCGTGGACGTTACACAGCGGCACGCAGATGGAGCAGACCGACGTCGGCGGCCGTTTTCGGCTCAACAACGTGGGACTGATCCGCCGCCTCGCAACGCTCGACATGGGCATCGCCTTTCTGCCGCAAGAGATCGTGGCCGAGGAAGTGGCGGATGGCCGGCTGCGTCGCATCATGCCGCAATGGCAGGGCTCGCCCGTCACCGTCTACGCAGTCACCGAGACGCGCCTGCTGCCAGCCAAGACGCAGCGCTTCATCGAATTCCTGCGGGAACGGCTCAGCCGGACTTGAACCGCCATTACGGCGGCGATCGGCCTTTGTTACGCTGGCTGATCTGCGTACCGCGCAGACACCGCCCGGCAAACTCGCCGGTTGCTCTCCCCGGCCATGTTCAGGCACAGAAGGCCGCGACGCCGCAATCATTCTCTAAAAAGGGAATTGGGGAGACAAACATGCTCAAATTCTATTTCAACGGATCGCCGAACCCGACCAAGGTCGCGCTTTATCTCGAAGAGGCCGGCCTGGCCTTCGAGCCGGTCAAGATCGACACCCGCACGGGCGAGCAGTTCGCGTCGGACTATCTGAAGATCAATCCGAACGGCAAGGTGCCGGCGATCGACGACAACGGCACCATCGTGTTCGACTCGAACGCCATCCTGCTCTACCTCGCCGAGAAGACCGGCAAGTTCCTTCCCGCCGCCAACGTCCGCGGCGAGACGCTGTCATGGCTGATGTTCATTGCCACCGGCGTCGGGCCGTATTCGGGCCAGGCCGTGCACTTCAAGCATTTTGCGCCGAAGGACCAGAACCACGACTACGCCCATAACCGCTACCAGTACGAGACCGATCGCCACTACAAGATCCTGGACGCTCACCTCAAAGGCCGCAGCTACATGGTCGGCGACAGCTATTCGATCGTCGACATGGCGCTGTGGGGCTGGGCGCGGATGGTGCCGTTCAAGCTCGGCGACGATGCCTTTGCGCGCTACCCGAACGTGAAGCGGCTGGTGGACGAGATCTCGGCGCGGCCGGCGGCGGCGCGTGCGATCGCCCTGAAGGACAAGTTCACCTTCAAGGCCGAGATGGACGACGAGGCGCGCGCCAACATGTTCAAGCACATGACGACGAAGGTCGCCTGATCGCGCGACGCAGCTTTTGGAGGCCACGCGCATGCGCGTGGCCTTTTGCGTTTGCGGCTCAGGCGGCGTGGACCGAGCTCAGGAATTTTGCGACTTCCTGCTTCAGCCGATTGCTGTCTGAAGACAGCGAGCGCGCCGCCGAGAGCACCTGCGAGGAGGCCGAGCCGGTCTCGGAGGCGCCGCGCTGCACGTCGCCGATATTGGTCGAGACGCGCTGCGTGCCGTGAGCGGCCTGCTGGACGTTGCGGGAGATTTCCTGTGTGGCGGCGCCCTGCTCTTCCACGGCCGCCGCGACCGTCGACGAGATCTCCGACAGCCGCTCGATGGTGCCGCTGATCTCCCGGATCGAGCCGACCGACTCCTCCGTCGCGGCCTGGATGCCGGAGACCTGCTGGGCGATCTCGCCCGTGGCCTTCGCGGTCTGCTCGGCCAGCGCCTTGACCTCGGAGGCGACCACGGCAAAGCCGCGACCGGCCTCGCCCGCACGTGCCGCCTCGATCGTCGCGTTCAGTGCCAGCAGATTAGTCTGGCCGGCAATCGTGCTGATCAGCTCGACCACGTCGCCGATGCGGGCGGCCGCCTTGGACAGCTCGCCGACGCGCTCATTGGTCCTGCTTGCCTGCCCGACGGCCTCGTTGGCGATCCGGGCGGATTCCTGCACCTGGCGGGCGATCTCGGTGACCGAGGAGGACAGCTGCTCGGTCGCGGACGCCACCGCCTGCACATTGGCCGTGGCCTCCTGTGACGCCGAGGCCACCTCGGTCGACAGATTCTGCGCGCGCGTCGCGGTCGCCGTCAGCGTGCCGGCCGAAGCCTCCAGCTCGTTCGATGCCGACGACACGGTGTCGACGATCTCGCCGACCGCCTGCTCGAACTGGTCGGCGAGCCGGACCATGTCGGCCTTGCGGCTCTCCGCCTGCCGCGCCTCGGTCTCGGTCTGCTCCGTGCGCAGCCGTTCGGTGTCGATCATGTTGGTCTTGAACACCTCGATCGCCTTGGCCATGTCGCCGATCTCGTCGGCCTTGCCGCGCCCGGGAATCTCGACCTCGAGATTGCCACCGGCCAGCAGCCCCATTGCGCGCGTCATCGAGGTCAGGGGACCGACGATGCTGCGGGCGATCAGGAAGGCGACGATCAATCCGAACAGGGTGGCGAGCCCGCCCGCGATCCCCTGCACGGTGGTCGTGCCGTCAATCACGGCTTCGGCCTGGCTGCGCGACTCCTTGTAGTCCTTCTTTAAGGCGGCTTCCGCGACCTTGAGCTTGGCGATGCTGTCGACGATGAGGGGCGCGAGGCTCTTGTGGTAGATCTCGTCGGCCTGGAGCATCGCGGCCGACGTCGTCTCGAACGCGGATTTGTAGATTCCGAGCGAGGTCTTCACCGGCGCGAGCGTCGTGCGCAGTTCGGTCGCCTGCGGACTCTTTTCGAGCGCCGAGAGGCGCTGCGACGCCCTGTCCACATTGGTTCTGAAGTTGGCGGGCCCCTTGCTGTCGCGCAGGGCCAGGAAACGCCAGTTCGCGATCTGGACGAGAAGGAGCCTGGATTCGAGGTCCGCAACGAGGGCCCCGGTGTCTTCGTCGACGGCTGCGCGCGCCACATCGACCAGCTTGCCCATCTTGACAGTCAGCTCGTCACCGCTCGGCAGCAGGGTCGCCTTGCCGGTCCGCGCCTCATTGACGGCGTCGCCGAGATTGTCACGCAGGCTTCGCATTTTTGCGATGTCGGCGATCAGATCGTTGTAGAGCTTCCGCCGCTCCTCGGAGAGCGTCCCCTGCGCCCCGACCTTCAACAGCTCGGTCGCCGCGGTCTCCCGCTCTGCGGCCTCCTTCATTGCGGGCTCGCTGGCGTCGTAGATGTAGCGCAGATTGGCGCGCTGGATCGCCTGAAGATGGGTCGAGACCTCCAGGACCCGCGCCGTGCTGTCCGAAAACGCCGAAGCCTTTGCGACCTGGTCCTGCACGGACCGCAAATTCCAGATGGCGACCACCGCCATCACGAGACCAACCGCCACCAAGGCCATGAAGCCTGCGTACAGGCGTCCCCTGATCCGCAAACGAAAGTTCGGCATTCCCACTGTCCACCCAGGTGCATGTGAATTCGGGCGGACGAACGACCCCGGCAATCGTCACGGCCACCCCCGGCAGCCGCGAGTCGCTTTTCGGCACCCACGCTGCACCGCGGTACAATGAGGGACACTCGTTAATTGAACCTTCCGATTTTTCGCGCATGTGTGCGCCGGCCCGCACAGGACCTGCTGATTTTATCAGCAGTTGCGCAGGTTTCGGCGCAAAGCCCGCAGCCGCTTGCAGAGCGCTGCACGCGTCGCCGGGATGGATGTTTATTGGGCGACCATCCCCTGCAACTTGCCGAGCGCGTTCTCGACGACTTCCAGCGTGTAGGGCTTCTGGACCACCGGCGCGGACGCCAGCTCTTCCGGGATCGGCGCGCGCTCGCCATAGCCGGTCGCGAACATGAAGGGCACGCCGATCTCCTTCAGCTTCTCGGCCACCTTGATGCTGCTCTCGTTGCCGAGGTTGAGATCGAGCAGCGCAAAACCCGGACGCGTGCGCTCGATCGCGCGCAACGCCTGGTCGACGCTCGCCGCAGTATCGACATGGCGGGCACCGAGATCGAGCAGGATGACTTCCGCCGCCATGGCGATGATCAGATTGTCCTCGACGATCAGTGCCGTCTCGGAAATTCGCGGACGGGCGGGTTGCTGCTCCTCGACGCGCATGGCGGCTCCTGCGATTGATGGGACCAGTTCGACGAAATTGGGCGGGATGACGAATTTGGCCTGGACGCCCAGCAGGTCGAAGCGGATTTCGGCTTCGCCCTTGAGGTCGAACGGCACCGAGCGCTCGATGATGGTGGTGCCGAAGCCGCGGCGCGACGGCGGCTGCACCGGCGGCCCGCCGCTCTCCTTCCACTCGATCTCGAGGCTCGAATTCGGATCGAGCCGCCAGACCACCTCGACCTGGCCGGTGGAATCCGCGAGCGCGCCGTATTTGGCGGAATTGGTCATCATCTCGTGCACGACCAGCGCCAGCGTCGCGAACGCCTTGGGATCGAGCGCGACGTCGGGCCCGCCCATCTTCACGCGGCCGGCGCGCGCGCCGAGATAGGCGCCGGCCTCGGACTCGACCAGCGAGCGCAGCGCAACCGGCGCCCAGTTCAAATTGGTGATCTGGTCGTGGGCGCGGGCCAAGGCCTGGATGCGGCCGCCGAGCACGCCGGCGAACTCCTCGACCGACGTGGCGGTGTCTTTGCTCTGCGCCACCAGCGCGCGGACAAGGCTCAAAATGTTGCGGACGCGGTGATTGAGCTCGGCGATCATCAGCTCCTGCCGCTCCTGCGCGCCGCGACGCTCGCGGGCCGCAAGGTCGGACAGTTGCAGGATCACTTCGAGCAGCGTGACGCGCAGGCTCTCGGCGATGCGGATGTCGGCCGTGGACCACGGTTTCGACTGGCCCGCCACCGTTTCCTGCCAGAGCTCAAAGCTCTTGCGCGGCGTCAGCCGCGGTCCGTTCGGACCCTCGTCATAGACCTTGTCGGGCGCGCCGGCCCAGTTCACCGAGCGCACGACCTCGCGCCGGAAGAAGATCAGGCAATCGCGCGGAGTCCGCGAGATCGGAATGGCGAGAAATCCCGCCGCGCGGTCGCGAAAGGACTGGCCGGCGGCATAGACCTTGGCAATCTCGGCACTGGCGAAAATCCGTCCCGGCGAGGTCCGGTTGATGAAGGCAACCAGATCCTTCACCTCGTCCTCGGTCGGCGTCTGGCCCTGAAGCGTGATCTTGTTGTCGGACCACACCGCCACGCCGTCGCAATCGATCATCCCGCGATAGTCGCCGAGGAAGTCGACGATCGCGCGCCGGCTGTGCTCGTGCGAGGCCGCGGTCTCGATCAACCGCTCCTGCACCTGGTGAGCGCGCATCTCATAGGCGACATTGCCCTCGCGCTCGCGCCCCTCCACGATCCAGGAGAACATCTGCCCGAACAGCTCGGACGCGGTGCGCTTCTCGAACGAGATGTAGCGCGGCGAATAATGATGGCAGGCGAACAGGCCCCACAGCTTGCCGTCGCGCAGGATCGACACCGACATCGAGGCCCCGACGCCCATGTTGCGCAGATATTCGATGTGGATCGGCGAGACCGAGCGCAGCACGCTCATGGAGAGATCGAGCAGCCCCGCATTGTGCGTGGCCGTCGAAAACAATGCGGCTGGTTTCGAATTGATATCGGCGATGATGCGCAGCCAGTTGCGCTGATAAAGGATGCGGGCCTGTTTGGGGATGTCGGAGGCCGGATAGTGAAGTCCGAGGAACCGTTCGAGGCCGGCTTCCGCAGCTTCAGCGATCACCTCGCCCGATCCGTCCGGATGAAACTGATAGACCATGACGCGGTCGAACCCGGTCAGGACCTTGAGCTGGCGCGCCGCCTCGCGGGCGAGCTCGGTCATGCCGCGCGTCTTGCGGATTCGCTCCAGCATCAGGCGGACGAGCTCGCCGGAATTGACGCCGGGCTCGTTGACGCTGGGCTCCGCCTCGATGACCAGATAGGCGCCGGAGAAGTGGATGGAGAGATCGTAAGGCGGTTTGCCGGGCTGGAGCTCGACACCGAACATGCGCTCGGTCGTATCGGGGCCGCTGAGATGATCGACGCGGCTGCGAATGGTCTCGACGGCGGCTTCCGAGATGACGCGCGACAGCGGCTGCTGGAGCAGGTCGGCGACGTCAGTCCTGAGAAAGCTGTCGACATTGTCGGAGGCCATGCAGATCGTGAAATCCGACAGCACCGTGAGCAGGAAGCCGAACGGCTGGACACTGCCGGGGATGTGGATCGGCTCGCGATCGCAATTGGTGAGATTGACCGCCTCGTTCATGCGCGGTCCGCCGCCTGCTCGAAGGCCGCGAAGGCGAGACGTGCCGATTCGATCGTCTCGTCCGCGTCGCAATCCTCTTCGTTTTGAAGCTTCGCCAGAAAGCTCTGCCAGAGCCGTTTGCCCGCGCCATGGCTGAGATAGGCGGTGGCCTCGCCGATGCGCGGATCGCCCGCATCCGCGACCGCCTTCAGCAGAAACTTTGCGCCGAGCCGGGAGCCCTCCAGAACGTACAACGTGCCGAGCATGCCACTGCGCGTCAGCGGCGGCACGGACACGGTGGATTGCGCGGCGCTGCCGAGCTGCGCGAGATCGGCCGCGATCGCGGCGCTACGCGCCCGCTCCCGCCAATCCGGAAACATCTTGGCGACGCCAGCCTGCACAAGCGCAGCTTCGAGCGGAAGAAGTGCGCCGGCGCTGGCCTGCAGGAAGCGGCGGTAGCCGGACAAGACTGTGAGGTCGAACGACGAAAGCTGCGCATCGAGCTCCCGGTGCGCATTCGCAGTCGCATCTCTCAATCGTTCGCGGAGTCCGGAAAAGCTGCGGCCCACCTGTGTTGAAACGTCCGAAACCCCAGCCAGCATGAAATTTCCCAAACGCGTGCAATGCCGGGGGCGCGATTGCCCCCGAACTGAGCAAACGCCCGGCGGAACCCGAAGGTTCCGCCGGCTACGATAAAATGGGAGGCAGGTGGCGCCTGGATCTCGTCCGTTTGTCTAACTCCGTCGCACCGGTCTCCTCAGTTCGTACGCGATCTCCGCCCGGGTCATGCCGCAGTCCTGAAGCTCCCGATCGCTCATGGCGGCGAGCTGGTACCGGGCCCGGGACCGTTCGCGCCTGACACGAACGATCGCTGCCAGCCCGCGCCAGATCGACACGACCATCGCCGACCCGGGCCGACGGCACCGGTCGGCGGACGAGATGGTCCTCAATCCGGTCAGCTCGCGGCCCTCACGAGCGTCTGCGGAAACGGACCGAGCGCCTTCTCGGTCAGGGTCGAGTCGCAATATTCCCGGATCTCCTTGATCTTCCCGTCCTCGAGGCGAAACACCAGGCAGTAGTCGTTGTCATAACGAACGCCCTCGGGCGTGACGTTGTCGCCCTTGGCTTCCACCACGACGACGTCGCCATCGGCGATGAAACGGTGAGCTACGGTGCGGGTCCGGTCGCGCAAGCGGGTGCGCACATAACCGTGCAGATCGTTGAGGATCGCCTCCTTGCCGGTGAAGGTGCGCGACCAGGAGTACTGTCCGGTCACGACCCATCTGGCATCGTCGGCAAGGCTTGCGGCGAACAGGGTCCGGTCGCGCGCGGCCGGATCGGGGCTGGCGGCGGCGGCAAAGATATCCTGCATCAGTTTCTTGTTGGCGCTCGCGCTCATGGCGGCATCTCCGTTTGGTGGCAACACGGAGATCATCCCCGCCGGATGAGAATTCTTCAAATCGATAGTGGATATGATATCTATTCGCTTCATGAATTTGAATTCGCTTGACCTCAATCTCCTGACCGCGCTCGACGCGCTGCTGCGCGAGGCCAATGTCAGCCGGGCCGCGCTTCGGATCGGGCTGTCGCAGCCGGCCGCGAGCCATGCGTTGCAACGCCTGCGCGACATCTTCGGCGATCCGCTGCTGGTGCGCACCGGCGCGCGCATGGAGCTAACGCCGCGGGCGCAAGCCCTCCGCGCACCGCTGGCCCAGGCGCTCGACCAGGTGCGCGGGCTGTTCATACCCGACGACTTCGACGCCGCGCGCAGCGAGCGGCAATTTCGCCTGATGATGCCGGATCTCGCGGTCGAGCTGCTGATGCCGCCCTTGATGGAGAAGGTGACGCGAGCCGCGCCCAACGTCCGCATCGACGTCGTACCGTGGCGGGGCCCTGCGATCTTTCACGCCGAGTTCGCCCGCACCATCGACCTCGTGATCTCGATCGGCAACGCCTTCAAGGGCTTTCACCGCCAGTTGCTCTACACCGACAGCGACGCGCTGGCGGTGCGGCGCGGCCATCCCATGGCTGCGAAGCTGAAGCGGCGCGAGACGTTCCTGGCCGCGCGCCATGTCGGCGTGATCATCCGCGGCCAGCCGGAGGATCTCATCGACACCTGGCTGCGGACCAAGGGCATCGAGCGGCACATTTCGCTGGTGGTGTCAGGCTATCTCGAAGCGCTGCACGTCGCCGCCCGCACTGACCTCGTCGCCTTCGTGCCGCGCCGGCTGATCGCGGCGCTGTCGAAGCAGTTCGGCCTCGTCACGGTGACGCCGCCGCTCGATCCAGGGATCGACGAGCAGTTCATGTTCCATCCGACCCGCGCACAGATGGACCCGGGCTCGATCTGGCTCAGGCGGCTGATGCTGGAGACGGGGCGGGAATTGGACCAAGCCAAGCGCAAGCTATCGTAGGGTGGGCAAAGCAAAGCGTGCCCTCCACTCCTTTCATAGCGCGGATAGGTGGTGGGCACGGCGCTTCGCGCCTTTGCCCACCCTACAAGAACCTTACGCCTTCTGCGCGTCCATCACCTTGCGCACGGCGGGGCGGTCTGACATGCGCTTGAAGTGGTCGGCGATCTTCGGCGTCGCGTTGATGTCGACGCTGTCGCCTTCGAGCCAGTGCGAGAGCGTGTGGAGGTAGGGATCGCAGATCGTGAACTGGTCGCCCATCACCCAGGGACCTTTGAACATCTTCTGCTCGATCAAGGAGAAGCAGGCGCCCATGCTCTTCGGCACCATCGCCTTCATGTCGGCGAACGAGCTCTCCTGCGTCGCCCAGCGCGCGCCGCGCATCTTGTGGGCATGGTTGATGTGCGCGGTCGAGCAGAGATAGGAATTGAACGACTGCACCTGGGCGAAGTCGAAGGGATCGTCGAGCGGGGCGAGCTTCGCCTTGGGGAAGGTCTGCGCGATATAGGCCAGCATCGCGGGCGTCTCGGTCAGCACGCCGCGATCGGTCACCAGCGCCGGCACGCGGCCCTTCGGATTGATCGCGAGATAGTCCGGGCTGTTCTGCTGGTTATCCTTGAAGCTCAGCCGTTCAGCCGTGTAGTCGGCGCCGGCCTCCTCCAGGGTCATGTAGGTGGCGAGCGCGCAGGTGCCGGTGGCGTAGTAGAGCTTGAGCATGTCGGACCTCATGGGAAAATTGGAAACTAACGGCTGCGGGCCGCCAGGTCCATAGCACGCTGTTCTCCGTGCTTTGCTCTTCGCAGTTGCCCACCGCCGCCCGCCTGTGCCAAGACGCCTGCAATCGGAGGGGTTTTGTCATGACCGTACTCATCGCCGGTGGCGGCATCGGCGGGCTGACGCTTGCGCTCAGCCTGCACGGAATCGGCGTTCCCGTAAAAGTGTTCGAGAGCGTCGCGGAACTGAAGCCGCTCGGCGTCGGCATCAACGTGCTACCGCATGCGGTGCGCGAGCTGATCGAGCTCGGGCTGATGGACCGGCTGGACGAAAGCGGCGTGCGCACCCGCGAGCTCGCCTATTTCTCCAAGCACGGCAAGCCGATCTGGAGCGAGCCGCGCGGGCTGGAAGCCGGCTACAAATGGCCGCAGTTCTCGATCCATCGCGGCACCCTCCAGCAGCTCCTGCTCGACACTGCGGTCGAGCGACTCGGCCGCGACAACATTTTGACCAGCCATCATCTGACCGGCTGGACCGAGACGGCGGGCGGCGTCCGCGCCGACTTCATCGACAAGACGAGCGGCAAGGCCGCCGGCACTTACGAGGGTGCGATCCTGATCGCCGCCGACGGCATCCATTCCGCCGTGCGAGAAAAGCTCTATCCGCAGGAGGGACCGCCGATCTGGAACGGCCGCATCCTCTGGCGCGGCGTCACGCCGTCAAAGGCGTTCCTCACCGGCCGCACCATGATCATGGCCGGGCACGAGATCCTGAAATTCGTCTGCTATCCGATTTCGAAGGCGCCCGATGCGGCGGGCAACCATCTGATCAACTGGGTTGCCGAGCGCCACATGCCGCCGACCTATCAGTGGCGGCGCGAGGATTATAACCGCACCGCGCGGCTCGAGGAGTTTCTGCCCTGGTTCGAGAGCTGGCAGTTCGACTGGCTCGACGTCCCCGGCCTGATCAAGAACTGCCCGCACGCCTACGAATATCCGCTGGTCGACCGCGATCCGGTGTCGCAATGGACCTTTGGCCGCGTCACGCTGATGGGCGACGCGGCGCATCCGATGTACCCGATCGGCTCGAACGGCGCCTCGCAGGCGATCCTCGATGCCCGCACCATCACGCGCGAGATCCTGGCGCATGGCCCGACGACTGCAGCGCTGCTCGCCTATGAGGCCGAGCGCAGGCCCGCGACCACCGACCTCGTCCTGCTCAACCGCAAGAACGGCCCCGAGCAGGTGATGCAGCTCGTCGAGGAGCGCGCGCCTGACGGCTACGACGTCGTCACCGACGTGCTGTCGCAGCAGGAGCTGGAAGACATCGCCGCGAATTACAAGCGCGTTGCGGGGTTCCAGGTCGAGGCGCTGAATGCGAAGCCGCCGATCGTGAGCGCTGATGCAAAGCGGATGGGAGCGTGAGCTCGCGCAAGAAGCGAGATGCGCATTAATGTGCCCTCGCCCCTTGCGGGAGAGGGCAGCGACGCCGGTGGACGCAGGCTCACTCGGGTGAGGGGTCTGTCTCCGCGAGTCCAACTCGCATTTGAGTTCGCGGAGACATACCCCTCATCCGGCGCTTCGCGCCACCTTCTCCCGCAAGGGGAGAAGGGATACCGCGCGTGCCGTCAGACTATTTCCCCACCACCCTCGCCGCCTCCAGCAGCCGCTCGCTGGCGCTCGCCGTTGCCAGCACCGTGCCATCTTCTGCCATCAGCTTCGCCTCGACGAACGCAATCGTCTTGCCGAGTTGCGTCACCTTGGCCTCGCCGATGATCGAGCCGGGCTTTGCGGGGCTGAGGAAATTCACGGTCATGCTGATCGTGGTGGTGTAGAGCTGGCCCTCGCTCATCACCAGCACGGCCGGCCCCATCGTGTCGTCGAGCATGGCAGAGAGCATGCCGCCTTGGATGAAGCCCGCCGGATTGCAGAACTCGGGCTTGCCCTCGAAGCCGAGCCTGATCCAGCCCTCCTCCGGACGGGCATCGAGCAGACGCCATCCGAGCAGCTCGGCGCAGGGCGGCCTCTTGAAGTTGTCGAGTGCGGTCTTCACCATTGGCAGCCTCCGTATCGGGCGCTGATAGCGTAGCGCTGCCGCCAGCGTGCTGTCAGGAGGGTGCGGCCGTTGAAGGATCGAGCGCGTGCGCGATCACCTTGCGCATGACGTTGGGCAGCGCTTCACCGGCGAGGGTCGCGATCGGCACCCAGCGCATGCCCTTGGGCGCGCGCGTGCGCGCTTCGGCCTTCGCCGTGTAGACCACCAGCTCCAGCGGAAAATGCGTGAAGACGTGGGTGACGACGCCCACCTTGCGCTGCCAGCGCGACAGCCCCTTCAGGTCGGGCGCCTGCTGCTTCGCCGTTGCGTCTTGCTGACCAGCCAGCCAGTCCGAGCCCGGCACCTCGGTCATGCCGCCAAGGAGGCCTTTTTCGGGCCTCGAGCGGACCAGCAGCTCGCCGCCGCGCGTCACGACGAAGGCAGCCCCGCGCCGCAACGTTCCGCTCTTCTTCGGCGCCTTGCGCGGAAACGTTTCCTGCGTCGCCAGCGCACGCGCGGTGCAATCCTCATTGAGCGGACAGAGCGAGCAGGCCGGCTTCTTCGGGGTGCAGATCGAGGCGCCCAGATCCATCAGCGCCTGCGCGCTGTCGCCGGCGCGAGACGTCTCCTCGCCGGCGCGAGAGTCGGCAAGCAGCGTCGCCGCCAATTGCTGGATCAGCGGCTTGGCCTGCGGCAGCTCCTCCTCGACCGCGAACAGGCGCGACACCACGCGCTCGATGTTGCCGTCGACCGGCATGGTGCGGCGGTCGAACGCGATCGCGGCGATCGCTGCCGCCGTATAGGGGCCGATCCCCGGCAACGCGCGCAGCCCCTCTTCCGTGTCGGGAAACACACCGTCGTGCTCGCGCGTCACGGCCACGGCGCAGGCATGGAGATTGCGCGCGCGGGAGTAATAGCCGAGCCCGGCCCACATCCGCAGCACGTCATCCTGCGACGCCCGGCCCAGCGCCGTGACATCCGGCCAGCGCGCGACGAACTTTTCGAAATAGGGGCCGACGGCCTTCACCGTGGTCTGCTGGAGCATGATCTCGGACAGCCAGACGCGGTAAGGGTCCGAGGTCTCGCCGGGCATGGCGCGCCATGGCAGACGGCGGCGATGGCGGTCGTACCAGGCGAGCAGCAGCGTTGGGCGAGCCGATGCCTCCGACTGAATTGGTTCCGACTTGGCCATTAGTGCCGATTTGGGGCTCATGCTCTCACTGTAGCGCCAACGCGCCGGCCTCTCCACGTCATGCCCGCGCTCGTCGCGGGCATCCACGTCTTTCTTCGCGGAACGCTCCCCAATGGTGAGGCCTGCGCTCCAAGGTGCTATAAGGGTCCATGTCCAAATTCCCTCCCAGACCCGGTCCCATCAGCGCCAAGCCGCTGTCGCTGCTGCTCAACGACGTCTTTGCCGAGGCCTATGCCAAGCAGGGATTTGCGGCGCGCGAGCTGGTGACCCGGTGGGCGCAGATTGCCGGGCCGGAGATTGCGGCCCATGCCGAGCCTCTGAAGATGCAATGGCCGCGGCCGGTCGAGGGCCAGCCGCAGGAGCCGGCGACCCTGGTGCTGCGGGTCGAGGGGCCGATGGCGCTGGAGATCCAGCACTCCGCCGATGTGATCCTGGAGCGGGTCAATCGCTTCTTCGGCTGGAGCGCGGTCGGCAAGCTCGCCTTCCGCCAGGCCCCCCTGTCGCGCGCCCGGCCGCCGGTCCGGCCCGGTCCGCCGGATCCCAAATCGGTGGCCAAGGAGGCGGAAAGCCTGGGGGACATCGAAGATGAAGAATTGAAGACAGCGCTGGCGCGGCTCGGGGCCGCCATCAAGCGAAATTGAGCCTCATTCCGCCGGTAATCTGGACCCCTCCCTATCGCTCGCCATTGCCTCAAACTACGTTTCAAGCTAGCGACAGGCCGCCTGAACGGGAACTTTGATAAGAACCTTGGGGCGAGACCACACCAATCCGGGAGCCGACCTTGATCATCACCCGCCGCGCCTTCAACACGATGCTGTCGCTGACCGGTCTTGCCGCGCTCGCCGGGCTGTCGCCGCTGCGGTTCATCTCCGAGGCGATGGCGCAGTCGGCCGCCGATGTGGCCAAGCCCGTGTCGCTGCCCGACATGGCACTCGGCCCCAAGGACGCCCCCGTCACCATCACCGAATATGCCTCGATGACCTGCCCGCATTGTGCGGCGTTCAACGAGCAGGTGTTCCCCAAGATCAAGTCGGAATACATCGACACCGGCAAGGTGCGTTACATCTTCCGCGAGTTCCCGCTCGACATCAAAGCCGCCGCCGGCTCGATGCTGTCGCGCTGCATCGCCAAGGACGACGCGTCGAAATATTTCGCGGTCACCGACATGCTGTTCCGCCAGCAGAACGATTGGGTGCTGAAGAACACCACGGAGACGCTGACGCGGATCGGCAAGCAGGCCGGTCTCACCCAGCAGCAGGTCGAAGCCTGCCTGAAGGACCAGGCGCTGCTCGACAAGATCGCCGCCGACCAGAAGTACGCCAGCGACGTTCTGAAGGTGGATTCGACGCCGACGTTCTTCATCAACGGCGAGAAGATCAAGGGCGAAGCCTCGTTCGATGAATTCGCCAAGAAGATCAATCCGCTGCTGAAGAGCTGATTTTCCCCGCTCAACGCCTGATTCGCATCTCGAAAGCCGTATCTTTCCCGGCATAAATCCCTTGGGAAAAGCGGTTTTCGCCGGTTGCCCTCGCGGCGCACCGCGGCCATTGTCCGACCGCATGAGGCGCCTCGCGCGACTCACCCAGAGAGTGACATTGCCTTCCATGGTATTGTCCCGGCAGGGGGATTCGCGCCTGCCAACAGAGATGCGTGCTTATGAAAATCACCCGCCTGCGCCTTCACGGCTTCAAGTCCTTCGTTGAGGCCACTGACTTCGTCATCGAGCCCGGCCTGACCGGCGTGGTCGGACCCAACGGCTGCGGCAAGTCGAATCTGGTCGAGGCGCTGCGCTGGGCGATGGGCGAGACCTCGTACAAGTCGCTGCGCGCGGCCGATATGGACGCGGTGATCTTCGCCGGCTCCGGCAACCGTCCTGCGCGCAACCACGCCGAAGTGACGATGACGATCGACAACACCGATCGCACCGCGCCGGCGGCGATGAACGACAGCCAGCTGCTCGAAATCTCCCGCCGCATCGAGCGCGAGGCCGGCTCGGTCTATCGCATCAACGGCCGCGACGTGCGTGCGCGCGACGTGCAGATCCTGTTCGCCGACGCCGCCACCGGCGCGCGCTCGCCCGCCCTCGTCCACCAGGGCAAGATCGGCGAGATCATCCAGGCCAAGCCCGAGCAGCGCCGCCGCGTGCTGGAAGACGCCGCCGGCGTCGCCGGTCTGCACGCCCGCCGCCACGAAGCCGAGCTGCGGCTGAAGGCGGCCGAAACCAACCTCACCCGCGTCGAGGACGTGATCGGCCAGCTCGCCGGCCAGATGGAAGGCCTGAAGAAGCAGGCCCGTCAGGCCGTGCGCTATCGCGAGGTCGCGGCCAAGGTCCGCAAGGCGGAAGCCACGCTGTTCCACCTGCGCTGGATCGGCGCGCATGCCGACGTCAACGAATCCGGCCAGACCCATGATCTCGCGGTTCGCGAGATGGCCGAACGCACCCAGCACCAGGCCGAAGCCGCCCGCATCCAGGCCATCCGCGCCACCGAAATGCCGGCGCTGCGCGATGCCGAAGCGCGCGCCGCGGCCGGGCTGCAGCGCCTGACCAACGCACGCGAGCTGCTCGACCGCGAGGAAGAGCGCGCCAAGGAGCGCGTCGCCGAGCTCGAGCGGCGCCTCGCCCAGTTCGAGGGCGACATCTCCCGCGCCCAGCAGCAGACCATGGACGCCGACGTCGCGCTCCAGCGGCTCGACACCGAAGACGCCGAGCTGAAGGAAGAGATCAAGTCGCGGGTCGAGAAGCGCTCCGGCGTCGACGAGCGCGTCGGCGAAGCCGAGGCGGTGCTGACCGAAACTGAGCACCAGTTCGCCGAGCTCACCACGGCGCTTGCCGACCTCACCGCCAAGCGCAACCAGCTCGAAGCCAATGTCCGCACCCATCGCGACAAGCTCGCCCGCCTCGACCAGGAGATTTCGAACGTCGCGGCCGAGGAGCAGAAGCTTGCCGACGAGACTGGCGGCTTCGGCGATCTCGACGAGCTGACCGCAACGGTCGAGAACGCGGAGCAGACCCTTGCTGCTTCGGAAGCTGCGGCCCAGGCCAGCGAAGCTGCGCATGTTGCCGCGCGCCAGACGCTGGAATCCTCACGCTCGCCGCTCGTCGAAGCCGACAAGCGCGTGCAGCGCCTCGATACCGAGGCGCGCACGATCTCCAAGATCGTCAATGGCGAGACCAAGAATCTGTGGCCGCCGATCATCGACGGCATCACCGTCGACAAGGGTTTTGAGAAGGCGATCGGCGCAGCCCTCGGCGACGATCTCGATGCGCCGGTCGATCCGTCCGCGCCGATGCGCTGGACCAATGCCGGCGTGACCGACGGCGATCCGGAGCTGCCCGAGGGCGTCGTGCCGCTCGCGAGCCACGTTCAGGCGCCCGCCGAGCTGGCGCGCCGCCTGGCGCAGATCGGCGTGGTGCCGCGCGAGCGCGGCGCCGAGCTGGTCTCGCAGCTCAAGACCGGCCAGCGGCTGGTCTCGCCCGAAGGCGACGTCTGGCGCTGGGACGGCTTTGTCGCCGCGGCCCACGCCCCGACCGGCGCGGCACGGCGCCTCGCCGAGCGCGCCCGCCTCGTCGACATCGAGAACGAGCTGGAGCAGGCCCGCATCGACGCGCAGATCAAGCGTCAGGCGCTGGAGAACGCCGAATCCGAGCTGCAGATGGCCGCCAGCACCGAAGGTGCGAGCCGCGAGGCCTGGCGCGCCGCGCAGCGCGAGGTGAACGTCGCGCGCGAGCGCCATGCCACCGCCGAGCGCGAGATCAGCCGCCGCGCCGCGCGCAAGGCGACGCTGTCGGAAGCCCATAGCCGCCTCGCCGCCGACCGCGCCGAGGCCGAGGCCGCGTACGAATATGCCGAGGCCGGCATCACCGAGCTGCCGTCGAGCGAGGACACCGAAACCCGTCTCGCCGCCGTCCGCAGCGACATCGAAGGCCATCGCCGTATGGCCGCCCAGGTCCGCGCCGAGGCGCAGGCCCTGGCGCGCGAGGCGGAACTCGCCGACCGCCGCGTGCAGGCGATCCTCGCCGAGCGCACCGAGTGGCAGAACCGCAAGGAGAGCGCGGCCTCTCACATCGACACCATCCAGACCCGCATCACCGAGGTCTCGATCGAGCGCAGCGATCTCGAAAACGCGCCCGCCGTCTTCGCCGAGAAGCGCAGCGCGCTGATCACCGAGATCGAATACGCGGAAAACGACCGCCGCATGGCCGCCGACGCGCTCGCCTCGGCTGAGACCGCGATGGCCGAAACCGATCGCGTCGCGAAATTGACCCTCGAGGCGCTCTCCAGCTCCCGCGAGGCCACCGCCCGCGCCGAGGAACGCATGGAAGGCGCACGGCGCCGGCTCGAGGACATCGAGCGCGAGATCCGCGACATGCTGGAGGTCGAGCCGCAGGCCGTTGCCGGCCTCGCCGAGATCGAGCCCGGCGCCGAGCTGCCGCCGCTGCACGACATCGAGGAAGACCTCGAAAAGATGCGCCGCGACCGCGAGCGCCTGGGTGCGGTGAACCTGCGCGCCGAGGAAGAGCTGCGCGAGGTCGAGACCCAGCACACGGGCCTCGTCACCGAGCGCGATGACCTCGTCGAAGCCATCAAGCGGCTGCGCCAGGGCATCCAGAGCCTCAACAAGGAAGCGCGCGAGCGGCTCCTGACCTCGTTCGAGGTCGTCAACAACCACTTCAAGCGCCTGTTCGTCGAGCTGTTCGGCGGCGGCGAGGCCGCGCTGCACCTGATCGAGAGCGACGACCCGCTCGAAGCCGGTCTCGAGATCATCGCAAAGCCGCCGGGCAAGAAGCCGCAGACGCTGTCGCTGCTTTCGGGCGGCGAGCAGGCGCTGACCGCGATGGCGCTGATCTTCGCGGTGTTCCTCACCAACCCCTCGCCGATCTGCGTGCTGGACGAAGTCGACGCACCGCTCGACGACCACAACGTCGAGCGCTACTGCAACCTGCTGCACGAGATGACCGGCTCGACCGACACCCGCTTCATCATCATCACGCACAACCCGATCACGATGGCGCGGATGAACCGGCTGTTCGGCGTCACCATGGCCGAGCGCGGCGTCTCGCAACTGGTGTCGGTGAGCCTGTCAGAGGCGGTGGACATTCTCGACCAGAACGTGGCGTGACGCTGCGGTCGCCCCACACCCATTGACGTCATCATCCGCCTTGTGCGCAAATTGCGCACTGGAGCGGATGATCCAGTACGCCGCGGCCTCTCGGTTCACGGCGCCGTCTCGGAATACTGGATGCCCCGCCTACGCGGGGCATGACGATGAGAAAATGATCTCACCCACCCTCCCCGCCGAACTGAAAGCCGCCCTCGACGGCAAGCTTCAGGGCTTCTCCCGCACCGACGCCGCGCAGCGCTCGCAAAAAATCTCGACCGCCTATCGCGCAGGCGGCACCTCCGGCACCATCAAGTCGGAGGCCGATGCGCTCGCTTATGCGCTGGCGCGGATGCCGGCGACCTATGCGGCCGTGGCCGCCAGCCTGAATGCGCTGACCGAGATGGCGCCGGACCTCGCCCCGGAAACCCTGCTCGACGTCGGCGCGGGCCCGGGCACCGCGAGCTGGGCCGCTGGTGAGGCCTTTCCGTCGCTGCGGGATTTTACCCTGCTCGACGCCAACGCCACCCTCAGCCGTCTCGCGCACGAACTGGCGCGCGACAGCACGCGTCTCGCCGATTGCCGCTATCTGCCGGGCGACGCCGGTGCCAACCTCGCGGAAGCCTCGCAAGCCGATCTCGTCGTCGCGAGCTACGTCGTCGGCGAGCTCAGCGAGACCGATCAGCGCAAGCTGGCGGAAACGATGTGGGCCAAGGCCCGCCACGCGCTGGTCGTGATCGAGCCCGGCACACCGGCCGGCTACGCCCGCATCCTGGCACTGCGCCAGCAACTGATCGCGCTAGGTGCCTACGTCGCCGCGCCCTGCCCGCACGAAAAACCCTGCCCCCTCGTAGCGCCCGACTGGTGCCATTTCAGCCAGCGCCTGCCGCGCTCGCAGGCGCACCGGCAGATCAAGGGCGCCGACGTGCCGTTCGAGGACGAGCGCTTCATCTATGTCGCCCTGACCCGGACTGCGCCCCCAACACGCGCCGCGCGCGTGCTGGCGCCGCCGGATGTCGGCAAGGCCGAGATCACCGCAAAGCTCTGCACGGAGGGCGGCCTCGCCATCACCAAGGTCCCGCGGCGCGACAAGGCCGCCTATGCAAACGCCCGGCGCTGGCGCTGGGGTGACGCGGTCATTGCCGAAAGTTAACTTCGTCGGACGCTTTTGCCTTGAACTCGGATGGTTCCCCATTCGACCAAGTCTTACCTTCCTCTGCGCCGGGCTCTCGTCCTGTGCCAATTTGGTCTAGGCTGCGCCCGCCTTCTTCCCCCTTCAGGAGTTCTCCATGTCGACCGGCTGGATCGTTCTCGGCGTCATCGTCGTCCTCGTGTTCCTGGCGTTCAGCGCCTACAACCGGCTGGTGGCGCTGGGCCAGCGCGTCGGCCAGGCCTTTGCCGACATCGACGTGCAGCTCAAGCAGCGCCACGATCTGATCCCGAACCTGGTCGAGACGGTGAAGGGCTATGCCTCGCATGAGCGTGGCACGCTCGACGACGTCATCAAGGCGCGCAACTCGGCGATGTCCGCACAGGGGCCGGCACAGGTATCCGCCGCCGAGAACCAGCTCTCCGGCGCGCTCGGCCGGCTGATCGCGCTGTCGGAGGCCTATCCGGACCTCAAGGCCAACGCCAACTTCCAGCAGCTCGCCAGCGAGCTCTCCGACCTCGAGAACAAGATCGCGGCGAGCCGCCGCTTCTTCAACAACGCGGTCCAGGAGTACAACACCGGCATCCAGCAGATGCCCGCCGCCCTGTTCGCCGGCATGTTCGGCTTCACCAAGAAGGACTTCTTCGATCTCGGCGCGAGCCGCACCGAAGTCGAGGCCACTCCGCAGGTGAAGTTCTGAGTTGAGCCGATAGGCCGGCAGGGCATCGCGTCATGGCCGCGTATGGTCTCTACACGCACATCGCCTCGAACAAGTTTCGTTCGATGCTGCTGCTCGCCGGCCTGTTCATGCTGGTCTACGTGCTGGTCTATGCCGGCGCGCTGGTCGCGGAAGTCGTCATCAACAGCAATGGCACTGTCGCCTACTATCTGAGCCGCGCTTTCCACGACCTCATCGTCGCCGCGCCGTTCGCGACGATCGCGGCGGCGGCCTGGATCGTAATCGCCTATTTCTTCCACCAGTCGATGATCGATGCCGTGACCGGCGGCCACGACGTCACCCGGCAGGAAGAGCCGCGGCTCTACAATCTGCTCGAAAACCTCTGCATCTCGCGCGGCATCACGATGCCGAAGCTGAAGATCATGGAGAGCCCGGCGCTGAACGCGTTCGCGACCGGCCTCAATCCGCGGCAATATTCGATCACCGTGACCACGGGTCTCCTCAATGCGCTTGATGACAAGGAGATCGAGGCGGTGCTGGGCCACGAGCTGACCCACATCAAGAACGGCGACGTGCAGCTGATGGTCGTCGCCGTCATCATCGCCGGCGTGGTCGGCTTCTTCGGCGAGCTGTTCTTCCGCCTGTTCACGAGCTTCAAATGGAGCTCCGGCTCCGGCGGCTCGTGGTCGTCGGGCTCGTCCTCATCGTCGCGATCGTCCGCGTCGTCGAGCGACAGCAAGAGCTCCGGCGGCGGCGCGGTGATCGTGATCATCATCGCGGTCGTGCTGATCGTGGTGGCGTGGCTGTTGTCGCAGGTGGTGAAGCTCGCGCTGTCGCGTTCGCGCGAATATCTCGCCGACGCAGGCTCCGTCGAGCTGACGAAAGATCCGGACGCCATGATCTCGGCGCTGCGCAAGATCGAGAACCGCGGCGAGCTGCCGGGCGCGACTTCGGCGGTGATGGAGCTCTGCGTCGACAATCCGCGCGAGGGCTTTGCCGATTTGTTCGCGACCCATCCCTCGGTGCAGTCCCGGGTCGACGCGCTGGTCAAGTTCGCCG
Source organism: Bradyrhizobium sp. LA6.8 (assembly GCF_040547935.1). Taxonomy (NCBI): domain Bacteria; kingdom Pseudomonadati; phylum Pseudomonadota; class Alphaproteobacteria; order Hyphomicrobiales; family Nitrobacteraceae; genus Bradyrhizobium; species Bradyrhizobium sp. LA6.8. The sequence continues at coordinate 94,900 of NZ_JBEPQQ010000010.1, forward strand.
GCGGCCATGATCCCGGCCCGCTGCCACCGCCCGACGAGGCGGACGAGCCTGAGGCACAGGTGGAGCGGCAGGGCGGCCCGCCGCCGTTGCGCCAGGGGCCTTGGGACGATGCAGGCGGCTCGGCCAGTCCGCCGCCCGTGCCCGCACCCTCCGGAACTGCAGCCGGCAATCCGATGGGCCCATGGGGCCGTCGTTAAGGGCGGGATTTTAAGCGACTTGCGAAGGGTTGCGTTGCGATTGGGAAAAACCTCGGAAATTGCCACAACCATAGGCCGAGGATTTGAATTCTCCCTTGTTTCTGCCATGTTCGCGCCCAACAGCAGACTTGGGACATCGATTTGGGGCCCGACCGATTGCAAGGCGCAATCGGAGGGCGCGTTAGGGGACAGCAATGGCAAAGCCGGCAGTGGTTGTGGTGGGCGCGGACAAGGGCGGGGTGGGCAAGACCACGGTGTCGCGCACCTTGCTCGATTATTTTTCCGCCAACAACGTACCGACGCGCGCCTTCGACACGGAGTCGCCGCGCGGAACCCTGAAGCGCTTTCACCCCGAGATCACCGAGATCGTCGACATGATGACGACCTCGGACCAGATGAAGATCTTCGACACGCTCAACGCGGCGAGCCCGTCGGTGACCGTGATCGACGTCCGCGCCGGCCTGCTCTCGCCGGCGCTGGCCTCGCTGCGCGACATCGGCTTCCTCGACGCCGCCAAGGCCGGCCAGATTACCTTCGCGGTGTTCCACATCCTGGGCCCCTCGATCGCGTCGCTCGACGAAATCGCCGAGACCGCGGGATTCATGGGGGGCGCAAAATATTTCCTGGTGAAGAACTTCATCAACGACACCCAGTTCTTCCAGTGGGACCAGGCGACCTACAATTCCTACTTCCACCGCATCAAGGACGCGACCGAGCTGACCATCCCCAAGCTCAACGAAATGGCCTATGAGCAGGTCGAGGTGTCCTCCGTCCCGTTCCTGAAATTCGTCGCCAATAAGGGCATCAACGACGAAGCCGCGAACTATTCCTTCGTGCTGCGCGGCTATGTCCGCCACTGGCTGGCGAATGTCTGGAGCGAGTTCGACCGGATCCGGCTGACCGACATCGTCGGTTCGAAGCCCGCCACCCGCAACAGCGAAAAATAGTTGCAGAGCCCGGGCGGATACGGCTGGATTGGGCGGTGAGTTCGCCTGATATACTGTCGATGCCCGCGACGCCCCTTTACATCATCTGCTCGCCCCGCCCGCAGGTCGGCAAGACGCTGCTGGCGCGGCTTTTGAGCGAATTTTTGCTGCTCAAGAACGGCGACGTCGCGGCCTTCGACGTCAACCTGAAGGAACCGTCGCTACTCGACTATCTGCCGAAGGTCACCGAAACGGCTGATGTGATCGACACCTACGGCAAGATGCAGCTGATGGACCGCGTCATCGTCGATGACGGCATGGCCAAGGTGATCGACCTCGGCTTCCACGCCTTCGACGAGTTCTTCAAGATGAGCGACGAGATCGGCCTGTTGAAGGAGGCCGCGCGCCGCCACGTCGCGCCGATGATCCTGTTCGTCGCCGACACCGACCGCGTCTCGGCCCGCGCCCACGAGATGCTGCGCGGACAGATCCCGCGGATAAACCTGATCACGGTGGACAATGAGCACATCGTACGCGGCGAGCTGCCGGCCGCGATGGCGACCGGGCGGCTGTTCCGCCTGCCCGCGCTACCCGGCTTCCTCAAGACCTATATCGACCGGCTCAACTTCTCCTTCACCGGCTATCTGCGCCAGGAGAAGGACGCCTCCACCGAGCTGCACCAGTGGACCCGGCGGAACTACCTCGCCTTCCGCGAGCTCGAGCTCAGCCTGATCCTGCAAAGCTCCTGAGGCGATTATTTTACCCGGATAATATTGACCACAGGCCCGACCGGGCCTATTGAGAGGCGGACATCGGTATCCCTCTCAGCAAGGTCCCACCTCCGTGAGCATCGACCGGAAGGCAGCCATCGCCGCCTACAAGGAGCGCAAGACCATTGCGGGCATCTACGTCGTCCGCTGCGCGGCATCGGGCGAGGCCTGGGTCGGCCAGGCGCCGAACCTGCAGACCATCCAGAACCGCATCTGGTTCTCGCTCCGCCAAGGCAGCCACACCTGCCGTACCCTCCAGGCCGCCTGGAACGCGCATGGCGAGGCGGGCCTGACGTTCGGCGAATGCGAGCGGCTGGAAGATGAGGAGACGGACTACGTCAGGAACGCGCTCCTTAAGGAGCGCATGCTGCATTGGCGGTCCGCATTGAAGGCCGAGGCGATCTGACGATCGCCGGGGCGCCGACCGGGCTCAATGCCCTTCGAACGTCATCAGCGTGCGCACCGGCACGTCCATGGCACGCAGCTTGGCGGCGCCGCCGAGATCGGGCAGATCGACGATGAAGCAGGCGGCGACGACATTGGCGCCGATTTGGCGGAGGAGCTTCACCGCGCCTTCCGCGGTGCCGCCGGTGGCGATGAGATCGTCGACCAGGATGACGCGCTCGCCGGGCTGGATCGCGTCGACATGCATCTCCATCTCGTCGATGCCGTATTCGAGCGAGTAGGCAATGCGCACGGTGGTGTGCGGCAGCTTGCCTTTCTTCCGGATCGGCACGAAGCCGGCCGAGAGCTGATGCGCCACCGCGCCGCCGATGATGAAGCCGCGCGCCTCCATGCCGGCGACCTTGTCGATCTTGTTGCCGGCCCAGGGATTGACGAGCTCGTCGACCGCGCGGCGGAACGCGCGCGCATCCGCGAGCAGCGTGGTGATGTCGCGGAACATGATCCCCGGCTTGGGATAGTCGACGATGGTGCGGACGCTCGCCTTCAGATCGTGGTCAAAGGTCATTGGTGCCTCTCAATCAACGCGCGCATCCAGCCGGAACGCATTCTCGACAATCCTCAGGCCCACCTCACCGCTGAGCGACATCAGCGATTCCGGGTGGAACTGCACGCCGGCAATGGGCAGCGTCTTGTGCTCGAGCGCCATCGCGACGCCGTCCTCGGTGCTGGCGGTGACATCAAGCACCTCGGGCATGCTGTCGCGCTCGACATAGAGCGAGTGATAGCGGCCGATGACGATCTCGTTCGGCAAATTGCGCATCAGGCGCCCGCCGCGCACCTGCACCCGCGAGGGCCGGCCGTGCGCGGGGTGCGTGAGCTGACCGAGCTCGCCGCCGAAATATTCGCCGATCGCCTGCACGCCGAGACAGACGCCGAACACCGGTAGCTTCTTCTCCAGCGCCGCATCGATGGTCTTCTTGATCCCGAAATCTTCGGGCCTGCCTGGTCCGGGCGACAGCACCAGCAAATCCCACGCCTTCCGCTTGAGCATGTCGAGCGCATGCACATGGCGGACCACGGTGACGTCGGCGCCGACCTGGCGGAAATAATCGGCCAGCATGTGCACGAAGCTGTCGTCGTGATCGATCAGCAGCACCTGCTTGCCCGATCCGGTCGCATCGGGCGCGAAGGCCGAGAGTGGCTTTGGCGGATCGCCGCGCAGCGCCTGGAACAGGGCTGCGGCCTTGACCTGGCACTCGCGGTCTTCGGCCGCGGGATCGGAATCGAACAGGCACGTGGCGCCGACGCGCACCTCGGCCAGACCATCCTTCATGCGGATGGTGCGGATGGTGAGGCCGGTGTTGATGCTGCCGTCGAAATTCACCGCGCCGATCGCGCCGGCATACCAGCGCCGCGGCGAACGCTCGTGATCCTCGACGAACTGCATCGCCCAGAGTTTTGGCGCGCCCGTCACCGTCACCGCCCAGGCATGGGTAAGGAAGGCATCGAGCGCGTCGAAGCCGGGACGCAGCATGCCTTCGACGTGATCGACGGTGTGGAACAGTTTTGAGTAGGTCTCGATCTGACGGCGCGCCAAGACCTTGATCGTGCCGGGCACGCAGACGCGCGCCTTGTCGTTGCGATCGACGTCGGTGCACATGTTGAGCTCGAACTCGTCCTTCTCCGAGTTCAGGAGCTGGCGGATCTGCTCGGCATCGCCGATCGCATCGGTGCCGCGCGCGATCGTGCCCGAGATCGGGCAGGTCTCGACGCGGCGGCCGTCCGAGCGCACGAACATTTCCGGCGAGGCGGAGACGAGGAACTCGCCCTCGCCGAGATTCATCAGCGCGCCGTAGGGCGACGGGTTGATGACGCAGAGGCGCTGGAACACTTCCGCCGGCGAGCGATCGCAGGGCTCGGCGAAGAGTTGTCCGGGTACGGCCTCGAACAGATCGCCGCGCGCGAAAGCCGCGCGCGCGGTCTCGACCGTGGCCTGATATTCACCAGGCGCGTGATCGGCAAAGCCCTGGCGCGGTGTCTTGAGGTACGGGCTCTCGACGGTCTCGCGCGGCAGGCCTTCGGTGGACTTGCCCTTCCACGCAAAATCGTAACTCAGCACCACGCCGCGGCCGGTGGCGCGGTCGTAGGCGAGCAGGCGATCGGGGACGTAGAGCACGATGTCGCGCTGGTCCTGCTCGCGTGCGCGCTTCTGCACGAGGTCCTCGATCTGGAACACGAGGTCGTAGGCGAAGGCGCCGAACAGGCCGAGCAGCCCGTCATCGTTGGCGGAGAAGGCGGCGACGAGATCGCGCACCAGCGACATCACGCTGGCGCGCCGCGTGCGCTGGTCTTCCTCGACCGGCGCATCGCCGCGGATGATGTGGCCGGCAAGCCGCGTGGCGCTCTTCTCGGAGATCACGACGCAGGGCTCGTGCAGCACGTCTGCGAGGAAGGCGATCAGCACCTGGCCGCGTTCATTGAGCGCTTCCAGCTTGAAATTGACGCCAGTGGTCTCGAGCTTGAGCGGCGGGTCGGAGAAGCCGAGGTCAAAGCTCTCGTAGCGGCCGGGCACGGTCGTGCCCGAGGACAGCACCACACCGCGGCGGCGGTCGAGCAGGTTGATGAGATCGTCGAGCCTGTTGGCGCCGCCGGTGAACTGCTCCGCCACACGCGCGATCGCGAGACCGCCGCGGGTCACGTAGTCACTTCGGGCCGGGAGGGCAAAGACTGTCCTGTTCATGTCGTCCTCTTACGAAACTTGCCGAGGAAACGCCACACAGGACAAACGATCAGGCCGCCGCACTGCGTGGCGACCTTCGACGATTTTGAGAAATGAAATCGCACCGGCCACCTCTTTAGGAGGTGCGCCACCAAAGACGGGCTGGGCGGACGGCGGTGCTCATGGGGCGGATACTCACCATGGCAAGGGGACGGCGTCAAGGGTGGGCGGGCGCCGTCCTAGAGGCGATCAGCCCAGATGCTTCCTGAAAAACTCCGTCGCCCTGCCCCAGGCGAGCTCGGCGGCTTCGCGGTCATGCACGGCCTGGCGCTGCTCGTTGACGAAAGCGTGCTCGGCATCATAGCGGAACAGCTCGAGCGACTTGCCGGCGGCCTTCATGCCGTTTTCAAAGGCATCGACCAGTTGCGGCGTGCACCAGTCGTCCTTGTTGGCGAAATGGGCCTGGAGCGGGATCTTGACGTCGGCGGGCTTGGCCGCCTGCTCGGGCGGGATGCCATAGAACACGACGCCGGCCGCGAGCTCCGGAATCTTGGTCGCCCCGATGATGGTGACGGCGCCGCCGAGACAGAAGCCTGTTAGCCCGACCTTGGCGCCGTTGCGCGACAGATATTGCGTGGCGCCGCGCACGGTCTGCGTGGTGGCGTCCATGAAATCGAGCGAGTTCATCTCTTTGCCGGCGGCGTCCGTGTCGTGATACGGCACCACCTTGCCCTTGTAGAGATCGGGCGCCAGCGCATCGAAGCCGGCGAGCGCAAAGCGGTCGCACAGGCCCTTGATCTGGTCCGACAGGCCCCACCATTCCTGGATCACGACCACGCCCGGCGCGTTGCCGCGCGCGGCGTTGGCGAGATAGCCCGAGGCGTCCTTGCCGTCCGGGCGCTTGAAGGTGATGGCGGTTCCCATGGTGTCCTCCGATGAGTTTCTGGGGGAGCGGTTAAAGGTACTTTGGCCGCTGGGAGCGCGATAGGCAATCGCGCCAAACAACACACTCTCGTGCCCCGGATGCAATGCAGCCGCCGCCCTTCGCGGCGTGGTGCGTTGCTGGTCGGGGGCCCAGCCACAAGCATGCTGGGTCCAGGCTCTGCGCAGCAGCGTTGCAAGCTGCAGCGCGTCCGGGACACGGGCAACAAAAAAGCCCCCTCGCGGGGGCTTCTTCATGTCTCGTCTTGCACCGCTCAGTGGGAGTCGGCCCAGACCTTTTTCTTCGTGAAGTACATCAGGCCCGCGAAGATGATCAGGAACACGAACACCTGGAAGCCCAGACGCTTGCGCGCTTCCATGTGGGGTTCGGCGGTCCACATCAGGAACGTGGTGACGTCCTTGGAATATTGCGCGACCGTGGTCGGCGAGCCGTCGCCATAGGTTACCTGGCCGTCGCTGAGCGGCTTCGGCATCTTGATGGCGTGGCCCGGGAAGTACTTGTTGTAGTAGGAGCCTTCGGGGATAGTGACGCCTTCAGGCACCTTGTCCTCAAAGCCCTGGAGCACCGCCGCGACATAGTCCGGGCCCTGCTCCTGGTACTGGGTGAAGAAGTCGAAGATGAACCAGGGGAAGCCGCGGCCGTAGGAGCGCGCCTTGGTGATCAGCGACAAATCGGGCGGTGCCGCACCGCCGTTCGCCGCGCGGGCCGCCTGCTCGTTCGGGAATGGCGAGGGGAAATAGTCCGCCGGCCGGCCCGGGCGCTCGAACATGTCACCCGCATCGTTCGGGCCGTCCTTGACCTTGTAGTCGGAGGCAAACGCCGCTGCCTGCGCCACCGAATAGCCGGGGCCGCCGGCTTCCGCGAGGTTGCGGAAGGCGATGTAGGACAGGCCATGGCAGCTCGAGCAGACCTCCTTGTAGACCTGCAGGCCGCGCTGGAGCGCGCCGCGGTCGTACTTACCGAAAGGGCCGGAGAACGACCATTTGTTGCCCGGCGGCCTGTCGCTGCCTTCGGAGGCGCGAGCGTCCTGAAGGCTGCCGAGGAACAGCGCGCCGGCGGCAACGAGCGCGATGGCGACCGAAGCCACCGCCTTGCCGCCCTTGGCCAGGATCGCCTCCGAGATCGAGTTCGGCACCGGCCGCGGCGTCTCGATGCGCGAGAGCAGCGGCAGCACGATCAGGAAATAGGCGAAGTAGCAGACCGTCAGGACCCGGCCGGCGATCACGTAGATGCCTTCCGGCGGCTGCGCGCCGAGATAGCCGAGCAGGATGCAGACCGCGACGAAGATCCAGAAGAACTGCTTGGCCAGCGGCCGGTACTTCGACGACCTGGTCTTGGCGGCATCGAGCCAGGGCAGGAAGCACAGGATGATGATCGCCGAGAACATCCCGATCACGCCCGCGAGCTTGTTCGGGATCGAACGCAGGATCGCGTAGAACGGCAGGTAATACCATTCCGGCACGATGTGCGGCGGCGTCACGCCCGGGTTCGCCGGGATGTAGTTGTCGGCGTCGCCGAGATAGTTCGGCATGTAGAAGATGAACCAGGCGTAGAGCAGCAGGAAGCAGGCGACACCGAACCCGTCCTTGATGGTCGCGTGCGGCGTGAACGGCACCGTGTCCTTTTCCGTCTTCGGCTCGACGCCGTCAGGATTGTTCTGGCCGGCGACATGCAGCGCCCAGACGTGGAGCACGACGACGCCAGCAATCAGGAACGGCAGCAGATAGTGCAGCGAGAAGAAGCGGTTCAGCGTCGGGTTGCCGACCGAATAGCCGCCCCACAACAGCGTCACGATGCTCTCGCCGACATAGGGAATGGCGGAGAACAGATTGGTGATGACGGTGGCGCCCCAGAAGCTCATCTGGCCCCACGGCAGCACGTAGCCCATGAAGCCCGTCGCCATCATCAGGAGGTAGATGATGACGCCGAGGATCCACAGCACCTCGCGCGGCTCCTTGTAGGAGCCGTAATAGAGGCCGCGCAGCATGTGGACGTAGACCGCGAAGAAGAACATCGACGCGCCGCAGGCATGCATGTTGCGCAGCAGCCAGCCGTAATTGACGTCACGGACGATCAGTTCGACCGACTTGAAGGCGAGATCGGCGTGCGGCGTGTAATGCATCGCCAGGACCACGCCGGTCAGGATCTGCATCCCCAGCATGAAGGAGAGGATGGCGCCGAAGGTCCACCAGTAATTCAGGTTGCGCGGGGTGGGATAGACGACGAAGGAGGAATGGACGAGACCGATGATCGGCAGACGTCGCTCGATCCATTGCAGGGCCGGATTGCTCGGCTGGTAGTCGGATGGTCCGCTCATGATGCGATCCTGAGGAAATATAACGACGAGACGGCGCGAAGCTTCGGGCGAAGGCCCGAAGCTCAGCCGATCTGGATTTTGGTGTCGGAAACGAACTGGTACGGCGGCACCGGCAGGTTCGCGGGCGCGGGCCCCTGGCGGATGCGGCCGGACGAATCGTACTGCGAACCATGACAGGGGCAGAAGAACCCGTCGTAATTGCCCTCATGAGCGATCGGGATACAGCCGAGATGGGTGCAGATGCCGATCACGACCAGCCACTGCTCGTGGCCCGGCTTGACCCGGGCCTCGTCGGACTGCGGATCGGGCAAGCTCGCCACGTTGACGGCGCGCGCCTCGTCGATCTGCTTCTTGGTGCGGTGGCTGACGTAGATCGGCTTGCCGCGCCAGAACACCTTGATGTCCTGCCCCTCGGCAACCGGGCTGAGATCGACCTCGATCGGCGCACCGGCGGCGATGGTCGACGCATCAGGATTCATTTGAGAGATGAAGGGCCAGAGCGCAGCTGCGCCCCCTACTGCTGCAGCTGCCCCCGTTGCAACGAATAAGAAATCACGGCGTGTCGGATGGTCCGCCGAAGACGCTGTCGTCACGATTCCAACCCTTTCTTCTTATGCTGCCGACGGAACCGTTCCGGGAGCCCCCAAGGTCTCCGAAACAGTGTGCCGGCGCCCGCGGCCCCCCGCGGCGGCAGAACTTCACTTGTCCCCACCGAAACAAGGCGAAAACAGCAGTCCAGAATCGTTCTATTGGCACCCTTGCCGGGCGAGCGCAAGCCCGCTAACGGCGTGGGGGCGTGCAATGCACGAATTCCGCAGCCAGCGATGTTTTATTGAGACATTTCCGGCCCGCACCGACCCCGATACAGCCCATGCAGATCGCGCTTTTCCAACCCGACATCGCCCAGAACACCGGCACGATTCTCAGGCTCTGTGCCTGCCTGGGCATCGCCGCCCACATCATCGAGCCGGCAGGCTTTCCGTTCTCCGACCGCTTGTTCCGCCGGGCGGGAATGGACTACCTCGATCATGTCAGCGTGACCCGCCACGACTCCTGGTCGAAATTCGAGGACTGGCGTGCGACACAGGGCTACCGCCTGCTGCTGTTCACCACCAAGGCCGCCACCGATTACCGCGATTTTCATTACCAGACGGCGGACATCCTGCTATTCGGGCGCGAGAGCGCCGGCGTCACCGACGCGGTGGTCGAGGCTGCGGACGCGCGGCTGGTGATCCCGATCACGGCGGGGCTGCGGTCGCTCAACGTCGCCATGACCGCGGCGATGGCCGCAGGCGAGGCGCTGCGGCAGCTCCGGAACCCGCAAGTTTGATATGTTGAGGAGAGACCATTGAGTTACGCGGTCAAGGAAATCTTCCTGACCCTGCAAGGCGAAGGCGCCCATGCCGGGCGCGCGTCGGTGTTCTGCCGTTTTGCCGGCTGCAACCTCTGGAGCGGCCGCGAGGCCGACCGCGAGGCCGCGACCTGCAAATTCTGCGACACCGACTTCGTCGGCACCGACGGCACGCTCGGCGGCCGCTATGCCTCGGCCGCGGAACTCGCCGACACCATCGCCGCGCAATGGACGGCTGCCGCTGACAACAACCGTTACGTGGTGCTCACCGGCGGCGAGCCGCTGCTCCAGGTCGATGCCGCCCTGATCGACGCCCTCCACGCCCGCGGCTTCGAGATCGGCGTCGAGACCAATGGCACGATTGCGGCGCCTGAGGGGCTCGACTGGATCTGCGTCAGCCCCAAGGGCGGCAGCGAACTCGTCCAGCGCCGCGGCCACGAGCTGAAGCTGGTCTACCCGCAGGCCCTCGCCGCACCCGAGACCTTCGAGAGCCTCGCCTTCGAACGCTTCTCGCTGCAGCCGATGGACGGACCCGAGGTTGCCCAAAACACCGTGCGTGCGATCGACTATTGCCTGCGCCATCCGCAATGGCGGTTGAGCGTACAGACGCATAAATCGCTCGGCATCAGATAGGATTGGTTTTCGGACAGATGTGGGAATTGACGAAATCGTTCCGCTTCGAGGCGGCGCACTCATTGTCGGGAACGACATTTGGCGCCGCGAGCGAGGAGATCCACGGCCACTCCTTCCGCGCCGAGGTGACGTTGCGCGGCACTCCGGACCCTGCGACCGGCATGGTGGTCGATCTCGGCCTCGTCCAGCGCGCGATCGAGGACGTACGGCTCACGCTGGACCACAAATACCTCAACAAGATCGAGGCGCTGGGCACACCGACGCTGGAAAACCTCTCGCGCTTCGTCTGGGAGCGGCTCCAGCATATCGGCAAGCTCACCCGCGTCAGCATCCACCGCGACAGTTGCAACGAGAGCTGCACCTATTACGGTCCGCAGGGTTAGACTTCGTAGGGTGGGCAAAGCGAAGCGTGCCCACCAATCAAGACGACAGTGAAGATGGTGGGCACGGCGCACGAGCGCCTTTGCCCACCCTACGAGACCGGTTTTGGAATTGGATATGGACATCTCGACAATCGAAGACCGCAAGACGCGCGCCCGCGCCTGGTTCGAAGCTTTGCGCGACGACATCTGCACGAGCTTCGAGCGGCTGGAGGATGACGCGCCGGAAAGCCTTTATCCGGGCGATGCCGGCCGCTTCAAACGCACGCCCTGGCAGCGCACCGATCATACCGGCGCGCCCGGAGGCGGCGGCGTGATGTCGATGATGTCCGGCCGCCTGTTCGAGAAGGTCGGCGTGCACTGCTCGACGGTGCACGGCGAATTCGCGCCCGAGTTTCGCGCCCAGATCCCGGGCGCAGCAGACGACCCCAAGTTCTGGGCCTCCGGCATCTCGCTGATCGCGCATCTGCGCAATCCGCACGTGCCCGCCGTGCACATGAACACCCGCTTCGTCGTCACCACAAAAGCCTGGTTCGGCGGCGGCGCCGATCTCACGCCGGTGCTCGACCGCCGGCGCACCCAGGACGATCCCGACACGCTCGCCTTCCACGCCGCGATGAAGGAGGCCTGCACGGGCCCGAACGGCGTTGCCGACTACGACAAGTACAAGAAATGGTGCGACGAGTATTTCTACCTGCCGCACCGCAAAGAGGCGCGCGGCATCGGCGGCATCTTCTACGACTGGCACGACAGCGGCGACTGGGACGCCGACCTCGCCTTCACGCAGGATGTCGGCCGCGCCTTCCAGAAGATCTACCCAGACATCGTCAGGCGCAATTTCGCGAGCGCCTGGACCGCGGAGGATCGCGAGGAGCAATTGATCCGGCGCGGTCGCTATGTCGAATTCAACCTGCTCTACGACCGCGGCACCATCTTCGGGCTCAAGACCGGCGGCAACGTGGACTCCATTCTGTCGTCGCTGCCGCCGGAGGTGAAATGGCCATGAGCACCGCGATGCCTCCGCTGCCGCGCGCCATGCTGATCGACATGGACGACACCATCCTGTCGGCCTACGGCCGGCCCGAGATCGCCTGGAATACGATCGCAGAAGAATTTGCCGACGAGCTCGCGCCGCTGCCGCCGCAGCAGGTCGCGACCGCAGTTTTGGCCTTCGCACGAAACTTCTGGGCGAATGCGGAAGCCGCGTGGCGGATGAAGCTTGGCGAGGCGCGGCGGCTCACGGTGCGGGGCGGCTTCGCCGCGCTCGCCGCCGACGGCCACCGCGCCCTCTCCGACGATCTCGCCGATCGCCTCGCCAACCGCTTCACGACCTATCGCGAAGAAGCGATCTTCGTGTTCCCCGGTGCGCATGATGCGATCGACGCGTTCAAGGCACGCGGCGTCAAACTCGCGCTGGTCACCAACGGCGCCGCCGACATGCAGCGCGCCAAGGTCGAGCGCTTCGAGCTCACGCATCGCTTCGATCACATCCAGATCGAGGGCGAGCACGGTTTCGGCAAGCCCGAGGAGCGCGCCTATCTGCACGCGATGGAGGCGCTCGGCGTCACCGCGAAAGACACCTGGATGATCGGCGACAATCTGGAATGGGAAGTCGTGACGCCGCAGCGCCTCGGCATCTACTCGATCTGGATCGACGTGCATGGCGACGGCCTGCCCGAAGGCTCGGCCGTCAAGCCCGACCGCATCATCCGCTCGCTGACCGATCTCGTGCCGGACCAGCCGTAACCCGGGCGAAAACAAAACATCGAAAACAACCCCATGCACAGTAGCCGACTGCTGCAATTTCAACAGCTTGCCGCAAACGCAATGCATTGCTGATTTTACGAAATCATTTGACGCGTCGGGCAAAACAGGCGCATGATGCCATCATCGCCGCGCCTGGGACGGAATAGCCCCTGGTGACCTCGAGCGATCCCCCACTCGAACCTCTGCCATCGACGTTTCGGCAGTCTGTGCAAGCCGCAGCAAATTCACGGGTGCCATAGCCCGTGATCGGCCTGTCATGACGGCTTGCTAGCCTCCCCTCTCGTCGATCAACCCCGAAAGGACCATCCATGGAACTGAAAACCGGCGACGTCGTGATGCTGAAATCCGGCGGCCAGCCGCTGACCGTCGCAGAGGTGAAAGGCGACGACATCCTCTGCCTCTGGATGGGCTCGGAAGGCGATCTGTTCCGCGAGACACTGCCGCTGGCCGCGCTCGACCGCCTGGAAGTGGAAGATCACGACGAGGACGAGGACGAAGACGAGGATGACGAGTAGGCACGCCTAAGCGGCCTGCGATTGCGAGAAAGGGAGACCTGAAGTCTCCCTTTCTTCACGTCTTCAGATCCGCTGATCAGAAGCGATAGTTCACACCAACGCGGGCGATGTCGAAGCTCGGCTTGATATCGACGTGAGTCGCGATGACGCCCGTCAACCCGGCCGGCGATTGAAGCGAGCCGGTCAAGTTGTAGCCTTTCGTGCCGAAACCCATGTGCAGATACTCGCCCTTGACCGACCACCCTGCCCCCAGAGCATATTCGAAACCGCCGCCAACCGCGTAGCCGATCAGGACGGCGCTGTCAGAAGCGCTCATGGAGCCCAGCGGTCCCAGGGTTGGCGGGAAGAGGGCAGTGACGATACTGCCCGTAGCGTTCGCACTGACCTTGGTATCGGCCAACGCAATACCGCCGGTCGCGTAGAGCAACGCCGGCCCAAACGCATAACCCACTCGGCCACGGAAGGTCGCATACCAATCGGTGCTGACGGACGTGCTGCCGCTGAAATTGCCGCCGATGAAGACGGGAACAGCAATAGCCGAGTTGCCGGTGCTGGCCTTTGAATTGAGATACTGCCAATCAGCCTCGATGCCGAGCACCGTCTGCTCGATCTGCCAATTGTAGCCGGTCTGGATACCGGCGGTGACGCCATTACCGTTGCCGGATACGGGGTTGAAGCCATAGATGCCCGAACCGCCATTCGAGTTCACGATTGTCCCGGTGGCGTTCGACGCACCGTAGCTGCCCCAGCCATAACCAACGTTGCCGCCGATATAGAATCCCGTCCAGTTGCCCACCTGAGCGGGAGCCTTCGACGACATACGGACCGGCGCCAGATCCGCAGCCTGCGGCCGTGATCGGGCCGAGAGCGACTGTCGACAGCAATGCAAGTGCAAACTTCCTCATTTCAAAACCCCCTTATTGAGCCGCCCTGGCGGCCTGCCAATCATATGAAGCAAAACCAAAGCAGCATCAAAGCGCGATTGAATGCGCGAATTAGATCGCCCAATCGTTGCGCTCGGAGCCGGCGACGCCCTTCGCTGCTCGCGGCGGACAATGCGACGCGGTGCCTGCTCTGTTTGGTGAAGCGGACCTCGAGGGACTGCCTCTCCCGGCTTCCTAATCTAGGGAGAGGGAGCTCGTGCCAAGTGCAAGGCGGCCTCAACGCCGCCTTCCAGGATCTGCTCCGCCTGCGCAGCGTTGGGCACGGCCCGTGCGAACTGAAGGGTGCCCACCATGAGACCGAAGATGGCGGTCGCGCGGCGGCGGCTCGCTGATGCATCTGCGTCAGGAAGCAGTGCGGCCAATGTCGCAACGTAGCTTCGCAGTCCCTTCTCGTAATCTTTCTTGGTGGACAGGGGCTGTCGGGCGATTTCGGGGAGCAACGCCGCCGAGGGGCATCCGCCCGTCGGGTCTTCGAGGTGAGCACGGTTCAGGTATCTCCGGATCGCGCCCTCAAGGTCCAGGCCTCTCCGTTGATCCTCATCGAGGCGATGTTGCTGGTCGTCGAGCGCGCTCGCCAGCGCCTCGCGAACGAGCGCGTCTTTGGATTCGAAGTGCGGAGAGAATGCGCCTTTGGTCAGGCCGGCCTCGTCCATGATCCCGGCGATCCCGGTGGCGGAGATGCCGTTCCGGCGCATGCACTTCGACGCCACATCGATGATGTGCCGTCGCGTCGCCGCCTTATGACCTTTCTCGAAGCGCATCTTCTCTCCTTTCCACCAATATCCCGCGGCCCTTACGCTGCGGCCGCTTCCAGCCAAGCCTGGACGTCGCGATCAAGTTGCTGGGCCACTGGATCGACATTATCGCTGCCAAACTGATTGAAAACGGATGCTGGTCGATCACGACGTTAGATCGCACTCGACTCTGCGCCCAAGATGCCTTCGATGCCGCGGGCAAGGTTTAGAAGCCCCCGGTCGCTCCCCAAGGGGGCATCCAGTTCAAGCCCAATCGGCAGCCCCGCGCGAGACAAGCCAACAGGAAGGCTGACACCGGGCAACCCCACGCTGCTTGCCGACACGGTATGGTTCGCCAAAGCGAGGTAGCTAACTTCCTGCCCCGCGATATGGACGGTCGCCTGCTCCTCGATCAAAGGCGCCGTGCAGGGCGTGGTCGGTTGCAGAATGACCAGCGCCCCATGAGAGACGAACGCCGTGTTGAGCCGGCGCTGGATTTCCGGCCGGCTCACGTCGAGCGCAGTCTGATAGGCCTCTGCCGAGGTAGCACCTGCACCACCCGGCAGTACGATGTGCCCCCACGCCTGCCGAAGTTGGGGCTTAAGGCCCTCGTAAATGGCCTCGAACGTGGTCGGAATGTCATGGCGGCGAAGAAACTCCGAAATTTCGTCCATCGTCTCATGAGCGAAGATGCCCCATGTTGCGGTTTGGACCAGGGAATTGAAATCGTCGCCAAGGTCTATTTCAACGATCTCGGCGCCGGCGTCCTGAAAGCGCCGAACCACCTCGCGGAAGCGGGTCTCGACTTCTGAGTCCACCAGATCCAGGAACTGTCGCGGCGCGAAGGCCAGCCGGGCCCCCTTCAGTCCGTAGCCGCCGTTGGAGAACTCCGCAGCCTGTTCACCGGTCACGACCTGATCCACCAAAATGCAGTCCTCGACGTTTCGGGCGAACACGCCCGTCGTATCGAGCGTATGGGAGATCGGCGCAACGCCGTCGCGTGGCCAACGTCCAGTGGTTGGCTTGAAGCCCACGACGCCACAGAACGATGCTGGCACCCGGATCGACCCAACTGTGTCACCGCCCAAGGACGCGGGAACGATGCCGGCGGCCACGGATGCGGCGGAGCCGCTTGAGGAGCCGCCCGACACGCGATCTCGTGCGTGTGGATTCTTGACCTGGCCGTAACGTGCGTTGTGACCGGTCAAGCCGTATGACATCTCGACGAGGTTGTTCTTGCCGAAGACCAAAGCGCCCGCACGCTTAATGGCCCGGACAGCGTCGGCATCTTCGCGCGGCACGAAATGAGCGAGACCTTCGACGCCCAGGCTGGTAGGTAGCCCTTTCGTCAAATAACTGTCCTTCACCCCAAGCGGCACGCCAAGGAGCGGGGCCGCCGATCCGGCCGCACGCGATTTGTCTGCGGCCCTCGCGGCCGCCAGCACCCCGGCCTCGTCGATTGTGATGAAGGCGTTCAGCTCGGCAAGCGCTCGGGCGCGCTGTAAGAGCGCCGCGGTGTAGGCCTCCGAGGTGATGTCGCCGTTGCGAATCGCTGCTGCAGCGGTTGCGAGCACAAGCGAGTCGACATCTGTGGTTTGTCGCGATGCGACGTGGCGTGAGGCCGTGGTCGTGTCGTCCATGAAATCCTCGCTAGGAGCTGTTGGGCGGCACCCGGCCGCCGCCCAACAGCGGCTCAGCTCGATGCCATTACGGTCACAATATTAAATTACGATCGTAATTCAATAGAAGTGGTGGCCTCGCCGGGGACACATGAGCGTGAGGTGCCGATGGATTGCGGGCAATGATTGGTTTCAACGGCGATTTCTGCTTTGGGTCACAAGCCGGCATCGACCCAGAGCGCTGGAACGTCTGCTAAGGGGCTAAAAGGCGACATGCGGCCTGTGGAGTCGGCACCGCTCCACGCCGGGTAGCGGCCAGCTCAAAGCTCGGAGACCAATTCCACCAAGATCTGACGCAGCCACGCATGAGATGGATCGTGATCGTAGGAAGCGTGCCAGAGCAGTGAAACAGCTACGTCCTGCAAATCCACCGGAGGCTGGCTCAGGCTAAGCTTGAGTTCTGTGGCGAACAACCGAGCCAGCCGCGCGTGCATTGTCACGACAACAGGTGCGCGTGCCACCAAGGCAGGGACAGTGAGGAAGCGAGGCGTGGTCAGGACAACCGTCCGCCGCAATCCTAGTTTCTCAAGGGCGTCGTCTACCACGCCGCGCACAGTCCGGCCCGGCCGCAGGCTCGTGAGAACATGAGGTAACCGCACATAATCTTCGAGCGAGATTTGGGCGTCGGTGATGCCCGTTATCTCCGCGTTGAACATGCACAGATAGCTCTCGTTGAACAGCAGACGCCGCTTGTGGTGGATCTGGCCCTGAGGAAAGACGTCATAGCCAATAGCGAGGTCCAGTTCGTCAGCATCGAGATCATCCAGAAGTCTCGACGAGTCGATGTTGTAGAGCCGCAGATGGACGCCAGGCGCGACCTCGCGCAGGCGTGCGAGGAGAGCGGGAAGGACCAGGATTTCCATGCTGTCTGGGAGTCCGAACCTGAAGGTCCGCTCTGCCGTCGCTGGATCGAATGCGTCGTCGCGTGAGACAATCGTTTGGATTTGAGACAGCGTAGCCCGCACCGGCTCTACCAGCATCACTGCACGAGGAGTGAGGCGCAAGCCGTCGGGCCCTCGCGTCAGAAGCTCGTCGCCGAACAGGTCACGCAGGCGGGCGAGGTTGTGGCTCATCGCCGACTGACCAATGCCTACGCGGCCCGCAGCTCGCGTGACGCTACGTTCGCGAAGCAAGGCATCGAGGTGAACCAGTAGGTTTAGGTCGAGATGGCTTAGATTGACGGCATCGATACCCATCATCGATCCAATCTGTTTGATCAATGAGCATAGGCCGCCCATCTCATGTGGCAAGGGAACGGAGGGCGTGGCCCACCGCCCAGCTAGAGGAGATCAACATGTCAATCCGCAGTAGCCTTTTGGCCGTCACACTAGCCTTAGCCGCTTTTGGAACCGCTCATGCAGATAGCCTCAGGCCAATTCAGGCAAAGAGCATCGATCTCGGCGGGGTGTCCGGCGTCGCCTACTACACCGTTGAGCGCGATGGGTTCCATGTCGTGACGACCCTTGCTCAGGGCGAGACGGGAACGCCAATCCGCGTAGTCTCTGTTCTTGCGCCAGGCCAAAGCGTTGTTCTCTCAACGTCCCAGCAGCCAGGTGCGCTTGAAATCAGCCGGGCGGGCAACGAAGTGTTGGTCCGCAAGGCGGCGCCCGTCACGAACTAAGGTTCGAGCCTAGCGGGCGCGGTAATTTTCGGCGCCCGCTCTAACCCCGGAAGGCGTCAGGCGGCCCTTACGCCGGCGATGGTGAAGCGCACCAGCAGGTGATAGCTCGCCAGCATCGGCGTCGGACCCGGTGGTGAGATCAGCCGAGAGTCTTGCGACGTTCCGCGTCAACTTGAGCCCGCCATTGCTTGACGAGATCGCGCCGGCGACCGGGATAGCGTTCCGTCCTGAGCTTGATCTTTTCTATCCGATCCGCCCGGAATGAGCGGAAGTCCTTTCTCATTTCGCACCAGCCGGCAATGATGCGCCGGGAATCGAAAAAGCCGACGCCAATTGGCCAGATGATCCGCGTGGTCTTCGCGCCTTGCGGGTCGCGATACACAATGGAAAGCTTGTGTTGGTCGCGCATGGCTTGCCGCACGACGCGAAGGTCGACGGCTTCGGGCTGCTTCGACCTGCGCCCTACGTGAAAGGCACTGTCGTCCAGCTTGTGTTGCAGCTCCGAGGGAAGGACCGCGCCAATTTTAGCGAGCGCGTCACGCGCCGCCAGCGCGAACTCGTCATCGGTCTGGCGAGATACCCATTGGGCGCCCAGCGCCAAGGCTTGGATTTCCTGTTCCGAGAACATCAGGGGAGGAAGGAGGAAGCCGGGTTGCAAGACATAGCCAAAGCCAGGCTCACCGTCGATTTGTGCGCCCAAGCCCTGCAAGTCGGCGATGTCGCGATAAATCGTTCGCAACGACACACCCGCCTCAGCCGCGAGGTCGTTGCCCGACACCGGGGTGCGGTGCCGCCGCAATATCTGCATGAGGTCGAATAATCGTTGGCTCTTCGACATAGACCAAGTCTAGCACGAATCCTGCCAAAAAATGGCAGTAGGCGTCGCGGGCCACGGGCGGCGGGGCTTTACTGGCCCAGACGGCATTTACATCGCTACCAGAGCCTTTCCGGCGAGCTTGTGCCCGGCTTCAAGCGCCGCGATGAGCGGGATCGCATCGTTCAGACGCACGGTCTCAGCAACTGGCAAGCGCAGCTTTCCATTCGCCGAAGCGACGGCAAGGCCGTCAAGGATATCAGCCCGCGCGGTGCAGACGATCGGCTTGAGTTTCCGGTTGAAGATCGCACGGATGAACTTGATTGGCGCTGGATTGATATCGAGATACACGCCGCCTTCGCGAAGCAGGCCAACCCCGGCGGCAACTGCCATCGTTCTCGCCGAGTCATACACTACGTCGAAGCGTTCACGGATCTTCGACAGATCGGTGGCCCGATAATCGAAGAGAGGCTGGACGTCCAAGTCACGGGCTCGCTGCATCGCCTGCGCACTGCATGTCCCCGCGACGGTCGCCCCGAACATCTTTGCGAGCTGCACCGTGGCCTCGCCGACAGCGCCGGAGCAGCCGTTGATGAACACCTGGCTGCCGGATTTCAGGGCAGCCTTGTCCACGAGGCCGTTCCATGCGGTGACCCCCGGCGTAGCCAGGCAAGCCGCGTCCTCGAACGAGACTGAATCCGGCCTCCTGGCGACGAAGGTTTGGGGAGCGATGACGGCTTCGCCAAGCGCGCCGCCATGCTTTATCTGCGACATGCCGAATACGGGATCGCCAATCTTGAAGCGCGTGACACCAGCACCAACAGCGGTCACGACGCCGGAAAAATCGCTGCCCATGGCACGCGGAAATTTCTTCCCCGTCACCATTTTGAGATAGCCATTGCGCACCTTCCAATCGATGGGATTGATGGCGGCGAACTTGACCTTGACCGCGACTTCGCCGGTCCCCGGAGCCTTCAGCTCGAAGGCTTCGAGCTTCATCGTTTCAGGGCCGCCGTAGCTGTCATATTGAATCCGTTTCATGGTCGATCGTGCCTTAGTGCGGTTGGACGGTCGCCGTGTAGGCGGCGAACGGAGTCGCGTCGTAGATCACTTCGGTCGACGCGATCTTGCCGTTCTTCACCTTGAGGAGTTCCGCGACAACGGCGTTGGCAACCGGATGGGTGTCCGCGCTGTAAACGACGACAGCCTGATCATCGTCGCCGTAGACGGCGAGAACCGTGACCTTCTTGATCATGCGGGCGAAACCCTCGTGGAATTCGCGAAACTTCTGCATGCCGGCGATCCGCCCGCGTGGCGACGTGCAAACAACGTCGTCCGCCGACACGGAAGTAATCGTATCCACGCTCCTGCTGGCGATGGCCTCGATGTAGGTCTTGGCGATCTGCAGCGCCTGGCCGTTGCTCTGGGTTTTCATCGTCTTCCTTTCAGTAAAAATGCCCTGAAAGAAGACCTAGCGCAGGCCAGTGACAGATTCTGGCAGTAGAAAATCGGCGCAGCCGAAGGCGCCTTTCGCGCCGCGAGCGGCCTGCCTGTCCTGTCCACTGCCCCGGACCTCGCGCTCCGCCAACCTTCATTTGAATGATGACGAGACAATTGGTCGCAACCACTTTCCACCGAAAGACCTGAATGAGGTCAGGAGAGATGAGCACCTGTCCAGCATGCGGCAGTGGATCAACTGCCAAACTGTTTGAAGTGACCGCAGATCAGGCCTCCCGATCCTTCGTCAGTCCGCGCCAGTATCCGGATCGCTCTCGAAAGTTAATAAGCCACCTGTCGCTGCTCTGGGGCCGCGACACCTGCGATATCCGCAAATGCGCGGATTGCGGATTTGGATTTGCAGATCCGTTCGTCGCGGGCGGCGCCGAGTTCTATAACCTGGCCGCGCCCCACCCTTCCTATCCAACCATGAAATGGGAGTATGAGAGGACGATCGAGGAGCTGAGCGGCCTCGGCACTGCCGGAAAAACGGCGATCGATGTCGGGGCCGGGTTTGGCTATTTTCTCGATCACATCAGGGACAAACTCTTTCGCGCGTCCGATATTTACGCGGTCGATTACAACGAAGCAGCGCAACAGGCCTTGCGATCGAAAGGCTACAAGACCTTTTCGGTCGACCTTCGGGAGGATGGCTTCACTCCGATGAAGGAGGCCTTCGACATCATCTTCATGTTTCAGGTGTTCGAGCACATGGACCGGGTGGATGACGTCTTCGCGCGATTGAAATACCTTCTCAAGGCGCAAGGCTCTGTCTTCATCGCCGTGCCGAATGATATCCGAACGCACTACATGGAGGGCCACGGATCGCTCATCGACATGCCGCCGAACCACATTGGCCGCTGGACGAAGGACGCGTTTGACGCGGTATGTCGACGACACGGCCTGCAATTGAGCATTTGCGAGCGGGAGCCATTCAACGTCCTGAAGTTCCTCAGGGAAGACATCGTGGACAGCTTTTTGCGCAGGGCAGAGAAACCGGGCAGCGTCAGTGAGTTCGTGCGCGGCCTGCCGCGAAGCAAGGCGCAGCGGATTGGGCAAGCGATGATCGCACTCGCGCTTGCACCATTGCGCTTGCCGGCATGGGCCTACGCGGCCAGGAACTCATCGACGCTCGGGAGTGCGCTCTGGGTGAAGATCGACAAAGCCGCGTGACGGGCGGCCACGGTCGAACGGGCCGCTCGCCGCCGCAGCGTCTGCTGGCTCATCACCTGCTCTTCGGTCTGATGGCGTCAACAGTTCCCTGTATGAAGGCCTGGAGTTTGCCGACGTCCCCTTCCGTCAACTTGCCGCTGAAATCCGGCATGCCCTGGTCGCGGAATGGACCGTGGAAGAGGATATGCCTCAGATTGGTGATCTCTTCGGCGCTGGCGTAGCCGAGATTGATGATGTTGCCGCCGCGGCCGACGCCAGGCACGCCGTGGCAGGCGACGCAGGCTGCCGCGACATAGATCTCGCCGCCTTCCCTGATGTCCTTCGGATCGTACTTCACGCCCTGCAGCAGACCTTCGGTCTGATATTTGACGAACGCTGGCAGCTGCGCCGTGCCGCCGAGTGCGTAGGTGTAGATCGTTCCCGGGTTCTGGTACTCGGTCGCGCGGTGCGTCAGGCCGTAGGAGCCGCCCCAGCCGACCGCAATCGAGATGTATTGCCTGTCGTCGACCATGTAGGTCGCGGCGGCCGCCACCGCGCCGGTGCCGGTCGGCATTTCCCACAGCTTGGTTCCGTTTGCCGCATCATAAGCGACGAAGCGGCCATCCGCCGTCCCCTGGAAAACCAGGTTGCCGGCTGTGGTCAGCGTCCCGCCGTTCCACGGCGACACGTGCTCGACGCGCCAGACTTCCTTTTGATGCACCGGATCCCAGGCGAGCAGACGTCCGAATGGGGCCGACTTCGGAGGGTTGAAAACGAAACCGATATTCCCGCCCAGCAAGCCGCCGAGCTTGCCCGGCGCAGCAGCATTCTGCGC
Organism: Bradyrhizobium sp. LA6.8; assembly: GCF_040547935.1. NCBI lineage: Bacteria > Pseudomonadati > Pseudomonadota > Alphaproteobacteria > Hyphomicrobiales > Nitrobacteraceae > Bradyrhizobium > Bradyrhizobium sp. LA6.8. The sequence goes on from NZ_JBEPQQ010000010.1 coordinate 117,099, forward strand.
GAACGACTTTTCCGGCGACAGATTGACCGGGATGTGCTGCGCCGGAAGGTAGACGAGGCCGGTCAGCGGATTGAACGACATCGGCTGCCAATTGTGAGCCCCGTCCGGTCCCGGAATCGACTCGTATTGATCTGCGTCGCGCGCCGCCGGCAGCTCGATCGGCCGTCCGTTGGCGTCGTATCCCGTCGCCCAATTCACATCGACAAAATTCTTCGCCGAGATGAACTTGCCGTTGGTGCGATCGATGACGAAGAAGAAGCCGTTTTTCGGCGCGTGCAGGATCACCTTGCGCGGCACATTGTCGATCTTGATGTCGGCCAGGATCATCGGCTGGGTCGATGTATAGTCCCAATTGTCGCCGGGCGTCTCCTGGTAGTGCCAGATATACCGGCCCGTGTCGGCGTTGAGCGCGACGATCGAGCCCAGACAGAGATTGTCGCCACCCGACGGACTGCGAAGCTTGCGATTCCAAGGGCCGCCGTTGCCAGTGCCGACATAAACCATGTTCAGATCGGGATCGAACGTGATCGAGTCCCATGGCGCGCCACCGCCGCCGTTGATCCAATACTTCCCTGAGGGATCCCAGGTCTTCGCCGCGGCTTCCATCGAGGCGTCTTCAAATGGCTTCGATGGATCGCCGGGCACGGTGAACCAGCGCCAGAGTTGATGACCGGTCTCGCTGTCGTAGGCCGTGACGTAGCCGCGCACACCATATTCGGCACCGCTCTGGCCGATCACGACCTTGCCGTTGAAGACGCGCGGCGCGCCGGTGATCGTGTAGGAATGATCGTGATCGATCAGCGTGTCCGTTTCCCAGATCTTGGCTCCGGTCGCGGCATCGAGCGCGATCAGGCGCCCGTCATAGGCGGCTTCGAAAACCTTGCCCTTGTAGAGTGCGAGGCCACGGCTGACAGCGTCGCAGCAGCCGCGATAGGTCTTTGACCGGTCAACACCCGGATCGAACGACCAGATTTTTGTCCCGGTCCGCGCGTCAATGGCATGGACCACATTCCAGGGGGCCGACTGATACATGATGCCGTCGACGACGAGGGGCGTTGCCTCGATGCCGCGCGATGATTCCAGATTGTAACTCCAGACGAGCCCGATATCCCTGACGTTGTCAGTGTTGATCTGATTGAGCTTGCTGAACCGCGTTTCGGCGTAGTCGAGGCCGACGGTCGGCCAATCCCTGGATCTCTTCGTATTGGCTTCAATGAAGGCACTGTCGACTCTCGAGATATTCGCCTTGATGCGGTCCGGCTTCGCGTCAGTCCCGGTCTGCGCCCATGCACTGGAAGGGAGAGAAAGACCCAGGAGAGCAGGAAAGAGAACAAGAACGGCACTGATCTCACGGAAGGCAATCTGAATCCTGGACCGATTGCGCGACTTTTTTTCAGGCCATTGGCACTCTGTGTTGGATCGTCCCATGCCTCACCTTCCTCCGTGCATGTCGAGACCACGATGCGTGCGCATGCCTGCGCCCGCTTCCGTTGATATGAAGTCTCAAACCTGCCGCGACGGTGCTACTGAAGCATTTCAGTCCTGACATGCCCGATTGCAGTTGTAAGAAAGCGTCCCGCTTGGCCCACCGGCCCACGGCCGTCATCGGCGGAAATCTTTTCAACCCTCGGCAGTCAGGATCGGGCGTTTCGGCTAGCATTTGGTGGCGTGCAAGCATCGGGACGGAATGTCCGTCCTTGAAAGGACATCGCGAACGCCAATTGGACCGGAGTCATCTATGCGATCAGCTATGCGATCAGCGACCTTGCCGCCGCCGAGATCATCACCAGCCCGCCGGTGATCACCGCAACGTCGAGAATCGCGGTGTGGATATGCACTGGCATCCGCTCGACGAAAGCCTTTGCCAGAAACGCGCCGGGGATCGCAATTGCGCCGATCAGCAGCGCGAAGGCGAGCACCTGCGCGGTGACAGCGCCGGCAACGCCGAACACCGAGATCTTGATGAGGCCGGTGCCGAGCGAGATCATCGCATCGGTCGCGATCACGGCGGCGCCTTCGAGGCCCGCGGCCATCAGCAGCGACAGCAGGATCACGCCGGAGCCGGAGGTGCCGCCGACCAGCACGCCGTAACCAACGGAGCCAGCCGCAAGGCCGGTGTCGCCGATCCTGACCTGGCGGCGGCGGAGCACGCGGCGCAGCGGCACGCTCAGGATCAGCATGGAGCCGATCACGAGCGCGGCGCCCGCATTGGTCAGCCGCGTGTAGCCGTAGGCGCCGAGCGCGGTCGTCAGCGCCGCGCAGGCGAGCACGATCAGCGCGCGGCGGCGATCGGCATAGCGCAGATAGGCGAGCGCGCGGCTCGAATTGGTGAAGATCGCGGAGATCGCGATGATCGGCACCACGGGCTCGGCGCCGACCAGCGGCACCAGCACCAGCGGCATCAGCGCGCCGGTGCCGTAGCCGGCGAGACCACCGATGATCGAAGCAAACAACGCCATCAACGCGACCAGCAGGAGCTGAAGGATCGAGATGTCGGCGAAGCCTGAGACGATGGTCACGTTCTCTCATCGCGGCTGACGCGTGCCGCTGCTTGATCGGCGATGGAAGCGAGCGCGGCTTCCTCTAGGGGAAAATCCGCCGCAAGCCAAGCGTCCTCGGCAAGCGTCAGCACGTGCCCGAGCGCGGGTCCTTCCGCCATGCCGCGGGCGATGAAATCGGCGGCGCGAAGCGGAAATTTCGGCGCAATCCAGCGCTGCGGCAGCTCGGCGAGCGCACGCCAGCGCGATGATCCGACGTCGCCGCCGGCCCGCGCCCAGCCGAGCAACACGCGATCGTGATAGCGCTCCGCGCCAAGCCGGTAGAGCAACCGCCGCGCATTGGCCTCGTCCTTGGTGGCGAAGCGCCACCAGCGATGCCCCATCGAATCCAGCGCCTTGCTTTCTACATTGGAGAGCCGCAAGCGCGTGGCCACGCGCTTGGCATCTTCGGTCACGGCGACCGTCAGCGCGGCGAGCCGCCGCGTGCCGCTTGCCGGCAAGCCAAGCTCGCCCTCGATCGCGATCATGGCCGACAGCGGCCCGGTATAGACGACGCCTCCGCTCAGCGCTTGCAGCAACCCGCCATCCGCCATCGCGACCGCAGCGTCAGAGGCACCGCGAGCGACCAGCAGCTTCAGCATCTCCATGCGCACCCGCTCGGCCGACAGGCTCGCAAGACCCGCGCGGCCGCGGATGCAGGCGAGATAGCCGTCGCGGTCGGGCTCGCCGGCCCCGAAGGCGGCGTGGATGCGGAAGAAGCGCAGGATGCGCAGGAAATCCTCGGCGATGCGCTGGTCGGGATCGCCGATGAAGCGCACGCGCCGCGCGGCCGCATCCGCGATCCCGCCGACATAGTCGTAGACGATGCCCATCGCATCGGCCGAAAGTCCATTCATGGTGAAGTCGCGGCGCTCGGCGTCCTTCACCCAGTCGCGGCCGAACGCGACCTTGGCCTTGCGGCCGAAGGTCTCGGTGTCCTCGCGCAGCGTCGTGACTTCGTAAGGCGTGCCGTCGATGACCAGCGTGATGGTGCCGTGGTCGATGCCGGTCGGCACGCTCTTGATGCCGGCAGCCTTGGCGCGCCGCATCACCTCGTCGGGCCGCGCCGTGGTCGCGATGTCGATGTCGCCGGGCACGAGACCGAGCAACGCATTGCGCACGGCGCCGCCGACCACGCGCGCTTCCTCGCCGTTGCCGTTGAGCAGCGTCAGGACGCGCGCCGTCCCGCCGGAGGTCAGCCAGGGCGCATTGGCGAGTAACGGCTCTGCGCTCATGGTCCAGCCCCTATTTTTCCACGCCCGGCACGAGCCTGCCGTTCTCGATATGGGCGGGAACGTAGGTCGAATCTGGTGCGGCGCCGGAGAAATGCGCGAAGCCGATCAGCCCCGCGATGACAAGCACGAGCGCGGCCAGGACAAGGCGCGCGACGACGGTGACCGGCCAGGACGATCGCGCGAACAGGCCGGAGCGGGTGGCGGCCAGGAACAGCGCATAGACGGCAAAGGGGATGAGGAAAATTCCGATCTCGGTCAGAACCGGCCGGATCATGATGAGTAGATCCGCTCATACAGCACACGCAACATTCCGGCCGTCGCACCCCAGATGTAGCGTTCCGCGAACGGCATCGCGTAATAAAACCGCTCCATGCCGCGGAATTCCTTGCTGTGCACCTGGTGGTTCACCGGGTTCATCAGGAAGGATAGCGGCACCTCGAAGGCATCATCAACCTCCGAATGGTTGATGGTGAGCTCGAAGCCAGGCCGCACCTTGGCGACCGTCGGCAGGATGCGGAAGCCGAAAGCGGTGCCGTAGAGATCGAGATAGCCGATCGGCTCGACGAAGTCTCTGGACAGGCCGACCTCCTCCTCGGCCTCGCGCAAAGCCGCATCGAGCGGCGAGGCGTCGATCGCGTCGATCTTGCCGCCGGGGAAGGCGATCTGGCCGGCGTGGTCGTTGAGATGCGCCGAGCGCTGCGTCAGCAGGATGGTCGGCTCGGGACGGTCGACCACGGCGATCAGCACCGCAGCCGGCCGCACCGGCTGCTCGCGCGCGACGATCTCGAGCATCTTGTCGGTGCCGGGATCGCCCGAGGCCGGGATGATGTTCGGATCGTAGAGGCCGGGCGGCACGTCGAAGCCGAGCCTCGCCCTGGATCGGGCGAAGAAATCGGCCGCGCCGATCACGACCGGACCACTCTTCAGGATAGGCTTGTTCAAAGTGCGGCCCTCACCTGCTCCGCGTCGGCCATGGCGAAGAATTCGCCGGCCGACTCGACGCCGAACATCGGCTGGCCATCGACCATCCGCTCTTCACCCATGTCAACCAGATCGTAGTAGAGCGCGCGGGTAACCTTGGCCCAGAGATCGGCGCGGACATGCAGGTATGGCGTCAGCCCGCCCTCCCTGGCCTGCTCGAAGCGCAACCGGTGCGCGGCATCGCAGGTGACCCAGTCGTCGACATTGGTGCGGAAGCGGAGCACGCGATGGTTGTCCTCGCCGTCCTTCTGCATCTCGACCGCCATGAACGGCGCGTCGTCGACGCGAATGCCGACCTTCTCCACAGGCGTGACGAGGAAGTGCTTGTCGCCTTCGCGCTTCAGGACCGTCGAGAACAGGCGAACCAGCGCAGGGCGGCCGATCGGCGTGCCCATGTAGAACCAAGTACCGTCGGACGCGATTCGGATGTCGAGATCGCCGCAAAACGGCGGATTCCACAGATGCACCGGCGGCAGGCCCTTCTTGGCGCCTTCGGCATTGGCGGCACTTTTGGCGGCGGCAGTCAGCCCCTCAAGACCTCGATCGGCGCTCTGCCCTTGGTTCGCCATGGTTTGCCCTGACTTTGTCTGTTGGCACGATTGGTGCAGGTTTTACGTTGTACCCGGGTGCGCGGTTCCACACCGGATTAACCCGGTGTGGAGGTCGCCACTTCGTGATGCCCTACATATCCCTAAGCCGATAAGGTGGGGATAGGTTAATTCAACGAATACATGGCCTTCCTGCAAGTCTAGCATAGGGCCCATGTGCGACTTGTGATGATCTGACGACGCAAGCGGGCCGCGTGGCGGACTTAAGGAGCTGACGGATGGCGGAAAGTGTCGAGAAACTGGAAGACGGAATCGTCCGTTCGGCCGAGCAGGTGTCGAGCCAGATCCGCGCGGCGAAAGACGCAATCGCGTCCGTCATCTTCGGCCAGGATCGGGTGATCGAGAACACGCTCGTCACCATCCTTTCCGGCGGCCATGCGCTGCTGATCGGCGTGCCCGGCCTCGCCAAGACCAAGCTGGTCGAGACGCTCGGCATCACGCTGGGCCTCGACGCCAAGCGCATCCAGTTCACGCCCGATTTGATGCCGTCGGACATTCTCGGCGCCGAAGTGCTCGACGAGAGCACCGCCGGCAAGCGCTCCTTCCGCTTCATCTCCGGTCCCGTGTTCGCGCAGCTCCTAATGGCCGACGAGATCAACCGCGCCAGCCCGCGCACGCAGTCGGCGCTGCTCCAGGCTATGCAGGAGCAGCACATCACCGTCGCCGGCGCGCGTCACGACCTGCCGAAGCCGTTCCACGTGCTCGCCACGCAGAACCCGCTGGAGCAGGAAGGCACCTATCCGCTGCCGGAAGCCCAGCTCGACCGCTTCCTGATGGAGATCGACGTCGACTATCCCGATCGCGACGCCGAGCGCCGCATCCTGTTCGAGACCACGGGTGCCGAGGAGACGCTGGCGAAGGGATCGATGAACGCAGATGCGCTGATCACCGCGCAGCGGCTGATCCGCCGTCTGCCGGTCGGCGATTCCGTGGTGGAGGCGATCCTGTCGCTGGTCCGCTCGGCCCGTCCGGGCGAGGAGAGCGGCGAGACCGGCAAGTTCATCGCCTGGGGTCCCGGCCCGCGCGCCAGCCAATCCTTGATGCTCGCCGTGCGCGCACGCGCGCTGATCGACGGACGCCTGGCGCCCTCGATCGACGACGTGCTCGACCTCGCCGAGCCCATATTGAAGCACCGCATGGCGCTGACGTTCCAGGCGCGCGCCGAAGGCCGCACGATTCCGGACGTGATCAAACAATTGAAGGCTCGGATCGGTTGATGGCCGCAGACAACGGGCACACAGCGAAGGAGATCATCGCGATCCGACGTGCCGATGGCGAAAGCCGTACGCTCGCCGCTTCGCTGCCGCGCCTGGTGCTCGAAGCCCGCCGTATCGCCGCCAACGTCATCCACGGCCTGCACGGAAGGCGCCGCGCCGGTTCCGGCGAAAATTTCTGGCAATACCGCCGCTTCGTCTCCGGCGAGCCGGCGCAGAACGTCGACTGGCGCCGCTCGGCGCGTGACGACCATCTGTATGTGCGCGAGCTTGAATGGGAAGCCTCGCACACGGTGTGGATCTGGCCCGACCGCTCGCCCTCGATGGCGTTCGCCTCCAAGACCGCGCGCGAATCCAAGCTCGAGCGGACGCTGATCGTTGCCTTCGCGCTGGCCGAGCTGCTGGTCTCGGGCGGCGAACGCGTCGGCATTCCCGGACTGATGGCGCCGACCGCGAGCCGCAGCGTCATCGACAAGATGGCGCAGGCGATGCTGCATGACGATGCCGACCGGCTGAGCCTGCCGCCGTCCTTCGTGCCTTCCGCGCTCGCCGAGATCATCGTGCTGTCGGATTTCTGGTCGCCGATCGCGGAGATCAAATCCACGCTCGCGGGCCTGTCCGGCTCCGGCGCGCATGGCACGATGGTGCAGGTGGTCGATCCCGCCGAAGAGTCATTCCCTTATTCCGGCCGCGTCGAGTTCGTCGAGCCCGAGGGCTTCGGCGTGATCACGGCGGGCCGCGCCGAGACCTGGGCACAGGACTACACCGCGCGGCTCGCGCTGCACCGCGACCAGATCCGCGCCGAGACCAGCAGACTCAACTGGCTGTTCACGACCCATGCGACCGACCGCTCCGCCGCCGAGCTCTTGCTGTTCCTGCATGCCGGCATGCAGGTGAGCAAATCGGGCACCCGCACCACGACGATCAAGGTGGGGCCGGCCGCATGATGGGATTGCCGCTCGCCTTCACCGAACCGCTGCTCCTGATCGGCCTCGTCAGCCTGCCGGTGCTGTGGTGGCTGCTGCGCGTGATGCCGCCGCGGCCGCGCCGCATCGAGTTTCCGCCGACGCGCCTGCTGTTCGACATCGCACCAAGGGAAGAGACGCCCTCACGGACGCCGTGGTGGCTGACCGCGCTGCGGCTCCTGGCTGCGGCCCTCGTCATTTTCGCCGCCGCCGGCCCGATCTGGAATCCGCAGACCGGCGCCGCCGGCAGCAAGGCGCCGCTGATGATCATGTTCGACGACGGCTGGAGCGCCGCATCGCACTGGGATGTCAGGGTCAGGGCCGCCGACGAGCTGATCGCCAATGCCGACAACGACCGCCGCGCCATCGCGCTGGTGCCGCTGTCCGAGCCGAACCGCGACATCACCCTGATGCCGGCGGGTGCGGCGCGGGTCGCATTGCGCCAGCTCGCGCCAAAGCCCTACTCGATCGATCGCGTTGAAACCCTGACCGCCATCGACCGCTTCCTGAAGGCCACCGGCGACTGCGAGATCGCCTGGCTCTCGGATGGCGTCGATACCGGCCGTGGCGAGGATTTCGTGCAGGGCCTTGGCAAGACCATCGGAGATCGCAGCCTGACAGTGTTCGAAGGCGGCACGTCCTCCCCGCTGGCGCTCGTCGCCGCCGAGAACGCCGCCGCCAAGATGACGGTGAAGGTGCTGCGCACCGACAGCGGCATCGCCGTCGGCACCGTGCGCGCGCTGGACCAGAAGTCCTCGCCGATCGGCGAAGCACGTTATTCGTTCGCCCTGCAGGACAAGGAGACCGAAGCCTCGTTCGACCTGCCGGTCGAGCTGCGCAACGACATCACGCGGCTCGAGATATCGGGCGAGCGTTCGGCCGGCGCGGTGCAACTGCTCGACAAGCGGTGGCGCCGCCGCGCCATCGGCATCGTCACCGGCACGACCAGCGAGACCGCGCAGCCGCTGCTGGCGCCGACCTTCTACCTGACCCGTGCGCTGGCGCCGTTCGCCGACGTACGGCTCGCTGACCGGGGCTCGCCGCAGCAGGGCATCACCCAATTCCTCGACCAGAAGCTGCCGATGATCATCCTCGCCGATGTCGGCACCGTCGCTCCTGAAATCCGCGAGCGCCTCAACGCCTGGATCGACCAGGGCGGCGTGCTGGTGCGCTTCGCCGGTCCAAGGCTCGCGCAGGCCGAGGACGATCTCGTGCCGGTCAAGCTGCGCAAGGGCGGCCGCACGCTCGGCGGCAGCCTGACCTGGGAGAAGCCGCAGCATCTCGCCGCCTTCGCGGCGAATGGCCCGTTTGCCGGCGTCGCAGTCCCCAAGGACGTTACCGTGAACCGCCAGGTGCTGGCCGAGCCCGACGCGGTGCTCGCCACCAAGAGCTGGGCCTCGCTGGAAGACGGCACGCCGCTCGTCACCGGCGAGCATCGCGGCAAGGGCCTGGTCAGCCTGTTCCACGTCAGCGCCGACATGCGCTGGTCTGACCTGCCGATGTCGGGCACCTTCGTCGAAATGCTGCGCCGGGTCGTCGACATGTCCGGCTACACCGCCAAGCCCGGGCCCGGAGTCGCGGCCGAGGCGAGCACCGAGACGGTGGCGCCGCTGCACATCCTCGACGGCTTCGGCGCGTTCGGTCCGCCGCCGGCCACCGCAAAGCCGCTGCCCGCGGATTATCGCGACCGCGCTACGCCTGATCATCCGCCCGGCTTCTATGGTCCGGCAGAAGGACCGCTCGCCGTGAACACGCTCGCAGCTTCCGACCGCATCGCAGCGCTGAACACCGCGGGCCTGCGCGCCCGGCACGCGACCTACACCAATGCCGAGCCGCGCGACCTGCGCGGCTGGCTGCTGTCGACGGCGCTCGCGCTGTTCCTGATCGACGCCATCATCGTCGCGGTGCTCGGCGGCGGGATCGCCGCGCTGCTGCGCCGGCGCGCCGCGACAGCCATGATCGTCGTCGGGCTGGCGCTTGCAGGCCTCATGTCGCTTGCGCCCGCGCCGTCGCGCGCCGATGGCGCCTCCGACGAGTTCGCCATGAAGGCAGTGTCGCAAACCCGCCTCGCCTATGTCGTCACCGGCAATGCCGACGTCGATTCCATCGTCAAGGCCGGCATGTCCGGTCTGACGCAATTCCTGGCGCAGCGCACCGCGCTGGAGGCCGGCGATCCCGTCGGCATCGATCCCGGACGCGACGAGCTCGCCTTCTTCCCGCTGATCTACTGGCCGATCGTGCCGGGCGCACCCAAGCCGCCGCAGGATGCCATCAACAAGATCGACGCCTACATGAAGCAGGGCGGCACAGTGCTGTTCGACACCCGCGACGCGATCGAAGCGCCGCCCGGCGAGAACGGCGCCGCACAGACCCCGGGCATGCAGACGCTGCGCGAGATCCTGTCGTCGCTCGACGTGCCCGAGCTCGAACCGGTGCCGCGCGAGCACGTGCTGACCAAGACCTTTTATCTGCTGCGCGACTTCCCGGGCCGTTTCAGCACCGGCCAGACCTGGGTCGAGGCCTTGCCGCGCGACGAGGACGACGACAGCGCGCAGCGGCCGGCCCGCGGCGGCGACGGCGTCTCGCCCATCATCATCACCTCGAACGATCTGGCCGGCGCCTGGGCGCAGCGGCTCGACGGTCAGTTCATGCTGCCGATGTCCGGCGGCGACGCCCGCCAGCGCGAATTCGCCTACCGCGCCGGCGCCAACATCGTGATGTACACCCTGACCGGCAACTACAAGGCCGACCAGGTGCACGCACCGGCCCTGATCGAACGGCTGGGGCAATAGGATCGACATGAATTACGGCATTGCGTTCACGCCGCTTGTTCCCGCGATCGTCCTGTGGCTCGCGCTCGCAGCGATCGTGGTCGTTGCGCTCGTGCTGCTGGTGGCGCGTGCGCGCGGCGCAGCCGTGCGCGTGGCCGCGCTGGCGCTGTTCCTGCTGGCGCTCGCCAATCCCTCCTTCACCCGCGAGGACCGCGATCCCCTCACCTCGGTCGCCGCCGTCGTGGTCGACAAGAGCCCGAGCCAGAATTTCGGCAACCGCAATCGCGAGGCCGCGCAAGCTCAGGAAGCGCTGGTCGACAGCCTGAAGAAGATCAAGGGCCTCGAGGTCCGCGTCGTCGACGCCGGACAGGCCGATGGCGAGACCGACGGCACAAAACTGTTCGGGGCGCTGGCCACCGCGCTGTCGGACGTGCCGGTCGACCGTGTCGCCGGCGCGTTCCTGATCACCGACGGCCGGGTCCACGACATCCCGGCCAACACCGCCGGGCTCGGCTTCCAGGCGCCGGTGCACGCGCTGATCACCGGGCAGAAGGACGAGCGCGACCGCCGCATCGCGATCACGGCCGCGCCGCGCTTCGGCATCGTCGGACAGACCCAGACCATCACCTACCGCCTCGACGACCAGGGCGTCACCGGCGAGCGCGCCAAGGTCACGATCCGCAGGGACGGCGAGGTCCTGGGCGAGCGCACGCTAGGAAGCGGCCAGAGCGCGAGTGTCGACGTCGACATCAAGCATGCCGGCCCCAACATCGTCGAGATCGAGGCCTCGCCGCTCGAGAAAGAGCTGACGCCGGTGAACAACCGCGCCGTCGTCGCCATCGACGGCGTGCGCGACAAGCTGCGCGTGCTGCTGGTCTCGGGCGAGCCGCATTCCGGCGAGCGCACCTGGCGCAACCTGCTGAAGTCCGACGCCAGCGTCGACCTCGTGCACTTCACCATTCTGCGTCCGCCGGAGAAGCAGGACGGCACGCCGATCAACGAGCTGTCGCTGATCGCGTTTCCGACCCGCGAGCTGTTCCAGCAGAAGATCAACGAATTCCAGCTGATCATCTTCGACCGCTACGCCCGCCAGGGCGTGCTGCCGATCGCCTATTTCGACAACATCGCGCGTTATGTCCGCGCGGGCGGCGCGGTGCTGGTCTCGGCCGGCCCCGACTATGCCTCCAACACCAGCATCTGGCGCACGCCGCTGGATTCGGTGCTGCCGGCAGAACCCGTCGGCGTGACCGAAAAGCCGTTCTATGCGCATCTGTCGGAGATCGGCAAACGCCATCCGGTCACGCGCGGCCTCGAAGGCTCGGCCTCCGAGCCACCGCGCTGGAGCCGGTTCTTCCGCACCGTCGACACCCGCAATGCGGTCAACCCGCCGGTGATGACGGGCGTCGACGGCAAGCCGCTCCTGTTCCTGTCGCGCTTCGGCGAGGGCCGCGTCGCGCTCTTGCTCTCCGACCATATCTGGCTATGGGCGCGCGGCTATGAAGGCGGCGGCCCGCATCTCGACCTGCTGCGGCGGATGTCGCACTGGCTGATGAAGCAGCCGGACCTCGATGAAGAGGCGCTGCGCCTCCAGGTGCAGGGCAAGGACCTCGTCGTGGTGCGCCAGACCATGTCGGACAGTGTCCAGCCGGTCAGCGTGACCTCGCCGTCCGGCGTATCGCAGGACCTGACGCTCGCGCCTGCCGATCCCGGCGAGTGGCGCGCCAGCCTGCCGGCCAGCGAGCTCGGCCTGTGGCAGGCGACCGACGGCACGCTGAAGGCGCTGATCAATGTCGGTCCGACCAATCCGAAGGAGTTTTCGGAAGTCACCTCGACGACCGAAACGCTGAAGCCGCTGACGCAGGCGACCGGCGGCAATGCCGTGCGCGTGGTCGACGGCACCAGCGTCGAGCTGCCGCGCATCGTGCCGGTGCGTTCGGCGAGCGTCTTCGCCGGCGATGGCTGGATGGGCGTGCGGATGCGTGACGCCAGTGTCGTGAAGGGCGTCGGCGTGCTGCCGATCTTCGCCGGCCTGATCGGCCTGCTGCTGCTGCTCGGCGCGTTTGCCGCGACCTGGGTCCGCGAAGGGCGTTAGTTGCCTGAACGACACATCGCGCGGCCACCCGCGCGAGATCGTCTGACTTCCGTTGACATAAGCTGACCGTTCCTGCGATGTTACATTATAACATCGCAGGAAGCCGAGGGGATCGGCGCCTCGCGATGTGGGGTGGCTTTTCCAGATGAAGTGGTTCCGGTCGAATATCAGACACGGCGCCCGGCTCGCGTTGTTCGCGATGCTGGTGCAGTTCGCGTTGGCGTTCGGCCACAGCCATTGGTTCGCCCAGGCCGCTCCCCTCGCCCAGTCCTCGCTCCAGCAGACCGACAGCGGCAAGAGCATCGCTTCGATCGACCGCGCCGCGGTCCAGAAGCAATCGCCCGCCGGCCCCGACCGGGAGCAGCCGGGCGAGGACAATTGCGCGATCTGCGCCGTCGTCGCGATGGCGGGTACCGTCGTATCCGCGACGCCGCCTGTGCTCCTGCTGCCGCAGGCGATCGAGCTGCTTCAGCTCACCACCGATGCCGAATTCGTCCATCTGAAATCGGCCGGCACGGCGTTCCAGCCCCGCGCCCCTCCCGCGTCCTGACTCCAGACATCACTTGATCACGCCCGGCTCGCCGCTTTCAGGCGAACGCACGGGAGAAGTTGAAGTCGAATTCCGTCGCGCTGCGACGGCAGGCCGCCTCCGATCAGCACCAAATCTTGCGGACGGCGCCTGACTGGAATCAGGACTATGTCATTTGAATTGCGACGCGCGCAGCGTCTGGGTGGAGCAAGCCTGCTCCTGCTCGGCGCCGCCGCCACATCGGCGCTCGCCCAAGAGCCGGTACAACAGCCTGCACAAGATAAATCATCGACCGAGATCCCCGCCGTCACCGTGACGGCGCCGAGCCCGATCGTGCGCAGGGTGGTGCCGACCCGCAGCCCGGTCCATGTCGCGCGCACCGGACGGTCGCGCGGCCAGCAACGCACGGCGGAAGCTGCGCCGGCGGCGCCAGCGACGGCCGCCACGCCCCAGCAGGGCGTGCTGCCGATCGTCACCAACCAGTTCGCCACCGTCACCGTGGTGCCGAACGAGGAGATCCGCCGCGAGGGCGGCGGCCAGCTCGGCGATCTGCTGTTCTCCAAGCCCGGCATCACCGGCTCGAGCTTTGCACCCGGCGCCTCCAGCCGGCCGATCATCCGGGGCCTCGACGTCAACCGCGTCGGCATCGTCGAGAACGGCACCAATGCGAACGGCGCATCCGATCTCGGCGAGGATCACTTCGTCCCGATCGATACGCTCGCGACCAACCAGGTCGAGGTGGTGCGCGGGCCGGCCGCCTTGCGCTACGGCTCGACCTCGATCGGCGGCGTCGTCAGCGCGACCAACAACCGGATTCCGGACGCGCTGCCAACCTGCGGTGCCCAGCCGTTCCAGAGTTATGGCATGCCGGTGAAGGCGCCACTCGCAACCGCCGGGACATCGCCCTGCGTCACGGCCGAGACGCGTTCCGCGTTCAGCTCGGTCGATCGCGGTGTCGAGAGCGGCGTGCTGCTCGACACCGGCACCGGCAATTTCGCGTTCCATGCCGACGTCTACGGCCGCAACACGACGGATTACGGCATCCCGAGCTACCCCTATTTGACCGACCAGACCCGGACCATCACAAACGGGCGCCAGCCCAATTCGGCGTCGCGCACGGACGGCGCCTCGATCGGCGGCTCCTACTTCTTCCAGGGCGGCTATATCGGCGCGTCGATCACGCAGAACGACTCGCTCTACCATATCCCCGGCATCGACGGCGCCGACCACAACACCCGGATCGACGCGCACCAGACCAAGATCAACGTCAAGGGCGAGTACCGGCCCGATGCAGCCGCGATCGACACTATCCGCTTCTGGGCTGGCGCCACGGATTATCGACACAACGAGATCGGCCTTGCCGATCCCGCCGATCCCAACACCGACGGTGTGCGGCAGACCTTCACCAACAAGGAGCAGGAGATCCGCACCGAGGTGCAGTTGATGCCGTTCAACGCGCGCTTCGCCGAGGTGACGACGGCGCTGGGCTTTCAGGTCGGCCATCAGGAATTGACCGCACCGAGCCCTGACAATCCCGGTACGCTGTTCAACGGCCTGTGGGACCCCAACAACAACACCCGCGTTGCCGCTTACGCCTTCAACGAGTTCAAGTTCACGGACGCGACGCGAGCCCAGATCGCCGGCCGCATCGAGCATGTCGAGTTGCACGGCACGACGCCGAACTTCCCGCCGGATTATCTACCCGACGGCACGCCGCAGGTGGGCATCGCACGCAATCCGTCCTTCACGCCGAAGAGCGGCAGCATCGGCCTGTTGCAGGACCTGCCGGGCGGCATGGTCGGCAGCATCACCGCACAATATGTCGAGCGCGCGCCGAAGCCGGCCGAACTGTTCTCGCGCGGTGCGCATGATGCGACCGCGACGTTCGACATCGGCAATCCGAACCTCACGATCGAGACCGCTGAGTCGGTCGAGGTTGGACTGCGCAAGGCGACGGGGCCGTTCCGGTTCGAGGCGACCGTCTACTACACGCATTTCGACAATTTCATCTTTCGCCGCCTCACCGGCGTGATGTGCGACGACAGTTTTGCGTCCTGCGGCACGCCGGGCGCCGAGTTGAACCAGGCCGTCTATTCGCAACGCAATGCCAATTTCCGCGGCGGCGAATTCCAGTCGCAGCTCGACGTCGGCGCATTCCAGGGCGGCATCTGGGGCATCGAGAACCAGTTCGACGTGGTGCGCGCCACCTTCACCGACGGCACCAACGTGCCGCGCATTCCGCCGCTGCGGATAGGCGGCGGCGTGTTCTGGCGCGATGACAACTGGCTGATGCGCGTCAACCTGTTGCACGCTTTCGCGCAGAACAACGTCGCCGTGATCGCGGAGACGCCAACGCCGGGCTACAATCTGCTGAAGGCCGAGGTCAGCTACAAGACCAAGCTCGATCCGCGTCTGTTCGGTGCGCGCGAGATGACGGCCGGCATCGTCGGCAACAATCTCCTCAACGAAAACATCCGCAACTCGGTGTCCTACACCAAGGACGAGGTTCTGATGCCCGGCATCGGCGTGCGGGCGTTCGCCAACTTCAAGTTCTAGCCGCGACTCAGTCGGGGCCTGCGGGCCCCGACACACGCGCGTTGAGTGAGCCGTAGCCCGGATGGAGCGGAGCGAATTCCGGGCTACGGGCTGCGCGTCAGCCGCTTCTCGAAGCGCCATTGATCGACGGGGAACGGCCCGTTCGAGGTGTCCGTCATCATCACGAAGGTGCCGGCGTTGCGCCAACCGCTCTTCTCGTAGAACCGCGCAGCGCGCGCGTTGCCGACGGCGTAGGCCAGCCACGCCAGCTCCACGCCGCGCGCGGTAAGGCGGGCCTCTGCGTCGGAGATCAGCGCCGCTGCGACGCCCGCGCCGTGCGCCTTCGACGACACGAAGAGCTGGTACAGTTCGTCCGCCCTGATGGCGCAGAAGCCGAGCGGTTCGCCGGCCGGGCCGGCAACGCGGACATTGGGCAGCATGACTGCCAGCCGATCGCGAAAATTCGGGAGCGTGCGGAGGCGGACCAGTTCTGGTGGCGCTAGCGAGGCATGCGACCCATGCCAGGCATCGTGCCAGAGCTGAGCGAGATGATCGACTTCGCCGGCATCAGCGGGCCGCACCTGCATCATGGATACTCCGCAAGAGGTATCGTAGCCCTAGCCTCGCGCCTTGCTCCAGTCGGGCGTGACCTGCCCCGACACGCCCTCGAAAGCGCCGTCGACGAGCTCGAACACCAGCACGCGCGCGGCGTCGACCGGGCCCGGCATGGTGACGCGGCCCTTCGGCACCGGCTTGAAGCCGACGCGGCTGTAATAGGGCTCGTCGCCGACCAGCAGCACCAGGCGGTGCCCCTTCTCCTTGGCGTCCTTCAGCGCGCGCTCCATCAGGAGACGGCCGATGCCGCGGTCGCGGAACGGCGGCTCGACGGTGAGCGGCCCGAGCAGCAGGGCCTGCGTCTCGCCGACCAGCACCGGCAATTGCCTGACCGAGCCGACCAGCAGCGTGCCGATGCGGGCCGTGAAGGACAATTCGAGCAGGTGGTCGACGTGCTCGCGAATGCGGTAAGCGCTGAGCACGAAACGGCCGGGGCCGAAGGTGCGCTCGTGCAGCCGTTCGATCGCCTGGGCGTCGCCGGCGGCTTCCGGAAGGATGGTGAGCGAGAGATCGGTCATGTCGGCATGCGTCTTCGAGCGAAGTGGTTTCAGGTTCGCGTCAGGAAAACGCGTCAATGCGAGATGCGGGATAACATCTCAGACGGCCGCGGTCCATCGGCCTCGTGGGCGATAAAACCCTGTGCCGGACCGCGGCTGAGGACCGCCGCGAACAGCAGCGTCCAGAGCGACAGCATCAGGATCGGGATGACGTAGTACTGGGTGAAGACCGGATGCGTGGCAAAGAACGCCAGATTCAGCGCGAGATTGCCCGCCACCAGCAACGCGAGTTTCCTGACGCCGCCAGGGCCGGCGAAGCGCCACAACAGCGCGGTCCCGACGCAGGCGATCACGATCAACGGGAATTGCGTGTCGCGGAGATAGGCCAACAGCACGGCCGGGTCGAGGCTCCGCGGGGCCGTATCCTGGCCGCCATAGGCCGAGACCAGTGGATTGCCTGAGTTGACCAGGTTCGCCGCGAACACCGGCAACAGCCCGACGAGGAACGAAAGGCCGAGCGCGAGACCTGAGACGAACGTCTCGCGGGTACGCCAGATCAGGAACGACAATCCGAAGAACAGGAAATAGCCGGCCGACAGAACCACGTTGGCGATCCGAAAGCTCGCGGACAGGCCGAGCAGCACGCCGACGGCAGCGACCATCAGCAGGCGGCGCCGGCCTTCATCGACGAACAGTCTTGCGGTGAACAGACCCGCCAGCGCGCAGACGACCATGGTCGGCGCCATCGAATAGCTCGCCTTGGTCGGATTGATCATGAAGTAGATCGAGAGCGCGCCGAGCAATGCGGCGAGCGTCAAGCCGACCTTCTCCTGCGCCCGCCACAAGCCGAACAGCGCAAGGCCGGCGACGATCGCGTTGGCCAGCATATAGAGCGGAACGACCTGGAACCCCTCCGGGAACCGCGCGAGCACGAAGCCCGTGCCCGGCGGTGGCGTCATCACCCATTTGCTGCCGTCGGCAGTTTGGGTGTGGCAGGGTGCCCGCGTCGGTTCGTTCCAGTTCGGAAAATCGATACTTCGCAACTTGGCCGCGAGATAGCCGTCGGTTTCACGGGCGAGGCTGGTGTCGAGCCCTTGCCAGCCGAAGCGCTGGAACAGATGCGCCTGCCTGAGATAGCAGATGTCGTCATAGACGCCGCGGCTCTCGCTCCAATGCGAGATCAGCCTGATGTTGCTGGCCAGAATTGCCAGAAACACAATTGAAAAAAATACTTTAACAGCTCTCATCGGCATTCGCCGGGCGGCCCCCGCAGCTTGAAATGGCCCGCCGCCTGTACAGGAAAAGCACCGGCAAGTATAGCAAAGTGGGGATTCTGGGGGTGAGGCAGACGTGGCCGATATGGGACTGGGCTTGGGTTCAACTGACACGTACCGCAACGGCGCCGCCGCACCGCAGCAAGGCACGTCGCGCGTCCTCATCATCATTCCCTGCTTCAACGAGGAGGCCTCGGTCGGCGGCCTGCTGAGCGAGATCGCGGCGACCGGCCGCGGCTACCACACCCTGGTCGTCGACGACGGCTCGTCGGACGCGACGTCCGCGGTGGCAAGCTGCCGCTCGCCGGTCGCCCGCCTCGCGCAGAATCTCGGCATCGGCGGCGCCGTGCAGACCGGCATCAAATACGCGGCGCGTCAGGATTTTGATTTCTGCATCCAGATCGACGGCGACGGGCAGCATGATCCGCGCGCCATCGAGACGCTTCTGGAGGCCTATCGCAACGACCCGACCAACATCACCATCGGAAGCCGCTTCATCGACCATGCCGGTTTCTGCTCCACGCGCATGCGGCGCGCCGGCATCAGGCTGATCGTGCTTGCGCTCAACGGCCTCTTCAGCGGCGGCCGCATCACCGATCCGACCAGCGGCATGCGCTTGCTCGACCGTTCCGCCATCGCCTTCTTCGCAAAAGCGTATCCGACGGATTTTCCGGAGCCGATCTCGCTGGCCTGGGCCATGCGCGCAGGCCTCACGGTCAGCGAAGTTCCGGTCGAGATGCGGGCGCGCGAGACCGGCGTCAGCTCGATCGACGGATTGAAGTCGGCGAGCTACATGATCCGCGTCCTCGGTTATATCCTGCTCGCGCGCCTCGTGAGGGCGTCATGACGCCGAGCGTCCCCCTTCCGATTTGTGGTCTCATCATCTCGTCGAACATTCTGAGGAGGCAGCCGTGACAGATGCCCTTCCAAGTCCGGAGACGGTCGTCGTCGTCTCCGCCTTTGCGCTGATCTACATGCTGGTGCTGCTGCGCAAGACGATGCAGGGCAAGTTCGATCTCTATGACTTCCTGATGCTGTCCATGGTGGCGATCATCCCCGCGGGCTTCACGCTGTTTCCGACACTGGCTTATCTCGTCAGCCATCTGACCGGCGTCGTGTTTCCGTTCGTCGTGATGTTCGGCGCCCTGTTCCTGGTGGTGTTCGCGTTCATGCACAACATGACGGCGCGACTGCACAGGCTGGAGCGGCAGAACTGTGCGCTGATCCAGGAGCAGAGCCTGCTGGCGCTGGAGCTGCAGGCGAAGGAGAGCCGTCAGGGCGTCGAGTCATGACCGCGTAGCCGAGAAAATCCAGCGTCGTCGCGAGGCAAAGACAGGGAGAGCGGGCATGCTGAAGAACGCGAAAGTGGCAACCCGGCTTCCAGCCAAAGACCTCGACCGCGCGCGGGCGTTCTATTCGGAAAAGCTCGGGCTCGAGCCGGTCGAACAGCGCGAGGGTGGGCTCCGTTACGTCTGTGCGGCCGGCGAGTTTGCGATATTCGTCTCGGCCGGCACGCAATCCGGCACGCACACGCAAATGGGGTGGGAAGTCGAGGATATCGAGGCAACCGTGCGCGAACTTCGCACACGCGGCGTCGCGTTCGAGGACTATGACCTGCCCGGCTTGAAGACTGTCGATGGAATTGCGGAGATCACGGGAAACTATCCGAGCAAGGGTACTGGCGAGCGGGGCGCCTGGTTCCGCGACAGCGAAGGCAACCTGCTGGGGATCGGGCAGCCGGTTCGGGTTTGAGGATTCGGCCGGATCGCTTCAACGTCAGATCGCTTCAACGCCAAATCTCCTCACCGCCACGTCGCGGTCGGCGGCTTGCCGTCCAGCACTTCCGCGAGCCTTTGCCGCGTGCCGTGTGTGGTGCCCTCGGGCAGCGCATTGATCGCGAAGAATCCGCATTCGACGATCTCGTGGTTGGGCTCAGGGACGCGATCCTGCTTGAACTGCCTGACCACGTAGACCGCGACGTGGTCGCGGCGGGAGACGTGGCTGTTGAGGAAGATGCCGTGCAGCACGGCGTCACCGGTGAGATCGATGTCCCCCTCCTCCTTGAGCTCGCGCCGCATCGCCTGCTCCATGGTCTCGCCGAGATCGACGCCGCCGCCGGGCAGATACCAGCCGGTGATGTAGCTGTGCCTGACCAGGAACACCCGGTTCTCGGAATCAAGCACCACGGCGCGGACGCCGAGCGTCATGCCGCGGACAAGCAGGAAATAGGCGTGGAAGATTCGCCGCAGCAGCGGTTCGAATGTCCGTCGGACGCTGTTCAGACGATCCCCCATCAGGCTCCCAAAGAAACTCCCAAGAAACCTCCCAAGAAAACTGCCATGAGGCGCCGGTCCGGGCCCCGCTTGC
Source organism: Bradyrhizobium sp. LA6.8 (assembly GCF_040547935.1). Classification (NCBI taxonomy): domain Bacteria; kingdom Pseudomonadati; phylum Pseudomonadota; class Alphaproteobacteria; order Hyphomicrobiales; family Nitrobacteraceae; genus Bradyrhizobium; species Bradyrhizobium sp. LA6.8. The sequence goes on from NZ_JBEPQQ010000010.1 coordinate 137,319, forward strand.
ACAGTCCTCGCGACCTTGCCATTACAGCGGACGAATAGCGAGGCAATCGCGCGCCATGGCCCCCTTCACGCTCGCCCATCTGTCCGACCCGCATCTGCCGCCGTTGCCGAAGCCACGGCTGATCGAACTCGCGGGCAAGCGCGCGCTCGGCTACGTCAACTGGACGCGCAACCGCCACAAATACCAGCGCCGCGAGGTGCTCGACGCGCTCGTCGCCGACGTCCAGGCGCAGACGCCCGACCACATCGCGGTAACAGGCGATCTCGTCAATCTGGCGCTGGAGGCGGAGTTCGCGCCGGCGCGCGCCTGGCTCGACGGCGTCGGTCCGCCCGACCGCGTCACCACCATTCCCGGCAATCACGATGCCTATGTCCACGCCACCTCTCACCGCTTCGGCGAGACCTTTGCACCCTATCTTGCGGGCGACGACGGCAGCATCGGCTTTCCTTCGCTGCGCCGGCGCGGGCCGCTCGCGCTGATCAGCCTGTCCACGGCGGTGCCGACCCTGCCGCTGATGGCGACGGGCACGCTCGGCCGCGATCAGCTCGCATCCCTCGAAGCGGTCCTCGACCGCCTCGCCGCCGAGGACGCCTTCCGCGTGCTGCTGGTGCATCATCCCCTGAAGTCCGGCGCGCGCCAGAAACGGATGACCGATGCGGGTGCGCTGCTGGGACTGATCAAGCGTCACGGCGTCGAGCTGATCCTGCACGGGCACGACCACATTCATTCGACGATGTGGTTCGAAGGCCCCAACGGCAACATCCCCGCGGTCGGCGTGCCGTCGGCCTCCGCGCTCGCCCACGGGCGCTACCCGGCGGCAGCGTATAACCTGTTCACGATCGAGAAAGACAATTCCGGCTGGCGCTGCGAGCAGACGGTGCGGGGCCTCGGGTCCGGATTTCAGATCCGGCAGATCAAGCAGGCAAGGCTGATCTAGTTCGCCGTCATTGCGAGCCAACGGGTCCGCGCGAAGCGCGGCCCGATGACAGGCTCCGCGAAGGCAATCCAGAGTCTCTCCGCGGAAAGATTCCTGGATTGCTTCGCTGCGCTCGCAATGACGGCGGAGGGCGTCTCACCAGCTCCGCAGGGCCGCCAGCACGGCGAGGCCGAACAAGGCGGCCGCGCCGAAAATGAATCCGAACACGAATGGCCAGAGGCGCGAGCGGCGCGGCGGCTCGGCGGCCGCGGGCTTCGGCTCTGATGGCACCACCATGGCGTGCTCGCGCTCGATCATGCGGCGGGCGACGTAGTCGGTCACGGCTTCGACGATCGCGGCGGTGTCGTGCGCTTCGGCGAGCACGATGCGGCCGAAGCGGGTGTCCTGGACGAAGCGGTACATCCGCTTGTCGCGCCCCATCATGATGTGTGCGACGACATCGATCCAGAGCCTGGGCGTATCGCCCTGGCTGATGCCGCGATCGAACAGGTCGATCTGGTCGGGCACCTGCGCGAACAGGGGATCGAGCGCATCGTTGAGGATCTCCAGCCGCGCCACCTCTGCGTCGCGCAAATCGACGACCACACCAGTCCGGTCGGCGGCCTCGATCCGTGCCCGCAGCAGCGCGTCGCGCAGCCGCACCGGGCGCGGCTGGCTGGGATGGGTCCCGCTGGTCTCAGGCTCTGACATTGTCGGCCTCGTCCTCGACTTTACGCCATTAACCTATCAGCAACCAAACGGTCCGCAAAGGGCCCACAATTCCAGAGACTTACGGCGCCCACAGCCGATTGACCTGTACCAAAAACAGACGATCCCACCCGGCTTGCGCCGGATGGGACCCTCCGTCCTTGGACGTCTTCTTAATTAGTCAGGCAGCCGTCAGGCCGAGACCCGCGACGGCTCTTCCACGATCGAGAAGCGGACGCCGGCCTTGTGGCGGTTCTCTTCCGAGACCGAGCGCCAGGCATCCTCGGCTTCCTTGCGGGTCTTGAAAGGACCCTGCACCTGGGCGGAGCCTTCCACGAGCTTGTGGAAGTTCATCGAACCGAACTCGCCGCCGATCACCCAGAAATTGCTGCCTTTGGTCATTGTCAGTCTCCTCTTGGATAGCGTGGTGCGTTAGCCGAACTGGTTCATCGTGTTGTGGGCGCCGCCCGCCTTCAGGGCAGCCTCGCCGGCGAAGTATTCCTTATGGTCGTCGCCGATGTCGGAGCCGGCCATGTTCTGATGCTTGGCGCAGGCGATACCCTGGCGGATCTCGGCGCGCTGCACGTTCTTCACGTAGCCGAGCATGCCCTGGTCGCCGAAATATTCCTTCGCCAGATTGTCGGTCGAGAGCGCCGCCGTGTGGTAGGTCGGCAACGTGATCAGGTGATGGAAGATGCCGGCACGCTTGGCTGAGTCGGCCTGGAAGGTGCGGATGCGCTCGTCGGCTTCCTTCGCCAGCGGCGTATCGTCGTATTCCGGCTTCATCAACTCGGCGCGGTTGTACTTGCTGACGTCCTGGCCGGCTTCCTTCATCGCGTCGTAGACCTGCCAACGGAAGTTGAGGGTCCAGTTGAACGACGGCGAGTTGTTGTAGGCCAGCTTCGCGTTCGGAACCACCTTGCGGATCCGGTCGACCATCTTGGCGATCTGCTCGATATGCGGCTTCTCGGTCTCGATCCAGAGCAGGTCGGCGCCGTTCTGCAGCGAGGTGATGCTGTCGAGCACACAGCGGTCTTCGCCAGTGCCGGGACGGAACTGGTAGAGGTTGCTGGGCAAGCGCTTCGGACGCATCATCTTGCCGTTACGGTTGATGATGACGTCGCCGTTGCGGGCGTTCTCCGGCGTGATTTCCTCGCAATCCAGGAAGCTGTTGTACTGATCGCCGAGGTCGCCAGGCTTGTGGCTGACGGCGATCTGCTGCGTCAGGCCGGCGCCGAGCGAGTCGGTACGGGTCACGACGACACCGTCTTCGATGCCGAGCTCGAGGAAAGCATGGCGGCAGGCGCGGATCTTCGCCAGGAACACCTCGTGCGGCACGGTGACCTTGCCGTCCTGGTGACCGCACTGCTTCTCGTCCGAGACCTGGTTCTCGATCTGGAGCGCGCAGGCGCCCGCTTCGATCATCTTCTTGGCGAGCAGATAGGTCGCCTCCGCGTTGCCGAAGCCCGCGTCGATGTCGGCGATGACGGGCACGACATGGGTCTGGAAGTTGTCGATCTTCTCGATCAGCTCCTTCTCCCTGGTCTTGTCGCCTTCCTTGCGCGCCTTATCGAGGCTGCGGAAGATGTCATTCAACTCGCGCGAGTCGGCCTGGCGCAGGAAGGTGTAGAGCTCTTCGATCAGCGCGGGCACCGAGGTCTTCTCGTGCATCGACTGGTCGGGCAGCGGGCCGAATTCGGAGCGCAGCGCCGCGATCATCCAGCCAGACAGGTACAGATAGGTGCGATCGGTCTTGCCGCCGAAGTGCTTCTTGACCGAGATCAGCTTCTGCTGGGCGATGAAACCGTGCCAGCAGCCCAGTGACTGCGTGTATTTGGTCGGATCGTTGTCATAGGCCGCCATGTCGGTCCGCATCAGCGCCGCGGTGTAGCGAGCGATGTCCAGGCCGGTCTTGAAGCGGTTCTGCAGGCGCATGCGCGCGACGGCCTCGGCGGACACCCCGTTCCAGGTCGGCTGGGTCTTGAGGAGCGCCTGGGCTGCCTCGACCTCGCTCTGATACGAGGCCGGGCTCTGCAGGGCGTTGATGCCACGGGGCTGGTAATTCATCTGCTCGATCCTTTCGCTGATGACAACTCAACTTGTCATCGACATTTTTGACAGTGCATTGCGAAATGCGTGTCATGAGCTAAACGCCAGAAAGCGAAGTTCGTACAGAGGCCTTGTATTCGAATGGTGATGTCATGTAACATCAGAACATGTAATAGATGTTATTTTGTAAATCATGTAAAGAATATGGGTCAATAAGACTGTCCTTGATGTGCTTGTCGTGCCCTTGGGAGATCTGAAAATGCCCGCCGTTTCAGGGAAAAAACTGTTCGTCGGCCCGCGCTTCCGGCGGATCCGGCAGCAATTGGGGCTGTCGCAGACCCAGATCGCCGAGGGGCTCGGGATCTCGCCGAGCTACGTCAACCTGATCGAGCGCAACCAGCGCCCGGTGACGGCGCAGATCCTGCTGCGGCTGGCCGAGACCTATGACCTCGACCTGCGCGACCTCGCGACCGCCGACGAGGACCGCTTCTTCGCCGAGCTGAACGAGATCTTCTCCGATCCGCTGTTCCGCCAGATCGACGTTCCCAAGCAGGAACTGCGCGACCTTGCCGAGCTCTGTCCCGGCGTCACCCATGCGCTGCAACGGCTCTATGCCGCCTATGCCGAGGCCCGCCAGGGCGAGACCTTGGCCGCGGCGCACATGGCCGACCGCGACGTCGGCACGCGCTATGAGGCCAATCCCGTCGAGCGCGTGCGCGAGCTGATCGAGGCCAACCGCAATTATTTTCCGGAGCTGGAGCAGGCCGCGGAGACTCTTCGCGACGAACTGAACGTGCCGGCCGAAGGGCTCTATGCCGCGCTCGCCGCACGCCTGCGCGAAAAGCATTCGATCCAGACCCGCATCATGCCGGTCGACGTGATGCGCGAGACGCTCAGGCGTTTCGACCGCCATCGCCGCCAGCTCCTGATCTCCGAGCTGGTGGATCCGCCCGGCCGCGCGTTCCAGCTCGCCTTCCAGCTGGGCCTCGGCGAATGCGCGCAAGCCCTGGAGACCATTATCGGCCGCGCCGGCCCGCTCGACGACGCGCCGCGCCGCCTGTTCCGCATCACGCTCGCCAACTATTTTGCGGCGGCCGTGATGATGCCCTACCCGGCCTTCCTCGCCGCGGCGGAGGCCTTGAACTACGACATCCACGTGCTGGCGCAGCGCTTCAATTCCGGCTTCGAGCAGGTCTGCCATCGCCTCACGACGCTGCAACGGCCGAACGCGCGCGGCATTCCGTTCTTCCTGCTGCGCGTCGACAATGCCGGCAACGTGTCGAAGCGCTTTTCCTCCGGCACGTTCCCGTTCTCGAAATTCGGCGGCACCTGTCCGTTGTGGAACGTGCACTCGACCTTCGACACGCCAGATCGCCTGTTGAAGCAGGTGATCGAGCTCTCCGACGGCACGCGCTATTTCTCGATCGCGCAGATGGTGCGACGCCCCGTCGCGCCGCATCCGCTGCCGCAGCCGCGCTTCGCCATCGGCCTCGGCTGCGAGATCCGTCACGCCGCCCGCCTCGTCTACGCCTCCGGCCTGGATTTGGAGAAAACGGAGGGCACGCCGATCGGCGTCAACTGCCGCCTCTGCGAACGCGAAAACTGCGCCCAGCGCGCCGAGCCGCCGATCACGCGCACGCTGATTTTGGATGAGACGACAAGACGGGTGTCGAGTTTCGCGTTCTCGAATGCACGGGAGTTGTGAGGCACACCGCTGTCATGCCCCGCGACCCGGCCACGCCAAGGCTTCGCCGGGGTTGAGGTCCAGGGGCGCCGAAGCTTTAGCGTAGGCGGCAGGCGGGGCATCCAGTACGCCGCGGCTTATCGGTTCGATCACAGCCGTCTCGGAGTACTGGATCGCCCGGTCAAGCCGGGCGATGACAGTTGAGTGTGAGGCGAGAGCGATCCGTCCAACTACGCCAGCGTATGCACGATCACCGGCCCGGCTGCGGCGCTCGCATGCCCTGCAAGCAGCGGCCCCAGATCCTTCTCGATCCAGGCGATTGCGCGCCGGTTCGCCTCCTCCGCCTGCTCGAACTTGTCGAAGATGGAGATCGCGGTGACCGTGTCGTCGCCGGCATAGACGACGTAGTAGGCACGGAAACCCTCGACGTCGCTGATGATCGGAACGGCGCCGTCCTTGATGCGGCGCGCCAGCTCTTCGGCGCTCCCGCTTTTCGCCTTGGCCTGACGGATGGCGGCATACATGGCATCCTCCTCCGGCTATTGCTGTCGGGCATGTGCCCGGCTTCGATCCTACGCCGAAGCGCGCGACCAATCCACGCTTGGTTAACCCGGCACTAATCCGTCTCCGCGATCTGCAACCAACGGTTAAGCACGCCTCAACATCGGTGCCTTAGTCTCGCCCCACTCACTTTTCGCAAACGGCGACGGCCTATTCTGCCGGGTGAAGTGACATCAGGGGGTTCATCATGCGCGTTGCGCTGCTGCTGACCGCGACCGTTGTGGGCGCGCTCTTCGCCAATCCATCCCATGCCGGAGCGCTCGACGCGTCGGCCGGGGCAGCGCAGGCGCTGCCGCCGGGCTTCCAGAGCTACCGCGGCTACATGTTCGACCTGACGGAGAATTCCGAGCGCAAGGACGTCGACAAGCTCACCGACAATCTGAAGCAGCAGATCGACGTCGTCGAGGCTTCCGGCCTGTCGCCGCGTGTGCTGCGCTTCTTCCACACCGTTCCGATCGTCGCGAGCGAGCTCGCCTGCCTCGACGAAGGCGCCGCGACCGCATGCTACGGCCGGGTCACGCCGGACATCCAGCGCACCGCACCCCGGACGCTGACGGTCTGGGACCCCGACAAGCAGCGCTGGACCAATCCGAACGCCGTCGACCTCGCGGTCGATTCGGGCCTCGGCGTGATCATGCTGCGGCCGGACATGATGCGCTACGAGAAGGAAGCCGTGCTGCTGCACGAGCTGCTGCACGCCTATCACGCGCGGCTGCTGCCGGACGGCTACGCCAACAAGGGCGTGATCGGCTATTTCGCCCTTGCCAAGTCCAAGGACCTGTTGCCCAAGGAATCCTATGCGATGAAGAATCCCATGGAATTCTTTGCCGTGACCGCCAGCATCTTCCTGGCCGGCAAGAGCGAATTCCACGACCCGAAGTCGCGCGAGGCGCTCAAGGAGAAGATGCCGGACTATTACAAATATCTGGTCGGCGTGTTCGGCTTCGACCCCGATCCGGCACCGGCGAGCGGTCCGGTTGCCTCGCTGAAATAAGGCGTCTGCGCCAAGCCACCCCAGTAAGCCGCGCAAAAATGCGCGGCTTTTTTGGTTTGGTAACCGGAAGCTGCGGACGACGCGCCGCCGGGAATTGCCAAGGCGGGGCCCGATCTGCATAGTCCCGCCCGCATCGATACCGTTTTAAGAGGATAGAACAACATGGCGGACGCCGACCTGGATGTCGTGATCCGGCAACTGGCCAGACAGCTGCATACGGGCCTTTTGACCCGCGCCAAGGAGCGCCGGGATCGCTTCAACGGCCTTGCGGCCAAGGCCAAGGGCAAGGAGACCGGCGACCGCTTCAAGATGATGGCCAAGGCCACGATGGAGCAGGCCACCGCCGCCGCCAAGCGCCTCCAGATGTCCGCCGACAACGTCGCCGACAGCTACGCCCGCTCGATGCGCCTCGTCGCCAGCACGCCGATCCCGGCGAAGGTGGAGAAGAAGGCGAAGGAGAAGCCGGTGAAAAAGGCGAAGAAGGCCAAAGCCAAGAAAGCGAAGTAAGCGCGCACGATTCACCTCGCCCCGCTTGCGGGGAGAGGTCGGATTGCATCGCAGATGCAATCCGGGTGAGGGGGTACAGGTACCGCGACAGTCGCGCATGTGGATAGAGCCCCTCACCCCAACCCTCTCCCCGTAAGAACGGGGAGAGGGAGAAGAGCTCCTCTACCGCCTCGGCGCGGGGGCCTGGTTCGGCTCGGCGCTCGCGAGCTCGGCGAGCTTGGCGCGGGCCGCGTCGCGGGTGCGGCCGTCCTTGCCGGCCGGCAGCGCGAGAGCGGCTTCGAAATCGGCGCGTGCGTCGTCGGCCTGGCCGCGGGCGAGGAATGCAAGGCCACGGTCGAGGCGGGCCTGCGCATCCGACGGGTCGAGACGGACCGCCGTGTTGTAGCTCAGGATGGCGCGATCGAGATCCCCGGTGGCGGCGAGCGCCAGACCGCGCTGGTGATAGGGCGCGGCGTGCCTGGGATCATGTGCGATCGCCTCATCGTAATCCTCGATGGCAAGCTCCAGGTCGCCGTTCTGCCGGCGCGCCTGCGCCCGGTCGCGATACAGCGAGGCGCGGTTGGGATTGAGGTGGATGGCCTCGTCGAAATCCGCGATCGCCCGCCGCCAGTCGCCGTGGCGCAACGCGATCCGTCCGCGCCCTTCATAGGCGAACGCGATCAGCGATCCCCGCAGCGGCGAGAATCCGATCACCGCCGAGCAGATGTCGGGCTCGTCCTCGTCCCCGCAATTGACGACCGTGTGCGTGGACAGGCCAATGAGCACGCCCAGGACGATCAACAATGGTACCGCAGCTTTGGTCATCTTCGACCGTGGCAGGCAGAGGACCGGCCACGCATCCCCTTTCGAAGGAACAGTCTCGCCATGGTGTTAACACCGGCCGGGACCATCCTGTGTGCGCCAGGTCACAAAAGCTGGTCACAAAGCCGGGCGCGATTCCAGCCGGTTCCGCATCAGCCCCAAGGGCCACGGGAAGGACCAGGTGAAGGGCCGCGTGAGGACGACTGCCCCCACGGGCTCCGCGGCGGATAGTTTTCGTTGGCACCGACCGACGGAGATGCCTGCGCGCCGAGCTCGGCCGCGAGCTGCTGGAGCGCCGCGATACGGTTCTGCGTCGAAGGATGGGTGGCGAACAGATTGTCCACACCATGGCCCGACAGCGGGTTGATGATGAACATGTGCGCGGTCGCGGGGTTTCTCTCGGCATCGTAGTTCGGGACCTGATGCGCGGCGCCTTCGATCTTCAGCAGCGCCGACGCCAGCCACATCGGCTGGCCCGCAATGCGCGCGCCGAGATTGTCCGCGGCATATTCGCGGGTACGGCTGATCGCCATCTGCACCAGCATGGCGCCGATCGGGGCGAGGATCATCATCAGGATCGAGCCGACGATGCCGGGGCCGTTGTTGTCGCGATGGCCGCCGAAGAACATGCCGAACTGCGCCAGCATCGAGATCGCGCCGGCAATGGTCGCGGTAACAGTCATCAGCAGCGTGTCGTGATGCTTGATATGCGCGAGCTCGTGCGCGATCACGCCGGCAAGTTCCTCGCGGCTGAGCTGATGCACAAGGCCGGTGGTGACGGCGACCGCGGCATTCTGCGGGTTGCGCCCGGTCGCGAACGCGTTGGGCTGCGCCTCGTCCATTACGAACACACGCGGCATCGGCAGCGAGGCGCGGCCCGCAAGCTCGGCGACGAGCCCGACCAGCTCCGGCGCGCTGGCGCGGTCGACCTCATGGGCGCCGTACATGCGGAGCACCATGCGGTCGGAGTTCCAGTAGGTGAAGAGATTGGTCGCGGCGGCAATGACGAGCGCGATCATGGCGCCGGTGGCGCCGCCGATCAGATAGCCGACGCCCATGAACAGGGCGGTGAGGCCGGCGAGCAGCATTGCGGTACGCAGATAGTTCATGGCCGTCTCCCAGGGCGGCCGCAGGCGAGCCATCGGCCGGCGCTATTCAGGTAGGGATGACCCCGGCCCGGGTGCAAGGTTTCAAGGTGCGTCGCGGGGCCGCGGCTATGCCCAACATTGCATTCCCGGGCTTGTCCCGCCTGCGCGGCCGAAGCCGCTTCGGCGCGGCGAAGGCCCGGGCATCCACGTTCTTCCTCTACACAAGGCCCGAAAGGCGTGGATGGCCGGGACAAGCCCGGCCATGACGAAGGGATGGTTTGAGGCGCTCAATTCACTTAAGCTTTAGCAAGATTCCACACGCGCCCTTCTCCCCGCCGGAAACCTCATGCTCCAGACCCGATTTGCGATCGCGGCCGCCGCTCTGCTCGCCTTCGCCCTCCCCGCCTCCGCCCAGTTCGCGCCACCACCCGCCAAGCCCATCGCGCCCAAAGCCACAACCCCGTCGCCGCGCGCGGCCTCGTGCCACAATGGCGCGAGCTTCGATCGCTTCCTGGCCGACGTGAAAAAGCAGGCCGTTACCGCCGGCGTGTCGCAGCGGACGATATCGGAAGCCTCGCCCTACCTCGTCTACGACCAGGGCATCGTCAATCGCGACCGCGGCCAGCGCGTGTTCGGCCAGCTCTTCACCGAATTTGCCGGCCGCATGGCCGCGCCCTATCGCATGCAGAACGGCCAGCAGCACATCAAGAGCCACGCGGCTGCGTTCGCACGCGCCGAAAAGGAATACGGCGTGCCGCCGGCGGTGATCGCCGCGTTCTGGGGCCTCGAGAGCGATTTCGGCGTCAACATGGGCAATCTGCCGACGCTGAAATCGTTGGTGTCGCTGGCCTATGACTGCCGCCGCTCGGAGATGTTCGTGAACGAGACCATCGCCGCGCTGAAGATCATCGACCGTGGCGATCTCACACCCGACGAGATGGTCGGCTCCTGGGCCGGCGAGCTCGGGCAGACGCAATTCTTGCCCGTGCATTACGTCAACTACGCCGTCGACTATGACGGCGACGGCCGGCGCGATCTCTTGCGCAGCGAGGACGACGTGATCGGCTCGACCGCGAACTACATCGCCAACGGATTGAAGTGGCGGCGCAGCGAGCCGTGGCTCGAAGAGATCAAGGTGCCGCAGAACCTGCCCTGGGATCAGACCGACCTCACGGTGCAGCAGCCGCGCGCGAAATGGGCGCAGTTGGGGGTCACCTATCCCGACGGCCGTCCGCTGCCGAACGACAATCTCGCGGCGTCCGTGCTGCTGCCGATGGGACGCAATGGACCTGCCTTCATGGCGTATGCGAATTTCGCGGCCTACACCGAGTGGAATAATTCGCTGATCTATTCGACCACCGCGGGTTATCTCGCCACCCGCATCGCGGGCGCGGCTCCGATGCGCAAGCCGGCCCAACCGGTCGCGCAACTGCCGTTCAACGAGCTGAAGCAATTGCAGCAGCTCTTGGTCCAGGCCGGCTTCAACGTCGGCAAGGTCGACGGCGTGCTGGGCCAGCAGAGCCGCGCCGCCGTGAAGGCGATGCAGATCAAATACGGCCTGCCCGCCGATTCCTGGCCGACCGCCGAGCTGCTCGCGCGGATGCGCGGCGGCACGGCCCAGGCGCAGCCGGCGGGGATGATCCGGTAGAATTTTCGCACCGCACAAGCCGCTCTCGCGATTGTAATTTTCCGTGATGCTCCCATGTGAGTGGCTCAGGTTTCTCCTGAGATTTCCCATTCACAAGCGAGCATCACATGTCCTTCCACGACGCCGTCGTCCCCGCGTACTTGCAAATGCTGAACAGCCTGACCGGCCTGCTCACCAAGGCCGAGGCGCATTGCGCGGCCAAAAAGATCGACCCGGGCGTCCTGCTCGGCTCGCGCCTCTTCCCGGACATGCTGCCGCTGTCGAAGCAGATCCAGCTCGCCAGCGATTTCGCCGCCAAGGGCTGCGCCAGGCTGACCCATAGCGAGGTGCCTTCGATGCCCGACACGGAAAAGACGTTTGAGGAGCTGAAGCAGCGGCTCGCCAAGACGATCGACTACGTGAAATCGTACAAGCCGGAGCAGTTCGAAGGCGCCGACACCAAGGACGTGACCTTCCCGGCGGGCCCGGACCGGACCATGACGCTCAAGGGCCAGCAGTTCTTCAGCGGGGTCTCGCTGCCGAACTTCTATTTCCACGCCACCACCGCTCACGGCATCATGCGTCACAACGGCATCGAGATCGGCAAGCGCGATTTCCTCGGCGCGAACTGAGAGATCGCGGGCCGTGGCAGCGCAAATCCGCTGTCATGGCCGGGATTGCACATGAATCATGCTACGCGGACCAGGCCGCGTAGCTCGCCTGCACTTTCCGTATGGCTCCTCCCTTGCGCCTGATGTCGCGATGCACAAGTGTTCGTGATCTGTCACCGCCTGGAAGCATTCCCATGAGCCGTCCGACCAAATTGCTAGAGACCTACAAGCTCGGCCCGATCACGCTGGCCAACCGCCTCGTGATGGCGCCGCTGACGCGCAACCGCGCCGCGCCCGGCACGTTCGTGCCGAGCCCGCTTGCCGCCGATTATTACGGCCAGCGCGCCTCCGCAGGTCTCCTGGTCACCGAAGCGAGCCAGATCTCACAGCAGGGCCAGGGCTACCAGGACACGCCCGGCATCTACAGCAAGAACCAGGTCGCCGGCTGGCGCAAAGTCACCGACCGCGTGCATGAGCGCGGCGGCAAGATCTTCATCCAGCTCTGGCATGTCGGCCGCATCTCGCATGTCGATCTCCAGGCCAATGGCGCAGCCCCGGTGGCGCCGAGCGCGATCCGCGCCAAGGGCAAGACCTTCGTCAACGGCACCTTCGCCGACGTCTCCGAGCCCCGCGCGCTCGAGCTGTCTGAAATTCCCGGTATCATCGACGACTTCAAGCGCGCCACGAAGAATGCGATCGAGGCCGGTTTCGACGGCGTCGAGATCCACGGCGCCAACGGCTATCTGCTCGACCAGTTCGCGAGGGACGGCGCCAACAAGCGCACCGATGCTTACGGCGGCTCCATCGAAAACCGCGCGCGGCTGATGCTCGAGGTCTCCAAGGCAGTTGCCGCCGAGGCCGGCGCCGACCGCACCGGCATCCGCATCTCGCCGGTGACGCCGGCCAACGACCTCTCCGACTCCAATCCGCAGGCCTTGTTCGATCACATCGTCGACGGTCTCAACGCACTCAAGCTGGTCTATCTGCACGTGGTCGAAGGCGCCACCGGCGGCCCGCGCGACATCGCGCCGTTCGACTATGCGGGCCTGCGCAAGCGCTTCACCCGCGCCTACATCGCCAACAACGGCTACGACTTCGATCTCGCGACCAAGGTGCTGGACACGAACGCAGCCGATCTCATTGCGTTCGGCAAGCCGTTCATCTCCAACCCCGACCTTGTCGAGCGGCTGAAGACGGGCGCGACGCTGAACGATTGGGACAAGAACACGTTCTACGGCGGCGGCGCGAAGGGCTACACGGATTATCCGACGCTCGCGGCCGAGCCGGCGGAGTAATTTCCTCTCCACACATGACGCTGTCATGCCCCGCGAAGGCGGGGCATCCAGTACGCCGCGGCTCTTCGGTTCAATCACGACCGTCTCTGGAATACTGGATCGCCCGATCAAGTCGGGCGATGACAGCGAGTGTGTAGTCGGCACAATCGCCATTCTCGACATCCGCCAGAAAAAAGGCCGGGATCGCTCCCGGCCTTTCGTGTTTGATGACGCTATGCGCCGCTTACTTCGCTTCCGCGCGCTTGGGCGGGGATGCCGGCCACGACTTGATCAGCGTGTCGTAGTCGACCGTCTCACCCTTCGGCTTCTCGTTGGCGAGCTTGCGCTGCGGCGCGATGGTGCCGTCCTTCTGGGCCTTGGCGTACCAGTACTCGGCGGTCTCCTTCTTGTGCAGCTTCGGACCGCAGGCGCCCTGCACGCCGGACTTCTCGAGGCGCTCCATGACGGAGTCCTGAGCGGCCGCGAGTGCATCCATCGCGGCTTGCGGCGTCTTCGCACCGGACGACGCATCGCCGATGTTCTGCCACCAGAGCTGCGCGAGCTTCGGATAGTCAGGCACGTTGTTACCGGTCGGGGTCCACTGCACGCGCGCGGGCGAGCGGTAGAACTCGATCAGGCCGCCGAGCTTCGGCGCACGCTCGGTGAACGACTTGTCCCAGATGTCGGATTCACGAATGAAGGTGAGACCGACATGGCTCTTCTTCAGCGACACCGTCTTGGAAACGATGAACTGGAGGTAGAGCCAGGCCGCCTTGCGGCGGTCAGCCGGGGTCGACTTCAACAGCGTGAGCGAGCCGGCGTCCTGGTAGCCGAGCTTCATGCCTTCCTTCCAGTACGAACCGTGCGGCGACGGAGCCATACGCCATTTCGGCGTACCGTCCGCGTTCATCACGGCGATGCCCGGCTTCACCATGTCGGCGGTGAAGGCGGTGTACCAGAACATCTGCTGGGCGATGTTGCCCTGAGCCGGCACGGGACCGGACTCGGAGAAGGTCATGCCCTGGGCCTGCGGCGGAGCATACTTCTTCATCCACTCCAGATACTTCGTGATCGAGTAGACCGCGGCCGGACCGTTGGTGTCGCCACCGCGATCGACCGAGGAGCCGACCGGACGGCAGCCTTCCATGCGGATGCCCCATTCGTCGACCGGCAGACCGTTCGGAATGCCCTTGTCACCGTTGCCGGCCATCGACAGCCAGGCGTCGGTGAAACGCCAGCCGAGCGAGGGATCCTTCTTGCCATAGTCCATATGGCCGTAGACCTTGACGCCGTTGATCTCCTTGATGTCGTTGGTGAAGAACTCGGCGATGTCTTCATAAGCGGACCAGTTCACGGGCACGCCGAGCTCGTAGCCATACTTGGCCTTGAACTTGGCTTTGTAGTCCGGGTTGGTGAACCAGTCGTAGCGGAACCAATAGAGGTTCGCGAACTGCTGGTCCGGCAGCTGATAGAGCTTGCCGTCCGGCGCGGTGCCGAACGACTTGCCGATGAAGTCGTTGACGTCGAGCTGGGGATCGGTGACGTCCTTGCCCTCGCCGGTCATGTAGTCCGACAGTGCGATGGTCTGGCCGTAGCGGAAGTGCGTGCCGATCAGATCGGAATCGTTGATCCAGCCGTCATAGACGTTCTTGCCGGACTGCATCTGCGTCTGCAGCTTCTCGACGACGTCACCTTCCTGGATGATGTCGTGCTTGAGCTTGATGCCGGTGAGCTCGGAGAACGCCTTTGCCAGCGTCTGCGACTCGTATTCGTGGGTCGCGATGGTCTCGGAGACGACGTTGATCTCCATGCCCTTGAAGGGCTCGGCGGCCTTGGCGAACCACTCCAGCTCCTTCTTCTGCTCGTCCTTCGACAGCGTCGAGGGCTGGAATTCCGCAATCCACTTCTGGATCGCGGCGTCGTCGGCGGCGCGGACCGGCGCCGAGACGGCGAACGACACCGCAACGATGGCGGCGGCGCTGGACATGGTCAGAAAGCTATTCTTGGTCAATGGACCTTTCCTTCTCCTAAACTGTCGCATGTTGTTCCTCCGTTGCAGCGACAAAATTTTATACAGGCCCGGGTTGCCCCCGGATCTGGCCGTCCCTTCGCGAGCTTCAGACCGTGCGAAAAATGAGCACGGCCGTGGCCAGCGAAATTCCACTTGCGAGCCACAGGCTCGAAATCTCAAAACCTTCCTCGCCGATCGGCAGGGTGGCGAGTGTATCGGTGCCGGCGAACGTGATCCACAGAAGGTGGATGACGGCCGCCGTGATCAGGGAGATGAACAGGCGGTCGCCCCGCGTCGTCGGAATGCTGAGCACGCCGACGCGCTCGGCTTCGGGATAGACCGCGGCGAGGTACGTCATGACCGCCAGGGTGCAGGCGAGCGCCACGAAGAAGATCGCGGTCGGCAGCGTCCAGGCCATCCATGCAATAGATTCCATCGATGCCTCCCTAGACCCGACCGAGCGCGAAACCGCTCGCGATGTAATTGCGGACGAACCAGATCACGAGGGCGCCCGGGATGATGGTCAGCACGCCGGCTGCGGCCAGCAGGCCCCAGTCCATGCCCGCAGCCGATACCGTACGCGTCATGATCGCCGCGATCGGTTTTGCCTGCACCGAGGTCAGCGTCCGCGCGAGCAGGAGCTCGACCCAGGAGAACATGAAGCAGAAGAAGGCGGCGACGCCGATGCCGCTCGCGATCAGCGGCACCAGGATCCTGATGAAGAAGCGCGGAAAGGAATAGCCGTCGAGGAAGGCGGTCTCGTCGATCTCGCGCGGCACGCCGGAGACGAAGCCTTCGAGGATCCACACCGCCAGCGGAACGTTGAAGATGCAATGCGCGAGCGCGACCGCCCAGGGCGTATCGAACAGGCCGATCGCCGAGTAGAGGTTGAAGAACGGCAGCGCATAGACCGCCGCCGGGGCCATGCGGTTCGACAGCAGCCAGAAGAACAGATGCTTGTCGCCGAGGAAGCGGTAGCGCGAGAACGCGTAGGCCGCCGGCAGCGCCACCGAGATCGAGATGATGGTGTTGAGGACGACGTATTCCAGCGAATTGATGTAACCGGAATACCAGCTCTCGTCAGTGAAGATGCGCTTGTAATGCTGCAGCGTCGGGGAATGCGGCCACAGCGTCATCGTCGAGACGATCTCGGCGTTGGTCTTGAAGCTCATGTTGACGAGCCAGTAGATCGGCAACAGCAGAAAGATCAAAAACAGCCCCATGATGAGGCGGCGGCCGGGGATCGAATGCATCAGGCCACTCCTTCCTTCGGCTTGAGCGCGGGCGCAGGCTGGAGCGCGCCTGCGGGCTTGGGCTCCGCCGCCGGCTCCTTCTCCGCCTGTGCCTTACGCTCGACGCCGGCATTGGTCATGACGGTGTAGAAGATCCAGCAGACGATCAGGATGATCAGATTGTAGACCAGCGACAGCGCGGCGGCCTTGCCGAGATCGAACTGGCCGAGCGCGATCTTGACCAGCTCGATCGAGACGAAGGTGGTCGAGTTGCCCGGCCCGCCGCCGGTGACAACGAACGGCTCGGTGTAGATCATGAAGCTGTCCATGAAGCGCAGCAGCACCGCGATCAAGAGCACGCGGTTCATCTTCGGCAGCTGGATCGCCTTGAACACGGCCCAGCGCGAGGCGCCGTCGATCTGCGCGGCCTGGTAATAGGCCTCCGGGATCGACTTCAGGCCGGCATAGCAGAGCAGCGCAACGAGGCTGGTCCAGTGCCAGACGTCCATCACGATGACGGTGATCCAGGCGTCGACTGCGTTGGACACGTAGTTGTAGTCGAGGCCCATCGCATTGAGCGTATAGCCCATCAGACCGATGTCGGGCCGGCCAAAAATCTGCCAGATCGTGCCGACCACGTTCCACGGAATCAGCAGCGGCAGCGCGAGGATGACGAGGCAGGCCGCGACCGTCCAGCCCTGGCGCGGCATCGACAGTGCGACGACGATGCCGAGCGGCACCTCGATCGCGAGGATCACCATCGAGAAGAACAGATTGCGGCCGAGCGAGGCGAGAAAGCGACCGCCGAGATCGGTCGAGGGATCGAGCAGTTCCTTGAACCAGCCGACGCCGTTCCAGAAGAACTGGTTGTTGCCGAAGGTGTCCTGCATCGAATAGTTCACGACCGTCATCAGCGGCAGCACCGCCGAGAAGGCCACGACCAGGAACACCGGCAGCACCAGGAACCAGGCTTTTTGGTTGACGGTCTTGTCCATCAGGCGGCTCCCTCCACCAGAAGGCTGTCGGCATAGACGTGGACATGCGCCGGATCGAATTTCAGCCCGGCAGTGCCGTCCGCGCTGGTGAAGCCCGCCGGCGCGCGCGCCGCGATCTTGGCCTCACCGATACGGACGCGCGCGAAGCGGATGCGGCCGAGGTCGTCGATGCGGTCGATCTTCGCACTGAGCAATCCGGGTGCGGGCGCGACGGCATCGACGAACTCCGGACGCACGCCGATCTCGATCTTGGCGCCGGCAGGCAGGCTGTCATAGCTGCGGTTGAGCGCGATGACATTCCCGCTGATGCGCGCCTCGCGACCCTTCACCTCGGCCGGCAGGATGTTCATGCCGGGCGAGCCGATGAAATAGCCAACGAAGGTGTGCGCCGGCTTGTCGAACAGCTCGGCGGGCGTGCCGCTCTGCACCACGCGGCCATCATGCATGACGACAACGGTGTCGGCGAAGGTCAGCGCCTCCGTCTGGTCGTGGGTGACGTAGATCATCGTCAGGTCGAGCTCGCGATGCAGCGCCTTCAGCTTGGAGCGGAGCTGCCATTTCAGCTCCGGATCGATCACGGTCAGCGGCTCGTCGAACAGCACGGCGGCGACGTCGGAGCGGACCAGACCGCGGCCGAGCGAGATTTTTTGCTTGGCATCCGCCGTGAGGCGCGTCGCCTTGCGATTGAGATAGGGCTCAAGGTCGAGCAGGCGGCCGATCTCGGCGACGCGCTTATCGATCTCGGCTTTCGGCACGCCGCGGTTCTTCAGCGGAAACGCCAGGTTCTGCCCCACCGTCATGGTGTCGTAGATCACCGGAAACTGGAACACCTGGGCGATGTTGCGCTTCTGGGTTGACAGCGGTGTGATGTCCTGGCCGTCGAACAGGATTTTCCCCCGCGACGGCGTGATGATGCCGGAGATGACGTTGAGCAGCGTGGTCTTGCCGCAGCCGGACGGGCCGAGCAGCGCGTAAGCACCGCCCTGCCGCCAGGTCATGGTCACCGGCTTCAGCGCAAAGCTTTCCTGCGGCGCATCATTGCCGCCGTAGGAGTGGGCGAGATCGACGAGGTCAATGCGAGCCATAGCGCATCTCCCCCTTACGAGCTCGGCGCGGCGACCAGACGGTCGGCCGCGTCGAAGACGAAGACATCATTGGGATCGAGCACGGCATCGATGGTCTGGCCGGGCTCGAACTCGTGCACGCCGTGCAGCACCGCCACCCAGTTCGATCCGTCGCGGGTCAGGTGCACGAAACTCTCCGAACCGGTGATCTCGGTCACCGTCACCGTGGCGTGGAAGGCGTGGCGGTCGGCCTCGCCATTGGCGAGGGCGAGCTGATGGGCGCGGAAGCCGACGCGATAGGCGCCGTCGGCGAGCGATGAATAGAGACCGGAGGCCGGCGCGGCGATGCCGCCCGCATATTGCACAGAGCCGTTCCTCTTCTCGATGCCGACGAGGTTGAGCGGCGGATCGGAGAACACCTGGGCGACCCGCAGCGTCTGCGGACGGCGGTAGACGTTCGGCGTCTCGCCGATCTGGAGCGCCTGCCCCTCCCACATGCAGACCGTGTTGCCGCCGAGCAGCAGCGCCTCGGTCGGCTCGGTCGTGGCATAGACGAAGATCGCGCCGGACGCCTCGAAGATGCGCGGCAGCTCGGTACGCAGCTCCTCGCGCAGCTTGTAGTCGAGATTGGCGAGCGGTTCGTCGAGCAGCACGAGATCGGCGCCCTTCACCAGCGCGCGCGCCATCGCGGTGCGCTGCTGCTGGCCGCCGGAGAGCTGGAGCGGAGTGCGTTTCAGGAACGGCTCGAGCCTGAGCAGCCGCGCGGCTTCCGCGACACGCTTCTCGATCTCCTCGCGCGGCTTCCCCTGCACGCGCAGCGGCGAGGCGATGTTCTCGTAGACCGTCAGCGAGGGATAGTTGATGAACTGCTGATAGACCATCGCGACCGAACGCTTGCGCACGTCGACACCGGTGACGTCCTTGCCGTTGACCAGCACCTTGCCCGTCGTCGGCTTGTCGAGGCCGGCGAGCAGCCGCATGATCGAGGTCTTGCCTGACAGCGTCGGCCCGAGCAGCACGTTGAGCGTGCCGCTCTCGAGCGTCAGCGAGACGTCGCGGATGTGCGGTATCCCCTCGACGGTCCGGGTCACATGATCGAGCGTCACGGTCATGAGCGTCCTCCCGCTTCCAGCAGGGGACTTTGCGGCACAGCGTGGGTTGCAATCCAGTCGTTCAATGCAGCAACCTCGTCGGCAGATAGTCGCAGGCCAAGTTTGGAGCGGCGCCAGACGATGTCTTCCGCCGTGACCGCCCATTCATTGGCCATGAGGTAGCGGACCTCGCGTTCGGTCAGTGTCGCGCCGAAGGCCTGGCCGAGATCGGCGGCCGACTTGGCATCGCCAAGCAGCTTGATGGCGCGGGTACCATAGGCGCGCGCGAGGCGCCGCGCATGCTCATGGCTGAGGAAGGGATAGCCGCGCTGGAGTTCGGCGATCAGGCCGTCGACGTCGGACACGCCCATGTCGCCGCCGGGCAGCGGCCATTTGCCGGTCCAGCCTTCGCGCGCTTTCGCACTGCGAAGATAGGGTGCGAGCCGTTCCAACGCCTCTTCGGCGAGCCGGCGGTAGGTCGTGATCTTGCCGCCATAGATCGAGAGCAGCGGCACGCCGCCGGGTGTGTCGAGCTCAAACACGTAGTCGCGCGTCGCGGCCTTGGCTTCGCTGGCGCCGTCGTCATAAAGCGGTCGCACGCCGGAATAGGTCCAGACCACGTCCGCCGAAGTCACCGGCTTGGCCAGGTATTCGCTCGCGGCGGCGCAGAGGTACTCGATCTCTTCGGGCGTCGCCTTCACCTTGGAGGGATCGCCGTCATAATCGCGATCGGTGGTGCCGATCAGCGTGAAATCGTCCTGGTACGGGATCACGAAGATGATGCGGCCGTCCGCGTTCTGGAACATGTAGGCGCGGTCGTGGTCGTAGAGCTTTTTGACTACGATGTGCGACCCCTGCACCAGGCGCACCTTGGCCTTCGCGTTCACGCCGGCGCCGCGGCCGAGCACATCCTCGACCCAGGGGCCGCCGGCATTGACCACCGCGCGGGCCTGGACCTGCGAACGCTCGCCGGTCAGCGTGTTGAGCATGCTGACGGTCCAGATGCCGCCGGACTGCTTGATATCCGTCGCGCGGGTGCGGGTGCGGATCTCGGCGCCCTTGTCGGCGGCATCGCGTGCGTTGAGCACGACGAGACGGGCGTCGTCGACGAAGCAGTCGGAGTATTCGAACGCGCGGCTGTAGCGGTTCGGGATCAGCGGACGGCCAACCTCGTCGCGCCTGAGATCGACCGAACGCGTCGCCGGCAACAGGTGCCGGCCGCCGATATGGTCATAGAGGAAGAGGCCGAGGCGCAGCAGCCAGGCCGGACGCAGGCCGGCGTGATGCGGCAAAACGAAACGCAGGGGACGGATGATATGGGGCGCGATGCCCCAGAGGATCTCGCGCTCGATCAGCGCCTCGCGGACCAGACGAAACTCGTAATATTCGAGATAGCGCAGGCCGCCATGCACCAGCTTGGTCGACCAGGACGAGGTCCCGCTCGCCAAATCGTTCATTTCGCACAGGAAGACCGTGTTGCCACGGCCCACCGCGTCGCGCGCGATGCCGCAGCCGTTAACACCGCCTCCGATAATGGCGAGGTCGAAAATACGCTCCAACAGACGCATCCCCCGGCGACCGCTCGTTCCTTCGAGCGACTACTTTCGTTTTTGATTAGATCACACCGAAAAGCGAAAGCAAGATGAAAGAGAGGCGAAAGGAAGTGAAAGAGGAACTTTCTGGTGGGCAGTCAGCCGTGGAAATGGGCAGTTCGGACGCCAATCGAAACCGCAATACGATCTTGAATAGTCACGTAGAGCCAATATAGTCATAATAGTCATATTAGTTATATTCGGCATGACAGACCGCAGCACCGCCCCCGATTCGCCCCCGACTGACACGTGGACGCTCGCCAATGCCAAGGCACGCCTGTCCGAGGTGGTCGATCGCGCCCAAACTGGCCCCCAGATCATCACCCGACACGGCAGGCCCAATGCGGTTGTCGTTTCCGCGGATGAATGGGCGCGAAAGACGGCACGCAAAGGCACGCTAGCTGAATTCCTGCTGGCTTCGCCGCTGCGCGGTGCCGACCTCGAACTTGAACGGGTGCAGGACGAACCGCGCGACGAGATGCCGTGAACCTGCTCCTCGACACCAACGTGCTGTCGGAGGTTCAGCGGCCGGCGCCTTCCGCGAAAGTCTTGGCATGGCTCGATACGGTCGATGAGGATCGTGCGTTCATCAGCGTTGCCTCGATCGCCGAGCTTCGCCGCGGTATCGCCCTGCTGGATGATGGCCGTCGGCGCGCCGCGCTGGCCGCTTGGCTCGCCCACGACCTGCCGGCTCGGTTCGCGCAGCGCATCCTGCCGATCGACCACGCGGTCGCCGAGCGCTGGGGCGACCTGATGGCGCAGAGCCGTCGCAATGGCGTTGCGTTGTCCGTGATGGACGGCTTCTTTGCGGCCACCGCGCTCGCCAACAATCTCACGCTCGTCACACGCAATGTGACGGATTTTGCGGCCTTCGGCGTTCCGCTGCTCAACCCATGGAGCAACGCGTAAGCCGCTATCTCAGCCGCACCACCGGCGCGGCTTCCGGTGCCGCATCCTGAGTATCGGCCGTCGCATCATCGATATCCGCCCCCTTCGGCATCGCCGCCATCACCTCGATGCCCTTGCTGTGGCAGATGGTGGCGAGGCGCTCGGGCAGCTCCTGGTCGGTTACGAAGGTCTGGATCTGGGTGATATGGGCGATGCGCACCGGCGCGCTGCGGCGCAGCTTGGTGGAGTCGGCAACCAGCATGACGCTGCGGGCATTGGCGATGATGGCTTGCGCCACCTGCACCTCGCGATAGTCGAAGTCGAGCAGCGCGCCCTCCTCGTCGATCGCGGACGCCCCGATGATGGCGTAGTCCACCTTGAACTGGCCGATGAGCTGCGTCGCGGTCGAGCCGACCACCGCGCCGTCGGCCCGCCGCACCGTGCCGCCGGCGACCACCACCTCGATGCGGGGATGGCGGTAGAGCAGCATCGCGACGTTGAGATTGTTGGTGATGACGAGGAGGTCCTCGTGCGAGGTCAGCGCGCTCGCCACCTCCTCGGTCGTGGTGCCGATATTGATGAAGAGCGAGCAGCCGTTCGGGATCAGCGAGGCGGCCGCGGCCCCGATCGCCTTCTTTTCGTCTGCGGCGACGAACCGCCTCGCCTCGTAGGCGAGGTTTTCGACGCCGGAGGCGATGATGGCGCCGCCGTGGATACGGGTCAGCGAGCGGCGCTCGCAGAGATCGTTGAGATCCTTGCGGATCGTCTGCGCCGAGACCTCGAACCGGCGCGCGAGCTCCTCGACCATGACGCGCCCCGAGGCGCGCGCGATGTTGAGGATTTCGGCTTGGCGATGGGTCAATCCGGTCACGGCGATGGCCTCAAATCAGGAAAGCGCATGGTGCGGCGGTTCGCACGTTCGGTCAATGCGCTCAGCGATCACGGTTAACGGACAAAGCCTCTCACCATGCCATCGCGGCGGCGAGACGCGCGAGCAGTTCCGGATCGTCGAACGCGCTGGCGGAGGCAACCGCGCCGGCGCCAACAAGGTCGGCATGGCTGAGGCTCGTCCGGATGCCGATGGTCGGAATGCCGGCGGCCGTCGCCGACTGCACGCCGGAGCGGGAATCCTCGAACGCGATCGAAGCCGTCGCGCTCCCGCCGACGAAACGCAGCCCCTCCTGATAGGGCAGCGGGTGCGGCTTGCCGTGCGGCAGCTCGTCGCCGATCACAAGCGCCCTGAAGCGGTGCGTGATGCCGAGACCGGAGAGCAACAGCTCGGCATTCAGACGCGGCGCGTTGGTCACGGCGACCATGGGAATGCCGGCGGCGTCCGCGCGGTCGAGCAGCGCCATCAGACCCGGAAGCGGCTCGATCTGTCCGGCGACGAGTGTGCGGAAGACGACCTCCTTCTCTCCGAGGATCACGGCGCGCCGTTCCACGGTTTCGTCGGGCAGAAAGCGCTCGCCGATCGACGCATTGGCGAAGCCTTGCAGCTCCCTGGAGAAGCGCGCGTGATCGAACACATGGCCGCGCGGCCCAAGCACCTGGTTGAACGCCTTGAGGTGCAGCGGGTCGGTGTTGGCCAGCGTGCCGTCGATGTCGAACAGCAGCGCCCTGCCCGTCACTAGCCCCTGCGCCTGCCCTTTGGCCTCGATCATTTCCGTACTTTCCCGAATGCACGATGCATCAATGCGAAACACGTATCAATGCAGCCCCGATCGCGCAATGACGCATCGACATGACCGCCAAGCGACACTCGACAAAGTCGCGCGCGGCTGCAACACTCCGCGCAAGACCAAAAAGGAGGAAACGATGACGATCAACCGACGCGATCTGGCTCTCTCGACTCTTGCCGTCTCAACCCTTGCCGTCTCCGCGCTTGCTCTCACAGCACCGGCGTTGGCGGCCGCGGCGGATGAGGAAGCCGTGGCGAAAAAGGTCGAGGCCTTCCGCCTTGCCCAGATCGCGGCCGATCCCAAGGCGCTCGGCGCGCTCTGCGCCGACGAGGTGAGCTACAGCCATTCGAACGGCAAGGTCGAGGACAAGGCGACCTTCGTCACCAACGCCACCGACGGCAAATCAAAATTCCTGTCGATCGAGTACAAGGACCCGACCATCAAGGTCGTCGGCCCCGCCGCGATCGTGCGCTTCCACTGGATGGGCGAACAGGAAATGGCGGCCGATGGGAAAAAAGTATCGACCAATCTTCACATCCTGATGAACTGGCAGAAGCAGGGCGACGATTGGAAGCTGCTGTCCCGGGCGGCAACGAAGTTGTAATTGGCGCTCTTACCCTCTCCCCCTGTGGGAGAGGGTGGCTCGCCGCGTAGCGGCGAGACGGGTGAGGGGTATGCTTCCGCGAGTAACTCTCTCGCTTCCGAATGCGCCGATAGAACTCCTCATCCGGCGCTTCGCGCCACCTTCTCCCACAAGGGGAGAAGGAAAAGGCAGCGGTATCAAGGGCTGCAAAAAATTCCGACCACGCTTTGCGCGTCAGAAATCGCGCCGCCTGGCGCAATGCAGCGTATTGCGACGACGATTGCGACCTGGCGCTCGACACAATCAAGTGCGGCTGCAACAGTGGGCGCAAGATCAAGGACGGAGGATATGATGACACTGAATCGCGACCATGCTGCCACGACGGACCACGAGGCGGTGGCAAAGAACGTCGAGGCATTTCGCCTCGCCCAGATCGCGGCCGATCCGAAGGCCCTCGGCGCGCTGTGCGCGGACGATCTGAGCTACAGCCATTCCAGCGGCTTCCTCGAGGATAAGGCGGCCTTTATCGCGAACGCCACCGACGGCAAGACGGAGTTCCTGTCGATTACGTACAAGGACCCGACCATCAAGATCGTCGGCCCCGTCGCGATCGTGCGCTTCCATTGGCTGGCCGAGATGATGACCGGCGGACAGAAAGTGGCAAACAGCCTTCATATCCTGATGAACTGGCTGAAGCAGGGCGACGATTGGAAGCTGTTGTCACGCTCCGCGACGAAGTTGTGATCGACGCTCTTACCCCCTCCCCCTGTGGGAGAGGGTGGCTCGCCGCGACAGCGGCGAGACGGATGAGGGGTTGCCCCCGCGGGCGACCCTCTCACGATTGAATTCGCGGAAACAACCCCTCATCCGGCGCTTCGCGCCACCTTCTCCCACATCCGCCTTCGCCAAGGCTTCGGCGGACATGAAGGGAGAAGGAAAAGGCAGCGGCATCAAGGGCTGCAAAAAATTCCGACCACGCTTTGCGCGTCAGAAATCACCAGCGGAAGGCGCCTACGCCGCTTCCTTCACATCGCCGTTAACCAGCTTGCGCGCAGCACGCTCGGCTTCGCGTGCGTTGCGGAAGAGCTGGCCTTCAAGGCGATTGAAGCGGTGGGACGAGGCGAAGAAACAATAGCCTCCCTGAGAACGAACGACGATACCTGCGGTTTGCGAGTCGACTTCGATAATGTAGCTGTCCGGCATGGTCCGTAGATTCCTCAGTGCGGGCAAATAACGGCAATCCTGCCCAAAGGTTCCTGAGCATTTGAGGCCGTTTCCACCCCGAATCGACACGCAATTGAGTACGCCGGGACCTCATCCGTTTTATGACTTGTTCTTGGCGAAGCCGCGACGCGGTGACTCAGTCGCGCCGCGTTTGGCGTGCCGCAAGTTTGCGTGAGATAGGGCAGAGCGTCGCGCGCGATTACGTCGCGATCGGCGGATCGTTGCGCTGGATCGCTTGCGGACGGCCGTCATCATCGATCGAGACGTAGGTGAAATGACCGTCGGTGACGAGGATCGGCTGGAGCTCCCTGCGCCGTAGCGCCCAGGCTTCGAGATGCACGGTCATCGAGGTGCGGCCCACGCGGACGAGATTGGCATAGACCGAAACGAGATCGCCGACATAGACCGCTTTGCGAAAATTCATCGCCTCGATCGCCACGGTGACCGTACGCGACCTCGCGAGCTTCGATGCGAACACGCCGCCGCCGACATCCATCTGGCTGAGCAGCCAGCCGCCGAAGATGTCGCCGTTGGCATTGGTGTCGGCGGGCATTGCCAGCGTGCGAATGCAGAGATCGCCGCGCGGCTCGGTGTCGGACGTTTCGGTCATGTCGGTCTCACCTAAAATTGTCCCAGCCCGGATCGGGCGCAAAGCGCCCACCGAATCGCTCGGCCAGCGCGCGCAGGGTGGATACGACATTTTCCACGCCGCGCGTGCGCGCGTAGTTCAGCGGACCGCCGCGGAACGGTGCATATCCGGTGCCGAAGATCATGGCGCCGTCGACCATATCGGCATCGTCGACGATACCTTCGCGGAGTGCCGCGACGCAGACATTGGACATCGGCAGCACCAGGCGGTCGATCATCTGGTCGGTGACGCGCGGGCCGGTCTCGGGCAACGGCGCCTTCTCCGCCTTGCCGTCCTTCCAGGTGTAGAATCCCTTGCCCGTCTTGCGGCCGAGCTCGCCCTTGGCGACCTTCTCGCGCAGCCAGGCCGGCGTCGGCGGGAGCAGATCGCCGAGCTTGGTCCGCAGCATGTCACCGACGTCGAGGCAGATGTCGAGCCCGACCTGGTCGGCGAGCTCGATCGGCCCCATCGGCATGCCGAACTGCTCGGCCGCCGCGTCGATGAGGCGCTGGTCGATCTTCTCGTCCAGCATCACCATCGCCTCCAGCATGTAGGGCGTCAGCGCACGGTTGACGAGGAAGCCGGGCGAGCTCTTCACGGAGAGCGGCAGACGGTCGATCGCGCCGACGAAGGCGAGCGCCTCCTTCAGCACCTGCGCGTCGTTGCCGTCATGGCTGACGACTTCGACCAGCTGCAGCCGCGACACCGGGTTGAAGAAGTGCAGGCCGACGAGGCGATCGGGCCGCGCCAGCGTGGTGCGCAGATCCTGGAGCGGAATGCTCGACGTGTTGGTCGCAAGGATCGCGCCCGGCTTCATCTTCGGCTCGAGGCCCGCATAGACCTTCTGCTTCAGCTCGAGCTTTTCCGGCACTGCCTCGATGATGAGATCGGCGTTGCGGACACCCTCGCCGTCCATGTCGGGGATCAGACGATCCAGCGCGTCGCGCACGTCGGTCGACTTGCGGATGATCTTGCCGTAAAGCTCGGCGGCGCGCTTCACCGCGCCGGCGACCGGCTCCGCCTTCATGTCCGCGAGCGAGACGCGCAGCCCCTGCCCCGCACACCAGGCCGCGATATCACCGCCCATGGCGCCGGCGCCGATGACGTGAACATGTTTGACCGAATTGCCGCCGCCGGCTGCCTTCTTCATCTGCTCGCGCAGGAAGAATACGCGGATCAAATTCTGCGCGGTCGGCGTCACCATCAGCCTGGCGAACGAGGCTTGCTCGGCCTTCAGCATCGCGGCCTTGCTGCCGCCATGGGTCTCCCAGAGATCGATCAGCGCGTAAGGCGCCGGATAATGCTCGCGGGGCGCGGCCTTCGCCGCCTCCGAGCGCATGCGCCTGGCCAGCAGCCCGCGCACGGGACCGAAATTGGCCGCGTGAGTCAGAAGGCCCGGACGCGCCCGCTTCAGACGGCCGAACAGTGCATCCTTCACCGCGTTGCGGACGTGCCGCTCCTGCGTCACGGTATCGACGAGGCCGAGCGATCTGGCGCGACGCGCATCGATGGTGCGGCCGGTCAGCATCAGCGCCATCGACTGGGTCGGGTTCACCAGCGCAGTGAAGCGCGCGGTGCCGCCGAGGCCGGGATGCAGGCCGAGCATCACCTCCGGGAAGCCGAAGCGCGCGCCGTCGATCGCAATGCGCGACTGGCAGGCCAGCGCGACCTCCAGCCCGCCGCCGAGACAGAAGCCATGGATGACCGCGACCGTCGGCAACCTCAAAGCCTCCAGATGATCGACCACCGCATGCGCCGCGCGGATGCGTGTCTCGACCATCTCGGGATCGCTGGCGCCGCGGAATTCGTTGACGTCGGCGCCCGCAATGAAGCCGGACGGCTTTGCCGAGCGGATGACAAGGCCTGCGGGACGTTCGGTCTCGATCGCCGCGAGCACGGCATCGAACTCCTCCATCACGTCCGCGGACAGCGTGTTGGCGCTAGCATCTGCGCGGTCGAACAGCAGCCAGGCGACGCCGTCGGCATCGCGCGTCAGCTTGAAGTGCTTGTAGGGGCCGTCGGTCGCAGGCCTGGGCCCAAGCTCCAGCACGCGGTCGCCGAGCGCGGTCATGATCCTGGAATCCATGGTCACACCGCCTCGATCAGCATGGCGCCGCCGAGCCCGCCGCCGATACATTCGGTCGCAACGCCGCGGCGCGTGCCGAGCCGTTTCATCGCATTGACGAGATGCAGCACGATGCGGTTGCCGGAGGTGCCGACGGGATGGCCGAGCGAGATGGCGCCGCCATCGACGTTGAGCCTGTCACGGTCGATCTCGCCGGCCGCGCCGTCGAGGCCCAAGATCTCGCGACAGAATTTGTCGTCGTTCCAGGCGGCGAGACAGCCCAGCACCTGCGTCGCGAAGGCCTCGTTCAGCTCCCAGGTCTCGACGTCCTTGACGGTGAGGTCGTTGCGTTGAAGCAGCGGCGTCGCCGACATCACGGGTCCCAGTCCCATGATGCTGGGATCGAGCGCGGCCCAGTGGCTGTCGACGATGACAGCCTTCGGCGTCAGTCTGTGCTTTGCGACCGCCGCGTCGGAGGCGAGGATCACCCAGGACGCGCCGTCGGTGATCTGCGACGAATTGCCGGCGGTGACCTGGCCCCAGGGGCGTTCGAACACCGGCCGCAGCTTTGCGAGCGTCTCGGCCGTCGAGTCCGGCCGCACGCCGTCGTCATGGTCGAAGAATTTTCCGTCGCGGGAGAACGCTGTCTCGACCTCGCCCTTGAGAAAACCTTCGGCCTGCGCATGCGCGAGCCGGCGATGACTCTCGGCGGCATAGGCGTCGGACTGTGCCCGCGTGATGCCGAAGAGATGGCCGACGACCTCGGCGGTCTGGCCCATGTTCAAGTCGGTGATGGGATCCGTCAGCCCGCGCTCGAGGCCGATGATCGGCTTGAGATAGCGCGGCCGCAGCTTGAAGGCGGCAGCGAGCTTCGCGGCCACGCCCTTGGCGGTGGCAAGGCCGGCGAACCAGCGCACACCGGAGTTCGGCCAGACCAGCGGCGCGTGGCTCAGCGCCTCGGTGCCGCCGGCGAGGACCATGTCGGCATGGCCCTCGCGGATGTAGCGGTAGGCCGTGTCGATCGACTGCATGCCGGAGCCGCAATTGATCTGCACGGTGAAGGCGACCATGTCCTCGCCCATGCCGAGCCGGAGCGCGGCGACGCGGGCCGGGTTCATCTCGTCCGCGATCACGTTGACGCAGCCGAGGATGACCTGGTCGAACTCATCGGGCGAAAACGGCTGGCGCGCGAGCAGCGGCCGGCCGCATTGAACGGCGAGATCGACCGGCGTGAACGGTCCCGGCCCCGAACGCGCTTTGAGAAACGGCGTCCGGCTGCCGTCGACGATGAAAACCGGTCGTGCCATCAGCTCGCCGCCCTCTGTTCACCGAGTTCCTGGAAGAACTGATGCACATCTCCGGTTTTCTTGTAAATCGGCGAGAGCGCTTCCGGCGCGAAATCATCGACCTCGATCACTTTTGTGACGGCCTCATGAGCGGCCGCAAGCTGCTCGCCTTCGGCCTGCGTGATCACGCCCTTGGCGACGCCATCCTTCCAGTCCCGGACATGCGCAGCGCGCAGGCGCTTGGCGATGGCATCGGTGCCCGCAACCAGCTTGAACGCGCGCTCCAGCCGGGCAAAGCCGCCGTCGTCGTCGACATGGGCCAGATCCGGCGTGAGACGCTCGCGCGCCGCCGAAGGCTCCAGCACGAGGCTGGCGCATTGGTGCACGACACGGTCGGATGGGCCGAGCACCCGCGCGCCGAAGGGCTGGACCACGAGCTTGAGGATGACAGCGACAAAGCGGTTGGGCAGATTGGCGAGGATCTCAGCAAGCCTGTTCTCGATCGTTTTGAAGCCGGTCGCCATGCACCATTCCAGCGCAGCGAAGTCTTCCTTCTGCCGGCCCTCATCCTGCCAGCGCTTCAGCGCGGCCGAGAGCAGGTAGAGCTCGGAGAGGATGTCGCCGAACCTCGCCGACAGCATCTCCTTGCGCTTGAGCGCGCCGCCGAGCGTGAGCAGCGCCATGTCGGCGCAGAGCGCAAAGGCCGCAGAGTAGCGCGCGAGCTGGCGGTAGAATGGCGTTGCATCGCCCGCATCCGGCGCAAGCGCGAAGGCGCCGAAGCTCCAGCTGCGGCCGAACGCACGCAACAGCGTCTGGAAGCTGTGGCCGGCATGTTTCCAGAACGCTTTGTCGAACGCGGCGAGCCCGCGCTCGCGATTCGTGTCCGCAAGCGCATTCATCTCGTCGAGCAGATAGGGATGCGCGCGGATCGCGCCCTGCCCGAACACGATAAGGTTGCGGGTCAGGATGTTGGCGCCCTCGACCGTGATACCAACAGGCACGGCGCGGTGCAGATTGCCGAGATAGTTTTGCGGACCGTCGATCACGGCCTTGCCGCCATGGATGTCCATGGCGTCGTCGACCGCGGTGCGCATCCGCTCGGTCGCGTGCAGCTTCATGATGCCGGAGATGACGGCGGGATGGATGCCGGCATTCAGCGCCGCGCAGGTCAGCCGGCGTGCCGCGTCGAGCTGGTAGGCGGTCGCGACGATGCGCGCGAGCGGCTCCTCGACGCCCTCGAATTTGGAGATCGAGATGCCGAACTGCTCGCGGATGCGGGCATAGGCGCCGGTGGTGCGGGCGGCATAGGCAGCACCGGCCGCCGACAGCGACGGCAGCGAGATGCCGCGGCCGGCGGCGAGCGCCGTCATCAGCATCTTCCAGCCCTGCCCGAGTCTCTCCTTGCCACCGATGACATAGTCGAGCGGGATGAAGACGTCGTGGCCCCAGTTCGGGCCATTCTGGAACACCTGCATCGACGGCAGATGACGATGGCCGATCTTGACGCCGGGCAGATTGGTCGGGATCAGCGCGACGGTGATGCCGAGCTCTTCCTGGCTCCCGACGAGGTGGTCGGGGTCATAGGCCTTGAAGGCGAGGCCCAGCAGCGTCGCGACCGGGCCGAGCGTGATGTAGCGCTTGTGCCAGTTGAGCCTGAGGCCATTGACCTCGCGGCCTTCGAAATCGCCCTTGCAGATAATGCCGGTGTCTACCATCGAGGCGGCGTCGGAGCCGGCTTCGGGGCTGGTCAGGCCGAAGCAGGGAATGTCGCGGCCGTCGGCAAGGCGCGGCAACCAGCGCTCCTGCTGCTCCTTCGTGCCGAAGCGCATCAGGAGCTCGCCGGGCCCGAGCGAGTTCGGCACCATCACGGTGACGGCCGCCGCAATCGAGCGGGTCGAGATCTTGCGCACCACTTCCGAATGCGCATAGGGCGAAAAGCCGAGGCCGCCAAACTCCTTCGGAATGATCATACCGAAGAATCTTTCGCGCTTGACGAAATGCCAGACCTCCTGCGGCAGGTCGCGCCATTCCCAGAAGATCTTCCACTCGTCGAGCATGGCGCAGAGCGCGTCGACCGGGCCGTTGAGGAAGGCCTGCTCCTCGGGGGTGAGCGTCGCCTGAGGCACCTTCAGCAGCTTCGACCAATCCGGGTTGCCGGTGAAGAGATCGGCATCCCACCAGACGTCACCGGCCTCCAGCGCCTCGCGCTCGGTGTCGGACATCGCCGGCAGCACGCCGCGCGCCCAGGAGAAGATCGGCTTTGTGATGGTGTCGCGGCGGAAGCTCATGGCGGACCTCATGCATCGGCGCGGTTATCGGCATTTTAGCGGAAAGTGGCCGGGGTAAGTGAACACTTCGCAAGCAAAAAGATGCGAATTGACGCGGCCGGGCGGCCGCCCCGGGGGCCATAACGGCCGGGGCGTGGGGGCAGTTCCGGGGAGGGGAATCGGGCTGAATGCCCCGTCGTCATTCCGGGGCGACGCGCAAGCGTCGAGCCCGGAATCCATAACCACCATCGGGAGTATGGATTCCGGGCTCGCGCCTAACGGCGCGCCCCGGAATGACGGTGGAGAGAGCGGTAGCCCGGATCAGTCCGGCCGCACCATCTCGAACATGTTTTCCGGCTTGATCTCGAAGTAGTCGCCGCGACGGCCGGCGCGGACGATGGGGCGGGCGGCGGCGGTCTGGTAGACGCCGTCCTTGATCATGGCCTTGTCGATATGGACGGCGACGACCTCGCCCAGCGTCAGCCAGGCATCGGCCTCCTTGCCGTCGGCACCCTTGAGGCGGACGATGTCGGACACCTTGCACTCGAAGGCAACCGGGCTCTCGGCTACGCGCGGCACGTTGACGAGCTTGCCGGGGACGGCGGTCAGCCCTGCGAGCTTGAACTCGTCGACCTCGGGGCCGACATGCGCGGCGGTCGCGTTCATGTGCTTGGCGAGATCCATGGTCGTCAGATTCCAGACGAACTCCCGGGTCTGCTCCATGTTCGACACCGTGTCCTTCCAGTTGGTGGAGGAAAACCCGATGATCGGCGGCACGTAGCAAAAGGCGTTGAAGAAGCTGTAGGGCGCGAGATTGACGTGGCCCTTGGTGTCGCGGGAGGAGATCCAGCCGATCGGCCGCGGCGCGATGATGGCGTTGAAGGGATCGTGCTTGAGGCCGTGGCCCTTGGAGGGCTCGTAGAAATAGAGGTCTTTGTCGGTCACGGCGAGGTCTTCCCTGATCCTGGTAGCCCGGATGGAGCGAAGCGTAATCCGGGTCCGCTAGCGCGACGCTGAACCATCCCGGATTGCGCTTCGCTCCATCCGGGCTACGTCGGCCTGCTTATAGGGGAAATTCCAGCGCCCGTCAGTGGCGCGGCGACAGACCCGCGATGACGAAATCGATCATCTGGTCGATGGTCGGGCCCGGCTTGGTGGCGCACTGGGCGATCATCTGGGGGTGGAAGAAGCGCATCATCGCGGTGCAGGCGCACATCGAGGCCAGTTGCAGGTCCGGCGCCTCGAACTCGCCCGACGCGACCCCTTGCGCGATCACCTGGCCGATGACGCCGGCAATGCACTCCATATGGGCGACGCAGACGTCCCAGTCCTCCTGCATCGCGATCTCGACCATCTCATGCAGCTTATTATCGCCGACATAGCGCTCGGTGTTCATGCGATGGATGGTGGTGAGCAGCTCGCGGAAGCGCGGGAGCACCGGACCAGGCCGCGCCACAATCCGCAGCGCTTCGATCTCGACCTCGCCCATCAAGGCCCGCGCCACCGACTGGTGGATCGCCTTCTTCGATTCGAAGAAGCGATAGACATTGGCGGGGCTCATCCTGAGCTCCTTGGCGATGTCCCCGACCGTGGTCTTCTGGTAGCCGATCTGGCGGAACAGCCGCTCGGCCACCTCGAGGATACGATCCCGGGTGTCGCCTTCGATATGTTCCGCAACCAGTGTCATGTGTCAGGACTCGTCCATCAGCAGTCTTCTCATTTATTCAGCCGCTTCAGCAAGCGGAATTGCGTGCTGGTCATCGCTCCCATGCTGCGGCGCGGCAGGCTGCTCAGGGGTGCCCGCCTCGTCCAGGCTCTTCCTGAACCACAGGGCGTAGAGGCCCGGCAGGTACAGCAGCGTCAGGAAGGTCGCGACGAACAGGCCTCCCATGATCGTGATCGCCATCGGGCCCCAGAAGGCCGAGCGCGACAGCGGGATCATGGCGAGGATCGCAGCGAGCGCCGTCAGCACCACCGGCCGGGCGCGGCGGACGGTTGCCTCCACGATCGCCTCACGGCGGGTCAGGCCGTGGGAGACGTCGGTCTCGATCTGGTCGACCAGGATGACGGTGTTGCGCATGATCATGCCGGCGAGTGCGATCAGGCCGAGCAGCGCCACGAAGCCGAACGGGGCGTTGGCGACGTTGAGGCCGAACGAGGCACCGACGATGCCGAGCGGCGCGGTGAGGAACACCAGGATCAGGCGCGAGAAGCTCTGCAGCTGGAACATCAGCAGCGTCAGCATCACCATGACCATCAGCGGGAAGAGGATGAAGATCGAGGCGTTGCCCTTGGCGGATTCCTCGAACGCCCCACCCGGCTCGATACGGTAGGCCGGCTCGAGATTGTCCTTAATCGCCTTCAGCTTCGGCGTGATCTGGCTGGTGACGTCGGGCGCCTGCACGCCGTCGACGACGTCGGAGCGTACGGTGATCGCCATGTCGCGGTTACGCCGCCACATGATCGGCTCCTCGTGGGCATACTCGATCTTGGCGATCTGCTGGAGCGGCACGGCGACGCCGTTCTTCGAGGTGATGGTCAGATCGCCGACGCCGCCGAGATCGAGACGTTCGGACGGGACCGCACGAGCAACCACGGCCACCTTCTCGATGCCGTCGCGTATGGTCGTGACCTGCGCGCCCGAGATCAGCATCGACAGCGCCTGCGAGACGTCCTGCGGGGTCAGGCCCATGGCGCGGGCACGATCCTGGTCGACGACGAGCTTGAGGTAGGGCGACTGCTCGTTCCAGTCGAGCTGAACGTCCTTGACGCTCTTGTTCTGCCGCATGACGTCGCGGACCTGATAGGCGATCTCGCGCACCTTGTTGGCGTCGGGGCCGATCACGCGGAACTGGACGGGGAAGCCCACCGGCGGACCGAAGTTGAAGCGATCGACGCGCACGCGCGCCTCGGTCAGCATGCCCTCCGCAGCCGCGTTCTCGATCTTGGCCTTGATGCGCTCGCGCGCCTCGACGCCCTTGGCGACGATGACGATCTCGGCAAACGCCTCGTTCGGAAGCTGCGGATTGAGGCCGAGCCAGAAGCGCGGCGAGCCCTGGCCGACATAGGACGTATAGGTCTCGATGTCCTTGTCGTCCTTGAGCAGCGTCTCGGCCTTCTTCACCGCCTTCTCGGTGACGTTGAAGGCGGTGCCCTCGGGCAGGCGGAGCTGGAGGAACAGCTCGGGCCGCTCCGACAGCGGGAAGAACTGCTGCTGGACATGGCCGAAGCCGACGATCGAGGCGATGAAGACGCCGACGGTCGCGGCCACCACGGTGATGCGGTGGTTGACGCACCATTGCACGATGGCGCGCAGGCCGCGGTACATGCGGGTCTCGTAGACCGCGTGCGGATCGTGATTGTGGTGCACCTTGATGTTGGGCAGCAGCATGACGCCGATATAGGGCGTGAAGATCACCGCCACGAACCAGGAGGCGACCAGCGCGATCGCCACGATCCAGAAGATGCTGCCGGCATATTCGCCGACCGCGGAATTGGCAAAGCCGATGGGGAGGAAGCCAGCGGCCGTGACCAGCGTTCCCGTGAGCATCGGAAACGCGGTGGATTCCCAGGCAAAGGAGGCCGCGCGATAACGGTCCCAGCCCTGCTCCATCTTCACCACCATCATCTCGACCGCGATGATGGCGTCATCCACCAGCAGGCCGAGCGCGATGATCAGCGCGCCGAGCGTGATGCGGTGCAGATCGAGCGACATCGTGTTCATGACGACGAAGACGATGCCGAGCACCAGCGGCACAGACAGCGCGACCACGATGCCGGTGCGCCAGCCGAGCGCCAGGAACGACACGAACAGCACGATGACGAGCGCTTCCATGAAGGAATCCACGAACTCGCCGACGGCGTGCTCGACCACCTTGGGCTGGTCGGCGATGAGCTTGACGTCGATGCCCTGCGGCACCGCCTTCATGAACTCGGCGGCGGCCTTCTCGACCTCCTTGCCGAGATCGAGGATGTTGGCGCCCTTGGCGGTGACGACACCGATGCCGATCGCGGCCTTGCCTTCCT
The DNA here is from genome assembly GCF_040547935.1 of Bradyrhizobium sp. LA6.8. NCBI lineage: Bacteria > Pseudomonadati > Pseudomonadota > Alphaproteobacteria > Hyphomicrobiales > Nitrobacteraceae > Bradyrhizobium > Bradyrhizobium sp. LA6.8. The sequence continues at coordinate 172,770 of NZ_JBEPQQ010000010.1, forward strand.
GGCGCACGATGAAGCTCGGCGGGTCGACATAGCCGTGGGTGACGGTGGCGATATCACCCAAACGGAACACGCGGCCGTTGCTCTCGACCGGCGTCTCGGCGACGGCCTTGGCGCCATCGAGCGCGCCGGTGACGCGCAGCGGCACGCGCTGCGACGAGGTCTCGACCGTGCCAGCGGGCACGACGTTGTTCTGCTTGGCGAGCGAATCGAACAGCGCCTGCGGCGTGATGCCGAGGGTGGCGAGCTTGGCGTGGCTGAATTCGACGAAGATGCGCTCATCCTGGTTGCCATAGACGTCGACCTTGGTCACGCCCGGCACCTTCAGCAGGCGCTGACGGAAGCCTTCCGAGACCTTCTTGAGCTGGGCATAGTCGGCGCCGTCGCCGGTCATCATGTAGAGGATGGAATCGACGTCGGAGAACTCGTCGTTGACGACGGGTCCCAGAATGCCCGAAGGCAACTGGCCCTGCACGTCGGCGAGCTTCTTGCGCAGCAGATAAAACAGATACGGCACGTCCTTCGGCGGCGTGGAATCGCGGAAGGTCACCTGGAGCGCGGTGAAGGCCGGCTTGGAATAGGTCTGCACCTTCTCGAAATAGGGCAGCTCCTGGATCTTCTTCTCGATGGGATCGGCGACCTGAGTCTGCATCTCCTGCGCGGTCGCGCCCGGCCAGATCACAGAGACGTTGACCACCTTCACCGTGAAGAACGGATCCTCGGCTCGCCCGAGCTTCTGATAGGAGAAGAAGCCGGCGACGCCGAGTATGATCATCAGGAACAGGACCAGCGTCGGATGGCTGACGGCCCAGGCCGAAAGGTTGAAGCGCTTCATCGCACTCTCCAAAGATGATCCAATTGCAAAAAAACCACAGCCACTCTGTTCAAACCGTCGTCGCGAGGCAGCGAAGCAATCCAGGGGGCTGGGCAGGTTCTGGATCGCTTCGCCGCTTCAGCCCCGGCATTTGCGCTTGGGCCGAAACTCACCTCACACGACGTGACTCGTAAACTCTAGAAGGACAGCGACGAGACGATCCGCACCCGCTGGCTTGGATCGAGCTTCTGCACGCCGAGGGCCACGATCTTGGCGCCCTCGTCGACACCGCTGGTGATGATGACGTCGTTGCTCTCGTAGGACTTCACCACGACCGGCTTGAGCGTGACGGCGCCATTGTCGTCGACGACGTAGAAGGAGGGCTTGCCGCCTTCGTTGAACAGCGCCGACAGCGGCAGCCGCGCGACGCGCTCGGTCGCGGCATCCGACAGCGTCAGCGTCGCGGTCATGCCGAGCGAAACCTTGTCGTCGGCCTCGGGCAGCGAGAACTTTGCAAGATAGGTGCGCGTCGATGGATCGGCCGTCGGCGCGATCTCGCGCAGCTTGGCCGCATATTTCTTGTCCGGCTCCGACCAGAGAGTGACGCTGGCGGCGCCCGACTTGGCACGTCCAACCAGCGTCTCAGGGATCGCGACGACCGCTTCCTTCTCGGCAAAGCGGGCGACACGGATCGAAGTCTGGCCTGCGGCAACCACCTGGCCGGGCTCGATCAGCGTTGCGGTGACGACGCCACGGGCGTCGGCGTTGAGCGTCGCGTAGGAAAGGGAATTGTTGGTCAACTCGACCGAGCGCTCGGCCCGGTTCAGGCGCGCGCGGGCCTCGTCGGCGGCGGCGCGGCTCGAATCCATCTGGGCATCGGTGGTCCAGCCCTTGGCCTTCAGATCCTTGGCGCGCTGCTCGGCCGCGGCGGCCTGGGCCAGCACGCCGGTCGCGGCAGTCTGCTCGGCGACGGACTGCTCGGCCTGGAGCTTCAGATCGACCTCGTCGAGGGTCGCGAGCGGCTGGCCGATTTCGACGGTCTGGCCGACCTCGACCAGGCGCTTGGCAACCTTGCCGGCCACGCGGAAACCGAGATCGCTCTCGATCCGGGGCCTGACGGTGCCGACGAAGCTGCGCTCCGGCGTCTCGGCATCATAATGAGCGGTCGCGACCAGAACCGGCCGCGGCGGCTCGGCCTTTTCAGCGACGGTGTCATTGCACCCGGCCAGCGCCGCGGCCATCAGGGCCAGCGAGACACCCGCCAAGAGCTTGGAATAGCTGGACAAAACTGACCGAACGAACATCGGAGGACACTCCCGCGACTGCAACGAGAGGAATGTCGATTAATCACTGATAAAAGTCAATAATCGTCAGTCATCAGGAAAGCGTGATCGTTAAGGGGTGGTAAGGATTGGTGAGCCTTGTGCCGCTGGCAACGCGCACCATTTCTTGATAGGGTTACATGTAACCAACGGAAATACATATGAGCCCTTCAAAGCCCAAGCCGTCTCGTATGAAGGTGCAGGCCCACCGCGATCGATTGCGTGCACAAGGCCTGCGGCCGATCCAGATCTGGGTGCCGGATATCCGCTCGCCCTCCTTCCAATCGGAAGCCCATCGCCAATCGCTTGCGGTCGCAACGAGCTCACATGAATCCGAAGACCAAGGCTTCATTGATGCCGTATCCGATTGGACCGATGAATGAAGCGAGGTGAGGTCTGGACGGTGGCAGGCGGCAAGGACTATGCGGGCAAGCCGCGCCCCGTCGTCATCGTGCAGGACGACAGCTTTGACGCGACGAACTCCATCACTGTCTGCGCCTTCACGACCGACGAAACCGAGGCGCCACTTTTCCGGCTCAAGGTCGAGCCGAACGACGGCAACGGCCTTCGAGCTCCGTCTCGACTTATGGTCGACAAGATTACTACAGTGCCAAAAGCCAAGGTAGGAACGTTAGTGGGACGCCTAGACGATGACGACCTGCTGCGTCTCAATCGCGCTATTCTGGTGTTTCTCGGACTGGCTGGTTCGCAGAGAAGCGCCAGTGCAGATTAGCCCGGATGGAGCGCAGCTCAATCCGCGGCCTGCAGGCTGTAGCACGAGCAGTCCCGGATTTCGCTTCGCTCCATCCGGGCTACGCAGCGGTGCGGGCGGCCTACCGCCCCTGCCCGGCGAACTCGTGCTTGCTCTCGTGGCCGCCGACAAACACTAGGATGCCGGCGATCAGGGGCAGGACGGCCAGCACCAGCAAGCCGGTCGAGGTTTGGCCGGTGGCTTCCTTGACCCAGCCGATCAGGTAGGGACCGCCGAAGCCGGCGAGGTTGCCGATCGAGTTGATCAGCGCGATGGCGCCGGCCGCCGCCGTGCCGGAGAGCCAGGCGGTCGGCAGGGTCCAGAACACGCCGAAGCAGCAGAACACGCCGATCGCCGCGACGGTGAGCACCACCATCGTCATGGTGGGATCGGTGAGATAGGAGGAGACGGCCAGCGCGACGGCGGTGAGCAGCAGCGGCGCGCCGACATGCATCACGCGCTCGCGCGTCGCATCGGAATGCCGCGCCCACAGGATCATGGCGATGGTGCCGAACAGATACGGGATCGCGGTGACGAAGCCGGTCTGGGCGTTGGTGAGGCCGAACGCCTTGACGATCTGCGGCAGCCAGAACTGCATGCCATAGAGCGCGCCGACGAAGCCGAAATAGACGAGGCTCAGCATGATCACCTTCGGCGACGACAGCGCCTCGCCGAGCGACAGATGCTTCACCGCCTGCTTGGCCGCGATTTCCGAATCGAGCCTGGACTTGAGCCAGGCCTTCTGATCGGCCGAGAGCCAGTCCGCCTTCTCCGGCCTGTCGGTGAGATAGAACCAGGTGACGATGCCCAGCAGCACCGAGGGGATGCCCTCGATGATGAACAGCCACTGCCAGCCCTTCAGCCCCATCGCACCGTCGAGCCCGAGCAGCAGGCCCGAGACCGGCGCGCCGATCACGGTCGAGACCGGGACGGCGATGGCGAAGGCCGCAAGGAAGCGGGCACGATATTCAGCCGGGTACCAATAGGTGAGATAGAGGATGATGCCCGGGAAGAAGCCGGCCTCGGCGACGCCGAGCAGGAAGCGCAGCACGTAGAAGCTGGTGACACCGCTCGTCAGCGCCATCAGCGCCGAGATGATGCCCCAGGTCACCATGATGCGGGCGATCCAGCGGCTCGCGCCGAACTTCTCCAGCGCCAGATTGCTCGGCACCTCGAAAATGAAATAGCCGATGAAGAAGATGCCGGCGCCCCAGGAGAAGATCAGCGGCGTGAACTTCAGCTCCGCGTTCATGGTCAGCGCGGCGAAGCCGAGATTGACGCGGTCGAGATAGGAGAAGAAGTAGGCCAGCACCAGGAATGGAATCAGGCGCCAGGAGATGGCGCGGATCGTCGAGGTCTCGATTTCCGACTTGGCTGAGCCGGCGGAACCGGCATAGGTCGTGGTCTGGCTCATGGCTTTCCCCCCCGGGGTTGTTGCTTTTATGGGCTGATCCGGGGTTTTCAGCATCGCCGCGAAAGAGTCAATGGAGCGAGCAATGCACGGGGCGCAACCGGATAAACCTGTTGTGCCGCTACAGGCATCACTGATCCGCGCCGGCCTTGCTCTTGCGGTCATCGCCTGCGGGCTGTCCTTGCGCTGGTACGGCTTTCCCCTCGGGCTTCCCGCCTTCGTCGTAAAGTATGGCGGCTCGCTGCTGTGGGCGACGATGGTGTTTCTGCTGGTCGGGGTTTTGCTGCCGTGGATGTCGCGGAGCCGACTTGCAGCCATCGCCGTGGTGATCGCGATCGCCGTCGAGTTCTCCCGGCTGGTGCATGCGCCCTGGCTCGATGCGTTTCGGCTCACCACCGCGGGCGCGCTGCTGTTAGGACGGATCTTCTCGCTGTGGAATCTGGTGGCCTATGCGGTCGGGATTGCGTTCGGCGTTTGGGTCGATGGTCTTGTAGGGTGGGCAAAGGCGCGTTAGCGCCGTGCCCACCATTCTCCTTCGCGGACCACGATGGTGGGCACGCTTCCGCCTTCGCTCTTCGAGCTACGGCGGACAAGTCGCTTTGCCCACCCTACGAGACCGACGCCGTGGCGAGCGCCCCTCACTCCGCCAATTGAAACCGCTCGAAACGATCGAGCTCCTCCTCGATCACGCGCTTCAGCTCCTTGCGCCCCGCCGTCTTCTTCCCCTGCCCGACCCAGGTCCATTTCTGCATCAAGAGCTTCTTCGCCTGACGGTCGGTCTTGAGGTCAAGCGCCGCGACGATCTCGTCGCCCACCAGCACGGGCAACGCGAAATAGCCAAGCTGGCGCTTGGCCTTCGGCACATAGGCTTCGAACAGATGGTTGTAGCCGAAGAACAGATTGGTGCGCTTGCGCTGGATGATCAGCGGATCGAACGGCGAGAGGATGTGAACGAGATCGGGCGCGGCGCCCTCACCCGGCTCCAGCGCCGCAGGCGCGGCCCAATGCTCCTGCTTGCCGGCGCCTTCGATCGCAACGGGCACGAGCTCGCCGCGGCGGACGCGCGAGGCGACCAGCTGAGCGATCGCCTTCTTGCTCGGCGCATCGAGGTGGCAGATCGAATCCAGACTGACCAAGCCCTGCGACCGCAGCGCGCGGTCGAGCAGATAGGCCGTGATGTCTCTCGCCGACGCCGGCTTCGGCAGCTTGTCCCAGCCGAAGTGCCGCGTCATCAGCTCATAGGTCTTGAGCATACCCTGACGCGCGCTGACGGTCGCGACGCCGGTGTAGAAGGCGAGCTGCAAAGCCCGCTTCGAGGGTTTTCGGCTCTGCCAGAGATGCTCCTTCTCGGTGAGCACGTCGTCCTCGATGTCGCGGATCGTCAGCGGACCGGCGCGCAGGAGCCGCATCACCTTGCGCGTATCGGCCGGCTTAACCGAGGCGTACCATTTGTGCCCCTCGCGCCGGTGCTCGCGCATCGCCGGCAGGAAGAAGCGAAAATCGTTCGCCGGCACATAGGACAGCGCATGGGTCCAGTATTCGAACACGCTCCTGTCGACGCTCTGGGCCTGGCGCAGATCGGCACGTCGGTAGGACGGAATGCGGCTGAACAGGATGTGGTGGTGGCTGCGCTCGATGACGTTGATGGTGTCGATCTGCACATAACCGAGATGGTCGATCGCATCCGCCACCGCGCGCGCGCCCTCCCCGAACGGCGCGCGCTCGTCCAGCCGCTGGGCATGCAGCCAGATCTGCCGGGCCTGTGTCGCGGGGATCGGAAAGGGTTTGGGCGCGCGTGACATTGCAGGAGGCAATGTAGCCGGATTCGCGCCAGGAAAAAGAGAGACGCCAAAGAAGCTTTCTCAAGAAAAAGCCGCGCTGCCAACTGCTGACAGCGCGGCCGAACCGTGCGCGCCTCGCGCCTCACTTCATCGACATGGCCTTCTGCGCCTTCATGTAATGCGTGCAGGCGCTCTTCATCTTGCCGTTGCTCATAACGGTTTTGGCCATGGCTGCGCTGCGAGGGTGAAAGGCCTCAATTGCCGTTCTTTTGCACCTTGGGCCGGTCACCGAGGCTGCCGGTGGCAACGTCAGGCTCGCAGGACGCTTTGCCACGCACCTCCGCCTGGCAGCGATAGACGCTGCCGGTGAGGCGGTCGACCAGCCACATGTTCTCGTCGTTCGGACCGTCGAGGCCGACATAACGGCTGCTCAGCCCGGTGATCAGCGTGGACAGCAGGATCGCCACCGCGATCATCGCCGCACCGACATAGATGGGCATTGAGCTCAGAAAGACTGTCCGATCCTGCGGCCCGCCACGATAGAACTGGTAATCACTCGGCCTGGGCACTGGACTGAACTCGGCTCCCTTCCTCGGCGGTTATTGGACGCGGAGTCCTGCTAGGCGCCCAACTGGCCGAATTCTTGTTCGCACGCGGGCCATCACGCGACGGCTTTGCGACGATCGGTAAGCAAGGGTTTCCGGAACAAATTGGCGGCCCGAACCGGGCCGCCTGTTGCTCGCCTGCCGGCTCAGCGGCGGCCGAACAACCCGCCCATCATACCGCCGAACAGACCGCCGGGGCCGCCTGGCGGACCGGCACCGCCACCGCCGTAATGGCGCCGGCCGCCACCGCCGGAGGACCGGCGACGCGCCGGCTCGTCGTCTGCCTGTTCGGAGGACGCGCGGGTCGAGACAATCTCCGACAGCAGGGCCTTGTGCTGGAGCTTGTTGAGATAACCGGTCGCAGGATAGCCACGGGCAGCCTGCCACCGCCTCATCACGGAACGGGTCTCATCGTCGAACTTGCCCGTCGCCTTGACGTCGAAGCCGAGCCCGGTGAGGCGGCGCTGCACGTCGCGGCGCTGGTTCTTGTCCAGACCGATCTGGTCTTCAGACACCTGGTTGGCTTCTTCGGTAAAGGTCGCGGGATCGATCCCGGCCGAGAGGTTGCGGGTGGTAATGGATGGACCATCCTGCAACGCCGCGATGCGGGCGAGTGCGATCGATTTGAACGTGCCGTTGGGATAGCTGGTGAGATAGGCGTTGAGTTCCTCGACCTTGTTGGAGTCCCTGATCGAGCGCCAGAACTCGAGCTCGACGTCGGAGCCTTGCTTGCTCGCGGCCGACACCGGTGCGTTCGGCGGATCGGTCGTGGCCGCGGCCGGCACACCAACCGGATTGAGATAGACGTTGCCCGTGAGGTTGGTGTGCCCCCAGGGCAATTGCCCCTTGCTGGTCTCGTCACTGACCTGGGCACGGACCTTGGTCATCGCCTGCTGGATCTCGATCCCGGGCTGGGCAATGTTGGCGACGAGCGCGCGGGTGAACGGGCTGTTGGTGCCGGCCTCGCCGTCGAGCGCGGTCTGGCCGGGGCCGGTGGCAAAGGCAATCAGCGTGCCCTCGCCCGACTTCATCTCGGCAAGACCGGTCTGGACGTTGACGGAGCGGGTGGCCTTGGCCGAGCGGATCTTTGCCGCGAACGGATTGTCGCGGCAGGCGTCCAGGAACACGAGCTTCACCTTCGCGTCCGACATGGTCTGATCGAGCGTGAGGTCGACATTGATCGCCGCGCCCAGCTTGACGTCCATCTCGGATTTCAGGTCGGCGTCGACCGGCAACAGGTAGTTGACGCCGTTCACGGCAATCCCGTGGCCGGCATAGAAGAACACCGCGACGTCGGCGCCTTCGCTCTTCTTGCCGAACTCCAGCAGCTTCGCGGTCATGGCATCGCGGGTGAGGTTGGCGCCCTCGACGACGTCGAAGCCGACATTGCGCAGCACCCTGGCCATCGCCTTGGAGTCGATCGCGGGGTTGGGAAGCTGCGGGACGTTCTTGTAGGCGGCGTTGCCGACCACGAAGGCGACGCGCTTGTCCGCGAAGGCCGCGTTGCCGCTGACGAGAAATACGGCGATTGAAATTGCTGCGATCAAGAAGCGCATGATCATTCTCCCCTGATCCAAACTTCCTCGCTGCTCTCGGTTCGACCTGAGCCGATCCGATGAGAGCAATCTGATCCAATTCACAACGACGCACTGTGATCTGGATCACTCGGGGATTTCTGCTGCTCGAACCGAGCTGAGAGTCGCTGCGACGGTCGCTTTTTGGGCTGCTGACGCAGCGGGCAATACGGCTGGTGACGAACAATGGCCGAAAGATTGTACCTGCGCGGGCTGCGAGTCCAGCCGGTTCAGCTGTCGATGCCGAATGAGACGGCGCTTCTTCCCGGTGGCAGGGCACCGCCGCTGGCCCGACATGCCATGGATGCCGATCGGCGCCGGCGCTAGGATGCACGGGTCATTTCGGTCGTCTGGAATGTGACCCGCATCACATCGAGGCTGTTGAACCTTCCCTACGCTCGCAACATCAAATCGCCATCAGGCGTAACAGCGAGGATTCGACAATGACCCGTTTTGATAAGTTTTTTGGACTGAAGGCGATTACCCTCACGGCCGCGCTGTCGATGACGGCGGGCCTGGCTTTCGCCGGCGATAACGTCTCCGCCAACCAGATTCTGGATGCGCTGAAGCCGAAGCCGGCGACCCGCGGCCTGTCCGTCGGTCCGCAGGCCGATCCGGCGGTGCAGGCCAAGGAATCGACGTTCCTGAACACGGTGCGCAACCGCTCGACCCGGTCGCTCTCGACGGGCGAGCGCGAGCAGATCGCCGAGCTCGCCGCGACCAAGCCGAAGATCGATCTGGAGATCCAGTTCGACTACAACTCGGCCGACATCGCCAAGACGTCGGTGCCGTCGGTGCAGGCGCTCGGCAAGGCACTGTCCGATCCGTCGCTGAAGGGCTCGACCTTCGTGGTCGCCGGCCACACCGATGCGGTCGGCGGCGAGGAGTACAATCAAGGCCTCTCCGAACGGCGCGCCGACACCATCAAGAAGTACCTGGTGCAGAACTATGGTCTCAACGGCACCGAGCTCGTCACCGTCGGCTATGGCAAGACCAAGCTGAAGGACACCGCCAACGGCGCCGACCCGATCAACCGCCGCGTCCAGGTCGTCAACATGGAAGCCAAGACGACGGCGTCCAAGTAGATTGTCCAAGTGAACTTCAAGTGAACTTCAAATCATCGCCGCGCGAAACACGCCGCCTGCCACGATCGTGACAGGCGGCGATTTCATATCCAGCTCTGGAACAGCATCAACCGGTTGAACGTCTGCATGGACGTGCCGATGAAGGCCGCCGAGATCGGCAGCATCACCGCAAAGCCGATCGCCGCGACCCCGACATAGGCCCACAGCAGCCAGCGCGGCAGCCCCTCTCGTCGGAGCACATAGACCAGCGCAAGCGACGCCACGGTTGCGGCCGGCAGATAATAGTAGAGGAAGCCGAGCGTGCGCGGCAGCAAAGCCCAGGCGAGCCAGGAGCCGAAATAGAACGCCGCGATCAGGAACGCATCCCAGCGCCGCGCGACGATGAAGTCGCGCAGCACAACGGCGAGCGCGAGCAGCGCCGGCCACGCCACCAGCGGATTGCCGAGGAAGACGATCGCGGAGACATGGTTCTCCGAGGTCTTGTCGAACAGGAACCACACCGGGCGCGCGAGCAGCGGCCAGGATGGCCACGCGCTCATATAGGTATGGCCGGCGATCGCGGTCGTGGTGTTGTCGGCGAATATCCGGCGCTGCGCCTCGATCAGATCCGGCAGCGACGCTCCGTAGAGCGGTACGAAAGCGGCAAGATATGTCAGCGCCGGCAGCACGGCGAAGCAGAGCGCGACATGCTGCACGCGAAGATCGGGCCAGAGATCGGGCCGATACCAGTCGCTCGGATTCGCGTCGGCGAACAGCGTGCGCCAGCCCTGCATCAGCCGGATCACCGCAACCACAACGATGCAGATGCCGAGCGGAAACAGGCCGCTCCATTTGCAAGCCGCGGCAAGGCCAAACAACGCGCCCGCGAGCGCGAACAACGCATGCGGGCGCTCTCTTCGAAAGCCGTGCATGAAGGCGGCAATCGCGAGCAGGCCGAATCCGAGCGCGTAAATGTCGAGCATGGCGATACGCGCCTGCACGTAAAGCATCTGGTTGAAGCCCGCGATCGCCGCGGCGGCGATCGCGGGCCCCTGCGCGGAGAACAGCGCGAGCCCGCACAGATAGATCGCGACGATCGCGAGCGCGCCGAACAAGGTCGACGGATAGCGCCAGCCCAGCGCATTGTCGCCGAAGGCTGCGATCGATGCCGCGATCAGCTCCTTGGCCAGCGGCGGATGCATCGGATTGAGCGTTGGTTGCGAGATCGTGGGTGCCAGCATCTGCCGTGCCGCCGGCACGTAATGCACCTCGTCGAAGACGAACTTCTCCGGCGCCGTCAGGCCGATCAGCAGCGCGAGATGCGCGACCAGGAAAATCGCGACAGCGATCACTGCGCTCTGCGACACCTTCGGAACCGCGGGCAATTCGAACGGCTGCTGTGGGACTATTTTGCGTGGCAAATCTGCTTCACCGCGGAGAAAAACAAAGACGGCACTTTTCATTGAACGCATTCTGCCGCAACTGTCACTAAGCATAACGCACGTCCAGCGCCGCTTGTGATAATTTCGCCACATCAGAAGCGCGCGCGATCCGGTACGATCAGGGACATATCGATCGGTTGCGAAATGAATTTGCGTTTCTGGCTTTTCCCAACTCTGTTGTCGGCACTCGTCTGCGCGGCGCCTTGCGCGCAGGCACAGACGCGCGTCGGCGAAGCCGTCGTGATCCAGAACGACGTGGTGCGCGTGGCCACGACCACGACGCCGATCAGTGTCGGCGACAGCATGTTGCGCGACGAGACCGTGCGCACCGGCGCCGACAGCGCCGCGCGCTTCGTCATGGCCGACAGCACCAACCTCTCGCTGGGCCCGAGCGCCACGCTGAAGCTCGACCGCACCGTCTTCAATGACGAGCACAGCTATCGCGACGTCGCGATCCGCATGACCACGGGCGCATTCCGTTTCGTCACCGGACATTCGGAAAAGACCGCCTACAAGATCACGACACCGCTCGCGACCATCGGCGTGCGCGGCACCACGCTCGACATCCTCTCCCAGCGCGGCCGCTCCGTCGTCGTGCTCCAGGATGGCGCCGCCAGCGTCTGCACGACGAGCTCCCAATGCGTGCAGCTCACCCAGCCCGGCGACACCGCAATCATCACCTCGGCCGGCGGCAAGGTCAGTATCACCAAGACCAACACGCCGCCCTGGACCTTTGCCGCCAATTGCGCCGCAAGCGCCGGGCTGTGCTCGGTCAACCAGTACGCGGACGCCTCGCCGACCATCACGCCTGCCGTCCACGACGACGGCATGCTGTGCGGGCGGTGATGATGGCGAAACTCGACGTCAGACGCCTCGTCCTCGCCGCCGCGCTGACCGCAACCGCTGTTTTTGCGTTCTTCGCGTTCAATGCGCGACCGGCGGCAGCGCAGGCGGCTTGCGAGTCCGGATGCGGTGGGCCGGCGCCCTCTCCGTCGCCGACCTATTCGCCGTCGCCGTCGCCGACACCCACACCGACACCCTCCCCTTCGCCGAGCCCCTATCCGTCGTCCTCGCCGAGCCCGTATCCACCGCCTCCACCTTCGGGCCCGACCGGCGCGGACTCCAGCGGCAATTCGATCGGCGGCCTCGCCAACCAGCGCTTCAACCAGATGATCACCAACCGGGTGCTCGGCACGGTGCTGCTCGGCGTCAACGAGCAGGTCAATTGCAGCGACTGCATCAGCGCATTCGGCTCCGCCGGCTCGTTCTCGGCCGGTATTCACGGCCGCAAGGAGCTGACCAACAACCTGTCGCTGCTCGCCGGCATCGCCTACACGCAATACAGCGAGGGCGGCTACAACATCACCAGCGCGCCGATCGGCGCGTTCGCTCTGCGCTATGACTTCACCGACTGGGGCTCGTCGCGCCCGTTCTTCGACGTCGGCACCATCCTGACGCCGTGGGAGAAGGCGCGCTACACCCGCAACTACAACACCAGCCTCGGGCCGGTGAGCGTCACGGGCTCGACCAACGCGTCGAATTACGCCGTCTATGGCCGTGCCGGCTGGATGAGCCGCTTGTCCCCGCGTGACGAATTCGCGGCCTCGATCGAAGTCTGGCAGCTCTGGCAGCGCGTCTCCGGCTATTCGGACAGCGCCGTGGCGTTCAATCCGTTCGACGCCTCCATTGCGACCGGCACCGACCGCACCAGCCTGGTCAAGATCGGCGGCCAGTGGACGCACCTCTTCGGCAGCAACATCGAGACCAACATCAATGGCGGCTGGGTGCAGTCCTTCGCCAGCCATGGCGGCATCGTCGCCACCGTGACCGGCGACGGCCTGGTGGTGCCGACGATGGGCAACCAGGGCTGGTTCGAATATGGCGGCCGCCTCGGCTTCCGCGTGCAGAAGGGCTGGATCGTCGACCTGTTCGCCAACGGCACGCTGGGCCCGCAGCCGGTGGGGAACACCATCCATGGCGGCGTGGGGTTGCGGATTAATTACTAGGGCGGGATCTCGCCCCAAATTCCGCTGTCATGCCCCGGCTTGACCGGGGCATCCAGTACGCCGCAGCCTATCGATTGACCACTAGCGTCTCGGAGTACTGGATCGCCCGATCAAGTCGGGCGATGACAGTGAATATGTGGCTAGAGCATGCCACCTCACGCCGCCGACTTGCCCTCGAACGCCCGCTGGAGCACTTCCACATCGAGCTTGACCATCTTCATCATGGCCTGCATCGCGCGCGCAGCCGCAGCCTTGTCTGGGCTCGACAGGAATTCGAACATCACCTTCGGCACCACCTGCCAGGATACGCCCCAGCGATCGCTGATCCAGCCGCACTGCTGCTCCTTGCCGCCATGAGCAAGGAACGCGCTCCAGACGCTGTCGACCTGAGCCTGGTCGTCGCAATGGATCATCAGGGAGATTGCGTGGGTATATTCCACCTTCATGCCGCCGTTGAGCGCGACCAGGGGCTGCCCGGCCACCGTGAACTCGACGACGAGCACGGAGCCTGTCTTGCCGGACGGGCCGTCCGAAACGTTGCGCTGGACGTGCGTGATCTCCGAGTTCGGAACGAGCGAGACGTAGAACTTCGCGGCTTCCTCGGCATCGCCGTTGAACCACATGCAGGGCACGAGCTTGGACATCGTGAATGCTCCTCTTGAGATGGTCGATGTTCGTTGGCTTCGGTCAGGCGTTCGCCATGTCGGACTGCGCGGCGAAGGCTGCCATGTCCATCCAGTTCACGCCCCACATATGACCGTCCGGATCCTCGAAGCTGCGGCCGTACATAAAGCTGTATTCGTCCTTCGGGCTGGGATCGGCCACACCGCCCGCGGCCTCGGCCTTGCCGACGACGTCATCGACCTCGACGCGGCTGTCGGCCGAGAGGCAGAGCAGCACCTGGTTGGAGGTCTTGGCATCCGCGATCGGCTTCGGCGTGAACTTGCGGAATTTGTCGTGGGTCAGGAGCATGGCGAAGATGGTCTCGGAGAAGACCATGCAGCTCGCCGTCTCGTCGCTGAATTGCGGGTTCCTGACCGCGCCGACAGCTTCGTAAAAGGCCGTCGCGCGCTTGAGGTCGGTCACCGGCAGATTGACGAAGATCATTTTGGGCATCGGAGGCTCCTTGGGCGGGGTTCTGCCCAAGGACGGATGGCCCGACGGCCATCCGACACGGCTTCCGAATATTTTTTGAAGGCTGTGCCTGCGTGGTTCTGTCGCACAGAACCAGCGGGCTTTCAGGCCCTTACTTCTTCTCGTTGGGATCCCGGTGCACGGGGTCGATCCACAGCACGGTCTCGGGCTTCTCGACCGGCTCGATGTCGAGGTTGATCGCGACCGCCTCGCCGTCGCTGCGCACCAGCACGCATTCCAGCACCTCGTCCCGGCTGGCGTTGATCTCCTGATGCGGCACGTAAGGCGGGACGAAGATGAAATCGCCGGGGCCGGCCTCCGCCGTGAATTGCAGGCTCTCGCCCCAGCGCATCCGCGCCTTGCCCTTCACCACGTAGATGACGCTTTCGAGATGGCCGTGGTGATGCGCACCGGTCTTGGCGTCCGGCTTGATGCTGACCGTGCCCGCCCACAATTTCTGCGCGCCGACGCGCGCGAAATTGATCGCGGCCGCACGGTCCATGCCCGCCGTCGACGGCACGTTGGTATCGAGCTGATTGCCGGGAATGACGCGCACGCCGTCATGTTTCCAGCGATCGTCATGATCGTGGTCATGGTGGGAATGCGTGTGATCATGGCCGGTCATGGGACTTGCTTTCTGTTGGTTCCGTGCGCGGCAAGCTAACCAAAGCGGGCCTATCAAGCCATACCCAAAATCGGAACTCTCGTAGTCGGCAGGCGTTGTTTTCGCGAGCCAACTGGAAGGAGAGTTTCATGGGTAGCACGAGCGACAAGATCAAGGGCACCGCTAACGAGGCCATCGGCAAGGCCAAGCAGGGCATCGGTGAAGCCACAGGTTCCGATCGCCTGAAGGGCGAAGGCGTGGTCCAGGAAGTGAAGGGCAAGGGCCAGCAGGCCATGGGCGACGCCAAGGACGCCGCGAAGGAAGCAATCGATCGCGCAGCGGCTGCGGCAAAGCGCGCGGCGGAGTGACGCGCGTCAGTCTGAAAGCGAAAAGACCGGCCGCGAGGCCGGTCTTTTTGTTTCCGTGGGGACGTGCGGTTCACTTCACCGCGAGCAATTCCACGTCGAACATCAATGTCGCGTTCGGCGGGATCACGCCGCCGGCGCCGCGCGCGCCATAGCCGAGCTGCGGCGGGATGATCAGCGTGCGCTTGCCGCCGACCTTCATCGTGGCAACGCCCTCGTCCCAGCCGGCGATGACGCGGCCCTTGCCGATCGGAAACTCGAACGGCTCGTTGCGGTCGACCGACGAGTCGAATTTCTTGCCCTTCTGGCCGTTCTCGTAGAGCCAGCCGGTGTAGTGCATCACGCAGATCTGGCCGGGCTTCGGCGAGGCGCCGGTGCCGACAACGCTATCAATGGTCTGCAAGCCTGAAGCTGTGGTCATGGGTTTTCCTGCGGTCTGGGCCGAGGCCGTGGTGGAAACGAATGTCGACACGCCGGCGATCACGGTGATCGCGAGTGCCGACATGATGGCGAGGAGTGCGCGCTGGAAACGCTGCATAAGAGACCTTCCGTTTGAGGCGGAAGGTGTCTAGCGCAACGAAGCAATCGTTTCCAGCCCTCGGGCCCTTAATAGCCCAGTGCGCAGCCGTCCTTGCGCGGATCGGAACCGCCGGTGAGCGTGCCCTTGTCCCAGTCGATCCAGATCGCCTGGGCGCCGCCGAGCGGGCCGACCACGCTGGTGGTCTTGTGGCCGAGCTTCTTCAGGCCTTCGACGATATCGGCAGGCACGCTGTCCTCGAGCTGGTACTGGCCCTCGTAGTGCAGACCGCGCGGCATGTCGATCGCCTCCTGCACGTCGCAGCCATAGTCGAGGATGTTGGTCACGACGTGGGTCTGGCCGACCGGCTGGTACTGTCCGCCCATCACCGCGAACGGCATCACGGAGCGGCCGCCCTTGGTGAGGAGGCTCGGCATGATCGTGTGAAGCGGGCGCTTGCCGCCGGCGATGCAATTGGGATGGCCGGGCTGGATGCGGAACCCACCGGCGCGGTTCTGGAACAGCACGCCCGTCTTGTTCGAGACGATCGCCGAGCCGAAGGAATGCGCGATCGAATTGATGAACGAGCAGACGTTGCGGTCCTTGTCCACGACCGTGATGTAGATGGTCGAGGGATTCATCGGCGGCGCGACGTTCGGCAGGTCGAGCATGCCGTCCATGCGGATCTTGCTGATGTACTCGTCGGCAAAGCCCTTCGCGAGCATTTCGGCGACGTCGATCTTCATGTGCTCAGGGTCGGCGACATGCATCTCGCGATTCATGTAGGCGATGCGCGCGGCTTCGGCTTCGAGATGGAAGCGCTCGATGCTGAGCGGCGCGTACTTGGTCAGGTCGAACCGCGAGAGGATGTTGAGCATCAAGAGCGCGGTGACGCCCGGGCCGTTCGGCGGGCACTGCCAGACGTCGTAACCCTTGTAGTTGGTACCGATCGGCGTCGTCGTCTCGGTGGTGTGGGCGGCGAAATCGTCGAGCGTGTGCAGGCCGCCGATCTCCCTGAGGGTCTCGACCATATCCTCCGCGATCGCGCCCTTGTAGAAGGCGTCGCGGCCGTCCTTGGCGATCGCGCGCAGCGTCTTGCCGAGTTCGGCCTGGCGGATGATGTCGCCGGCGACCGGCGGCTTGCCACCCGGCAACAGGTAACGCACCGTGTTGGTGCCACCCTTCAGCTTCTCGAACTGGTTCTTCCAGTCGAAGGCGATGCGCGGGGCGACGACGTAACCCTCTTCCGCCGCCTTGATCGCGGGCTGCAGCAGGCGGTCGAAGCCGAACTTGCCGTGATCGCGCAGCACGGTCGCGAAGGCGTCGATCACGCCGGGGATCGAGACCGCATGCGCCGAGGTCAGCGGCACGGAATTGATCTTGCGCTCGAGATACCAGTCGGCGTTCGCCGCCTTCGGGGCCCGGCCGGAGCCGTTATAGGCGATGATCTTGCCCTCGCCGCGCGGCTGGATCAGCGCAAAGCAGTCGCCGCCGATGCCGGTCGATTGCGGCTCGATCACGCCGAGCAGCGCCGAACCCGCCACCGCGGCGTCCACCGCCGTGCCGCCCTCGCGCAGCACCTCGATCGCGGCCAGGGAGGCCTGCGGATGCGAGGTCGCGACCATCGCGTTGGTGGCGTGGACCGTGGACCTGCCGGGGAAATGGAAGTTTCTCATCGAAGTTTTGCTCTCTCAGGGCTCTCTTGGGGGGCTCTCTTGGGGGGCTCTCTTGGGCCGTCGGCGCGGAGGGCGCGCCGTCTCGGAAAAACCGGGCCTACATGACACATTCCGGCCCGCCGGGGCAATGCTGGCATACCAGCGAAATAGCTGCCATCCGCTGGGCGTATAGACCTTTTGCTGTCCGGGACCATGCGGGTTTTCTGGGCGGCGGCCGCCTGCTAAACGAGCCGCCATGATCCACAAGGTCGCCGCCTTTTACCAATTCGCCGCCCTGCCCGATTACCGCGCGCTGCGCGGGCCGTTGCGTGCGTTCTGCGCAGGCCTCGCGCTCAAGGGCAGCGTGCTGCTCGCCCAGGAAGGCATCAACGGCACGATTGCGGGTGCGCCCGAGGCGATCGACGCCTTCGTCCACGAGCTCGCGCACGGCGCCCTGTTCGGCGGCCGGCTGAACAATCTCGAGCTGAAATTCTCGACCGCCGCGGCGATGCCGTTCGGCCGGCTCAAGGTGCGGCTGAAGAAGGAGATCGTCACGCTCGGCGACGAGGCCGCCGATCCGACGCGGCAAGTCGGCACGTACGTCGCGGCCGCCGAATGGAACGCACTGATCGCAGCACCCGACACGCTGGTGCTCGACACCCGCAACGCCTTCGAGGTCGCGATGGGCACGTTCGAGGGTGCGGTCGACCCTGAGATCAAGAGCTTTGGCCAGTTCAAGGATTTTGCCGCCGAGCAGCTCGATCCGACAAAGCACCGCAGGATCGCGATGTTCTGCACCGGCGGCATCCGTTGCGAGAAGGCGAGCGCGCATCTGCTCGCGCGCGGCTTTGCCGAGGTCTATCACCTCAAGGGCGGTATCCTCAAATATCTCGAAGATGTGCCGGAGGCGCAGAGCCGCTGGCGCGGCGAATGTTTTGTATTCGACGAGCGCGTCGCACTCAGTCATGGCTTGCGCGAACGGGGCCTACGCGAACAGGAATTGGGGCACGACCGTGACGAGTGACATCAAGACGCTGGGCGAACGCATCGACACGCTGGAGACGCGCATCGCCTATCAGGACGATACGATCGAGACGCTCAACCAGACGATCACCGCGCAGTGGAAGCAGATCGACGCGCTGACGCGGAAGATCGCAGAGCTCGGCGAGCGACTTCAGGAAGCCGAGACGAATGCGCCGGGCCCCGCCAACGAGCCCCCGCCGCATTATTGAGGATGATGGGCTACAGCCCTGACGCCTTCGGCAGCAAGCTCGCCACCTCGACCGACATCATCAGGCGGTCGCGCCCACCCTGCTTCGCCGCATAGAGCGCCTGATCGGCGGCCTCGACGAGCGAGCCCACGCCGGCGGTGCGTTCCAGCGCGGGCCGGCAGGCCGCGCCGCCGAGCGAAGCGGTGACGCAGCCCGACGCGTGATTGGTGCTGTGGACGAGGCCCGCCTCGCGGATCGCCCGGCGGATCCGCTCGCCGATCCGCGCGCAGCCGGCGGCATCGGTGTTCGGCAGCAGCATGGCGAATTCCTCACCGCCATAGCGCGCAGCCAGATCTCCGGCGCGCTGCATCTCGGCCGCGATGACCTTCGCCACCACGCGCAGACAGGCATCGCCTGCGGGGTGGCCGTATTCGTCGTTGTAGGCCTTGAAGTGATCGACGTCGATCATCAGCAAAGCGAGGCTGGAGCGGTCGCGATA
Source organism: Bradyrhizobium sp. LA6.8 (assembly GCF_040547935.1). Lineage (NCBI taxonomy): Bacteria > Pseudomonadati > Pseudomonadota > Alphaproteobacteria > Hyphomicrobiales > Nitrobacteraceae > Bradyrhizobium > Bradyrhizobium sp. LA6.8. Next base: position 191,522 of record NZ_JBEPQQ010000010.1, read on the forward strand.
GGCGCGCGCCCATTCCTCCTTCAACCGTTCGTCGAAGCGGCGGCGGTTGGCGAGCCCGGTGAGGCTGTCCTCGATCGCGAGCGTCTCGAGCCTGGTCTCCAGCTTCTTCTGCTCGGTGATGTCGCGCGAGATCGCGACCACCCCGTCGACGCTGCCGTTTTCCTTGCGCGTCACCCGCATGGTCGATTCGAGCCAGACTTCCGAGTTTTGCCGGTGCGCGTTGCGATAGGTGACGCGCGCCTCGTCCTTTTCACCACGCTTCATGGCATCGACGAGCGCCTGGACCTGCGGCCGATCATCCGCATGGATGCCGGCGAGCGCCGGCGTTCCGATCAGCTGATTGGGCCGCCAGCCGACGACGCGAACCGACGAGGGCGAGACATAGCGCAGCCGCTCGTCGAGCCCGATGCGGGTCACCATGTCGCTGGAGCCTTCCGCGAGCAGGCGGAAATGCGCCTCTTTCTCGACCAGGGCCGCGGCCATGCGCTGGCCCCGCTGCAACTGCCGCACCAGCACCGCGCCGATGACCGCGATCAGCACGACCAGCGCAAGCACGTAGAGCATGCGAGAGATCGCCGCGGCGCGCCAGGGCGCCAGCAGCTCGGCCTTGTCGACCATGGCAAGCAGGACGAGCGGATAACGGCCGGAGCGCTTGAAGAAGCTGACGCGCTCGGCGCCGTCCAGCGGCGACCTGAAATGGTATGCGCCGCCCGGCTGCTGCAGGCTCGCGTCGCGGAATAGCGGGGTGTCGGCGACGCTGCGGCCGACGAACCTGTCGTTGCTTGGATTGCGCGCGATGATCATGCCGTCGCCGTGCACGAGCGCCACGGAGCTGTTGCGGCCGAGCTCGAACTGCTCGTAGAAATGCGCGAGATAGTTCGCGCTGATGGTCGCAAGCACGACGCCGCCGAAGCTGCCGTCCTGCTTGTTGAAGCGGCGCGACAGAGTGACGACCCATTCGCCATCGAGCTGGCTCCGCACCGGATGGCCGACATGAGGCTCCCGTTTCGAGGACAGCTGGTGATGACGGAAGAAAGCGTCGTCGCTGAGCGTCGAGCCGATCGTGCCCGGCGAGGTCAGCCAGTTGCCCTGGTCGTCGATGATGGCGAGGCTGTGAATGCGCGCGATCGCCTTCTTGCGTGCCTCTAGCAAATTCCTGAGCTTGGCGATCGTGGCGGGTTCGGCGCCGTCCATCTCCAGCCGACTGACGACGCCGACGACGCCGGAATCCAGCAGGTCGAGGCTGTCCTCCGCATGCTGCGTCAGCGAGCGCGCAACATTCGCCATCTCGGTCTCGGCGCCCTTGAGCACGGCATCGCGCGCGGCCCATTCACGCCAGCCGCTGACGCCGAGGATGGTCGCACAAGTGAGCACGACGAACGCCGCCGCGCGCAACGGCAGGCGGCTCCATCCGGCTCTTTGTGAGGCGACGGTCATGCGGCAGAAATCTCCGATCGCCGGAACTTCCACCGCTTCTGTTATTGAACCCTGAAACGCTTGCCGACATTCGCAGCGTTATGCGGGTTTTCCCGTACTCCTACGGACTGGAGCGTCGCTGGATCGCTAACAATGCGTTAGCGACCCTATCGGAAACCGAGCGCCCCGGCGCTCGCTGAACGTCGGCCTTAGCTGAAGATCGACTTAACCTTGTCCCAGAGCGAGGGACTGTCGGCATCCGCATCGGCCTTCGACGGTGTCGGCTGCGCAGCGCTGACCGGATCGGACGCAGGGAAACTGTCCTCCAGCCCGGCTTCAAGCTTGGTATGGCGATCGGCGGCCAGCGCCTTGCCAAGATCATCGGCGTGCTTGTCGTGCGGCGCGGGATTGAATGTCTCAGCCATGGAGTCCTCCTCGATTGGGAGGTCAACGCGGCGCATTTGCGCTGGTTCCACTGTTCCGCTCTGGCTTCCGGCAGTGTATCAGGAACCTCAATCTTGATAGGACCGTCCGTGCCCCAGTCTGCGACAAAGCCCTTCATCGACGTGCTCTCCGGCCAGCGCCAGGCTACCCCGCCCATGTGGATGATGCGGCAGGCCGGGCGCTATCTGCCGGAATATCGCGAGGTGCGGGCCAAGGCCGGCGGCTTCCTCGATCTTTGCTTCAACCCGGAGCTTGCCGCCGAAGTGACGCTGCAGCCGATCCGCAGGTTCGGCTTCGATGCGGCGATCATCTTCTCGGACATCCTGGTGATCCCCTATGCGCTCGGCCGTTCCGTGCGGTTCGAGGTTGGCGAGGGTCCGCGGCTGGAGCCGCTGGATGATCCCGCAAAAGTCGCGACGCTCGCCGCGCACGCCGACTTCAGCAAGCTCAAGCCGGTGTTCGAAGCGCTCAGGCTCGTGCGCGGTGCGCTCGATCCCAAGACCGCACTGATCGGCTTCTGCGGGGCGCCGTGGACGGTGGCGACCTACATGGTCGCAGGCCAGGGCACGCCCGACCAGGCGCCGGCGCGGATGATGGCCTACCGGCATCCGGAGGCGTTTGCGAAAATCATCGACGTGCTCGTGGAGAACTCGATCGCATATCTGCTGGCGCAACTCGCGGCCGGTGCCGATGCGCTGCAGATCTTCGACACCTGGGCCGGCGTGCTGCCGCCGGCCGAGTTCGCGCGCTGGTCGGTCGAGCCGACGCGGCGGATCGTGGAGGGCGTGCGCGCCAAGGTGCCCGATGCCAAGATCATCGGCTTCCCGCGCGGGGCCGGCGCGCAATTGCCTGGCTATGTCGAGGCGACCGGCGTGAATGCCGTCAGCATCGACTGGACCGCCGAGCCCGCCTTCATCCGCGAGCGCGTGCAGAGCAAGGTCGCCGTGCAGGGCAATCTCGATCCGCTGGTGCTGATCACAGGCGGCGCTGCGCTCGACCGCGCGGTGGACAACGTGCTGGCAAACTTTGCGCAAGGGCGCTTCATCTTCAATCTCGGTCACGGCATCCAGCCGGAAACGCCGATCGCCCATGTCGAGCAGATGCTGAAGCGCGTGCGGGGCTAATTTGTTGCGTCCCGGAGGGGAGCGGAAACAAAAACCGCGAAAACAACCCCATGCACAGTACAGAGACCACGCCCGATCAATGACTTAGAGGGCACTGAAATCAGATGCGCAGTCATCGCACTAGATTGCGCCAACGTTTGACACGTCGGGCAACACAGGAGCACGATGGCATCATCCCGCCGATCGCGATTTCACAGGCCAGCTAGCGCGGCCGGCTGCGCTCGATGATCTCGGCGGCGCCCTTCGCCAGCAGATCCAGTCCCACCGCACGGCCGAGCTCGCGCGGGCGGTTGGCGGGGCCCGTGTGCGAGGCTTCGATGATGGTGTTGCCGGAGAGGTCGAGCACGGACGCCGTCAGCGACATCTGATCGCCTGCGATGGTCGAAAAACCCGCCACCGGCGAATTGCAATGGCCGTTGAGCACCCACAGCACCTCGCGCTCGGCATCGGCAGAAGCGTGCGCAGAGGGATCGTCGATCGATGCCAGGATCTGCCGCGTCTGCCAGTCCTGCGCGGCGCATTCCACCGCGACGATGCCCTGCCCTGCCGCGGGCAGCATCTCCGCCGCGGAGAATTCATAGGCGATACGGTGCGAGAGGCCGACGCGGTCGAGGCCGGAACGCGCCATGATCAACGCATCGGCGGGACCAACCGCACCGCCATCCGGCAACTTCTGCTTCTCGCCATTGTCGAGTTTGCGCACGCGCGTGTCGGCGGCGCCGCGGAAGTGGATCACTTCGACATCGGGAAACAGCCGCCGCGCATAGGCGGCGCGACGCACGGCGTTGGTGCCGATCTTGAAACCCTTGCCACGGGACTGGCGCAGCGCTTCCAGCGTCACCCCATCGCGCAGCACCAGTGCGTCACTCGGGGGATCGCGCGATAGCGTAGCGCCGATGACGAGGCCGGGCGTGTCCTCGTTGCCGGGCATGTCCTTCAGCGAATGCATCGCGGCCTGCAATTCGCCGGAGAGCACGGCAGCGCGGATCTGCGCCACGAAGGCGCCGCCCTTGCCGCCATGCGGCAGCAGCTTGCTGGTCTGGTCGAGATCGCCCGTGGTGTCGAACTTGACGATCTCGACATCGAGATCGGGCATGGCGGCGGTCAGGCGGCGCGCAATCTCTTCCGTCTGCGCCAGCGCCATCGCGCTCTTGCGTGTGCCGATCTTGAATCGCGTAGCCAAGTCCTAATCCTTTCAACGCGCGAATTTAGCGCGCGTCCTCCAATATCATGTCGGAGGCCTTTTCGGCGATCATGATGATCGGCGCGTTGGTGTTCCCCGACACGAGGTCCGGCATGATCGAACCGTCGACGATGCGAAGGCCTTCGAGCCCCCTCATCTTCAGCCGCTGGTCCACCACCGCCAGCGCGTCATTGCCCATACGACAGGTCGAGGTCGGATGGTAGATGGTGCTGCCGCGCTCGCGGCAATAATCGAGCAGCTCTCCATCCGTGGATACCTTCGCCCCGGGATCGTACTCGCTGACCACGAACGGCTTCAGCGCCGGCGCATTCAGGATCTTGCGCAGGATCTTGAGACCTTCGACGTTGGTGGTGCGATCGGTCTCGGTGGACATATAGTTGATGCGGATCTCCGGCGGCACGGTCGGGTCCGCACTTTTGATGCGCAAGGTCCCGCGGCTTTCGGGCCGGAGCTGGCACACCGACGCCGTGAACCCGGAAAAATCATGCAGCTTCTCCCCCATCTTGTCGGTCGAGAACGGCAGGAAATGCACCTGGATGTCGGGCGAAGCAAGCCGCGGACTGGTCTTGAAGAACGCGCCCGCGGTGCCGGCCGCGATGGTCAGCCAGCCCTTCCGGAACAGCGCATAGCGCGCGCCGGCCAACGTGCGGCGGAACGGATTATTGACGGTGTCGTTGAGCGTGATCTTCTGCGAACAGCGCATCACGATGCGGACCTGCATGTGGTCCTGGAGATCGTGGCCGACGCCCGGCGCGTCCAGCACGACATCGATGCCGTGCTTGCGCAAGAGATCGGCAGGGCCGACGCCGGAGAGCTGAAGGAGCTGCGGCGAGTTGTAGGCGCCGCTCGACAGCACGACCTCCTTGCGCGCGCGGGCCCGGCGCACGGTTGTGCCTTGCCGATATTCGACGCCGACCGCGCGGCGTCCCTCGAACAGCACGCGCTGGCCGAGCGCCTCGGTCTCGACCTTGAGATTGCTGCGCGTCTTCGCGGGTCCGAGATAGGCCACCGCCGTCGAGGCACGGCGGCCGTTGCGCGTCGTGGTCTGGAACAGGCCGACGCCCTCCTGCGTGGCGCCGTTGAAATCGGGATTGTAGGGCAGACCGGTCTCGACCGCGGCATCCATGAAGGCCTTCGACAGCGGATCGGTCACGACCATGTTGGACACCGGCAGCGGGCCGCCGCTGCCGTGATATTGATCGGCGCCGCGCGCCTGGTTCTCGGCTTTCTTGAAATAGGGCAGCACGTCGTCATAGCCCCAGCCGGCATTGCCGTGCTGGCGCCAGCGATCGTAATCCTCGTGCTGGCCGCGGACGTAAAGCAGGCCGTTGATCGAGCTCGATCCGCCCAGCGTCTTGCCGCGCGGCTGGAACACCTGGCGCCCCTTCAGTTCGGGCTCCGGCTCGGTCTGGTACATCCAGTTGACCGTCTTCTCCTTGAACAGTTTTCCGTAGCCGAGCGGCACGTGGATCCAGATGTTGGAATCCTTAGGTCCCGCCTCGAGCAGCAGCACGCTGTGCTTGCCGTTCGCAGACAGCCGATTGGCGAGCACGCAGCCGGCAGAGCCGGCGCCGACGATGATGTAGTCGAACTCAGGATCGGACGGCGCGAGGGAGGAAATTGCGTTCATGCGCTACTGTTCTTCTTGTTGGTGGGCGTTTCCGGTTCGTCACTAGCACAATCATGCGCGTAGACGCAGCGCCTCGACCAGTGACTTGAACGCACGGGCATATTCCGCCCCTGCCCTTGCGATATCCGCGCGCCCGGCGCAGGCAACCGCCGCTTCCGTCACCGCGCCAAGCAGCAGCCGCGCCAGCGGCTCGACCGGTTGCTTTGCGATGAGGCCGGCCTCCATCGCCACCGACAGCGCGCGCGGCATCTTACCGCCAAAATGCTGCGCGTCGATCTCGCGCCAGCGCTCCCAGCCGAGCACGGCCGGGCCGTCGCGCAGGATGATCTTGCCGGTCGGCCCCTTGGCGGTCGCCGCAAAGTAATGCTGGGTGCCGGCGACCATCGCGGCGAGGACGTCCTTCTCGGCGCGCGCGGTGCGGTCGATCTCGGCGACGAGACCGCGCGAGACAGAATCGAACACCGCTTCGAACACCGCCTCCTTGGTCTTGAAGTGATGATAGACCGCGCCCTTGGCGACGCCCGCGGCCTCCGCGATGTCGTCCATGGTGGTCGCAGCAAAGCCCTGCGTCCCGAACAGGCGGCGCGCCGCCGTCAGGATCGCCTCCGATGTCGCCGCCCGCCGCTCCGCCTGCTTTGCCATGGCTCCCGTCTAGTCCAATTCGTCGCACCCGGCCAGTTGACTTTTCGACTGCCGGTCGGTATTTACCGACTATCAGTCGGTTTTAATCGTGAGGTGATCCATGCCGAACCGCGATGTCGTTGAAGCTTTTGCCAAGCGGCTGGAGGATGGGGACTTCATCGGAGCGATAGAACAATTCTATACGCCGGATGCCGCGACCTATGAGAACAACGCCGCCCCGACGGTCGGCCGCGACAAGCTCGTCGCCAAGGAGCGCGGCGTGCTCGCGGCCTCCAGGGAGGTGAAGGCCGTCCGCATCGGGCCGAGCCTGATCGAGGGCGACCACGTCGCGACCCGCTGGAGCTTCAGCTTCACGAATGCCGAAGGCGTCGTCCGAACGCTGGATGAGATCGCGTGGCAGACCTGGCGGGGCGATCAGCTGATCGAAGAACGGTTCTATTATGATCCGAAGCAGCTCGGGCGGTGACGTTCGGCACTTTTGGCAACAGAGCGGGCTGGCAGCCTCCTCGCGGCCATCCTTCGAGACGCCCGCCTTCAGCGGGCTCCTCAGGATGAGGTCTGCTCCGCGGCAACATCTTAGACCCTCATGGTGAGGAGCGCCGCCTTGCGGCGCGTCTCGAACCATGAAGGCCGAGCGCGTTCTGCGATCGGCCCATTGTTACAGCCGTAACGCGGAGCGCCGTATTTGTATCGATTTGTTATCGATACCCTCGCTTGAACACGCAGAAGTGGCCATGGCGATCGTGGCCAGCGGGGATAATTCATATTTCGTCAAAGGTTTGCAGCGAATCCTCCAGATCGAGCCGGACAAACGGCCCATGCTGCTAGGCCCTGGAATGCGGACTCAAACGACCAGCTATTTCGCGCGGCTGTTCGCCGGCGATCTGTCGGCCTTTGGCGGTCCTGCAACCGACGAAGCCGTCGCCGGACATATCCGCGCCGATCAGATGTCACTGGTGCTCGGCTACTCCGTCGGCATCATGCTTGCCAATGCCTGCAACGCGGCCGTGCTCGCCATCGCGCTCTGGCATTCGCCGGACTGGAAGTTTGCGTTGGCCTGGGCCGCGATCGTGGCCGGCGCCGCGATTGCGTTCGGCCTGCAATCCCACGCCTCGCGCCGGATCACAAAACCGCAATTCGTTTCGCGCCGGGCGATGCATCGGCTGGTGCGCAACGCCTTCGTGCTCGGCGTCGCCTGGGGCATCGTCCCGGTCGCCTTCTTCGCGAATGCCGCGACCGGCGGCCAGCTCGTCATCACCTGCCTTTGCTCGGGAATGCTGGCCGGCGGCGCGCTGGCCTTCGCCACGATCCCGATTGCGGCCATCGCCTTCACGAGCCCCATCTTCGTCGGTATCGCCATCTGCCTCGGTCGCGACGGCGATCCCGCCTATGTGCTGATGGCCATCCTGGTGGTGGTCTACGGCAGCGTGCTGCTGCGCGCGGTGTTCGTCAATTCATTCGCGTTCGCGCGGCGCGTGATCCGGCAGATCGAGGCCGAGCGCACGGTCCGGCAGGATCCCCTCACGCTGTTGCCCAACCGCTTCGCCTTCAACGAAACGCTCGAAGCCGCGCTGCGGCGGATGGCCATGTCCGGCGAGGAATTCGCGGTGCTCCTGCTCGACCTCGACCGCTTCAAGGAGGTCAACGACAAGTTCGGCCACCCCGCCGGCGACGAATTCCTGATCCAGGTCGCAGGCCGGCTGCAACGCTGCACGCGCGCGGCCGAGCACGTCGCGCGAATTGGCGGCGACGAGTTCGCGCTGGTGATGGCCAATCTGGCACGGCCGGAGGATGCGCTCGAGATCGCCGAACGCTTCGTCGCGGCCTTCGACGAACCGTTCCAGATCGAGGGCCGCCAGATCGCCGGCGCGACCAGCGTCGGCATCGTGCTGGCGCCGCGCGACGGCACCACGCAGCTCGACATCATGAAGAATGCCGACGCCGCTTTGTATCGCGCCAAGAAAGCAGGTCCCGGCACGGTCTGCTTCTTCGAGGAGGCCGATGACAGGGTGTCACGCGATCGCAAGGCGCTGCAAGCGGACCTCGAAGGCGCCATCGCCAGGGACGAGCTGTTCCTGGTGTTCCAGCCGTTCCTCGATCTCGGCGAGAACCGCATCACCGGTTTCGAGGCGCTGCTGCGCTGGCAGCATCCCCGGCGCGGACTGGTGCCGCCGAGCGAATTCATTCCGATCGCCGAGGAGACCGGGCTGATCCACGAGATCGGCGAATGGGTGATCCGGCGTGCCTGCGCGACGCTTTCGGACTGGCCGGAGGACATCCGGGTCGCCGTGAACTTCTCCGCCGCGCAGTTTCACAGCACCGGCATCCTCCAGACCATCGTGCAGGCGCTCGCGGACGCGAAGGTCGCCCCGCACCGGCTCGAGATCGAGATCACGGAATCGATGCTGCTGTCGAAATACGGCTCCGCGGCGTCGATCCTGAACGCGCTGCTCGAGCTCGGCATCACGGTGGCGCTGGACGATTTCGGCACCGGCTTCTCCTCCCTCACCTATCTGCGCAAGCTGCCGTTCAGCCGTATCAAGATCGACCAGTCCTTCATCCGCGACATGCTGGTGCAGCCCGACTGCGCTGCGATCGTGAAGTCTGTGATCTCGCTAGCGCGCGACCTGCGCATCGGCGTGGTTGCGGAAGGCGTCGAGACCGCCGACCAGCTCGAGTTTCTGCGCCAGTTCGGTTGCGACGAAGCGCAGGGCTATCTGATCAGCCGGCCGGTGTCGGCCGACGGCGTGCTGGCGCTGCTGGACACGAAGAAGCTGCGGGCGACCTACGCAGCGTAGGGCATATACTCGCAAATGTGAGGAGGTCCGCTTCCAGCGGCGAAACAGACTCGCGCAAGGCAGAATTTCTTCAAGCCGCCCTTTGCAAATGATCGCTGCCGGGCAGGTTCTGCGTCCCGCGCCAGTCTTCGCGGTCATAGGGTTGGTCTGCATCCCTGACCTAAGGCTGTCCGCTGTTTTGAGAACGTTTCCGAGTGTTTCGGCGCGCTACCACTCTCAAGACGGCTTGCCGTGTCGGCCCCATTAAGCAACACTTGCCTCATTTCAAAGTAATTATTTTTGAGGGGCATCATCATGCCTGAGATATTTGAAGTCGTGCTGTGGTGTGCCGCGCTTGCGACATGGTTGATGCTTCTCTTCGCCCTCGTGAGCAAGACCCTGAAGCAGCTCTCAAAGAGCATCCGCCGCGCGATAGAGGAAGCTTTCAAGCCCGACTTGAAGTGATCTCGGCTACGATGCCCGATCGAAACTGAACCGGCCCGCCCCGGTGACGAAGATCAACATCGCGCCTCCCATGATCGAGACATTCTTCAGGAAGTGGTTGTATTGACCGATCTGCTGCGCACCCGCGGGATACTCCCAGTAACGGTGCGCAATAGCCGTTGCCGCCAATACGAACACAAACGTCAGAATTGCGCAGTAGCGCGTACCGACGCCCAATATCAAACCAACGGATATCAATACCTCCAGTACGATGTTCGTCATCGTGAACAGCTCAGGTGCTGGAAGGTTCAGGGACCTGAAGTAACCCACAGAGCCGCTGAAGTTGGATATTGCTCCGTACGCGCTTCCGACGAATACCCACGCGAGGAGAATGCGGCCGATCAAAATCAGCGCGTCAGCTCGCCCTGTGGCGAACTCATCGACTGCCAGCGAGACAGAATTGGATTTCATGGCAGAACCTCCACCCTTGCTGTCCAAGACCGGCTGAACACTTTTACTACGAGAGCAAGCCTATCATGATTGGTGGACCGCACGAAGCGCTCTTACCGGCCCATTGACGCAGCAAGCGAAGCCCGCATCGTCACCGCCCTTAGCTGCCTCGCCAGGACGACCTGCACCCATCTGCTCCCGAGAGGAGAGCGGATGCGCACGCCTTCAGGCTGATCGCGCTTTCCCTCCAGCCCCGGTCAGACCGCATCCGCCCGCAGCAGCGTGTCCACGGTGATGGTGCCGCGGGCGCGGGAGACGCAGGCGCAGATCTTCTGGTTGCTTTGCTTCTGGTGATCGCTGAAGAAGACGTCGCGATGATCGATCTCTCCGTCGACCTCGACCACGTCGATGGCGCACAGGCCGCATTCGCCGCGCTTGCAATCGTACATCACGTCGTGGCCGCTGGCATTGAGCACATCAAGCATCGAGCGCTCGCGTGGGATTTCGAGCTCGACATCGGTCCCCTTCAGGCGCACGCGAAACGTCTCGGTCGGCAGCGTGCCGCTGGAGCCGAAGGTCTCGTAGCGGAGATCGAGAAGCGGATGGCCGGCGCCGATCCAGGCGTGGCGCGCGGCATCCAGCATCCGCATCGGACCGCAGAACAGCGCCAGCGCACCTTGCGGCAATGATCCGAACAGCGCATCGAGGTCGAGCCGCCGGCCCTCGTCGCTCGCGTGAACGACCAGGCGCTCACCGAGCATTTTGGCGAGATCGTCGAGATAGGCGGCATCGGTGCGCGAGCGCACGGCATAATGCAGCGTGACATCAGCGCCGCGACGCGCCAGCGCCTGTGCGGCGCCAAGGATCGGCGTGATACCGATGCCGCCGGCGATCAGGCAATAGTTTTCGCGGGCCCAGTCGACCGCGAGCAGCGAAGCCGGCCGGGTGATGTCGAGCCGAGCGCCGGGTGCGAGCTGCCACATATAGCGCGAGCCGCCGCGGGAATCCTCGGCGCGGCGCACCGCGATTCTGAAACCGCGCGAGGACGCCTCGCCGACCAGCGAATAGGATCGCGTCTCCGGCAGGCCGTCGATGGTCACGCTGACATTGATGTGGCTGCCGACCGGATAGGCCGTGCCGTCGAACTGATCCGGCAGGATCACGAATTCGCGGATGCCCGGCGCAAGATCGCGCGTCGCGACGAGCGTTGCCGGAATCCAGGTTTCGATGAAGCGCATGGTGACGGCCCTAGTCGGTTGCGGTCTTGATCAGCGCGAGCGCCGGCAAGAGGTCGAGATGGGTGCGGTTGCGCAACGCGAGCCGCAAGTTTCGCACCGCGAGGCGCGCGTGCTCGCGCATCACGGCCTCGGCGCGGGCGCCTTCGCGGTTCTCGATGGCGTCGATCACGACGCGATGGTGCTCCTGCCCGATGATCAGAATCTGCTGCGCCTCGGGCAGCGCCGATTGCGCCATCACGAAACCGCTTGGCGAGGCGAACGGCAGCGCCGAGGCGCGGTCGATCTGCCGGATCAGCGGCGGGCTGCGCGACAATTCCGTGAGCAGTGCGTGGAAGCGCGCGTTCAGCGTGACGTAGGACGAGAAGGCATCGACCGAGATCGGCACCTGGCGCAAGAGCTCGTCGATCGCAGCGAGACATTCCTTGAGCGGCTCGAGCTCGCGCGCGGAAACGCCGCGCTCGGCTGCGAAGCGCGCGGCGAGCCCTTCGAGCGTGCCGCGCAGCTCGATGGAATCGGAGATGTCGCGCTCGGAAAACGCCTTCACCATGAAGCCGCCGGAGGGAATCGCCTCCAGCAGGCCTTCCTCCTCCAGCCGCACCAGCGCCATGCGCACCGGCGTGCGCGAGGCGCCGGTCGTCTCCACCGCCTGGAGCTCGGAGATACGCTCGCCGGGCCGTAAGCGACCCGACAGGATCTGGTCGCGCAGCGCGAGCTGCGCCTTCACGGTCTGCGAGACGGAGCGGTCGACCTCTCGCTCGGGCGCTGGTTTCACCTGGCCTACTCCGCGGCCTGGAGCTGCTGCGGCGCGCTTTCCTTCGCCACCATCCTGTCGATCAGCTTGCGCGTCCACATCGCACCGGCGTCGATGTTGAGGTTGTAGAAGATCCGATCGGGGTTCTCGTCCATGGCGCGCTGCTGCGCCTCGAGGATCAGCTCGTCCTCGTGGAAGATCCCGGAGACACCCTCGCGGATCTCGGTGGTGATGCGCTGCTCGCCGATCTGATAGTTGCGGACGAACGCCCAGAAATAGTGGCAGGTCTTCTCGGTCTCCGGCGTGATGGTGTTGAGCACGAAACCGTTGACGCCCTGCGAGCGGTCGCCTTCCGGCGCGCCGGTGCCTGTCGGCGCCACGCCGACATCGATCGCGATCGTGCACGGGGCTTCGAAGCGGATGATCTGCCAACGGTCGACGAGGCCGGGCTTGCCGAGTTGCTTGGCCCAGAACGGCGGCGCCTCGATGCCACGCATCCAGCGCGTCACCGTCACCGTCTTCTCGCCATGGGTGACGTCGAACGGCGCCTCGGCGACCGCATCGTTGCCGATCGAGGAGCCGTGCACGAATGTCTCGTGGGTGAGGTCCATGAGATTGTCGAGCACGAGGCGGTAGTCGCAATTGACGTGGATGGTCTTGCCATCGCCGGCCCAGGCCGGATCGTGATTCCAGTGCATGTCAGGGACGAGCGCGGGATCGGCCAGCGCGGGGTCGCCCATCCAGAGCCAGACGTAACGATGACGCTCGACCGCGGGATAGGCGCGGACGCAGGCCGACGGATTGATGGTCTCCTGCGAGGGCATGAAGGTGCAGCGCCCCTGCGAATTGTATTTCAGCCCGTGATAGCCGCAGACGACAGTGTCGCCTTCCAGCCGGCCCTTGGACAGCGGCACCAGGCGGTGCCAGCAGGCATCCTCCAGCGCGGCCACCGAGCCATCGGCCTTGCGGTACATCACGACATGCTTGCCGCAGATCGTCCGCGGCAACAGCGCCGGCTTGACGTCAGCGTCCCAGGCCGCGGCGTACCAGGCGTTCATCGGGAAGGGTTTTGTCACGGGTCGCTCTCCCAAGGCTTATGAATACGTTATGTATACAGTAACGGAGGGATAGAATCGTTCAAGGCCAAATTTGGCGTATTTGAATACCTATTATCTTGATGATGTATACAATTGTACCGGAATGTCATTCCCCACGAAGGCGGGGAATCCAGTACGCTGCGGCTCCTCCGCATCACGGCACGGCCGCGGCATACTGGATCACCCGCTTTCGCGGGTGATGACAGCGGAGAATGCGGAAAGCACTTCCTCGGAGCAGCAACCGAAGAGTCGTACTGGGCTCAGTGCCCTACGCCCCGAACACCTTCTTCAGCCCCGCCTGGGCCTCTTCCTGAATCCGCTTCAGGTGCTCGGTGCTGCGGAAACTTTCCGCGTAGATCTTGTAGACGTCCTCGGTCCCCGACGGCCTTGCGGCGAACCAGCCGAAATCGGTTTCGACCTTGATGCCGCCGAACGGCTGGCCGTTGCCCGGCGCCTTGCTCAGCGTGGCGCGGACGGGATCGCCGGCGAGATCCTTGAGGCCGAGCTGCTCGGGCGTGACGGACTTGAGGATGTTCTTCTGGGGCGCGGTGGCGGCGACGTCGATGCGCGCATAGTGCGGCACGCCGAGCTCGGCAGTGAGGTCGTTGAAGAGCTGGCTGGGATCGCGGCCGGTCTTCGCCATGATCTCGGCTGCGAGCAGGCCGAGGATGATGCCGTCCTTGTCGGTGGTCCACACCCCGCCGTCGCGGCGCAGGAACGAGGCCCCTGCACTCTCCTCGCCGCCGAAGCCGAAGCCGCCCGTGAGGAGGCCGTCGACGAACCATTTGAAGCCGACCGGCGTTTCGACCAGCCTGCGGCCGAGCTTCTTGGCGACGCGGTCGATGATCGAGCTCGACACCACGGTCTTGCCGATCGCGGCATCCTTGCCCCAGTTCGGGCGGTTCACGAACAGATAGGAGATCGCGGTCGCAAGGTAATGGTTCGGATTCATCAGGCCGCCGGTGCGCGTCACGATGCCGTGGCGGTCGGCGTCGGTGTCGTTGGCGAATGCGACGTCGAAGCGGTCGCGCATCGCGATCAGGCTCGCCATCGCGTAGGGCGAGGAGCAATCCATGCGGATCTTGCCGTCCCAGTCGACGGTCATGAAGCGGAAGGTCGGATCGATCGCCTCGTTCACCACCGTGGCTTTCAGGCCGTAGCGCTCGATGATCGGATGCCAGTAATGCACGGCGGCGCCGCCGAGCGGATCGATCCCGATATTGATTCCGGCGGATTTGACCAGATCGAGATCGACGACATTGCCGAGATCGGCGACGTAGGGCGTGATGAAGTCGTAGGCGTGCACGTTCGCGGATTTGCGCGCCTTGGCGTAGTCGATGCGCTTCACGCCCTTCAGGCCGTCGGCGAGATAGGCGTTGGCGCGCTTCTCGACGACGGAGGTCGCGTCGGTGTCGGCCGGGCCGCCATGCGGCGGATTGTATTTGTAGCCGCCGTCCTCGGGGGGATTGTGCGAGGGCGTGACGACGACGCCGTCGGCAAGGCCGCTAGCGCGGCCCTTGTTGTAGGTCAGGATCGCGTGCGAGATGACAGGCGTCGGGCTGTAGCCGCCGTCCTTGTCGATCATGATGTCGACGCCGTTGGCGGCGAACACCTCGACGGCGCTGACCAGCGCCGGCTCGGCCAGCGCATGGGTGTCGATGCCGATGAAGAGCGGGCCGGTCAGGCCCTTTTCAGTTCTGTAGTCACAAATCGCCTGCGTGGTCGCGAGGATGTGGCCCTCGTTGAAGCTGTTCTTGAACGACGTGCCGCGATGGCCGGAGGTTCCGAACGCCACCCGCTGCGCGGGATCGCCGGCATCGGGCTTGCCGGCGAAATAGGCCGTCACCAGCCGCGGAACATTGGTGAGCGCGTCCGGCGAGACCAGCTTGCCCGCCGCGGGGTCAACATCAGCCACTGAAAGATCCTCGTCCTGTCGTGCAGAGTTTGTGGAATACCATAGCATCGGCCGGCCCCCCGCCAAGGGCACAACACGCGCGGCGGGCTGGCCGTTCCTGAGATCATGCTATGGTCTTTGAGATCGGGGCTTTTTCGAGTCGGGGCATGACGCTGTTTCACAGGCTCTTGGTTGTTCTGATGGCCTGGCTTGCGACGGCTGATATCGTGCCCACTGCGATGGCCGCGGAGTTCTACACGGAAGACCTGCGCATTCCGATGACGGAGGCCGGGCCGCAGGGGCTGGAGGCCTTTCTGGTCCGGCCGGCCGGAACGAAGCGCTATCCGCTCGCGCTGCTCAGCCACGGCTCGCCGCGCAGTTTCGACGACCGCGCGACCATGTCGGCGCACAAATATTACGGGATCGCGCTCGAATATGCCCGGCGCGGCTTTGCCGCGCTGATCGTGATGCGGCGCGGCTACGGCACCTCGCCCGGCGGACGCGTCGACAGCGTCGGCGCTTGCGCGAATGCCACCTATCTGCCGGCGGCGGCGGTTGCAGTCGCGGATTTGCGCGCGGCGATCGACGCGATGGGGCGCAGGGCCGACGTCACGACATCGGGCATGATCGCGGCCGGCCATTCCGCCGGCGGGCTCACCACCGTCGCGCTGACCGCGCAGGCACCGAGTGGTCTCGTCGCCGCGATCAGCTTTGCCGGCGGCCGCGGCTCGCGCGATGACGACGACGTCTGCAACGAGAATGGGCTGGTGCAGGCCTTCGCCACGTTCGGCAAGACGTCGCGCGTGCCGATGCTGTGGGTCTATGCGGCCAATGATTCGTTCTTCGGTCCCGATCTCGCGCGCCGCCTCTATGACGGATTTCGCGGCAATGGCGGTCACGCGAAATTCATTGCGGCGCCGCCTTACGGCGACGACGGCCACTATCTCTATTCGGTGGTTGGCCGCCCGCAATGGACGCCCTATCTCGACGCCTTCCTGCGCGAGCGCGGGCTCGGCCATGACATCCTGAGCCTTCCCGATCCGCTGCCGCCGCCGGGCCAGCTCAACGAGGCCGCGCGCGCCGAATTCTCGCGCTATCTCGCCAGCACCATGCCGCACAAGGCTTTTGCGGTGTCGCCGAACGGCGGTTACGGCTGGCGCTCGGGCCGCACCACCGCCGACGACGCCCGGCGCGATTCGCTTAGCGCCTGCATGAAATGGTCGCCGACCTGCACGCTGTATGCGGTCGATGACCAGCTGGCCGGGGCGACGCAAAGGACATCGACGGACCAGAGCGCCCGCGCGCGATAGGCGCGAGGGTGATCGGATCTTTCGACGGATGAGGCTAGAGCCGCTCGCTGAGCGCGAGCTTGTAGCCGACGCCGGTGACGGTCGCGATCACGGGCGTGCCGCTGCCGACGAGCTTGCGCCGCAGCCGCGCCACCAGCGCATCGACCGTGCGGATATCGACCTCGGCCTGGCGGTTGCTGACGACCTCGATCAGATAGTCGCGGCTGAGCGGCCGGCCGTCGGCGCCGACCAGCGCCGCGAGCAGGTCAAACTCGGCGCGCGTCAACGCCACCGGCTTGCCGTCGCTGCCGAGCAGCTCGCGCCGGGTCAGGTCGATGATCCAGTCGCCGAAGGCGATCGAATTGTGGTTGCGCGCCGCCTTGCGGTCGATCGAACGCCGCCGCAGCACGCTGCGCGCACGCGCGAGCAGATCGCGCAGATTGATCGGCTTGGTAACGTAATGGTCGCCGGCGATCTCGAGCCCGAGGATGCGATCGACGTCGGTGTCGCGGCGCGTCACGAAGATGATGCCCGCATTGCTGGTCGCCTGGATCTCCTTGGCGAGCTCGAAGCCGTCGCCATCGGGCAACTGCACGTCGAGGAAGACGAGATCGGTGCGCGAGCGCAGCGCCTGACGGCATTCCGCGCAGGAGCCGGCGCCGACAACGTCGAAATTGTTCTCGCTGAAATAGCCGACCAGCATCGTCCGCGTCACGGGATCGTCTTCGACGACGATCAGCCGTTCGCGGCCGGCAGGCCTTAATTCCTGACGTGCGGAATCAACCACGTTGTTGGATGTCCTGTGTGCTTGTGGCGCGGCTTGAAAGTTCAAGTCGTCGCGCAGCGCACTGTCCTGTGAACGAACATTCACGACTTATTCGAGCCCCCGAGATTGCCTGCTGGAATACTAGGCGTGTTGTGCTGCCCGAACAATATTGGTCATGGTATTGGCGTATTAAGTATGAATTGCCCCACAATTCTCATCGCGCGCATCATCATGCCGGCATGGCTCGTGCGAGCGCCGACCGGGGCTCTCGACACCGCCGATCCCGTACATTCGGCATCGGACTCAACCGCTGGTTAACGTAAAGAAAGGCTTCGGCTTCGAAACAGCCGGCCGCGCCTCTATGGTCTCCGCTTGCAGATGCGAAACCACGGAGCAGGCGTGATGCAGGGGCAGGCCCGGTTGGCCGCCGAACGAACCGAGCAAGGTGCAACGCCTTTCGGCCGTTCTCACACGCTCGACGTCCTGCGCGGCCTCGCCATCGTCGGCGTGATGGCGATCCACGTTTCACAATCTTTTCCTTCAAAGATCCACGCCGTCGACTTCGCCTTCATGTGCGGCTGGACCGGCGTCAACGTGTTCTACTTCGTCAGCGCCATGACGATGTGCCTGATGTGGACGCAGCGCACCGAAACCGACCCGACGCGCAAATTCTACATCCGGCGCTTCCTGCGCATCGCGCCGCTGTTCTGGCTCGCGATCCCGGTTTACCTCGTCATCAACGGCACGGGGCCGAGCTACGACGCGCCCAACGGCATCGGACCGCTCCAGGTGATCCTGACCGCGACGTTCCTGCACGGCTTCTGGCCGGACAGCGTCAACAGCGTCGTGCCGGGCGACTGGTCGATCGCGGCGGAAATGACGTTCTATCTCGTGTTCCCCTTCGTGATCACGGCCTTCGGATCACGCCGCCATCTCTATCTCGCGCTCGCGATCGCGCTGCATCTCGTCAATGTCTGCCTGTTCAAGCCGTGGGCGTTCGCGCTGTTCTCGGCCTATTACGGGCCCGGCCACGAGGCCTTCGTCTGGAATGCGCTGCACATCAGCTTCCTGAACCAGCTGCCGGTCTTCCTCGTGGGATGCGCGCTGTTCTTCTCGCTGCGCGACGGCTTTGCGAAGTCGGACGCAGCGATCTTCGCCGCCTTCATCGTGCTGTCCTTCATCGCCGACCGCGCGACCGGCTCGCATGAATTCAACTATTTGATGATCAACCTCGTGCTCGGCGCGCTGGTTGCAGGTTGCATCCGCCTCGCGATCCGCTGCCGGCCGATCGAGGCGCTCGGCCGCAACTCCTATTCGATGTACCTGTCGCACTTCGCGGTGATCTACGGCCTGCGCCAGATCTGGCCGCTTGCGGACGGACTGGTCTCGCTGCTGATCGCCTATGCCGTCACCGCCGCGCTCAGCTATCTCGTCGCACGCGCGACCTGGCATCTGGTCGAACGGCGCGCGCAGGATCTCGCGCATCGCCTGACGTCCGCGGGATCGGACCGGTCAACCATTCGGCCGACCATCGCGGCCACTGTGGCCGGTCTGCACTGACGCGCGACTTGTCTAGCTGACGCCTTCGAATCTACAGTACGCCACGAAAGATCTTCAGACACGCCGGGGCGGCGTGATCAGGTCGACCGGCTTCACGCTGGAGTGGGCGCCATGGAAGTCATACTGCTCGGCACCGGCGGCCCACGCCCGGACCCGCGCCGCATGGCGACGACCACGCTGATCAGGCTTGGCGAGGAGAATATCCTGTTCGACGCGGGCCGCGGCGTCATGGTGCAGCTCCACAAAGCCGGCGTGCCGCTCGGCGCCATCAACACGGTCTTTCTCACCCATCACCACTTCGACCACATCGGCGACCTCTATGATGTGATGCTGAATTCGTGGATGCATGGGCGCAAGGACGATCTGCGCATCTACGGTCCGCCCGATACCGAACGGCTCGTCAACACGCTGATCACACAGGTCTACGACAAGGACATCGCCTGGCGGGATCAGGGCGAGCCGACCTTTGGCGGCTGGAAGCCGGTCGTCGCGACGGACATCATTCCCGGCCCCGTCCTCGACACCGGTCGCTGGAAGATCAGCGCCGAGCTCGTCTCACATGGCGACGGTCTCGACATGTCGCCGGCGTTTCTCGCGCGCTGGATGTGCCTCGGCTTCCGCTTCGAAGCCGAGGGCAAGGTCATAGCGATCTCCGGCGACACGGTGCCCTGCCCTGGTCTCGAGCGGCTGGCTGAAGGAGCCGACCTACTGGTGCAGTGCTGCTTTCTCGCAACGCCTGAAATCAACAACGACCATCTCCGCCGGCTCGCGAAATACACGATCGCCTGCGGCGATACGGTCGGCAAGATCGCAGCCAAGGCCGGCGTCAAGAAGCTTGCGCTGACCCATCACCGTCCGCGCACCGACGATGCCATGCTGGATGCGTTGCTCGCGGACGTCAGGAAGGACTATTCGGGTCCCGTTGTGCTCGGCGAGGATCTCACGCGGATCGAGGTCTGAGGGCTGCGCGATGCGCCGTCCGGCCTCAGGACGATCCAACCTCGATCCGGTACGACAGTTCTTCGTTCGCGCCGGCCGCGATGTGCATCAGACCCGGCTTGTCGCTGAACTCGCCTTCGAAACCGACGGGACTGGCATAGCCGCGCCAGGGCTCGATGCAGAGGAACGGCGCGCCTGTCGGTTTCGACCAGACGCCGAGCTCGCGAAAGCCGCGCCATGACATTTTGAGCCAGGGCCCGCCCCCCTGCCCGGCCGCATAGTGGACCGCATGGCTGTTGACGGGGTCGAGGATGACGGCGTCATTGGTGAACAGGGATTCCGACAAAGGAAGCACGGTGCCTCTGACGGGGCTCGGATCCGTTGCCGCGAGCAGGAGTCCGCCCTCGACACGGCGAACCGGAGACGGCTCCTCGTTCGTGAACGTCAGCGCGTAGCTCTCCTTCGACATTCCAGGCTGAAGCGGCCAGTTGAAGGCGGGATGGCCACCGAGCGACACCGGCAATGTCTCCTTGCCAGTGTTCACGACCGTGAGCGAGAGATCGAGACCGGCGTCGTCGATCGCATAGGTGGCCGTCAGGCGAAATGCGAACGGATAGAGCGCGCGCGTTGTCTCGCTGTCTTCGAGCGCCAGCGTGCAACGGTTCTCGCCGCGCTCTACCCACGCGAACCGGCTGTCGCGCGCAAAACCGTGCTGGGTCATCCGGTAGGTCTTGCCCCGGTGCCGCATTTCGTCATTGGCGAGACGCCCGACGATCGGAAACAGCAGCGGCGCGTGGCGTGGCCAGGCCGGCCCCGCCTGCCAGACAAATTCGACACCGCTGCCGTCCTTCAACGAGCACAGCTCGGCGCCGTGTGCTTTGATGGTCGCGGTGAGCCCGCCACTGCGGATCGTGTGCGTGTCGTCGGTCATGACAATCTCCATCGCGGCAACGAGGCCAAACGCGGCGACCTGATGCGACCGGATCATATCGCATCAGAAACGATTTCGCCCGCCCCAGGATGAGGCGGGCGAACCCGAACTTCAAACGACCAGCTTAAGCCTGGGACGATCGCCCGATGCTCTCGTAGGTGAAGCCGGCGGCTTGCATCTCTTCGGGCGGGTAGATGTTGCGGAGATCGACCACGACGGGCTGGGTCATGGCCGCCTTCAGTCGACCGAGATCGAGCGCGCGGAACTGCACCCATTCGGTGACGATGACGAGCGCGTCGGCGCCTTGCGCGCAGGAATAGGCGTCCTCGCAATAGGTGATGTTCGGCAGCTCGCCCTTGGCCTGCTCCATGCCGACGGGATCGAACGCCTTGACCGTCGCGCCCATGTCGATCAGGCCGGTGACGAGCGGGATCGACGGCGCATCGCGCATGTCGTCGGTGTCGGGCTTGAAGGTGAGGCCGAGCACGGCAATGGTCTTGCCGCGCAAGCTACCGCCGAGCGCCTGGCTGACCTTGCGCGCCATCGCGCGCTTGCGGTTCTCGTTGACGGCCAGCACGGATTCGACGATGCGCAGGCTCACGTCATAGTCCTGCGCGATCTTGATCAGCGCCTTGGTGTCCTTCGGGAAGCAGGAGCCGCCGAAGCCCGGACCCGCATGCAGGAACTTGGTGCCGATGCGGTTGTCGAGGCCGATGCCGCGCGCGACCTCCTGCACGTTGGCGCCGACCTTTTCCGAGAGATCCGCGATCTCGTTGATGAAGGTGATCTTGGTCGCGAGGAACGCGTTCGCGGCGTATTTGATCATCTCGGCGGTGCGGCGCGCCGTGAACATCAGCGGGGCCTGGTTCAGCGACAGCGGGCGATAGACGTCGCCCATCACCTTGCGGCCGCGCTCGTCGGAGGTGCCGACGACGACGCGGTCGGGGTACTTGAAGTCGCGGATCGCCGCGCCCTCGCGCAGGAATTCGGGGTTGGAGGCGACGACGACGTCGGCCGCGGGGTTGGTCTCGCGGATGATGCGCTCGACCTCGTCGCCGGTGCCAACCGGGACGGTCGACTTGGTCACGACGACGGTGAAGCCCGACAGCGACTGCGCGATCTCGCGCGCGGCGGCGTAGACATAGGACAGATCGGCGTGACCGTCGCCGCGGCGCGAGGGCGTGCCGACCGCGATGAAGACGGCATCGGCGTCCGCGACCGGCTTCGACAAATCGGTGGTGAAGTCGAGCCGCTTGGCCTTTACATTGGTCGCGACCAGTTCGTCGAGGCCGGGCTCGTAGATCGGAATCTCGCCGCGATGAAGCGCCGCGATCTTCTTCTCGTCCTTGTCGACGCAGGTGACGTCGTGACCGAAATCCGCAAAGCAGGCTCCGGACACCAGTCCCACATAGCCCGTTCCGATCATCGCGATTCGCATGAAAAACTCTTTCCGTTGAAGACGGATGTTCCACTGAACACCCTAGACCATTTCTGTATCCGGCCGCACGCCCAACATTAGGGCAGGTTGCTTCGCGAACCGAATAAACCTTAACCGCCGCGCGTGACAGGTGTTGCGGTCATCTCCTGAAATACGCGACATGCATTGGTTGCATTCTACGTATGCGAGAGATACGCCGCGTAAGCGCGTCTCACGCCGTCCTCGAGCGAGGTCGTCGCGTGCCAGCCGAGCTTGGCGAGACGGCTGACGTCGAGCAGCTTGCGCGGCGTGCCGTCGGGGCGCGAGGTGTCGAAACTGATCTCGCCGCCGTAGCCGACGATGTCGGCCACGACGCGCGCGAACTCGGCGATGGTGATGTCCTCGCCGGTGCCGATGTTGACCAGCTCCGCACTCGAATAGGTCTTCATCAGGTGCACGCAGGCATCCGCCATGTCGTCGACATAGAGGAACTCGCGCCGCGGCGTGCCGGTGCCCCACACGATGACGCTCTTCGCGCCTGCGACTTTTGCCTCATGGAAACGCCGGATCAGGGCGGCGACGACGTGGCTCAATTCAGGGTGATAATTGTCGCCGGGACCGTACAGATTGGTCGGCATCACGCTGATGAAGTCGCTGCCATACTGGCTGCGATAGGCCTCCGCCATCTTGATGCCGGCGATTTTGGCGATCGCATAGGGCTCATTGGTCGGCTCCAGCGGGCCTGATAGCACCGAATCCTCGCGCAAGGGCTGCGGCGCCAGCTTCGGATAGATGCAGGACGAGCCCAGAAACATCAGCTTCTCGGCGCCGTTGAAGTGCGCGGCCTGGATCACGTTCGCGGCAATCGCGATGTTGTCGTAGATGAACTCGGCGCGCAGCGTGTTGTTGGCGACGATGCCGCCGACCTTGGCCGCGGCGAGGAAGATCACTTGCGGCCGCGCTTTCGCGAACCAGTCGAACACGGCGGCCTGGTTGCAGAGATCGACCTCGCGCCGGTCGACCGTGACGAGCCGCACGTCCTCCCGCGCCAGCCGGCGCACCAGCGCGGCTCCGACCATGCCGCGATGGCCGGCGACATAGACGCTTCTGCCCCTCAGCTCAAACGGTGCGTTTGCCACTGCCAGCGTCCCGTTTTGCCTCGGCCAGATCGCTTGCCATCATCTCCTCGACGAGCTGGGCGAAGCTGCGCTTCGGCGTCCAGCCGAGCACCTCGCGCGCCTTGCTGGCGTCGCCGACGAGGAGATCGACCTCGGTCGGGCGGAAATAGGTCGGATCGATCTTCACCACGGTCTTGCCGCTCGTCTCGTCGACGCCGGTCTCCTCGACGCCCTTGCCGCGCCATGCGATGCGGCGGCCGACATGCGCAAAGGACAGCTCGACCATCTCGCGCACCGAGCGCATCTCGCCGGTGGCGAGCACGAAGTCGTCGGGCTTGTCGGCCTGCAGGATCTTGTGCATGCCCTCGACATAGTCCCTGGCATGGCCCCAGTCGCGCTTGGCTTCGAGATTGCCGAGATAGAGCGTCTGTTCCAGCCCGACCTCGATACGCGCGACGCCGCGGGTGATCTTGCGGGTCACAAAGGTCTCGCCGCGGATCGGGCTCTCATGGTTGAACAGGATGCCGTTCGACGCGAACATGCCGTAGGCTTCGCGGTAGTTCACCGTGATCCAGTAGCCGTAGAGTTTTGCAACGCCGTAGGGCGAGCGCGGATAGAACGGCGTCGTCTCCTTCTGCGGGATCTCCTGCACCAGGCCGTAGAGCTCGGAGGTCGAGGCCTGGTAGAACCGCGTCTCCTTCTCCATGCCGAGGATGCGGATCGCTTCCAGGAGGCGCAGCACGCCGATGGCGTCGGCATTCGCGGTGTATTCCGGGCTCTCGAAGCTGACGGCGACGTGGCTTTGAGCTGCGAGATTGTAGATCTCGGTCGGCCGGATCTGCTGCACCAGGCGGATCAGATTGGTCGAATCCGTCATGTCGCCATAGTGCATCAGGAACGGCACGTTGCCGACATGCGGGTCCTGGTAGAGGTGATCGACGCGCGCGGTGTTGAACGAGGACGAGCGCCGTTTGATGCCGTGCACGACATAGCCGAGCGACAGCAAATATTCGGCGAGATAGGCGCCGTCCTGACCGGTCACGCCGGTGATGAGAGCGATCCGCTCAGCCATGGGCCCGCGCCTGGTTCGGGGTCAAAGAGGTTCAGAGGGACGGGATAACCACCGTTCGCGCCCGCTGACAAGGCCGCCGGCGGTCAAAAGCGCAAGAACCAGCGCAAGAACCGGCTTAAGAGCCGGCATTCCCGGGCGACACGCAGGTGCCGTCGCCCGCGGAATCAGACGCCGTGGTACTTCCGATACCATTCGACGAAGCGGCCGAGGCCATCCGCGATCGACGTGGACGGCGAGAAGCCGACGTCGCGCTGGAGCGCGGAAATGTCGGCGCGCGTCTCCAGGACGTCGCCGGCCTGCATCGGCAACAGCTGGCGGATCGCCGGCTTGCCGATGATCTTCTCGAGCGTCTCGACGAACTCCATCAGGTTGACCGACCTGTTGTTGCCGATGTTGTAGACGCGATACGGCGCATAGCTCGACGAATTTTCCGGCCGCTCGGCATTCCACGCGGGATTCGGCGCCGCGGGCCGATCGAGGGTGCGGATCACCCCTTCGACGATGTCGTCGACATAGGTGAAGTCGCGCCACATGTCGCCTTTATTGAAAATCCTGATCGGCTCATTCGCGAAGATCGCGCGCGTGAACAGATAGGCGGCCATGTCGGGCCGGCCCCACGGGCCGTAGACGGTGAAGAAGCGAAGCCCGGTCACCGGCAGCTTGTGAACATGCGCAAAGGTATGCGCCATCAGCTCGTTGGCTTTCTTGCTTGCGGCGTAAAGGCTGACCGGATGGTTCACCGAATGCTCGGTCGAATACGGCAAGGTGCGGTTGGCGCCATACACCGAACTCGACGAGGCGTAGACGAGATGCGCCAGACCATGGCGCCGGCCGGCTTCGAGCACGGTGACAAAGCCGTCACAATTGGCCCGGATGCTGGTGATGGGATCGTCGATCGACGCGCGCACGCCGGGCTGCGCCGCCAGATGCACGACGCGATCGGGCGAGATCTCGTCGAAGACGCGCGTCACGGCGGCGAAGTCTGCGAGATCGATCTTGTGGAATTTGAACCCTGGATGGTGTTCGAGCGTTGCGAGACGCGCAAGCTTCAGCGCGGGATCGTAATATGGAGTGATTGCATCGATGCCGACGACCTGCTCGCCACGTGCCAACAGCCGTTCACAAACGTGCATTCCGATAAAGCCGGCAGCGCCGGTAACGATCACTGGCCGCAAAGTTGTCATCTCGTTCATTCCGCGGAGCATTGCCAGACCAGGACATGAGAGGCAAGGTTTGGACAGTCACGACAATCATCAAGTCAGTCCGCCCATGTAAGCGCATCGAAATGTGTAGGAAACATGATGGCGTCATGCACCATCGCATGCTATCCGCCTGCAAGGATGCTCGGACGATAGCGCCACATGTGCTAGACGTCATAGGACGTATATTCGGCGCCTGATGCTCAGTCTTAGGGCATTGTTCGCGCAAGAACCCGCAAAGAAAAAGATCGACTTTGAAACTCTCCATCAACGGCAGGTTCCTGTCACAATCGCTCACGGGCGTGCAGCGCTACGCCGCCGAGATCGTCAAGGCGATGGACCGCTTGCTCGCGAGCGGAGAGGCTCCGCAGCAACTGCTGGATGCAGAGTGGCAAATCCTTGCGCCGCCGAATGCGCAGACGCTTCCAGGTCTTCGCCGCATCGCCATCAAGCAGATCGGATCTTTGCAGGGGCACGCGTGGGATCAGATCGATCTGGCGCGCGCCGCGGCCGGCACCCGTCTCGTCAGTCTCGCCAATTCCGGCCCCGTACTCCACCGCGACCATCTCGTCGTGATTCACGACGCGCAGGTTTTCCGGCGGCCGGACTTCTTCAGCTGGCGCTACCTCGCCCTGCACCGGACGCTCGGCCATCTGCTGGCGCGCACGGCAACGATCGCAACAGTTTCGGCGTTTTCACGCAACGAACTTGCCGAGGTGCTGTCGCTGGATCCGGCTTCGATCCCCGTCATTGCGAACAGCGCGGAACATTTTGCGACCGTCGCGCCCGACTTCTCGATCATCGACAAGCTGCGTCTTGCGCCCCATCAATTCTTCCTCTTCGTCGGCTCGATGACGAAGAACAAGAATGTCGATACGGCCATTCGCGCCGCCGAGCAGCTTGGCCGCGCCGATTTTCCGCTGGTCGTGGTCGGCGGCGATAACAACAAGGTGTTCGGGGGCGCGGCCGCGGAATCGAGGGCCGGCGTCGTCATCGCCGGGCGCCTGAAGGACGAGGAGATTGCCGCGCTGTTCTCCCGGGCCGCCGCATTCGTGTTTCCGAGCCTTTATGAGGGATTCGGCGTGCCTCCCCTGGAGGCGATGTTCTTCGCCTGTCCGGTGATCGCGAGTTCCGCCGATGCCGTGCGCGAGACCTGCAACGATGCCGCCGTCTATTTCGATCCGCTCAACGCGGATCAGCTGTCGGCACGAATGCGCGAAAGAATTGAACTCGGCAGGATCTCGCCGGTGGAACAGGAGAAGCAGCGGCAGCGCCTTATGACATATTCCTGGGCCAAGTCCGCCGCAGCGATGCTCGAATTCCTCGCCAAGCCGGCATCCCGATCCACATCCGACCGTGCGAAACAATGACGCGGCCCGATTATTGCTGCTTAGCGAGGTTAGACGTGCGTCTGCAAGATCCGGCGTCTCCAGTATCTGGCGCCTTCAAGACAAGGAAGGAATGACCGTTGTCCAGCGGCCTGAAGATTCTGCATGTCGCCGAAACGGTCCGTGGCGGCATCGCGACCTACCTCAACGAGCTGCATCCGCACCAGAGCGCGAGCTTCGGCCCCGGCAACGTCAACTATGTCGTTCCCTCCGACCATCGCAGCGACCTGGTGAACATCGAGGACGACGCGGTCACCACGTTTCCGCGCGACGGACGCAACGCGGTCGGCCTGTTTCGCATGCTGTTTGCAACCATGCGCGCGGTCCGGCAGCTTCGTCCTGACGTCATCCACCTGCACTCGTCGTTCGCCGGGCTCGTGGTGCGCCCGGTGCTCTGGCTCACCTATCGGCGCTCGCGCATCGTCTATTGCCCGCACGGCTGGGCCTTCGGCCGCGAAACCG
Source organism: Bradyrhizobium sp. LA6.8 (assembly GCF_040547935.1). Taxonomy (NCBI): domain Bacteria; kingdom Pseudomonadati; phylum Pseudomonadota; class Alphaproteobacteria; order Hyphomicrobiales; family Nitrobacteraceae; genus Bradyrhizobium; species Bradyrhizobium sp. LA6.8. The sequence continues at coordinate 218,774 of NZ_JBEPQQ010000010.1, forward strand.
GCCGCCTCAGCCGCGAGGTGACGAAGTTCACCGAGCTCGTGCTGTCGAAATTCACCCATCGCATCGTCTGCATCTCGGAAAGCGAGCAGGCCGACGCCAAGCAGGTCGGAATCGCGGCGAATCGCCTGGTTCTTGTGCACAACGGGATTTCCAAGCAGCGTCCTGCGCTCGACAAGGGCGCAGCGCAATGGCGGTCGGAGAAGATCAAGGTCCTCTTCATCGGGCGCCTCGACCGTCAGAAGGGCTACGATCTCCTGATCGAGGCGGCGCGCGCGCTCGGAGACAAGCTCGACGTGCGCCTGATCGGCGCCTCGGTCGTCAGCAAATTCCGCAGAAGCGATCTGCCCGCCAACGTCTCTTTTCTGGGCTGGATGAACCGCAACCAGATCGAGGCCGAGCTCGACCAGGCCGACATGGTCGCGATTCCCTCGCGCTGGGAGGCGTTTGGCCTGGTCGCCATCGAGGCGATGCGGGCGGCCAAGCCGATCATTGCCTTCCGCATCGGAGCCCTGCCGGAAATCGTCGAAGACAATGCGACGGGCGTGCTGTGCGACGAAGTCTCGGCCGAAAAGCTGGTTGAAGGTTTTCAACGCGCAACCAGGCTCGACCTGGCTGCGGTCGGCCGTGCCGGATATGAGCGTTTCACCCGCCTCTACGACATCGAGCAGACCCACCGCACGCTCAGTCAGGTTTATGCCGACGTCGTGCATGTGCGGATGAGCGAATCCGGGCAGCAAGCGAAGTTGCAGTCCGATTTCCCGAACAATCTGCGATCGTAGCGACCGGCTGATCAGGCCAGCCGGCGGGCATCGCCCTGCGCGAACTCGCCGTCATTCACGCGTTTATCGGAGAACGACCACGCAATGGCCGATGCGACGATCATCGCGCAGGTGAGAAAGCCGGCCGCGAACAGCAGTGATCCGGTGTGCAACATCGTCTTCGCCTTCCTTTTGTTTGGCCGACCACTAGCCGGATCAGGATTAGGAAGACCTTACGGACGCCAGCGTGACGCCAGCTTCCAAATCTAAGCGTTAACGGAGGTGGAATCCCGTCGCAGAAACATTGGTCCGATGACCCGGCGAGAACGTCCGCTCTGGCGCCATGCCCGCCGCAGGACGACGAAAACACAACGCAGGATCACTCAGGACGGGATCCAACACTTGAAGTTCATGGCGATGTCATCTCGCGACAATGCCGTCGCATCTGCATGTCCGTCGCCGCGCGCTGCTCATTGGTTCGATCGCAGTCTCAATCGTGACATCGATCTGACACGTGTATGTATGGTTTGCGAACTGCTTATTTAAGAGGATGTTCCGCACAAATTTTGGACAGAGATTTCGGCGTGTATCCACGTTCACAAGTGGCAATAAGGTCACAGCCACAAGTGCTTTACCATAAAGTCGAAGACGTAGCAGTGACTCCGCAGCACGGGATTTGTACGGTGATTCCGATTTTAGATGAGTGCGAGGGAATAGTGGTGGCTAAGACCGAACGTTTTGATTTTGATTTCGGTATTAGCCGAATCCTGGCCGCTGCTGCGATCAGCTTCTCCTTGACGGGTTGCGGTAGCTTCATTCCGTTAGACGCTCCTGATGCCGTCGCGACGCAAACAAATGCAGCGCTGATCACCGAGCCGACCGCGCCGCTCGCCTATGCCCTGATGCCGGTCAATCCGGCGATCCTGCAGGCGACCAACGCGTTCACGGACTCCGCCGGAATGGTGTTCTCCCGCCTCCCCGGCGGCAACTATCGCGACGTCACCATCGGCATCGGCGACATCGTCACCGTGACCGTGTATGAAGCGCAGGCAGGCGGCCTGTTCATTCCGCGCGAAGCAGGCGTGCGGCCGGGCAACTTCGTGGACATTCCGCGACAGCAGGTCGACCAGTCCGGCAACATCAACATCCCCTATGCCGGATCGATCAAGGTCGCGGGGCTGACGCCGCGCGCCGTGTCGAACATCATCCGCGAGCGTCTCAAGGACCGCGCCATCGACCCGCAGGCCGTCGTGAGCGTGGCGGAACAGCGCGGTAACCAGATCAGCGTGCTCGGCGAAGTCAACTCGCCGCTCCGCTTCCCGGTCGATCCGGGCGGGATTCGCCTGATGGGCGCGATCGCGCGCGCCGGCGGCCCGAAATATCCGTCCTATGAGAGCACGATCACGATCAAGCGCGAGGGCCGCACCTACAGCGAAACGATGTCCTCGGTCGTTCACAACCCCAACGAGGATGCGCTGCTCGCTCCAGGCGACGTCGTCTTCCTGACCCGCATTCCGCGCGTCTACATGGTGTTCGGTTCGACGCCGTCTCCGGGATCGATCGGCGGCACCAACAACCGTCGTTTCACGTTCGAGAACGACAACATGTCGCTGGCTGAAGCCATCGCGAAGGCAGGCGGTCTCGACGGCGCCCGTGCGGACTCCAAGTCCATCTACGTCTACCGTTTCGAGCCCAAGCCGCTGCTGGAGAGGATCGGCATCGCCGTATCCCAGTTCCCGACCAAGTCGGTCCCTGCCGTCTACAAGTTCGACATGAGCAAGCCGGACGGCTGGTTCCAGGCGGATACGTTCAGGATGCGCGATCACGACGTGATCTCGGTGGCGGAATCTCCGTCGATCGAATTCATCAAGCTCATGGCCCCGCTGAACGCGGCAACCGCCAACGCGGACAACATCAGCTCGGTGGTCGTGAACTCCAAATAGCCCAACTCAGCGCGCTCAATGACGAGCGTGCAGACAAGGCGGCCCCACCCCATTGGGGCCACAGAAGAGTATTAGCCTTGTCGGGTTGACGCGAGCAGGAGTGGACACGAGCGTGACCGAGCAAAACAGGAAACGCGCCCTGCGTCGTTTCCGGATGTTGATGTGCGGGCTCTGCGTCGCGGCCGGCCTCTCATATCCTGCAGACGCACAGAATGCGCAGCCGCTCGATCAGCGCTTCCTGCTGGGCGTCGGCACGCACCAGGGCCTCGGCGGCGTCACCAGCGCCCGCGGCTATGTGCCCGCGACCGCCATCAAGCAGATGAAGGAGCTGGGGGTCACCTCGTTCCGCGACGACTTCCCCTGGTCGGATTTCGAGCTGCCCGGCAAGCGGCTCGGCTTCAATGCCCTGAACGGCCGCCTCGAGACCCAGATCAGGTCCGGCGTCGGAATCCCGCTGCTCATTCTCGGGACCGGGCATCATCTCGTCCCGAATTCCGATCCGCCGACGACCGACGAAGCGCGCCAAAGATTCGTCACCTATGCCGTGGCAGCCGCGCAAGCGGTCGCATCGCGGCAGCCGATCTTCGAGTTGTGGAACGAGTACAATCTCAGAGCGCGCGCGGAGCCGCTGTTCACCGTCGAAAATTATGTGACGCTCGCCCGATCGGTGCAGCCCGCGGTCAAGCAGGCGGTGCCGTCCGCGCCTTTCGTGGTCGGAGCACTGGGCGACGATCCCGGCTGGAAATGGACCGACGCCCTGCTGAAGACCGACCTGCTTCGTATCGCGGACGGGATGTCCATTCACATCTACAACCATTGCCTGTCACCGGCCGGGCGTACCGCAGCTGAGGCGATCGAACGGCTGCAAAATCTTCATCAACGCGTCGCACAGGCGACCGGCAATCCCGACTATCCGATCTACCTGACCGAAACGGGCTGGCCGACACCAAGCGCGAAATGCGGCGTGACCGAGCAGCTTGCCGCCGACAACATGGCGCAGATCATCCTCTGGGCCTCGACCGCCGGTGCCTGGCTCAAGGGGATATGGCTCTACGAGCTGAAGGACAGTGGGACGAAGCCTGGTGAACTGGAGGACAATTTCGGCATTTATCATTTCGACAATTCGCCGAAGCCTGCCGTGTGTTCCATTCGCGAAAGCTGGGCCTTCATCCGCACCAGCCTGAAGGCAACGCGAAACACGCCGGCGCCCGGCGTCGTGCAGATTCGCAGTGACGGTGGATCGGAAACGAAACTCGCGCTTTGGTCGGAGACTGCGTCGAAGCGCTTCGAAGTTCGATTAAAAAATGCGGAACCGAATGCCGAGATCAGATATGTATGTCAGCAAGCGCCGGGCCCTGCCGCCGGCGCCTGGACGGCGTTATCGACAACGCCGTTGCTTGTCAGCGTCAAGGGCACGGCCGTGCCGGATTTCGAGATCCGGCCATCGAACTGACGCTGCGGCGGGCTGCTAATCCGAGGCTATCCTTGAAAATACTGATCGTTAACACGCTCTATCCGCCCGAGATCATCGGGGGCGCCGAAGTGTCTGTGTCGCTGCTCGCGGAGGCGTTCGTCCAGCGCGGCCATCAGGTGTCCGTGGTCTGCCTTCAGAACAAGCAGGAACGCACGATCGACGAACTCAAGGGCGTGCGCGTATACCGCGTGCCGATGGACAACGATTACTGGCCGTTCGGCAACGACAGGAAGCCCTCCTCGGTCCAGCGCCTGAAGTGGCATCTTAAGGACACATGGAATCGCAAATCCGCGGCGCGGTTCGCCGAAATTCTCGACATTGAGAAGCCCGACGTCGTCCACACCAACAACCTCACGGGCTTCTCGGTCTCGCTGTGGTCGGAAGCCAGGCGGCGCAACATCAGGATCGTGCACACCCTGCGCGACTATTCCCTGCTCTGCAAACGCTCGACGCTGTTTCGGGGCGATGCGACATGCGCGCAGCGCTGCACCGTCTGCGCCGCCATGACGTCGCCTTATCTGCTGGCCTCGCGTATGGTCGATGCGGTGGTCTCGAACAGCCAATTCGTGCTCGACCAGCACACCAGGCTGAAATATTTCCCCGGCACCGATGGCCGCGTCATCTTCAACATCGCCGATCCAAGCTCCGTGGTGCCGTCACCAGCTTCGAGCTCGGATGATCTGATATTCGGGTTCATCGGGCGGCTCGAGGCTGAAAAAGGTATTGAGGTAGTCCTCAAGGCAGCCGAGCAGCTTCCCGACGAGGGCTGGCAACTGAAAATTGCCGGAAAAGGGCTTGAGGATTACGTGCGGGGGCTAAAAAGCCGCAGCGGAAGGAAGGTCGAATGGCTTGGCTTTGCCAAGGCAGCCGAATTCTATGCCAGCATCGACGTCTGCCTGGTGAGTTCGGTCTGGCCGGAGCCGCTGCCGCGCACATTGATCGAAAGCATCAACGCCGGCCGGGCGACGATTTGCTCGACGGCCGGCGGGATTCCCGAGATCGCGGGGTTTTCCAATATGGTTGGGTCCTACGAGCCCAGCGATTATAGGCGACTGGGAGAATTGATGCTGAAGGCCGTCAACGAGAGGTCACACTGGAAAGTCTCCCGGCCTCCGCAGCCAGGATTTGCCGAGAGGTTTTCGGCGGATTCAGTGACAGGACAATATTTGGACGTCTATTTGAACAACAATCGAACCAACCGGCAATAAGCCGAAACGGAGATTTCAGCAAAGCCATTTGGCAGGATAGCTGGACAGACCTTTTCGATGAAGATCCTTATCACGTCATCCCTCTATCCAACGCCATTGGCACCGAAGGTGGTCGGGGGCGCGGAAACGTTCGTCCGCCGCCTCGCCGAGACCCTGGTCGGGCAGAACGACGGCGTGGAAGTGATACGTGCCGCGTCCGCATCGAACCAGCAGATGGAGACCTGCAACGGCATCGACGTGTATTCGGCGCCCGTACACAACATCTATTTCCCTTTCGCCAAGCAGCACAGCTCGCCGGTGCGCGGCATCTGGCACGCGATCGAGGACTGGCAGACAATGTCGGAGCTCGTTGCGGCGCGCATCAAGGCCTTCAAGCCTGACATCCTGCACTCGAACAATCTCTCCGGCCTGACGACCGCGGTGTGGCGGACTGCCGCCGAGCTCGGCATTCCGGTCCTGCACACGCTTCACGACTATTATCTCACCTGCCCGCGCTGCTCGCGCTTCTCGGACGGACATGCCTGCGAGTCGAGCTGCATGAGCTGTCAGATCCTGACCCTTCGCCGTCGCGGGGCGACGCGACATCTGGATGCCGTCGTCGGCGTCAGCCAGCGCATTCTCGACATCCATACGCAGCTCGGCCTGTTCACGCAGACACCGCTGAAGATCGTCATTCGAAACGCCTCGACCGCCGACGTCGGCAACGCAGACGCCGCGATGGTCGACGGCACCGTTACGTTCGGCTTCATCGGACGCCTGACCGAAGAGAAGGGCATCTACAATCTCGTTCGCGCCATCGCGACGATTCCGCCTGACCGGTTTCGGCTCGTCATCGCAGGCCACACAACCGAGAGCCAGCAGAAGCAGCTCAAGGCGCTCGCTCCGAATGCACGGATCGAATTTCTCGGCTTCGTACAGCCGAAGCAGTTTTACGAACAGGTGAACGTCGTGGTCGTTCCCTCGGTCTGGGAAGATCCCTGCCCGCTCGTCGTCGCCGACGCGCAGGCCGCCTGCAAACCCCTGCTCGGCACGCCGTTCGGCGGCATTCAGGAAGCGATCAAGCCCGGCGTGACCGGCTGGCTGACGTCGCCCGATCCCGCCTCGATCGCCAAGAGCATTTCGGCGATCATCGAAGCGCCGCAGCAGATCGTGGAGATGAGCGAGCGATTGAAGTCCGGCATCGACAAATGGGTTTTTGACGACGTCGTCGCCGGCTATCGCAACGTCTACGACGAGCTCACGCGCGGCCGCGGCACGCCTCGCACGTAGCCGAAGCTGACGCAGATGCCGCCAATGGCCCTCAACCATCCCACCATGTTCTTTCTCACGCATTGCCAGACATGATCAGCCTGCTCGCATTCGGCAGCTATATCTACCAGAGTGCGTCCGCGATCATTCTGATCTTCGCCGTCAGCCATATCCTCTCGCCGGCCCAGTACACCTCGTTCTCGCTGGCGCTGGCGACGAGCCAGTTGTTCTGCGTCTTCGTGTTCGAATGGCTGCAGCTGGCCGGCGTTCGTTTCCTCGCCGCAGCTTCCGGTGAAGAGGCCGCGCGCCTGCGGTTCTCGCTGTTCAGCGCCGGGCTGCTCAGCGCGCTGGTGCTGCTGCTCGTCGGCGGCATGGCGGGACTGCTGGGCACGCTCGAGACGAGCGTCGTCGCCCTCGCGCTGGCGATGGCCGTGCTGCAAGGCGCCACCGACCTCTATTTCATGATCGTCCGCGTGTCCGACCGATTGGGGACCGCGTCCGTCCTCCTGATCCTGCGTGCCAGCGTGCTTCTGGCCGGCGCCGTCGCGGGCGCGCTGCTCCACGGCACGGCTGCAGCGACGCTGTGCGGCATGGCCGCGAGCTACGGCGCGGTACTTCTCCTGAGCCTGGTCGTGCATCGCACCTCACTACGGCGCGCGTCGCGACACGCCATGCTGACCGACTGGGGCAATTTCTGCCGCTACGGCATCATGGCTGCGGCCGCCTCCGTCATTCATCTCTCCGTACCCGTCACCTTGCGCCTGATCGTGATCGCCACGCTCGGCCGCGCGTCGACCGGAGCGGCCGGCTTCTCGATGGCGATCGACCTCCTGCAACGCCCGTTCTCGGTCCTGGTGGCCGCCATTCACACCGTCTGCTATCCCAATGTCGTGGTCCAGTTCGAGCGCGGCGTCGACGGCGAAGCGCGCAGGGCCACCGCCCGCATGCTCGAATTCATCCTCTGCGCAACGATCGTGATGCTGGGCGGGCTGATCGGCCTCCTGCCCGATGCGGCGCATCTGTTCGTGCCCGCCGATCTGCTGGTCGATTTCCTCAACGCGGCGCCGGTCGCGGCGATCTTCTACTTCCTCCACACCCACCTTCAGGCCACGCTCGCGATCGTGCCGCATCTGACCAAATCGGCGACGAGGCTGGTGGTCGTCGCCGCGTGCCAACTGCTGCTGGTGTCGGCGGCGTCCTCGATCGGCGCGTTGCTGCACATATCGGTGGCGGGACAGATCGCGAGCGCGGCCTTGGCCACCGCCCTCATCATCCTCTTCGCCAGCGGTCCGCTGATCCGGTTCAGGGCGGCGCCAAAGGCGTTGCTGATCCTGGAAGCGACCGTCGCGGCCGCCGCGATCGCGATGCTCGCGGCAGCTCCGTCGGACTCCCTGACCTGGCTCGCGGGAAAGATCGTCTTTGCCGGCCTCGCCGTCGTTCTGGTGACGTGGCGAGGCGATCTGCTGGCCTCGGCACGCAGTTAAGATCAGGCCTTCACCGCGTGAGCCAGCGCGTTGCCGCTGGTATCGCCGGTCAAACCGTAGATCCTGAGAGTCTCGTCGACCATCGGCCCGACACCGAAATATTGCTGGGCGCGCGCAAGAGCATTGCGCGACAGCGCGGCGCGCATCGCGGGGTCGGCCACCTTCTCGAGCGCACCGACGAGCGCGTCGACGTCCTCGAACGGGACGATGAAGCCGGTCTGGCCCTGGATGATCTGATCAGTCGCGCCGCCCGCCGGAGTCCGGACCGGAACGAGGCCCGTCGCCATGGCTTCGGCAACGCCGAGCGGGAATCCCTCGAACCGGCTCGGCAGCGCGAACACGTCGGCGGCCCAGAGGATTTCGCGGACGTCGCCCATGAACCCGAGGAACTTGAAGGTGTCCTTGTCCTTCTCGCCAGCATAAGCGAACGACTTGATTTCCTTCTCGCGCTCGGCTCCGCCGCTGCCGACAAAGTAGCATTTGATGTCGATCGGCGGAGAACTGGCGCCGTCGCGGATCTTGCGCGCCGCCTTGATGAGGAGGTCGTGGCCCTTCACCCAGGCGAGACGGGCCGCCAACAGGCACATGAACTCACCGTCGCCAACGCCGAATTTCGCGCGCGCATCGCGGCGCTCGGCATCCGAGGGCGGGCGGAAATGAACCGTGTCGACGCCGCCATAGACCTTGGCGATCCGGTTCTTGCCGAACAGCACGTAGCGGCGCAGATGCCGGAGCGATTCCTCCGACATCAAGATGAGGGTGTGGGGAAAGAAGAGGTTAAAGAACAGGACCTGGACCGGGCTGAAGGTCGATTGCGGCGCATTCTGCACCTTCTCGATGTTCCCGAGCACCGAGGGATGATAGGTCGCAACGCAGCGCGCGCCGGTGAGCAGCGCGAGCAGCCGGCCCCACATCAGCATGCCCAGCCCGTGGACGTTGATCACGGTGATGTTGTTCTTCCGGATCAGCTTCAACAACCGCATGAAGATCGACAGCGAAGGCAACTTCCGAAGTCCCGGAATGACGTGCCATTCCTTGACGGCCGCCGCCAGCTTCTGACGCTTGTATTCGGACTTCTCGTCCGAGCGCACGGCACCGGAGACCAGGTGGATCTGCACGCCCCGGCCATGCAATCCCGTGGCCAGGGTCTCGCAATAGGATGCAATCCCGTCATTGCAATTCACGACCTCAACCAGAAACATGACATTCGGGGCGGGATCTTGCATGGGAATGGCCTTACTCCGTTCAATCGACGACATTTCGGTCAGTGCTTAGCGGCAAATTCCATGCCGTGCCAGCGGTTTGCCCGCAACAGCATTGCGCGCCTAACATATTGACGTTGCGGATCTGCGACACTCCGCCCCGGCACTGCAGACGACGTCCGAAGTCCGCTTCTCGGGTTCGCGCCTTCCGCCGGAGGTCGGCGTTCCCTTCAAATTCCGCAAGCAACGCCCGGTTGAAACGTCCCCCGGCCCCTTGCCCGCCGGGTCCGCGACCGATTGTCCCGCTGTCAAAGCACCGATCGCCGCACCTCGTGCACACAGATTGGACCTCTCATCTGGTCGGCGTCGTTCGTTCGACTGACCCTGCACATCAACGAGGCGTTTCTTCATCGGCCAAAGACAGACTCGATATCCTTCTGCATTGACGTCGACACGATGTCGCAGCGACCAGGAGAGAAAACAAAACTCTGGTAGCGAGTTCCATAGATTTACTTTCTCGCTTCCCGACTGCACGCGGGAAAATTCGGAAGCGCGCTACAAGACTTCAACGCCCGAACAACTGTCACATTCGAAATTCGATCGATATTTTTTGCGGTCGTGACTCTCAGGCAACTCGATCCGCCCACGCCACAAGCTTAACGGCGCTTAACACAATAGATTCGAAGCAAGGCTGCTCGCGCGACAAGCAAATGCGTTTCGATTAGGCACCGGCACAACATCGATCGAACATCGTCGTTGCATCGCCATTCGAACGTCACGCTGCAAGCACATTGCCGTGGTCTTCATCGATCAATCTCAGTCCACGCAGATTCGTGCGCTGTGGGCGTCGCGCAGGAAGCGTCGGTGAGAAAATCTCCGGGTGCTTCCATTTTTACCGATCTCACCAACTCGAAAAACAGAGATTGGCCGATACGACAGACGCAGGCGGCACCGAACTCTCGCGTTTCAGAAAAGGCTCCGAAATACCGATGACTACCGCATCACCAGATCAGACGATCCTGTCGGCGAGCACCTTTGTCAGTTCCATCGGCGTCAATGTTCACGTTGGATATTCCTGGGGCGCCTACGACAACCTCGCCCTCGTCGAGGACAATCTCAAATATCTCGGGGTGACGAAACTGCGGGGCGGACTCGCCACGAGCCCGGAAGCGCAACCGATCGTCGAGGGACTTGCGAAGGACGGTTACAAATTCGACCTCGTGGTTCCGTCGGGCGTTCCGGCCGGCGGCGCGGCTGCGCTCCAGTCTTATCTGGAATCCGTAAAAGAGTTCGCGGCCAGCCATCCCGGCAGCGTCATCGCGCTGGAAGGCCTCAACGAGGTCAACATCCAGGGCTTCAGCTATAATGGGAGTTCGAGCGTCTCGGCCGCGGCGCAGTTCCAGGCTGTCTATTACAGCGCCATCAAGGCGGACGCCGCGCTCAAGGACATCCCCGTCTACAACCTGTCGATCGGCTACAATGACTCGGCCGACTACGCCAATCTCGGAAACATGTCGGGGTCGACCGACTACGCCAACTCTCACGCCTATGTCAGCACCGGCCTGACACCCGAAACCGCCCTCGAGCAATTGCTCGGTAACGCCACGTCGGTCACCGGCGGCAAACCGGTCGTGATCACCGAGACCGGCTATACGACCAAGAGCGATACCCCGTATGTCGGCGCCAGCGAGAACGTACAGGCGAAATCGATCCTGAACACGCTGGTCGATGCCTACAAGGACGGCGTCAGCACCACCTATCTCTATCAATTGCTGGACGCCTCGGCGAGCAACGACCCTACGGATCCCGAATCGCACTGGGGCCTGTTCAACGCCGACGGAACCCCGAAGCTCGCGGCGACCGCCGTCCACAATCTGACGTCGATCCTGGCCGACGACGGCAAGGGCGGCCACACGCCGACTGCCTCGCTGAACTATACGCTCGACAACATGCCGGCGAGCGGGAACAGCATGGTTCTCGGCAAGAGCAACGGCGCCTATGAACTCGTGGTCTGGGCGGAACCCAAGGTCTGGAACGACGCTACCGACACCGAGATCGCGAATCCGACGACGTCGGTTACCATCAACCTGGGCAGCGTCCACCACCTGATCAACGTCTATGACCCGCTGAAGGGCAGCTCGCCGATCGCGACCTACACCGACGTCAGCCAGATCGTGGTTCCGATCACGGACCACCCGCTCATCATCGAGATCGACGCTCCGGCAGGAGGCGGCACTGCACCGCCCGCCGTGACCGACGTCAGCGGAACCGCCGCCGACATCGTGTCGCAGATGTCCGACCTGAACGCCTCGGGTTCGCTTAAGACCATCACGCTCACCGACACCCACGTGCTTCCGGTCGCCTCCGATGCCACCATGGCGTACATGATCTCGCATTACGGGAAGGCGCTCGCAGCCATCCAGGGCGGCTACCAGTTCTCCATCACCAACTCGACCGACACCTGGAGCGTCACCAGGGTCTACGACTCCTCCGCAAAGCTTCTGTCGACCAGCACGTCCAACTTCACCGACGGCGTCATCACCAGCAAGGTGACGCTCAATACCGACGGCTCGTCGGAGAACATCGCCTATACCGGCGGCAAGATGGTGCGTGACGTCACCGTCTCGGCGATCGGCGACAAGGACACCAAGACCTACGATACGAGCGGCAATCTCATCGCGGATCTCGTCCAGAACAAGGATGGCTCGTCCTCGAACACGCTCTATTCGAACGGCGTCAAGACCAAGGTCTACGTCACCAATGCCGACCGCACCCACGACAACTACTATTACAACATCACCGGTCAGTCCTATACCACCGAGCACGACCAGCTCGACGCGGGCGGGAGGCTTCTATCAGTCGTCCGGATGCATGCCGACGGCTCCATGGCCTACAGCCAGGTCTACAACAGCGACGGCAGCAAGGTTACGACCCAGTACGACGCCACGGGCCACAAGACCTCTGTCGTCACCGTGACATCGACGGCGACCAGCACCGATTTCTACACCACAGCCGGCGTTCTCAAGCAGACCGTCGTGCAGACGACCTCCGGCAACGTGACCACCACGAACTACAATGGTTCGCTGCTGGTGTCCGTCTACGTCGTCAACGCCGACGGCTCGAAGGACTCCAAGCTGTACGACGCCAAGGGCGTCATCGCGAGCGACGTGGTCCAGAACGCGGACGGCTCGTCGTCGACCACGCTCTATACGGCAGGCGTCAAGACCAAGGCCTACGTCACCAACGCGGACGGCAGCCGCGATAACTATTATTTCAACATCACCGGCCAGTCCTATACCGGCGAGCACGATCACCTCGACGCGAGCGGCAAGCTGCTGTCGGTCAGCCGCACCCATGCGGACGGCACCATGGCCTACAGCCAGGTGTTCAACAGCGACGGCAGCAAGGTCACGACCCAGTACGACTCGACCGGCCATAAGACCTCGGCCGTCACCATAACGTCGACGGCCACCACGACCAATTTCTATACCACCGCGGGCGCGCTCAAGCAGCAGGTCGTGCAGACGACCTCCGGCAACGTGACCACGACCAACTACAACGGCTCGCTGCTGGCGTCGGTCTACGTGGTCAACGCCGACGGGTCGAAGGAGTCGAAGCTGTACGATTCCAACGGCATCATCGCGAGCGACCTGATCCAGAACAAGGACGGCTCGTCCTCGAACACGCTCTACACGGCCGGCGTCAAGACCAAGGTCTATGGCACCAATGCCGACGGCAGCCACGACAACTACTATTACAACATCACCGGCCAGTCCTATACCAACGAGCACGACCACATCGATCCGAGCGGAAAGCTGCTTCTGGTCAGCCGTACCCATGCCGACGGCTCGATAGCCTATAGCCAGGTGATCAACAGCGACGGCAGCAAGGTCACGACCCAGTACGATTCCACGGGCCACAAGGTCTCGGTCATCACCGTCACGTCGTCGGGCACGACGACCGACATCTACGATGCATCGACCGGCGCATTGAAGCAGGAGGTCTCCCAGACCCGTTCCGGCAACACCACGACGACGAACTACAACGGCGCAAAGCTGGCGTCGGTCTACGTGGTCAACGCCGACGGGTCAAAGGACACCAAGCTGTACGATTCCAGCGGGATCATCGCCAGCGACCTGGTCCAGAACAAGGACGGTTCGTTATCGAACACGGTCTATTCGGCCGGCGTCAAGACGAAGCTGTATGTCACCAATGCCGACGGCAGCCATGACAACACCTTCTACAACATCACGGGCCAGAGCTATACGACCGAGATCCAACACCTCACCGCCGCCGGCGCGCTTACGGCCCTGACCCGCCTTCATGCCGATGATACGCTTGCCTACAAGCAGGTGATCAACAGCGACGGCAGCAAGGTCACCGATCTCTACGACAGCACCGGCCACAAGATGAGCGAGATCTTGAATGCCGCCGATGGATCGACCACGACGGACACGTACAATTCGTCGGGAGCTCTGGTCCAGGACGTTCACAAGACGGCGGGCGGCGACGTGACGACGACGAACTACGCGAACGGATTGAACTCGTCGATCTACGTCGTCAACGCCGACGGCACCAAGGAAACGAAGCTGTTCGACGGCAGCGGCAGTCTCACCAGCGACTACGTGCTGAACAAGGACGGCTCCAACTCGACCACCGTGTTCACGTCAGGCGTCAAGACCGCGGTCTATGCCAACAACGCCGACGGCTCGCACGACAACACGATCTACAACATCACCGGCAAGAGCTACGTCACGGAGCAGCAGCACATCGACGCTGCGGGCAAGATGACCTCGATCACCCGGTCGCACGCGGACGGTACGCTCGATTACACGCAGGTCGTCAAGTCGGACGGCAGCAAGGTCTCCGACGTCTACGACAGCACCGGGGTCAAGACGACCGAAACCATCAACAACGCCGATGGAACGTCCGACGTCTTCAAGTTCAAGGTCGCCGGCCTGCCGGGCGCCGTCGAGCACGACAGCTACAATACCAGCGGCTCGCTGCTCTCGATCGACGTCCTCAACACCGATGGCACCCACGCCGTCACGGCGGTGACTGCGGGACTGACACTGGCGGGCGGCGGCGGCAACGACATCTTCTCCGCGGCGCCGGGCACGACCACCGTCATGTTCGACGGCGGCAACGACCAGATCAAGAGCTTCCACGCTGGAACCGCGGCGAACCACGACACGATCGAAATCCTGAAATCACTGGTGGCCGACTACAGCCACCTGCAGATTTCGCAATCAGGTTCCGACACGCTGATCCAGCTCACCTCGGCCGATTCCATCCTGTTGAAGAATGTGAATTCGGCCAACCTGGATCACGGCAACTTCCTGTTCGTCTGACGCCGAACCAGCTGGCAGGTCCCCCTGCCAGCTGAACGGGGACGACGGGGGAAGCAAGGTCAGTGCGGCCGCGCGGGTGTGGCCGCACCGATGAAGATGATATCCTCGGCCAGCAGCGGAAGCCGCCGCAGCAGCATCGACTTCAGCTTTCCGGCGCGCATGAAGGTGGCCATCTTCACCTCGACCGGCGCATAGCCGGCGTCGATTGCGACCTTGGCGATGGTATAGGGCGTGAAGAAGAACCGGTGATCGCTGTTGATCGTCTCGACGTTCTTCAAGATGCCCTTGATGTTGCCACCCCTGAAGGCGTTCGGAACGGTGATCACGATCTGATCGACGACGTCGCCGTAATTCTCCCTGAAGCGCGACAGGAACGAGACCGGATTCGGAATGTGCTCGACGACTTCGCCAAACACGGCGATGTCGAACTTCCGGCCGGATATTGCATCGATCTTCTGGCCGGACGTCACGTCGCCCGCGACCATGTTGTCGAGCCCGGAAATCCGCGACGCCTCCCGCACCGCATCCGCATCGATGTCGACGCCGACGGTGTATTCGGAACACTCGGTGATCAGGCCGTGCAGCCAGTCCCGGTTGTCGATCTTTCGTTTGATGAGCGGCAGATGATCACAGCATCCGACATGCAGGACGCGCTTGCCCCTACAGATGTCCACGAGGACGTCGCATCTGTATTTGACGTCGCCATCGCCCCGATATTGTACGACGATGGTGTCTTTGAACTTCGAGCCGTCGAGATAGGGATAGACCTGCGAAAAATCGGTAATGATCGACGACATGGGCTTGCTTCCTGTGTCCGAGACGTTTCCGGACACAACTATACATGGCAAGCAATCAGAATTGTGACCGGGTTGAACCGGCGGACCAAACGCGGATCGCCGGGAACCTCGCCGTCGGTTCGCGGGCCGTCAGGCGCGCAGGCGACCTGGTGCTTCCGAGCGCACGATCCGCGCAGGTGCTCCCGCGGCGACGGAATGCGGCGGGACGTCACGCGTCACGACCGCGTTGGCGGCAACGTTTGCTCCCGCACCAATCGAAGTCGGGCCAACGATCACGGCACCGGTGTAGATGACGGCACCGTCGCCGATGGTCGGGCAACCCGGTTCATCCCAGGCACGCCGGCCGAGCGTGACGTTGTGATAAAGCATCACGGAGCGACCGATCCGCGCCCCCTCGCCGATCACGACGCCGGTCGGATGCGGCAAGATCAGCCCTGGACCGATCTCCGCGAGAACCGAGATGTAGCAGCCGCGCCGCATCAGCGCCCGCACGAGCAGCCAGGTGATCTGATGTCCCCAGCGGGTCTGGAATCGCAGCATCTTGGCGATGCGCCAGGTCGTGATCACGGCAAAGCCCGGGCTCGTCAGCATGGCGACGAAAGCGGCAGCCACACCGGACCTGCCGGTGTTTGCCATCAGGTCCTCGCGCCACGGAATTCCCGCTTGGGACTTGCCGCTCATTCCCTCAACTGATGACATCAAACGATCTCTACTAACCTGCCGAGGAAACATTCGCCTGGATCGACGGAACCGAGCCGCCGAGCAGCGATTGCATGCTGTTCCAGATGCGACGCCTGAATATCACGTAGCTGCCGAGCACGATCAGCGCATAGACGGCCGTCGCCAACAGCCAATGTGACAGGCTTGCGACGTCTGCCTTCGTGGCGACGAGCGCACACAATGCGCCGAGCGCGGTGGCGACGGTGGCCGGCATCAGGGCGCCCAACAAAGAGGCATAGGAGATCGCGCAGTTGCGGGCGCCAATCATCAGCATCAGGACGCAAACGAGGATCGATACGATCAGGTACACGACCGCCACAGCCGTGAGCCCGAACGGCAACGCCACGACAAAGGCAAGGATCATGCTGGCACTGTTGGCGGTGCTCACCCAGAACTGAAGCCGGGCCTTGTTGTGAGCCAGCAGAATCGGCCCGGCATAGGCCGCAATCGACTGTGCCGCGCCTGCGGGCGCGAGGATGGCAATCAGCGGCAGGACTTCCTGCCAATGCGGCGAGAGGAACGTCGCAACGGGATATTTCAGCCCGAATGTCAGATAGATCATCGCCGGGAATGTGATCATCGCGGTCATGCCGAGCACCGCGCAGATCGCCGACCGGCGCCGTTCCTGTTCCCGCTCGCCGTTCATCCGGCTCAGGGTGGCCATCAGAACGCCGCCGCCCGGCCATGACAGGATCATCAGCGGAAGCGTCATGAACTGGAAGGCGAGACCGAACAGGCCGACCGCCGCCGCGCCGAGCTTGGCGCCGATCATGAGATTGCCGACGTTTCTCGCAGTGAAGTTGAGGACGTTCGAGGCCAGCACCCAACCGCCGAACGACAGCATCAGCGCGACGCCGCGCCATTTGAAGGACAGATGGATATGGCGCCTGGTGTTCACATAGAAAGCGACGGCGCGCACCGCCTGCATCAGGACATAGTATGCGATCAGCGCCCAGATCCCCCATCCGAGCAGCGCTCCGGCCACGCCCACCGTCGCGGAAGCCAGAGCCGCGCCGGCTTCGATCAAGGCGATGGTCTTATATTGCAGGGAGCGCTCCAGGACCGCGCGCGGCCCCATCGCGGAAATGGACAAGACGACCGAACCGGAAAGAGCAGCCAGCACGGACGGCAGCCCCTGCATGTCGACGGCAGCCCCCAGCGGTTTCGAGGCGGCGGCCAGCACCAGGGCACAACCAATCCCGATCGCGACCATCAGAGTCGTCGCCGCGCCGGCTTCCTCCCTGGTGAGCGACGTCCGCTGGATCATCGCGCTCGACAGCCCAAGGTCGGTCAGCATGGAGATGAAGGCGATGAAGGGCAGCGAAAACGCCACGAGCCCGAATTCCGTGGGCGTCACGAAATAGGTGATCAGCAGCGTGATGAGGAACTGAACGGCCGACTTCACGACGTTCACGCTCGACATCGAGAGCAGATTCTTGATGATCATGACATCTCTCGTACGTGATCCGGCTGAAACGATTGCGAAAGGATGCGCTCAGGCGACATAGCGAGCTTCACGGCGCACTCCGAACAACAGGCCCCGCAGCGCCGGATCGAGCAAGCGGCGGAGTCTCACTTCGATCAGCTCGTAACTGATAGTTCCCGCTATCAGTGCGGCAATCAGGCCGAGGCCCGCGAACCCGGCCCAGAGGAGCCAGAGATTGACGCCATGCGCGGCCAGCTTCACTCCGATGACCTGCAACGGAAATAGCGCAAAAGGATGGACCAAATAGAGGCTATAGCTGATCTTTCCGAGGAACTGCAGGAATCTGCCGCTCAAAGCGGCGGCTATACCGGAGTCCGGAGCAAGGACCATTCCAAACAGCAGCGCGCCCGGCAGCAGCCCGACCAGCGGATGCGCATATTCGATCGACACGTACATCGCGATCCCGCAAAGGATGCCCGCCAGCAATCCGGGCCAGCCGACGACGCGGATCCGCAGATCGATCAGGCTGAACAACAGCCCGACCAGAAAGAACGCGGCGATCGGCCGAAAAGCGATGCCCGCGAGACCGAGCAGGATGAACGGCGCCGCCAGCAGCCAGCTCCTCCGCCGCACCAACATCATGAAGATCACCGCGAACAGAATGTAGAACGCCCATTCGTAGCTCAGTGTCCATGCATTCTGCTGGCCGATCGGCAATCCCAGCGCGTCCGGCAGGAACGCCAGATTGACGAAGAACAGCTTGAGATAGGTCGGCAGATCGATCCCCTTGAAGAACTTGTAGCCAACCAGGGGGCCTGCCGTGAACAGGATCAGGTGCAGGATCACAAACACGGGCAGGATTCGCAGGGCGCGATCGAGAAAGAACTTCCCGACGCTGCGGTGACGCATCAGGCTCGCCGGAATCAGGAAGCCGCTGATCATGAAAAACAGCTCGACCCCGTGCCCGCCCATGTTGACCGTCGCTTCCAGCCACGGCCAGATCGGAGGCAGGAAACCTGCCAGAAGCGGCATGTCCTGAAGATGGACGATCAGCACGGTGAGCGCGGCGACGCCGCGCAGCCCCTGGATCGCCTCCACGAAATTCTTGCTGTCTGCGCTCACCGCCGCGATCCGATATCAAGATGAAGGAAAGTTCCGGACCAGCGCCCGTGCTGCGAACTGCAGCTCATTGCATGCGGCAACATCGCGATCATGCCGGCCGAGAAACCAGATCGTCGACGTCAGGCGCGAGCGGCACCGCGTCCGCGACGGTCTCGTCACGTCTCTCTCGGGCGAAGACTTCGCTGAAGGCGACGCCGAGCATGATCAAGCCGCTTGCCGGACCATAGGCCAGAACGGTGATGGTGAAGAGGTTCATGGCGACCGCAAAAGACAGCTTGTAGATGTCCCTGGTCCTTGCGACCGCGAGGATGACCATGACCATGAACAACACGAAGATCGGCCCGAACATAAGGTAGGTACCGAGGTAGAAATTATCCACCGGAACGTAATAGCTGAGCTTGTTCGAGAACAGCAGCTGCGGATAGTTGAAGCAACCGAGGCCGCAGCCGGTGAAGAAGCCGACCGGCATGAGCTCAGCCATGTAGACGAACGGCAACTGCCAGCTGTTGTTGACGCGGTCCTGCAGGCTGAACAGGCCGCGCGACATGCTGACAAGCCCGTTGCCGGAGAACAGGGCGATCAGCACCGCAGGCACGAGGATCGACAGGAACGACAGCAGCGCCATGCGCCGGAGCATGGGAAACTTCTCACGCTCGGGAACGAGGCGAACGATGATCAGGCAAGCGACGTAGATCACCATCACGCCGAGCGAGGTCTTGTTCGTGGTCAATTTGATGGCGTAGAGACCGATGGGGGCCCAGAACAGGCACCACAGCAGGCTCCGGCGCACCGAGCTGATCGTGAACGAAATGAACACGAAGAATGCGGCCATCGTGCTGTCGGCGGCCAGCCCGGCGAGGCGCGTCTCGGACGCCGACCACCACAGCCGCGTCGCCTGCCGCGTCGTGCCGAAAGTCTCGTAGGCATATCCCACCCAGGGCAACTGCATGCGGGACGACAATATGATCCCGACGATCGTCAGGTAGAAGATCGGGTGAAGCCACCGCAGCAGTCGATCGTAGTCGCCGAAATTGCGCCCGCAGAAGCAGAAGCCGACGAACACCGGCGCGATCATCTTGAACGACGACATCATGCCGCTGAAATAGCCCAGGAAGACGTATCCGAGGTAAAGCGCAAAGCAGATGTAGAACAGCGTGAGGATCGCGACGAGGTTACGTCCCATCAGGACGTAGCGCTGCACGAAGGCAAAAATACAGACCAGCGCGAAAATGTCGGGCAGGAACCACAGTGGGCTGATCTTGAGAACGGCCAGATAATAGCGCAGCGCGCCTGCGAGCGCATCGCGGTAGAAATAAAGCAAGAGCGCGATTGCCTCGAGACTGAAGAATGCACTGCCCTCCTGCTGGTGATGCCGGGGCAAGGCCACCGGATCAACCATGCGCCAGTCCGACCTCGGTAGAGCCGAAGAGTTGCTGGACATGCCCGTCACTCCGCCGCGACCACAGCGGGAACGGCGCGGCGATTGAAAAGCCAAAGCACGAACCGCGACCCCGGCATCTCGACCCAGAGGTAGGTGAGGTTGGAAAGCACGAGCACGGCGGCCACGAAGACGGCGAGCAGCAGCGAGGCTGCCAGTCCGGGAAGAATGTTGTCCACGATTTGCAGGCGCCCGGTGCCCACGCCACGCGCGAAGTACTGGATGAGGACAAGTATCAGCGCATGCGTCATGTAGATCGAATAGGAGCGCTTGCCCAGCCAGACCAGCGGACGAACGGACAGCAGCTTCGGCAGGAGCCGCTCCGGAAACGCCATCAGCGAGCCCAGCAGGGCGCCGAAAACGATCGGCGCCACGAAGCTGAGCCGTTCGTCGAAGCCGACGACTGAAACCAGCACGATGGCGACGACGGCCGCGCCGATCTGGCAGGCCGACTGAACGAAGGGGCTCACTGAACGACCTTTTCCCGAGACGAAACGAAGCGTGAGCACGCCGACGAAGAAGCCCAGGAAGCATCGGGTGAAGGCGTTGGTCTGGAAATCGAGCGTTTCATTCTTGAGCACGAAGATAATGAGAGCCGCGCCCAGCACGGCCAGCACGGCGCTGAGAACGTAGACGAGCTTGATGTAGCCAAGGCGCAGCGACAGGACGACGACGGCGCCAAACACGAGATAGGTGTAGAACTCCGCGCTGATGCTCCAGCTCGGGCCGTTCCAGCTCAGATAGTCGAGCACGCCCATAGCATGGAGCAAGAACACATTCGCGACAAACGAGTACACATTGTTAACCTGGAGATCCGCCGTCTCGTTGGTCGAGAAGTGCAGCAGGTCCAGTTCGGTCAGCGTGAGCCGCATCAGCCGAAACGCCAGAAACGCGAACAGCATGACGATGTGCAGCGGATAGATGCGTGCGATACGACGCAAGGTGAACGTTCGGAAGTCGAACCCGCTGAATTCGGACTGAACATAGCTCATCGAAATCACGATGCCGCTCAGAACGAAGAACAAATCGACGAAGAGCCAGGAATTGTGAAAAAACGCGACGTCGATCCAGGCGCGATGAGGCAGCGCAGCGGCGAGCGGATCCGATCCGACGAAGTGATGGACGACCACGCAGAGGGCGGCGAGGCCACGAACGCTGTCCAGCGGAACGTAGTGCGCCTTTGATTGATGAGCTAGCACTTGATAGAGGCTCTACGATTCGACCAAAGCGAAATGCTGCGGTGCAATATAATGCCTCCACCGGGTGGTTTATTCAACTGAAAAGAGCCGCGAAGCGCCGATCTCGACCAGGACAGTGCACGACAGATGCGGCAGCAAGACGCCGGCCGGCATCTTTGCTCCGACGACATGCTCATAGACTTCAATTCAGCTTTCGTGAGGCAACGGGCATTGCGTCTGGAACAGATCAGGGCTGCACGCGCGAGCTGCGGCCTTGTTTGCAATGTTGCGAATGGCCATCAACGACCCAGCCTCGCATTAACTTGATCTCGCGCGAAGTTCTGATAGCTCCATCGCGGCTGAGTTGAATGACAGAGGGGCCTTTGGGCGCGATATCGCGATTTTTCGCCACAGCCGTGTTTGTGCTGGCGCCACTTCCGCTCGGATCCCTCGACCTCGCGTGGATTTGCTTCTGGAATTTTCTGCTCGTCTGCAGCCTGCTGACCGCCGATCTTTCGGCCGTGAGCCGTCGCAATGCCATGTTGCTCATTCCATTGGCAGTGGCGATCGCGGCGGTGGTTGTCATCGTGGCGTTGCAAACGTGGAGCGATCCGTCCAGTGAATCAGCAGCGGTCTGGGAACTGCCGCGGCGTTTTTTCGGCCTCGTACTGCCTGACCGCCTCTCAGTCACTGCGCGCGGAACGTGGCTGGCGTTCGGATCGGTCTTGCTGCTGTCGCTCGCCTTCACGCGCGCCGCGATTCTTGCAAGCGATGCGGGAGCCGCACGCTCGCTGCTACGCATACTGGCATGGGCGGGATGCCTGTATGCATTGTACGGAATTCTGGCGGAGCTGATCGCACCGGACATGGTGCTGTTCAGGCAGAAAGAAGCCTACCTGGGCTTTGCCACAGGGACCTTCGTCAATCGAAACACGGCGGCGACGTTCTGGGGCACCTGCGCCCTGCTGTTTCTGGTGCCGCTTCTGCGCACCATGCACCGCCAGGAAGGCGGGCCGCCGGAACAACCGGATTGGCGATCGCAGCTCGAGCAAATCCTCTCCGCGCCGGTGGCGCTCGGTGCGGGATTCGCGATCTGCACGATCGCGCTTGCCATGACCGGATCGCGGGCGGGTCTGCTGCTGTCGGTCGGCACGTTCGTGCTGGCCATCATCCTTTATCTCGTGCCGCTCGAGCTCGGCAGATCGCGGAAGTGGCTGGTCCTCGGCGGCTCAGCGGCAGCAGGGCTCGTGCTCCTGCAGCTCGTAGGCGGCCTCGTGGCGGGGCGAATCGTCGAACACGGGCTGATCGATCCTCAGCGGCTCGCTGCCTACCAGGCTTCATTGGGGATCATCGCCGATCATCGGCTGCTCGGTGTCGGGCTGGGCAATTTCGAAGCTGTTTTTCCCGCCATCAGACCCGCAGCGCTCGGCAGTCTCGGCATCTGGGACCGCGCGCACAGCACGCCGCTGGAAATTGCCGTCGAATTAGGCATCCCCGCCTTCGCCGTCATTGCGCTGGCCTGCCTCGGGTATCTTTACCATCTGTTTACCGGAAGCTTGCGCCGAAAGCGCGACCGCTACATACCCGTGATCGGCGCCAGCGTCGCTGTATTGGGAGTTGCACATAGCTGCATCGATTTCTCGTTGCAGATACCCGGTTACGGCGTGTTTTTCGCAGCCATCGTCGGGTGCG
This sequence comes from Bradyrhizobium sp. LA6.8, assembly GCF_040547935.1. NCBI lineage: Bacteria > Pseudomonadati > Pseudomonadota > Alphaproteobacteria > Hyphomicrobiales > Nitrobacteraceae > Bradyrhizobium > Bradyrhizobium sp. LA6.8. The sequence continues at coordinate 241,815 of NZ_JBEPQQ010000010.1, forward strand.
GCCTTGCGCAATCGCTACCATCACAGATGCGAAAAGAACGTGGCAAGTCCGTGCAAGTCGAGCTAAAGTCAAATTAATTGAAGTTTAAAGCCAAATTGATTGAAGTGGGCAGGGCAATGAGCTGGAATTCTGGTAGGCGCTTCACCGTGATCGTCGGAGCGCTGGCAATTTTCGCCGGAATGCCGGCAGCATTCGGCGCAACGGGCGTCAGCTCGGGCTGCGTTGCCAACACCGGCGTTGTTTCAGCCGAGCGCGCCACCGACTTTCTTGCCAATCCCGGCGGGCTGCTCGACCAGTTCAAGGACGGACAAGGCGGCCTCGCCTCGGCTGTGCGCGACCTTCTGACCGCGCGTCCCGAGACAGTCGATGGCATTGTCTCGCTGGCGAAGGCCAGCAGCACCGATCAAAGCCGGGCCATTGGCGCTGGTCTCGGCACCGCCGCATCGGTTTGCGTTCTGTCGCAGCCCGGCGTTGCCCAGCTGATCCAGGAGGCGGTTCTCAAGACCGAGAATCCCGACCTGATCCAATCGTTCACCAGCATCACCGGCGATATCCCGACCGAAGCGACCAACGGCGCCGATCCGACGGGCGAGACCACAGCCGGCGGCGGACCTGGTTCGACCGCGGCGGAGGCACGCGGTGGCGGAGCAAGCTCGACCGCACCCACGGTCGTGAACCAGAGCGGGCCCGGTGCGGCGTCACAGACGCAGACGCTGTTTGCGGCGACGTCGACCGCCGTTCTGACCTCGGTAAGCCCGTCGCGCTGACGGCTGGAACCGTTAACCACCCCTCCAAGGCCGGTCCCGTGACCGGCCTATTTAGCTACAATTGTAAATTTCCGCGGAACCAAAGCTCAAATCGTTTGTGAGATACCCGTAGCGTCAAAAAAGAAAACGCGAGACGGGGATGTCATGAGCTGGATTATCAAATCGCTGGTCGCGATCGGGATCGCGTCGACCGGCGCCGCCGCCAAGGCCGAGATGTTGAACGACAGTTCGCTCAATCAGGCGAAGAGCGCGTTCATCCGCGAGTACGACAATGCGCTCGCGCCGCTGCAATTCGTCAAGTTCTGCATGAACAACGACGGCGAATGCGCGAGCGACGCCGCCGACCGGACACTGCCTTCGGGCGACCGGGCGATGAGCATGCTGCGCGAGGTGAACAGCTCGGTCAACGCGTCGATCACACCGATGCAGAAATCGACCAATCCGATGGTGGCGCGCTGGAGCCTTTCGCCGTCCGCCGGCGATTGCAACGACTACGCGGTCACCAAGCGTCATCAACTGATCGAGATGGGCTGGCCCAAGTCGGCACTGCGCCTCGCAGTGGTCCTGACAAATGGCGGCCAGGGCCATCTCGTGCTGGTGGCGCGACTTGCCGACGGCGACTTCGTCCTGGACAATCTTTCCGCTTCGGTGCGCCCCTGGAACGCCGCGGATTACGAGTGGATCTCGATGCAGTCCGGCGGAAATCCGCGCTTCTGGGTCGCGATCGGCGAGCATGGCGAGCGCCTGCGCGCCACGCGTCTCGCGATGTTGCGGACCTCCGAATAGACCGCGCGAAGTTTCGCTCTACCGCCCTCAATCGCAGGTTGCGACAGGCGCGAGGCGATGGTCTGCCAGACCGTCCCTCGCGCCTTTGCCTTGGCATGGTGCTTGCCTAAAATTCGTGCTTATCGCATACGAGCGCGCGCAACCATTCGCCGAATCCGCGCCTGATCGCAGCAAGAATTTCGTTCATGCGAAACGGGGATGCAGAGCGGGCAAGGATGGCAATTTGGTCCGTACTGGTTTATATTTTGCGCCGCACAAGAATTTGACATAGTTTTGGGTCATCAAGGACCTAGGGCCTAAATCCATACGTCATCGCTAGTTTGCAACGAGATATGAGCGCGATCCTAATCAAACTCGATAGCTTGTTGCGTCGCTCCCTGCCGGTTTTACGGATCGCGGCAGTGATCGCCGTTGCCGTGTCTGCGACGCTGTCGGCGCCGGCACAGGCTCAATGCGTCGATCGCGCCGAACGAGCGCCGTCGTCCGCGGTCAGCGCATTCGTCTCGGACCCCTCGGTTTTGTTGCGACAGTCGAAGAACGACAGGGACAAGCTTTCGGGCCGGCTCACCGGATTGCTGGTGACCGACATAGCCGCGCTCGATCCGGTTCGGGACATGCTGCGCCAGGCGAGCCAGGCCGACCGTGTCGCAATCGGCGCCGGGCTTCACCGTGCCGAAGAGCGCTGCATCGCGACCAAGCCCGACGTCGCACGCCGGATCAGCGAATTCGTTGCCAAGCTGCACGACGGGTCCGTCCTCAAAGGATATCTCACGGATCAGGACGCGGCGGCTGCCCCCGTTCCGGGAAGCCCGGCCACGGCCAGCAATGCACCGGCGGGTCCGGGTGCGAGCGCCGGTCTGATGTCGGGTGAGTGGAAGACCGAACTCGCCGACCCGTTCAAACCCGTTCCCCTTCCCGAGTGACAACCTCAAGATTCCCAGAGATGTTTCAGCCACGAGATCAGTTTCCGCAACGCCCGAGATATGCCATCGAGGTCGGTGGCACGACGCTCAGCGCCGAGCGCGCTCTGGACATCGTACGCCGCCAATGGCCGCTGATCGTCGCCATCGTGGCCGGTACGCTCGCGATCGTTCTCGTCTACCTGATCGTGGCAACGCCGATGTACACGGCAAATGCGCGCATCCTGATGGACACGCGCCAAACCCAGGTACTGGACAAGGACAGCGGAACCGCCAACGCGCTGATCGACCCGGGCTTCGTCGACAGCCAGGTCGAGATTCTCCAGTCTGACGACCTGCTCCTCTCGATCGTCCGTAAGCTGAAGCTCACCGAGGATCCGGAGTTCAACGGCTCGGATCCCGGGTTGATTCCGCTGGTCATCGGCAAGGTCATCTCGATGTTCGGGTCGGACGGTCCTCCGAGCAAAGAGCGGGTCGAGCGCGGCGCGGTCGAGCTTCTCCAGAAGAACCTTAAGGTCGAGCGCGTGCTGACGACCTATGTCCTCTCGATGAACTACCGTTCGATCGATCCGAACAAGGCTGCGCAGATCGCCAACGCGATTGCGGACGCCTACATCGTAGGCGCGCTGGAGGCGAAATATCAGTCGACCAAGCGCGCCGGCGAGTGGCTCCAGCAACGCAGCGCCGAGCTGCGTGAACAGGCGACGGCGAGCGACCGCGCCGTGCAGACGTTCAAGGCGCAAAACAACATCGTGGGCACCAGCCGGGGTCTGATGAGCGAGCAACAGCTTGCGGACGTCAACTCTCAGCTTATTGCCGCTCATGCCGCGACCGCCGAGGCCAAGGCCCGCCTCGACCGGATCGAGGCGCTGCTCGACAAGGATCTCGTGCAGCCGACCGTGACGGACGCACTCAACAACACGGTGATCACGCGCCTGCGCGCCCAATATCTCGACCTGGCGGCGCAATATGCCGACTGGTCGAGCCGTTACGGCAAGACGCACCAGGCGGCCGTCAACCTCGCCAACCGAATGGAAGAGCTGCGCAAGGCGATCGCGGACGAGGTCCGTCGTATCGCGGACGCATATCGCAGCGAGTACGAGATCGCCAAGAGCCGCGAGACGGCGCTTGAGGAGAATCTCAAGAATCTCGTATCCCAGGCCGGCAGCACGAGTCAGGCGCAGGTCAAGCTGCGCGACCTCGAAAGCGCGGCGGATACTTATCGTAACCTCTACAACAACTTCCTCGAGAAGCTGCAGAACGCGACGCAGAACCAGAGCTTCCCGATCAGCGAAGCGCGCATCATCGGCACGGCCGTCAAACCCGACAAGAAGAGCTCGCCCAAGACGCTGCTGGCGCTGGTCGGCGGCCTGCTCGGCGGTCTCTGTTTCGGCTTCGGGGCAGCCTTCACGAAGGAACTGATGAGCGACGTGCTGCGATCTCCGAGCGACGTCGAGGATCAGCTCGGGGTGAAATGCCTCGGCGTTCTTCCCGACATCCGCGCGGCGAGGGCTTCGGCAGATCATCCGGAAGGAAACATATCCAGCTACGTCGTCGAGCACCCGTTCTCGCGGTTCGCGGAGACGCTGCGGAACATCAAGGTGTCGATCGACGTCGCGCGCCTCTCGCGCGAGGTCAAGATCATTGGAATCCTGTCGTCCTTGCCGAAAGAGGGAAAAACGACGGTTGCCGCCAATTTCGGTCATCTGACCGCGTTGACCGGACATCGCACGCTACTGATCGATGGCGACCTCCATACCCGCTCGCTGACGAGGGCGCTGGCCCCCCATTCCAAGACCGGCCTGGTCGAAGCCCTCAAGGATCCGCGCTCGTTCGGCTATCATATCCAGCGCAGCAAGGAGAGCGGGCTCGACTTCCTGCCCTCCGTCGTCGCATCGCGCATGGTGAATTCGGCAGACGTCATCGCCTCCAAGTCGATGGCTGACCTGCTTGCAGTGGTGCGTGAGGAATACGAATACATCGTCATCGATCTGGCGCCGGTGATGCCGGTCACCGACGCCAAGGCTGTCAGCCATCTCGTCGATGCGATGGTTTATGTCATCGAGTGGGGCCGTACGACCCGCAACGCGCTCCAGGAATCGATGGCGAGTTCCGAAGGCATTCAGAAGAAGCTTCTGGGCGCCGTGCTCAATCGCGCCAATCCGAAGATGCTCAAGAGGATCGAGGCGTATAAGGGCTCGCACTACAACAGCTACTATGTCGAGGGAGCCTAGCGCCCCCGAGCCGGCGGCACAGGCAACGGGGATCGCCTATCGCTGGCTTCTGCGCGGCTCGACCATCGCGCTTGCCGCAGCCGCGCTGGCGTGGATCGCGGCTATCGCCCCGGATGTGACCAATCCCGCGGTTCCGCAGATTGCAGGACGTGTCGCGCGCGGCGAGCGATATGAAGTCGATCGCCTGAGACGGATCGTATCGGACAATTTGCCATCCGCCCGTCGCCTGTGCAGCGCCAAGACGCTGCGCGAACTCCTGCTGCTCCAGCTCGCAATCGCCGACGAATCGACACGCGCAGGCGACCTGAAGCAGGCCGACCTCGATGCAGACGCCGTCGCGTCGACGAGCCGTGCCTTGCTGGCGTGCGCGCCGACTGAAGGACTGGGCTGGTTCGGCAGCTACTGGGCCGAAATTCGCCAGGCCGGCTTTGGGCCGCGAACGGCAGAACTGCTGGGTCTTTCCTATCGCTTCGCGCCACACGAGGCCTGGCTCCAGCTCATCCGCGCGCCACTGGCGCTTCGCGCCTTCAATGCGGCCGCGCCCGAGCTCAGGGATTACGCCACCCAGGACTTCGCGGATATCTTCCAGGCCCGCCTGTTCCCAAGCGCAGTTACGTTCTATCAGGCGGCAGGCACTGAGGCGCGCGCCGCGCTGCTCGAACGTACCTGCACCGCGCCGGAAGCCGATCGGGAACTGTTCTCGCATTTCGTCGCGGAGAAAGGCCTGCGAATTCGCCATCGCTGTTATCCAGCCGATGGCGATGGCTTTCGCATGAGCCGCTAGGCTAGCTATTTCAGCTCGGTCCGCGGCACGCCCTGCGAGGGATTCTCGGGCAGGTATTGCAGGAAGAATTTGGTCAGGCCGCGACGGCTGCGCAGGATCGGCGATTCGAAGTACTTCCAGGACACATGCGCGACACCGTAGGAGATCACGAAACCGATGGCTGCGCCCGCGGTGATCTTCACGCTCTCGGGCACCGACATCCCGCCATAGAGCGTCAGCGCCTTGCCGAGCGGGTTCGGGATGAAGTTGTGAACGAGATAGAAGCCGTAGCTGATCTTCCCGAGATGCTCGAGCGGCTTCCACTCCAGCGCCTGAACAAAGGCACTGTCCTGGTTGGCGCGCACCCACCAGACCAGCGCCACCAGGCAAAGCCCGATCGCAATGTCGATCGCGGGGGAAAGATACGAAGGGGCGTCGTAAATCACGCCGTTCGAGCACAGCATGAACCCGACGATGAGAAGGCAGACGAACGTGCCGTTGCCGTTCGGAGCCCATTCCCGTCTCTGGAGATGCAAGATCGTCAGCGCGCCGCCGAACGCGATGAGGCTGAAATTCCACGGCGACAGGGTATGGATGGCCGTGTGATTGAAGCCCGACGAATACATCAGGAAATGGCTGATCACACCGAGAACGACGACGCTCATGCAGGTGACGAAATGGCGCTCCAGCGGAAGCAGGATGAACAGGAAGGGCGCGATCACGTAGAACTGCTGCTCGACCGAGAGCGTCCAGAGCACGCCGAAGGGACCAGCGGTCCCGCCGATGACGCTGCCGATCCAGTAGTTGGACAGGTACACGACGTGATAGCGGAAGCCGAGATCGGGCCCCGCGTGCTGAAAATAGGACCGGGCCAGGAAGAGGATGGCGAGAAGCGCATAATATGCGGGAAAGATGCGCGTCGCCCGCTTGACCCAGAAGGTGACGATTTCCGCCGCGGGCCGGGACGCGGCCGTCCCGACCTTGCCTCGCTGCCTGTTGAGCTCGCCGATGATCAGGAAGCCGCTCAGGATGAAGAATATCCAGACGCCGACGCTGCCCGAGTAGAACTGCAGTCCGCACTTGTGATTGAGATAGACCAGGACGACCGAGAGACCGCGCAGCCCGTTGAATCCCAAGATGCTGCCCGACTTCTCGGTGTTGACGCGCTCAGATCCAGGTAAAGGCATTGCAGGTTCTTTTCTTCGCACGGAGACCGAAAGCTACAGTCCCCTGGTTCTCAACTCAGTCGATTCTTCAGCCGACAGGCGGCCGCCGGCAAATTCCGAAAGAAGGAAGAGCGCAACCTTGGGCCTGTCGATCTCGTACATCAGACCAAACCTGTTCTCCGGCGGCTTCTTCTGCGGCTCGTCGAACAGCTCGTAGACCATCACGCTCTCGATCTCGACGTCTTTCTGGTTCTTCAGATACTGGAAGGTGTCCCGCAGTGAGCGGAGGCATTGCTCCGTCAGAGGATCGCCGGGCCGATTTCCATAGGCCGGCTTGTAGATCTCGGCGCAATTGACCTCGTTGAACGTCACCGGGCGGTGATAGGACGCCAGCTTCTTGAAGAGGTCGAAGGGCGGATTGCGTCCATTCCAGTGCCGATGCGGGTTCTGCCCCGCCACCTCGTAATAATGGTAGGAGATCACGTCGTATTTCACGCCCCGGGACTCCATGAAGTCGAGGAAGCCCAGCATCGTCGACGTCGTGTTCAGCACCTTGCGCAGATGACTTCCGGTTTCGCGGTTGATCTGGTCGATGGCATCGGACGCGCCGTGCAACACCTGGGCCCAGTCTTCCATCACCGGCATTTCGAAGTCCGCCGCGGTCATGCCGCGCCCGAACAGCTTCTTCCCGTCGGAATCGACCGCGAGCAGGTTGATCTCGTTCTCAAGCTCCCAGTCGGACACATCGTCCTTGAATTGCCGGACGAACGCGTAGGTGCGGTCGTAGCCCTGCCTGTAGAGCGCGTCCCAGTCTCCTTTGGGGTACCGCCCCTTGTCGGTGCGGTCACCGTAGCGGAAAGGGAAGTTGACCAAAGGGTGAAGCGTGATCGAGTATTTTCTGGCGAGCGCAATGGTCTGCCGGAACATCGCGGCTTCGCCCGGCTCGGCATCTTGCGTCAAGTTGAGACCGGTCCTGTATTGCGTGAGCCCCCGCTCCCTCATGAGCTGAAAGATCGGCGCGAGATCCCTGCGTTTTTGCGGCGGTCCGCCGACCCCCCACTCCAACGCGTTCGCATGAGAACAGGCGGCAGCGATCGCCCAGGTGACAAGCAACGGCAAGGCGACGAACTTGGCGAGGCGATGGCTCAATCTGCAAGGCTCGGCGTTTCGGGGGTGCAAATCGTCAAAGGGGCAGCAACGAATCACATGCTGCAAAATGCAGGCCGTTTCCCCTCTGCACGGGCGGCGTGCGGGTCGGGCGCGGCAACGCGCGCCCGACGTCGGCCCGGCTCAGTAGGCTTCCTGATGGATCAGCGCCAGCGCGGTCTTCAGGATGATCCTGATGTCGAGCCAGATGCTCCAATTGCTGACGTACCAGATGTCGTACTCGACCCGCTTTTCCATCAGATCGATGGTCGGCGTCTCGCCGCGGAAGCCGTTGACCTGGGCCCAACCGGTCAGGCCCGGCTTCATGTGATGCCGGTACACGTAGTTGCTGATGATCGGATCGTAGTAATTGTCGTGCGCGAGCGCATGCGGGCGCGGCCCGACCAGCGACATCTCGCCGCGCAGAACGTTCCAGAGCTGCGGCAGTTCGTCGATGCTGGTCCGCCGCAGCGCACGGCCGACACGGGTCACCCGCGCGTCGCTCTTCGTCGCCTGCGTGACGACATGACCGTTCTCCGCCACCGTCATCGAGCGGAACTTCCAGATATCGAATTGCTTGCCGTTGAAGCCGCGCCGGGCCTGCTTGAAGATCACTTTGCCCTTGGAATCGAGCTTGATCATGATCGCAGCCGTGATCAGCAGCGGCGCCAGCAGCAGAAGCGCGAACGAGGCAAGGCCGATGTCGAGGCAGCGCTTCTGCGCCTGCTCGAACACGCTGAGCGGCGCGCGCTGGATCTCGATCGCGACCGTGCCGCTGACGGGCTGGAACGGACGCGAGACCAGATCGGCGATCGGGAAATCCGGCAGAAGGCGGATCGGCTGGGGGACAACGCGCAGATGCTGGCTCAGCTTCTGGAGAAGCGGCATCTCGTCCCAGTCGATGACCAGGAGATATTCTTCCACATCCGCCGTTCGCGCCTGACGGGTGATGTCGCGAATCTCGTGATCCCAGCCCGCGCCCTCTTCAGACGGATCGAGCACGAAATGTCGCACGACGTTGAAGCCGTGCTTGCGCAGATCCTTGAACCGGGTCGAGGTGAAATCGAGAGGCTTGAGGCTGAGCAGCACGACCTTGCGGTCCACCAGACGGCCCTTGGCGTAGCTCGAGGTCAGCGCCAGGCGCCACAGCACGCGCAGACCGCCCAAGGCGACGCCGCCGGTCGCGGCGAACAGCAGCGTGGTTCCGCGCGACAGGTCCGCGGACGATTTGAGCAGGAACGCCTCGACGGCGAGAATGGTGAGCGAGATCAGCCAGACCGCCAGGGCCTTGCGCAGCTGCCAGACCGTGTTCAGCAGACGATGGTGATCGTAGACGCCCTGGAAGTAAGCGATGGTCACGAACACCGCGCCGACGACCAGGCCTGCTCCGACGGATGAGTCCTGCTCGATCACGAGCACGCGATACAGGCCGCTCGCCACGAAATAGCTGAGCAGTACGGCGACGAAGTCTCCGGCGATCAAAGCCACTTGCAGGGGTCTTTGGAGGGCACCGCGTCGGTTCGAGATAACCGAATAATAGTTTTCCGAACCGTAAGTTGCTACAGCCATCCGAACCTCGCTGCCTCGTCACCACTCGCAATCAGAATTGCGAGCAAATCGATCTAATTTTTTCGATGTGCGCCGAAGTATATCTTAACTAAACAAAGCGACATTGCGGCAGTGCACCGAAAAAATCAAATCGATTTTCATGCAATGCAGCGTCGCAGCAAAACAATGCTCAAACTACTGTCACACGCGTGACAATTAAGCAGGCATCACGCCGCGTTTCACACCAAATCGCGTCATTTTCGCACAGCATTGTCGCGCGCATTTGAACGGCTGTTCAACCATGCCGCTTAAGCCGTTATTAGGCCGCGGCCATTAACACTCGTGACCAATTCGAGGAGTTGCGTCGTGAGTACGGTTGCCATTTTCAGTCTGCTGATCGGATCGTTGCTGGGAGGCCGATTCCGGATCTTCATCCTGCCGCCCGCCATCGTTCTCGGCGCCACGATCCTCGGTGTGGGCTCCGCCTGGCAGGGACATGATTCAGCTCACATCGTTGTGACGATCCTCGTCTTCGCGTCGGTGCTCCAGCTTGGCTATTTCTGCGGCGCGGTTCTGGTCCGCGCGCGAGCGGCCGCCTATCGCGGCAAGGCTGCACCATCGTTCGACAGCGGCAACTCGGCCAGCCTCGCGCAAGCTTGGGGACGGGTGATTCGCAGCGCTGGTGAATGATCGGGCAGGCGCAGGCTTGCTGGCAGGGGTAGAAAAAAACCTGCTCGGGCACCCAAATCCGCCGATAGCATATTGACATCCCGGGCGAAGCTCTTTGAAAGAGTTGCACCCCATGTCCATGATTGCGCCCCGAAATTCGCCGCGGCCGAAGCTACCGAACGGCGTGCGCATCTATGCGATCAGCGATATCCACGGCTGCGCCCATCTGCTCGAGCAGATGTTCGCCGTGATCGATGCGGACATGGCGAACAGCCGGCCATATCGCGCGATCGAGGTCTTCCTCGGCGACTACATCGATCGCGGACCGGACTCGCGTCATACCCTCGACCTCCTGATCAACCGCAGCCGCCGCCGCAACACCGTCTTTCTCAAGGGCAATCACGAGGCCTATTTCACCTCGGTGCTGGAAGATCCCGCCCGCGCCGCCGAATGGTTTCAGTTCGGCGGGCTCCAGACCCTGATGTCGTACGGCGTGTCGGCCGCGCCCGGCCTTGGCAAGGACGAGTTGCCCGATCTGGTTCGCGAGCTCACATCCGTGATGCCGCCGGAGCACATCGCGTTCCTGCGCCAGTTGCGGCCGACCTTCACATGCGGCGACTTCTTCTTCGTCCATGCAGGGGTGCGTCCGGGAATTCCGCTTTCCGAGCAGCGCGAGCAGGATCTGTTGTGGATCAGGGACGAGTTCCTGCAAAGCAATAGGCGCTTCGGCAAATACGTCGTGCACGGCCATACGCCGGTGAAGCAGGCCGAGCTGCTCGAGAACCGGGCCAACATCGATACCGGGGCCTATGCCACCGGAAACCTGACGCTGCTGTCCATTCAGGGCAACAGCATGCTCGCGATCTAGCGGTCTCGCTCGCGCGCCGTATCAAGCGTCAGTTGGTGGGGCTCGCCGGAGGCCGGTAGTCCGGGAAACGGCTCAGCATCGCCGCCTTCAGGAACTTGAAATGGGCGATCGAGGCGCCGAGCTCCTTGAGTCGGCGCTGGCCGTTCAGGATTTCCTTGTCGAACAGGTCCTGGTGGTGATTGTCGAGCGCCTCGCGCTCGAGATATTCGTCGTCGCCGTTGCCGATCGTCACGGCGGCGCGCGCCAGCACGTCCTCGACCCGCCGGTTGAGACCTGACTGCTCGCGCTCCGCCGCATGCAGGGCGTCATCGATCGCAACCATGATGGCTTCGATGCGGGTGCGATCGGTTTCGGCGTCGCGCTCGGGCGAGCGCGCGCGGAACACCTGCTCTCCGCCGAAACGGTCTTTCAGGAAGTTATGGGTGCGGGCCCGCAGGAAGAGCTGAAACATGCGTGCATTTTCCGGTTCGAGGCGCCAGACCAGAAAATGGGCCTGCGATGGTTAATAAAGGTTGAATCCTTCGCGCCGCTCGGTGCGGCTTTGCGCCATCCAGGCCCTCCAGGCCCCCTCGTGCTTCTCATAGAGCTCGAGCCTGCGCCGCTCGCCGGCATCGGGCGCGACCTGCGCCTGCTCGCTGTCGAGCCGCTCGAACTCGAACGTCTCCTCTGGCGTCAGGCCGATCAGGACGCGGCGACCTCCCCCGTCGACGAAATACCGCCGTGGCGCGTTGTACGTCGGGCTCGTCATGGCGTCTCCCCGAAATCCCGTCATGATTCACTCCCCTCCGCCGCCATGCGAGCCGCAACGCGAGAACCGCACGCCGGTTGTAAATCCTCAGAATGCACGCCGTGCCCTCGCCAATGAACTGTTCTGCCGGAACGCGGTGGGACTGTAGGGACGGTGGAACGGATGACGCTCTGCGCGCTCGCGAGGCCGCAGCGCGCGCGTCGCATAGCCTGCGCCAAAGCCAGCGAGGAGCGAGACCAGGATCGCGAGCAGCATCATTCGCAATTCGTTCCAGTGATACCGGCAGTCTCATCCTCGAGTTGTGTCGAGATCATGATCACCGCCGCTGATTTTCTCGTCATGCCAGGGATTTTTTGGGCAGCACCCTGCACGCGAAGTGATCGGCTCGTGCGTCAGCCGAAAAACCAGAGGAACAATCGCACCAGCAACAGCGTGATGAAATACACCCAGCCCGCCATCGCGATCAGCGCAACGCTAAAGAACGCGCCTTCAAACGCCCGCTCTCTGAGCTTGGTGAGAGGAAGTGCCGCTCGCGCCTTTTGAAGCATCTCGGTCTTCTTGATTTTGTTGATTTTGATTTGTTCGTGCGCGCGCACCATAGCCGAACGAATTCGACGATCTCGTGACGACTCAACCGAGAGAAGCATAATACTGCTCGTCAAACCGCTGCCGCATGCATCGCGATTGGATTTTTTCTCGTTCGAAGCCGTTGCGACCAACCGGCGCCGTTTCAATTCAAGTTGATCGCTCGAATCGACGTCGTGATTTCGAAGCAAACAATGTCGTGATCTCGAAGCATCTAATTCCTAATCGCGCACAAATGCTGACGCCGAAACGCCGTGCCATCCATTGTCAAGTGGAGGTTGCCGGCCTGAGCTTGGAGGACATTGAGGGCCACATCGCAGGGAACAAGTTCCCTGCTCGCCTCCATCGTCAGCATGGCGTCCAAGCAGCTCCTGCCTGTCTTCGGCAAGCCGACGATCCAGTGTCTGCGGTCCGACCTGACGTACGCCGACCTCAGGAGAATCCTCATCACCACCACGCGGCAAGACCGGTCGCTGTTTCGACGGCTGCTCGGCGACGGCTCGGGGATCGGCACTTCTTCCATGCTCATCAGAACAGTCCGCGCGGATTGGCGGAGCAGCTGGGTCTTGCCGCAGCGTCGAGACGCGAAGTCGGGTCTCGGATATCGGCAGGCGCCCCCCGCGAGGATTTCGAGCGCGGACTTGCGAAGACCGTGCACCGGTTCTGCGACAACCGGACGTGGTGGCAGAACATCCTCGATCCCCACCATCACAGCGTGCAGATCGATCTTGGTTAGCGAAACTCCGTGGTTATACGGAGCGCAACGCGCCGATTTCATCGCGGTAAGGTTGAGCGGTTAGCTTAATCCGCGTTGTTTGTTGCGAACCTTAGTGGATCGCATATCCATCTTCTCACCGGGCTCCCCCAGGCCCGGCCCCACCCAAGCAAAGCCGTCGAGCGAACGTGGGTCCGCTTGGCGGCTTTGTCTTTGTCTCGACGAGAGGATGATTTCGGTTATGGCGCGCAGGCCCTGGTCGTTCAAGGAAGACCGCCGGCTGATGGAATTGGCCAAGTCTTCGACTTCGCTGGAAGAGGCAGCAAAACTTCTCGGGCGCTCGCCCGATGCGATCAAGCGTATGGCCTTGCGCCTCGGCCTGTCGCTGAAATCCAAGGGCGCCAAGAAGGGCTAGCGTCGGCCGCGCGCGACACGTCATGGACGGGCGCGTCCGCCTCATCAATCGATGCATGGCAGCCGCCAATCGACATGGGCCGATCGCTTTCAGCGCTCTCGATCTCTCCGCGCCCGGCTGCTAGACTATCCAACGACGAAGATTGAACATCGTCCCTTTTCGGCGCAGAACGGTCGCCGGACCGGCTTCGGTCTCAGTTTGATAGATTGTTGGAGGAATGCACCATGTTGTCCCGCGCGCTCGCCGTAGCTCTGCTCCTGGCTCTGCCCTCAGTAGCGTCGGCGCAAGTCCCCGTGGGCTTCGGATTTCCAAACGGCGCGCCGTGGTGCGCCTTCGGTTTCGATTGCCGATTCCTGAATTACCGGGAATGCGCCGACTGGATTTTCGATCCCGCGCGCAACTGCCTCAAGAATCCGTACTTCGCAGCCCACTACCCGACCAATGTCGACAAGGGCTGGTCCTACAATCGGCGTTGAAACGTCGATCCCTACGAACGGCTTGGTCATGCGGTCAGGCGCGTTGCTTTGTGCCTGACCGGGGTGGCCTGGTTTTGTCGATGACGAGAATTTGGGCAGGGACGATCGCCTGCCCGTTCCCCTGAAGGCGGAACTCTCAGCCGCGCTCCGCATTGCTTTCGAAAGAAAGCGGGAGGCGGAGCCGCCATGGCAAGCTCTTTCCTTATCGTGATGTCGATCTGGTTCGGCATCAACTTCCTGTTCTTGGCAGTGCGGCTTTGGGTCACCAGGCCGAAGAACTGGCAGATGAATGCCTGCCCTCGCCAACTCAGCGCCGTCCGCGTGAGATCGCGACTACACCGCCGCGTTTGACGTCAACTGCATGCATGCGGGTTGGGCCGTAGCCTCGGCTCCGCGGCTCGCCCGTGAACCTTGGTTCATGCCCTCGAGGGTTTGTGAACCTTAACGATGTTCTTGGCTTTCGAAAGCGGCCAGCCGGTCGACCGGCTATGTTGGCGCAATGCGCCGCAACCATCTCATCGCAGCCGCGGTTATCTGTCTCGTGCTCATCGTCTATGCGACGCTGGCCAAGCTCGCGGGCCGGCCGGCACTCATGGGCCACGCGGAGGCCTACTGGGTCGTCGTGATTGAGCGCTTCAGCGCCTACGGCCTGCTGGGCTTCCTGCTGTCCTTCCTGCTACCGGGGCGCGTCAAGCTGGCTTGCGCGTTCGTGATCGCCGTCGCAGTCGGGTTGGAGGTCTTGCAGGCGGTGACGCCGGATCGTGATCCACGATTCATCGATGTGCTGCAAAAGGCCGCCGGCGGCACCGTCGGCGTCCTTCTGGCCCAGACCATCCTGGCTTTCCTGCCGAGGCCGCCGTCCTGAGGCTGGCCACCGGCGCCGGCTTACGCCACTCCGCGCCGCAAGCTCGGCTGACTGGTCGAAAGAACCCCGGACATCTGCCGATGGGCATCGCGCAGCGCCGTGATCGCGTCATCGAGGTCGAATTCGGCTTCGCGAACGGTCTCGCAGAACCGGGCCATCAAGGCGAGGTTCAGCTTGACGCGGGTGTTCCCGTCGCGGCTCTTGCGGCGATCGAGCGAAAGATGCAGCGCCTGCATCCTGGCCTCGGCAGCGCTGCAGCCGCTGAGGGTCGCGAGTTCGTCATATGTCATCCAGATCTGAGGCATGTCCCTGTCCGCCTTTTGTTATGGGCCTCAACCTAGATTTCACCTCTAAAACTAGTGTTGCCGCAGTCCAGTCGCGCCGTGATTTCGCGACAACAGCGTCAATGCAAAGCTAAAAACCCGCACCCTACGACGCAGGCGCCTTGGGCGGCGTGAACGGATGACGCGGCCGGGAACGGTTGTCGAGGCCCTTGGGCAGCTTGTCGGCGTTGAGCTTCACGACCGCGCATTTGGCGTCGGCCGCCGGCGCATCTTCCTGGCTGTAGATCAGCGTCGCCTCGAACTTCACGTCGGGTGCTTCCTTGGCCGTTCCCGAACAGCTCGCCACCAGGCCGTTGCACACACCCGAGAGTTTGACCTCGACCTCATCAGGCCCAAACACGCTCAGCGGGCCGTCAGCATGCCGGTTCACGGTCAGGACGGCCGAGAAGTGCTGCTCATCGACCCGGTAGGAACCACCATAAGTAAAGAAGCTGTCGCGGCCCGAGATCCGGCCCTCGGCCAGATCCACGATGCCGGTGCCCTGACCTCGTGAGGTCCTGAACCAGGCAGCGTATTTACCGTCTCTCAGCATGGGGAATTTTCCGAGGTGAAGATCGCCCTGTATTTGCGACCAACTCTGGGGCGCGACAATGACCTAACGGCCAGCCCTTCGGGCAAGGTTAATGCTCGGAAAACCCAATCCGTCGAATTGCCGCCGACGCGCGACGCCGGCGGCGAACGTCAGAACAACTCTATGCCGTCATCCGCGGTCTCGACCGCTTCGACGCGGCGCGTGGCGGCGATCGACGCAAGGCCAAGCGTTTGCAGGAATTCGCGGTGAACGTCCCGCTCGCGCTCCATCGTGTAGCGCGCGAAGAGATCATCGAGCATCGCCTGATCCTGCGCCTCCGGCCGCGGCCGCTGCGCGGCGGCGCTCGCGGTCTCGAGGCGCGCGGCAACCGCGGGCAAGGCCGCGGAGCTCTCGCCTAGCGAGCTCATCAGACCTTGCGCCGAATTCATCAGGCCCTCGAATTCCGCGCCTTCATCGACGAGCCGGTTCATCAGCTTGCCGAGCCGTTCGTTGCCGACCTCGACCTCGCGCAGCGCCTGGAGGATCTGCGGCTCGAACTTGGCGAGCTGCGTGGGATCGCCCCGGACGCGGAGCTCCTTCAGCTCGTTCGCAGAGCGCTCGATGCCGTCGAGCACGGGCCGCAGGCGCCCCGCGCCCGCCGAAACCTGGTCCGCGGTCGCCTTGAGCTCGTTGGCGATCACGACAAACGCGCTGCCGCGACTGCCCAGATGGCTTGCTTTCAGGCCAGCATTCATTCCGATCAGGGTGATGTCGACGGTCGCCTCGGCAAGTCCGGCGATGGCCTGGCGAAACTTTCCCAGCGTGTCCTCGACGATGGCGAGCGCCTCGTCGACCGAGCGGCCGGCGCTCTCGCAGGTGGCGATCAGGGTCGAGGCATGTGCCAGTGCCTGCTTGATGCGCGCGAGGAACGATGACGAGCCGCCATCCTCGCCGCCGAACAGCGTGCGGCCATGGCCGACGACGTTGCCTGCATCGTGCAGGATGGCGGTGAGCGCGCGAACGATCTGGCCGATGTCGCCGCCGAATTCGCGCTGGGCGTCCCTGAGCAAGGCCGCCTGCAACTGGCAGATCGCGCGCGCACCGTCCTCGCTCGCGCCCCGTTCGGGAACGAGGCTCGGCGCAGCTTCCGACACCTGGCCGAGGCCATGACAGACATGTTCGAGGCGCTGGCGCGTGCTGTCGCCGGCCTGCAAGGAAATGATCGCGCCGCCGACCGCCTCGGCGATCTTCCTGGTGCTGGTGCTCGCGAGGTCGGCGAGCTGGCTGCTGTCGCGGCGCTGGCCGCGCAATCCGGAATAGGCTGCGCCGAGCTCGGCGCTCTCCGACACCAATTGATTCCGGTAACGGCTCTCGAATTCCCTCTGCCGGCCGGACGCGGTCGCAACGGCTTCCGACAGGCGCTGCTGGTCCCGCGCGCAGCCCTCGATCGAACCTTGTACCGCCTTGCCGAGATCGTAGGCTTCCTGCGTGAAGGCGAGAAAACCCTCGCGGTCGCCATCCAGCGAAGCCGCCTCGATCCGCGCGCTGCGCGCGATGATGGTGATCATCTGGATGTGCTTGAACAGCGGCTTGAGCAGCGAGGACGCCTCCGCCGTGCTGGTGCCGATGGTCGCAAGCAGCGCGCTCTCGGCCGGCAGCGCCTCTGCCAGCTCGCTGAGCCGCGCGGCGATCTCCTTTAGCGCGGTGGCGGCGCCCTCGATCTCGGCGCCGGAGAGTTCCTCCGAGAGCGTCGCAAGGCCCTGGTTCAGCTCCTTGAAGATGAGGTGGCCGCGACCGAGTTCGTGACCGACGCGCGCGAAGACGTCCTCGATCCGCGACGAGACATCCTCGATCGCGACGATCGCCTCGGTGAGCGTGTTGGCCGGAATAGCGGACATCGCAATCAACCTGCCACCGCAACGTGTCCGGCCTGATACCAGAGCATGATCTCGCGCGGGATATGATGCAGCGAGACGACCTTCTCGACACCGCCATGCGCGATGGCTTCCTTGGGCATGCCGAACACCACACAGCTCTCCTCGTCCTGCGCGCGCGTCGAGGCGCCGAGCTTGCGCATCTCCAGCATGCCGCGCGCGCCGTCGTCGCCCATGCCCGTCATGATCACGCCAAGCGCATTGGCGCCGGCATGCTGGGCCGCGGAGCGAAACAGCACGTCGACCGAGGGGCGATGCCGCGACACCGGCGGGCCGTCCTTGATCGCGATCTGGTAGCGCAGGCCGATGCGCTGGACCAGCATGTGACGGGCGCCCGGCGCGATATAGGCGCAGCCCGGCAGCACCGGCTCGCCGTCCTCGGCTTCCGTGACGCGGACCTGGCAGACGCTGTCGAGACGCCTGGCGAAGGCGGCGGTGAACCCTGCCGGCATGTGCTGGACGATGACGATGGGAGGACAGTGCGGCGGCAGCATCTCGAGGACGTCGTTGAGCGCTTCGGTCCCGCCGGTCGATGCGCCGATGCACACGATGCGTTCAGTCGTCGGCCGGACCTTGCCCTGCACCGGCGGCGGGATGATGGCGTCGGCGGTCAGCTTCCTCTCGATCATACGGCGCTCCGCCCGCGGGCGCACCCGCGCGCGCGCTGCCGATTTCACGGCCTCGCGCAGCCGCGTCGAGCATTCGAGGAGCGCCTGCCGGGTGTCGATCTTCGGCTTCGGCACGATGTCGACCGCGCCCGCCTCGAACGCCTCGAACATCACGTTGGAACCTTCCTCGGTGAGCGAGGAGCAGATGATCACCGGGATCGGACGCTGCGCCATGATCTTGCGCAGGAAGGTCATGCCGTCCATGCGCGGCATTTCCAGGTCGAGGATCATGACATCGGGGATTTCGTTCTGCAGGCGGCGCGCCGCCGCGAACGGATCGGACGCCGTCCCCATCACCTCGATGTCAGGGTCGTCGTTGAGGATCGTTTGCAGGATTTGGCGCACCGACGCCGAATCGTCCACGATCAGTACGCGAACTTTCTCCCTCGGCATTCTGGTTGCGCTCCGGCTAGACCTTGAAAATGGTTGGCTGAACTTGCTTCAGACCCGGCACTGCACTGTGAATCATCGATTCCGAATGACCGACCAGAAGATAACCGCCGGGCCGCAAATGGCTGCACAATTGCTCGATCACCTTGCGCTGGGTCTCGCGCTCGAAATAGATCAGGACGTTGCGGCAGAAGATGATGTCGACGTCCCGGTCGACGGGGTAGGACTTATCCATGAGGTTCATCCTCATGAAATGCGTCATGCGCCGCAATTCCGGCACCACCCGCACCTCGCCGCGCGACTTGTCCCGCGACGACAGGAAATAACGCTTCACGAAGGGCTCCGGCACCGGGGCGAGCACGTCGCGGGTGTAGATCGCGGACTTGGCAAGTCGCAGCACCGCGGTCGAGATGTCGGTCCCGAGGATGCGGTACTGAAACCGCGAGCCGTTCCGCGTCATGTCGTCCAGCACCATGGCGGTGGTGTAGGCTTCCATGCCGGTGGAGCTCGCCGAGCTCCAGATCTTCAGGTTCGCGTTCTTCCGCCCGTGCGACTTGAGCAGGGCCGGGATCGCGACGTCCCTCATGAAGGTGAAGTGCTGGGGCTCCCGGAAGAAGTCGGTCTTGTTCGTCGTCACCACATCGATGAGATGGGTCAGCTCGGTGTCGAAATGATCGGCCTCGAACAGGTTGTCGACATACTCGTTGAGGTCGGAGAAGTCCAGCGCGCGCACGCGCTTGTGCAGCCGCCCCTCCAGCATCAGCCGCTTGCCCTGCGGCAGCTTGATGCCGACCTGGCCCTCGATCAATTCGGCGATGGTCCGGAAGTGACGGTCGGACAGATGGACGACCGTATCCTGCACGGCGGGCATCATGGCTGAATGCCCCGATCCGCGATGGCCGCCTGCACTGAATATTGGGCCGAACGGGCCATCTTGAATCCCACGCGTTTACACGATCACTGACGGCGGATCGGCCCACCGGTGAAGGATGGGCCGACCTCTTGACCGCTCTCAGCGCTGGAAATCGGCGTCCCGATCGTCCTCGCCGTCGTTCATGTCGAAGGCGAAGCCGCCGCCACCGGCCGCCTTCATCGCGCGCGCCGGCCTCGCCTGCGGCTTCTTGGCCGGCCGCTCGACGGCCGCCATTGTCGCCGCCTTGGCGCGGAGCTGGGTAACCGCCCGGTCGATCGGCGCGGCGGCCTGGCCGCGTCCCTGCTCGATGCGGAAATAGGCGATCGTCGACTGAAGCTGCTCGGCCTGCGAGGCGAGCTCCTCCGAGGTCGAGGAGACCTGTTCGGACGCGCTGGCGTTCTGCTGGCCGACCTTGTCGAGCTGCTGGATCGCCTGGTTGATCTGGGCCGAGCCGACGTCCTGCTCGCGGCAGGCGGCGGTGATTTCCTCGACGAGCTCTGCCGTCCTCTTGATATCAGGGACGAGCTTGGAGAGCATATTGCCGGCCTCCTGCGCGACCTTGACCGTTTCAGTCGAGAGCGTACCGATCTCGGCCGCGGCCGCCTGGCTGCGTTCCGCGAGCTTGCGCACTTCGGACGCAACCACGGCAAACCCCTTGCCGTGCTCGCCGGCGCGCGCAGCCTCGACCGCGGCGTTGAGCGCGAGCAGGTCGGTCTGGCGCGCGATCTCCTGCACGATCGTGATCTTCTCGGCGATGGTCTGCATCGCGTTGACGGCGCGGCCGACCGCGGCACCGCTAGCCTCGGCATCCTTGGCGGACTGCGCGGCGATCTTCTCGGTCTGGTTGGCGTTGTCGGCGTTCTGCTTCACGTTGGAGGCCATCTCCTCCATCGAAGAGGAAGCTTCCTCGGCGGACGAGGCCTGCTCGGTCGCGCCCTGCGAGAGCTGCTCGGCGCTGGCGGAGAGCTCCTGGCTGCCGGCGGAGACGTTCTGCGCCGCGGTCAGGGCTTCCGACACGATCTGGCGAAGCTTCTCCACCATGCGCTCGAGCGCGAGGCCGAGCGTATCCTTGTCCGACAGCGGTTTGGCCTCGACCATGAGATCGCCCTGTGCGATCTGGTTGGCGAGCGCCGCCGTCGCGTTGAGGTTGACCGTCATCGCGTTCAACGACTTGATGAGATCGCCGATCTCGTCATTGCTGGAGGACTCGATCTTGTGGCTGAGATCGCCGATCGCCACCGCATCAGCGAGACCCACCGCCTGCGCCAGCGCACGGCTGATGTTCAGCGCAATCCAGGTCGCCGCGACCGCGGCGATCAGCAGCGAGGCAATGACCAGGCTCATCAGCAGCATCTCGGCGCGCGCACCGTCCTGCTTGGACTGCTCGGCCTGCTCAGCCATGTTCTTCTTGACATTCTTGATGTAGACGTCGGCCGCTTCGATCGCGTCCGCAACGACCTTGCGGCCATCATGCATAGAGCGATCCAGGGCCTTCGGCTTGTCGGTCTTCGCGAGCCGGACCGTCTCGTCCTGATAGGCGTTGAGCTTGGCGAAAGCGACGTTGAAGACCTCCATCAGCTTCTTGCCGCTTTCGCTGGCAGCCGCATAGATCTCATCCTTCGACTTGGTGATCGCGTCGCGGTTCTTGATGAGGTCGGCCTGGAACTGCTCGTGCTCCGCATCGGACGCTGCGAGAATCGCGTTCTTCTCCGCGCGCACAAGGAACAGGATGCCTTCCTTCAGCTCCGCCGCCTTTTCCATCCGGCCCGCACGGCTGACCAGAAGCTCGGTGGTGCCGACCATGTCCGCCAGCTTCAAATAGCCGACCGCACCGGCGATCATGGACAGCAGGATGACGACGCCGAAGGCGCTGGCAAGCTTGGCTTTGACGGTGAATCTCATGTCAGTCTCGTTGGTTCGAATTGGGGTGCTTACGCTTGACCACGCTTCACGCTTGCAAATTCAGGCGGCGCGAGAGGTATCGCGCCCTTCCGGGATCTCGTCGTTCGCCATCAGCTTGGCGAGATCGAAGATGACGACGAATTTCTCGCCCTTGCGGCCGATCCCGGCGGCATAGTCGGACTGCCATTTGCCGCCGACCTCGGGGATGGGTTCGATCGCCTGCTCGTCGATATCGGTGACCTCGAACACGCAGTCGGCGACGAAGCCGACGCCGACCAGGCGATCCTTCATCGGCACGTCGAGGATGATGATGCGGGTCGCTTCAGTCGCTTCCACGGCCGGCAGGCCGAGCTTGGTGCGGAGGTCGACGATGGGATAGCCGCTGCCGCGCACGTCGATCATGCCGAGCAGGAAATTCGGCGCATGCGGCAGCCGTGAGATCGGCCGCATGTCGAGAATTTCCCGGACATTGCGGATGCTGATGCCGAACGTCTCGCCGGCGAGCCCGAGCGTCAGATATTGCGAGGTTGCGGCCATGGTACGGTCCAGGGTCAGATTGTTTTCAAGTTGCGGTCAGCGCTGAAACTCGGCGTCGCGATCGTCTTCGCCGTCATGCATGTCGAAGGCGAAGCCGCCGCCATTGGCGACCTTCATCGCGCGCGCCGGCTTGCGGGCGGGCGCGGGCTTCTTGACGCCGCGGTCCGCTGCCGCCATGTGCGCGGCCTTGGCGCGGAGCTGGGTGACCGCACGGTCGATCGGCGCCGGCGCGGCAGCCTCGCCGCGGCCGGCATGCTCGATGCGGAAGAACGAGATCGTCGACTGAAGCTGCTCGGCCTGCGAGGCGAGCTCCTCGGAGGTCGAGGACACCTGCTCGGAGGCGCTGGCGTTCTGCTGGCCGACCTTGTCGAGCTGCTGGATCGCCTGATTGATCTGGGCCGAGCCGACGTCCTGCTCGCGGCAGGCCGCCGTGATCTCCTGGACCAGCTCGGCAGTCTTCTTGATGTCGGGCACGAGCTTGGACAGCATGTCGCCGGCTTCCCGCGCGACCTTCACGGTTTCCGTCGACAGCGTACCGATGTCCGCCGCGGCCGCCTGGCTTCGTTCGGCGAGCTTGCGCACTTCGGACGCGACCACGGCAAAGCCCTTGCCATGCTCACCGGCGCGCGCGGCCTCGACCGCGGCGTTGAGGGCAAGCAGGTCGGTCTGGCGCGCGATCTCCTGCACGATCGTGATCTTCTCGGCGATGGTCTGCATCGCGTTGACGGCGCGCCCGACGGCGACGCCGCTGGCTTCCGCGTCCTTGGCCGACTGCGCGGCGATCTTCTCGGTCTGGTTGGCGTTGTCGGCATTCTGCTTCACGTTCGAGGCCATCTCTTCCATCGAGGACGAGGCTTCCTCGGCCGACGAGGCCTGTTCGGTCGCGCCCTGCGACAGCTGCTCGGCACTGGCCGAAAGCTCCTGGCTGCCGGCTGAGACGTTCTGCGCCGCGGTGAGTGCTTCGGCGACGATCTGCTTGAGCTTCTCGACCATGGAGTTCAGCGAGGTAACGAGATCGCCGATCTCGTCGTTGCTTGTGACCTTGATCGACTGGCTGAGATCGCCATCGGCAACCGCGCCGGCGAGCCCGACGGCGCGGCCGAGACCGCGGGAGATGCTCAAGGAAATCCAGATCGCGGCGATCAGGCCGATGACAAGCGAAGCCAGCACGGCCGAGATCAGCAGGAGCTGGGCCCGGTTGCCGTCCTCGTGAGCCTGGGCCGCCTGAGCGGCCATGTTCTTCTTGACGTTGGTGACGTAGACGTTGGCGGCTTCCATGGCCTCGGCGACCGCCTTGCGGACCTCGGTCATGGAGCGCTCGGCGGCTTTCGCATTGTCGGTCCGGGCGGTCTTGAGGGCGTCGTCCTGAACGGCGTTCATCCGCGCATACGCGACGCCGAAATTCTCCATGAGTTTCTTGCCTTCGGGGGAAGCCGCGGCCTGGATCTCTTCCTTCAACTTCGAGAGCGTCTCGCGCTGCTTGGCGATTTCGGCGATAAAACGATCCGCCTCGCCTTCAGGCGCGAGAATGAGGTTCTTCTCGGCGCGAACCTGAAGCAGGATACCCTTCTCGATCTCCGCCGCACGGTCCATCCGGTTGGCACGCGACACCAGACTGTCGGCGGTGTCGATCATCTCGCTCAGTTTCACATAAGCGAGGCCGCCCGCCGCCATCGACAGTAACAGGACCACACCGAACGCGATGGCAAGCTTTGCCTTGACCGTGAATCTCATTTCCAGCCCCTACCCCAGTCTCGCCCCGAGACCTCATTTCAATTCAGGATGCGTTCCATGTTGGGAACGATGACAAACTCTTCTCGCCACTTGGCGATGAAACGGATGAATTCCGGCTTCCAGTGCATGCCGACGCGCGGCGTCTGCTGTACGTCGGTCTGCGATATCTCGGTGACCTCGTAGACCTTGTCGGCAGTGACGCCGACCAGGACTGGCTCGCCGTCGAGCGTGAGCTCGATGACGACGATGCGCGTGTCGGCCGAATTGTCGAGCTGCGGCATGCCGAAGCGGATGCGCAGGTCCGCAAGCGGAATGACGTTGCCGCGCACGTTGATGACGCTCGGAACGAAGGCGCGCGCGCCGGCCACCTTGGTCACCGGCACTGGATCGATGATCTCGCGCACGAGGCCTGCGTCGAGCGCGAACTTCTCCTCGCCGAGGCCGATCATTACGACCTGCATCGCGTCGGCGTGATGCTCGCCCGTCAAACCATCGTTCATCAGGCCGCCTCGCTGATATGCTGTTTCTCGACCTTCGACTGCGCCAGCGTGACGAGCTGCGCTACATCGAGGATCAGCGCCGCCGTGCCGTCACCCAAAATCGTCGCGCCGGAGAAGATCGTGACGTCGGAGTGCAGCTTGGAGAGCGACTTGATCACGGTCTGGTGGTTGCCGATGATCTGGTCCGCGACAAGACCGACGTGCGTCTCACCGGTCGAGATGATGATCGTCTTCTGGTGCCGGTCGGGCGTGCCCGACGCAGTCATGATTTCGCGCAGCCTGAGGAAGGGCACGAGATTGCCTCGCACGTTGAGGAAGTTGCGGCCGCGGGAGCGCTCGTCCTCGGCGGTCAGCTCGATGCACTCCTCAACCGCGGACAACGGAATGATATAGCGGCCTTCGCCGACACGGATCAGCAGCCCCTCGATGATCGCAAGCGTCAGCGGCAGGCGCAGCGTCACCGTGGTGCCCTGGCCCGGCCGGGTCGACAGGTCGATCGTGCCGCGCATGTTCTCGATGGTGCGCTTGACGACGTCCATGCCGACGCCGCGGCCCGACAGCGCCGAGATGGTCTGCGCGGTCGAGAAGCCCGGGTGGAACAGGAACTGGTGGATCTCGTGATCGGTCAGCACGGCGCCGGAGGCGATCAGCCCCTGCTCTTCCGCTTTCGCGCGGATGCGCGCGGTGTTGAGGCCGCCGCCATTGTCCTTCACGGTGACGAGCACCTGCGCACCGGAATGAACGGCCGCGAGCTCGATCCGGCCCTGCTCCGTCTTGCCGTTGGCGGAGCGGGTCGCGGTGTCTTCGATGCCATGGTCGATGGCGTTGCGGATCAGGTGAACCAGCGGATCGGCCAGGCACTCGATCATGGTCTTGTCGAGCTCGGTGTCCTCGCCCGTGGTGACGAATTCGACCGGCTTCGACAGGTCGCGCGACAAATCGTGCACCAGGCGGCGGAAGCGGCCGAACAGCGAGCCGATCGGTACCATGCGCGCGCCCATCGTGGTGTCGCGCAGGGAGGAGGCGAGGCGCTCGATTTCCTCGGCGATCATCTTGATCGAGAGATCCGAGCCGGACGAGGCAAGCTGCGTCAGCCGCGCCTGGGCGATGACGAGCTCGCCGACCCGGTCCATCAACTCGTCGAGACGCTCGGCCTGGACGCGGACGGTGGCGATGCCGCGATCGTCACGCTTGGCCTCCGGTTTCGGTTCAGACTTGGATTCAGGCTTGGCTTCCGGCTTCGGCTCCGCCTTTGCGACGGGCTGCGCGGCGACGGGCGCGGCAGCGACCTCGGCCACCGGCGCGGCCATCTCGGCCACGGGAGCCAGCTCCTCGTCGAGGAGCTGGAACAACGGCAGCGGCGCGGGCGCTTCGACCTGCTCAAGCGGCGAGAGCGTCAGCTTCATCTCGTCCTGGACGAACATGAAGACGTCGTCGATCGCGTCCTTGTCGCAGGCGGCGTGCAGCTTGACGTCCCACTTCAGATAGCAGTCTTCCGGCTCCATCTCGTCGAGGAACGGGATGCCGTCGGTCACGGGCACGACGAAGCACGGGCCGAGCTTGCAGAGGTCTTCCAGCAGATCGAGCGGGTTCGAGCCGTTGCGCAGGATGTGGGATTCGAATTCCAGATATAGGTGCCAGCCGGCCTGCTTGCTCTCACCGGGTGCCAGCGGCGGCGCTTCGGCGATTTCGGCGACGAGAGCGGCAGGCTGGTCGGGAAGCACGAAGCGCTTGAGGTCGTCGAGGATGGCCTCGCCGATGATGTCGTCGGTCGACTGCGGATCCTCGATCAGCGCGCGGATATAGTCCTTGGCCGCAAGCGCGACCGAGATCAGCTCCTGCGTCGGCTTGATCTCGCCCTTGCGGACGCGGTCGAACGCGGTCTCGAATTCGTGGGTGAAGGAGGCGACCTTGTCGAAGCCGAACATGGCGCCCGAGCCCTTGATCGTATGCAGGGCGCGGAAGGCGGAATCGACCAGCTCGCGGTCGTCGGGACGCTGGCCGAGGTCGAGCAGAGCCCCTTCCAGGACCTCGAACAGCTCGCTGGCTTCCTGGCGAAAGACCTCTGTCGGGTCCATCGCGTTCATGCACGCACCAGCTTGCCGACCACGGCGAGCAGCTGCTCCGGCTTGAACGGCTTTGTAATCCAGCCGGTGGCGCCGGCGCTCTTGGCTTCCTGCTTCACCGTGTCGTTGGATTCGGTGGTCAGGAACACGATGGGCATGCCGACCGCGCTCGGCAGCTTGCGCAGCGCCCGGATCAGCTCCAGCCCGTTCATGACAGGCATATTAAGGTCGGTGATGACGAGGTCGAGCTTGCCGGCCTGCGCCTTGGCGAGCCCTTGCGCGCCGTCGCCGGCCTCGATCACGTTGTGACCAGCCGGCTCGAGCACGACCTTGATCATCTGACGGATGCTGGGGGAATCGTCGACCGTGAGAATCGTGGCCATCAGGTGCCATCTTTCTTTTGCGGGAAGTGCTGATCGATCATCGCATCGCTGGCGAAGCCGGCGCGGCGAAGGGTGTTGCGCAGAGACTGGGAGAATGATGTGAGCACCACCGGGCGGCCTTGGGCCTCGCCCGTCTTGGCGGTCGACAGCAGAAGCTGGATCGAGGTTACGTCGGCCTTGTCGACGCTCGAACAATCGATCTCGAGCCGGTCCTGCCGGCCGAAAGCTTCGCGGATCAGGTCATAGACGCTGCGGATCGCAGCGATGCTGCAATCTGCAGGCAGCCGTAGGGACCACTTCGGCTCAGTGACGTCAGACGACATTCGTCCCCCAGATTTCCTCGGGATTCGCTGCACGCATGACGCGAATCTCGCGCGACGACTATTCGCTTGGGAGAGTGTGCAAACCCCTAATGGGCATCACCGTACAACTACGGGTCACAAACCGAAGAACTTCGCGCATGCATGCAGACGTGCATGGTTCGCTCAATTCGCATGCGCTGTGCGCAGTCTTGAGTCAGTTCGCCGCAGCCCGGGCGTTTGCTCCGCGTTAAATCGCAAAGACTATTCGTGGAGGTCACGCCTCGCATCCGAACGAGACCGGCCGCCGATGCTGACCCAAGCGCTTCTCGTTGATGACAGCCGCTCTGTCCTCAATTTCCTGAAACGTCATATCGAAGCCGAAGGCCTGGTCGAGGCCACGACTTTCCTCGATCCCGTCGAGGCGCTGGCTTGCGCACGCGAGCGCGTCTTCGACCTCGTGCTGGTCGACTACGAAATGCCGCATATGGACGGCATCAGCTTCATCCGCGCCTTCCGCACCCTGCCCGGCTGCGCCGACATCCCGATCGCGATGATCACGTCGCGACAGACCGATGACGTCAAGATGGAAGCGCTGCAGGTTGGTGCAACCGATTTCTTACCGAAACAGCCACAGAGCGTCGAGATGACGGTGCGCCTGCGCAATTTGGTGCGCCTTGGTGCAGCCGTGCGCAAGCAGAACGACCGTGCCGCCGATCTGGCGAGCGCGGTCGCGGCCGCGACCCAGAAGCTCGGCGAGCGCGAGGAGGAGATCATCCTGCGGCTCGCGCTCGCGGTCGAATACCGCGACAACGACACCGGCGAGCACACGCTGCGGGTCGCCCGCTACAGCCGCATCATCGCCGAGCAGCTCGGCCTGCCGCCCCGGCTCTGCCGCGACATCTATCTGGCCGCGCCCCTGCACGACGTCGGCAAGGTCGCCATCCCCGACCATATCCTCCTCAAGCCCGGCAGGCTCACCGACGATGAGATGGCGGTGATCCGCACCCATGCGACGATCGGCGAAAAGATCCTGGCGGACTCCAGCTGCGAGCTGATCCAGCTCGGTGCGCAAATTGCCGCAGGACATCACGAGCGCTGGGACGGCGCGGGCTATCCGAACGGCCTTCAGGCAGACGAGATCCCGGTCGCCGCACGTGTCGTCGCGGTCGCCGACGTCTTCGACGCCCTGACGACGCGCCGGCCATATAAAGAGCCGATGCCGCTCGACGTGGCGCGCGACTATCTGGTCGAGAACCAGGGCCGGCAGTTCGACCCGGCCTGCGTCGAGGCCTTCCTGTCGCGCTGGGACGAGGTCGTGGAAATCGCCGCCGGTCAACAGGCGACGCCGTATCAGAAGACCGAAGTGCCGCTCGCGCCTATTATAGAGGGTGCGGCCGAGGACCGGTTGCCTGCGCCCGTCCCGGCCGCCTGACATGATCCATCCGGCCAACCGCTTGCCGCGGCTTTGCTTTTCTCCGGTCGCCGGTTTGAACCAGTTCCTGCTAGAGTGCACCAAATAACCAAGAGTGATTCCGGTCACACTTACCTGGACGCGCCGATGCTAAGCATCGAACCAGGACGGGGACCGGCGATTTATCGGTCGAATTGGATGAGAATTCCCATGAGAAGCCTGATCGGCGCTGGTGTCGGCGCGTTCTGTCTTGCGGCCCCCGCTTTGGCGGAGACCCCTGCCGCGATCGTCGAGGACGTCCAGGGCAAGGTCGATGGCATCGCGTTCATGGACTATGTCGCGCCCGGCAAGATCATCAAGCTCGGGCCCAAGGCCAGCATCACGCTCAGCTACCTCAAATCCTGCCAGCGCGAGACCATCAGCGAAGGCGTCGTCCTGGTCGGCGCCGAGCAGAGCACCGTGCAACTCGGCGAGGTCAAGCGCGAGAAAGTGCCCTGCGATACCAATGCAGCAAAACTGTCCGAGCGCGAGGCGAACCAGAGCGCCGCGACGACCTTCCGCACCATGCGATCGGACGCGAAGGGAGCGCCGCCGGCCAAGCTGCCGACGCTCTATGGCGTCGCCCCGCTGATACAGGCCAAGAGCGGCAGCACGCTGGTAATCGAACGCACCGACGGCAAGGAGCCCACGATCAGCGTGCCGCTCAAGAGCGAGATCATGGTCGGCGGCAAGTTCTACGACTTTGCCAAGGCCGGAAAGACGCTGACCCCGGGCGGCAGCTATCTCGCCATTCTCGGCGCCAAGCGCTACGCCTTCCAGGTCGATGCCAGCGCCACGTCATCGCCGACGCCGATCGTCGGTCGCCTGCTGCGGCTCGAATAGGCGGTCTGCGACGGGGCGATGCGGCGGATCGGGGGACGGGACATTGTTGCGGCGATCCTGATTGCGCTGGTTGCGGGCGCAGTCTTCACGTCCCCGCCGCTTCAGACGCTGCAAGGTCTCTCGCTCGATATCCTCACGGCGCTGCGCTGGGAGCTTGTCGGCGATCGCCGCGATCCCGCCGATTCGCCGGTCGTCGTCGTGGCCATCGACGGCGAGACCTACGACACCCCACCCTTCAAGGGATCGCCGACGCAGACCTGGACACGCGAGATCGGCCGCGTGCTCACTGGCATCACCGACGGCGGCGCCAAGGTGATCGGCTTCGACGTTATCTTCATGAGCTCGATCGAGCAGTCGGAGATTCCCTTCGGCGATACGTCGTTCGGCAGCCGCATCAGAGGATTTGACCGGGACTACCTGATCGCGCTGCGGCAGCTCTCCGACAGCGGCAAGCTGGTGCTTGGCGAGATCCTCAGCAACGACCACCCGGAGAGGCCTGACCGCGCGCAGCAACTGGCGGTGAAGAACAATATCCGCGCCCTCAACGTCCATATCGATACCGACGACGTGATCCGGCGGATGCCGCTGAGCTTCACGATCGACGGCAAACCGGCCCCAGCGATGGCGGTCGAGCTCGCTGCGCGTGCGCTCGGCGCAAAGCCCGAGACCGGACCAAACGGCGTGACGCAGCTGTCCGGCTACACGATCCCGAGTGCGGTCCCCAACACCTTGACGCTCAACTACCGCGGCATGGGCCGTGACGTCCCGGCCTATTCCTTCGCCGACCTGCGCGCCTGCGTCGAAAAAGGCGACCGCGATTTCTTCCGCCGCGCCTTCGCCGGCAAGGTCGTGCTGCTCGGCACCGTCCTCAATTTCGATGACCGCAAGCTCACCTCGATGCGGCTGTCCGGCGGGTATGACGGATCGCCAGCACAGCGATGCGCCCTGCCCATCCCGACGAACACCACGCAGAAGGCCCGGAGCGATATCGCAGGCGTGTTCGTGCATGCCACCGTCGTGCGAAACCTGATCGACCGCGACGCCGTGACCGAGCTCGGCTTTCCCATGCGGACCGTTCTCACGATCGTGTTCGCGGCGATCATCGCCTGCGCGGCCTCCATGCTCGCACCGGGCGGCGCGATGATCGCATGGCTCGGCCTCACTGCGGCTTACACAGCCGTTGCCGTCGCCGCGTTCGTGCACGCGCTGGCACTGCCGCTGACCGAGCCTGCGCTCGCAAGTCTCGCCGCGCTCGCGATGATGATCGGCTACCGCTTCGTGCTGGCCGATCGCGACGAGCGCTTCCTGCGCCAGAGCTTTGCCTTCTATCTCGCGCCCGAAGTGATCGACACCATGGTCGCCTCCGGCAAGATGCCGGCGCTCGGCGGCGAGATGCGCAACGTCACCATGTTCTTCTCCGACCTCAGCGGCTTCTCCTCGATCGCCGAGACGATGACGCCGGGCGAGCTGGTGACCCTGATGAACGAATATCTCTCGGCCATGACCGACATCATCGAGAGCCATGGCGGCTATGTCGACAAATATATCGGCGATTCCATCGTCGCGATGTTCGGCGCGCCGGCCGACGATCCCGCGCACGCGCGCAACGCGGTTCACGCCGCGCTGAAGTGCCACGAGAGGCTCGCGGAATTGAACGCCAGCAATCCCGCCTTCGCAGGCCATGGCCTGTCGCACCGCATCGGGCTCAACAGCGGCGAAGCCGTGGTCGGCAATATCGGCTCGCGCCGCCGCTTCAACTACACCGTGATGAGCGACACCGTGAACGTCGCCTCGCGCCTCGAGGGCGCCAACAAATATTACGGCACCGCCATCATGGCCTCGGAAACGACGATGGCGCAGACCGGCGACACTTTCGCCTGGCGTGAGCTCGATGCGATCAGGGTGCTCGGCCGCGGCGAAGCAATCAAGGTGTTCGAGCCGCTGGCGGACAAGGGCGCAGAGAGCGCGCCGCAAACAAAGATGGCCGCGGCGTATGCGGAGGGGCTCGCCTCCTGGCGGGCGAGGGAGTTTGCGAAGGCGGCCGAGGCGTTCGACGGCGTCGCGAAGATCGATCCGGCGTCGGCGCTGTTCGCCAAGCGCGCAAAAGCCCTCGCCGCAAATCCACCATCGCCAGAGTGGACGCCGGTCAATACGCTGGAAGGAAAGTAGCGGTTGTTTACTCTTCGTCAGAAGGCTCAAGGAATGACGTTCGCGGCACGCAACCTGCTGAAGAGATCGAAAAAACTGTCGTCCGTCGCCTGATATTCAAGGAAACCGAGCTTACGGCTCTTGCTCATATCGGTGACGACTTCGATAGGTCGGCCCAAGTCGGCATCGGTGTGCCATGCCGACGAAAGGACGGAGAGGTCCCTTTCGACGAGATCATACTTGAGCGCGATATCAGCCCATATACGACCTGAATCGGCAAGCTGACGCTCAAGCGGCGAAATTTCCTCTGGAAAGGGCGCAGGCTGCAACCCGAACCAGCCGGCCAGTCGCGCCCACATCCAGCTCCATCGGAAGACATCGCCATTTACGACGTTGAATGCCTGGTCTCGCGCGACCGTCGTCGTCCCGGCCCATTCCAGGTGCCGCGCCAGCAATCTGGCATCCGTCATATCCGTCAGGCCGGTCCATTGCATCGCCGAGCCTGGAAAGAGAAATGGCCGCCCCGTTTCTCGACAGATCGTCGCGTAGACGGCAAGCGTCGTTCCCATGTTCATGGCGTTGCCTATCGCATAGCCGATGATCGTGTGCGGGCGGTGAATGCTCCAGCTGAAACCACCGCGCCTGGCTGCATCGAATAGTTCGTCCTCCTGAGCGTAGTAGAAGTTCTCGACATCGAGCCGCGGTTGCTCCTCGCGGAATGGCGTTGCGGGCAGCCTGCCTTTACCGTAGGACTCGAAGGGTCCCAGGTAATGCTTTAGCCCGGTGACCAGCGCGACATGAGAAAGCGTATCTGCGCCGGAAAGTGCCCCCAGCACGTTGCGCACCATCGCAGCGTTAACGCGGATATTTTCCGCCTCGGTCGGCTGACGTAGCCATGTGGCGAGAAACACGTGAGTGGGACGAAGGCTCGCCAGGATGTCGCGAAGCGAGGCCGGATCCTGCAGATCGGCCGCGATGGGACGAACACCATCGAGGTCGCTTGGTGGGCGCCTTGCGAGCCCAAGCACCTGCCAGCCGCGATCGCTGAGATGGCGGGCGAGATTGCTGCCGACGATACCGCTGGCGCCGACCACAAGCGCTGTGTTCGTCATCGCTGCGCCCTCCTGTTCGGTTGAGGAGGTAGGAACGATCGCACGAGGCAACAGAGCATTTCGGCGTCCGTCACCACTTATTGAAAGGGAACCGGCCTGACGGGCGAACTCGCCTCGTGCCGCGGGGAGAGCTCCCCTTTGGAGCGGCAACGTCAGCTGAGCGGTCACAAACCGTCGCTAAAACGGCAGTCCCACGTAATTCTCCGCGAGCAGCCGCTGCGCCGTCTCGGACGAGAGCAGGTACTCGAGCTCCGTCTGCTGAAGCCGGTCCTCGTATTCGGAACGGTCGGGAAAACGATGCAGCAGCATCGTCATCCACCACGAAAAACGCTGCGCTTTCCATATCCGCGCAAGCGCCTTGGCGGAATAGCCCGCAAGGCCGGAATCGTCGCCGTGCTGATAATGCGCAAGCATGGCGTGGTAGAGATAGTAGATGTCGGACGCCGCGCTGTTGAGCCCGCGCGCGCCGGTCGGTGGCACGATGTGGGCGGCATCGCCGGCGAGGAACAGGCGGCCGTAGCTCATCGGCTCGGCGACGAAGCTGCGCAGGGGCGCGATGCTCTTCTCGATCGAGGGCCCGGTGATCAGGCGGCCGGCGACCTCGTCCGGCAGGCGACGCTTCAGCTCCGTCCAGAACGCATCGTCGCTCCAGTCCTCCACCTTGTCGGTCAACGGCACCTGGACGTAGTAGCGGCTCAGCACTTGTGAGCGCAGCGAGCAGAGCGCAAAGCCGCGTTCATGCTTCACATAGATCAGCTCGGGCGACACCGGTTTCGTGCGCGACAGCACGCCGAGCCAGCCGAACGGATAGACCTTCTCGTATTCGCGCAGCACGTCCTTCGGGATGGACCTGCGGCTGACGCCGTGAAAGCCGTCGGCGCCAACGACGTAATCGCAATCGATGCGGACGATCTCGTCGTTTGATCGATAGGTCACGTAGGGCCGGTCCGACGTCAGATCGTGTGGCGTCACGTCCTCGGCGTTGTGCACGACCTTGCCGCCGAGGCGATCGCGCGCCTCGTAGAGGTCGCGCGTCAGCTCGGTCTGGCCGTAGACCAGCACCGAATTGCCGCCGGAATGCTTGTGCAGGTCGATATGGGAGAGCACGCCGTCATGCGCGATCTCGAAACCGTCGTGGATCTCGCCCTCGCGGTCCATCCGCTCGCCGCACTGCGCCTCGCGCATCAACCTGGCGAAGCCGTGCTCAAGCACGCCGGCACGGATGCGGGCGAGCACGTGGTCGCGGCTGTATTTCTCCAGCACGACCGTATCGATGCCCTTCAGGTGCAGAAGCTGGGACAACAGCAGCCCGGATGGCCCACCGCCGATGATGCAGACCTGAACTTTCATTTTTACGTCCTCCCGTCGCTGCGTTTTTTGCAGATGCAGCGCCGCAAACCGATGGAGGGTTTCGTCTTTGTCTTGTACTATTCGAACATGAGAACCGCAGCCTCTGCCCCGGCAATCCGGGTCTACAACCTCTTCGGCGAGTCCGGCGATCTGCCCGACGTCGTGCATTGCGAAACGATCGCGTCGCGCTCGGTGCTGCACGACTGGACGCTGGCCGTGCACCGCCATGCCCGGCTGCACCAGGTGCTGCTGATCGAGCGCGGCGGCGGCGAGGCGACGCTCGACGGGCGCGTGGTGCCGCTCCGGCCGATGCAGGTCGTCAACGTGCCGGTCGGCCATGTCCACGGCTTCCGCTTCGAGCCCGATACCCAGGGCTGGGTGCTGACCATCGCCGCGGAAATTCTGGACGAGGCACTGCTTGCCTCGGAAGGACTGCGCGGCGCCCTGTCCCGATCGGCCGTGGTGCGCGGCACGCCGCAGATCCGCACCACCATGAAGCAGATCTTCGCCGAGCACGCCGCACGCGATTTCGGCCGCGCGCACGTGCTGCGTGCACTGTCGGCGGCCATGATCGGGCTGGTGGCCCGCGCGCTCACCAGCGAGAGCGGCGGCAACGGCACGGCGGAAAGCGGGCTGTTCCGCCGCTTCGAGGCGCTGCTGGAACAGCATCATCTGGAACGCTGGAGCGTTGCGGACTATGCAGGCGCGCTGTCGATCACGCCGACCCATCTCAACCGGCTGACGCGGGCAGCGACCGGCGACACCGCCTCGCACCTGATCCTCAACCGGCTGATCCGCGAGGCGCGTCGCAACCTCGTCTACACCAATTTGCCGGTCTCGACGATCGCCTACGCGCTCGGCTTCGAGGATCCCGCCTATTTCAGCCGCGTCTATGCCGCAGCCACGGGCCTGTCGCCGCGCGCCTTTCGCGCCCAGCTCCATGGCGGCGAGGCTTGAGGCCATTCGTGATCGCCGGGCTGTCGAGATCCGTACCGGCGCGCCACTTACCTTCGTATAGAGCATCCAACCCTTTGGATACGCGCCGTTTACCTCAGTACAATTGAGCGTGGCATGCGCACTCCTTAACGTGACTGCATTCGGAATCCTGGCGCTGATAGCAGCAACCTCCCTTAACTGGCGCGGGACGGTCCCCCCTCCGGCCGTCTGCGCCGCCTTTTTCCGCGGGCCATCGGCGACTTCGACGTTTTCCGGCCGGCACACAGCCCTGGCGGCTGAACCTGCCGGCTTCAATGCGGAACTGGGGATTAGTGCATAATGTCTTCGCTTGAGAAGATTGCGGTCTTCATCGATGGCCCCAATCTCTATGCCGCCACCAAGGCGCTCGGTTTCGATATCGACTACAGGCGCCTGCTCGGCGAATTTCACGGCCGAGGTACGTTGCTGCGAGCCTTCTACTACACGACCGTGAGCGAGGATCAGGAATACTCGTCAATCCGCCCATTGATCGATTGGCTCGACTATAACGGGTATACCGTCGTCACCAAGCTCGCCAAGGAGTTCGTTGACGCCACGACCGGCCGCCGCAAGATGAGGGGCAGCATGGATGTGGAACTCGCCGTGAATGCCATGGAACTCGCCGAGCACGTCAATCAGATCGTGCTGTTCTCGGGCGATGGGGATTTTCGTTCACTGGTGGAAGCCGTGCAACGCCGCGGCGTCCGCGTGACGGTCGTCTCCACGCTTGCGAGCCAGCCTCCCATGGTGGCCGACGAACTGCGCCGACAAGCCGACGTCTTCATCGATTTGACGGAGCTGAAGCCAAGAGTGGGGCGCGCCCCGGCCGAGCGGCCGGGATCGCGCGAGATGCGACCGCAACCACCGCAAGCCACCACGCGCGGATCGATCAATCGCGGCGACCAGGTGGAATGATCCCGCGGGGCGATCGGCGGATCGTCAGACGTCGAAGAACACCGTCTCCTCCGCCCCCTGCAGATTGATCGTGAAGGAGTACACGACCTTGCCGGCGTGCTCACCGCGCGTGGCGATCAGCGTCGCGCGCCGCACCGGCGGCTCGACCAGGTTGAGCACGGGGTCGGCGGCATTCGCGGCTTCTTCGTCGGAGAAATAGAGTCGCGTATTGAGACCGATGTTGATGCCGCGCGCGACGATCCAGATATTGACGTACGGCGCGCATTTGCGGCCTGCCTTGTCGATGATGGCACCTGGCTTGATGGTCTCGAACGTCACCAACCCGCTCTCGAAATCGGAGCCGGCGCGGCCCCAGCCGCGAAACTCCTCGTCCACCGCGCCGGCCGGGCGATCGGCCGGATGGCTATAGCGGCCGGTTGCGTTGGCCTGCCAGATTTCGAGCAGCACATCGCGCAGCGGCGTGCCGCTGCCGTCGAGCACCGTGCCCTCCAGCGTGATGCGCTCGCCTGGCGTGTTCGGCGTCACCAGCACGTTAGAAAAGTTCTTCTCAAAAATGTCGAAGCCGGCCATGGCCGGGATCAGGCCGATATGAACGTAGGGCCCGGCGGTCTGCGAGGCGGTTTCCTTGAGATAGTCGAGCGGCTGCGGCATTGGCTCAGTTCCCCGCGGTGCGATTTTCGAAATAGGTGGAACGCTGGCCGCGCAGCACGATGTCGAAGCGGTAGGCGAGCGAATCGAACGGCGTCGAGGCGTTGAGGTCGAGCGGCGCCACGAGGCGGTCGAGCGCATCCTTGTCCGGAATCGTCGTCAGGATCGGGCAGACCGGGATCAGGGGATCGCCCTCGAAATACATCTGGGTGATCAGCCGCTGCGCAAAGCCCGAGCCGAACACCGAGAAGTGGATGTGGGCGGGACGCCAGCTGTTGACGAAGTTGCGCCAGGGATAGGGGCCCGGCTTCACGGTGCGGAAATAATAGTAGCCGGTGTCGTCGCTCAGCGCGCGGCCGCAGCCGCCGAAATTCGGATCGATCGGGGCGAGATAAGTGTCCTTCTTGTGCCGGTAGCGGCCGCCGGCATTGGCCTGCCAGAACTCGACCAGCGTGTTCGGCACGCCGCGGCCGGTCTCGTCCAGCACGCGGCCATGGACGATGATGCGCTCGCCGACGGGATCGCCATCCTTGGCGTAGTTGCGGATCAAATCATTGTCGAGCGGGCCGAGATCGTTGTGGCCGAACACCGGACCCGTGATCTCCGAGACCGAGTTCTCGATCGACAGGAGCGGCTGGCGCGGCGAACGCAGCACCGAGGATTTGTAGCCGGGCGCATGCGCCGGTGGATGGATCGAATGGTCGCGCTGGAAGAAGCCGCTGTCGCGCGGCGTGAACGGCTCGGGTCGGTTGAGGCGGGGATCCTGCAAGGCTGGCGCCTGGACATTCATCGGCGTTGTCTCT
Source organism: Bradyrhizobium sp. LA6.8 (assembly GCF_040547935.1). Lineage (NCBI taxonomy): Bacteria > Pseudomonadati > Pseudomonadota > Alphaproteobacteria > Hyphomicrobiales > Nitrobacteraceae > Bradyrhizobium > Bradyrhizobium sp. LA6.8. Next base: position 278,914 of record NZ_JBEPQQ010000010.1, read on the forward strand.
CCCTGTGGCGCCCGGGTTTGAGGGGCGCGGCTTATCGGGAGATCATGGGACGATCTATTCTCAAGATAAATAGATCGATTATAATGAATTACATGAAGAAAATCGATCATTTGGCGCTCGACGGCCACGCCCTCGAACTGTTCCTTGCCGTGCTGGAGGAAGGCTCGGTCACGGCGGCAGCGACGCGGCTTGGTCTGACGCAATCGGCGGTCAGTCACGGGCTGAACAAGCTGCGGCGGATCGCGGGCGATCCGCTGTTTGCCAAATCCGGCCGCGGCATCGTCGCCACCGCCCATGCCCAGGCATTGGCCGCGAAAGCGCGGGCGCTGATCGACGAGATGCGCAGCTTTGCCGGCGGCGTCACCTTCGAGCCGGCACGCGCGCCGCTTTCGCTGACGATCGCCGCCAATGATTTCCAGCGCGACTTGCTGCTGCCGCGCTTCTTCGATCATGTCGCGGGACAGGTCAGGAGCCTGAACCTGCGCGTGATCCCCTCGCAGTCGCCGTCGCCTGCGATGCTGCGCGAAAACCGCTGCGATCTCATGGTCACGCCGCTGCCGCCATCCGGCGTCGACATCGTGCAGAAGCGGCTGCTCAGCGACCATTACGTCTGCTACTTCGATCCCAAGGCGCGCACCGCGCCGGCCGGCCGCAGCGCCTATCTCGCGGCACGCCACATCACGGTGGTCTATACCGACAACGAGCGGCTCGACTTCGACCGCAGGCTGGCGGCGAACGGCTTTCTGCGTGACATCGCCATCTCCGTGCCGAGCTTTTCCGGCGTGCCGCCCTTCCTGCGCGGCTCGCAGATGCTGGCGAGCATGCCGAGCCTGCTCGCGGCCGGGGTGATGCGCGGTTTCGCGCATGTACCGATTCCGCTTGCGTCGCGGACCAAGACGCTGGCCGAGCTGCCGATGTTCATGGTCTGGCATCAGCGCTATCAGAAAGACCCAGCCCATCGCTGGATCCGCGGCCAGCTCGAAACCGTGGCGGCAACGGCGGCCGGAGACTGAGCCTCGGTTACGGTTTCAGGGAAGTCTGCCCTTCGCCAAACCCACTGGTTGCGCGAGGGCCGCCACGCTAGAATTGTCCCATGACAGTGACCGATATTGCGAGCCGGACCTACAATCATAGCTGGCGGCTGGACCCCATCATCCGCAGCCTGCTGGATACCGACTTCTACAAGCTATTGATGTTGCAGATGATTCGGGAGGACTATCCGAATCAGCAGGTGACCTTCTCGGTCATCAATCGCTCGCGCCATGTGCGGCTGGCCGAGATCATCGACGAGGGCGAGCTGCGCGCCCAGCTCGACCACGCCCGCACCATCCGCTTCGCCAAGAAAGAGCTGATCTGGCTTGCCGGTAACACCTTCTACGGCAAGACTCACATGTTCTCGGCGGACTTCATCCGCTGGCTGGCCGAATTCCGGCTGCCCGAATACGAGCTGCGCAAGGTCGAGGGCCAGTACGAGCTGCATTTCCACGGTCCCTGGACCCACACCACGATGTGGGAAATTCCGGCGCTCGCCATCCTCAACGAGTTGCGGTCGCGCGCCGCGATGAAGGGCCGCGGCCGCTTCGAGCTCGACGTGCTCTATGCCCGCGCCAAGGCCAAGCTGTGGACCAAGGTCGAGCGGCTGCGCCAGCTCGAGAATTTGCGGCTCTCCGACTTCGGCACCCGCCGTCGCCACGGCTTCCTCTGGCAGCGCTGGTGCGTCGAGGCGGTGAAGGAAGGCCTGGGCCCGTCCTTCATCGGCACCTCCAACGTGCTGCTGGCGATGGACAATGATCTCGAAGCCATCGGCACCAATGCGCATGAGCTGCCGATGGTCGCGGCCGCGCTTGCCAAGGACGACGAGGAGTTGCGCTGGGCGCCCTATCGCATTCTCGACCAATGGCGCCAGACCTATGGCGGCAATCTCCTGATCGCGCTGCCCGACGCCTTCGGCACCAAATCCTTCCTGCGCGATGCGCCGGAATGGGTCGCCGACTGGACCGGCTTCCGCCCCGACAGCGCACCACCGATCCAGGCCGGCGAGGAGATCATCGCATGGTGGGAAAAGAAGGGCCGCAACCCCAAGGACAAGCTGCTCGTCTTCTCCGATGCGATGGATGTCGGCTCGATCGAGGAGACCTATCACCACTTCTCCGGTCGCTCGCGGCTCTCTTTCGGCTGGGGCACCAACCTCACCAATGATTTCGTCGGCTGCCCGCCGGACGGCTCGTTCAATCTCGATCCCATCTCGCTGGTCTGCAAGGTGTCGTCGGTTGACGGCCACCCGGCCGTCAAGCTCTCTGACAATCCGGAGAAGGCGACCGGCATGCCATCCGAGATCGAACGCTATTTGCGCGTGTTCGGCGACGCTGGCCGGGTGCGCAAGCCGGTGCTGGTCTAGCGCCGGACCAAACTCTCTCGATCAGGTAAACCGCGCAGGACGAATGCGAGGCATTGGTTCGCCACGACCGCATCGGTTCCGGTTCGTCGGCATTTGCAACGATCTGCGGGCATCCGCTTCACGACGCTTTCACCCTGCAGTGCAGTCGCCTGCGTCCTTGGGGTCGAGTTAAGCAACTTTCCCCTCTACTTGGCGTTGCAGGCGCGACGCTCCGGTGGGGTCGTTGATCGATTTGGGGAATGCAGGGTGTTTCGCAGAACAGCGACGTCGACGAAGGGGCGTAGTTTCCTTCACGTCATCAAACTTGTCTCGCCATTTGTGGTGGTCGTCGTGCTGCAAGCAACGATCGCGGGATTCAGCCTCGAGGTGATGTCATCGGTCCGCGCCTATGTCGCGGGCGAAGCGATGTGGTCGCGGTCACAGAAGAACGCCGTCTATTTCCTCAATCTCTATCTGCATTCAGGCGAGGCGAGCCAGTTCACCCACTACCAGGCGTCCCTTGCCGTTCCCATCGGCGATGAGTTCGCGCGCTGGGCACTCGAGCGCGATCCGGTCGACGTCGAGGCCGCCCGCGTCGGGTTTCTGCAAGGCGGCAACCATCCCGATGACGTTCCGGGATTGATCTGGCTGTTCCGTTATTTCAGCCGCGTCAGCTTCCTCCAGGAAGCGATCCACGAGTGGGCGGCCACCGATCCCATGCTGCTGGAGCTCAGCGTCTTCGGCGAGGTCATCCGGTCCGAGCTGGCGCACGGCCCCATTGAGGACCGCGACCGCCTGCGGCTGCTGTCGTCGCGGCTCTCGGAGCTCAACACGCAGTTCACGGTGCATGCAAAGCGGTTCTCGACCGTCCTCGGCGAAGGCTCGCGCGCCATCAAGGTAACGCTGACGTGCATCAACATCGTGGCGGCCGCGACGCTGATCCTGCTCCTGATCTGGCACACGCGGCGCTTGATGCTGCAACGACAGGCGTTCGAGGATGCGTTGCATGCCGAGAAGGAGCGCCTGGCATGGCAGGCATCGCACGACTGGTTGACCGGCCTGTCCAACCGCCGCGCCTTCGAGGCGCGCCTGCAAAACGTGCTGGACACCACCGCGGCGGGCTCGCTGGGCCTGATCCTGCTCGACCTCGACCAGTTCAAGAGCGTCAACGACACCTGCGGCCACCTCGCCGGCGACCGCCTGCTCTGCCAGGTCTCGCGCCTGCTGCAACAGGACCGGGGGCCGCATGATCTGGTGGCCCGGCTCGGCGGCGACGAATTCGGCCTGATCCTGCCGCAATGCTCGCCCTCGACCACCGTCGATATCGCCGAACGCGTGCGCAGATCGCTCGAGCTGTTCACCTTCGCCTGGGATGATCGTTGCTTTGCGGTGACCGCCAGCATCGGCGTCGCCTGTATCGCGGACGGCAACACCACGCTCGAGGACGCCATGCGGCGCGCGGATGCCGCCTGCTACCGTGCCAAGGAAAAGGGGCGCAACCGGGTACAGGTCGACAACGGCAGACCGGACGTCGTCGTCGTTGCAACCCGTCCGCGCGAAGCCGTCGCGGCGCGAGGCTGATAGGCGCCGGCGCCCTCTCAACCCCGGCATCCGATTGCAGACATCGTCCAACGGCGTCGCGACGGCGAAGCTGTGTGACGCCGTGGCCACATTGCTCCCGAAAAAACTGCGTCTTTCGCTTTCCGCCACACCGCCTTGCGCGCTGATCCACGATGGCCGGAACCTCCCCCGCTAAGCATGGCACCAGCCAACGTTGCGGTCCGAATTCCGCCCGGACCGTGCCGAAAGAGGAGTTTGCAGGTGCCCTGGAATGGTTTGTTGCCCCCGCCCCAGATCCGTCGCGCGAAGACGTGTCGGCGGCATGCGTTTCTCTTGAGCACCGCGATCGGCGCCGTTGCCGCAGGTAGTGCGCTGCCGTGGCTCGCGACGCCGGCAGAGGCGGCCTGTGTGGTGACCGGAAGCGGCGCGCAGGCAGCGCTGCAGTCAGGCGATTCCATCATCTGCACCGGAGCGGGCAACACCCAGGTCAAGACGGCGCCTGTGGTCAGCGGCGTCACCGTCAACATTGGCGACGGCACCGCGACCTCCGTGAACGACCCGACCTTTGCCAGCGTTGTCCTCGAGGCGGCATCCAATAGCGCGGCCAAGGTCTTCGGCAACGCAACGGTCACGTCCGCCAACAGCGACGGCATTGCAGTGATCGGCGGCGGCGGTAACACCATCACCGTGGATGCCGGCGCCATGGTTGGGTCATCGAGCCTCGGCACGTCGGGGCTCGCACTGGCCAATTCGAGCAACAACATCGTCGTGATCGGAGGTACGGTCGGAAACGGCGTTACCGGAGCCATCAGCATCAGCATCGGCGGCGGGTCGGCGAACAATCAGGCGAACATCCTGTCGAGCGGCTTTGTCCATGCCATCAATGTCGCGGCCGTCGATCTAAGCGGCGCGGCAGACGGCAACGTCGTCAACAACGCCGGCACGATATCGAGTGCCTCGGGCACGGCAATTATCGGCTCGGCCAATCAGGACACCATCATCAACTCAGGCACGATCATCAGCGGTGGCGTCAGCACGGCTGCCGACCTCAAGGGCGGCAACGACGTCTTCGAGTTGCGAGCGGGATCGAGCATCACGGGATGGGTCCTCGGCGGCAACGGAACGGACACGCTGCGCCTGGGCGGGGCCACCAACGCAGCGTTCAATCTCAGCATATTCGGCGCGGCCGGTCAGTTCCGGGAATTCGAGGTGCTGGAAAAGACCGGCAGCTCCACCTGGACGATGAACGGCTCGACGACGGAGATCGCGACCATGAATGTCCTGGCTGGCACCGTCGAGGTGAACGGCTCGATGCCCAACATCGCGACGACCGTCAGCGCGGGCATCCTCAGCGGTAACGGCGCCGTCGGCAATATCACGGTGCTATCGGGCGGCACGGTCTTGCCCGGCAATCTCGGTACGCTGACGAGCTCCGGCAATGTCACATTCAACGCCGGCTCGACCTACGCGATCTCCGTCACCGCTACCGGACAATCCGAGAAGATCCTCGCGGTCAGCGCAGCGTTGAACGGCGGCACCGTCGCAGTCAACACGATCGCCGGCGCCTATAACCCCTCGACGCAATATACCATCCTGAGCACGACGACTGGCGTCACCGGTAGCTTCTCGGGCGTGACCGTCAGCGGATACAATCCGCAGCTCTTCGCTTCCTTCCTCAGCTATGACGGGTTCAGCGTCTTCCTGACGCTCAACTACAACAACGCTGCATTCCTCTCGATCGCCCAAACGCAAAACCAGAAGGCCGTGGCCGGCGCCTTGAGCGCGTTCGGTCCCAACCTGCCTTTCCTCTCCTCCTTCGCAGGCCAGAGCGACGCCCAACTCCGTTACAGTCTGGACCAGCTTTCGGGTGAAGCCGCCACCGGCGCCCAGCAGGGCGCCTTCCAGTTCACGAGCCAGTTCCTCGGCCTGATGCTCGATCCATTCGTCGATGGCCGCGGCAATGGCATCGTCGACGCGGGTGGCACGGCATTCGGTTTCAGCCCCGAACGCGCCGCGCTGCCGGACGATATCGCCCTCGCCTACAACAAGGTGCTGGGGACGCCTGCCATGAAAGCGCCGGTCTTTGAGCGCTGGACGGCTTGGGGCACGGCGTTCGGCGGTACCAACCGCACCAGCGGAGACCCCGTCGTGATCGGCAGTCACGACCTGAGCGCGCGCGCCGGCGGCGTCGCGGCCGGCGCCGATTATCATTTCGGCCGCGATGCGCTGGTCGGTTTCGCGCTGTCGGGCGGCGGCACCAAATGGGACCTCGCGCAGGCGATCGGCGGCGGCAAGAGCGATGCAATCCAGGCCGGCGTCTACACCGCCGTGCGCACAGGGCCGGCCTATTTCGCCGCCTCTCTTGCCGTGGCCAATCATTGGATGTCGACAGACCGGCTCGCACCGTTCGGCAACCAGCTCACCGCCAAATTCGACGCGCAAACCGTCGGAGGCCGCATCGAGGGCGGCTATCGCTTCGCCACGCCGATTGGCGGCTTCACGCCATACGTGGCGGCGCAAGCGCAGGCTTTTCGCACACCGACCTATACCGAGGCCGATCTGGCCGGCAGCGGCTTTGGCCTGACCTATCAGGGACGCACGGCCTCCGACACACGGAGCGAGCTCGGCGCGCGCTTCGATCGCGCGGCGCTGGTCACGCCGAATTCGGTGCTCACGTTGCGCGGCCGCGCGGCCTGGGCCCATGATTGGGTGAGCGACCCGACGCTCGTCGCCGCATTCCAGGCGCTGCCCGGCGCGAGCTTCATCGTCAATGGCGCAACGCCGGCAAAGAACACCGCGCTCGCATCTGCCGGTGCCGAGCTGAAGTTTTCGAACGGCGTTGCCCTGTCGGCGAAGTTCGACGGCGAGTTCGCGGCGCGCAGCACCACTTATTCCGGCACCGCGAGCCTGCGATACGCGTGGTAGCCGCTTGGCCTCCTCAAGTCGACCGCGTGCCGACCGGCACGATCCCGAGGCCGGCGAGATGCGTATCGACGAATTGCTCGACCTGCTGGCGCAGCATCTGAGGCGGCACCGCCACCATGCGCTCCTCGAGGCCGAGCGAGATGATTCCGTGCACGGCGGAAAACAGCGTGCGCGACAACAGCGCGATCCTCACGTCGTCCGCATCCGGTAGCAGCCGCACCAGGGGTGGATGCATCAGCGCGAACGCGTCCATCACCATCTGAAGGATGTCGTCGGGATAAGGACGGTCGTCCTCCATCCGATGCTCGAACAACGAGCGCAGCAGGTTTGCGTGCTCGGCGAAAAATTCGAGATAGGTCGCGGCCAGCCCGTAGAGCTGGCGAACGGGATCTTCCCCCGGGACCTCGCCAAGCCGCACCGTGAGCGCCTGAACCGTCTCCCGATTGACCGTCAGGATCACCCCGTCGAAGTCGCCGAATTCGTTATAGACACTGCCCACCGAGCAACCGGCGGCCTCCGCAACGTCACGAACTTTCAATGATCTCAGTCCCTTAGCTGAAATAATGCCGCGGGCGATCTCTAGGATCTGGAGCCTCCGCCGATTTTTTTTCTGGTCGCGTGGCGATTCTTCTTGAACATTGTTCATTTTCAATCTACTCATTTGAACATTGTTCAAATTAACCCGGAGATCTGCAAAATGCAAACCCTCGCTGTTGATATCGCCTCCACCTTCGTCGACGACGCCGCGGCTCTCGTGGCCGGCCTTGGCCGGGCCGTACTCAAGTTCGCGATGGCGCCGGTCGATCGCATCGCAAATGCCTGCGACATTGCCGGCGTGCTCACCGAGCGCCGCGCGACCTTCCGGATGTGGCGGGCGAGCCGCGCCGGTAGCCGTCACGCGGGCCACCGGTTCAGCCTGCTCGGCCGCCTCTCGCCCTTTCGCCACCTCGCTCATCTCACGTGAGGCGCGCGCACCCGGGACGTTCCGGTCGGCTCGAATGCAAGACCCGGTTGCAAGGAAGGACTTACCATGTCCCGACATTCGCAGCCGATGTCGCGGCCTTTGGCGATGCGGTTCAACATTTCCTCATCGCTCCGCGCGGTATCCGGAAAAGCGCGGCCGGTCCGTCCGAACCACGGCTGCGACCAGATATTTGCGAACCTAACGAGACCATTTGGAGACCAACAGGATCGGAAGGGTCGAGGGGACAGAGCAGGTCGGCGACCGTCGTCATCCAGCCATCGTTCGTCCCGTAAGCTTCCGGTCGTGACGCCTCACCGACAACGTAACAATCTCAGGCTGCCTTCCCAAAACAGGACTTGTCATGATCAGGGAATTGATGTCGTCACGCCGCTTCGCGCCGCTGTTCTGGGCGCAATTTTTCTCGGCGCTCAATGACAACGTGCTCAAGAACGCACTCGTCATCATCCTGCTTTACAGCGCCGCAACCGGTCACGGCGACGCGCTGGTGACGGTCGCAGGCGCCGTCTTCATCTTCCCCTATTTCATCCTGTCGGGGCTCGGCGGCCAACTCGCCGACAAATACGTCAAATCCGTCGTCGCGCGGCGGCTCAAATTCGCGGAGATCTTTGCTGCGGCCTTTGCCGCCGCCGGCTTCTTCCTGCACTCGGTGCCGCTGCTGTTCACGGCGCTCGCGCTGTTCGGCACCATCGCCGCCCTGTTCGGCCCCGTGAAATACGCCATGCTGCCGGACCAGCTCGAGCTCGGAGAGCTCGCGACCGGCAACGCGCTGGTCGAAGGCGCGACTTTCATGGCCATCCTGCTCGGCACTGTCGCCGGCGGCCAGTTCGTGGCCGGCTCCGCGCATATGGGCTGGGTCGCTTCCGCCGTGGTCGTGCTGGCCCTGTTGTCCTGGGCCTTCGCCTCGCGCATTCCGCAGACAACGCCATCTGCCCCCGATCTGCCTGTCGACGCCAATCCCTGGACCTCGACGCTCAGCCTGCTCAAGACGCTGCACGCCGACCACCGTCTGTGGGACGGCACCGTGATCGTCTCGTGGTTCTGGCTGGTCGGCGCCATCGTGCTGTCGCTGCTGCCGGCGCTGGTCAAGGAGGTCGTCGGTGGCACCGAAGGCGTGGTGACGCTGTGTCTTGCGACCTTCGCGATCGGCATCGCCATCGGCTCACTGTTCGCGGCCAGCCTGAGCCACGTCCGCCCGAACCTCGCGCTGGTGCCGATCGGCGCCATCATCATGGGGTTTGCCGGCCTCGATCTCGCCTGGGCAATCGGTGTGACCGCCAAGGGGCAGGACATCGCCGCGGCCGACTTCGCGACCTCGTTCGCCGGGCTGCGCATGCTGATCGACTTCGTCGCCTTCGCGTTCGGCGGCGGCCTGTTCGTCGTTCCCTCCTTCGCTGCCGTGCAAGCCTGGTCGGCACCGTCCGAGCGCGCCCGCATCATCGCCGCCGGCAACGTGCTGCAAGCCGCCTTCATGGTAGCAGGCTCGCTGTTCGTCGCGCTGTTGCAGGCAAGCGGATTGCATGTCGGCTGGATCTTCTTCGGCCTCGGCGTCGCCAGCTTCGGCGCAGTGTGGTTCGTGCTGACCAAGTGGGGCAAGGAAGGCGTCCGCGATTTCGGCGGGCTGCTGTTCCGCGCGCTGTTCCGCACCGAGGTTCGCGGGCTCGAGAACCTGCCGCCTCCGGGCACGCGCATGCTGATCGCGCCCAACCATGTCAGCCTGATCGACGGCCCGCTGCTGCACGCCGTGCTGCCGATCGACGCCAGCTTCGCGGTCGATACCGGCATCTCCAAGGCCTGGTGGGCCAAGCCGTTCCTGCGCGTCGTCAAGCACTACACCATGGACCCGACCAAGCCGCTGGCCGCCCGCGACCTGATCAAGCTCGTCGCCGCCGGCGAGCCCGTGGTGATCTTCCCGGAGGGACGCATCACCGTCTCCGGCTCGCTGATGAAGGTCTACGACGGCACCGCGATGATCGCGGACAAGGCCGATGCGGTGGTCGTGCCCATTCGCATCGAGGGCGCGCAGCGCTCGCATCTCAGCTATCTCAACGGCAGCCAGATCAAGCGCTCGTGGTTCCCGCGGGTGACGGTCACGATCCTGCCGCCGGTCAAGCTTCCGGTCGATCCGACGCTGAAGGGCAAGGCACGCCGCAATGCCGCGGGCGCCGCACTTCAGGACGTGATGATCGATGCGATGGTGAAGAACGCCATGCTCGATCACACGCTGTTCGAAGCACTCGGACACGCCTATCGCGATCGTGACACCGGCAAGGTCATCATCGAGGACGCGCTCGGCACCAAGCTGACCTATCGCAAGCTGATTCTCGGCGCGCAGGTCTTGAGCCGCAAGCTCGAAGCCGGCACGGTAGCCGGCGAGAATGTCGGTGTGTTGTTGCCGAATTCCGCGGGTGTCGCCGTCGTCTTCATGGCGCTGCAAAGCATTGGCCGCGTTCCGGCCATGCTCAACTTCTCCGCCGGCCCGGTCAACGTCCTCGCCGCCATGAAGGCCGCGCAGGTCAAGACCGTGCTGACCTCGAAAGCCTTCATCGAGAAGGGCAAGCTCGACAAGCTGATGGCCGCGATCTCCGCCGAGGCCCGCGTCGTCTATCTCGAAGACGTCCGCGCCTCGATCGGCACGGCCGACAAGATCAAGGGCCTGCTCGCAGGCACCGCACCGCGCGTCGCCCGCCAGGCCAACGATCCGGCCGTCGTTCTGTTCACCTCGGGCTCGGAAGGCACGCCCAAGGGCGTGGTGCTGTCCCACCGCAATATCCTCGCCAACGCGGCGCAGGCGCTGGCCCGGGTCGATGCCAATGCCAATGACAAGGTGTTCAATGTGCTGCCGGTGTTCCACTCCTTCGGGCTGACCGGCGGAATGATGATGCCGCTGCTCGCTGGCATTCCGATCTACATGTACCCCTCGCCGCTGCACTACCGCATCGTGCCGGAGCTGATCTACCAGACCGGCGCCACGATCCTGTTCGGCACCGACACCTTCCTCACCGGCTACGCCCGCTCGGCGCATGCCTACGACTTCCGCACCTTGCGCCTGGTGATCGCCGGCGCGGAGGCGGTGAAGGATCGCACCCGTCAGGTGTTCATGGAGCGCTACGGCATCCGCATCCTGGAAGGCTACGGCGTCACCGAGACCGCGCCGGTGCTGGCGATGAACACGCCGATGGCCAACCGTCCCGGCACCGTCGGCCGCCTCTCACCGCTGATGGAAAGCCGCCTCGATCCGGTCCCCGGCATCGAGGAAGGTGGACGCCTGTCGGTGCGCGGACCGAACGTGATGCTCGGTTACCTCAGGGCCGAAAATCCCGGCGTGCTCGAGCCGCTCGCCGAGGGCTGGCACGACACCGGCGACATCGTGGCGATCGACGCGGCCGGCTTCATCACCATCAAGGGACGCGCAAAGCGCTTCGCCAAGATCGCGGGCGAAATGGTCTCGCTGTCGGCGGTCGAGAGCATCGCGACGACGCTGTGGCCGCAAGCCGCCTCGGTCGCCGTGTCGATCCCCGACCAGCGCAAGGGCGAGCGCATCGTGCTGCTGACGACGGAGAAGACCGCCGAGCGCAGTGCGATGCAGGGCCAGGCCAAGGCGATCGGCGCGTCCGAGCTGACCGTGCCCGCGGCGATCATGGTGGTCGACAAGGTGCCGTTGCTCGGCACCGGCAAGACCGACTATGTCACGGCAACGACGATGGCCCGCGAGCAGGCCTCCTCGCCGGAGCGTGAGGTTGCGTGAGATCCAGCCCACGTCCGTCGCACCGGCAAGTGCGCGGTGCGACGGCGTGGTCCTGCTTCACGGCATCGGGGTCGGTTCCTGGACGCTGAAGAAGGTGGATCGAGCGTTGCAGCGTCACGGCTTCGCCACGCTCAATCTCGACTACCCCAGCCGCAAGAAGCCGCTCGAAGAGCTCGCGGAAGACATCCACGCGCCGGTCGCCGCGTTTGCAGAGCAATGCGACGGCGCTATCCACTTCGTCGCCCATTCCATGGGCGGGCTACTCGCCCGGGTTTACATCGCGAGATATCGTCCGGTGCGGCTCGGCCGTGTCGTGATGCTGGGCACGCCCAACGGCGGCAGCGAAGTCGCCGATCTCCTGAAGGACCTTTCGCTCTACCGCGCTGTTTTCGGTCCGGCCGGCTCGCAGCTTTCGACAGCCCAGCCCCCTGTGCTCGCCGCCCTGCCGTCGCCCGATTATGCGATCGGCGTCATCGCGGGATGCCGCACCATCGCGCCAATCGCCTCGGCCTTTGTCCTGCCGCGGCCCAATGACGGACGGGTTTCAGTCGAAAGCGCGAAATTGGCCGACATGGCCGACCACATCGTCGTCAAGGCATCGCACACCGGACTTCCACGAAATGCCGTCGCGATCGAGCAGACGATCGCGTTCCTGCACGAAGGCCGCTTCAATCCGATCACTTGAGCAGGAGATAGCGAACCGGGTTGTCGTCGCACTGCCCCGCGCCGCACTCCAGCACGGTGGACAAGAGATTGGCGGCGACCAGCAACGCAAAGATCGCGAAGACCGTGTTCGATGCCGCATCGTTCAAAGGCGCGTCCCCGTCTCGCTTGCCGGTCACATCCTTCAGGATGAAGACGAGCGCGACATAACACACGATCCCGATCGCCGCGATCAGCGCCCAGGTGTAGAAATGCAGCCCGAACAGCGCTGAGCCGTATCCGGGATCGCCGAGCGCAAGATGCAGCGATACCTGCCGCATCGAGATGAAGCCGGTGACGAGGCTGGAAACGAGAATCATCGCGTAGTGCGATGGACGCTCACCGAGGCGCAGGTTGAACAAAAACCCCATGCCGATCGCGATGAACCCGGCCCTTTGCAACAGGCAAAGCGGGCAAGGCAACTCGCCAAGCGCAAGCTGATAGGCGAACGCGACCGTCAGGATCAACGAGATCCCGAGCAGCCCAAGCATGTTCAGGATCCCGCCGACCGGCCGTTGCTCGCTCAGCTCTGCAGGGCTCATCTCGGCACCGTCAGAACGAGAATTTGAGCGGATCGGTCGCGTGGTGGAAGAACCATGCGACCGTGACCACGACTGTTGCGCTCCAGAGCGCATAGCTCAGTCCCGCGCGCGAACGCCAGGCACTCGCGCAGCCCGCGAGCGCCAGCAGAAAAGGCAGAAACATGTACATGAGCGCGGAATCCCTAAGCGATTCGCGCTGTGCGCGAACGGCCCAGAAATACGTCAGCCGCGCATGCCTCTCAAGAGCCGGCTTCGCTGCGCCGCTCCTGCGCATAACGCACCAGCGCCGCGAAGCGATAGATGCCGTGCACGAACTTGCCATAGGGCATGGTGATGAACAACGCGAACACTGCGCCGAGATGCAGGGCCAGCAACGGCCCCATGGCGGCGGTCTCGCGCAGGACAAGCAGTGCCATGCCGGTGAAGCCGGTCAGAAACAGCATGGCGATGAAGCCGACGTCCATGCCGTAGCGCTGCTCGTCGAGCAGTTCCGGTGCACGCCGCGTTTTCGCAACGAACAGGCCGATCGGACCGACGATGAGGCCGATGCCGCCGAGTGTCCCCAGCACCACGGGCAGATCCCACCACGGATACGGCGCCTCGCGGCTCCAGAGGTAGTGATAGAGCGTCGCCACCGACGTTGCGGCGAAGCACAGCAGAAAACCGTAGAACGTCAGGTGGTGGAAAAGCTTGCGCCGGTCGGTCGGCTTGTCGTCCTCGTTGTAGCAGCCGACGCCGCCACCGTGGAGATAGCGCAGCTCGCCGGCATCGCGGACAGCCTGGAAGATCGAGCCGCCGTCGGCGCGACCGCCAATGGGAGCTCCGATGTCGCGCCAGAAGGCACGCACGCTCATGACCAGCGCGAGGATCGCGTAGAGGAAGGCGGCGCTGAACAATGCGGCCATCGCGTTGTGCGGCATCAGCTTGTAGAAGGCACCAGGGCCGGTGTGCACACCGAACAACACATTGCGGTCGTTCAAGGCCGCAAAGCCGAGGATGAAGGCAGCCATGCTGAGCGCGGCGATGACGCTGATGACGAGCCCGTTGCGAGCGAAGGCACCGGACAACGCCTGCGGCCAGGCATAGGCCGCATAGGACTCGGCACGCGCGACCGCAAGCGTCTGCGGGACGTTGACGTTGAACTCGTGCGGCGGCGAAAACTGGCAGTCGACGTAGCAAGCGCCGCAGGAATGGCAGAGGTTTGCGAGATAGTTGAGATCTCCATCGGAGAAGGCGCGCCGCATCTCCATGGCGGGGAATACCGCGCAAAGACCCTCGCAGTAGCGGCAGGAATTGCAGACCGTCATCAGACGGTCGGCTTCGTCCAGAATCCTAGTTCCGTGCATGTTTCGCCGCTTCCCGTCCTGCGATCCGCCCGAACACGCTGCCGATGGTCATGCCCATGCCGGCCGCATAGCCCTTGCCGAGCACGTTGCCGGCCATGATCTCGCCGGCCGCGAACATGTTGGCGGACGGCCTGCCGTCAGCCATCAGCATCCGCGCCTCCTTGGTCACGCGCGTGCCGAGATAGGTGAAGGTGATGCCGGGCCGCACCGGATAAGCGAGATAAGGCGGGGTCTCGATTTTGCGTGCCCAATGCGTCTTCGGCGGCGTGATACCTTCAGTCACGCAGTCGTCCAGAATGGTGTGATCGAAGGTGCCGGGCCGCACGGCCGCGTTGAACTCGGTGACGGTCTTCTCCAGCGCAGCCGGATCGAGCTCGAGCTTGCCGGCCAGCTCGGCGACGGTCTGCCCGGCGATCGGCGGGAACAGCGTCGGCATGAAGCTGGTGACGACGGTGGAATCGAAGATGATGTAGGCGATCTGGTCGGGCTGCGCCGCGACCAGCCGGCCCCAGATCGCATAGCGCTTCGGCCAGATGTCCTCACCCTCGTCGTAGAATCGCTGGGCATGCTTGTTGACGACGATGCCGAACACGACGGAGTCGTGGCGGGTGATGATGCCGCCGTCGAATTTCGGCGCACGGGCGTCGATTGCGACCGCATGGCACTGGGTGGGATCGCCGACCTCCTGCACGCCCTTGTCGAGCAGCATCTTCAGGATCGATCCGCGGTTATAGGGCGTGCCGCGGATCAGGAAATTGTCCGCGGCTTCGCCCCAATATTGCTTCAGCCATTCGATGTTGGCCTCGAACCCGCCGGCAGCGGCGACCAGCGACGTCGCGCGGATCTCGGTCTCGCCCTTGATCGGCCGCTTGAGGCGCGCGGCGAGGAACATGCCGTCCTCGATCACGAGATCGGTGACCTCGGCGTCGTACTCGACATCGACGCCGAGCCGCTCGGCGGTCAGATAGAGCGCGTTCAGCATCGCGCGGCCGCCGCCGAGAAAGAAGGAGTTGGTACGGCCGAGGCTCAGCGTGCCGCCGAGCGAGGGTTGCCAGCGCACGCCCTGCTCCACGATCCAGTTCAGGATATCCTTGGACTCCCGGATCATGTGCCGGGCGAGCACCTCGTCGGTCTGGCCGCCCGTCACCAGCAGCAGATCTTGCCAGAATTCCTCTTCGGTGTAGGGACCGGTCAGGATCTCAGTCGCCGCATCATGGGCGCAGCGCATGTTGCGGGTGTGGCGGGTGTTGCCGCCGCGATAGAATTTTGGCGCGCCCTCCAGCACCAGCACCGAGGCACCGCCGCGGCGCGCCGAGATCGCGGCGCATAGCGCCGCATTGCCGCCGCCGATCACCAGGACGTCGTATTTGCTGCTCATCCCGTCTGCCCGATGCGACGAAGTTAGAGACATTCTGCCGCCGAGGACCCCGATCGACCCAGGGCAGCCATTGCGTACCTTTGTATACAAAGATATACATCGGCGCGGCAAGTGCCATCTCTGCATGGGCAGGATGCGCCGTGAGGGAACATGGCCAAGCGCGTGGCAAAGTCAGGCGGATCGATCACACGCGGCGGCGGCGTGGCGCTGGGCGAAGCCGTGTTCCGCTCGCTGTGCGAGGCGCTCCAGGCCGGCAGTTACCGTGCCGGCGACCGGCTGCGCGAGGAAGAGGTCGCGCAGCGGTTGAAGGTCAGCCGCACGCCGGTCCGTGAGGCGCTTGGTCGTCTCGCGGCCCGCGGCTTCGTCGAGCCCGCCGGCGGCCGCGGGCTGATCGTGCGCGACCTCGACATTTCCGAGGTGCTCGAGCTCTACGCCATGCGGGAGATCATGGAAGGTGCTGCAGCGCGCCTGGCCGCCGAGCACGCCTCAGCGCCCGAAGTCCACGCGCTCAGGGATATCGAGCAGGCCTTTATCGAGGCGTCGGCGTCAGACGCTGCCGAGATGGCGCGGCTCAACCGCGCCTTCCACGAAGCCATCTGCCGCGCCGCGCGCAACCGCTATCTCGACAACGCCTCGCGCGAATTGCAGGACTGGATCGCGCTGCTGGGCCCAACCACCTTCACGGTGACGGGCCGTCCCTCGACCAGCCACGGCGAGCACCAGACCATCATCGACGCCATCGCCGCGCGCGACGGCGACAAGGCCGAGCAGCTTGCGAGGGCGCATATCCGCGAGGCATTGCGCTGCCGGCTCAAGTTGCTGCAGAAGCAGTAGCGCGCGGCGCTCACGCGACCACATCCGCGACGACCGCTTTCAGGACATCCCGCACGTCGCCCGGCTTCAGCCGAACCTGCAAGCCGCGCTGGCCGCCGTTGAGATAGACCTGATCATGCGCGAGCGCGCTCTGCTCGATCACGGTGCGCACCGGTTTGCGCTGCCCGAACGGGCTGATGCCACCGACCTTGTAGCCGGTGACGCGCTCGGCTTCGGGCGGCTTCATCATCTGCGCCGACTTGCCACTCGCGGCAGCGGCGAGCTTTTTCATGGAGACTTCCTGGTCGGACGGGACGATCACGCAGATCGGCTTGCCGTCCACAAGCGCCATCAGCGTCTTCAGCACGCGCGACGGATCTTCACCGAGGGCCGACGCCGCCTGGAGCCCGATGCTCTCGGCGTCAGGATCGTAGTCGTAGGTGTGGACTGTGAAGGCAACGCCGGCGGCTGCAAGCGCGCGCGTGGCTGGGGTGACTTTGGACATGCACGATGTTTACCACCGTCATTGCGAGGAGCGAAGCCATGGCAAGGAGGATGTCTATACGCGCCACACCTTCAGTGTCGTCCCGGCGAACGCCGGGACCCATAACCACAAGAAGGAGTTTGGCGGAGACTCGTCGTTCGGTACCGCGACCGTCCAAAATCGCGAGATCACGCGGTATGGGTCCCGGCGTTCGCCGGGACGACAGTGGGCGTTGACGGTGCTACGCCGCCCAACGACGGCGCAGTATTACTCCGCCGCGTCCCGCATCTCCGCGCGCTCGGCCCTGGCCGCGCAGAACTTGAACTCCGGGATCTTGCCGAAGGGATCAAGCGCCGGGTTGGTCAACAGGTTGGCCGCCGCTTCCGCGTAGCAGAACGGCATGAACACCATGTTCTCGGGCACATCGCGGTCGGAGCGGACCTTGACCTCGACCGCACCGCGGCGGGTCTCCAGCCGGATGAAATCGCCGGGCGCGAGCTTCTTCCGGTGCATGTCCTTCGGCGACATGAACGCGACCGCTTCCGGCTCGATCTGGTCGAGCACCTGCGCGCGGCGGGTCATCGAGCCGGTGTGCCAATGCTCGAGCACGCGGCCGGTCGAGAGCACCATCGGATATTCGGCGTCGGGCAGCTCATCCGGCGGGATGACCTTGGCCGGCACGATCTTGCCGCGGCCGCTCGCGGTCGGGAAGCCCGTGGTGAAGATGATCTCGTTGCCGGGCTTGTTCGGATCATCGGCCGGATAGGTGACAGCACCTTCGCGCACCAGCCGCTCCCAGCTGATGTTCTTGAGCGAGGGCATCAACTCCGCCATCTCGGTGTAGACGTCGCCGGGGCCGGAATAATTCCAGGGCAGGCCCATCCGCTTGCCGATCTCCTGGATGATCCAGAGATCCTGCCGTGCATCGCCCGGCGGCTTGATCACCTGGCGCGCGAGCTGCACGCGACGATCGGTGTTGGTGAAGGAGCCGTCCTTTTCCGCAAAGGCCGAGGCCGGCAGGATGACGTCGGCGTGGAACGCGGTCTCGGTGACGAAGAGATCCTGCACGACGAGATGATCGAGCATGGCGAGCGCCTGGCGCGCATGCTGGAGATCGGGATCGGACATCGCGGGGTTCTCGCCCTCGATATACATGCCCGTGATCTCGCCGGCATGGATCGCGTTCATGATCTCGACCACGGTCAGGCCGCGGACGGGATCGAGATCCTGCTGCCACAGTTTTTCGAAATTGCCGCGCAGATCGTCGCGGCTGACCGGCTGATAATCCGGCAGGAACATCGGGATCAGGCCGGCGTCGGAGGCACCCTGCACGTTGTTCTGGCCGCGCAGCGGATGCAGGCCGGTGCCGGGACGGCCGACCTGGCCGGTGATCAGCGCCAGCGCGATCAGGCAGCGCGCATTGTCGGTGCCGTGGACGTGCTGGCTGATGCCCATGCCCCAGAAGATGATCGACGACTTTGCCCGCGCATAGGTGCGCGCAACCTCGCGCAGCGTTTGCGCCGGGATGCCGCAGATCGCCTCCATCTTCTCCGGCGTGAATTCCTTGATCTTCTCCTTGAGGTCCTCAAATCCCTCGGTGTAGCCGGCGATATACTGGTCGTCGGTCAGGCCTTCGGTGATGATCGTGTTGATCATCGCATTCAGCATGGCGACGTCGGAGCCCGGTTTGAATTGCAGATGCTTGGTCGCGTGGCGCGACAGCGTCTGCCGGCGCGGATCCATCACGAACAGCTTTGCGCCATTCTGCTTGACCGCGTTCTTGATGAAGGTCGCGGCGACCGGATGGTTCACGGACGGATTGGCGCCGATCACGATGATGACTTCGGCATCCATCGCAGCCGAGAACGGCGCCGACACCGCGCCCGAACTGAGGCCTTCGAACAGCGCCGCCACCGACGAGGCGTGGCAGAGCCGCGTGCAGTGGTCGACATTGTTCGAGCCAAAACCGGTGCGCACCAGCTTCTGGAACAGATAGGCCTCTTCGTTCGAGCCCTTGGCCGAGCCGAAGCCGGCCAGCGCCTTCACGCCCTTCCCGTCTCGGATCTTGACGAGGCCCTTGGCCGCGATGTCGAGCGCTTCTTCCCAGCTCGCTTCGCGGAAATGCGTGAAGGGATTGGCCGGGTCGACCTGGTCGTTGGAATCCTTCTTCGCATTCGGCAGCCGAACCAGCGGCTTGGTCAGACGATGCGGATGGTGGATGTAGTCGAAACCGAAGCGGCCCTTGACGCAAAGACGATTGTGATTGGCGGGGCCGTCGCGCCCCTCGGCATAGATCACCTTCTCGTCCTTGACCTCGTAGGTCACCTGGCAGCCGACGCCGCAGAACGGGCAGAGCGAATCCACCTTCTTGTCGGCATAGACGACACGGGTCTGCTTCTCATCGAGCATGACGGCCGGCATCAGCGCGCCAGTCGGGCAGGCCTGCACGCACTCGCCGCAGGCGACGCAGGTGGACTCGCCCATGGGATCGTCGAAGTCGAACACGATCTTCGAGCCATGGCTGCGATACGCCATGCCGATGACGTCGTTGACCTGGACCTCGCGGCAGGCGCGCACGCAGAGGCCGCACTGGATGCAGGCATCGAGATTGACGCGCATCGCCGGATGGCTGTCGTCGGTCGCCCAGCGCTCGGCGGCGGGGAAGCGGCTTTCGGTGACGCCTGTGGTCTCGGCCCAGTGCCAGAACTTCGAATCCGGATCGTGCGAGGTCTCGCGCGCCGGCTGGTCGGCGACGAGCAGCTCCATCACCAACTTTTGCGCCGACACCGCACGCGCGGACTCGGTCTTCACCTTCATGCCGACCGACGGCGTGCGCTTGCAGGACGCGGCGAGCACGCGCTCGCCCTCGATCTCGACCATGCAGGCGCGGCAATTACCGTCGGGGCGGTAATCGGGCGCTGGCGAATAGCACAGATGCGGAATCTCGCGGCCTTGGCGTTTTGCAACTTGCCAGATCGTCTCGCCGGGTTTGGCCTCGACCTGCTTGCCGTCGAGCTCGAACGTAATTTTGGTCATTCGGCCGCTTCCTTGAACTCGTCAGGGAAATATTTGATCACAGTAGACAGCGGATTCGATGCCGCCTGTCCGAGCCCGCAGATCGAGGCATCGCGCATCGCCTGGCTCAATTCTTCCAGAAGTGCGCGGTTCCAGACCGGCTTCTGCATCAGTTGCGCCGCCTTCTGGGTTCCGACACGGCACGGCGTGCACTGGCCGCAGCTCTCGTCCTCGAAGAACTTCATCAGGTTCAGCGCCGCCGCGCGCACGCTGTCCTTTTGCGACAGGATCACGATCGCAGCCGAGCCGATGAAGCAGCCGTATTTCTCCAGCGTGCCGAAATCGAGCGGGATGTCGTCCATGGACGCCGGCAGGATGCCGCCCGACGCGCCGCCCGGCAGGTACGCATAGAACTGGTGCCCGTCGGCCATGCCGCCGCAATATTCGTCGATCAATTCGCGCACGGTGATGCCGGCGGGTGCCAGCTTCATGCCGGGGTTCTTGACGCGGCCCGAGACCGAGAAGCTGCGCAGGCCGTGACGCTCATGGCGACCGTTGCCCTTCCACCAGTCCGCGCCCTTCTCGACGATGTCGCGCACCCACCACAGCGTCTCGATGTTGTTGATCAACGTCGGCAGGCCGAACAGGCCGACCTGGAACGGATAGGGCGGCTTGTGCCGGGGCAATCCGCGCTTGCCCTCGATGCTTTCGAGCAGCGAGGATTCCTCGCCGCAGATATAGGCGCCGGCGCCACGGCGCATGTGCAGCGTCGGACCGCCTGGCGGAAGCTTTGCGATCTCGCGCTCGAGGATCTCGCGCGATGCCGGATATTCGTCGCGCAGATAAATGTAGACATCGGAGGCCTGCACGACATGCGCGCCGAGCAGCATACCTTCGATGAAGCGATGCGGATCGCTTTCGAGATAGACGCGGTCCTTGAACGTGCCAGGCTCGCCCTCGTCGCCATTGATCGCCATCAGCCGCGGGCCGGGTTCGCCCAGCACCGCGCGCCATTTCCGGCCCGTGGGGAAGCCGGCGCCGCCGAGGCCGCGCAGCGAGGCGTCGTCGAGCGCCTTCAGCAGATCGTCCTTCGGCAACTCGCCCGAGCGCACGCGATTGAGCAGCTTGTAGCCGCCGCCGGCGACATAGGCGTCGTAATCAACGTACTCAGGCAGATGCGCGTGGGTGTCGCCGCCCTTCGCCGCCGCCATCACATTGGCCACGGTCGCGTGATCGACGAAGTTGTGACCGACCTCAGCCGCCGGCGCGGTATCGCAGCGGCCGACGCAGGGTGCGCGCACGACGCGGATGCCCGGACCCGATGTGCTCTGCAGGTCGGCGAGCAGCTTCTCGCCGCCCAGCATCGCGCAAGTGAGAGAATCGCAAACGCGGATCGTCAGCGGCGCGATATCGGGCTCGCCTTCCTTCACCACGTCGAAATGCGCGTAGAAGGTCGCGGTCTCGAACACCTCGGCGAAGGCGAGCTTCATCTCGTCGGCAAGCGCGGCGAGATGAGCGGCCGAGATCTGGTGATATTTGTCCTGGATCAGGTGCAGATATTCGATCAGGAGGTCGCGCCGCCGCGGCCTGTCGCCGAGCAGCTGCTCGATCTCGTGCGCGGCGGTGGGATCGACCTGCCGCCCCTTGGGCGTGGCCTTGGCTCGCTTCCGTCCCTCGCCCGGGTGTTCGAACGAGCGGACCTCGTGCACGTCGTGACTCATCGATGCGTCTCGTATCTCTTCTTTAGAACGAGTCCAACTCTAGCCTGTGGCATACCAGATGCCAAGAGAATTCATGCGTTCCGATAAGCATTTAAGGGGCATGCAGCCGCCCGGCTCCATGCCCCTTCATCGACCCGATTTGTGGCGCGGCCTCACGTCTTGCTCATGCACTCTTCGATGTAGAACCAGCGGTCGTCGCCAGCGAGGCCCTTGGACTTCACGTCGGCGCGGCAGGCTTTGAGCTTCGGCTTGTTGGCCGCCCACTTCGCCTTCATGTCCTTCAGCTTCTGCATGGTGAGCTTGATCTTGCCCGGCTTGGCTTCCGTTGCGGAAGGCGCCGCCGGCGGCGTCGTCTGCGCGGATGCGGCATGAAGGCCGGCGACAAGCAACACGGCCACAAGGCAAATTCGGGTGCGAAGCATTTCAATCCCCCTAAGTCCCACTCTTGATTAAGTCCGACTCTCGATGATGTCTAAAAGGCGAACGCCGCGGGACGCCGATGATCAGCATCCCGCGGCAGTCTCGATGGCGATCAGAAGATCTTGACCGCGCTCTCCAGTGTCTTCCAGACACCCCAAAGCAGGGGAACGCCGACGAAGGCCCAGAACAGCGCCGCCTTGACGTCAAGCCCGCCGAATCCGATGCCGTAGGAGCCGTGCGGTCCCGCGGCAGCGGCGCTGGCGCTCGCCGCTTGCAGCTTGGCGACGTCGGCGTCCTTCATGTGCCACTTCGAATCGACCGGCTTGATCAGGTAGTTGCAGATCAGGCCCGCGATCAGCATCGCGCACAGGATGTACATGGTCGTGTTGTAGAGCTGATCGCGCGGCACGCCCGCCGCGAGCTGGAACTCGCGGATGTAGTTCACCACGACTGGGCCGATGATGCCTGCGGTGGACCACGCCGTCAGCAGCCGGCCGTGGATGGCGCCGACGAACTGGGTCCCGAACATGTCGGCAAGGTAGGCCGGCACGGTGGCGAACCCGCCGCCATACATCGACAGGATGATGCCGAAGCCGAGCACGAACAGGAGCTTCGAGCCCATCGCCGCAAACGTCGGCGCCAGCGCGTAGAGCACGATGCCGAGGATGAAGAACGTGTAATAGGTGTTCTTGCGCCCGATCTTATCCGACAGCGATGCCCAGAAGAAGCGGCCGCCGATGTTGAACAGCGACAGCAATCCGGCGAAGCCCGCGGCGATCGCGGCGATCTGCGCCTTCTGCCCGGCGTCGAGCGCGTTGAAGCCGACGTCAGGCAGGCCGATCAGCTTGCCGGCGAAGATTTCCTGGAGCATCGGCGAGGCCATGCCGATCACGCCGATGCCGGCCGATACGTTCAGGCACAGCACCCACCAGATCAGCCAGAACTGCGGCGTCTTGTGCGCGTCGTTGAGATGGACGTTGCTCTTCGAGATCATCGCGTTGGCCTTGGACGGCGGGGTCCAGCCCTCGGGCTGCCAGCCGGGCGGCGGCAAGCGATAACGGAACGCGCCGATCATCATGAACACGAAGTAGATGACGCCCATCGCGACGAAGGTCTCCCAGACGCCGACGGAGGTCGGGGTCTTGAAGTAGTTCATCAACAGGTTCGCCAGCGGCGCGCCGATCATGGCGCCGCCGCCGAAGCCCATGATGGCCATGCCGGTCGCCATGCCGCGGCGGTCCGGAAACCACTTCACCAGCGTCGACACCGGCGAGATATAGCCAAGGCCGAGACCGATGCCGCCGATCACGCCCGAACCCAGCCACAACAGCCAGAGCTGATGGGTGTAGACTCCGATCGCACCGAGGAAGAGGCCGCCGCACCAGCACAGCGCCGAAACGAAGCCGGCCTTGCGCGGTCCCACGCGCTCCAGCCAGCCGCCCCAAACCGCAGCCGCGATACCGAGCAACACGAAGAACAGCGTGTACATCCACCCCATGCTGGCGACCTTCCAGTCGCAGCTGGTCGTGAACAGCTCCTGAAACAGCGACATGTCTGCGCACGCCTTCGGCGCGGTCACCCCGATCGCGCGCGACAGCGGCAGCCAGAACACCGAGAAGCCGTAGGCCATGCCGATGCAGAGATGGATGCAGAGCGCAGCCGGCGGCACCAGCCAGCGATTGAAGCCGGCGGTCGCGATGGTTCGCTCGCGATCCAGAAAACCTGCGCCGGCACCCGAAAGTGTTCCAGCGCTCTCGATTGTTGCCATGTAGTCCTCCCCTGCAGTTGCCCTTCTGAGCAAGCCTGCCGCTGCAATCCTGGTCCTCAGCCCTTGCGGCGCAGCCACGGTCCCTGCTGCCCCGCACAATCATTGACGCGCGCCAGGATCGTCACGCGCATCCGAGTCGTTAACCCCTCGAGCGGGGCTCTATGCCGATACACCGTGCAGGCTTCGTGAGCTTGGCCCGTTCATCCGCGTATCGCAGACAAGACTCAACCTCCGCGCCTGCACGGAGGTTGTCAATTGGGGCAGAAGCCACGATTGATGTCGATAGACAAAAGGTAGGTATCAGCAGAGTGACCGTGCACTACGAACGCAGCGCACCATTGGTTTTCTCTATCGATCCATTGATCTTTTCTATCAAGAACACGATGCGCGCCTCGTTGCGCTCGGTGATCTCCACCGTGTCGCCCGTCTCGCGGATCAGGTTCGGAATGTCAATCACCGACAAGGGGTCGGTGCAGTGCACTTCGAGCTGATCGCCCGGCTGTAACGGTTTGAGCGCCTTGCGCGTCTTCAGCGCAGGTAGTGGGCATTTCAGCCCGGTGAGATCGAGCGTGGTTCTGGTCATGGGCGCAACATGGCGGGGTGAGACGATGGCGTCAACGCGAGGCTCAGAGCAAATCCGCATAGGACAAGAAACCCACGCTCTGGCCCGGCTCGACACGCGTGATGTCGTCGCCGAGTTCGATGAGGCCGTCGGTCTCGACCAGCGACGACAACAGGCCTGCGCCCTCGCGCGGAAACTTGACCGCTTCCAACGCACCGTCCTCTCCGCGTCGCAACGAGCTACGAACATATTCGCGGCGGCCGATCTTCTTCTTGTAGGTGAACGCGGCACGCACCGGGATCGGCAACAGCGGCTCCGGCAGACTGCCCGCAAGCGCCAGCACCGTCGGCCGCACCACGTGGACGAAGGTGACAAAACTGGCGACGGGATTGCCGGGCAAGCCGATCAGCGGCGTGCCGCCGATGATGCCCATCGCCACGGGACGGCCGGGCTTGATGGCCATCCGCCACAGCACCAGCGAGCCGATGCTCTCGACCGCCGCCTTGACGTGGTCCTCCTCGCCGGTCGAGACGCCGCCGGTGGTGAGGATCAGATCGTGGCTGCCTGCAACCTGCTTCAATCCATCCGCGAGCGCATTGCGTTCGTCGCGCAAGATGCCGAGGTCGGAGACCTCGCAGCCGAGCCGGCGCAGCATCGCCATCAGCATGAAGCGGTTGGAATCGAACAGTTGTGAGGCCGCGCGCGGCTCGCCGGGCGAAGCCAGCTCGTCACCGGTCGAGAACACGGCGACGCGGATGCGCCTGACGACGTCGAGCCGGGTCAGGCCGAATGCTGCAGCAAGCGCGACATGCTGCGGCCGCAGCCGCTGGCCGGCCCGCAGCGCGACGTGCCCTTGCGGAATGTCCTCGCCCGCCGGGCGGACATTGGCGCCGGGCTTCAGCCCCGGCGGCAGCACGATTCTGCCGGCCTCATCGAGGCGGACGTCTTCCTGCATGAAGACGGTCTCGGCGTCGGGCGGCATCGGCGCGCCCGTGAAGATGCGCGCGGTGTGGCCGGCCTTGATCGGCGCCTGCGCAAGGCCGCCGGCCTGGATGCGGCCGTCGAGCGGGAATGCCCGTTCCGCGCTGTCCGGAAGGTCGGCGTTGCGCACGGCGTAACCGTCGACGGCGGAGTTCGTGAAGGGCGGCAGCGGCAGGGGCGCCGCGATATCACGCGCGAGCACGCGCCCATCGGCGTCAACGAGTGCCACGGTCTCGATATCGGCGATCGCATTGACGCGCGTGGTGATCAGACCAACGGCCTCGTCGACCGACATCATCGGTCCGCCGAAGGCAAAGCAATCGTCCGACAGTTGCGCCATGGTGCCTCGTCAGCGTATCGCGGCGCTTTTTGCCACCGCTTCCTCGACCGGCATCGCCGCACGCAGCAGCAATGCCGCGGCAGCCTCGATATCATCGAGATGGACGGTCGGCAGGCGGGTTTCAATGGCAATGTCGGTCGCAATCCCGACAATCCCGGGATCATCGGGAAACAGCAACGGCTTGTCGTTGCCGGCGCGATGCACCTCGATCTTGCGGTGCGGCTCGCGCTTGAAGCCCTCGACCACGACGAGATCGACGCTTGACAGCTTGCCCAGGAGCTCCGGCAGCCGCGGTTCCTCGGCGCCACGCAATTCATGCATCAGGGCCCAGCGGTTCGACGACGCAACCAGCACCTCGGCCGCGCCGGCCTCGCGGTGGCGCCAGGAATCCTTGCCGGGCACATCGACGTCGAACTGGTGATGGGCATGCTTGATGACGGAGACGCGCAGGCCTTGCGCGTTGAGATGCGGGATCAGCCGCGTCAACAGCGTGGTCTTGCCCGCACCGCTCCAGCCCGCAAGGCCGATGACTTTCATCGCAACTCGATCTCCGCCAGCCGTGTCATGCGGCCGGAACCGCCTTCTCCATCGTCGTGAGCATGCTTATATCGGCTTGACCCGAATGTCATGCTAACGTCGCGGCCATGATGAAGATCGACAAAGCCCCGGTGCCCCTGATCGTTCCGAACCCTGACGACCCGCGCCTGACGGAGCGCGTGACCGGCACCGACCAGACCGGCGCCAAGGTCGAGATCAAGGTGCCGATGGAACGGCCGCTGACGCTCTACCTGAATTCGCAGGAGATCGTCACCATGATGACGATCGGCGACTACCCGGAATATCTTGCGCTGGGCTATCTGCTCAACCAGAACATGCTGAAATATAATGACGAGGTCACCGAGGTCGAATACGACGACGACCTCCAGGTGGTGGTGGTGCGCACCTCACATCACACCAATTTCGAAGCCAAGCTGAAGAAGCGCACCCAGACCTCGGGCTGCGCGCAGGGCACCGCGTTCGGCGACCTGCTGGAGGCGGTCGAGAGCGTCGCGTTGCCGCAGGCCGAGCTGCGCACCTCCTGGCTCTATCAGATGACGCAGACCATCAACACCATGCCCTCGCTTTATCTGGAGGCCGGCGCGATCCATGGCTGCGTGCTGTGCAAGGAGGGCGAGCCGCTCTGCTACACCGAGGACGTCGGCCGTCACAACGCGGTCGACAAGATCGCGGGCTGGATGTACCGCCACGGCGTCGATGCCTCCGACAAGATCCTCTACACCACGGGACGGCTGACCTCGGAAATGGTGATCAAGACCGTGCGGATGGGCATTCCGATCCTGGTGTCGCGCTCCGGCTTCACCGCCTGGGGTGTCGATCTCGCTCGCCAGGTCGGACTGACGCTGGTCGGCCGCACGCGCGGTAAGCGCTTCATCGCGCTCGCGGGTGAAGAGCGGATCGTCTACGACCAGAACCTTGCTTACGTCGAGGAGGAATCGACGAAGCACAAACGCAAGGGTGAAGGTGGTGACGACTGACTTTCCGGTAACGCAGGGCGTGCTGCTCGCAGGCGGCCTCGCACGGCGCATGGGTGGCGGCGACAAGCCGATGCGGACCATCGGCGGCCGCACCATCCTTGAGCGCGTGATCGCGCGATTGACACCGCAATGCAGCGGATTGATCCTCAATGCGAACGGCGATCCCGCACGCTTCGCGGCATTCGGCCTGGCCGTTGTCGCCGATGACGTACCCGGCTTTCCCGGTCCGCTCGCCGGCATTCTCGCCGCGCTCGACTGGACGGCGGCGAACCGGCCTGACATCGAATGGGTGCTGAGCGCCGCAGGCGACTGCCCGTTCCTGCCGCGCGATCTCGTGGCGCAATTGCACGAGGTGCGGGAGCGCGAGAACGCACAGCTCGCGGTCGCCGCATCAGGCGACCAGTCGCATCCGGTGATCGGTCTGTGGCGCGTCGCCTTGCGCGACGAGCTGCGTCACGCGCTGGTCGTCGAAGACCTCCGCAAGATCGACCGCTGGACCGCGCGCTATCCGCTGGCAACGGTGACATGGCCGGCCGCGCCGCTCGATCCGTTCTTCAACGCCAACACGGTCGAGGACATCGCCGAAGCCGAACGGCTGGCCGCGCTGGATGCGGCCTCCTGACAAGAAGCGTCGGCGCAAGCACGAGCAGACGGTTCAAGCCGCCAGCGGCACTTCCCAGGCGTCGTAGCCGTAAACCCAGCTTGTATCGGTGCGCTCCTTGAGCCAGATGTTGGCGCGCGAGGTCTCCTGCACCCGCGTCGTGCGCACCTTGCGGGTCGCCTCGAAGCGGCGGAACGCATTGGCGACGCCGTCGCGGCCGACACCGTCGAGGCAGCGCGACAGCACGGCGGCATCTTCGATTGCCATCGCCGCGCCTTGCGCCATGTAGGGCGTCATCGGATGGCAGGCATCGCCGAGCAGCGTCACCTTGCCATCGGCCCAGTGCTCCAGCGCGTCACGGTCCATGATCGCCCATTTGTGCACGTCGGGACAGGCGGCGAGCACCTGAGTGACCTGCGGATGAAAGCCTTCGAATGATGCGCGCAGATCGCGCACGTCGCCCTTCGCCGACCAGGACTCGATGCGAAAGTCCGGCTCGGGCTGGCTGGTGACGAGATAGACCTCGCTGCGGTCAGGCTTGACGTAATAGATCACGATGTGGCGGTCCTCGCCCCACCATTTGGTGCAGTCGTCGATCCCTGCGCCGCCGAGCAGCGCGGTGGGATAGGTGGTGCGATAGGCGATGCGGCCGGTGAATTTGGCCGGCGCGGTGTCGAACAGGAGATCGCGGACCGTCGAATGGACGCCGTCCGCGCCGACCACGGCATCGGCGATGGCACGCGTGCCATCGGCAAAGCTCAGCCGGACACCATCGCCGGTCTCGTCGAGGCCAACGAGCTTGTGATTGAGCCGCACAAATTCGTTCGACACCACGCTCGCCAGCGCCGCATGGAGATCGCCGCGATGGGCCAGCAGATAGGGCGCGCCGAACTTCTCTTCCGCGCTCTCGCCAAAAATCATGTCGAACTTGATGTCGCCGCTCTTCCAGTCGCGGTTGTTCCAGGAGCGTGGATAGAACGAGTGCTGGCGCATCCGCGCCTCCAGCCCCAGGGCGCGCAACACCTTCATCGCGTTGCAGCCGATCTGGATGCCGGCCCCGATGCGGGCGAATTGGGAGGCCTGCTCGTAGACCATCACATCGATACCGACGCGCCGAAGCGCCGCGGCGGATGCAAGCCCGCCCATGCCGGCACCGACGATCGCAACCGAAAGCGGCCTTGCCATCGCGTCCCCCACCCCGTCGCGCGGCTTGAACGCCGCGTCGTCGTATGTCGTCTAGGCGGGCCGAAAGCCTGCCTGCTCCAACGCCGTTCTAGCTTCGGTCGAACCAAGTGCATCGAGAAAAGCCTGCACCGCCGGCCGCTGCTTGCGCGCCGTCACCAGCGCGAAATCATAATGCTCTTCCGCGAACGGAATGAAACCGAGACCGACCGCATGGGCGACCGGCGCAATGGTCATGCCCCAGTCGGCACGGTGCTGCGCGACAGCCGCAGCCACGGCATTGTGCGAGCGCGGCTGGTTCCAGTAACCTTCCGGGCGCGCACCGCCGAGCAGCCGGTCGATCAGGATGCGCGTGCCGGCGCCCTGGTTACGGTTGACCATGATGCAGGCGGGGTCCGCGAGCGCGGCGGCAACTGCTTCCTTCGCACCGAGCCCCTCGAAACGTTTGTCGCCCTTGCGGAACACGATGCCCTGCATCCGCCGCCAGCCCGGCACGAGCTCGAGCCCCTCAACGAGGTAAGGCGTGTTGTAGGTCTCGCTCTTGTCGTCGAACAGATGGATCGGCGCGAGATCGCATTCGCCCCGCTTCGCCGCCGCGAGTCCGCCGAGGCTGCCGACCGCGATCGAGCGCACGGTCAGCCCCGCATGCGCGAGCTGTGCGGTGACGAGATCGAGGCCGGTGCAATGGCTGCCGACGATGACGAGATCGGGCACCCGCACATGCGGCGTGAACAGCGTCACCTCGGCGTCGGTCCCGGCCGGCATCTGGTCGGCGAGCGCGTCGATGCGCAGAAAACCGTCGGCCTGCGCGAACGACGTGATCGCACCGGACCCCTTGCCGGAGGGATAGGCGATCAGGCCGTCCTTGCCGCCGACCAGCGAGACCATGACGAACTCGGTGCGGCCGAGCTCGGAGGCGATGCGCACCGGCACGGTCGCGCTTACCTTGGCATCGGAGCGTGGCGGCAGCCCGGCCATCCGACGCAGCACCGGCACGATCATGTCGTGGAAGGTGAACATCGCCGAGGTCGGAAAGCCCGGCAGGATCACCACCGGCTTGCCGTCGCACACCGCAAGGCACAGCGGCTTGCCGGGCTTGAGCGCAACGCCATGCGCGAGGATGCCGGGCTGGCCGAGCCGGCCGATGATGCGATGGGACACGTCGCCTGCGCCTTTCGAGGTGCCCCCCGAGAGCACCAGCATGTCGGCGTCCGCCAGCGCGCGGCGCATGGCGGCTTCGAGTTTTGCCTCATCGTCGGGAATGGCGCCGAGGAACACCGCCTCGCCGCCGTTCTCGTCGATCGCGGCGGCGACGATGGCGCCGTTGGTGTCGTAGATCGCAGCCGGCGCGAGCGCCTCGCCGGGTTGAACCAATTCGTCACCGGTGGAGATCACGGCAACACGCAGCTTGCGCGCGACAGTCACCTCGGCGATGCCGCACGCCGCCAGCATGCCGATCTCGCGCGAGCCGATGATCGTGCCGGCGCGCAGCAGCGCCTCGCCGCGCGCGATGTCGGAGCCTGCGTAGGACACGAACTGTCCCGGCGAGACGGCTCGCCGGACGTCGATCGCATCGGATCCGGCTGGCTGGGTGTGCTCCACCATGACGACGGCGTCGGCGCCGCGCGGCAGCGGCCCGCCGGTTGCGATCGGCGTTGCGGTTCCTGTCGCCACTTGCAGCTTCGGCGCGGTGCCGCAGTGAATGGTCTCGCCGTTCAGCGCAAGGCGAACGGGCGCGCCTTCGCCGGCCGCGGCCAGATCGGCCGAGCGCACGGCAAAACCGTCAACGTTGGAACGGTCGAACGGCGGAACGTCGAGGGGCGCCGTGATGTCTTCGGCCAGCGCCGCGCCGAGCGCATCGGCAAGCTTGCGCGCCTCGCTCGGGACCGCGCGCGGGAACAACGCAGCTTCAAAGCGCGCCAGCGCGTCCTCGCGAGAGAGGATCTTGAGGAACTGTTCCTGTTCGAGCGCGCTGCGGTCTTGCGATTGCGGGATCATCGTCATGCCAAACCCATATCACTCCCGCATCAGATAGGCATCGACCGGCGTTCCTGCCGCAAATCCCTCGTGGCTGGCGGGAACGAGCAGCCATGCATCGGCCCGGGCAATGGCCTGAAGCGGCCATTCCCCCACCGCAAGCGGGAGCCACGCATGATGTTCCTCGGCCAGCAGGGCGATTTCGGCGATGCCGACACTGGATGCGATTTTTCGCGCAAGCGGCAAGGTCATGCGTCGGCGCAACTGCCGCGCCGACAGCCGATCGACGAGCGGCAGCACGAGCGCGAGCCAGGCCCCGAGTGCATGATCGGGCGAGCCGGGCAATGCGACGATTGGAACCGGTCCGAGCCGCCCGACCGCGGCGGTGCGTCCGGGCTGGAGCGCGAGGCCGTGGGCGAGCACGTCGCCATGCCGGGCCAGCGCGCTGACCGCGGCATCCCGGCGGCCGGCGCCGCTGCCGCCGATCGCCACGACGAGATCGCAAGTGAGATCGCAAGTGAGATCGCCGAGCGCTTCCGCGATCGATGCCGCATCTCGCGCGGCAGCTTCGCGCGTTTGCACCTGCAGCCCTGCTGCGCGCGCGATCTCGGCAATCATGTGCGCCGTCACGGCAGCACCCGGCACGTTGACGATGCGCAGCCGCGGCCGCCGTACGCTCAGCTTTTCAACACCGGCGGCGCGCGCGAGCAGCAGGGTGGCAGGATGGATCAAATGCCCCTCCGCCACGGCGGGCGCACGCCCGGCGATGTCGCTTCCGGCGCGCCTGACGCCCTGTCCGGGCACGCCCTCTGCCAGCACCTGGGCGAGTGGACCCGACACCTCGACTGCGTCGGCATCGAGCACACAATCACATCCCGGCGGCATCGCGTCGCCGGCATCGACCCAAACGGCCGCCGTCGTCAGAGGCAGCGGCGAATAGGCGGACGCACCGACAATATCGTTGGCGCAGAGCGCCCAGCCGTCCGCAGCGGCGATGTCGCGCGGCGGACAGGCCGCAAGCAGCGGCGTCCCTGCCGCGATGCAGCCGGCGGCCTCCGTCAGGGGCAACTCGATCGTCGCGATCGGATCAACGCCTCGCAGCAACGCGGCGAGCGCAGTGTCGAGCGGCGTCAGCGATGGCGGCAGGCGCTGGGTCATGCGCCATGATGGACCATGCATCGCCCGGTTTGGCAACCGCTGGCGATGCGAAGGTCAGCCGCCGGATTTGGCCGCATTGGGGAAGAACAGCTGCTGTCCGTCGACCTTGTAGCCGGCGATCGCCGCCTGCCCCTCCGGCGAAATCAGCCAGTCGATGAAGGTCTGCCCCAGCTCCTTCTTCACGTCCGGAAACTTTTCCGGGTTCACCAGCATCGCGCCGTACTGATTGAGCAGCCGCTTGTCGCCTTCGACGACGATGTCGAGATCGCCGCGATCCTTGAAGGCGATCCAGCTGCCGCGGTCGGACAGCACATAGGCGTTCGCCGTGCGCGCCGCGTCGAGGGCTGCGTCCATCCCTTGCTTGACTTCGCGATACCATGCGCCCTTGGCAGCGGCGATATCGATGCCGGCGACGATCCAGAGCGCGAGCTCCGCGCCATGGGTGCCCGAGCGATCGCCGCGCGTCACGAACGGCGCGCCCTTGGCCTCGATCGCCTTCAGCGCGGTGGCGATGTCCTTGCCTTTCACGGCGGCGGGATCGCTCTTCGGTCCGATCAGCACATAGTCGTTGTACATCACGTCAAAACGCTTCATGCCAAAACCGTCGGCGACAAACTTCTCCTCCTGCGGCCGTGCGTGCATCAGCACGACGTCGACTTCGCCCCTGCGCGCGCCATCGAGCACTTCATCGGCGCGCCGCGCGATCACCGTCACCTCGATGCCGGTCTTCTCGCGGAAGATCGGCAGCAGATGATCGAGAAGGCCGGACTCCTGTGTCGCCGTGGTCGAGGCCAGCACGATCGCGCGGTCCTCCGCGAATGACGCCGCCACGCCCGCGGCGAGGCCGCAGAGAAGCGCAAGTGCAGCGGACAGGCGGCGGACGACCATGATCGGGTTCCCATTGGCTATGACGCGATCATGATGATGATCGATTGCGCCACACTCGTGACGCGTTTGCGCGTTGCGCTCCCCACTCGGGACATTTCGGCAATGCGGCTCGCGCGGTGCGCCCATTGCAATTGCGAGCGCGACGGCCACAAGGCCCGCGCCACGCGGGTGCTTCAGGATCGTTCACCAAAGCAGAGATCGCGCGCGAGGATGTGTTGCAAAGCAGCGAGATGATCGGGCATGGTCCTGGCGGACGTAAATTGAAATGCAGAATTCCACCTGCGTCGAACGCCAAAAAGAAGCAAGAATTTGCATAGGAATGCAGGATGGAATTCCTGACGACCAGCGAAGCCGCCGACTACCTTCGGCTCGGCGAACGCAAGCTCTACGAACTCGTCACCACCGGCGCGATTCCCTGCACCAAGGTGACCGGGAAGTGGCTCTTCCCGCGGCACGAGCTCGACCTCTGGGTCCTGTCGGGACTGGCGCGTCCGGCCGGCATGCTGACTGCGGAGCCGCCGCCGGTCGTGGGCGGCAGTCAGGACGAGCTTTTGGACTGGAGCCTGCGTGAATCCGGCTCGGGCCTGGGATCGATGAGCGAGGGCACCGCGCGCGGGCTCGAGCGCTTGCAACGCGACGAGGTGATGGCGGTGGCGGTGCACTTCCACGGCCTGGAGGCCGACGGCAATCTTGCCTCCGACGCCAGTGCGACGGCGCTGCGTGACGCGCCTGACCTGCATGATACGGTGCTGGTCGCATTCGTGCGCCGCGAGCAGGGTCTCGTGTTGCCGCCGGGCAATCCGAAACGGCTGCGCGGCCTCTCCGACGTGCTTGCGCTCGGTGTCAGGATGGCGATGCGACAACAGGGCACAGGCGCGCAGATGCTGCTCGACGTGCTGTTGAAGCGCGCCGGCGCCTCGACGCGCGACCTGCGCCGGATCGAGACGCCGGCCCTCACCGGGCCGGATCTCGCCGAGATCGTCCGCGCCGGACAAGCCGATTGCGGAATCGCGACGCGTGCGGCGGCGCGCTCGGCCGGGCTCGATTTCGTGCCGCTGGTCTGGGAGAATTTTGATCTCGCAATGCGGCAACGCAGCTATTTCCGCCCGCCGATGCAGGCCCTGATCCGGTTCCTCAGCGAAAGGCGGCTGCGACAGCGCGCCGAGGAGCTGACCGGCTACGATCCCTCGCCGGCGGGGCAGATCCGCTTCGCGGCCTGACGTTGACGCCCGCCCCCAAATAGTTGCAAAAGAAACCAATTCAGCCGGGCATACCCGGGCAACACCGGCCAACGAGCCGGATCAGGGGAGGACAAGCGTGAATCCAACGAGATTTGGACTGCCGGTCGCGGCCGGCTTTGCAGCGACGTTCTTGGCGGCCGCGCTGCTGCCGGGTACGGCGTCGGCGCAGGTTTCAGACGACATCGTCAAGATCGGCGTGCTCACCGACATGAACGGCCCCGCCTCCGCGCCGACCGGCCAGGGTTCGGTGACGGCGGCGCAGATGGCGATCGACGATTTCGGCGGCAAGGTGCTCGGCAAGCCGATCAGCATCGTGATCGGCGACCACCAGCTCAAGGCCGATATCGGCGGCGGCATCGCGCGGCGCTGGTTCGATGTCGACCAGGTCGACCTGATCGTCGACGTGCCGGTCTCCGCGGTCGGGCTCGCGGTACAGAACATCGCCAACGAGAAGAAGCGGCTATTCATCACCCACTCCACCGGCACGGCGGATTTCCACGGCAAGTTCTGCTCGCCATACGCGATCCAGTGGGTGTTCGACACCCGCGCGCTCGCGGTCGGCACTGCTGATGCGGTGGTCAAGCGCGGCGGCGACAGCTGGTTCTTCATCACCGACGACTACGCCTTCGGCCATTCGCTGGAGCGCGACGCCTCCAGCGTCGTCACCGCCAATGGCGGCAAGGTGCTGGGCTCGGTGCGGCCGCCGCTGGCAACCCCCGACCTCTCCTCCTTCGTGCTGCAGGCGCAGGCCTCCAAGGCCAAGATCATCGGCATTGCCGCTGGTCCCCCGAACAACATGAACGAGATCAAGACCGGCTCGGAGTTCGGCGTGTTCAAGGGCGGCCAGCAGATGGCGGCGCTGCTCGCGCTGATCACCGACATCCACGGCCTCGGCCTGCAGGCCGCCCAAGGGCTGTTGCTGACGACGTCGTTCTACTGGGACATGGACGACAAGACCCGCGAATGGTCGAAGCGCTATTTCGCCAAGATGAACAAGATGCCGTCGATGTGGCAGGCCGGCGTCTATTCGAGCGTGATGCACTATCTCAACGCCATCAAGGAGACCGGCACCGACGATCCGCTCAAGGTCGCGGCGAAGATGCGGGAAAAGCCGATCGAGGATTTCTTCGCCCGCAACGGCCACTTACGCGATGACAATCTGATGGTGCACGACCTCTGGCTGGTGCAGGTGAAGACACCGGAGGAGAGCAAATATCCGTGGGACTATTACAAGATCCTCACGACCATCTCGGGCGAGAAGGCGTTTGGCCCACCGGACCCGGCGTGTCCGCTGGTGAAGAAATGACCGCGTAGAGAGAGGTCGTCGTCATGGCCGGGCTTGGCCCGGCCATCCACGATCTTTCGTGCGGCACCAAGAACGTGGATGGCCGGGTCAAGCCCGGCCATGACGGTTGTGGATGCAGTCGCGACCTACTTCACCACCCCGATCTCGCGAAAATACTTCATCACACCCGGATGGATCAGCTCCGGCTTCGGTGCTGCCGCGACCGTGTTCGACGCCGTGGTCTCGCAGGCCTGCGCGAGCTGCTTGCAGAACGTCGCCTCGGCGCCGTGCAGCGTCTTCGCGAGACGATAGGCGACGTCATCGGGCAGGTCTTCGCGCGTGAGGACGAAACTCCACGAGCCGAGCGAGGCGATCGGCTCGGCCTGCTTCGGATAGGAGCCGGCCGGCACGGTGAGCGGCTTCAGGAACGCATGCTTGGCGCGAATGCGCGTGATCTCCTCAGCGGTCGGCGCAATGAAGCGCGCGCCTGACGCACTCGATGCCACCGCGGCAAAGCCGGGCCAGCCGATGCCGGCACCCCACAGCGCGGCGACGCGGCCATCCTCGACCATCGCGGGGCCATCGCCGGCGCGATCGAGATAGACGGCCTTGAAATCCTCGTCCTGCTTGAGGCCGAGACCATCGAGCACGTAGCGCGCCAGGATCGGCAGGCCCGAGCCTTTGGCGCCGAACGCAACGGGCTGACCGACGAGATCGCGAATGGTCTTGTACGGACTGTCCGCCCGCACCACGAACATGCCGGGGTTGGAATAGATCGCGGTGAGTATCTTCAACCGCACAGGCGCGCGGCCGATGCCGGCAAACGCCTCGTAGGCCGGCTCGCCCGCGACCAGCGCGAGATCGAGCTCGCCCTTCTCCAGCAGCGGAATGTTCTCGTTGCTGCCCTTGGTGTTGCGGGGCGCGATGGTGATTTGCGGATCGGCCGCGTTCATCGCTTCCGCAAAGGCGTTGCCATAGAGCGGAAAGCCGCCGCCGGGCGTCGCGGTGCCCAGGCTGAGTGTCGTGGTCGGAATGGCCTTGCCTCCGGTTTGAGCAGCGGCGGGGCTTGCGAGTGGATTTGCGAGCAGCGCCGCGCCGAGAAGGATTGTGATTGCGAATCTCATGATGAGTCCCGGCCGCCCCGCGTCAACATCGACTTGCGGCGATGTAGGCAGCGGGCGGTTTTTGTGAAAGCATGCAGCCCAACGACAATAGAACAATGGGAGACGTCATGTTGCGAATTTTGCGTAACACTGTTTTTGGGCTGCTGTTTCTTTCAACTCTCCTCAACGCCTCCCCTCCCGCCTCCGCCGCCGGTTACCCCGACCGCCCCGTGCACTGGATGATCGGCTTCGCCGCCGGCGGCCCGGTCGACATCGTGGCGCGGATCATGGCGCAAGCGCTCTCGGATCGCCTCGGCCAGCAATTCATCGTCGAGAACCGCGCCGGCTCCGGCGGCAACATCGCGGCCGCCGCCGCGATCAACGCAGCCCCCGACGGCTATACGCTCTTGTTCGTCGCGCCCAACAACGCGATCTCGACCTCGCTCTACAAGAAGCTGCCTTACGACTTCCTGCGCGACACCGTGCCGGTCGCGAGCATCATGCAGCTCACCAACATGCTGGTCGTCTCCAATGCGATGCCGGTGAAGACGGTTCAGGAGTTCATCGACTACTGCAAGGCCAATCCCGGCAAGATCTCCTTTGCCTCGTCCGGCAACGGCACCTCGGTGCACATGTCGGCGGAGCTCTTCAAGGTGATGACCAAGTGCGACATGGTGCACGTGCCCTATCGCGGCTCGGCCATCGCCTTCCCCGACATCATCTCCAACAAGGTGCAGCTGATCTTCGACAACCTTCCCTCCGCGCTCGAGCAGTCGCGCGGCGGCACTGTCCGCGCCATCGGCGTCACCTCGCCGCAGCGCTGGCCAACCGTGCCCGACGTGCCGGCGATCGCCGAGACCGTGCCGGGCTTCGAATCGGTCGGCTTCTACGGCATCTCCGCGCCGAAGGGCACGCCGCCCGAGGTGATCGAGATCCTCAACAAGGCCGTCGGCGAAGCCCTGAAGGACCCGAAGGTCATCGCGCGGCTGACCGAGAATGGCGGCATCCCGAAGCCGATGACGCCCGCCGAGTTCGGCAAGCTGGTCGCCGACGAGACCGAGAAATGGAAGAAGGTGGTGGAGTTCGCCGGGGTTTCGGTGGACTAGGCAGACCTCGCGGCCGGCTTCGTCCGCCCGCTGGCAAGACGTTCGGGGGACCCAAGGGTCTCCCTCAACACAATAACTGCGAAAACAACCCCATGCACCGTAGAACAGGCCAGCGATTACAAGGGGTTACGCACGATGAAAAATGGCTCCTCGCGAGGGCCATTTGACTCGTCGGGCAAAACAGGCGCATGAGTGCATCATCGCCAGTTTCGGTTATTCAAAAATTACACGCGGTACTGCTTCGGCGTTCCCTTACGCCCGAGCCAGCATTGCACCCCCGCCTCCATCCCTGTAAACGAACCGCGCACCGTTGCCGGCCGCACATCCGCGGCCGTCCCGCGGCGGGGCCTGTAGCTCAATGGTTAGAGCCGGCCGCTCATAACGGTCTGGTTGCAGGTTCGAGTCCTGCCGGGCCCACCAAGCAAATCAACCACTGTCGCGCCAAATTGGGTCCGATTCGATTCCAACGATTCACGAGTCGAATTCCAAAGAATTGTGGTGCGATCTCGCGGGATTCCATTGAATCGCGAGTTGATTTGGCTGATTTCCAAGGAATCGCGGATCGATTAGTTCGGAGGGGCGCCTGAAAGGAGGCCATTGGTTACGGGATTTTTTTTCGACTCAAATGGGCCCATTCGACCTATTTACGTGGCGGCAGCGCTCCAACCTGATGAAGAAGCGCAAACCGGTCCGGCACCCCCCAGTGCTCAACGAGCTTGCCGTCGGCAAAGCGGCAGATGTCCATGACATCAATGGCGACTGGCTTGCCCGAGCGTGGATCGACGCCCGTTGCCTTGCTGCGTGCCCACACAGTATCGCCAGCCTCCACGACCGCTTCGACCGCAAGTGTCAGATCCCTGATGCTACGCCTCGCATCCTCGATTTGCGCCTTCAGGATTTGCGGACCGGGAATATCGGTGGGCGACAGATACTCGTGCTCGACGAGGTTCTCGGCGCAGATTTCGTCCGCGTCCGTGAGGTCGCCTTGGGAAAAGCCGCGCTCTATGATGGCATTGAAGCGCGCCAGATTCGTCAACATGACAACCGCTCTCCCGCAGCTCGATTGACGACAGACCTAGCGCGAGGATCCAGAAGTGCGCCTGTAAATTTCAGTCATCCGCCGGAAAAAAGATGTTGTCCCACTCACCGACGAGGCCGCCAGGCGGCAGACCGGCAAAGGCGTGGCGTTCGCGGATGAAATCGGCCTGGTCGAAATAACCGAGTTCGTGGATGATATCCTTCCACGAACGGCTCGGGGTATTGCGACGAGACGCCAGCGCCCGGTCGAACCGGATGGTGCGTGCGAACAGCTTTGGTGCCATTCCGACTTGCGTCGCAAACCGGCGCTGGAATTGACTGGCGCTAAGGCCGGATTTTGCAACACAGTCCTTGATCCGCGCGCGGCCGCCGGCGGCGACCATCATCCGGGAGGAGAGGCCGATCGCGCAGTCCTGCGTGCCGCTTTCGAGCATCGACCCGACCCAGCGCTCGACAATGTCGACGCGCTGAGCAAAATCACTTGCCATCCGCACCGCATCGCCAAGCGCCTCGGCGGATTTGCCTAGTCTAGCGGGCAACATGTTCGCTACTGCGGCGGGTGTGGGCGGACGCAGCTGCGCTCTTGGATCGATGCGGTGTTCGTCTGCATCGACTGCGTGAAGCAAGGTCGTCGACTTCCAGAGAACGGTCCGGTGCCCCGAGCGGCAAAATCAATTTTGCCGGGGGGCCCGGGCAGGCGATCTTCGCCAGCGCATCGATCAGCAATTCGCTGGTCCGAGGTCCGCGCGGGCAGGATTCGGCAAACTGTCGGAATAGCGCCCGGGCCTGCTCCATGTCGAGCGTCGGTACGTCATGCATTGATTTGTTGGTCCTCTATACCAATCGCTAGCGCACAGGGCGGGCATTCAGGGCTCGATTGGTATCGCGATTCCGCGCCCGTGAGGACGTGCTTTCGCGGTCTTTCTTGTGTAATCTCTTTCTGTAGTCGTCGGGCCAACACTTAGATAGGCGACGCACGGATCACGGTGACCGCGGTGCAACAAATTGCGGACTGGCTCAAAAAGCTCGGCATGTCCGAGTATGCGCAGAGGTTCGCCGAGAACGACATTGATATGGCCGTTCTCCCCGACTTGACCGACCAACATCTCAAAGACCTTGGCGTTTCGCTCGGCCACCGGTTGAAAATGCTGCATGCGATCCGCGATCTCAGCAACGTCTCGGCTGCCGTAACGGCACCTTCTGCACTCGTGGATATCGAGCCAACTCGGCGAGACGACGCCGAGCGTCGCCAACTGACGGTGATGTTCACCGACCTCGTTGGCTCGACCGCGCTCTCGACCACGCTCGACCCAGAGGATCTGCGTTCGGTAATCGGCGCTTATCATAAGTGCGTCGCGGAGACGGTCGCCCGGTTCGACGGCTTCGTGGCCAGGTACATGGGCGATGGGGTGCTCATCTATTTCGGCTATCCCCACGCTCATGAGGATGATGCCGAGCGTGCCGTCCGCGCAGGACTGGCGATCATCGAGGCGATCGGCAATCTGGGTATCCAGGAGCCGCTCCGGGTGCGTATCGGGGTCGCGACAGGCTTGGTCGTGGTTGGCGATCTCGTTGGTGCCGGCGAGGCCCAGGAACGCGGGGTGGTGGGCGAGACGCCGAACCTGGCGTCTCGTCTGCAGGGGATCGCTGAGCCGAGCACGGTTGTCATCGCCGAAGGCACCCGAAGGCTGCTCGGAAACCTCTTCGAGCTACAAGACCTCCGGCCGCAGGACCTCAAGGGCATCGCCGCGCCAACGCGGGCCTGGGTGGCGTTGCGGGCGAGTTCCGTGGAGAGCCGCTTCGAGGCGCTACACGCAACTGGCCTGACTGCCCTCGTCGGGCGGGAGAAAGAACTCGAATTGCTTCTACAGCGTTGGGCCAGGGCGAAGACAGGTGAAGGCCAGGCGGTCCTGATCGCCGGTGAGGCTGGGATCGGCAAGTCGCGTCTCACTGCCGCGCTTCTGGAACGACTCGCCGGAGAGCCGCATACGCGTTTGCGCTATGTCTGCTCGCCGCAGCACACCGACAGCGCGCTATATCCGATCATCGGGCAGATGGAACGTGCCGCCGGGCTGACGCACGACGATACACTGCACGCGAGGCTCGACAAGCTTGATACCCTGCTCGCTCAGACCTCGACCTCGATCGGGGACGCTTCGCTCTTTGCCGAGATGCTGTCGCTTCCGAATGATGGACGCTATCCCGCCCTCAAATTGACCCCGCAGCAGCACAGGCAGCGAACATTCGAAGCGCTCATCTCACAATTAGAAGCGCTTACACGGCAAAGCCCAGTCTTGATAATCTTTGAGGATGCGCATTGGACCGATCCTACGAGCCTAGAAGCTTTCGGCCGGATCGTGGCCAGGATTGAGACCCTTCGCGCGCTAATGATTGTGATATTCCGCCCGGAATTCGATCCGCCCTGGATCGGGCGGCAGCACGTGACCGCCATGACGATCAATCGGCTGACGAAACACCAAGTCGGCGCCATGATCGACGGCGTAGTCGGGAGCAAGCTGCTGCCGGCGGGCATCAGGCAGGACATCATCGAACGTACCGATGGCGTCCCCCTGTTCGTGGAGGAGATGACGAAGGCAGTGCTGGAGGCGGAGGGCCACGGCGCAGTCGAACGCACGATTGCCGTCATTCCGTCCCCGGCCTGGGCAGTCCCCGCAAGTTTGCACGCTTCATTGATGTCGCGGCTCGACCGGCTCGGCCCCGCCAAAGAAGTGGCACAGATTGGCGCGGCGATCGGCCGGGAGTTTTCGCATGCTCTCCTGGCGGCGGTGGTGCGCGTGCCAGCGGCGGAACTGGGATCAGTGCTGAACCGTCTCATAAAGGCTGGTTTGCTTTTCAGGTTAGGCTCGCCGCCGAATGCAACTTACCTATTCAAGCATGCTTTGGTGCGGGACGCGTCCTATAGCACGTTGCTGCGCCAGCCCCGCCGCGCGCTCCATGCACGCATTGCCGAAGCAATTGAAAGCCAATTCGCCGAAACAGCCGAGAGCCAGCCGGAACGGCTAGCACATCACTGCACTGAGGCCGGGCTGATCGAGAGGGCGGCGGCCTTATGGGGCAAGGCGGGACAGCGGTCGCTAGCGCGTTCAGCGCTAGTAGAGGCGACGGTTCAGCTAATCCGCGCTCTTTCACAGATTGCGACGCTGCCGGGCACACCAGCGCTGCGTGGCGACCAGATCAAACTGGAGGTCGCGCTTGTGAATGCCTTGATGAACACCAAGGGCCACGCGGCCCCTGAGACTATCGCATCTCTCGATCGAGCCCGCGCCTTCATCGCGCAAGCGGAGTCACTCGGAGAGCCCCCTGAAGACCCGTTGCTCCTGTTTTCAGTCCTCTATGGGTTCTGGGTCACGAACTATATAAAGTTCAAAAGCGACGCTCTCCTCGACCTTGCGACAGAGTGCTTGGCGCTTGCCGAGAAACAGGGAACAATGGTTCCGCTCATGCTTGGGCATCGTATTATGGCTACGTCTCTGACGTGTACGGGCGTCCTTGCAGAAAGTCTGGCACATTACGACCAGGCGATCGCGATCTACGAACCCGCCGAGCATCGTACGCTGGCGGCTCGATTTGGCCAGGACATTAGGGTCGCAGCCCTATCCTATCGGTCCTGGGCTCTGTGGCTTCTTGGCTTCCCCGAGGCTGCAGGCAGAGACGCTGAACAGGCACTCAAGGAAGCGCGCGAGATCGGCCAAGCAGCCACTTTGATGTATGCCCTGTTCCATACATCCTTTACCCATATCTGCTGCGGAAACTATGCGGCAGCAAGCGCCGAAGCTAATGAACTTGTCCCCCTGGCAGACGAGAGAGGTTCATTGTTTTGGGGGTCGCTCGGAATGGTGGTCCAAGGTTGCGTCTTGGCCCTCACTGGGAAGGCCTCAGACGCGGTCCATGTGATCGACTCGGGTATCATCGCACGTCGGTCAACGGCGGCAACAGCGCTAGTGCCATTCTGCTTGTCGTATCTGGCGGGCGCTCATGCTGAACTCGACCACTTCGATGATGCACGGAACTGCATTCGCGAAGCGATGACCCAGGTAGAAACAACCAAGGAAAGTTGGTTTGAGGCCGAGATCAAGCGCATGGCAGGCGAAATCGAGCTATCGTCGCCCAACCCAAACGCAACGAAAGCGGAAGAATATTTCGAACATGCGCTGGCGGTCGCTCGTCAGCAGCAGGCAAAGTCCTGGGAACTGCGTGCGGCTGTGAGCATGGCGCGGCTGTGGTACGATCAGGGCAAACGACAGCAGGCCCACGATATTCTCGCCCCGGTCTATGGTTGGTTCACCGAGGGTTTCGACACGCTGGACTTGAAGGAGGCCAAATCGCTGCTGGAGCAGCTCAAGGCATGAGCGAGAGCAGCGAAACGTCGCGCAATTGATCGCTCGAACAGGCGCGCGCATCGATGCCGTCATGACCGCAACCATCGATTTCAAAGGATCGCCGCGCGATGTCGGCGGATCGAGCTTGGCCGCCAAGCCTCGCAAACCGGCCGCGCTCGTTCGGCGTGATGCCGGTGCAGCGGATCGCGATCAAGGCCAATGCGCCGCCGTCAAAGGCGAGCATGCCGCCACATACCGTGCGTCGCGCCGCCACGAAAATACATCACCGGAATCGCATAGTTCGGAGCAAGTGCGAACCGATTGCTGCCTTTGCGACAGGCCCTATCAGGTGACGAACGGGCCTGGCCTTGCCGTCCCAAGTGTCCGCTGCTTGCGTAACTTTTGCGAACATCTCGCGGATACGGGGCTGGAGCTCGATCAGTTCTACGATCTCGCCCCCCCCCGCGATGGAATAGCGCACTGCATTTGCTTTTTCAGGCGCCACCTCTCCAAGACGAATTCGTTCCATCAGAGGACCGGCGCGAGCAGGCAGGGAAAAATAGGTGAAGCGGGCGCCCGAAAAAGACATCATCTGCTGGATCGTCGCGCCACACGCCTTGGTCTGCGCGACGGACCGCTGGTAATCGTGCGGCTCGACGCAAAAACCGCAGTGCTGAAGACCGCTCCTTCCGGCCGCAAGGAAGGCGCGCCAGCTTGACGGCTCATTGTCGAGCGGCTGAATAAGCTCCAGCTGCACCCCGCCGACCTGGCAGAATCCGAACATGATCAGCGGGCGTGAGGGCCTCTCCAAATACTTGTTATCAGTGACCACCACCGGACCAATCGTGAGCCAGGGCCCGATACCCTGGTCTATCCAGCCCTTGATGGCTTGCTCAAGATCGGGCACCACATAGCCGAGCTGATCAGCGCTTTTCTCAAGCAACGGGATGTCCGCATCGATTGGCTTGCTGAGGCGCTCCATACGTTTCTCCGGTGCTGCCGAACGTTGTCGCGCAGACGTTCCGCGACAACCTACTATAACCCTGGAAACTTGCAGTAGGACGGCTGTGCCGCGGTCGCGCGCAGATGCAGCTTTCCTGGCGGGACTCAATCAAGGGATCTAAGAGCAATCGGGTTACGATGTCCCCATTCATTCCAACCTGAACCCGATTACGCGTCGCGCTGGGTCAGGAAGTTTATGCAAGTGCGCAGCCATTCGAGGT
The DNA here is from genome assembly GCF_040547935.1 of Bradyrhizobium sp. LA6.8. NCBI lineage: Bacteria > Pseudomonadati > Pseudomonadota > Alphaproteobacteria > Hyphomicrobiales > Nitrobacteraceae > Bradyrhizobium > Bradyrhizobium sp. LA6.8. The sequence goes on from NZ_JBEPQQ010000010.1 coordinate 323,255, forward strand.
CTGGACCTGCAGGCACACCGGCGAACGCCGAGTTGTGGAATTCGCGCGCTGCAGCCTCTGCAAATTCGGCTGCCGCTCGCTGCGCCCATGGGATGCTCCCGCCGTCCGCGATAATCTGATGTAGCCTCAGCACTTCGCGCGGCAAACGTCGCTCGCGGGGCCGCGCCAGAAAGGTGCTAATCCACGCACGGTCAGTGGGATTCGCCCGACCCAGGGCGTGCGCGAGCAGAAGCGTCCGTTTGCCTTCCCAGAGATCTCCGTCGATCTCCTTGCCGTAACGCCCAATGTCGCCAACCAGGTTAAGAACATCGTCGGTGATCTGGAAAGCCAGTCCAAGCAGATAGCCAAACCGATCAAATCGACCGAGATTCTGGTCCTCGCCGTTGGCAACGAGTGCACCAATCCGCATGGGGTGAATGAAGCTGTACCAGGCCGTTTTCTTGAGCACGAGCCGCAGATAATCGTCTGTCGTAACTGTGAGATCATTGTCTCGTACCCATCCTAGTTCGTTGGCCTGCCCCTCCAAGGTCTCGACGACCATGTGATCGACTTCGTCGAAGATGCGCAGCGCCGTCACCGGGCCGAGCCGCTCGCCGGTCTTGCGGAAAAGGCGCATAGCGAGTGCGTTCATGGAATCGCCGGTGTTCACGGCAATTGGAATCCCGGCGCGACGATGCATTGTCGCAACGCCACGCCGCCAGTCGCTACCGTCTTCAATATCGTCGTGCACGAGAAATGCATTGTGCAGCATTTCCAGGCCGGCGGCGGCAGGAAACGCATCCTCCGCGCGGCCGCCCAGCGCTCTCGCGGTCGCGATGCAGAGGGCAGGACGAAGGCCCTTGCCTGACCGGCCCATGAAATCCGTCACGAGCCCATACAGGTGGCGCTGCGGTTCCCACGTCGGTACACCTTCTGTGAGCATATCGGCCAGCATGTCGCGATACCACACCAGGCGGTCCAGGAAGCCGGCCGGGCCTACGATCTCGCCGGCCAACGGCACAGTGTCCGCGACCTTGATCAACGCATCCTGCAAGGTGGGCACATCAACCAAGCGGCGCGCCATCGTCGCCGGGTCGACCGTATCAAGCGCGCCGACATCATCCGCGGCGGCACTGTGCGGGTCGAGCGTGTCGGCGACGGCATGGGTGAACGGCGATACCTGCTCGAGCAGGGAGCTCGCCTGCTCCAGGAGCGGCGACGCACCGCGTAAGGCGTGGGCAGCTACCTGCGCGAGTGAAGCGTCCCACGGCAGGCCGGCCTGGTATCGCGCAGCATCGTGCAGCCGCCATGGCAGGAGGATTTCAGGTTCGTGCAGCGGCCACAGCTCACAGCGGCTTCCGTCGAATTTCACGGCGTCAAGCAGCCCATTCACTGCGCGCCGAGCCGCCTCATTGGCTGCCTCCATCGTCGCGAGGTCGGTATGCGTGCGAACGTAGTCCGACGCCAGAAAGAGGTTTGGAATGGCGGTGGTCGCCTCGGGACGCAAGGCCCAGGTTTCGACTTGGTTCACCAGAAGCGGCTCGGAATTCCGCAGCCAGCCCGGGCGCGCGGGATCGTTCTCAATGTTTGCGCTGAGGAACCACGAATGCAAATCCTCATCGCGCAGCACTTCATCACCGGCATCATTGACCGAGCGCTTCAGTTGATTCCATGTCTCGCGCACCACTTCTTCACGCGAGCACCGCATAGCTGGGCGTCCGTCCGATCCCGGGGCCGTCCAATCGGAAAGATCGACCGAGAGGATGCCGTGCACATCGCTGTCTCGGAACAGCTCAGACGGCACATCACGCCAGAACTGAAGCTGCGAGATGCTCGTGAGCGCCCATTCGGTGTCGATGTGAATCACGTGCCCGTGCGCCGACGGCACCGCGCGGTGCAGATAGAACTGCACACCATTCATCCACTCCAGGTTCGGAGCCAGCGCGCGCAGGTTGGCGAGCGTCGGGTCGGCTGCCGCCAGGCGGTCGCTCACCAGGGGGGCGATGTCCTCGAGCGGGAGCGCCGCCACGTAGTGGTCGCCATGCACCATGATGCGCTGGCCCTGCTGGAGAGCGACGACGCCGGCGATCCGTCCGTTCTCGTAAAGGATCTCCTCGACCCGCGCGTTCTTGACGTACCGCACCCCTCTCGATTCGAGATACGCAAGCCACGGATCGATCCAGACAAGATTCGTTGGCCCATCGAGCACGCGATCAGTCGATCCCGCGATCGGGTTCAGGATCGTGAGCACCAGCTGCACAAAGATGTCACCGATGGTGCGCGCGCTGGCCTTGCGCGCCTTGGACGCCACCAGCGAGCGCGTAATGCCGGTAGCGAGGAACTTCTGATATGACTCGGACCGCTGCTCGGCGCCGACGAACTCCCACCAGCTCGTGCGTTCGTATTCTGCGAGCCGGCGCTGGGGGCACGACGTGAGTATCTGCCAGACGCGCGCACCGAAGAATGCCAGATCGTCGGGTGTGAGGCCAGTGGAGTGTTCGAACAACAGCAGGATGTCCCGCAACATGGTGCCGGCATCGCGGGGCGAGAGCGGAAAGCCGGCGGGTACGACGAACGGGGGCTCGTCGTATTGCGTGAACTCCAGTCGCGTGGTCGGCACCAGGTGATCCGCAACCTTGCTCCCGTCAAACGACGGTATGCGGCGCATTGTCTCGATTACGTGCTTGTAGAAACCTGGGAAGAATCGAAACCCATGCTCGCCGGGCACCCGATGCTGGATCGACGCCCCAGCGCCATCGGCGACCTGATGTCCGCTGGTGTCCTCGCCCTCGTGGAAGACGGGAATGCTGCGGGCCTTGCCTCCCGCAATATCGCCGCTCTCGAGCACCACGACATCAAAGCCGCGCTCGACCAACTCGTGCGCGGCACTCATGCCGGCGACACCGCCACCCAAGACGATAACCCTAGTAGGCATGCTTCACCGAGCCATGACCACTTAGTCCGACTTTTAGCCAGCTTTGGAGGCGTCACCGAGCGCGCGGGACGCGATACATCAGATCACTCTCGACGATCTCACGAGCACTTTCAAGCATGAGCTTCATTGCACAAAGTTGCCAAACGTACGCCAGCAGCCATCTGTATTTTACCAAGTAGAGAGCTCGAAGCGATCCGTATTAGGAATTGGGCGAGTTTGCCGATTGGCCTTCACGGCATCTCCTTAAGCTTAGCCTTTGCCAGGTCCGCGTAGAGCCCCTCGGGATGATGGTCCAAGAACACGATGAGCGCGGCCTTGCTACCGATCTGCAGCGCGAGCTCAAGGTCGCGCCCTGGATCGGCCTGCGGCTTGGCCTGAGCGGAAGCCGCGGGTTCGGGGTCTCGCACAGGCTGACAGAATTTTCCTGCTTTCAGATCATATGCGAGGGTATCGATGGGCGCTCCGTGTTCGTCAATTAAGTCAATGAACAATAGACCGCTGCTCGGCGCTTCCACAGTTATTCTGAACCCGTCTTTCTGGCGCTTCGGTTCGATTAGCGTGTTGTCGTCGATCCTCCTCACTCTATAGGTTTTCTCAATTTTTCGCCGGGCGGCCTCGTCATCGATCGAAAGGGCAGATTTCAAATCCTCGATGCCTATTGAGATTTGCATTTGCATCTCCTCCTAGTCTTGTACCGAGGCGAGTAGCGATCAAGTGAGCTTAGCCCCGAGACATTTGTCCGTACACGCCGCGATCGCCGGAAATGTCAATCGCTACGGTGCCCCGATTTCAATCAGCCGTACGATCGCTTCGTGTTCCTTGATGCGGAGCGCCATCTTCTCGCACACACGGAAGACGAAATTCGGCTCGGCTGTGACCTGCAGGAACTGGACGCATACGTCTGTGGCGATGACTAGCTCGACTGGCTCGCCGCCAAGTGCCACAACCACGCCGTTCGCAACGGCGGGAGTGACGTTAAGCGTGGACGAGCGGAGCAGCGGACCGCCGCCCAGAAACGGGAGGATGCGATCTTGCGCCAATACAAGAGCCGCCGATGGCGTCTGAGCGACAAGAAACAGCGCCTGGTCAAGCACCACCGCGAACGGTCCGAAGTGGCCCTGCGCTTCCAGGAGGCCAATGGCCTGGGCTATCCCGACCACCAGCCGCGCGTCTCTGGTTTTGAGCGGCACCGCTGCAATGTTCACCTGCGGCGCCAGAGGGAATCCGAGTGGGATTGTCCAAAGTCCACGGCTTGGCTCCCCGCCGGTGATTTCCCAGAGCCTTTGCGGGGGCGCTGGGCCGACATTTATGGGAGGGGCAAACCTATTCTGTCCCGGGAATGCTGGGTCTGGCACCAATCCCCTGAAGACGACGGCGTCCTCAAGACGAGCCAGTACGCTAGCAGCGCGCCGAAACAAGGCCAGCACGCTGGTCATCTCCGGATCGGCCATCTGCGCACCCCGCACGGGCACTCTTACCTGTAACGTCGCCAACTGGATGACACGCCTGTCCTGGATACCTAATATTATCGGCGGCGGAACAGGCGATATTGTCGGCGGCGGAAATGGCGGCGGCGGAGCAGCCCAAGCAGCCCAATTAGGCGGAGCAACCTGGGTGATAACTTCCTGCCTCACGAAGTCGGTATCCCCGGGCAGCGGCCCAAGCAACGGAAGGAACGTCGCCGCGATCCGTACGCGGCTAGCTTCCTCTTGAACGGCTTTGTTGACGCGAGCCCACTGCTCGTCGGTCCAAGGCACTTGCGGATTATCGGTTGTCATCTCAGAGGCCCCCCTAATTAGATACATCGGGAACGAGATGTCGTTTGTGCTTGCGCACCAACGCAAATATCTTGAGCTCAAAACACCGTCCGCGCGCACTCCACGAGTGCGGCTTCGAATGAGTCTTCAGTCTACATGTTTTGCTGCCCCCGCCGTTACGACGTATATGTCGTACGAGGCGCGAAGCGTCTTCATGTCCACCCTGCCAACGCCAATACACTGGGCGCGGTTGAGCCAAGCGAGTTCTTTGTCAGCGGTCGCGTAGGTCGGAGCAAGAACGAACGGCGGCAGTATACCGAAGTCGCCGCGGATGGCACGTGCGTAGCCGTCCGCACCCAGGTCAAGGACGCCATCATACAAGCAGTCGATCCGCGCGCCAGACCGCGTCTGCAGACACTCTGTCACGTTGACTATTCCAACACCGTCCTTGCGGATGCGCAGCCAGTTGACCCCGCCGGGCCGGACGATCCCCTCGAAGCGCGGCCCAACGAAGCGTCCTTCCGTGACGTGCAAGTTGATCCGCAGTCCATCCGGCATAACGCCTATTACCTCCGTACGGATGGCCACCGTGCCGGCCCAGAGGAACGTGGTATCCCAGTCCCAGCGGGGCTCGCCTGCAGGTAGAGCAGCGGTCTCGACCGGTGCCGCTCCGCAGCCCACCTGATACCGGGGACATTCGGCGGACTCCCGTAGGCGCGGAGAGATCGGCTGGCCGGCAAAGCCAAGCACCGGCAGAAACTCCACCGTTCCGCCGGATTGGCCCGGCAGGAGCGCCCGGAATAGCCGGCCGTTCGCACCGTGGACGCGCGGTGCGGATTGCCCGATTGCCTGGCGGACCGGGCCTCCGTTCACCCGGTACTCTACCGTGACGGCGTGACCCGGCCGCACTGGAGAGACCGCTACCGTGACCGATGCCGGGGTTCCCGGAGAAATCACCGCGGGGGGCACGGGCGTATCCGCCTCGCCCCATCGCAGCTCCGAGCCGTCCCGCGCGCGCTGCCTCAAAGGCATGCACGCTGCCGTAGCTCGAGCTTCATCCGTTTGCAGCGTCAGGGAAGGCGCCGGAAGAAACCGGTCACACGCCGGAATAGGTGAGGGCTTTGCCGCAGCTTCCGCGAAAACGCACGGCCGTCTATCGACGAATCCGCGCGACGGGGAATTCACCGGACGCTCCGCGGCGTGAGATCGAGACCCCGGCGCACCCGCCATGCTTCGTCTTCCTCGGCGAGGATTTCGAGTGCGCGCGCAATGAGATCGCCGGGATTGGTCACCATGGGGGGTGTGCAAGCCGCCGCCTGCCGCACCGAGGAGCCTCCCAAGCGCGCAGCGTTTTGGCGTGCTGATTGAAGCGCGTCAAAAGGTTGTCGAAGAAGGCCGCGCTTTTGGGCCGCCCCGGTCTGGACGCCAGCCGCATCGGCAAGTCCCGGTAAACGCGACAGCGGCGACGCCCCCGGAGGAGAGAGCCCCGAGTCTTCGACCGCGCTTTTCGATCCATAGCATTTGCCTTGCATTTGCTCGACCGACTTCGGATCCTGGTTCTGTCTAATAGACTACATTGTATTGCGTGTACAGGACAGGGGCTGCTGCCGGTAGTTGGGCGACCTGCTGGATCTCCCCACGCCGGCGCCAGCCCGCTTGCGACGGCGAAAAACCGCTTGCCAGCGGCGCGATACGCTATCGCAAGGCGGATCTGTAGAACCCGATATCGTCTTGGATCACTGCGTCCAGTCCGACTGGTACGCGAGCAGGATTCGCCAGATCAAGCTTCCGAAACGCGATCTTGTCGCGCCAGACCTTTCGCAAAAAATCCTCAAATACGAGAATTGTCAGTCGTTCACCCGCACATCGTCGGTATCCAAAGCCGAACGGAGCAAAGCCGGCATAGTCACAAACCGGATAGCTTCGTTCGTCCGCAACGACAAATAACGTGCCGAAGCCGCTATTTGTAATACGGGCATTTCGTCCGTCCTTGATCTTGAAACTGGTGATGTCAAAGGGACACCGTGCCAGGCCGATTTGCCGACATTTGTCATCGTTGATCTGCGCGCTGGTCGGGACGCGGAGATATCGTTGCGGATCGAACGTATTCGGATCCGTCCAGTGAACCGGATCCAGGCTGGTGCTGGCATGCGGTGTGGATACATAGCTGTCCCTTTCAAACGGCATGTCGAACTTTTGCTGCGGAGCCTCCCCGCGGACGCTTGATCTCGCATCATGGATGGCGGAGACGCTGCCACCGTTCGGCGAAATCACGCGAAACAATTCCATTACGAATAGCTCAAGTGGCGAGAAAGACGCACCTCCGGCAGTGTCGAAATTTCCGCTCATTGTCTTCTGAAATGATGCTCGCACGGCCTGGTCGCCGCGGTCTTCCGACAGGAGCGACATGACCCGGAAAATCGCATTGCCCCATTGGCTTAGCGCGACGAAATCGTGGAGGCACTCAATGACCATGTCCTTCTTGCTGAAATGACCGCCGTCCTGGGCATTCTTCAGCCAATGCCAAGCCATGGTTCTCTCGGGATTTTTGATTTTGCCCGATTGGATATCGTCGATGCGTTTGCCGATCCACGATTTGAGAAAATCCTGAAGCTCACGAACCTTCATATAGTTTTGGTAGGTAACTGGCAGCAACGGATCCCGATAGGCAAAGACCGTATTGAACGCCTCTCCTATTTCACGAACCTCACGGGGAATATCGCTGCCAACAAGTCCAAGGTGAAGGTCCCAATAGAGGTCGAAATAGTGGTCGAGGTAATGCTGCATGAATGGCCTGTCAGCGAATTTCTGATCTAAGAGCTTGTCAAAAAAAGCTGTAACTTTGGCGCGGTACATCGGCTTATAGAGATCGGGCGTCACCGCCGAAAAATAGATTCGCTTGCGAAGATTATTCTCACCCCGCTTCTCGAGACCTTGCAGGAAAACCATCACGCCCTCCTCAGGGGTCGGTTTCCAGTCACGATAGATGAGACCAAAACGATCACGAGGGAGTGCATTCTCCTTACTGAAATTAAGGTCAATCATTGGCAAAAGGGGCCGCTCCCCTTCGTAAACGTTCGTCAGGAAGAACGGTATGACGACTTTCTCGACGTAGATCGGATCGAAATTGGCAGGAATCGCGGCGCGAAAACGTTCAACCGCGGTGATGATCTGCTCCGGTATCGGTGACTGTGCTGCAGCGCTGGACGCCTCTTGTGCTCGCTCCCCCACCCGCACCACGTACATGTCGAACTGCGCGCGAAGCGCGCTCATGTCCACCTTCCCCACACCGATGCACTGGACGCGGTTGAGCCATTCGAGCCTCGGATCCGCAGTCTCATATGTCGGTGTGACCACGGCGGAGATTTGCTGGTCATACTCACCGCGCAGCGCCCGAGCGTAGCCGTCGGGACCAAAATCGGCGACCCCGCCGTAGGCGCCGTACACGCGAACGCGGTCCCGCGTCTCGAAACACGCCCGGACGTTGACGATCGCAATTCCATCCGGGCGGATATGCATCCAGTCCGCCGCGCCGGGTAACACGACGGCATCGTGACCCGGCCCAACGAAGGTCCCTTCCGTGATGTGCCAATTGACCCGGAGGCCGTCGGACATTGGGCCGACCAATTCTTTGCGGAGCACCACCTTCAATGATCCGAGGAAGCTCGTATTCCAAGCCAAGCGGAATGGGGCAGAGGCGGCCTCTTCGGATGCCCCCCAACGAAGGCGCGAGCCGGCGTTTGCCATTCCCTCGCATGCAGCCGAACTGTCGCGGGCGCAACGCGGGGTCTGATCCGCCAGGCCGGTGATCACCCCCCGCACCTTGGGAAAAAAACCCAGCACTTTGGGCGTGAAGCCCCATGCGAGAAGGGTCCGACCTTCTTCCGAGCTCCGGTCGAAGTGCAAAGATCCTGGCATCACCGGCTGCAGCCGAGGGGCGACATCGCTTCGCCACTGCCAGCAAACGACCGGCCCCTGCCCGATGCGCGCGACCGCCGGGTAGACGCATTCGGCACCGCGCGGAAGCGCCTGCAGCGTGACGCCGGCTGTTTTGGCCGCCTGAGCTACCACTGACTCGTATGCCGTCGGATCCCCGGTAAGCGCCAGGTCTCCCTGGACGACGCCACGTCTGTGCTGGTCTTTGATCGACAAGTGAAGCCGGCGACCGATGCACGCCATATCGATGGTCCCGGGCCGCTTGTCGGTACCCATGCGCTCGCGGCCGACGTCGATCGCAACCTGGGTCGTATCGAGCAGTCGGAACATGTACATCCGCGCTTTGTTCTCATACACCGCTGTTGCGGGATCGAACGATCCATCAAGCATCACAAGCACGCTCGATGCGCCGTTGGAGGCCGCCTTCAGGGACGCCTGGCTTTCGGGAGCGTTGTCCGCCACGGCAGCAACCACTATGAACATGGCGGCATACGGCCGGATCGAGGTGTCGGTGAACTTATTCGACCAGAGCTGTGCGACAGCCGCGTGCCTGCCGTCCGCGTACTTCAAGGTTATCGGCCTGTAGCCACTGCCGGCCAATGCGGCATTCACGAGAGGTACATTGGAGCACTCGCCGTAGAGGTGCACCATTTGACCGTTATAATACTGAAGCTCATTCGGCACGACTGCGCCGCTGGCGGTCGTATAGGTCTTGCCCGTGATGATGTACTTGTCGAAGAGTGGTTCGTACCGCTCATTATCGACATCGGACGGTGGCGGCACGAACGCGTCCAAAGTCAACTTGCTCTTCGCTTCTCGGGACAGTTGCTGCTCGAAGGTGCGAAGGACTTCTTGAACGTCCTCTTTGCTATGAGGAATCTGCAAGAGTCGAATGACATCCGAATTTCCGAGCTCGCCGGCTGCGGCGAGCCGAGTGGCCTCGCGGATCATTCCGCTGCTACGAATCGCTGTGCCCACGCTGGTCTCCCTTGAATAGAATGAACCGCGCCAGGAGCCGCGCCGCTTTGTCCGTTCGAACCATTATTCCTGAGCGCGAATGTCGGAATTTATAATATCCTGCTGGTCCTTGCGAATGCCACACTTATCCACCTCCTGGAAGTGATCCGACTTGAGGTATGTGTTGGGCCTCAAGGAGGACTACAAACGGCAAAAACGCTACATGCCCGAAGAGATCGTCGCGAAGCCTGCGGTAGGTCGAATGTCCTGGTCTCGCAGGGCAAAACATGTCCAGGCGATCGGCCAGATCGGCGTGGGCCCTTTCGTCGGCGAGGAATTTCTGGAGGTGTAAACAGCACGCCGCCAGCGCCAACAGAAAGCCTAGCCCGCAAGTCCGCGCGGGCGGTGGCTTGCATTAGCGGCACATGAGGTCGCGGCCGCGCGCGAAGTATCGAACAACTGCCGATCGAGGGTCATTGCATCGGTCAGGGACCCCAATGGTGTGCTCGAAAAGTTGCTGTTGCCGCTCGATGCCCAGCGAAGAACGGTGGCCGGAAAGCCGCCATTTTGCGTTTGAGAAGTTCTTCGCGTGAAGGGTTCGGAAGTTGTGCCTGCCGTAAATCACATCCGGCCATATTGATGGTGCAGTCCGCCCAAGATCGGGCGGCAGACGACATTCCCGGCCCACTCAACGCCGCGAGGGACTGGGGCATCCTTGTTCAATGACAAATGAGTGCGCGTGCCGTTGGAGCTTGCTCGCTACGCAATCGTCAGGTGGATCGATCAGACGGGTCGCAGCGATGTGCTCGTTTTTGGCCCGGCTGGGAATGGGACGGTGCGAGGGACGGAAATCGGCGATCTGTTCGAAGAGAATCCGTATCGCGGGTTGCGGCGCGTCATCGACATTTCCGGCGATGGGTCGAACAACGACGGAGCCCCCCGTAACCGGCGCGCGCGACGCTGCCCTGGAGAAAGGCATCATCATCAACGGCCTCCCGATCATGATGAAGGAGCCATCCCTCTCGACGACCGATATCGAGAACCTCGATCTCTATTACGAGGACTGCGTGATCGGAGGGCCGGGCGCCTTCATCATGACGATCAAAGATCGCGAAAAATTCCAGGCAGCGATCCGGACCAAGCTTATTCGCGAAGTTGCGGGCCTCACGCCAGAGAGCGGGATCGTCCCAGCCGCCGAGAAAGAGCCCCGGGTGCCCTGTCTGATCGGCGAAAAAAAATCGCAGGAGCGCGGCCGGCGGTGAGTGTCGAGACGATCATTCAGAGCCGCCGGGCGAACAAACTTTAGACAGCAGTTTATCATGGTCGCAGCCCCACGCGTCGGGACATTGGAGCTGCTAACGTCCGTTCGTGGCCTACACCGACGAAATCCCGCGCTCGTCCCAATGGCGGCTGTTAAGGGGCGACCGGAAATGGCTAACATATGGCCAAAACAACGCGACTGGCGAGTAGGCTTTGGAAACTGTGCCCCAGCAGGCCGTAGTCAGCATATATTTGGGCACAAGGAGGTGCGAAATGGCGACAGCAGCTACCCAAGTCGTTCTTGATACGCCGGCGCCCGTGTTCCAGCTTCCGGCCACCGACGGCAAGATTTACGCACTGGACGACGTTGCGGGCGAAAAAGGCACGGTCGTCGTCTTCATCTGCAACCATTGTCCCTATGTCAAAGCGGTGATCGACCGCATGGTTTCGGACGCCCGCGTGCTGATGTCGGAGAGCATAGGCTTTGCGGCGGTTTGCTCGAACGATGCGGCGAACTATCCCGAAGACTCATTTGAGAATATGAAGCGTTTCGCGAAGGCTCATGATTTCCCGTTTCCATATCTCCACGACGAGACCCAGACAGTCGCTCGGGCGTATGGGGCGGTCTGTACGCCGGACTTCTTCGGTTACAATGCCGACCGCAAGCTCAAGTATCGCGGCCGGCTCGACGAAGGGCGTGCAACTCCGCCTCGCGCGGGGGCGCCCCGAGAGCTTGTCGAGGCCATGCGCGCGATTGTGACCACCGGTCTTGCGCCGGCTGACCAAAAGGCGTCTATTGGCTGCTCGATCAAATGGAAGGACGAATGAAGCCGATCCCTGTCAACAGGTTTCGTATCTGAGACCGCCGCGTGCGGCAGCATTTGCTGCACATGTGCGATTTGACTAGCGGCATCACGAGGACCCTGCGGCTGCTGCCGGAGTCGCGTTCGCCCCTTCTCCTTCAGGTCTGCTTCCGGGGCAACACGAGGCTTCGGCTCCTGCAATCCGACCCGTCAGTGCTGCGTCGCTTTTGCGACACCGATCGACTCCTGTCGAGCGCTTGGACCAGATTTGCTCACCCTGAGTTCTTCCGGTGTTGGCCCGTTTGGGGCACGCCAACCGGCCCGGAAACTGTCCGCTTGTCGAGGGGAAGACGGGAAGTGGCTCGCCCGCGGTCAAAATGGCGTGTTGACTCCAACCGGTCGTTGCGCACCCCAAGACAGGAACTGTGGTATCCTCCGTCAAATGCGATGGGACGGTTCAACGAAAGCGGCTGCCCCCTCTAGTGGCACTTGCTGCGCGTCCTCGTGTCCTCGCCGGGCTCCGGGACAGCACAAAATGGCCTGGCATCCCCACCTCTTAGGCGCCTGCTCGGCCCGCGCCGACGAGGTGATCGAATGAGCGCGCTAGGCAAGCTGGTGCGATCCTGCCGGCGGAAGACCGGTCCGAGTAAGGGGTAACGCTCTCCCGGGTTCGAGGAGGACCAGCGTCGTGAAGCGGGACTTCGACCTCATCGTCTATGGCGCGACGGGTTACACCGGCCGTCTCGTCGCCGAATATCTGACGACGTCCTATCGCGGCGACGATGCTCCGTCCTGGGCGATCGCGGGACGCTCGACCGACAAGCTCCAGAAAGTGCGTGCCGACATCGGCGCACCAGACGATTTGACTTTGGTGAAAGCGGATGCCGGCGAACCGGCCAGCCTACGTTCGATGTGCGAGCGTGCGGCCGTGATTATCACGACGGTCGGGCCTTATCAGCTTTACGGCCCCGAGCTTGTGGCGGCCTGCGCGGCCACCGGCACTGGCTATGTCGATCTGTGCGGCGAACCGGCGTGGATGCGGCGCATGATCGACGCCTATCACGAAGAGGCGAAACGGACCGGCGCGCGCATCGTCTTCTCCTGCGGCTTCGATTCCATCCCGTTCGATCTCGGCGTGCTCACGTTGCAGGAGAAGGCGCGCGAGAAATTCGGACGCCCGGCGCGGCGGGTTAAAGCCCGCCTGCGCAAGGTGAAAGGTGGCATGTCGGGCGGCACCGCAGCGAGCGCCCAGGCGACGTTGGCGGCCGCGGCGCGCGACCCGGCCCTGATCCGGCTGCTGACCGATCCCTTCGCGCTGACACCCGGGTTCACCGGGCCGTCTCAGCCGTCGGGCCTTATCCCCGAATACGACCCGAGCATGAACGTGTGGCTCGTGCCGTTTCCCATGGCGCCGGTCAACACCAAGAACGTACACCGCACGAATTTCCTGTTGGGTCATCCCTACGGCACGGACTTCGTTTACGACGAGATGATGGTCGCGCCCGGATTTGGGGAAATCGGTCGCGTGACGACGGAGACCTTCGCCACCATATTTTCCCTGCTCGGGACCGGCGGTCTCAAACCCGGTGCAGGCCCGACTCGGGAAGAGCGCGCGAAGGGCTTCTACGACATCCTCTTCCTGGGCGAGCTGCCGGATGGCCGACGGGTCGAGGCGGTCGTCACGGGCGACCGCGATCCGGGCTACGGCTCGACCAGCAAGATGATCGCCGAGAGCGCTCTCTGCCTCGTGCGCGACGTGCAGGGCGAGGGCGGCACCTGGACGCCGGGCGCGCTGATGGGTCCGGCGTTCCGCAAGCGTCTAAAGGAGCGCGCCGGCCTCACCTTCAACGCGCGTTGAGGTAACGCTCAGAACTGCAGCGGCGTGCTGGACTACGTGGATCGTAACCAACGAAAAGCGCGGATTGGCGTGCGCGGCCTCAAATCCGGTTCAATGGCCGCTTTCGGCCCGTTTGAGACATTCCCCCTGGCTCTGAGAATGTCCGATTATCGAGACAGCGACGAGCTCCATCGCAAGGTTGCACGATGAAGAAGGTAATCAACTCAGCACTGTCGCGCCGCCACTTTTTGCGGCTCACGTCAGTGGCCGCGGCATCAGCTCTGACTCCAACGGTGTTGTGGGCCGAGCAGCAACAAGCAGCGGATTCGGCCACATCCCAGGCCGTGCCCGCACGCATCGCCACGTTCGAGGAGGTATGGCGGACCGTGCGAGATCGCTTTTACGATCCGCACCTAGACGGGCTCGATTGGTCGGCCGTCCGGGAACGTTACTTGCCGGACGCCACGCGGGCGAGTTCCGAAGAGGCGCTGGCCGGCGTCATTAATAGCATGCTCTCTGAGCTGCATGCTTCGCACACCCGCTACTACACACCGTACGAACCAGAGTACTACCAGCTTTCTGATATCTTTGCTGGTGCGTTAAGGCGGCGCGGACTGGAACGTGTTTTTCCGAATGGCCGTATCTCCTATCCCGGCATTGGCATCCTCTCGCGTCTCGACACGCAGGGTCGCAACATGATCACCGGTGTTATAGAAGGCACGCCAGCCCAACAAGCCGGCCTGCTCGCTGGCGATGCGATCGTCTTCGCCGATGATGCACCGTTTGAGCCGGTACAGTCATTCCGTGGCAAGGTCGGCAACGAAGTTGTGCTGGGGCTGCGTCGTGCCGGCGCGTTTATGCAAATATCGGTTACTCCGGTCGAAATTGAGCCCAACAAGATGTTCTTGGACGGCTTGAAGGCCAGCGCCCGTATAATACCGGCCAACGGCCGAAGCATCGGCTATGTTCATGTCTGGTGCTACGCCGGCTCCGTGTATCAGCGGACGCTCGAGCATCTTCTATCGCAGAGTCCCCTGAACGGCGCCGACGCACTGATCTGGGACTTGCGCGATGGCTGGGGCGGCGCGATCCCCGGATATCTTGATTTGTTCAACACGCGAGCGCCGACGATACAGGTCACTGATCGCAATGGCGCCAGCGAACTCGAGAACGTGAAGTGGCGCAAGCCTGTCGCCATGCTTGTCAACGGTGGCACCCGCAGCGGCAAGGAAATCCTTGCCTATGGCTTCAAGAAATATCGGCTTGGCGAGGTCATCGGTAGCCGGACCGAGGGAGCTGTCCTCGCTGCGACGGCATTTCTCATTGATGGCGGCTTGCTGTTGCTCGCGGTCGGGGACGTGGAGGTCGACGGCGAGCGGCTGGAAGGCGTTGGCGTCGCACCCACGATCGAGGTCCAAGCCGAGCCGGGCTCCATGGGTCTAGATGATCCTCAACTCAATCGTGCAATCGCAGTCCTATCCGTGGCCTGATCCTCGGGAGGCAGCTAAGAGATCCATTCCTGACTAGGTCCGGTTTGCGCGCCAAAAGCTGCCCTCCCTGCCAAGTCGCAGTTTGACCCAGAACGGTCGTTAGGCACGCAGTTCATTCGATCGCCTTCTGCGTGCGCAGACCACCGTCAAAGCCGGGCCGAGCATCACCGTCTTGTCGAGGAACCTTGCCGCCGGATCTGTGTTGTCGATCGCAACGCGCGACGCCAATGGCCAGGACCGCGTGAGCTCGGCTAGCGCAGCGTACTTTTGAAGACGAGAACACAAACAAAAACGCCGCCTCCGTTTCCGGAAGCGGCGTTTTTTATTCGAACATCGAAAGAGGAAGATTTCTTGTCCTTGGCAGGCCTGGCAGCGACCTACTCTCCCAGGGCTTAAGCCATAGTACCATTGGCGCTGA
>NZ_JBEPQQ010000011.1:0-294009 GCF_040547935.1 Bradyrhizobium sp. LA6.8
AGGGCGACAACTACAGATCTTGGCAGGCAATTGCCGCGACCAGGGCATTCGCTCATGACGTCTTCAGCCTCAAGAGCCCATAACGCAACAGGCCCCTTGTGGGAGAAGGTGGCGCGAAGCGCCGGATGAGGGGTCTTTCTCCACGTACGCGAAAGAGAATGACGCGCGGAGAGATACCCCTCACCCGTCTCGCCGCTGTCGCGGCGAGCCACCCTCTCCCGCAAGGGGAGAGGGAAAAGCGGCGCCCCGCTATTCACATCCCCACCCCTCGACGAACCCACCCCCACGGCTTACCTGTGATGCCGTGCCGCCCCGCATCCTCAAAATCCCGGCCGAGCCGGCCACGCTGCTGCCCGACCGCTTCCAGGCGTGGTTCGCGGCCCGCGGCTGGTCGCCGCGTGAGCATCAGCTCGCGCTGCTGGACAAGGCGCGCGAGGATCGTTCCGCACTGCTGATAGCGCCCACCGGCGCGGGCAAGACGCTGGCGGGATTTCTGCCGACGCTGGTGGAGCTCTCGACGCAGCCGGTCGAACGGGACGGAAGGGCGAAGCAAAGCCTCGTCTCCACCGGCCGCGATGTTCGCCGCAGCGATGGCCTGCACACGCTCTACATCTCGCCGCTGAAAGCGCTCGCCGTCGATATCGCCCGCAATCTTGAGCGGCCGATCGCCGAGATGGGGCTGCCTGTCAAGGTCGAGACCCGCACCGGCGACACGCCGGTGTCGCGGCGGCAGCGCCAGCGGCGCTATCCGCCCGATATCCTGCTGACGACGCCTGAGCAGGTCGCGCTGCTGCTCTCCTCCGACGACGCACCGTTCCTGTTCTCCTCCTTGAAGCGCATCGTGCTCGACGAGCTCCACGCGCTGGTGACGTCCAAGCGCGGCGATCTGCTTTCGCTCGGTCTGGCGCGGCTCTGGCGGCTGGCGCCGCAGCTGCGCGCGATCGGCCTGTCGGCGACCGTGGCCGAGCCGGACCAGCTTGCGCGCTTCCTGGTGCCGCAGCCCGGCGGGAAGGAGGCGGCCGCCGACATTGTCGTCGCCGGCGGTGCCGCGCCGCCGCTGGTCGAGATGCTGGATACCCGCGAACGCCTGCCCTGGGCAGGCCACAGCGCGCGCCACGCGCTTCCCGAAATCTACGAGCTGATCAAGGCGAACAAGACCACGCTCGTCTTCGTCAACACCCGCAGCCAGGCCGAGATGCTGTTCCAGAATCTCTGGAGCATGAACGACGACAACCTCGCGATCGCGCTGCATCACGGCTCGCTCGACGTCGCCCAGCGCCGCAAGGTCGAGGACGCGATGTCGGCGGGCAGACTGCGCGGCGTGGTCTGCACCTCCTCGCTCGACCTCGGCGTCGACTGGGGTGATGTCGATCTCGTCGTCAATATCGGCGCGCCCAAGGGCGCCTCGCGTCTGATGCAGCGGATCGGCCGCGCCAATCACCGCCTTGATGAAGCCTCGCGCGCGGTGCTGGTGCCGGCCAACCGGTTCGAGGTGCTGGAGTGCCGCGCCGCGATCGATGCGATCGCCGAGAATGCGCAGGATACGCCACCCTTGCGCACCGGCGCACTCGACGTGCTGGCCCAGCACGTGCTCGGCCGCGCCTGCGGCGAGCCGTTTCTGAGCGATGATCTCTACGGCGAGGTGCTCACGGCCGCGCCTTACTCAGATCTCGCCCGGCAGGATTTCGACGACGTCGTCGATTTCGTCGCCTCCGGCGGCTACGCGCTGAAGACCTATGAGCGCTTCGCCCGCATCAAGCAGGACAAGCAGGGGCGCTGGCGCGTCGCCAATCCAAAGGTGCGGCAGAGCTATCGTCTCAATGTCGGCACCATCGTCGAGGAGCCGATGCTGAAGGTGCGGCTCGTTCGTGGGCGCTCCACCGGCAGCGGCTCGACCGGCGCCATCGCGCGCGGCGGCCGCGTGCTCGGCGAAATCGAGGAATATTTTATCGAGGGCCTGATCGCCGGCGACACCTTTGTGTTCGGCGGCGAAGTTGTGCGCTATGAGGCGTTGGCCGAGGATCAGGTCTATGTCTCCCGCGCCAACGACAAAGACCCGAAAGTGCCGTCCTATATGGGCGGCAAATTTCCGCTCTCGACCTATCTCGCCGAGCGCGTGCGGCGCCTGCTCGACGACCGCCGTGCATGGAACGGTCTGCCTGAGCAGGTGCGCGACTGGCTGTCGTTGCAGAAAGACGTCTCACGTGTGCCCGGCGTGCGCGAGCTGCTGGTCGAGACCTTTCCACGTGGCAACAAGCATTATCTCATTTGCTATCCCTTCGAGGGCAGGCTCGCGCACCAGACGCTGGGCATGCTGCTGACGCGGCGGCTGGAGCGGATGCGCGCCCGGCCGCTCGGCTTCGTCGCCAATGAATATGCGGTGGCGATCTGGGGGCTTGGCGATGCCTCCTTCATGATCCGCAACGGCGAGCTCGATCTCGACGCGCTGTTCAACCCGGACATGCTTGGGGACGATCTCGAAGCCTGGCTCGCGGAATCCGCGCTGATGAAGCGCACCTTCCGCAATTGCGCGCTGATCTCCGGCCTGATCGAACGGCGCTTCACCAGCGAGGACAAGAGCCGCCGCCAGGTGCTGTTCTCGACCGATCTCGTCTACGACGTCCTGCGCAAGCACCAGGCCGATCACGTGTTGCTGCGCGCCGCCCGTGCCGATGCCGCCACCGGCCTGCTCGACCTGCGCCGTCTCGGCGCCATGCTTGCCCGCATCCAGGGCCGTATCACGCATCGGGAACTCGATCACGTCTCGCCGCTCGCCGTCCCCGTGATGCTGGAAATCGGCCGCGAGTCAGTCTATGGCGAAGCTGGCGACGAGCTCCTGGCGGAAGCCGCCGATGAGCTGGTCAAAGAGGCGATGTCGTAGAGAATTTTACCAGTGGTGCGCGCAACTCCATCCACATCGTCATGCCCGGGCTTGGCCCGGGCATCCACGTCTTTGCTTCCGCGGCAAGAACGTGGATGGCCGGGAGGAGCCCGGCCATGACGGAGCAAGTGGCGCTATCGATCTCATCGACACGCACTTTGGATGTGGCTGGCATCGCGCTCCACGCCGATCTCTTCGGTGCGCTGTTCTGGGAAGAACAGCGCCTGCTCGTCGTCTCCGATCTGCATCTGGAAAAAGGGTCGAGCTTCGCCACGCGCGGTGTGCTGCTGCCGCCTTACGATACGTTGGCAACGCTGAGCCGTCTCGCTGCTGTCATCTCCCACCATAATCCCCGAACGGTCATCGCGCTCGGCGATAGCTTTCACGACCGAACCGCGCATGAGCGGTTGTCGTCCGACGATCGCGATGCTGTTGCCGCACTCCAGACCGGCCGCGACTGGATCTGGATCTCGGGCAATCACGATCCCATGCTGCCGCGCGATCTCGGCGGGACCATCGCCGACGAAGTCGCGATCGGCCCGATCACCTTCCGTCATGAGCCAACAGGTGCGCGCGGCGAGATCGCCGGCCATCTGCATCCGAAGGCGCGCGTCTCCGCACGCGGCCGCTCGATGGAACGCCGCTGCTTCGCCAGTGACGGGATGCGCGCCGTGATGCCTGCCTTCGGCGCCTATGCCGGCGGTCTCAGCATCCGCGATGCCGCGTTCGCAAAGATCTTTCCCAGCAATGGCTTTGTCGCCCATCTGCTCGGTGACCGCCGCGTCCACGCCATTGCGGCCTCGCGCTGTTGTTGAGATCCCGGCCTCGTGCGAACCGGATCCATCGGGCCCGTCAACGGAAAATAGGACAGGATTACGTCCAGTACTTATCCGGAATCGCCTAAGTTCATAGGTACCTCTAACTTGCCAAATTGCCGGGGCTGGATTTCATCCCGAACACGATTGCAACCGGCAAAGGGGTCGCTGCGAGGCGACCCCTTTCGATTCCGCCAGTCGGACTTTGTCCCCAGTTCCAGAACAAATTAAGAACACTTTAGCAAGTCTTTGATATATCATTGTGATTCGGCGCATTGCCGACACAATATCTAGCGTCCGTCAGACTTTGCGAGGACTACATGTCCACCATCGCCTTCGATCAATTTGCCCTCACCCGGATCGCCGATTTCGCGCGCTCGCTGTCGCGGCTGCATCAGGCGGCGCGGCGCTACGCGGTCGATGACGACCAGTTCGACCGCGAGTTCAACGCGGTGTGCCAGTCGATCTGGGGCTACACCATCGACGACGTCAGCGACGATCTGTTCTCGACCGAGGATCATCTGTTCCTCGACACGCTGGACGAAGCGCATGCGCGCATCTTCGGAGCCGAGCAGGGTTACGATCTCATCGGCGAGGCGGGCATGCTCACCGACTGGTGGGGCTTTTGCTGGATGATCCTGGCCGAAAAGCGCGGCCTGCTGACTCAGGAAAACCGCGCCGCCGCGCGCGCGGCGATCGAGGAAAAATATCTGGCGGCGCCGAACGTGATCGGGGTGATCATCGGGAGATGACGCAGCACCCTCCGCCACTGTGAGCGTAGCGAAGCAATCCAGAATCTGTCCGCGGTGGCAGACTGGATTGCTTCGCTGCGCTCGCAATGACGACTTTGATTTAGTTGGGGCTTAGTCCAGCCCCGCCCGCTTCGCCGGCTTCTGTGCAGGGGTCTTCGGCACCGTCACGTCAGGCAGTGCCTCGCGCACGATCTCGACTGAGGCCGGCGCATCTGCTGCGACCGTCTCCGCGCGCACCGGTGCCACCTTCATCTCGCCAAGCCGCGCGCGGACCTGCGCGGTGAGGCCGGGGTAGGAGGCAACCGGCGTGAAGTCCGCAGCCTGGTCATTGCCGACGCGGATGCCGGTATAGGCGACGAGGCCGTCGCTGGTCGCGATCACGTCGCCGGCTTTCAGCGAGGAATCCAGCGCGAGATCGACCGGGGCGAGGCCGACCGGCTCACGGCCGTTGCAGGTGCAGTCGGCACGCAGCGCCTTGCGATAGGCGAACGCGTTTTCGCTGTCGGCGTAGCGCTCGCCGGTCTGCGAAGCGGCGCCGTCGATCGAAGAGCCGAAATAGACCTTTGTCGTGGTGGCAGGACAGAACGCCTGACACATCTGGGCGGGCGAGGCGAGGCCGCGCATCAGCGGAAAATATTTGCCGTCGCAGGTGCGCACGCAGAAGGCCGGGCCGGAGCCGCCGGCCGCCGCCGCGCGTGTCGGGGGCACATATTGCGGGTTTGCGGGATTCTGCTGGCTGGCGAAGGGATCGGCAAAGGAGTTCGACTGCTGCGGCACCTCACGCTGTGGCCGCGGCCGCTGCATTCCGCCGAAGAAGAAGTCGAACAGGCCCTCGGCCGAAGCCGGGGCTGGAGCCGCAAGCAGCGGGGCCGCCAGGCTGGCGGCCACAAGCATCGCGCGACGCGCATGGGACAAGGCTGTACGCAATGCTCACTCCGACGCTACTGAACCGGCCGGAACCTTCCGAGGTCTCGGCACATGATTCACCATAGTGCTGGATGGTAAATGAGCAGTTGAGCGGAGGCGATTTCAAGTCGAGGCCGTGACCTCTTCAAGGCCGGGCACAGCTTCCGGCGGATGGTTGCTTCCGGGCAACGCCCGGGCATGGACGGACTGTCTCGCGGCCTTAAGCCTTCAGGAACTCCGACGCCTTGTACAGCGAGCGGAACGGCAGGCCGGCCGCGCCAAACGTATCGGTGGCGCCTTCCTCGCGGTCGACCATGGTCAGCACCAGCACCACCTCGGCGCCGGTCTCGCGTACGGATTCCACCGCCTTCATCGCCGAGCCGCCGGTGGTGGTGACGTCCTCGACGATCACGACGCGCTTGCCTTCGAGCGTCTCGCCCTTGGGCAGGCCTTCGATCGCGAGCTTCGCGCCGTGCTCCTTCGGCTTCTTGCGCACGAAGAATGCCGCGATCGGATGGCCCTTGATCCAGGAGATCTGCGCCAGCGCGCCGGCCAGCGGCACCGCGCCCATCTCGAGCCCGCCGATGAAGTCGAGCTGGTCGTCCTTCAGCGCCTCATAGGTCAGTTCGGCGAGCAGCGTCGCGCCCTCGGGGTCGAGCATGGTCGGCTTGAGGTTGAAGTAGAAATCGCTCTTGCGGCCCGACGCGAGCGTGACGTCACCGCGGCCGAAGGAGCGCCGGCGGATGATTTCGAACAGGCGGGCGCGGGAGGCAGATTTCGACACGGCGGTCCCTCGGGGCTTTTTGGAGGTGGCGGAATTTATCCGCGACGGCCGCGACATTCCAGAGGGGACAGGTCGAGTCAACAGGGATCGGCCATCCCGGTCCGCCAGTTGTGGGGGTGCAACTTTCTGGAGTAGTTGGATGCCAGATATCTCGGGGAAGGAAATGCCTGAATGACCATCGAGCTGCACACCTGGAACACGCCGAACGGCCGCAAGATCTCGGTCGCATTGGAGGAAATGGGGCTGCCTTACAAGGTGGTGCCGGTGAACATCACCAAGGGCGAGCAGATGGCGCCGGGCTTCCTGAAGCTCAGCCCCAACAACAAGATCCCCGCGATCGTCGACCCCGAGGGCCCGGACGGCAAGCCCGTCAGCATCTTCGAGTCCGGTGCGATCCTGCTCTATCTCGGCGAAAAGACCGGCAAATTCCTGCCGAAATCGCTCGCCGGGCGCATCCCCGTCTTTGAATGGCTGATGTGGCAGATGGGCGGCTTCGGCCCGATGCCCGGCCAGGTGCACCATTTCATCGCGCTCGAGAACGAGCAGGATCGCGCCTATGGCCTGAAACGCTACATGGCGGAGACGCGCCGGCTCTACGGCGTGCTGGACCGCCGGTTAGAGGCCCACGACTTCGTCGCCGGCGACCTCTCGGTTGCCGATTTTGCCATCCTGGGCTGGGCCTGGCGCCACCCTCGCCACAAGGTTGAGCTGGCCGATTTCCCCAACGTCAAGCGCTGGTATGAGGCGCTGATGGCCCGTCCCGCGGTGAAGCGGGGCATGGACGCGAAGCTGGATTGAGGGGCCTTTTTCCCTCCCCCCTTGTGGGGGAGGGTGGCTCGCCGCGTAGCGGCGAGACGGGTGAGGGGTCTGTCTCCGCGAGTCCAGCTGTCTTCGAATGCGCGGAGAAAGACCCCTCATCCGGCGCTTCGCGCCACCTTCTCCCACAAGGGGAGAAGGAAGAAAAATAATCACACCTTCTTCGCTTCCACCGCCATCCGCACCGCAAGCCCGGCCAGCACCGTGCCCATCAGCCAGCGCTGCACCAGCATCCAGCTCGGCCGGCTCGCCAGGAACAGCGCGATCGATCCGGCGGCAAGCGCGATCATCGCGTTGACGCTGACGCTGATCGCGATCTGGATCGCCCCCAACACCACCGACTGCGTCAGAACGCTGCCGGCGGTGGGATCGATGAACTGCGGCAGCAGTGCCAGATATAGCATCGCGATCTTCGGATTGAGCAGATTGGTGACAAAACCCATCGCGAACAATTTGCGCGGGCTGTCGATTGCAAGCTGCTTCACCTGGAACGGCGAACGTCCGCCCGGCTTCACCGCCTGCCAGGCCAGCCACAGCAGATAGCCCGCGCCGGCGAAGCGCAGCGCGTCATAGGCAAAGGGAATGGCGAGCAAGAGCGCGGTGATGCCGAACGCCGCGCACAGCATGTAGAACACGAAGCCGAGTGCCACCCCGCCGAGCGAGATGATGCCCGCCGCCGGCCCCTGCGTGATCGAGCGCGAGATCAGATAGATCATGTTCGGCCCGGGCGTGAGCACGAGGCCGAGAGAGACGAGGGCGAAGCCGAGCAGGGCGGAGGTGGGGGGCATGAATGAACCGGTGCGGGAGACGACACCGTTCTAATGTGCGCCGCGCGGCGGAGCCATCGCGCAATTGCACGGAGGACAATTCGATCTGCCGCCGAACGCTCGGTGCGCTCCCTCGCCCCGTTCTTACAGGGAGAGGGTTGGGGTGAGGGGCTTCTCTCCGCGAGTGAGATCGCGGTGAGACCTGTACCCCCTCACCCGGATTGCTTCGCAATCCGACCTCTCCCCGCAAGCGGGGCGAGGTTAAGAGGTAGCCTCAATGCGCCTCGTCCCAATTCTTCGCCGCGCGCGCATCGACATGCAGCGGCACCGACAGGTTCACGGCCGGGAACGGCGCGTCCTGCATCACGTGCTGCACCACCGGCAGCGTCGCCGCGACCTCGGCGTCAGGCACCTCAAAAATCAGTTCGTCGTGCACCTGGAGCAGCATCTGCGCCGTCAGCTTCTTCTGGACCAGGGCGTCCTCCATCCGCGTCATGGCGCGGCGGATGATGTCGGCGGCGGTGCCCTGGAGCCGTGCGTTGATCGCGGCGCGCTCGTTGAAGGCGCGCACCGAGGCGTTCGAAGCCTTGATGTCGGGATAGTACATCTTCCGGCCGAACAGCGTGGTGACATAGCCGTTGCTCCGGCAGAAGTCGCGCGTCTCGTCCATGTAGGCGCGGATGCCGGGGAAGCGCTCGAAATACTTCTTGATGTAGGCGGAGGCTTCCTCGCGCGCGATGCCGAGCTGGTTGGCGAGGCCGAAGGCCGAGATGCCGTAAATGATGCCGAAATTGATCGCCTTGGCGCGGCGCCGGATTTCGCTCGGCATGCCCTCGATCGGCACGCCGAACATTTCGGAGGCCGTCATCGCGTGAATGTCGAGCCCGTCCTTGAACGCCTGCTTGAGGACGGGAATGTCGGCGATCTCGGCGAGCAGCCGCAGCTCGATCTGCGAATAGTCGGCGGAGACGAGCTTATGTCCCGGTGTCGCGATGAAGGCGCGGCGGATCTTTCGCCCGTCCTCGGTGCGCACCGGAATATTCTGCAGATTCGGCTCGTTCGACGACAGCCGGCCCGTCGTGGTCGCGGCCAGCGCGTAGGTGGTGTGGACGCGATGGGTTTGCGGGTTGACGTAGGTCGGCAGCGCGTCGGTGTAGGTCGATTTCAGTTTCGAAACCTGGCGCCACTCCAGGATCTTCTTCGGGAAGTCGTGGCCCTGCTCGGCAAGTTCGTCGAGCACCTGCGCGGTCGTCGACCAGGCGCCGGTCTTGGTCTTGGTGCCGCCGGACAGTCCCATCTTGCCGAACAGGATGTCGCCGATCTGCTTGGGGCTGCCGACATTGACGGGCTCGCCCGCGATCTCCTGGATCTCGGCTTCGACGCGCGCCGCGGTCTGGGCGAAGTCGCCTGATAGCCGCGACAAGACCTGGCGGTCGATCGAGATGCCGCGCCGCTCCATGCGCGCGAGCACCGACACCAGCGGCCGCTCCAGCGTCTCGTAAACGGCGGTCATGTGCTCGGCGACGAGGCGCGGCTTCAGCACGCGCCACACGCGCAAGGCTATGTCGGCGCCTTCCGCCGACAGCGGCGCGGCCTTGTCGATCGGCACCTGGTCAAAGGTGATCTTGCCCTTGCCGCTGCCGAGCAGCTCGCTCTCCTTCAGCATGGCGTGGCCGAACCAGCGCTCCGCGAGCGCTTCGATCGCGTGCGAGCCGCGGCCGGCATCGAGCACATAGGAGATCAGTTGCGCATCGTCGACGTTGCGCAGCGTGATGCCGTGCTGCGCCAGCATCACGGCGGTGAACTTGACGTCGAAGCCGATCTTGAGAATGCCCGCCGATTCCAGCACCGGCCGCAGCGCTTCGATCGCGTCGGCATGCTTGACCTGGTCCGGCGCGAGACCCGCGTCGAACAGGCCGGCGCCGCCACCGGACTGCTTGTGCGCGAGCGGCACGTAGCAGGCCTCGTTCGGCGCCAGCGCCAGCGCGATGCCGCACAGATCGGCCTGCATCGGATCGATGGAGTTGGCTCTCGTCTCGATCGCGACATGACCGGCGTCGTGGATGCGCGCGACGAAGGCGTCGAGCTCCTTGAGCGTCTTGATCGCCTGGTATTTGCTGCGGTCGACCGGCAGCTTGCGCAGCGCCTCTTCGCGCGCGGCGGCCAGTGAAATCGGCGCGCCCTTGAGACCGGCCGACTTGTCGCCCTTGTCGCCGCCTGTTGCGGTCGCAGCTGGAGCGGCGAACAGATCACCGGAGGTCTCTGACGTCTTTGCCTTGGCGGCGTCGCCGCCAGCCCTCGCGCCGCTGCTGTTCGACGCATCGGCATCGACATTGGCGGGATCGATCTGCGAATAGTCGGCGACGCGACGCGTCAGCGTGGTGAATTCCATCGCCTTCAGGAAGGCGATCAGCTTGCGCGCGTCGGGCTCGTGCACTGCGAGATCGTCCAGCGGCACCTCGAGTTCGACCTTGTCGTCGAGCAGCACCAGCTGGCGCGAAATCCGCGCCTTCTCGGCATTCTCGATCAGCGCCTCGCGCCGCTTCGGCTGCTTGATCTCGGTAGCGCGGAACAGAAGCTGTTCGAGGTCGCCATATTCGACGATCAGCTGCGCGGCGGTCTTGATGCCGATGCCGGGGACACCAGGAACGTTGTCGGTGGAATCGCCGGCCAGCGCCTGCACTTCGACGACTTTCTCCGGCGGCACGCCGAACTTCTCGATCACCTCGGGGATTCCGATACGACGGTCCTTCATGGTGTCGTACATCATGATCTTGTCGTTCACGAGCTGCATCAAATCCTTGTCGGAGGATACGATGGTCGTGTGGGCGCCGCGGTCGCTGGCCTGCCGCGCATAGGTCGCAATGAGATCGTCGGCCTCGAAGCCGCCCTGTTCCAGGCAGGGCAAATCGAAGGCGCGCACGGCTTCGCGGATCAGCGCGAATTGCGGGATCAGATCATCGGGCGCGGGCGGCCGGTGCGCCTTGTACTCGGGATAGATCTTGTTGCGGAAGGTGACTTCCGACTTGTCGAACACGATCGCCAGATGCGTCGGGCGGTTGTCCTCGGGCATGTCGCGCAAAAGCTTCCACAGCATGTTGCAGAAGCCGAGCACGGCATTGACCTGAAGACCGTCGGATTTGCGGTTCAGCGGCGGCAGCGCGTGATAGGCGCGGAAGATGTAGCCGGAACCGTCGACCAGGAAGATGTGGTCGCCCTTGCCGGCCACCTTCGCCGCGACCGGTTTGGCAGCAGGCTTGTCAGCAGCGGGTTTGGTGTCGGCTTTCGCGGCGGTCTTCGGGGATGTCGTTGGGGAGCTTTTGGGCATGGCCGCAATGTATGAATTTTTGCGGGCTTTGACAGCCTTGAGCGGGGGATTTTTGGGCCGCTGGTGCCGCTATCCCCACTGTCGTTCCCCACATCCCCGCTGTCATTCCCCGCGAAAGCGGGGAATCCAGTACGCCGTGGCTTCTCGGCTCAATCACTGGCGTCTCGGCGTACTGGGTCGCCCGGTCGAGCCGGGCGACGACACCGAGAGGGCGGCTACTCCGCCGCCTGCAACACTGGCCCGGCCTTCTTCGGCGCGATCCAGAACGTCTGCGGCCGTTCGAACAGGAAGCGGGCATTGAGCCGCAATGCGACGTACCAGATCGCGAGCGATCCGATCACGCCGACGATGGTGACGATCAGCGACACCGTGCCGATGTCGGCAATGATGTGGGTGCGCAGCAGCAGCGTTCGTGTCGCCGCCATCGGCAGGAAGAAGGCGAGGTAGATCACGATCGAATGCTCGCCGCAGAAGCGGAAGAAGTTCAACCACTGTGCGCGCGCGAGCAGCGTGCCCATCGTGATGATGGCGCAGGCGCCGGCGAAGCCGAGCGCGAGCGAGACGATCTTCCATTCGCTGGCGCCGAGCGCGACGAGGCCCGCATTGACCAGCGCCCAGGTCGCAAGCGCCGCCAGCGCGAGTGCGGGATGGTTGCGCGCGCGATCGGACAGCGCGAACACGTAAGGCGCGAACAGATATCCCGAATAGAAATAGACGAAGCGCGCGCAGAATTCGTCGATCGCGGTCCAACCGGTCGAGATGCCCGCCGTCTCCAGCGCGGCAGCGATGAGCCAGATCGCCAGCGGCGGAATACGCCGTGTCAGTTTTGTGACCATGAAGAAGATCGGCAGCAGGTAAATGAACCAGAGCGTGCCGAACGGTTCGACGAAGGATTCCAGATACAGCAGGCCGGCCTCGCGCCAGCTCGTCTCCGCCGCGAATGCCGGTGCCTTGAAGCCGAACTGGATTGTCACCCAGACGACATAGAAATAGGCGAAATGCACCACCTTGCGGTCGAGATAGGTTCGCCAGTCCCGATCGATCACCAATGGCAGGAACAGGCCCGAAATCAGGAAGAAGTCCGGCATCCGGAACGGCTTTGCGAAGGCCACGGCGACATGCATGAAACCGGTCTGGCCGGCCGCGATCTCCACCCCCAGCACCGAGTGCATCATCACGACCATGACGATGCAGATGCCCTTGGCATAGTCGATCCAGTCGACACGCGCGGCCGGGGGGGCCTTGGAAAGCCCGCTCGCGGCGATTGTGCCTGATAATGCCATGGTGTCCCGTTTCGAGGCGCGGTCCGCCCGGCTCTGTGCGGACGTGGCGCAGTGTGAAGCCTTGCGGTTTAAGGTTTCTTTACCGGTACAATTCGCGTGCCGGTTTTTGCATCCGGGCTGTTCTCTCCCCTCAGGAAAATGCTAAACCGCTCGAGTTGGGGTTTCGTTAACCAAGCTGGAACAGGGTTTTTCATGCGAATCGCGATGATCGGAACGGGCTATGTGGGACTGGTGTCCGGCGCCTGCTTTGCGGATTTCGGTCACGACGTCACCTGCGTCGACAAGGACGAGAAGAAGATCGCGGCGCTTCATCGCGGCGAGATTCCGATCTACGAGCCCGGCCTCGACGAGCTGGTCGCGACCAATGTGAAGGCCAAGCGGCTCGACTTCACCACCGATTTGTCGAAGCCGGTCGCGGACGCCGATGCCGTCTTCATCGCGGTCGGCACGCCCTCGCGCCGCGGCGACGGTCACGCCGATCTGTCCTATGTCTACGCCGCCGCGCGCGAGATCGCGCAGTCGCTGTCGGGCTTCACCGTCGTCGTGACCAAGTCGACCGTCCCGGTCGGCACCGGCGACGAGGTCGAGCGCATCATCCGCGAGACCAACCCTGCGGCCGACGTCGTCGTCGCCTCCAACCCCGAATTCCTGCGCGAGGGCGCGGCGATCCGCGACTTCAAGTATCCCGACCGCGTCGTCGTCGGCACCTCCGACGAGCGCGGCCGCAAGGTGATGGGCGACGTCTATCGCCCGCTGTCGCTGAACCAGGCCCCGCTGATGTTCACGGCGCGCCGCACCGCCGAGATGATCAAATACGCCGCGAACGCGTTCCTCGCGACCAAGATCACCTTCATCAACGAGATCGCCGATCTCTCGGAAAAGGTCGGCGCCGACGTGCAGGAGGTCGCGCGCGGCATCGGCCTCGACAACCGCATCGGCACCAAGTTCCTGCATGCGGGTCCGGGCTTCGGCGGCTCCTGCTTCCCGAAGGACACCAAGGCGCTGATCAAGATCGCGCAGGACTATGACGTGAACTTGCGCATCGTCGAAGCCGTGCTGGCCGTCAACGAGAACCGCAAGCGCGCGATGGCGCGCAAGGTCAGCCAGGCGCTCGGCGGTAGCTTGCGCGGCAAGACCATCGCCGTGCTCGGCCTCACCTTCAAGCCCGACACCGACGACATGCGCGATGCGCCGTCGATTCCGCTCGTCACCGGCCTGATCGACATGGGCGCGACGGTCAAGGCTTTCGATCCCGTCGGCATGGAGCAGGCCAAGGGCGAGCTGCCGAACATCACCTATTGCGAGGACGCCTATTCCTGCGCGCAAGGCGCCGATGCGCTCGTCATCGTCACCGAATGGGTGCAGTTCCGCGCGCTCGATCTCGGCCGGCTGAAGGCGACCATGACGCAGCCCGTCGTGGTCGATCTCCGCAACGTCTACCGTCCCGAAGACATGGAAGCCGCCGGCTTCACCTACGAGAGCATCGGCCGTCCGCCGGTGCAGGGCTGACGGTCCACTGCCGCAACGATTTCGTCATGGCCGGGCTTGTCCCGGCCATCCACGTCTGTTTCTAGTCGAAGACGTGGATGCCCGGCACAAGGCCGGGCATGATGAATGGATAGGCCTTGCCCCGCAGCTTCGACACGCCCCTCCCGATCGATGCCGTGCTCGACGACCTCTCGCGCACGCTGGAGGCGCATAACGCCGCCGTGCTGGTGGCGCCGCCCGGCGCAGGCAAGACCACGCGGGTGCCGCTGGCGCTGCTGGATGCGCCCTGGGCCGCGGGCAAGAAGATCATCGTGCTGGAGCCGCGGCGTATCGCTGCGCGGGCGAGTGCCGAGCGCATGGCCAAGTCGCTTGGCGAGCGGGCCGGCGAAACCGTCGGATACCGCGTCCGCTTCGGCTCGAAGATCTCGCGCGCGACGCGCATCGAGGTGGTGACCGAGGGGATCTTCACCCGCCAGATCCTCGACGATCCCGAGCTCTCCGGCATCGCGGCCGTCCTGTTCGACGAATTCCACGAGCGCTCGCTCGATGCCGACATGGGCCTCGCGCTGGCGCGCGACGCGCAAACCGGCCTGCGCGAGGATCTGCGCATCCTCGTGATGTCGGCAACGCTCGACGGCGCGCGCGTGGCAAGGCTGCTCGGGGAAGCGCCCGTTGTCGAGAGCGAGGGCCGCG
The DNA here is from genome assembly GCF_040547935.1 of Bradyrhizobium sp. LA6.8. Lineage (NCBI taxonomy): Bacteria > Pseudomonadati > Pseudomonadota > Alphaproteobacteria > Hyphomicrobiales > Nitrobacteraceae > Bradyrhizobium > Bradyrhizobium sp. LA6.8. The sequence goes on from NZ_JBEPQQ010000011.1 coordinate 14,514, forward strand.
CCTTTCCGGTCGAGACGCGTTATCTCGGCCGCAAGGCGGATGCGCCGGTGGAGCGGCAGATGGCGGATGCGATTGCGTCCGCGCTGCGCGCCGACGGCGGCTCGGTACTGGCGTTCCTGCCCGGCGCCGCCGAAATCCGCCGCACCCAGAATTTCCTCAGCGAACGCGTCCAGGATGCCAGCATCGAGATCGTGCCGCTGTTCGGCGCGCTCGACGCTGCCGTGCAGGACCGCGCGATCGCGCCCGCGCCGAAAGGCACGCGCAAGGTGGTGCTGGCGACCTCGATCGCGGAGACCTCGCTCACCATCGAGGGCGTGCGCATCGTGGTCGATTCCGGTCTCGCCCGCGTGCCGCGCTACGAGCCCGACATCGGGCTGACGCGGCTCGAGACCGTGCGCGCTGCGCGTGCGGCGGTGGACCAGCGCCGCGGCCGCGCCGGCCGCACCGAACCGGGCGTCTGCTACCGGCTCTGGGACGAGCCGCAGACGGCCTCGCTCGCGCCCTACACCCAGCCGGAGATCCTCAGCGCCGACCTCTCCTCGCTGGTGCTCGACCTCGCGCAATGGGGCGTCGCCGATCCTTCGGCGCTGTCATTCCTCGATCCGCCGCCGCTGCCCGCCTGGAAAGAGGCGAAAAGCCTTCTCTCCGAGCTCAATGCGCTCGATGGCGACGGCCGCATCACCGCCGAAGGCAAAAGCCTGCGCGCGCTGGCGCTGCCGCCGCGGCTGGCGCGCATGATCGTGGATTCGCATCGCGTGGGCGGCGGCGAAGCCGCCGCCGAGATCGCGGCCATCGTCACCGAGCGCGGGCTCGGCGGCGACAGCGTCGATCTCGAGTACCGGCGCGATCAGTTCCGCCGCGATCGCTCGCCGCGCGCCGCGAGCGCGCGCGATCTCGCGCGGCGCTGGGCTTCGCAGGTGGCGGCGTCGGAGAAGGCCGTAACCGGACAGGATGATCTCTCGACCGGCCTGATGCTCGCCTACGCCTTCCCGGACCGCGTCGCGCGCAATCGCGGCAATGGCACCTTCGTGCTCGCCAATGGTCGCGGCGCCGCGGTGGAGCAGACCTCGTCGCTCGCCCGCGCACCCTACATCGCGATCGGCGAGATGACGGGCACGGCGGCGAGCGGCCGCGTTCTGCTGGCGGCGCCGATCGGCGAGGACGACATCGAGCGGCATTTTGCCGAGCATATCGAGACCGTCGACGAGATCTCCTTCGACCGCGGCGCGATGGCGCTGCGCGCGCGGCGCAAGCGCGCGCTGCATGCGATCACGCTGTCTGAGGCGACACTCGCGGTGTCGCCTTCGGAGGAGACCGCGCGGATCTTCGCAGATGGGCTGATTGCCGCAGGTCTCGACCGGTTGCCCTGGTCGAAGGCCGCAAAGCAGGGGCGCGACCGCGTGATGTTTCTGCGCAAGGCCGAGGGCGACAGCTGGCCCGATTTGTCCGACGACGGACTGATCGCGCGGCGCGACGACTGGCTGGTGCCGGCGCTCTACGACAAGATCGCACTGAAAGACATCTCGGCCGGCGATCTCTCCGACGCGCTGATGGCGCTGTTGCCCTGGGAGATGCGCGCAAGGCTCGATCGCGAGGCGCCGACGCATTTCGAGGCGCCGACCGGCAGCGTGCTCGCGATCGACTACGAGGCCGAGCAGGGGCCGACTATCGCGGTGCGGCTCCAGGAATTGTTCGGGCTCAACACCCATCCGTCGATCGCCGCCGGCAAGGTGCCGCTGGTGCTGGAATTGCTGTCGCCGGCGCAGCGCCCTGTGCAGGTGACGCGCGACCTCCCCGGTTTCTGGCGCGGCAGCTACGCCGCGGTGCGCTCCGACCTGCGCGGCCGCTACCCGCGCCATCCCTGGCCGGAGGATCCGGCGAGTGCGCTGCCGACACGGCGGGTCAAGCCGCGCGGGACCTGAGAAGCCACGAAGGCGCATTAACCCTCCGCTCATCCTTTTCGTCAAAATAGCGGCGCTCTGACCGCAGCGTCGCTCGCGGCCAGACGTGTCGCGTGGTGAAATCGAGCTTTCCAGCTCGGAAGTGGTGTGATGCGTAACATAATGATCCTCGCGGCCATCATGATCGGCCTCGGCACGTTCATGGCGCAGATGGCGGACAGGATGAGTTCCGCCTCCGCGACGTCAGCGCCGCGCACGACGATCGCGGTTGCTGCGACGGCGCCAGCCGGTGGGCGCAGCCTCGCCATCTCCCGCGATGGCCGTGGCCATTTTCAGGCCGAAGGCCGCATCGACGGCCAACGGATCGGCTTCATGATCGACACCGGCGCCTCCGTGGTCGCGCTGAACGAGAGCTCGGCCGCCCGCTTTGGCCTGCGTCCCTCGCGCGGCGAGTACAACGCCACCGTCTCGACCGCCAACGGCACCATCAAGGCGGCGCGCACGCGCATCGCCATGCTCGAGGTCGGCGGCCTCGTCGTGCGCGACGTTGACGCCATGGTGCTGCCGGACGAGGCTCTGTCGGAGAACCTGCTCGGCCTCTCCTTCCTGTCCCGCCTCAAGCGCTTCGAATACGCCAACGGTCAGATGGTGCTGGAGCAGTAAGCCGCCTCAAAGGCGCTCACCGCGCCGACGAACGGTCGTTCGCACGGATTTTTTCAGGACGGCGTTGGCGGAAGTCTCGCGCCGGGCCGCGTTTTCCCGTTACCAAACTGCCGCAATTATAAGCCATAAGCTGCCATTCCCGCCTTCCGCTGCGGCCCGGCATTCGCTAAGGCTGCATCAATTCCCGCCATTTTCACGAGACCGTCTCAATGTTCCCCAAGCCGAAATCCGTCTTGTTGCCCAACACCTATGCCTTCGAATCCGAGCCGATGGTGAAGGCCACGGGTTTTCGCGAATACGACGCGCGCTGGTTGTTCCAGAAGGAAATCAACCTGATGGGAATCCAGGCGCTCGGCATGGGGCTGGGCGCGCTGATTGCGGAGCTCGGCGTCAAGCAGGAGATCGTCACCGGCCATGATTTCCGCGGCTATTCGGCCTCGATCAAATATGCGCTGATTTCCGGCCTGATGGCTGCGGGCTGCAAGGTGCACGACATCGGGCTCGCGGTGACGCCGATGGCCTATTTCGCGCAGTTCGACCTCGACGTGCCCTGCTGCGCCATGGTCACGGCCTCGCACAACGACAATGGCTGGACCGGCGTGAAGATGGGCGCCAACCGCCCGCTGACCTTCGGCCCCGACGAGATGACGCGGCTGAAGGAGATCGTGCTCAACGCCGAATTCAACAACAAGGCCGGCGGCTCCTACCAGTTCCACGAGAATTATCCGGCGCGCTATATCGCCGATCTCACCGGCCGTCCGAAGCTGACCCGCAAGCTCAAGGTCGTCGCCGCCTGCGGCAACGGCACCGCCGGCGCGTTCGCGCCGCAGGTGCTGGAGGCGATCGGCTGCGAGGTGATCCCGCTCGACACCGAGCTCGACCACACCTTTCCGAAATACAATCCGAACCCGGAAGACATGGAAATGCTGCACGCGATCCGCGACGCGGTGCTGCATCACAAGGCCGATGTCGGTCTCGGCTTCGACGGTGACGGCGATCGCTGCGGTGTCGTCGACAACACCGGCGAGGAAATCTTCGCCGACAAGGTCGGCGTGATGCTGGCCCGCGACATGTCGGCGATCCACAAGGACGCGCATTTCATTGTCGACGTGAAGTCGACCGGCCTGTTCGTCACCGATCCCGTGCTGCAGAAGCAGGGCGCCAAGGTCGCCTATTGGAAGACCGGCCATTCCTACATGAAGCGCCGCACCCACGAGACGGGTGCGCTCGCGGGCTTCGAGAAGTCCGGCCACTTCTTCTTCAACAAGCCGTATGGACGCGGCTATGACGACGGCCTGGTGTCGGCGCTCGCGATCTGCGACATGCTCGACCGCGCGCCGGGCAAGTCGATGGCCGACCTGAAGAACGCGCTGCCGAAAACCTGGTCGTCGCCGACCATGTCGCCGCATTGCGCCGACGAGACCAAGTACGGCGTCATCGACCAGGTGGTGAAGCATTTTGAAGGCCTGCAGGCCAAGGGCGCCAAGATCGGTGGCCAGGCGATCCGCGATCTCGTCACCGTCAACGGCGTACGCGTCACGGTCGAGGACGGCAGCTGGGGCCTGGTGCGCGCGTCCTCCAACAAGCCCGAGCTCGTCGTCGTGGTCGAGAGCCCGGTCTCCGAGCAGCGCATGCACGACATGTTCGAGATGGTGAACAGCGTGCTCCGCACGCATCCCGAAGTCGGCGCGTACAATCAGACGATTTGAGCGGCGGGGCGAGCGCGGCTTGAGCCGGAACATCCGCCGTCATGCCCGGGCTTGTCCCGGGCATCCACGCGCTTTTGGGCGCGCAGATAGGCGTGGATGGCCGGGACAAGCCCGGCCATGACGATCACCAGTGAAGCGCCAATCTCAAGTACGCGATTTTAAGCCGCCACCACCGCCGGGATCGGCAGCGCGGTGACCGACTTGATCTTCTCCATCGCGAAGCGCGAGGTGACGTTCTTCAGCGGCACGGCGCTGATCAGCTTCTTGTAGAACACGTCATAGGCCTGCATGTCGGCGACCACGACGCGCAGCATGTAGTCGACGTCGCCGGCCATACGGTAAAACTCCATCACCTCGGGCATGGCGCTCACGGCCTCGGCGAACTTCTTCAGCCAGGCGTCCGAATGGTCGGCGCTCTCGACTGACACGAACACGGAGATGCCGAGCCCGATCTTGTTCTGGTCGACCAGGGCGACCCGCTTCAGGATCACGCCGTCGGCCTCGAGGCGCTGGATGCGCTTCCAGCAGGGGGTCGAGGACAGCCCGACGCGGTCGCCGATCTCGGCGACGGAGAGGGAGGCATCCTCCTGGAGCACCATCAGAATCTTGCGGTCGATGGCATCGAGGCGGCGGCTGGTCTCGGGGAGTTGCACGGCGAGGTCAGTCATTTGAAGAACTTTGTTCCATTTCATGGGCTGATTTCCCTGATATAGAGAAAATCTTTCCACGGCAAGCCCATAATCTCGGCGCAACAGTGGAACCGCTCTAGAATCTGCCTCGTAAAAGCTCTTCAACTTCAACACGTTGTGGGGCGGCCATGCCGCCACCATGGCGGGTGCATTTCAGCGCTGCGGCGGCCGCGGCGAATCGCAGCGCCTCGCGCACCTGCGCGCCCTCGGCGAGGCCAAGCGTGAAGGCGCCATGGAAGACGTCGCCGGCCCCGAGCGTATCGACCGCCTGAACCGGGAAGGCCGGTGTCTCCTCCAGCTCGCCCGCCTCGTTCAGCCAGATCGTGCCGCGCGGGCCGCGCGTGGCGGCGAGAAGGGCCGGCGTCAGCCCTGCCAGGCGCTTCAATGCCTCGCCGTCATCGGCGACACCGGCCGTCTCCTGCGCCTGGTCGCTGGCGAACAGCAGGTGCGAGGCGGCCGTGAGCAGGCCGTCCTGCAACGACATCGCGCGATCGACGCCGACGATGACGGGAATGCCGCGTCGTCGCGCCTCGGCGCAGAGATCGATACAAAGGGCGCCGCAGCGGCTCTCGACGAGGACCGCGCGGCAATCGGCGAGCAGCGCGTCACCGTCCGGCAGCTTCACGCTCCACAGAGCGGGATCGCGATAGATCGTCAGCGTCCGTTCGCCCGAGGGCTCGATCAGGATTGCCGAGACCGGCGTGGTCAGGCCGGGCATGCGCACGACGTGCGTCGTGTCGATGCCTTCACTGGCCATCTGTTCGAGAATGAAGCCGCTCGACGCTTCCCGTGCATCGCCCATCGGTCCTGCGAAGGAGACCCGGCCACTGAGCCGCGCGATGGCGATCGCAGCATTGAGCGCGTTGCCGCCGCAGATCTCGGCGAGATGCGTGGCGTTGGCCTTGCTGCCGCGCGCGGGCACGGCCTCGACTCGAAAGGTGAGGTCGCGCACGGGAATGCCGATGCAAAGGATGTGCGGCGCGGTCCCTGATATGGCCACCGGCGGCCCCAGCTTACGCGCCGGTCTTGTCGTGCACCCAGCGGCCGAGCAAATGGTGGGCGATCGCGAACGGATGCGGGCCGGCGAGCCCGTCCGGATGCGTCCGCGTCAGCATCAGCGCGGCCTCCTCGCGGGTGAACCAGCGCGCGTTCTCCAGCTCGGAATGATCGACGACGACGTCCTCGTTGAGCGCCCGCGCGCTGCAGCCGATCATCAGCGACGATGGATAGGGCCAGGGCTGCGTCATGTAATACTGCACGTCGGTGCAGCGGATTCCGGATTCTTCGAGGATTTCCCGGCGTACCGCGTCCTCGATGGTCTCGGCGACCTCGACGAAGCCGGCGAGGCAGGAATACATTCCCGGCGGAAACTGCTTCTGGCGGCCGAGCAGGCACTTCTCGCCCGAGGCGACCAGCATGATCACGACGGGATCGGTGCGCGGAAAGTGCTCGGCCTTGCAAGCAGGGCACTCGCGCTTCCAGCCGCCTTCCTTCATCGCGCTCCGCGTGCCGCAATTGGCGCAATAGCCGTGGCGCTGGTGCCAGCTCACCATCGACTTCGCCATCGCGATCGCCGAGAGCTCGTCGGGTGGAATCGCGCCTTGCATCGCCATGCCGCGCAGCTCGGTGACGGTGTAGTCCTCGCGGCCGATCAGCTTCTCGGCCGCCGCCTGCGACATCCCCATGCCGAACACCGCGGCGCCGTCGCGCAACCCTAAGAAGATCGTGCCGGGGTTGGCGCCGCATTTCAGCGCCTCGTCGATTCCCAGCAGCGCCCGCGCCTTGTCGCCCTCGCGCTTCACCAGCAGCGAGTCGCGGTAGACGACATAGGCGCGTGACGATGGCTTCTGCTCCATCGCGAACAGTTTTTCGTCGTCGCGGCGCAGATGCGCGGCGCGATCGAGGACGTGAGTGACGAAGGCCGGCTGTCCCAGCGGAAACGAGTCGAATGCTGACATTTCTTGTTCTCAACCCAGCCAGATCTTGCGGCGAAGCGCGCTGATGAAAGTCTGCACCTCGGTAGCGTCATGCGCCAAGGGCTTCATCACGCCCCAGACCGGCCGCGGCCATGCGGCGTCGCTGGTCCGGCGTGCGATGATATGGACGTGAAGCTGCGGCACGAGGTTGCCGAGCGCGGCGACATTGAGCTTGTCGCATTTGGTGATCTCTTTCAGCGCGCGCGAGACGCGGGAGATCTCCGTCATGAGTTGCGCCTGCTCCACCTCGTCGAGATCGATGATCTCGACGGCATCGGGCCGCCGCGGCACCAGCAGCAGCCAGGGATAATGCGCGTCCTTGATGACCAGGACCTTCGACAGCGGCAGGTCGCCGATGTCGATGGTGTCCTCTTTTAGGCGGGAGTGCAGCGACCAGGCGGGATCAGACATATGCGTTTCCGGATGGCCCGATGGGGCCGGGCGTGTTTGGCCGGACCATACGATAGGGAGTCCCTGAGGGGAAGGTTAGGGGCCGCGGGGGCGGCATGCTCCGCTGTCGTCCCGGGGCGCGCAAAGCGCGAGCCCGGGACCCATAACCACAGGGAGAAGTTTGGCGAAGATGCGTGGTGACCAGCTCGCGCGAAAACCACTCCCTGTGGTTATGGATTCCGGGCTCGCGCTGCGCGCGCCCCGGAATGACGGAATTACGCCTCCGCAAGCACCCGCGCATTGGCGCGGACGGAGGCCTCGCTGACGCGGATGCCGAGGCCCGGGCCGTCGGGCACCACGACATGGCCGGCGCGGTTGGCAACGCGCTCTTCCAGCACGTCCTCGGTCAGCACGTGATGCGGCATGTAGAATTCGCAGCCGAGCGAGATGCCCGGCGTTGCCGCGATCAGCTGCGTCCCGGCGGCAAGCCCGATGCCGCCCTCCCACAGCGTGCCGCCATAGCCGGGCAGGCCGGCGACGTCGGCGATCGCCATGATCGCCTGCGCCTCGATCAGGCCGCCGGCTTTCATCAGCTTGATCGAGACGGCATCGGCCGCCTCGCGGCGCACCACCTCCATCATGTCGCGGCGGTCGAAGCAGCTTTCGTCGGCGAGAACGGGTGTTTCCAGCGCCGCGGTGAGCTGCGCCATCACGTCGAGATATTTGCGCGGCACCGGCTGCTCGATGAAGGTCGGCGCAAACTCTTCGACATCGCGCAAAATCTTGATCGCGCCGAACGGCGCCAGCGCCTGGTTGTAATCGACGCGCAGGTCGACCTTGTCGCCGAATTCCTTACGGATCGCTTCGAGATGATCGAGGTCCTCGCGATGCGGCTTCACGCCGGTCTTGACCTTGTAGATGACGTTGCCGTCCGGAACCATCTTTCGCATGCGCTCGAGATCGGCGGCGAAATCGGGATCGGCGATGGAGAAGGAGAGGGGAATCGTGTCGCGCACGCGGCCGCCGAGCAGGTCGGCGACCGACAATCCTGACGACTTGCCGACGATGTCGAGCAGCGCCATCTCGATTCCGACCTTGGCCTCGGCATGACCGACCAGCGTACGGTCGAGCTCGGCCATCAGCGCGCGAATGCGGCGCACGGGTTTGCCGAGCACGATCGGCCGCAGATAGATGTCGAGCGCGGAGAAGGCCGCTTCCGGCGTTCCCGTGAACACTTCCCACGGTGCCGCCTCGCCCCAGCCGATCACGCCGTCGCTCGCGGTGAGCTCGATCAGCACGCGCTTCACCGTGCCCTTGACGTTGCCGACGCCTTGGAGGCGCGCCATCTTGATCGGGCTCTCGATCAGGAACAGCCTGATGCGTTCGACGGTCGCTTCGGTCATGTCAGGCCTCCATTGACGTGCCAGACCTGGCCGGTGACGTAGGACGCCTTCGGTGATGCCAGGAAGGCGATGATCTCGGCCACTTCCTCCGGCCGCCCGCGGCGGCGCATCGGAATCAGCGCCTCGGTGGTGGCGATCTGCTCGGGCGAGAGCCGGCTCTCGCTCGGCTTGTCCTTGATGATGAGGCCGGGTGACACCGCATTGACGGTGATGCCGTCTTTTGCGAGCTCGATCGCGGTGAGACGCACCAGCGCTTCGAGCGCGGAACGGCTTGCCGCCGTTGCGGCAAAGGGCGCGAACTCGGGCCGGATCGCATGCGCGACGAAAGAAGAGATCGCCACGATCCGCGCATCGCGCCCGTCACGCAGTAGCGGCAGCGCGGCGTCGACCAGCCGCGTGAACGCCAGCGCCGATTCGTCCATCGCCTGCCGGAACTGATCAGCCGGCGTGCCGATCGCGCTGCCGCGGCGGGCATGACCGCCGACCAGGATCAATCCGTCGAGCCGTCCGAAAGCGCGTTGCGCGGCGGCGACGGCGTCGGTGACGGCTGCTTCCTCGGCGAGATCGCCGAGGCACTTTGCGACGGCGGCGCCTTTCGCTTCGGCTTCGGCCGCGGCGGCATCGAGACCTTCCGCGTTCGAGCGGGTATGGAGCAGAAGCGCGGTGCCGGGGGCCGCGAGCAGTTTTGCGGTGGCGCGGCCGATGCCGCTGGCGGCACCGGTAACGAGATAGGCGCGATCGATATCAGGCATCACGGTGCTACGTTGGCCGGCGGCAACGCACCGGTGCGGTGGAAATGGCTGAGGAAGGCGCGCGTCGCGGCTTCCTGCGGATTGTCGATCACCTGCCGCGCCGGACCTTCCTCGACCACGACGCCGTCGCGCATGAAGATGAGGCGGTCGGCGACCTCGCGGGCGAAGGCGATCTCATGGGTCACGATCACCATGGTCATGCCTTCCGAGGCCAGCCGCTGCATGACGGCGAGCACCTCGCCGACGAGCTCGGGATCGAGCGCCGAGGTGGCCTCGTCGAACAGCATCACGTCCGGCTCCATCGCGAGCGCACGTGCGATCGCGACGCGCTGCTTCTGCCCGCCGGACAGCGTCGCCGGATATTGGTCGGCCTTCTCCGCAAGGCCCACCTTGGCAAGCTGCGCGCGCGCGAGCTTCTCGGCGTCCGCCCTGGCCATGCGGCGCACCGTGACGGGCCCCTCCATGACGTTCTGAAGCGTCGTCATGTGCGGGAACAAATTGAAATGCTGGAACACCATGCCGGTGGTGGTGCGGAATTTGGCGAGTGTCTTCACGTCCGGAAGCTTGGCGCCTTCGCCGAATTGGAAGCTTGTGTCGCCGACGCGGACGCTGCCGCCGTCGGGCACGACCAGCAGATTGATGCAGCGGAGCAGTGTCGACTTGCCGGAGCCGGATGGGCCGATCAGCGCCACCACGCCCCCCTTGGCCACGTCGAGGCTGATGTTCTTCAGAACCTCGTTGCTGCCAAAGCTCTTGCGAAGGCTGCGGATCTCGATCTTCGAAGTGTTCCTGGATGGCTCGCTCATTCGCTGACCGCCAGTCGCTTCTCGCCGCGGCGGACGATGATGGTCAGGGGAATCAGGATCGCCGCATAGGCGACCGCGACCGCGGTGTAGGTCTCGAGCGGCCGGTAGCTGTCATGGGCGGCGACCTGGCTCTGGTAGACGAGGTCGGGCACGGCGAGCACCGAAACCAGCGAAGTGTTCTTGAACTGGATGATCGACTGGTTCATCAGCGCCGGGATCATGCGCTTGATCGCTTGCGGCAGCACGATGCGCCGCATGCTCTGTCCGGGCGTCATGCCGAGCGCGGCGCCGGCTTCCGACTGGCCCTTGTCGATCGAGATGATGCCGCCGCGGATGATCTCGGAATAGAACGAGCCGCCATAGAGCGAGAGCGCCAGCGCCGAGGCCGTGATCGGCGTCATCTCGACGCCGGCCAGGATCGGCAGCGCGTAATAGAACCAGATCAGCTGCACCAGGATCGGCGTGCAGCGGAACGCCTCGATGAAGGTGAGGGCGAGGAGACGCACCGCCTTGAAGCGCGACAGGCTGCCGAACGCGCCGAACAGGCCGAAGACGAGACCGAGCACGACGATGACCACGGTGAAGCCGACGGTGACGCCGAGCCCGTTGAGAAAGAGCCAGCGATAGCTCCAGAGGATGCCGAAGTCCCACTGATACATGCGTGTTCTTACTCGTACCCGATGTCGCCCAGAAATTCGTCGTCATGCCCGGGCGTAGCCGTCCGAAGGACGGCGTCGCTTCCGCTCGCCTATGTCCCGGGCATCCACGTTCTCGGTGCCGGGTGTAAGGCGTGGATGGCCGGGACGAGCCCGGCCATGACGGTGTGGATACTTCAGGTGTTCATCACACCTTACAGCGAAACGCCCGGGGGAATGTCCGCTTCGGTCACGCCCACCAGCTCCATGTTGGTGATGATCGCGTTGCGGATGAAGCCGAGGCCCTTGTTGAAGTCGATCCAGGTGTTGACGTAGTCGCGGAAGGTCTTGTCGTTCTCGCGGCGGAAGCCGGCATTCGACGTGGTGGCGAAGATCGGCGTCGGCAGCACGAACTGGCCGAGCGAGGGATTCTTCTTCAGCACGGTCAGCGATAGCATGGTGATCAGGCACTGCGCGTCCACGCGGCCGGTCTGCAGCGCGGCGGTGGCATCGTCGGCGGTCTTCAGTCGCGAGATCTGCGCCTTCGGCGTCAGGCGGCTGACGACCTGGTCGTGGGACGAGCCCTGGTCGACGGCGATCTTGACGTCGGGCGAGTTCAGCTCGGCCCAGCTCTTCGGCTTGAAGTCCTTCTTGCAGAGGATGCCGAAGGCGTTGTTGAAGACCGGCACCGAGAAGTCGACCACCAGCGCGCGCTTCGGGGTCGGGTTGAGGCCGAAGAAGATGTCGATCTTGTTGGACTGAAGATCGAGCACCGAATTGCCCCAGGTGGTCTCGGTGATCTCGAGCTCGGCCTCCATGTCGTCGGCCAGCCCCTTGGCGATGTCGATGTAGAAGCCCTTCCACTGGCCGCTGGCAAGGTCCTTCATGTAATAGGGCGCGCCACCGCCGACCGCGCCGATCCGCATCTTCTTGGTGCGGCGAATTCGGGCAAAGGTCGATTCGTTGGAATCCGCTGCGGTCTGCGCCACGGCCGGTGAGGCCAGCGTGGCCGCAGCCATCGCGCCAAGTCCGACAATCGATGCGACATCACGACGTGTAACCATTTTGAGGAATCGCTTTTCTGGTTGGATGAAGGTGTGTGGTTGATCTCGCGCGAAAAATTCGCCCATCAATCGGCGTCAGCCGGCTGAAAAATGCTCAGGATCGGATTTTCGCGCACCCTTTGTTTCGGTTCCGGCAGGATTTCATAGAAAGGCGCTGCCGGGCGGGCCCTGTCAAGACTCGATTGCCTCAGGGATGTGCGGGGCCTCGAAGATAGGCAGGGAGCCCATCGGCCATGACGCTTTCCGAGGCGAACGTCCGCATCTGCACTTCGCGACGATGCGCGAGGGAAGGCCCGGCGAGCGCGTCGGCTTGAGCTATTCTCGCGAGAAAATTGAGAGGTTTCGGCGGTTCGCTTTAAAAATGCGAACGGCGCTCTGTCGGCGCCGTTCGCCGAAGACGGCGAGAGGTCGGTGCGGATCGAGCGACCCTATTCTGCGGCCTTTTCCGTAGCCTCGGCACGAACGGTCGCGAGGCGCGTCAGCGCGTCGCGCACGCCCGCGCCATAGGCGGGATCGGCCTTGGCGCAGTTGGCGATGTGCCGTTCCTGGATCGGGATGGCAGCGGCGCCGACAGCACGCGCCGTGTTGTCGAACAAGGCCTGCCGCTGGGCTGCGTTCATCTTGCGAAAGAGGTCGCCGGGCTGCCGATAGTGATCGTCGTCGATGCGGTGATCCCAATGTGCGGCTGCACCATCGATCTCGAGCGGCGGCTCGTTGAGATCGGGCTGGTCCGTCCACTCGCCGCGGCTGTTCGGGAAATAGGTCGGCGTCCTCCCGAGATTGCCGTCGGTCCGCATCGCGCCATCGCGATGGTAGCTGTGATACGGGCATTTCGGCGCGTTGACCGGGATCAGATGATGGTTGACGCCGAGGCGATAGCGCGCCGCGTCCCCATAGGAGAACAGCCTCGCCTGCAGCATCTTGTCGGGCGAGAAGCCGATGCCCGGAACGACATGGGCCGGCGAGAAGGATGCCTGTTCGACCTCGGCGAAGACGTTTTCCGGATTGCGGTTCAGCTCGAAATAGCCGACCGCGATCAGCGGGAAGTCCGCCTTCGGCCAGATCTTGGTCAGGTCGAACGGGTTGAAGGCAAACGCCTTGGCTTGATCGTCGGTCATGATCTGCACGAACATCGTCCAGCGCGGGAAATCGCCGCATTCGATGCTCTCGAACAGGTCGCGCTGGTGAGTCTCGCGGTCCTTGCCGATGAGGGCTTCGGCCTCGGCGTCGGTCAGGTTTTCGATCCCCTGCTGCGTCCGGAAGTGAAACTTCACCCAGGTCCGCTCATTGGCGGCATTGATGAAGCTGTAGGTATGGCTGCCGAAGCCATGCATGTGCCTGAAGCTTCTGGGAAGGCCGCGCTCGCTCATCACGATGGTGACCTGGTGCAGAGCCTCCGGCAACAACGTCCAGAAATCCCAATTGTTGTCGGCGCTGCGCATTCCGGTCCGGGGATCGCGCTTGATCGCATGATTGAGGTCGGGAAAGCGCAAGGGATCGCGGAAGAAGAACACGGGCGTGTTGTTGCCCACCATGTCCCAATTGCCTTCCTCGGTGTAGAACTTCAGCGCAAAGCCGCGGATGTCGCGTTCGGCGTCGGCTGCGCCGCGCTCGCCGGCTACCGTCGAGAAGCGTGCGAACATCGGTGTCTGCTTGCCGACTTCCGAGAAGATCTTCGCTTTGGTGTATCGGGTGATGTCATTGGTCACGGTGAAGGTGCCGAAGGCGCCGGAACCCTTGGCATGCATCCGTCGCTCCGGGATCACTTCGCGATCGAAATGTGCTAGCTTCTCGATCAGCCAGACGTCTTGCAGCAGCGCGGGCCCGCGGCGGCCCGCGGTCATGATGTTGAGGTTATCGCTGACGGGCGCGCCCGTCGCATGGGTCAAACGTTTCGGCTCATCGGCCATGGGATGCTCCTGAATATGGGGTCATTGGCTATTGCTGCCCGCGTGCGAAATCTCAGGCTCGCATGGGTCCACAGCAGTCGATTTCGAGATCGCACTGTCCTTGCGCGAACGCCGGTCAGCCGTGCCAATGCGAGTTGCGGATGACGCTGCAGAAATTGCCGCGATGGAAATGCGGCTCCTTGTCGGCGATGACGTCGGCCTTGACGTTGCCGAACGTCGTATCAGGCCGATGCTTGATGCCGTCGTAGAAGGCCTGGATGATGTCTTCCTTGAAGCGCGGCGTGCGCGGAAACGCCTTCACGACCGCCTCGCGCTCCGCGTCGGAATATTCGTCGTAGGTGAGCCCGAGCACGTCCATCTCGACGCCTGCGGTCACCAGCGCGACGACGGGGTGCATGTGCTGGGGGACGCCCGGCGTGGTGTGCAGGGCGATCGCGGTCCAGACCGTGTAGGCGTCGGCTTCCGAAATGCCGTGGCTGCGCAGGAAGTCGCGCGCGGCGTGTGCGCCGTCGACCTCGAACCGCTCGTGCTGGCTGCCATGGCCCGGCATCAGGCCGATGTCGTGAAACATGGCGCCGGCGTAAAGTAGCTCACGGTCGAAGGTCAGTCCGCGGCGGACGCCAGCCATCGCGCCGAACTGGTAGACGCGGCTGGAATGGTCGAAGAGCAGGTCCGTTTCGGTGTCGCGGATGTATTCGGTGATGGCACGCGCCAGCTTGCTGTCGGGAATGACGGCGGCCTCGGTGATTTCTGACATGAGCAGCTCCTGAAATTTTGGATCGCGTTCACTGTAAATCCGGGCTACGTTGTCTTAAATCGACGTAACACGTCAAAAACGGACAAATTCGGATCGAGGCGGACATGGGCGCAAAGCCGAAACCAAGGACGGTTGTGATCGTGGCGCTGCCAGGCGTGCAGCTGCTCGATGTCGCAGGGCCGCTCGATGTGTTCGCCGAGGCGAACGTGCAGGCCGGCTATCCCGCCTATGCCTTGTTCGTGGCGGGCGCGGAGCCAGGGCCGATCCGCAGTTCCTCAGGCGTCCGGCTGATGCCCGACCGAATCGTCGACCGCGACTTCCAGGAGCCCATCGACACCTTGCTGGTGGCGGGATGCCCGAACGCGGCCGAGGTCCCGGCGGACGGGAGCGTGATCGACTGGCTGCGGCGGCGCGCTTCGCGGACCCGCAGATTCGGCTCGGTGTGCAGCGGGGCCTTCTTCCTTGCCGCCGCCGGTCTCCTTGATGGCAGGCGGGTCACGACGCATTGGGCGGTCGCAGACATGCTGGCGAGGAAATTCCCATCGGTCACCGTGGACAAGGATGCCATCTACGTCACCGACGGCAAGCTCCGCACGGCCGCCGGCGTGACCGCAGGGCTCGATCTGGCGCTGGCTCTGGTCGAGGAAGATCTCGGGCGCGATACGGCCATGAAGGTTGCAAGCCAGCTCGTGATGTTCTTCAAGCGCCCGGGTGGGCAGATGCAGTTCACCCGCAAGGGCGAGGCTGTTCCCGCCGGCCGCGCCGCGCTGCAGGAGCTGCAGCGCTGGGTCGCCGCCAATCCCGGGCTCGACCACAGCGTTGCCAGCCTCGCGACGCGCACGGAGCTCAGCCCGAGGCACTTTGCACGGCTGTTCCGCGCCGAGGTCGGGGTCACGCCTGCGACCTGGGTCGAGGAAGCCCGCGTCAATGCGGCGAGGCGGCTGCTCGAGTTTGGCAATGAAGCCCCGAAGCAGGTGGCGCTCCATTGTGGATTCGCCGATGCCGATACGCTGCGTCGCGCGTTCAATCGTCACGTCGGCGTGACGCCCGCCGAGTATCGCAAGCGGTTTGCGCGAATCACGGAGGTTCCAGCTCGCCAGCACTGAGCCGGCTTCCGCGTCCAAATGGGCCGGCGGGGGCCGCCCAGCGGGGTGTGCGGGACCTACGGATACCCGCTTGCTTTCCCGACCTTTTGGCCCCAAATAGGGACCGGGAGATTGGCGGTGGACGAGCCACTCGCCAACCGGGTCAGGTCCGGAAGGAAGCAGCCCTAACGAGGTCCGGATCGGGTCGCTCGTCAGTCTCCTACCTGTTTTTCCGAGCGAATTGCGCCGGCGGGCTTCCCGCCAGCGCGCTCCTTTCCGCAAAAGCCGGGCGAAAGACATTCCATTGCGGATCGACCGATGACCGACGCTGGCGCCCCTCCCAACCCCGACAGCGCCGGCCAGGCCAGCACGCCCTACCGGGTGCTGGCGCGCAAATACCGGCCCTCCAGCTTCGACGACCTGATCGGCCAGGAGGCCGTGGTCCGCACCGTCTCGAACGCGTTCGAGACCGGGCGCATTCCGCAGGCCTGGATCCTCACCGGCGTCCGTGGCGTCGGCAAGACCACCACCGCGCGTATTCTGGCCCGTGCGCTCAACTACGAGATGCCGGATGGCTCGGTGAAGGGCCCGACCATCCACATGCCGACCCTGGGCGTGCATTGCCAGGCGATCATGGAAAGCCGGCACATGGACGTGCTGGAGATGGACGCCGCCTCGCACACCGGCGTCGACGACGTCCGCCAGATCAATGACAGCGTGCGCTACGCGCCGGCCAGCGCCCGCTACAAGGTCTACATCATCGACGAAGTCCACATGCTGTCGACGGCGGCGTTCAACGCCTTCCTGAAGACGCTGGAGGAACCGCCGGAGCACGCCAAATTCGTGTTCGCGACCACCGAGATCCGCAAGGTTCCGGTCACCGTGCTGTCGCGCTGCCAGCGTTTTGACCTGCGCCGGGTCGAGGCCGACGTGCTGATGAAGCACCTTGCCAATATCGCGGCCAAGGAAAACGTCGAGATCGAGCCCGAGGCGCTCGGCATCATCGCGCGCGCCGCGGAAGGCTCGGTGCGCGATTCGCTGTCGCTGCTCGACCAGGCGATCGCGCACGCGGCAGGCACCGTGAAGGCGGACGCGGTCAGGCAGATGCTGGGCCTCGCCGACCGCACCCGCGTCATCGACCTGTTCGATTCGCTGGCGCGCGGCGACATCGCTGCCGCTTTCAAGGAGTTCCGCGACCAGTACGACGTCGGTGCCGATCCGATCGTCGTGCTGTCGGACCTTGCCGAGTTCGTCAATTTCGTCACCCGCGTGAAGATCGTGCCGGCGACCGCCGACAACGTCGCCTATGGCGAGACCGAGCGCGTGCGCGCGCGGGATTTTGCCTCGAAGATCTCGATGCGCGTACTGTCGCGGATGTGGCAGATGCTGCTCAAGGGCATCACCGAGGTGCAGGCCGCGACGCGCCCGGCAGCGGCCGCCGAGATGGTGCTGGTGCGCATCGCCTATGTCGCCGACCTGCCGACGCCGGACGAAGCGATCAAGATGCTGGAGCAGAACGGCGGCGGCTCGCCGGTCGTGGGCGGCGGAAGTGCCGCGCGCAGCGGCGCGCCGGGTGCGCCGGTGGCCTCCGCGGCGCCGGTTGCCTCGGCTGCACCCATGCGCGCACCGACTTCGTCACCGTCCGGGTTCGGTGGCGGTGCAGCCCGGCCGCAGATGGCGGCGCCCGCGCCGGATCCGCAAGGGGCCGCGCCCCAGCTGCGCATCACGAGCTTCACCCAGCTCGTCGCGGTCGCCGGGCAGAAGCGCGATCTCATGACCAAGGCCGCGCTCGAAGGCGACATGCGCCTCGTTCGTTTCGAGGAGGGCCGGCTGGAAGTCGCGCTCGAGCCCAACGCCTCCAAGACCATGATCTCCGAGCTCGCGCGAAAATTCGAGCTCTGGACCGGCCGGCGCTGGACCGTGATCGTCTCCAACGAGCAGGGCCAGCCGACGCTGCGTTCGGTGAACCACGCGGCGAAGCAGGAACATGCGCGCTCCGCCGAAGCGGATCCGCGCGTGCAGGAGGTGCTGTCGCGTTTTCCCGGTGCGAAGGTCGTCGAGGTCCGCAGGCTTGCCCCCGAGGCGCCGGAAACCAATATGAATGCGGACTATGGCAGTGACGATCCGCCCGATGGTTCCGACGGCGACGATCTCTAGAGCATGATCCGGACCCGAAGGGCCGCGTAGCGCAAAGTGTGAAGCGGTTTTCCGATTAGATCATGCTCAAACCAAGAGTTAAGGCGCGATGACGAGTCATCGCGCCAACCAAGGACAGCACCGATGGTCGATATTTTCGGCATGATGAAGCAGGCGCAGCAGCTGCAATCCAAGATGCAGGAGATGCAGGATCAGCTCTCCAACGTCGAGGTCGAGGGCATCTCCGGCGGCGGTCTCGTCGCCGTGCGCATGACCGCGAAGATGGACGTGAAGGGCATCAAGATCGATCCCTCGCTGATGAAGCCGGAAGAGCGCGAGGTGCTCGAGGACCTGCTCGTCACCGCCCTGGGCGATGCCCGCCGCAAGGCCGAGACGGCCGTGCAGGAGAAGATGCAGGCGCTCACGGGCGGGCTCAGCCTGCCGCCGGGTATGTTCGGCCAATAAGATGGGTTCGGTTGCAGGTCCCGAAATCGAGCGGCTGGTCCAGCTCCTCGCACGGCTGCCGGGCCTCGGTCCGCGCTCGGCCCGGCGTGCGGCGCTGCATCTGATCAAGAAGCGCGAAGCGCTGATGATGCCGCTGTCCTCAGCCCTGCAGGTCGCGCTCGACAAGGTCCAGGTCTGCAAGACCTGCGGCAACATCGACACGCAAAATCCCTGCACGGTCTGCACCGATCCGAAGCGCGATCCCGCCATCATCGTCGTGGTCGCCGATGTCGCCGATCTCTGGGCGCTGGAACGGGCCAATGCGACCCAGGGGCGCTATCACGTGCTGGGGGCGACCTTGTCGCCGCTCGACGGGGTCGGCCCGCAGGATCTCACCATCGACGCGCTGGTCGGGCGCGCGCATGCTGCCGAGGTGCACGAAATCATCCTGGCGCTGAACGCGACGGTCGACGGCCAGACCACGGCGCACTACATCACCGACCTGCTTCAGGACGCCAACGTAAAAGTAACCCGGCTGGCCCATGGTGTGCCGGTCGGTGGCGAGCTTGATTATCTCGACGAAGGTACGCTATCGGCCGCGATGCGGCAGCGGACCCTGTTCTAGCCATCCAGACTTACGGAACGGACGACATGACGAAACTTTTCGCCACTCGATCGGCTTTGGTCGCGACGATGATAATGCTGGCGACCCCGGCCATCTCCGCGCAGCAGGACGACGGGGCGCCGCCGCCGCCGAAGCCCGGCAAGCCAATCAGTGCCGGCGAGGTGCTCTCGGGCGAATTGAACGCAATGAAGGTGCGCGACATCAAGAACGCCGGCAAGCGGATTGCGATGTACCAGATCACCTCCGAGCCGCGTCGACTGCCGGCGCCGAACGGGCTGTGCAATCTCGAGACCGGCCCTGAGACGTTCCAGCTCGTCACTTCCAGCGACGCGCAGGCCACGCAGCTGAAATCGTTCGTCGGCAAGGCGATCTCGGTCAAGGTCGACGAAGTCGCCTGCGCCAGCGATCCCGGCCAGATGAGCGAAGCCGTGATCACGAAGTGGAGCTTGATCAAGAAGCAGTAGGGGGCGCGGCTCCAGCCGAGCTACCGTAGGGTGGGCAAAGGCGCAAAGCGCCGTGCCCACCATTCTCCCGGCGACGATTCAGGTGGTGGGCACGCTTCGCTTTGCCCACCCTACGGCATCGCGGGCGTAGCGCGTGCCGAGTTTACACCCTTACCGGCCCCAGCGTCTCGAAATGCCCGCGCTTCTGCAGCCAGGCCAGCAGCACCAGGCTCGGGATCGCCACCAGCACGCAGATCACGAAGAACAGCGGCCAGCCGGTCGTCTCCGCGACATAGCCCGCACTCGCTGACAGATATGTTCGTCCGACCGCCGCAAGCGCGGTGAGCAGCGCGTATTGCGTCGCCGTGTGCAGCGGATTCTGGCACAGCGCGGAGAGATAGGCGACGAAGATCACGGTGCCGATGGCGCTGGTAAAGTTCTCGCAGGTGATGGCAAAGGCCAGCGCCCATTGGCTGGTGCCGACGAAGGCCAGCCAGGAGAAGGAGAGATTGGCGAGCGCCTGCACCACGCCGCCGATCCACAGGCTGGTCGCCAGCGAATAGCGCCGCGCGAGGAAGCCGCCGGCAAAGCCGCCGATCAGCGTTGCCGCGAGGCCGACGCCCTTCACGATCGCCGCATAATCGTTGCGGGAAAATCCGAGGTCGATCACGAACGGCGCGGTCATCGTGCCGGAGAAGGCATCGGTGAACTTGAACAGCACGACGAAGGCGAGCGCGGCGAGCGCGTCCTTGCGCGACAGGAATTCCGAGAAGGCCCCGATCGCCGCGTGCAGCACGCGCGCGAACGCCGTCTCGGTTTGTGTCGCAGCTTCCGCCCGCGCCGATTGCTCGGGCTCGGTCGCGGCCAGCGCGGTGATCGTGCCGATCAGCACCATCGCCGCCATCACCACGTAGCCCCACATCCAGGCTGACGCGCGCGGAATGCCGGTGCCCTCGAAGCCGGACACGATGAACAGCGCGCCCGCGGTCGAGACCAGCATGCCGATGCGATAGGCTGCGACATAGGAAGCCATTCCGGCGGCCTGCTCGCTTTCCGGCAGGCTCTCGACGCGGAAGGCGTCGACCACGATGTCCTGCGTCGAGGACGTGGTCGCGACCAGCAGCGCGCCGAGCGCGACGTAGAACGGCGAGCGCGCGGGATCGGTCAGCGCCAGCAGCAGGATCGCGATGATCAGCAATAGTTGCGAGAACAGCAGCCAGCCGCGCCGCCGTCCGAACGCGCGGGTGAACAGCGGCACATGCAGCGCATCCACCAGCGGCGCCCACAGGAATTTCAGCGTGTAGGGCGTGCCGACCAGCGCAAACAGCCCGATGGTCTTGAGATCGACCCCGGCCTCGCGCATCCACACCAGGAGCGTCGAGCCCGACAGCGCCAGCGGCAGCCCGGACGAGAAGCCGAGGAACAGCACGATCAGCACCCGCGGTTGCAGGTACACGGCCAGGCCGTCGCGCCAGGAGGTGGGGGCCGTGTCGGGGCTGGCAGGGGAGGTCGCGTCGGGTGCGGTCATGGGGAGGTGTTAGCAGATTCTGGGTGCGCTGCCTCGTCTCCCTCTCCCCGTTCTTACGGGGAGAGGGCGGGGTGAGGGGCCTCTCTCCGCGTGCGAGATCGACGAGAGACCTGTACCCCCTCACCCGGATCGCAAGGGCGATCCGACCTCTCCCCGCAAGCGGGGAGAGGTGAACAACTCACTCCCCCGCCTGGAGCTTCCTCGGGAACAGCTCCGCGGCACCGGTTGCCACCAGATGCGGACCCTCCGGCGCGTCGGTCTTGCTGAAATCGAGCTCCTCGATTCTCCCCGCGCGTTTCTCGATCTTGTCGGCGGAGATCAGCACCTGCCGCACGTCCTCGTTTGCGTCGGCAAAATGCTTCTGCAATTTCAGCACGCGGTCGCGCAGGCGGCCCAAATCGTCGCCGAGCTTGATCACCTCGGTGCGGATCTGGTCGGCGGCGTCGCGCATGCGCGCATCCTTCATGATCTGCTGCATCACCTGGATCGCGAGCATCAGCAGCGACGGCGACACCAACACGACGCGGGCGCGATAGGCCTTCTGGATCACGTCGTCGAAACCGTCATGGATCTCGGCATAGACCGATTCCGACGGCACGAACATCAGCGCCATCTCCTGGGTCTCGCCAGCGACGAGATATTTGTCGGCGATGTCGCTGACATGCTTCATCACGTCGCCGCGCAGCCGCTGCGTGGCGATGCGCTTCTCCTCGTCGGTGCGCGCATCGTGCAGCGCGGTCATCGCCTCCAGCGGAAACTTTGCGTCGATGCAGAGCGGCCGCTGGTCGGGCAGGAACACCACGCAATCCGGCCGCTTTCCCGTCGAGAGCGTGAACTGGAACTCGTAGGCGCCTTTTGGAAGCCCGTCCTGGACGATCGCCTCCATCCGCGCCTGGCCGAAGGCGCCGCGCGACTGCTTGTTGGCGAGCACGTCGCGCAGGGTTGTCACCTGCGTGGTGAGGTCGGTCAGGTTCTTGTGCGCGTTGTCGATGATGCCGAGCCGCTCGTGCAGGGCGCGCAGGCTCTCCATGGTGTTGCGCGTCGAGTGTTCCATGGACTGGCCGACCCGATGGGTCACCGAATCCAGCCGCTCGTTGACCGCGCGCGCCATGTCGGCCTGGCGGCCGGCCAGCGCCTGGGTCATGGCGTCGGCTCGGCCGGCAGCTTCGCTCTGGGCGTGCAGCACCTGGCTGAGGCGCTCCTCGAGCTCGTCCGCGCGGATGGCATTGGCCATGGCGAGTTCCGCGCCGCGCCGCCCGGATCGCGCGATCACGACCGCGATCACCACCAGCAGGATGACGACGAGGGCGCCGAAGCCGATCAGCGCATCGATGGTGCGGACCGGCCAGTCGCCAGCCAGGAAAATGATCTCGTTCATGGCGGCCCTTGTAGCCGATTCGACACCCTCCGCGAACGAATAGCGAACGCTTATGGTTAATGGCCCCCTAATTTTTATGGTTAACGAAACCTGAAGTTTTATGGTTAGCGGAGGGTTAACGGAGTTCCTCGCCGCATTGACCGCATCCGGCATGCGGCTTAAATCGCGGCCATGGCCCTCAGAGAAATCATCATCCTGCCCGACAAGCAGCTGCGTCTGGTCTCCAAGCCGATCGAGAAGGTCACGACGGAGATCCGCAAGCTTGCCGACGACATGTTCGAGACCATGTACGACGCGCCCGGCATCGGGCTCGCGGCGATCCAGATCGCGCAGCCCTTGCGGCTGATCACCATGGACCTCGCCAAGCCTGACCCGGACGGCGAGACAAAGCCGGAGCCGCGTGTCTTCATCAACCCTGAAATCATCGCCTTCTCCGAGGATCTGTCGGTCTACGAGGAAGGCTGCCTCTCGATCCCCGAATATTACGAGGAGGTCGAAAGGCCTGCGAAGGTGCGCGTGCGCTTCACCGACCTCGACGGCAAGGTGCACGAGGAGGACGCCGAAGGCCTCTACGCCACCTGCATCCAGCACGAGATCGACCATCTCAACGGCGTGCTGTTCGTCGACTATCTCTCAAAGCTCAAGCGCGACCGCGTGATCAAGAAGTTCGAGAAAGCCGCCAAGCGCGCGGAGTAGCCACGTCCTCCGCCGTCATGCCCGGCCTTGTGCCGGGCATCCACGTTCTTTGCCGCCGCGAGCAGCGAGAACGTGGATGGCCGGGACAAGCCCGGCCATGACGAGTAACTTGCTCGTTCCCGAGGATTGTCTCGTCATATGTCTCTCCGCCTGATCTTCATGGGTACGCCCGATTTCTCCGTGCCGACGCTGCTCGAGCTGGTCTCGCACGGCCACGAGATCGCGGCGGTCTATACCCGCGCGCCCAAGCCCGGCGGACGGCGCGGCCTGCAATTGCAGCCGACTCCGGTCGAGGAAGCCGCGCGAAAGCTCGGCGTGCCCGTGCTGACGCCGAAGTCGCTGAAGACGCCCGAAGCGCTCGACGAGTTTCGTGCCTTTGATGCGGATGCCGCCGTCGTCGTCGCCTACGGCATGATCCTGCCGCAGGCGATCCTCGATGCGCCGAAGCTCGGCTGTTACAATCTGCACGCCTCGCTGCTGCCGCGCTGGCGCGGCGCCGCGCCGATCAACCGCGCGATCATGGAAGGCGATGCCGAGAGCGGCGTGATGGTGATGAAGATGGATGTCGGCCTCGACACCGGCGACGTCGCCATGGCCGAGCGTCTTGCGATCACGGACAACATGACCGCGGTCGATCTGCATGACCGTCTCTCCCGGCTCGGCGCCGATCTGATGGTGCGCGCGATGGCCGCGCTCGCCCGCGGCGGGCTCCAGCTCAAGAAGCAGAGCGAGGATGGCGTCACCTACGCCGCCAAGATCGACAAGGCCGAAGCGCGGATCGACTGGACCAGGCCTGCGCGCGCCGTGCTGCGCCACATCCACGGCCTGTCGCCGTTTCCCGGCGCCTGGGCCGAGCTCGAGAATGCGCGCGTGAAAATTCTGCGCTGCGAGCTGGCGAAGGGCTCCGGTGCACCCGGCGAGGTGCTCGACGACCAGCTCACGATTGCCTGCGGCGAGGGCGCGATCCGCATCCTCGAGCTCCAGCGCGAGGGCAAGGCGCGGATGCAGGCCACGGACTTTTTGCGCGGCGTGCCGGTGAAGCCGCCGATGCGGCTGGCCTGATGCCCCGCTACAAGCTCACCATCGAATATGACGGCGCGCCGTTCTTCGGCTGGCAGGTGCAGGACACGCTGCCTTCCGTGCAGGGCGCGTTAGAGGCGGCGGTGAAGGCGATGACCGGCGCGGATCTGCGGGTGCATGGCGCGGGCCGCACCGACGCCGGCGTACATGCGCGCGGCCAGGTCGCGCATGTCGACATCGAGAAGCAGTTTCCGCCGGGCCGTTTTCGCGACGGGTTGAATGCGCATCTGCGCCCGCATCCGATCGCGGTGTTGGAGGCCGAGATCGTCCCTGACGCCTTCGAGGCACGCTTCTCGGCCGTGAAGCGGCACTACCGCTACCGCGTCGTCAACACCCGCGCCAATCTCACGCTTGATATCGGTCACGCCTGGCGCGTGCCGCGCCGGCTCGATGCCGATGCGATGCATGCGGCGGCACAACGCCTGCTTGGCAAGCACGACTTCACGACGTTTCGCGACACCGAGTGCCAGGCCAAGTCGCCGGAGAAGACGCTCGACCAGCTCGACGTGCACCGCGACGGCCGCGAGATCACGATTCTCACCTCGGCGCGCTCCTTCCTGCACAGCCAGGTGCGCTCGATGGTGGGATCGCTGGTCTGGGTCGGCGAGGGCCGCTGGACCGCGGACGATCTCACCGCAGCGCTCGCAGCCCGCAACCGCGCGGCGTGCGGCATCGTCGCGCCGCCTGACGGGCTGTATCTGATGAAGGTGGATTATTAGCGCCCGCTGCCGCCACAGACGTCATGGCCGGGCTTGTCCCGGCCATCCACGTGCGCCAACATGCAACCATGCATGGTGGATGGGTCTACATCCTGGCGAGCGCGCCAAACGGCATTTTGTATGTCGGTGTGACGAGCGACATTATTCGCCGCATCTATGAGCATCGAAACGGACTCGTTCCCGGCTTCACCAAGAAGTACGGCGTCAAGCTGCTGGTCTATTTCGAGCGCTATGAGGATATCCAAACCGCTATCCAGCGCGAGCACAACATCAAGCATTGGTCGCGGACGTGGAAGGTCAGGTTGATCCTCAGGGATAATCCCGAATGGAAGGATCTGTACGAGACGATTGTTCAATGAGACGGGCCCGGGCTCTCGCCACATCGTCATGGCCGGGCTCGTCCCGGCCATCCACGATCTTTCTTGTCAGGAGCGCCAAAGAACGTGGATGCCCGGGACAAGCCCGGGCATGACGGCGGTGGGTTGGGCGGCGATTAACGCCCTACCCAAAATACCGCGTCAAAATCCCCCGATACACCTGCGTCAATCTCTCCAGATCCACCACCGGCACGCGCTCGTCGACCTGGTGCATGGTCTGGCCGACCAGGCCGAACTCGATCACCGGGCAATAGCTCGAGATGAAGCGCGCATCCGAGGTGCCGCCTGAGGTCGACAGCTCCGGCTTGCGGCCCGTCACCTCTTCGATCGCCGACACCGCAAGATCGGTGAACGGGCCGGGCTTGGTCACGAACACATTCGAGTTCGAGGGCTCCCAGACGATGCGAGCCTTGATGCGGTTGCCGCAGGCTTTCGTCAGGCGCGCTTCGACCAGCTCGCGCAAGGATGCCTGGGTGTGGTTGTCGTTGTAGCGGATGTTGAATTTTGCGCGCGCCTCGCCGGGGATGACGTTGTTGGCCTTGTTGCCGACGTCCACCGAGGTGAATTCGAGATTGGAGGCCTGGAACTGCGCGCTGCCATGGTCGAGCGGCTCGTCACTGATCGCCACGATCAACCGTGAGATATCAGGCACCGGATTGGATGCACGGTGCGGATAGGCGACATGGCCCTGCACGCCGTCGACATAGAGCGTGCCGGACTGCGAGCCGCGGCGGCCGACCTTGATGGTGTCGCCGAGCGTCTCGACGTTGGAGGGCTCGCCAAGCACGCAATGGTCGAACTTTTCGCCGCGCTCCGCGGCCCATTTCAGCAACTTGATGGTGCCGTTGATGGAGACGTCTTCCTCGTCGCCCGTGATCAGGAATGAGATCGAGCCCTTTCCATCGGCGCGCGGCGTGCCGCCATTGGCGGCGAGATGCTCGAGCACGGCTGCCACCGAGCAGGCGATCCCGCCCTTCATGTCGACCGCGCCGCGGCCGTGCAAAAAGCCGTCCTTCACCTCGCCCGAGAATGCGCCGACGCTCCAGGCGTTCTCGTCGCCGGGCGGCACCACGTCGGTGTGGCCGGCGAAGGTGATGTGCGGGCCCTCAGTGCCGATCCGCGCATAGAGATTGTCGACGTCGGCGGTGCCGGGTTCGGAGAAGGTCACACGGTGACAAGTGAAGCCGGCAGCGTTGAGGGCTTTCTCAAGCACGCCCAGCGCACCGGCATCGGCCGGGGTTACCGAGGGGCAGCGGATGAGATCGCGGGCAATCGAGAGAGCATCGGTCATGCGCCCCGCTTAACATGCATGCCGCCGGGTG
This sequence comes from Bradyrhizobium sp. LA6.8, assembly GCF_040547935.1. NCBI lineage: Bacteria > Pseudomonadati > Pseudomonadota > Alphaproteobacteria > Hyphomicrobiales > Nitrobacteraceae > Bradyrhizobium > Bradyrhizobium sp. LA6.8. The sequence continues at coordinate 41,002 of NZ_JBEPQQ010000011.1, forward strand.
GGCTAGCGCTGGGCGGCACCAATTCGAGCTCGCTTTGCTGGTCCCAGCTTTTTGCAGGGGACGAGCCGTCCTCGGTCTTGGCCAATGGATCAGGACCGAACCGGTTATCGCCGACGCTGCCTGATACGATGAACATCTCGACAAACCCCCACAGCCACGGGATGGACGCGACCAGCCAGAACGGAAGCATCCAGGTGGAGTTCGGCAGCAGGTCCGAGAACTGGTTGTACAGGCCGGGCAGGAAGAAGAACGGAACGAGCCACCAGCCACTCCTGTCGCGATCATGCAGCCGCTTGATCGCCGTCGCGAGATAGATCCAGAGGAACAGCGACAAGCCGAACGCCTTCAGGATCAGGTTGGTGCGATCAACGGGCGCCAGCGAGCGATAGGCCCGGGGATCGACCAGCTTGAAGAGGTCGTCGAGGCCGAAGTCGAAATCGAGTTTCAGGGATAGCTTCAACGCCCCCTCGGCGTTGATGAGGTGGATCACCTGACCGATCACCCCGAGCAGGGCCGCCAGCAACGCGACGATTAGCAGCGCCTGCCACAGCAAGGCGCGGTTGATGCGGCCGTCGAAGCGAAAGAGGTACCAGGTCCAGTCCATGGCGAAGGTTCCGGGCAGCGGAGGCCGTCCGGTGATTGGTCGCGATGGGGAGAAGGTGGGTTCGATACGGTAGCAAACCCGTCATCCCCGCGCAGCGGCGAAGCCGCTGTCGCTGGAGGTGCGAGTGGCGCGATGCAAAGCATCGCGCCGGGAGCCTCGAAGGATGGGCGGCCGGGATGTGGCCGCAGCCGGGCCGTCGCCCTTCGAGGGCCGCCGAAGGGGCGGCCACCTCAGGGTGACGGTAAGGGAATGGCGCTGGTGGCGCCGATCAATCCCGCAGCAGCTCGTTGATGCTGGTCTTCGAGCGCGTGCGCTCGTCGACGCGCTTGACGATCACGGCGCAGGCCGTGCTCGGGCCGATCTGGCCGTTCTTCATCGGCTTGCCGGGCAGCGCGCCGGGCACCACCACCGAATATTCCGGCACCTCGCCGATGAAGATCTCGCCGGTCTCGCGGTCGACGATCTTGGTCGAGGCGCCCAGGAACACGCCCATCGCCAGCACCGCGCCCTTGCGGACGATCACGCCTTCGGCGACCTCGCTGCGCGCGCCGATGAAGCAGTCGTCCTCGATGATGACGGGCTCGGCCTGCAGCGGCTCGAGCACGCCGCCGATGCCGGCGCCGCCGGAGATGTGCACGCGCTTGCCGATCTGCGCGCAGGAGCCGACGGTCGCCCAGGTGTCGACCATGGTGCTCTCATCGACATAGGCGCCGAGATTGACGAAGGACGGCATCAGCACGACGTTCTTGGCGATGAAGGCCGAGCGGCGGACGACCGAACCCGGCACCGCGCGAAAACCGGCATCGCGAAAACGGTTCTCGCCCCAGCCTTCGAACTTCGAGGGCACCTTGTCCCACCAGGTCGCCTTGCCGGAACCGCCGGGAATGACGCCCATGTCGTTGAGGCGGAAGGACAGCAGCACGGCCTTCTTCAGCCATTGATTGACCTTCCACTTGCCGTCGGCGCCACGCTCGGCGACGCGCGCCTCGCCCTTGTCCAGGATCTCCAGCGCCTGGTCCACGGCCTCGCGCACCTCACCCTTGGTCGAGGTCGAGATGCCGTCACGCGCGTCGAAGGCGCTGTTGATGGTGGATTCGAGGGCGGACAGGGACATCGGAATTTCCTCTGGGAAATGAGAATTTTGACGGATTGGGGCGCTTTTTCGGGATTTGGCGGGGAGGAGTCAAGGCATACTCCGCCGTCGTCCCGGGGCGCGCGAAGCGCGAGCCCGGGACCCATAGCCACGGGCAGTCATTTGGCGAGGATTCGGAGTTATCGATCTCGCGCAACAACCACTCCCTGTGGTTATGGGTCCCGGGCTTGCTTCGCGCCCCGGGACGACGGCGGCTATTTGGGCAACAGTCCCGCCAAAAAACCCGCCAGATCATCCGTGACGTGGTCGACATGGGGCGCGTCCCGGCCCTCCAGTTCCCAGTCCTCCCGCACCACTTCCTTGGTGCCGTCAGGCACCACCAGCACGGTGGTCATGCCGAGCGCGTGCGGGACGGTGAGGTTGCGGGCGAGGTCCTCGAACATCGCGGCTTTGGTCGGATCGACGGCATGGTCGGCGAGGAATTTTTGATAGGTCTGCGGCGACGGCTTCGGCTCGAACCCGGCGGCGATGATGTCGAACACGCCGTCGAAATGCGTTGCCAGGCCGAGCCGCGCCAGCACGGCATCGACATGGTCGACCGAGCCGTTGGTCAGGATCAGCTTGCGCCCCGACAGTTTTGCGATGGCCTCGCCGAGCGCCGGGTTCGGCTCCAGCGGCGAGTGGTCGATCTTGTGGACATAGGCGAGGTAGTCGTCGGCGCGCACGCCATGCAGGGTCATCATGCCGCGCATGGTGGTGCCGAAGCGCTGATAATAATCCTTCTGGATCTTGCGCGCTTCCTCCGGACCGACGTTCAGCCAGTTGCAGACGAACTCCCCGATCCGCGCGTCGACCTGCTGCCACAGATTGACGTGGTGCGGGTAGAGCGTGTTGTCGAGGTCGAACACCCAGGTGTCGACATGGGCAAAGGTGCGGAGGGAGGTCATTGTGGCTCTCTATCCTTCAAACACAATCGTCGCCCGATCCTCCGCTGTCGTCCCGGACAAGCGTAGCGCAGATCCGGGACCCATAACCACAGGGAGTGGTTTGACGAAGACTGATAACCATCATCTCGCGCCACAACCAAATCCTGTGGTTATGGGTCCCTGCTTTCGCAGGGACGACAGCGGAGTTCTTGGCGCCGCCATCATCGCAGCAACGCCCATCACGGCATCGCAAAGCGCAGCGTCTTGCCGCCGCTCGACATGTCCACCACGCCAAAACCCGTCGCCGCGAATCCGCGCGCGCCGCAATCGGCCTGCTCGTTGGTCTCGAACTTGGTCTCGCGCGTGCAGAGCTGCCTGTCGCCGCCCCAGTTCAGCGGCTTGTCCTTCAGCTTGATGACGCGGTTGTCGGCATCGATGGCCTCCGCGAAGCTGAAAATCTGCTTCGGCTGCCCGGTCACATCGGGGTGCAGGCACGTCTTGGGATCGATGCGATACCAGCCGCGGCTCGTCACGGACTTGCCGTCGTCGGTGGCGACCGCCGCCATCACCTTGTGCGGCGTGTCGTTGCACCAGGTGAGGCCGGTTGCAGAAGGCGTCTGCACCGCATCGACCATGGTCTTGAAGAAGTTCGGCGACGACATGATGTCCGCCGCCAGTCCGCGGCTCTTCAGGAAGGCGGCCAGTGCTGCCTGCGTCTTCGGCCCGTCGACGCCGTCGATCGGCGCCGCGTCGTAGCCCGCGATCACCAGCAGCCGCTGGATGCCGGCGAGGCGCGCCTGCTCGTCGTCATATTCGGAATCCTCGGCGAGATAGGCCGTGAAATTGCCGTCCGCGGCTTGCGTCGGCGTGATCTGGGTGAACGCGGCCTGGGTCTGGCCGCTGCGGCATTGCCGCGCAGCCGCGATGACGAAATTGTCCTGCGCCACGCACAGCATGTCGCTGCCGTTCTGCGGGATCGGCGAGGCGCCGTAAACGCCGAGCGCGCGGGCGTTGAGCAGGATGCGGTCGGCGGAGAGCGTACCCTGCACCACGACGCGGCAGGTGGCGGGATCGATCCTGAACCAACCGCGCGTCGCGGTCGCCGCCTTGTCGTCGATGCCGATCGCGGCCTCGACGACATAGGACATGCGGTTGCAGATCTTCAGGTCGGCCAGGGCGGGCGCGGAGGAGAAGAAGAACGAGACGGCCGCGGCGGGCAGTGTCATCAGGAAGCGGGTCAGGGTTGAGCGACGATGTCGCCGAGCCCTCAACTCGTCATGCCCGGCCTTGTGCCGGGCATCCACGTTCTTGGCGCGAGACGAAAGGTCGTGGATGGCCGGGACAAGCCCGGCCATGACGGCTTGCTTTGGCCCGCTCATCATCACTTATGGATCAGCGTTCCCGTGCCCGTGTTGGTGAAGAGCTCGAGCAGCACCGCGTGCTGCATCTTGCCGTCGATGATGACGACGCCCTCCACGCCCTGTTCGAGCGCGTAGATGCAGGTCTCGACCTTCGGAATCATGCCGCCGGAAATGGTGCCGTCGGCGATCAGCTTTCGCGCGTCCTTCACCGAAAGCTGCGGGATCAGCTTCTTCGACTTGTCGAGCACGCCCGGCACGTCGGTGAGCAGCAGCAGGCGCTTTGCCTTCAGCGCGCCGGCGACCGCACCGGCAAAGGTGTCGGCGTTGACGTTGAGCGTCTGGCCTTCCTTCGAGGTCGCGAGCGGCGCCAGCACCGGGATCAGCTCGTAGCCGATCAGCTGGTTGAGCAGCGTGAGGTCGACCTTCTCGGGGTCGCCGACGAAGCCGAGATCGATCGCCTTCTCGATGTTCGAACCCGGATCGACGATGGTGCGCGTCGTCTTCGACGCCTTCACCATGTTGGCGTCCTTGCCCGACAGCCCCACGGCCTTGCCGCCGGCTTCGTTGATGTAGCCGACGATCTGCTTGTTGACGGAGCCGGCCAGCACCATCTCGACGATCTCGATGGTCGCGGCATCGGTGATGCGCAGGCCTGCTGCGAACTCCGACTGGATGCCGAGGCGCTTGAGCATGGTGGCGATCTGCGGCCCGCCGCCATGCACCACCACCGGGTTGATCGCGGTCTGCTCGAGCAGCACGATGTCGCGGGCAAAGTTCTTCGCGGTCTCCTCGTCGCCCATGGCATGGCCGCCATATTTGATGACGATGGTTTCCTCGTCATACTGCTGCATGTGCGGCAGCGCTTCGGACAGGATGCGGGCCTGGTCGAGCGGGGAAATTTCGGTCATGAGGCGGATCTCGCTGGCGGGACTGTCGGTGCGCGTTCTATCCGATTGGCGGGCGCGGCGCAAAGTGTGGCTGGCATGCCGCCCTAGCCCGGATGGAGCGCAGCGGAAATCCGGGCTACGGACTGCGCTTCGCCGCCACGGCTGCGAGCGTCACCGCCAGCCAACTCAAGATCATCACCGTTCCACCGGTCGGCGCGGCGAACGGAAACAGCGAGTGCCCCGCATATTGCCGCAAGGTGAGATCGCCCGCGAACAGCGCGGCGCCGATCACGAAGCCGAACGCCGCGACGAGGCCAATTCCGCCGTGCAGAAGGCCGCGCGCGAGCAGGGCGACACCTGCGAGTATGGCAGTTGCGTGAAACAGCAGCATGGCGCTGGCGGAGGCGAGCCGGCTGGCGTCGGCGCCGTGGGCGGAGGCGGCGGCCAGCGCGACGCCGGCGGCGCCCATCAAACCGGCAAGCCCAAGCAGCAGGCGGAACGCGAGCGTCACGAGGTGCGCTCTTCCAGCAGCTTCGCCATCGCGGCGCGCAGTTCGGCCATGCCGGTCGAGCTCCGTGACGAGGTCGCGAGCACGTTCGGAAACGCCGCCGGATGTTTTGCCAGCGCGGCCTCGGTCTCGGTGATGCGGGACTCAAGCTCGGACGCCTTCACCTGGTCGGCCTTGGTCAGCACGATCTGGTAGCTCACCGCGGAACGGTCGAGCGTCCCCAGGATTTCGAGGTCGACGTCCTTGAGGCCATGCCGCGCGTCGATCAGCACGTAGACGCGTGCGAGTGAGGCGCGCCCCAGCAGGAATTTGTGGATCAACTCGGTCCAGGACGCGACTTGCGTCTTCGGCGCCTTGGCGTAGCCATAGCCGGGCATGTCGACGAGGCGCAGGTCCTTCTTGCCGGGGACCTCGAAGAAGATCAGTTCCTGGGTGCGGCCCGGCGTATGCGAGGTGCGCGCAAGCGCGTTGCGGCCGGTCAGCGCGTTGATCAGGCTGGACTTGCCGACATTGGAGCGGCCGGCAAAGGCGATCTCCAGCCCATCCATCGGCGGCAGCGTCGCAATCGAGGGCGAGGCCCAGATGAACTGCCAGTCGCGGGTGAACAGCTTTCGCCCGGTCTCGATCAGCTTCGCATCTTTGTCGTCGGTCATGCGAAGATCTCACCTCTCGTCATGGCCGGGCTTGTCCCGGCCATCCACGTCTGTCCACACGGTACCCTCCAAAACGTGGATGCCCGGGACAAGCCCGGGCATGACGATGTGGAGGCATTTGCGCCCAACAATGACGGCGCTACGTCGCCTTCTTCGCGAACGTCGCCTTGAGATTGTCGAACAGCTCCACCTTCACGCCGTTGCGGCGCATGATGAAGCTCTGCTGGAGCACCGAGAGCGTGTTGTTCCAGGCCCAGTAGATCACGAGACCCGCCGGGAAGCCCGCCAGCATGAAGGTGAAGATCAGCGGCATCCAGTTGAAGATCAGCTGCTGGGTCGGATCCGGCGGCGTCGGGTTCAGCTTCATCTGGAACCACATCGTGATGCCCATGATGATCGGCCAGATGCCGAGCGCGAGGTAGTGGCCGAACACCGGAATCGTCGTCGGATCGAACGGGATCAGGCCGAACAAGGTGAACAGATTGGTCGGATCCGGCGCGGAGAGGTCCTTGATCCAGCCGAAGAATGGCGCGTGCCGCATCTCGATGGTGACGAACAGCACCTTGTAGAGCGAGAAGAACACCGGGATCTGGATCACCACGGGAAGACAGCCGGCGACCGGATTGATCTTCTCCTTGCGGTAGATCTCCATCATCTCCTGCTGCTGCTTCACCTTGTCGTCGGGAAAGCGCTCCTTCAGCGCCTGGAGCTGCGGCTGGACCGACTTCATCTTCGCCATCGAGGCGTAGGACTTGTTGGCCAGTGGGAAGAACAGCAGCTTGACGATCACGGTGACGAGCAGGATCGAGATGCCGAAATTGCCGAAGAAGCGGTAGAAGAAGTCGAGGCCGAGGAACATCGGCTTGGTGATGAAGTAGAACCAGCCCCAGTCGATCAGCAGATCGAAATGGTTGAGGCCGAGTTCCTTGTTGTAGCCGCCGAGGCCGGCGAACGGGAACACGCCGACGACGCCGGCTTCCTTGGCGCCGGCGAACAGCCGCGCGTTCGCAGTCGCAGTGCCGCCGATCGCGACGGTGACGGGGTCGAGCAGATAATCGGTCTGGTAGGTGTGGACGTTGCCGACCGGGTTCGACGAGAAACGCGCCTGGAGCTGCGCACTGGTGTCCGGCAGCAGCGCCGAAGCCCAGTACTTGTCGGTGATGCCGAGCCAGCCATTGGTGGCCTTGAAGTTCACCGCCTTGGCTTCGTCGATCTTCTTGTAGGCGTATTCCTGCAAGCCATCGAGATAGCCGATCAGGCCTTCATGCAGGATGTAATAGCCGGAGACCTGCGGCGTGCCGTGGCGCGAGATCAGCGCGAACGGGTAGAGCGTAACAGGCGCGTTGCCGACATTGCTCACCTCGTCCTTGAGCGTGAAGAGATAGTGGTCGTCGACCGCGATGGTGCGGCGGAAGGTGAGGCCCTCGCCATTGTCCCATTTCAGCACCACCGGCGTCGTCGGCGTCAGGCTGCCGCTGCCGTCCTGCTGCCAGAGGGTCTGGGCGTCCGGCAGCTTGGCCGTCACGCCCGTCGCCGGCACCCAGCCGAACTCGGCGTAATAGGGTTCTGCGGTGCCCGAGGGCGAATAGAGGATGATCGGCGGCGACTTCGGGTCGACCGTTTCGCGGTATTGCACCAGCGCGATGTCGTCGATGCGGCCGCCCTTCAGCGAGATGCTGCCGGCAAGCCGCGGCGTGTCGATCTTCACGCGCGGGCTGGCTGCAATCGCGCTTTCGCGGGAAACGACCGGCTGGGCCTGGTTGGCGGCCGGTGTTGCCGGCTGGGCCGCGCTGCCGGGCTGCGGCGCGGCGCCCGGCGTTGCGGAGGCCGTCGGCTGCGGCGTGTTCTTCTGGAGCTCGGCCTGCGCCTGCTGCTGGGCGCGCTGCTTCTCCATCGCCGGCACGTTGTAGAAATATTGCCAGGCGATCAGGACGAGGCCCGACAGAATGACGGCGAGGATGGTATTGCGATTGTCGGTCATCACTATTGTCTCGTCATCAATCCGGTTTGCGGCTGGTCGCAGGAGCGGGGCCGGGCCTTGAGCCGTCGGTTCTTGAGCCGCGTCCCTTGTGCGTATGCCGCGCAGGCTTCGTGAACGCTATGCGCAGATCGTCGAGCATGGTGGCGAAGTCGCGCGAGAGCGCGTCCCTTCGGCCGACCAGTACATAGTCATGATGGGGCTGCATCGACACCGGGTCGAGCCGCTTCACCAATTCGCGAAGCCGGCGCCGGATGCGATTGCGCTGGGGGGCGTTGCCGTTCTTTTTGGTAACGGTGAAGCCGATCCGGATCGGGCCGCTGTCGTCGCGGCGGCGGCTTTGCAGGACGAACGCGGGACTATTCGCCCGCGCGCCATTGGCAACGGCGAGGAAATCCGCTCGCTGCCTCAGCCGATCCATGATGAAATCCCAAAAATGGGGGTCCGGCTCAGGCGCTCAGACGCTTGCGGCCGCGGGCGCGGCGGGCGGCGAGAACCTTGCGGCCGCCGGCAGTGGCGAGACGGGCACGGAAGCCGTGACGGCGCTTGCGCACCAGTTTGCTGGGTTGATAAGTCCGCTTCACGGGTTTTTCTCCGCTGACCGGGCAATTTGCCTGTAGAATTGATGATAAAGTCCGGAAGATGCGGCCCAAAACGGGCCCTTTTCGGCCCCAAGAGAGCCGCTCCCGGCGTGCGCACCGGGTCATCGCGGACAATTTGCGCGGCTTATATGCGAGCGTCTTCTTTTCGTCAACGTCGCAAGAGCGCGCTGTTCCGGTGAATATCGCTGTTTGTACGGGGTTTTTAATCCTTGAGGTGGCGACTCGCGATATCAGAGCTTACATCCCACCTTGAGAGATTAGCGATCCGTAATTTGACCGGCCCCCGGCCGGGTCGCATCCTTCATCAGCCAGGCTCTATTACAAAGCCAACAGGGGCGAACTTCGTGGCAGCGACAGACCTCCAGCCGGTCCATGATACGGATCAGCCGGGCCAGCCGGCGATGCGGCCGCGTGGGCCCAGCGGGCTCGGGCTATCCGGCAAGCTGCTGCTGCTCACCGTCCCTCTGGTGATGATCGCCGCCGTCCTGCTCTACGTGCCCGCCATCGCCAACTTCTGGGTCAACCGGCTCAATGACCGCGTCGCGGCGGCCAACACTGCCGCGCTGGTGCTCGACGCCGCCCCGCTCGGCATGGTCCCCGAGTCGCTGTCGCGCGAGATCCTGAAGAGCATCAATGCGCGTGCCGTCGCCATCAAGATGGGGCAGCAGCGACGGCTGCTCGCCAGCGACAACCTTCCCACCGCCATCGAGCATGACATCGACCTGCGCGACATGACGGTGTGGGAGGCGATCACCGGCTCGTTCCGGATGATGCTGGAGACCGGCAACCAGGCCATCCGCATCGTCGGGCCCGGCGTCGGCAATGCCCAGTTCATCGAGATCGTGACCGACGAGCTGCCGCTGCGGCAGCAGATGTATCGCTTCTCCCGCAACGTCGTGGTGGTCGCGCTGATCATCGCGGTGCTGACCGCGGGCCTCGTCTATCTCGTGCTGCATTATCTCTTCGTGCGCCCGATGCGGCGGCTGACCGCGAGCCTGGTCGGCTTCCACGAAAACCCCGAAAGCTCGGCGCGGATCATCGTGCCGAGCCAGCGCAGCGATGAAATAGGCGTCGCCGAGCGCGAATTGTCGGACATGCAGCGCGATCTGATGTCGATGCTGCACCAGAAGAGCCGGCTCGCCGCCCTCGGCCTCGCCGTCTCCAAGATCAACCACGATCTGCGCAATCTGCTCGCGTCGGCCCAGCTCCTGTCCGACCAGCTCGCCAGCGTGCCGGATCCGCGGGTGCAGCGCTTTGCGCCGAAGCTGGTGCGCTCGCTCGAGCGCGCCATCGCCTTCTGCCAGTCGACTCTGTCCTACGGCCGCGCCCAGGAAGCGGCGCCCGACCGCCGCATGATCATGATCGAGCCTGTGGTGCTGGAGGTGCGCGAAACCGCGGGCCTCGCCAGCGACGCCTCGATCGCCTGGGTCGCCGCGATCGAGCGCGGGCTCGCGATCGATGCAGATCCCGACCAGCTCTTCCGCGTGCTGCTCAACCTCGTCCGCAACGCCGCCCAGGCGCTGGAAAGCCATTCGTCGGGCGACGGCGGGGCGCAGCAGATCCGGATCACGGGAAAGCGCGAAGGCGCCGTCGCCATCCTGGAGGTCTCCGACACCGGCCCCGGCGTCCCCCAGAAGACCCGGGACCATCTGTTCGAGGCGTTCCAGACCTCCGGCCGCCCCGGCGGCAGCGGGCTTGGTTTGGCCATCGCCGCCGAGCTGGTCCGCGCCCATGGCGGCGAGATCCATCTGGTCGAGGGCACCATCGGCGCCACCTTCCGGATCGTCATCCCCGACCGCCCCGTGGAACTCCTCTCCATCCGCAACGAGCGGCAGAGGGCGTAGTCGGCCAGCGACCCACCCGGGAAATCGTCACCTCTCTGTAAAATCTCCCCCTCCCGGACCTTGCCAATCGAGGCAAGAGCGGTTAGTCAGAGCGCTCTTTCGCACCCCTCCGGCGCTGTCCGGAGGCTGCCTGCGGGCCCAGCCCGCACTGTTTGCGAAAAACGCGCCCGTAGCTCAGCTGGATAGAGCATCAGACTACGAATCTGAGGGTCGGACGTTCGAATCGTTCCGGGCGCGCCATTCCGCTACAAAACTGGGCACTCCAAAACCTCCCATTTCTGCGCCGGGCGAGATCATCGCGCCGCTGCTCATGTTCGTCACCGCGTAAGCCTGGAGCTGGTGACGGCCTTTCCGGCCCGCCTCGGCGGAGCGAAAAATCGCGTGGCATCGCCGAATGTGCGGCCGGTGCGCTTGGTCGGCCGCAGCGTCATGGCACCATGGCGAAGCAGTCGTGCCCATCTTTATCGGCCGTGTGGCGCCGGTTAGATTGAGGACTCGCCAGAGACGCCTGGACATGTCGGTGAATATGGAGATGACCCATGAAGCTCGCGCATGACGGAATCCAGCTGTCCTTCGACATTGCCGGCGCGGGACCGCTTCAATTCCTGTTCGTCCATGGCCTCGGCGGGGATCGCACGCATTTTGCGCCGCAGATGGAGTATTTCGCCCGTCAAGGTCGGGCATTGAATGCCGAGCTGCGGGGGCATGGTGAGAGCGACAAGCCGCAACAGGCGTATTCGATCGAAGGCTTCGCCGATGATCTCGTCTTTCTGTGCAACCGACAGCAGATCACAAAGCCGATCATCGTGGGTCAGAGCATGGGTGGCAACATGGCGCTCGAAATCGCCGCCCGCTATCCGGACTTTCCTGCAGGCCTGGTGCTGCTCGACTCAGGGGTGCTCTTCCCTGCCTCGGCAGGGACGGTGTTCGTCGGGTATCTGGAGGGCTTAAGGGGCGCGAATTTTGCGGACGAGGTACGGAAAATCGTGGCGGACTCCTGTCTGCCGACCGACAGATGCCGCGCCCATGTTGAACAGACCTTTCTGGCGACGCCACAGCACGTGCTGGTGTCCACGTTTACAAGTCTGTTTCCCTGGGATGTGCATCGGGCGCGTGAATGCGCCCAGGCGTGCCGGGTCCCGGTGCTCTACATCGAAGCGGCCCATCGGCTCGCGGATCTGGATCGTTTTGCGGAGCTGTGCCCGCAGCTGGTCACGGCCAAGGCCGTCGGCTCCGGACATTTCCTGTCGCTGGAGGTGCCGGAGCAGATCAACCCCATGATCGACCGGTTTATCTCGCTCTACGTACGAAGACCCGGGTAAGCTTCGTCATCGGCCGTGACGCGCCGCGACCGGCGTCCGTCGGGAAGCCACAATGCGCTGCCGGGCAAGGACGAAACCCTTTGCAGGCCGGGTGAAGCCGGCCGGAAACAAACCAGGCCTAACTTTCCCCGAGCTTTCCCGTCCAACCCGATTCAAGGGAGGATTTTATGAAAGCAGCGCTCTTGGTCCTGTCGCTTCTTGGCCAGCCCACGATTCCGATTTCAGACCGTGTGCCCATCTTCAATGTGGAAGCCCTTTGCCGGGACGTTTCCGCCGACGACAAGGCCTCAGGGCTCACCCTGGCGCAGGACGCCGGCGAGTGCGTGCGTGACGAGACAATTGCGCAGCAACAGCTGAGCTCGACCTGGCTGACTGTTCCGGGCCCCGCGCGCGATAGTTGCGAAGGCGAGGCTGCGGCAGGAGGAATAGAAAGCTATGTCGATCTGCTCACCTGCCTGCAGATGGCAGGCTGGGCGAATCCGACTCCGCCGCCGAAGCCCCCGCTCAGGGGAGCGAGCAAGATGCGGAACGCCAAGAATGAGCTGCGGAACGAATTGAAGAATTAGCTGCGCAGGTGACAATGGGGACGAGAAGACGGCGGAGCAGCTTCTTGGCAGGTCGCGTATCATAGCGTGCGCGTTCGCCGGCAGCGGGGTCCTGCGAGCGATGCGACGAAGTTCCGGGCGCCGGGTGGCGGTCGCCATCAATGATGGGCCGACACGCCCTTGACGCATTGGGTCAACAGATCAACGCTGGCGAATTGGCTGACATCGCCCAGGCTGATCATGCCGACCATCCGCCTGCTCTTGTTGATCACGGGCAGCCTGCGGATTTTCAGCGTCTCCATGTGATGCACGGCTTTCGCCAGATCGTCGTCTTCCCGGCAGCAATGGATGCCTTCGGTCATCACGTCCCGCGCCGTCATGCGCGCGGCGTTGAAGTTCTTGCTCGCGAGGCCTTTGCAGACGATGTCGCGATCGGTCACCATCCCGATCAGATGGTCGTCATCGCCGATCGGAATGCAGCCGATGTCGTGCCCTTGCATCAACTTCGCGATCTCGGTGATCGGGGTGTCCGGGCTGACCCAATCGACACCCTTGTGCATCACGTCCTTGACCTTCATGGAGGACCTCCGTTGCGAACGCAGCCCCCGTGACGCGATTATACTACGAACCGGGCGCGACCGCACGCGCGCCGCGACGAAGGCGCAGGAAAAATCATCCCGCTGCCATGCTGCGTCAACCGTGCGTGCTGAAGCGTCCATGCGGCGCATTGGCCGTCAGCCGTTCGAACTGTGCATGCGTCAGGTGAAGCAGCGTCTCATGGTCGCCGGCCTCGATATAGATCTCGGGCTGCGCCCGGATGCTGTCATCGACGATGAGATCGAGCCCGTAGCATCGGCCTACCGCCGGAACGGCTCCATGCGCGCAGTCCGCGAACAGCCTGTTGATCTCGGTTTCGTTCGCCATCACGAGATCCGCGCCGAGCTTCTCCTTCAAGTCCGGCAAGTTGAGACGGTGCGATGCCGGAACGATCGCGAGCATATAGCCGCCGTCATGGCGCAGCACGACGGCCTTGGCGAAACGATCGCCCGAGACGTGGCAGGCCTGCGCCGTGCGCGCGGATGACATGGTGAAAACGTGCGGGATCTCGACATACTGGATGTTCTCGGCAGCCAGGTATCGGTGGAGCGTGGGGGCAATGGTCATGGCGTAGCCTTTCGGATGGATATGCGAGCCATCCACCGTGAGGCTGCCCCGCCGCACGATGGGCGGCCGCGTGATTGCCGGATGCCAGCATAGGCCTCGCGCTCGAATGCGGCAATCGAGTCGGGGGTTCAGATCGTTCCGGGCGCGCCTTTCCGCTTCGTTTGCCGCCGATCGATTGTGGCTTTTGCTGCGCTTCTCGTGTCTTACGGGATCCTTGCCACAACGTTGGGCCGGTTCTCCCTGAGCCACGCGACGGCCTCGGGGCCATCGACGACGCACGCGAACGTTTCCCAGGTTGGGTCCTCCAGGGATTCCGATTGCAATCGGTTCGCCGCATACTCGACGAGGTCGTGCAGGCCTTCGTAGCCTCGTCGGTGCTCGAGGGACTCTGCAATCGCCGTGCTGGTCCAGCCTCGTCGGGCCAGATCGACAATGCTCGGAGCGTCAGCCTCGCTGAACCACGGTGTGGCATCGAACTCGATGCAGCGGACATTATCGGCGGTGTGGCAAGTGGCGTGGATCATGGGGTTCCTCCGTTCGCCGGCTAGGTTTCACATCGCTGCCTCGCACGCTCTCAGACTTTGACCAGGTCCCCCAGCAGGTTCGCCGCCACCGTCAGCTTGGCAAGCGTCAGGCCGCTGGCAGCAATTTCTTCGACCGAGCGACGGATGCGCGCCGCTTCGGGGTGAGCCGCGAGCCACGTCTCGACAGCCTGCTGGCCGGACTGGCCGGTTGCCAGCATATCCGCGGCCAGTCTTCGTTCGGCGCCGGCGATCTGCTCGACAGCGCGATCGACCGCCATGCGTTCGAAATAATCATTTGCCGGCACGCTGCGCGCGGCGGCGATGATGCGGTCGAGACGGAAATTGGCTTCCGCAGCGAAGAAGGTCGCGGCGGCATCGCCGATGGCGCGGGAGGTGCGCTCGGCGACCGTCACGATATCGGGTGCCGCAATCAGAGGGTCGAGATCGGCGAGCTCGCCGGCGAGGCCGGCCGGGACGCCGGCATCGGTGAGCTCCTGGCGCCGCTTGCCGCGCGCGGCCTGCAGGTCCGGCGGTAGGGTGGTGTCGAGGGAGGCCGCGATCTCGCGGATACCCGGGCCAAAACGTCCGATCACCGCCTCGAGGCCGTCCTTGAAATCGACATTGCGCACGTACCAGACCATGCGGGAAATCAGGAGATCCTGGACCGTCGCGTAGAGGCCGAGCTGCACCTGCCCGTCGATCCGGGTGTCGAGCGCGTCGATCGCGTCATTGAGCCGCCTGAGCTCGTAGATCGCGTCCACCGCCACCTGCGCCATGACGATGGTGGGAATATCGGCGTCGGTCTCGTCGGTCAGGCGCACGATACACGCCGGGCCGCCGCGGTTGATCACGGCATTGACGAGACTGGTCGCGATGATCTCGCGTCGCAGGCGATGGAGCTCGACCGCGGCCGGGAATTTATCGGGAACCTCGCGCGGAAAATACAGGGACAGTCTGCGGGCGAGGTAAGGATCGTCAGGCACGCTGGTGAGGAGCAGGTCCTCGTAGAGCGTCAGCTTGGCGTAGGCGAGCAGCACGGCAAGCTCGGGCCGTGTCAGGGCCTGGCCGCGTCGTGTCCGCTCGGTGAGCGCTGCGTCGTCGGGCAGGAACTCCACGGCGCGGCTGAGCAGGCCGCGCTGCTCGAGCGACTGCATCAGGCGGGTGAGGAAGCCGGTCTCGGCCACGCCCTTGCGCTCGGCGAGCGAGAGCGCCAGCGTCTGCAGATAGTTGTTGCGCAGCACCAGCGTGCCGACCTCGTCGGTCATCGCGGCCAGCAGGCTGTTGCGGTCGGCGAAGCTGAGGCGTCCCTCGCGTTCGGGGCGCGCCAGCGCGACCTTGATATTGACCTCGACGTCGGAGGTGTTGACGCCGGCCGAATTGTCGATGGCGTCGGTGTTGAGCTTGACGCCCTTTTGTGCCGCTTCGATGCGGCCGCGCTGGGTGACGCCGAGATTGGCGCCTTCGCCGATCACCCGGGCGCGAACGTCAGTGCCTGCGATGCGGATCGGATCGTTGGCGCGGTCGCCGGCCTGATCGTCGCTCTCTGCCGATGCGCGGATATAGGTGCCGATGCCGCCAAACCACAACAGGTCCGTGCGCGCTTTCAGGATCGCCGTCATCACCTCGAACGGCGTGGCCTGCTCCTTGTCGAGATCGAGCAGGCTGCGGACTTCCGGTGCGAGCGGGATCGCCTTGAGCGTGCGCGAGAACACGCCGCCGCCCTGCGAGATCAGCGACTTGTTGTAGTCCTGCCAGCTCGATCGCGGCAGGTCGAACAGACGCTTGCGCTCGGCGAAGCTGGTCGAAGGGTCGGGCGAAGGATCGATGAAGATGTCGCGGTGATCGAACGCGGCCACGAGCCTTGTCGCCGGCGAGAGCAGCATGCCGTTGCCGAAGACGTCGCCGGACATGTCGCCGACGCCGGCAGCCGTGAACGGCATGGTCTGAATGTCGGTGCCGAGCTCGCGGAAGTGGCGCTTGACCGCCTCCCAGGCGCCGCGCGCCGTGATCCCCATCTTCTTGTGGTCGTAGCCCTGGCTGCCGCCGGAGGCGAAGGCGTCGCCCAGCCAATGGTTCTTCTCGGCCGAGATCGCGTTGGCGACATCGGAGAAGGTGGCGGTGCCCTTGTCGGCGGCGACCACGAGGTAGGGGTCGTCGCCGTCATGGCGCATGGTGGAATCGGGCGGCACGACGGCGTCGCCGTCGAGATTGTCGGTGAGCTCGAGCAGCGAGCGCACGAAGATGCGATAGGCCTCGGTGCCTTCCGCGAGCCAGGCGTCGCGATTGGACGGCGGCGGCAGGCGCTTGGGCACGAAACCGCCCTTGGCGCCGACCGGCACGATCACGGCGTTCTTGACCTGCTGCGCCTTCACGAGACCCAGGATCTCGGTGCGGAAATCCTGCGGCCGGTCGGACCAGCGCAAGCCGCCGCGCGCGACCTTGCCGAAGCGCAGGTGAATGCCTTCGACCCGCGGCGAATAGACGAAGATCTCGTAGAGAGGCCGCGGCGCCGGCAAATCGTCGATCCGCCGCGCGTCGAACTTGAAGGAGATGACCGGACGCGGTTGTCCATTCTCGCCGATCTGCCACAGATTGGTGCGGATGGTTGACTGCACCAGATTGGTGAAGCGGCGCAGGATGCGGTCTTCATCGAGCGAGGCGACGGATTTGAGCTGCTCCTCGATCTCGGCAAGCAGGGCCGTCTCGCGCGCCGAACGCTCGCGATCGGTAAGCACGAGGCGCGGATCGAGGCGGGTCTGGAACAGTGCGACGAGGGTGGCCGTGATCGCGGCGTTCTTGCGCAAGGTCTCCCACATGTAATCCTGGGTGAACGGAGCGCGGATCTGGTGCAGATAGCGCGACAGCGCCCGGATCGTCGAGACCTCGCGCCAGCCCAGCGCGGTGCGCAGGATCAGGGCGTTGTATCCGTCGGATTCGGCGCGATCCGTGACCACCGCCATGATCGAGGCTTCCAGGCGATGGCTGAATTCCGGATTGATCTCGATCGGCTGGCCGTCGCTGGTCTCGATCGTCATCTCATGCATCCAGACCGGTTCCGGCCGGTTGCCGGGCACGATCTGATAGGTGCGTTCGTCGACCACGCGCAGGCCGTGATTTTCGATCACCGGCACGCGATAGGACAGCGATAGCGGTGCGGCGTCGGAGAACACCTTCAGGCCGAAGCGCCTGGGATCGTCCTCGCCCTTGTCGCGGTGCACCGAAATCGTCACCGGGCGGGCCGGCGTCAGCCTTTCGATGGTGGCGATATCGGCGATGGCCTGCTCCGCCGTGAAAACCTCGGTATAGCCGCCGCTAAAGGCCTGGGCATAACGATTGGTGATCATGCGCGCCCGCATGCCGTCGGTCGACGCGGTGAGCGCGGCCTTCAGCTTGTCGGTCCAGGTCGCGGCAATGGCGCTGATGCCGGCTTCGAGCGCGGCGCGCTCGACGACAGGCGTCTTGCCTTCATAGCGCCCGATGATGAAATGGACGCGCGCTAGCGCGCCTTCAGGGAACGATACGTAGGAGGCCGACAGGGTCCCCTTGTAGACCTGCGACAGGAAGGCTCCGACGCGCGTGCGGACGTCGGTGTCGTATTTGTCGCGCGGAATGAAGGTGAGAATGGAGACGAAGCGATCGAACTTGTCGACCCGCGCCAGCGCCCGGACGCGCGGGCGCTCGTAGAGGATCAGGACCTCGATGACGAAATTGTAGAGCGTGTCGACGTCGATCTGGAACAGCTCGTCACGCGGATAATCTTCGAGGATATGCATGAGCGCCTTGCCCGAATGGCCGTTCGGGTCGAAGCCGGCGCGCTGCAGCACCCGCGCAACCTTGTGGCGCACATAAGGGATCTGCCGCACCGAGCGGGTATAGGCGCCGGAGGTAAACAGGCCGACGACGCGCAATTCGCCCTCGAGCCGGCCGTCGGGTGCATAGAGCTTGATACCCACATAATCCATCCGGATCCGCCGATGGACGAGGCTTGAGACATTGGCCTTGATGACGATCAGCAGCGTCGGCTCGTGCATGAACTCGCGGATTTCCGATGTCATCACCACCATTTCGTTGCCGCGGCGCAGGACCTTCACGTCGGGATCGCGCAGGATGCCGAGGCCTTCGCCGGTCGTGATGTCGTCCGACGCATCGCTGTCGGGCGAGAAGCGATATTCGCGCACGCCGAGGAAGGTGAAATTGTCCGCGCAGAGCCATTGCAGGAACTGATTGGCTTCGGCGACCTCGTCGATCGGCAGCGGCGGCGGATTGGAGGCGAACGTCTTGATTGCTTCCTCGACGCGGTCACGCATGGCGCGCCAGTCGGTGACGCAGGCGCGGACGTTGTTCAGCGCCCTGGTGAGTCCGTCGATCAGCTTCTGGCGATCGGCGTCGGCGTCCAGGCGGGTGATGTGGAGGTGAATCAGGCTTTCGCGGGCGCCTCTTGCGCCCTCCGGCAGTGCTTCGCCGTAGAACCGCAGCAGCTTGCCCTCGGCATCGCGCTCCACGGCGATGATCGGGTGGGCGACGAGGGTGACTTCGATGCCCTGCTCGGCGAGCTCCGCCATCGTGGAGTCGTACAGGAAAGGCATGTTGTCGTTGAGAATCTCGAGCACGGAAATCTCGCGCCCGTTCGGCAACGTCGGATTGACCACGCGGATATCGGCGCTGCCCGACGTGCGCCGCTGCACATGCTCCCAGGCTTGCTCCGCCAGGACGGCAAGCGAGGCGGCGTCGTAATTGTCGAGATCCTCGATATTGCTGTAGCCGAACAAGGGCTCGGCAAAGGCCCGCGGGCTCTTGCCCGGCGGCACGCTGCCTGCTGCATCGCGGATCAGGGTTGCCCGGGCCTTGTCGTCACGCCACGCCATCATGTCCTCCATTTGCCGCGCCGTCCGACCGCAGTCGCGATCCTCAGCCTAATTCTGGAGTGCATCTCGTCGAGCGCCGCGATCGAGTGGATACGCAAGATCCCCGGTCTCGTGCGTCGGCAGCTTCCGACGACAATACTACGATCCCGGAGCGAAAGGCGCACGCTGTTGTGAGGCGTGCCGTAATTCCCTACGGCAGCGGCCCCCACGGCCGCCAAATCATAGAGGTGAGAAAATCACAAGCAATTTCAAATCTGTATGAGCTCGTGGTTTTATTCTGAATGGCGCGCCGGAACTCCGTTCCGATTGCGCTGCAGCGGGCTCTAGTGAGTGCGGGTCAGCTCCACGCCATCGACCACCATTTTCCATGTTCCCGCCTCCTGGTGAGGCGGCGTCGACACCTCGAATGTCGTCAAGAGGAATGCAATGCCGACGACGAAATGATCGCCCTCGAACCGCCGCAATGGGGCATTGATCGACGGCGTGGTGGTCGCGCCAGCCCGGTTCAACCGGACGCGCCGATGCAGCGCGGCGCATCGGCACGCGCGTTAACAGATTGTTCATTGACCACGGCGCGCCAGCCGTAACCGCCGGTTAACCATGGATATTTACGGTGTAGCAAGCCTCTGAACCGGGGCTGTCAGTTGATTTCGAGTCCAATCCTATGGCGTTCGGTCGAAGCGCATCTCCGCGAAGCATCGCCCCGACGGAGCCTGCGGCTTCGTGGGAAGCGCCGCGGGCTGCGACGGCGAAGCCTGACAGCGCTGCTCCTGCGCTGATCAAGGGATCGCTGACCGTCACCGGTGCGCTCTCTTTCCTGCGCGAGAATGGCCGGCGCATCCTGACGCTGGCGCTGGCGCTGTTCGCCCTGGGCGTCATTGTCCTGATGGTCTTGCCGGTCCGGTATGCCGCGACGGCCCTGGTCGTCGTCGATCCCCGCGAGCTGCGCGTCACCTCGGAGCAGGACGTGTTGCCGGGCATCGGCCAGGATGCCGCGGCACTTCAGAGCCAGATCGAGATCGCCAAATCGGACGGCTTTCTCCGGCCCCTGATCGAGCAGCTCAAGATCGCCGACGACGCGGACATCGCGGGCGGTTACACCGACATGACGCGCCTGCTCGAAAAATTTCGCAACCGTCTCGATATCTCGCGCCGCGGACTGACCTACGTCATTGCGATTTCATTCACCTCGAACAATGCGGAACGGGCCGCGCATTACGCCAATGCCATCGCTGAGGCGTTCGTCGCCAGCCAGGGCCGTGTCCGCACCGAGGCGACGGACGAGGCGGCCGACTGGCTCAAGGACCGGCTGAAGGCATTGAACGAGCGCCTGCGCGTATCGGAAGATGCCGTTGCCGCCTTCAGGTTCGAGCACAAGATCCTCAATGCCGGCAAGGATTCCACGACCCAGCAATTGCGGGTGACCGATCTCAATCAGCAGGTCTCCGCCGCGCGCGCGCGTACCGAGGAAGCCAGGGCGCGTTACGAGCAGGTGCAGCGCGATCTCAAGGCCAATGTCGAAGGTCCGGTGAAGCAGGATCTCCTGAGCATGCTGCGCGCGCAGCGCTCGACCCTGAACGATCAGATCGCACAGAAGAAAGCGGTGTACGGCGACCGCCATCCCGACCTCGCGATCTCCTACAGCCAGCTGGCTGACATCAACAGGCAGATCGAGGTCGAGCGGAAAAAGAACATCGACACGGCGAAGTCCGAATATGAGGCTCAGCTCGAGCAGCAGAACGCGCTGGAAAAGCAGCTCAGGGCGGTCGAGACGCAGATGCTGGTCGACGGTCAGGCGTTGGTGAAGCTGCAGGAGCTGCAGCGCGATGCCGATGCCAACAAGAACATCTACGAGCAGTTCCTGTCGCGGTTCAAGACGACCAACGAGCAGCGCCAGCTGCAGAGCTCCCAGACCAAGATCGCCTCGCTCGCGATTCCGCCGATGCGCTCGACGCGTCCGCCCCTCGCCTTGCTGCTCGCGGCGCTCGCGATCGGCTCGATCCTGACCTCGACGGCCGCCGTTGCGGCGATGGGAAGCATGTCCGACGGGCCCGCGCCTGCCGAGGCTGCCGCTCAAACTCCTGCTCAAACTCTTGCGCGTGCGGAAGCGGCGGACGCGCAAGTCCAGCGTCCGGTTCCGGCCGCGCGCCAGCCCGAGGCGATGCCGAACCTGCCTGTCTGGGCCCGCATTCCCGATCTGGCGCCTGGCGCCGTGGCCAACACTGTATGGCAAAGGCCGATCACTGCCTCGGCCGAGCTCGATCTCGGCGCATATCTGCGTCCGCTCCTCGAGCGGATCGATCGCGCGCCGGTGCGTGGCTGCAAGGTCGCCCTCGTGCTGTCGGTCGGCAAAGGTGCAGGCGGCAACACCGTTGCGCGCTCGCTCAATCGCGCGGCGGTGAATCGGGGCATGATGAGCGTGCTGATCCGGCTCCAGCCGGAATTCGCCGGTCACCAGCCTCCGGTGACCGAATGGCAGGACGGCTCGACCACGGCAGGGCTGCAGTCGATCGACGAGCTGCTGAGCGCCGGCAGAAAAGCCGATGCGCGGCCCGAGGACGATATTCGCTCGGAGTTCGATCTGATCGTCGTCCATGCGAGCAATCTCGCACTTCAGCCCGACGCCATCGCGCTGGCCGCACACGCGGATCTGATCATCCCGGTGGTGCGCGCCGGCGAACTCGGTTCGGCGGCGATGCGGCGGGTCACCGCTGCGCTGTCGAGACATGGCACCGTGCCGACCGGTCTCGTCGTCAATCACGCGCCCGTGGGCTCGGTGGCGCCTCACCCTGACGGCAGCGCGTTAAGCAGGGCGGTTTGACGACGCCGACCGGTGGCAATGCTGCGGCTTTTGCCTGAGGCGCAGCACGCAAGTGCACCTGTAATCTGCTTCACACGCAAACGCGCCCAATGACGCTAGATGAACTAGGGCCCGCCTCCGCGCGGCCCGGTTCGGAGCTGGCGATGATGGCTGCACTGGCAAAGGCGATATCCCGCGCGACGAGAACCAACGTTGATGTCGAAACCGTAAAGGTGCTCGTGATCTTCTCGGGCGCGGGCTTGCTGCTCTCCCTCGTCGCCGCGATGATCTACGGACAGGCCGTCAGCGCCGCCTTGTTCTGAGATCGCGCGAGTTGATCCCGAGGAGCCCGCCCGAAGCGGGCATCTCGAAGGTATCCGCCTGTGTTCGAGCCGCCATTGACGCCGTGAG
Source organism: Bradyrhizobium sp. LA6.8 (assembly GCF_040547935.1). Classification (NCBI taxonomy): domain Bacteria; kingdom Pseudomonadati; phylum Pseudomonadota; class Alphaproteobacteria; order Hyphomicrobiales; family Nitrobacteraceae; genus Bradyrhizobium; species Bradyrhizobium sp. LA6.8. Next base: position 63,089 of record NZ_JBEPQQ010000011.1, read on the forward strand.
GCGGCGCCCGCAGGATGCAGCGTCTCCAATGCGCGACTATCTCGGCTCGGGATTGCGGCGATGACCTGTCAAGCTCACTCCGTAACGCTGGTGCTCATTGCCCGCATACCGCCCGAGGGTATCGAGGCCTTCCGCGCCTACGAGGATGCCGTCTTGCCGCTACTCGCTGCGTTCAGCGGGCGTGTGGAGCGTCGTCTTCGAAATCCGGATGGCACGATCGAGGTGCACATCGTCAGCTTCGCATCCGATGCGGACTTTCAGGACTATCGCAATGATCCCCGGCGCCTTGCGCAAGCCGGGTTGCTGGAAAAATCATCCGCGAAGCTGGAATTGCTTGCGATGGCGGACGTCTTGCAATGGTCGGTGGCCTCGGCGCAGGGATGATCGACGGGGCAATGAGCGGGATGTAACCGGGCGCGCCGGGCATCATCGAACTGTCATCGCTTCGTCATGCGCGCTCTATGGATCGCTGCTCCCTTCGCCGCGCATCGTGGGGGCTGATATGCATCTGAATGAGACAATGTCGTCCGACCGCCGGTCGATCCTGAAGGGCCTCGCGGCCGCAGCCGTCACGTCCCTGGCGGCACCGGCCATGGCAGCCGACGGTCTGCCGGCGCAGCCGACCGGAGCGGCGGCCGCCATCGCCACCGACAATGCCTATTGGACGGCGGTGAAGGGGCTCTATGCCGTGACGCCGGATGTCGTCAATCTGGAGAACGGCTTTTGGGGCATCATGGCCGAGCCGGTGAGGCGCGAGTTCATTCGCCAGACCGACATGGTCAACTATCAGAACACCTACTACGCGCGGCAGCGCGCGGGTGCGGATTTCGAGGCCGTGCGCATCAAGGTGGCCCAGGCGGTCGGCGCGGCGCCCGAGGAGATCGCGCTCACCCGCGGCGCGACCGAAGCGCTGCAGCTCCTGATCGGCGGCTACAACAAGCTGAAGCCCGGCGACAGCGTGCTCTACGCCGACCTCGACTACGATTCGATGCAGTACGCGATGAACGCGCTTAAGGCGCGTCGCGGTGTCGACGTGGTCAGGTTCGATGTGCCGGAGCCGGCCGCCCGCCAGGCCGTGCTCGACGCCTATGCCCGCGCCCTCGAGGCGAATCCCAAGATCAGGCTCCTCCTCCTCACCCATGTCAGCCATCGCACCGGCCTCGTCATGCCGGTCGCCGAGATCGCCCGCATGGCCAGGGCCAAGGGCATCGACACCATCGTCGACGCCGCGCATTCCTGGGGGCAGATCGACTTCCGGGTGGGCGAGCTCGACGTCGATTTCGTCGGCTTCAATCTGCATAAATGGATCGGCGCGCCGCTCGGCGTGGGCTTCCTCTACGTCAGGAAGGATCGCCTCGCCGACATCGATCGTGACATGGGCGACGAGGATTTTGCGGAGACCGACATCCGCTCGCGGGTGCACACCGGCACGGTCAATTTCGCGACGGTCCTGACGGTGCCCGCGGCGGTGGCGCTCCATCAGCAGATCGGCGCGGCGGCAAAGCAAGCCCGGCTGCGATATCTGCGCGACTACTGGGTCAGCCGCGTGCGGGGCTTCAAGGATATCGAGATCCTGACGCCGGATGAGGTCGGCTCATATGGCGCGATCACGTCCTTCCGTCTCGCCGGCAAGACCAGCAAGGCGGACAACGAGGCTATCGTCGTGAAGCTGAGGGACAGCCACAAGGTCATGACGGTGCGCCGGACCGGCGTCGCCAAGGGCCAATGCATCCGTGTGACGCCGGCGCTCTTTACCGACGAGGCCGATCTCGACCGCCTCGTCGAGGCGCTCGCTGTCGTCACGGGGACGAAGACGGGGTAGGCCCGGGCGCGGGAGTGACATCACCACGAATTCACGGGACTTCATCCTCCGCGCATCTGACAAATGTCAGATGCGGGGCGTCCATGAGCCTCGGCCGCCCCATTTTATCGGCCCACGGTCTGGTTTATCTCTGTCACTCCGGTGCCCTGCGCAAGGAGGAGACGCGTGCTCGACCATATTCTCAGATTCGTGACGCTCGGATCGATCATCGTTGGCATGGCTGCGATCTATGCGGCGCTACACACCAACAATCGGCGTCTGGGCGCGGACATCTTCCTTCGATATTCCGACCGGGTCTCCGACCTGCGACGCCGCCTTCCGGTCGCGGCATTCCTCGAGCGAGGGGCTGCCGGCGACATTGAGATCACACCGGAAGAGCGCCGGGCGGTCCACGAGATCATTCACGCGATCTTCGAGCTCTACGAACTCAAGGTGCATGGCTTCTTTCCGCCGGCGATCTGGAAGATCAGGGAGCCCGATATCGAACGGCTGCTCTCGCTGCCGGTCTTTCAGCAGGAACTGGCGGGCCTGGAGGGCCGATACACGAGACATCCCCGTTTGACAGCTTGGCTTGAGAAGATCAGGAGTCAGCAAGAGATCGCCTGACTTGCGCAGTGAACCGGTCGCAGTGAACCGGTCGGCGTTCTCACCGCCAGCCAAGCGCGGGCGCGACGTGCTTCAAAATCGCCTTGATCGCATGTGCGCAATAGTCGACGCCGAGCTGGTTCGGGATCGTCAGCAGCAGCGTGTCGGCCTCGGCGATTGCCTCGTCCTGCTTGAGCTGCTCGATCAACGCATCCGGCTCAGCGGCATAAGAGCGGCCGAAGATCGCGCGCGTTTGCGGATCGATGAAGCCGATCTGGTCCTCGCCTCCGCGCTCCCCGCCGAAATAGGCGCGGTCGCGATCGTTCATCAGCGCGAAGATGCTGCGGCTGACGGACACGCGCGGTTCGCGGGTGTGGCCGGCTTCCTTCCACGCGGCGCGATAGGCGCGGATTTGCGCGGCCTGCTGCACATGAAAAGCCTCGCCGGTCTCGTCGTTCTTGAGCGTCGAGCTCTGCAAATTCATGCCGTGTTTCGCCGCCCAGACCGCGGTGGCGTTCGAACCGGCGCCCCACCAGATCCGTTCGCGCAGGCCTGCCGCATGCGGTTCGAGCCGCAGCAGTCCCGGCGGATTGGGAAACATTGGCTGCGGATTGGGCTCGGCAAAACCTTCGCCGCGCAACAGGTCCAGAAAAACCTCCGCGTGGCGCCGGCCCATGTCGGCATCGCTCTGGCCATCGGCCGGGCGATACCCAAAGTAGCGCCAGCCGTCGATCACCTGCTCCGGCGAGCCGCGGCTGATGCCGAGCTGGAGCCTCCCGCCGGCGATGAGATCGGCGCTGCCCGCATCCTCGATCATGTAGAGCGGGTTTTCGTAGCGCATGTCGATCACGGCCGTGCCGATTTCGATTGTGCTGGTTTTTGCGCCGACGGCGGCGAGCAGCGGGAAGGGCGAGGCCAACTGGCGCGCGAAGTGATGCACGCGGAAATAGGCGCCATCCGCGCCGAGCTGTTCCGCCGCGACGGCCAGCTCGATGGATTGCAGCAGCGTGTCCGCCGCCGAGCGGGTCTGCGATTGCGGCGAGGGCGTCCAGTGTCCGAAGGACAGAAATCCGATCTTTTTCATGGGCGTCATTTAATGATGGCAGGGGCGGCGTCAACCGCCTGCGCCAGCGGTGCGGGTATGCGACGGGGCTGGCGCGAAATGCTCGGCGCGGTCGACCAGGAGATCCAGAAAACTTCGCGCGCGCAGCGACATCCACTGCGTCTCCGGATACACCGCGTGCAGGGGCAGCGCGGCGATGGTGTAGTCCGGAAGCACATGTTCGAGCTCGCCGCTGCGAAGGCCCTCAGCGGCGTTCCATTCGGGCAGGATTGCGATGCCGAGATGCTGCATCGTCGCCTCCTGCATCGCATCGGCGTCGTCGACGTGAATGGGTCCGTTGATCGATGCGACGTGACGGCCATGCTCGGATTCGAAGGCCCATTGGTGCGCCGACGACATCCGTGAATAGACGATGCACTGGTGCGAGCTGAGATCGTCAGGTGTCCGCGGCAGCGGGCGGCCGTGCAGATAGGTGGGTGTCGCGACCAGATGGCGCTGCACGGTCCCGAGCCGGCGGGCGACCAGCGTGCTCGCTTCCAGGTTCCCAATGCGCAGCGCCAGCTCGATGCCTTCTTCCACCAGGTTGACGAAGCGTTCGCTGAAGCGGATGTCGATCCGCACTTCCGGATAATTCCGGACGTACTCGGCGATGACGGGCATCACGTAGCGCCGTCCGAACGACGACGGCACGCCGATCCGGAGCGTGCCGGTCGGGCGGGGTGCGGACTGCTCGACACTCGACCGCGCCATGTCAAAGCTGTCGAGGATCTGCCGCGCGAGATCGTAGATCCGGTGCGCTTCGGCCGTCGGCTTCAGCGTGCGCGTCGTGCGCGAGAACAGCTGCGTGCCGAATTCGCTTTCAAGCATCGCAATGCGCTTGCTGATCGCGGGCTGGCCGATCCCGAGCTCCTTGGCCGCAGCCGAGAAGCTGCCGCCCTCCAGGGCGCGAACGAAAGCGCGCAGGCAATCGATCCGGTCCATAATTCATTCCGATCTGGAATAAATTATATCCCATTTATTCCGTAGTGCGCAACTCGGCGGGTCGCTAGGCTCCCTCAAAACAAGCATTCACAGGGGAGGAGACGAAATTGGCACGCCATATCGGAATTGTCGGCGCCGGCATCGCCGGCCTGCATCTCGCGCTTTACCTGCAGAAGCACGGCGTGGACGCGACGATCATCACGGATCGACCGCCTGAGGAATACAAGAACATCCGCCTGCTCAACACCGTCGCGCATCACCACGTGACGATCGCGCGCGAGGACTATCTCGGCGTCAATCACTGGAGCGATCCGAAGGACCATTATTACTACCACGACCACGTCTTCAATTTTCCGCAGCCGCTGAGTTTTCGCGGTGATTTCTCGAAGCCGAGCCGCGCCGTCGACTATCGGATCTATCTTCCTGCCCTGATGCAGGATTTTGTCAGCCGCGGCGGCAAGATCGAATATCGCCGCATCGAAGAGCGCGACATTCGTCCGCTGGTCGCCCGTTTCGATCTCCTGGTCGTCTCGACCGGCAAGGGCCCGCTGGGCCAGCTCTTCACTTACCGGCCGGAGCACACGCCCTATTCGCAGCCGCAACGGCGGCTGTGCGTCGGGCTTTACACCGGCGTGCGGCAGCCCGATCCCATGAACGTCACGCTCTCGGTGTCACCCGGCCATGGCGAGATGATCGTGATCCCGACCATTACGTTCGGCGGTGTCGCCAACGCGCTGCTGATGGAGAACGTGCCCGGCGGCGACATGGAGGAACTGGCGACGCTCAGCTACGACGACAACCCGAAGCACTTCTTGAAGGTGCTGCTGGGCAAGCTCGAGAAGCATCACCCGACGACCTACGACCGAATCGACACCGCGCGCTTCGATCTCGCGCAGCCGCAGGATCTCCTGCAAGGCGGCGTGGTCCCGACGGTGCGCAACACTGTGGTCGAGTTCGACGACGGCAAATGCGCGATCGCGCTCGGCGACGTCCATGCGATCGTCGATCCCATGATGGGCCAGGGCGCCAATGTCGCCTCCTATGCGGCCTTCGTGCTCGGCGAGGAGATCGTCAACGCCGATGCGCTCGACTTGCGCCTGTGCGAGACGATCGAGCTGAAACGACAGGATCGCGTGCTGGCGGCCTCGCGCTGGACCAACGTGATGCTGCAGCCGCCGACGGAAGCGCTGGGCATGCTGATCGGCGCGATGAGCCAGAACCCGGCGCTGGCCAACGAGTTCACCGAGAATTTCAACTACCCGGACCGGCAGTGGGACCGCATCTGCACGCCGCAGCGCATCCAGGCCTGGATCGAGCGCATGTCGGCGCCGCCTGAGCCGGTCAGGGCGATTGCGTGAGGACCGATGCGAGTGGGGATTGACATGCCGCGCGCCAATCCGGCCTCGTTCCGCGAGGCCGCATCGCGCTTTACGACCGGCGTCGCGGTGCTGACCGCGCTGGACGAGCACGGCCGCGTCTGCGGCATGACCGCGAACAGCTTTGTCACCGTCAGCCTGTCGCCGCCGACCGTGCTGGTGTCGGTCATGCCGGGACGCATGCACCGGGCGATCTCGGCGACCGGACGCTACTGCGTCAACGTCCTGCCCGAGCACGGCCGGGACCTGTCGCGGCACTTCGCGAGCCAGCCGAACACCGGCGCGACGCCGGATTACGATATCGTCGACGGCCTGCCGCGCCTGTCCGGCTGCATGGCCTGGTTCGCCTGCGAGGTCACACGCCACGTCGATGTCAGCGACCACACGCTGATCATCGCCGAAGTTTCGAGCTGCGACTATCGCGACACCACGCCGCTGGTGTTCTTCTCGAGCCGGTATCATCTCGGGCCGGGTGTGCCGGTGGATCGGTGAGGGTTGCAGCGGTCCGCGGCTTGAGTGGATCTGGTGTTTTCCTGGCTGCATCGGGGCGCTTTGGCGTTACCGCCGGGACTAGCTTGCCCTGGCGTTCTTTGCGCGAGGGGGCGTATCGTTGACGTTGTCGGCGCGCTTGGGGTCGTCCGCGGCACGCCATTGTCGTGGCGTCATTCCGGTCCAGCGCCTGAAGGCGTGGGTGAATGCGCTGACTTCGCCATAGCCGAGCAGCCAGGCGGTTTGCGAAATCGGCAACTCGTCCTTTTTCAAATAGCTTTTGGCGAGGTCGATTTTCAGCTCGTCCATAATGCCGGTGAAGGTCAGTCCTTCCGACGCGAGGCGCCGCGCCAACGTGCGGTGGCTCATGCCGAGCCGGCGCGCGATCTCCTCAGCCCGTGCCTCGCGATGGGGAAGCAGTGGCGCGATGGCATTCTCGACGCTCGATCTGAGCGAAACTCCCCCAGGCTGCCGATGTGCAAGCGCCTCCTCGCAGAAGGTCACCAGCAGATCGTTCAAGTGGTGATCGGCACTTTCGATGGGCATCTGTCCCACGGACTGAGGGAAGGCGATCTCATCGACGTCTGATCCGAACTCGATCTCGCAACCAAGGAACGACCTGACCTCCGCGGGCATCGCTCGACGGCGATGGGCGACTTTGACACGGCTTGGCACCACGCGGCGGTTGGTCAGTGCGCGGTTGATTCGAATGATAGAGGTCACCCAGAATTCGATCTGGTGCCGATCCGACCGCCGTTCCACGCCGACATAGCTCAACGCAATCGCCATGTCCTTCGCGGCAAATCGCAGTGAAATTCCCTCGTTCGCGAGCCGGCAATAGCGCTCCGTCTTTGACAAGGCTTCAGCGACTGTCCCGGATGAGGCCGCGACATAGTAGAGCAGGCCGATCTCACGAAGGTCGAAGTCCCGTGCCAGGTGAAATCCCAGGGCGTCGTCGTGCAGCGCCTCGGCACCAAGCTCCAGAAACTTGATCTGGCTTTCAACGCTCAGCCGCGCCTTGCGGTCTTGGATCTGCTCGAGGGTCAATCTGGCCTTGGACAGCAAGCCGTCCGCCTGAATGCCGGCTTCGCGCAGGCGGGCCCACACCAGGCGGGCGATGCCGCCGGTCGCACTGGGCATGGCTTGCAATTGGGGCGAACGGGCAGCAGCCACATCGAACCCTTTCGTCGTTGCCGCTGCGGCCTTGAGTCCTCGGCTCGCGCATCGGGATCGCGGCATAGAAAATCAAGTTATTGGCTCACGATAACAAGAAACCGGGTGTCATGTGACTTAAATCGGCGATCTGTCCCCCTAGGTGCGTCGTCTGTACTCGGGGGCGAACCCACCCCGAAAAAGCCCGAAGGCCTTGATGTCCAGCTGCGATGGCGCGCCGCCTATAAACGTGAAGATATTGCGAAGTTACGGAAAATTGCTCGGAATTCCTCATATCGCTCATGGCCCACGGACGGTTGCGCTTGAGCGCGTTGGCGATTGCGAGATCAACATGTTCGAAACGCTTGAAGCCGGTTCAGCTGCGGCGCCCCTGTTCTGGATGGAGCTGTTCGATCTTCGCGTTCACGCCTCGCGCGACAGCCGCGGATGCCACAACATGAGCGACGCAGTCGCAGCGTTCAACGATTTTGCTTCGCAGGCGAGCCGCCTGGCGGAGGTGCCGCCGTGCGACACCGGCGAAGCCGTAGGCTGACAATTGCCGCGTCCACCGAGAGTATCCCCAGCGGAAAACGCAGCGCTTCTGACGCGCGGCCAGATTCTTGGCTACGACACGGAGCGGATGGCGTTTCTGTTTACGATGACGTATGGCGCCAGCATCGTCGACTGCGAGATAAGCAGCGTCGCGCTGGACGACCTTCACGGCTCGAAGGGCACGCGTCCCGACGAAAGGGAGACCCAATTCAGGTGTCTCCGCGACGCGGTCGAGCGCCTTGCATCATACGCTTTCGAACAGCAGGGCAGGCGGCAGCGCGAGCGGCTCCGCATCTTCTCCAAGCACGTCAAGGCGCTCTGACGACCGCCAAAGCAAGGCCGCCGCCGCAACGGCAACGCATATGCAATTTGTGCCACGTGAGATGCTCGACATCTCCCTCTTAAACATTTCACGCGACCATGGTCTGCAAGACCGGGTTCCGCAGTTGTCGCCGGCTGGGTGTTGCCGCGCCGTGACATCCAGGCACGCTCAGCCGGTATAGACTGGTCGATATCCGGTGCCCCTTCCGTTGCCCGGATGGTGAGTTATCGCGCTCTTGCGTCCAGTTGTGAGTGTTGCCGGTGGTCCGGACGAGTCGCATCAGTGCTCCAGCAGTTTTGTTGGCTTTGTCGATCGCAGCAGTCCTGGGCGGCTGTGCAGGACGTCCGTCGCAGGGCGTGCTTGTTCCGACAGCGCAGGTCGCCCCCGGAAACACAAATGTCCCGATCTACGTCGTCACCAATCGCAAGCGATCCGACGTCGATCCCGGTGAGATGTTCAGCGGGGACCGTTCGGACGAGCTGTCCTTTGCCGAGGTGACTGTCTCGATCCCGCCAGATGCCGCGCGGAAGATCGGCGAAGTGCAGTGGCCCGCGAGCCTGCCCGGCGACCCCCAACGGGATTTCACGACTGTGTCGGCCGACTATCTCGACAAGACGCATTTCGCTGCGTCTGTCGCCGCGGCGATGAAGCAGTCCGGTCGCAACAAGGTGCTTGTCTTCGTCCACGGCTTCAACAACCGCTTCGATGATGCGGTCTATCGCTTCGCGCAGATCGTGCACGACTCCAAAGTGCCGGTCGTTCCCGTGCTTTTCACCTGGCCATCGCGCGGCGAGCTGAGGCTGCGCGCGTATACCTATGACCGGGAAAGCGCCAATTTTTCGCGTGACGCGCTCGACAATCTGTTGAGCACGCTCGACGCCTCGTCTGCCGTCGGCGAAGTTTATCTCCTGGCTCATTCGATGGGCAATTGGATCGCACTGGAAGCACTGCGAACGCGGGCGATCCGCGCCCCGGCTGTCGCGTCGAAGCGCAGCAAGCTGAAGAATGTGATGCTGGTGGCACCCGACGTGGATGTCGATGTCTTCCGCTCGCAACTGAACCGGATGAGCGGCGCGCGGCCCCCCATCTCGTTGTTCGTCTCGCGTGACGACGGCGCGCTCTCGCTGTCGAAGACGATCTGGGGAGACGTCGCCCGCCTGGGCGATATCGACCCGACCCAGGAGCCTTATCGAACTGAGCTCGCGCGCGACCGGATCGACGTCTACGACCTGACGAAACTGGCGGTCGCCGGCGACGACGCCCACGACCGGGCTTTCGAGCAGGTAGGCCCGGTTGTCGCAATGATCCGCCAACGCATGGCCCAGGGCCAAGCGCTGGGTGAACAGAAGGCGGCCGCGGGCCCGCTCGCGCGGCTTGCGGAGTAGCGCGAGAGGCAGGCCCTGCCTGGCTTCTTCATGGCGACGTGTCGACGAGGCCGTGACGTCTCAGGCGTAGGCGACCCAGCCGCGGAACGTGAAGCCGATGTAGAACAGGGTTGGGACGGAGAAGCCTGCGTCGCGCAAAATTGCTTCGTCTCGCGCGGGCGCCAGGATGCTCAATTGCCCATCGACCGCCTTTCGCGCGGCGGCCGCCTTGTCGGGCTCGACTCCGGCAGCGGCGAGAAAGGCTGAATACCGCGAGAGCCAAAGCGGCCGTTCATCGTCGTCGCCGGGGATGCTGAAATGGGCCGCGACGAACGGTGCGCCGGGCTTGAGGCGGCGGCGGATTTCGGACGCTATTCGCAGCCGTTCCTCGACATCGACGAAATGCAGGGTCAACAGGCACGTCGCGCCGTCGAACGGCCCCTCCGGCGCATCGTCGATATAGCCTTGATGCAGATGCGCGCGCGGCGCGAGCGGGCCCAGCGTCTGCTTCGCGAGATCCAGCATCGCAGCGGACGGGTCCACGCCATCAAAGGTCCAGCGCGGTTGCGCTTGCGCAAAGGCATTCAGCTCCAGGCCGCCGCCGGCGCCAAGAACGAGTATTCGCGCATCTTCACGTGCACGCTCGCCCAAAAGGATCGCCGCCATGGACAGCATCGAATTGTAGCCGGGAACGAACCGTGGCGGCCCTTCGGTGTACTTCGCCACCATTTGCGGATCGGAAAACGCGTTTTGAATGTCGGTCACGATGTTGTCCTGCTGAGGGGAGCGGGTCACGCGTGATGCGCGCTCATGCCTTGAAGCTTTCGCGCACCCAGGCGCCTGCGCAGATCGTCGCTCAGCATCGCCAGCGTCACTCCGGCAAAGCGCGACAGCAGCAACGCCTCTGCATCGTCAAAGGCCTGATCGAGCGCGGCATTGACGGCCTGCTCGACCAGGCAGCCGGGCGCCTCGGTCCGGTTGCCCATGGCCAGTATCGAGGGGCTGCCGAGCGCGGTGTAGACATCGCGCAGCGTCACCTTCGACAGATCGCAAGCCAGCGTCCAGCCGCCGCCGTGCCCCTTCTCGGAGCGGACGTAACCGAGGTCGCGCAGGCCCGCCATGATGCGGCGGATCACCACCGGGTTGGTGTCCATGGCCTTCGCCAGGGTCTCGGACGTGAACGGGCCAGGCTGCTGCGCCATGTGCAGCAGGACGTGGAGCACGCCTGATAATCGGCTATCTCGTTTCATGTAACTTCATATGTTACATGATGGCGCCGAAGTCAACCAGTTTCGGTGCGAGCGTAAGGGGCGCGTTGCCATCCCGCGCCCGTTTTGCCCGACGGGTCAACGTCGCCGCAGACCGCCTAAGCCATTGATCCCGCTCATGCCGTCTACTGTGCATGGGGTTGTTTTCGACATTTTTGTTTTGGGGGCACGACAGCCGCAGGCTAAACCGGATCTCGTCCGGCTCTTGCCTACTTCATCACTCGCAGACCCTTGGTCGTGAACCGCTGCGTCTTGCCGCCGGGGCGCACCGGTCGCCGCGTGCCGGCAGCCTTGCCGGTGCCGGGGGGCTGGTGCGCTGGGACCAACTGGTCGGGGCGCGAGCCGATCAGGTCGCGGCGGCCCATCTCGATCAAGGCCTCGCGCAGCACCGGCCAATTGTCGGGGTCGTGATAGCGCAGGAAGGCCTTGTGCAGCCTTCGCTGACGCAGGCCCTTGATCGCCTCGACCTTGTCGCTGCCGCCGCGGCGCACGCCGCGCAGCGGGTTGACGCCGGTGTGGTACATCGCGGTTGCGGTCGCCATCGGCGAGGGCAGGAAGGTCTGCACCTGATCGGCGCGATAGCGGTTCTTCTTGAGCCAGAGCGCGAGGTTCATCATGTCCTCGTCGGTCGTGCCCGGATGCGCCGCGATGAAATACGGGATCAGGTAATATTTCTTGCCGGCCTGCTCGGCCGCGGCATCGAACATCCGCTTGAACTGATTGTAGGCGCCGATGCCGGGCTTCATCATCTTATCGAGCGGGCCGCGCTCGGTATGTTCGGGCGCGATCTTCAGATAGCCGCCGACGTGATGAGTGACGAGCTCCTTGATGTATTCGGGGCTCTCGACCGCGAGATCGTAGCGCACGCCGGAGGCGACCATCACCTTCTTGATGCCCTTGGTCTCGCGCACCTTGCGATAGAGCCGGATCAGGTCGTCATGCGAGGTGTTGAGGTTCGGGCAGATCTCGGGGAAGACGCAGGACGGCCGGCGGCACGCGGCCTCGACCTTCGGATCCTTGCACGCCATCCGGTACATGTTGGCGGTGGGGCCGCCGATGTCGGAGATCACGCCGGTGAAGCCCGGCGTCTTGTCGCGGATCTTCTCGATCTCGCGCAGGATCGAGCCTTCCGAACGGTTCTGGATGATGCGGCCTTCATGCTCGGTAATCGAGCAGAAGGTGCAGCCGCCGAAACAGCCGCGCATGATCGTCACCGAGAACTTGATCATGTCCCAGGCGGGGATTTTGGCCTCGCCGTAGGACGGATGCGGCGCGCGCGCATAGGGCAGGTCGTAGACCGCGTCCATCTCGTCGCTGGTCAGCGGGATCGGCGGCGGATTGAGCCAGAGGTCGCGATCGCCGTGGCGCTGCACCAGCGGCCGTGCATTGCCGGGATTGCTCTCACGATGCAGCACACGTGACGCGCGCGCATAGGCTTCCTTGTCCTGCTCGACTTGCTCCAGCGCCGGCAGGCGGATGACGGTCGCGCCCTTCTGGCGCGTTGCGCCCTCGTCGGCGGAGTCGAGATCGTCGGCGTGCAGCTCGGAATAGTCTTCGGGCACGCGGCGGAACAGCGCGACGCCCCTGATGTCGCTGAGCTCGCGCGGCGCTTCGCCGGCGGCAAGACGGTTGGCCACCTCGACGACGGCGCGCTCGGCATTGCCGTAGAGCAGCAGGTCGGCCTTGGCGTCGGCCAGCACCGAGCGGCGCACCTTGTCGGACCAGTAATCGTAATGCGCGATCCGGCGCAGCGAGGCCTCGATGCCGCCGAGCACGATCGGCACGTCCTTGAACGCCTCGCGGCAGCGCTGCGCGTAGACGACGGTGCAGCGGTCTGGCCGCTTGCCGCCTTCGCCGCCGGCCGTATAGGCGTCGTCGCTGCGGATGCGCCGGTCCGCGGTGTAGCGGTTCACCATGGAGTCCATGTTGCCGCCGGTGACGCCGAAAAACACTTTTGGCTTGCCGAGCACCTTGAACGGATCAGCCGAATGCCAGTCGGGCTGGGAGATGATGCCGACCCGAAAGCCCTGCGCCTCCAGCAGCCGGCCGATGATGGCCATGCCAAAACTCGGATGGTCGACATAGGCATCGCCTGTCACCAGCACGATGTCGCAGGCATCCCAGCCGAGCGCGTCCATCTCGGCGCGGGTCATGGGAAGGAACGGCGCCGGCTTGCGCGGGCGCGCCTGCGCCATCAGGGGCTTTTCGGCGGTAATGATCTGGATGTTCATGGCGCCTACGCATAGGACTCCGGGGCCGCGAATACAACCGACAGGCGCGTGAAGATTTGCGGTTCCGCCAGGGGCAAACCGGCTTGCGGGAGCGCGTTAACTGTTCGCAAACCCCTGCCGGACCTCGGCAGTCGTGGCCGGCTCGCCGCCGCCATGCTGGCGGACCATCCGCACGGCACTCTCGACGAGGCGGAGATTAGTCACCGTCCCAGCAGCGCCGCCTCGATCCGGCCTTGCGCATGGCGAGCATCGCCTCGCCGCCCGGAACTGTACGCGTGCCGCATATGCACACCAGCGATCCCTCTTCCGGGTTCTCACCGCGGCCGACATCGGATATCCGATTGCTCCATGGGCAAGGAAACTTTTGACGGCGGTGATGACGCCGGCGCGGCGCCGTCCACCGAGGCCTGGCTCGGCGCGGTTGCGCTGATCGGCTTCATCCTGGTGGCGACCGCACAGGCCTCAAATCAGATTCTGGCGCGCGGGCTTGCGGGCTCGGTCCCGCCCTTCGCGCTCGCCTTCTTCCGCTGGAGCATCGTCGCCATCGGGCTCGCGCCGATCGCGTTCGCCGAAATCCGCGCCGGCCGCGTGCCACTCGGCAAGAACATCTGGCCGATCCTCGCCGCCGGCTTCATGGGCATGTTCCTCTGCGGCGGCCCGGTCTACGCTGCCGGCATCTCGACGACGGCGATCCACATCGCGTTGATCATGGCGCTGTCGCCGGTCACGGTGCTGATGATCTCTGCGGTGCTCGGCATCGAGCATGTCGGCCCGCTGCAATGGCTCGGCACCGCCCTTGCGCTCGCTGGCGCCTTGCTCATCATCTCCGGCGGTTATCCGGAGACCTTGTTCGCACTGGAGACCGCAGCGGGCGACGGCCTGGTCGTGATCGCGATGCTCGGCTGGTCCGGCTACACGCTGCTGCAATCGCGCGCGGCGCCCAAGGCGTCGCTGCTGGCGCGCATGAGCCTGTTCGCAGGCGCCGGCGCGCTGTTCTCGCTGCCGCAGGCGCTGATCGAGATGTGGACCGCGCCGGCGCAGGTCTTCAGCACGAAAGCGGTGTCGGCTTACGTCTTCGCCGGGATCGTTCCCGGGCTGCTCGCCTATGCCGGCTTTGCCTGGCTCGGCGGCAAATTCGGTTCGGTCCGAACCTCGCTCGTGCTTTATCTCGGACCGATCGCGAGCGCCCTGCTGTCGTTCGCAATTCTCGGTGAACCGCCAAAACTGATCCATCTGTTCGGCGGTGTGCTGATCCTCGGCGGGGTCTGGGCGAGCCTGCGCAAATAGTTCCATCGATCGGAGTTGTGGTTCATTCGCAGGAACCAACCGCCTCCGCGAACATTCTGATCAAGGGACCGATGCGAGCCATGCTCGCGCGCGCCCCGACCATCCCGGCGCCAGTGCCGTAACCGGATTTTGCCTCGACGCTTCGTTTCGGGGCGATGGGGGACTTGTGAGTACGGTCATAGAGAACTTGTTGTCACGGAAGCAGAAGCTTGTGGAACAGCTCGAGAAGGCGCAGTCGGTCGACGATCGCGACAAGATCGAGCACCAGCTCGAACAGATCAACACCGCGCTGGATTTTCTGGACAGGCCGGGATCGAAGGACGCGGGGTAGAAGCGCTCAGTCCACCTTCAGCGCCTCCACTTTCAAGGCCTCCACTTTCAAGGCCTTGGCGTAGACCAGGCCGGAATTGGTGATGTGCGTCGTCATCAGCGCTTCGAAGGCCGCGAACTCGCCGCGCGCGAACAGATCGAGCAGCTTGCGATGCTCGTCGAAGGACGAGCGGGTGCGCACGTCGATCGGCGACGTCAGATTGGTGCGCAGCGCGGCGACGCGGCCCGAGACGAGCTGGTAGGATTCGATGAGATAGCGGTTGCCGCAATGCGCGAACAACCCTTCGTGAAAGCTCGCATCGGCGCGGCCATAGGCGATGTTGTCCTTCGCCGCGATCGCCGGCTCCATCGCCGCGATTGCCTCGCTCATCGTCGCAATTGCGGCGTCGCGATCGTGACGGAACGCGAGCTCGGCGGCCTTGGGCTCGAGCGCGATCCGGAAGGTGCAGAGCGCAGTGATGTCCTCCGCGCTCGGCGTGAACACGAAGCTGCCGACCTGCGGCCGGATCACGACCAGGCCCTGCGCCTGCAACTGGCCCATCGCCTCGCGCACCGGCGTGCGGCTGACGCCGAAGGAGTTCGCCACCATCTCCTCGGAGATGGCGGCGCCGAGCGCGAACTCGCCGTCGATGATGGCCTGGCGCAGCCGCAGCACCACCCGCTGCGACAGCGATTTCGGCGTATCGAGCTTGAGCGATCGCATCT
Source organism: Bradyrhizobium sp. LA6.8 (assembly GCF_040547935.1). Lineage (NCBI taxonomy): Bacteria > Pseudomonadati > Pseudomonadota > Alphaproteobacteria > Hyphomicrobiales > Nitrobacteraceae > Bradyrhizobium > Bradyrhizobium sp. LA6.8. Next base: position 78,616 of record NZ_JBEPQQ010000011.1, read on the forward strand.
GCTGTCTCAGATCACCTTGCCGGGATTGAGCAGGTGATCGGGATCGAGCGCGGCCTTCAGCGTCCGCATCAACGCGATCTCGGCTTCGCTCCTCGCATGGCCCAGCCACTTCTTCTTCAGCGTACCGATGCCGTGCTCGGCGGAGACGCTGCCGCCCAGTTCACGCACCAGACCGTAGATGATCGCGTCCATCTCTTCCTTCGGCTGCCGCTCGACGGAAAGACCGGTGACCCAGGACACGAGATGCAGATTGCCGTCGCCGATATGGCCGTAATAGACGCTCTCGCACCCCTTGATGCCGGAGGCCAATGCGGCCTTGCAGCGCGTGACGAACTCGTCCATCCGCGCCACCGCAAGCCCGATGTCGTAGGAGATGTGCGGGCCCAGCACCTGGCCGAACTCGGCGCAGATGTCGCGCACGCGCCAGAAAGCCTGCGTCTGCGCCAGCGATTGCGCCACGGCGGCATCTGCGAGCAGCCCGCGCTCCATCAGCTCTTCGAGCCAGGCCTGGAAACGCGGTGCATCCAGGCTCTCGTCGGTGCCTTGGGCCTCGACGAGCACGTAGAGACCGTGGCCTGCGGCGACCGGCGGCTTCACCCCGGCGCGATTCGTGATCACGTCCCAGTAATCCGGCCACATCACCTCGAAGGCCGACAGCAGCGGGCCGAGCCCGCTGCGCGCGACACCGAGCAAGTCGATCACCGCGGCATAGTCCTTCAGCGCGCACAGCGCCGCCATGGTCGAGCGCGGTTTCGGGAACAGCCGCAACACCACGCGGGTGATGATGCCGAGCGTGCCTTCGGAGCCGATGAATAGATGCTTGAGGTCATAGCCCGCGTTGTTCTTCATCAGCTTGTTGAGGCTGGTGATGATGGTGCCGTCGGGCAGCACCACCTCCAGGCCGAGCACCAGTTCGCGCGTCATGCCGTAGCGGATCACGCGATTGCCGCCGGCATTGGTGGAGAGATTGCCGCCGATCGCGCAGGAGCCGCGCGAGCCGAGATCGAGCGGAAAGAAGAAGCCGGCTTCGTCCGCGGCCTTCTGGATCGTCTCCAGCGGCGTGCCCGATTTCACCGTCATCGTCATTGACGCCCGATCGATCTCCTCGATGCCGGTCATGCGCTCGAGCGAGATCGCGACCCAGCCCGCTTCGGGCGATGCGCCGCGGCACAGCCCGGTCAATCCACCCTGCGGCACGAAGGGCAGCCGCGCCTGCCGGCAGGTCGCAATCGCATCGGCAACGCCTTGCGCATCGACCGGCCGGATCACCGCCAGCGGCGTTTGCGGCAGGCTCGCGCTCCAGTCGTTGCAATTGCGCGCCGGCACGTCGGTGCCAACAAGTACGGCGGCCGCGCCGAGCTTGTCGCGCAAGGCGCCAAGCAACTGATCGGGACGCTCAATGGGGCTCACCATGTTCATGCGAGACCTCCTCGGAATCTGGCTGCGTCTCATGCGCGCCGTGATGGTGGAAAGGATTTGCGTCCGTCTTGTATGTAAGGTACAACATGAAAAGTAAAGCAAAAACAAGGCTCGGAAAGCTTCCTAAGATCGTTCGAGATCAGGGGCTTAGTCCGGGACCGCAGCAATGGGTGGTGAGATGACGGAGGCAATTCGCGGGTTCTGGGTGGCGTCGGCGACGCCGCTGGCGACGGATGGCAGCGTGGACTCCGCCAAGCTCGCCGCTCACGCCAGGCAGCTCTTCAGCAAGGGCGTCGATGGCGTCGTGCTGTTCGGCACCACCGGCGAGGGCACCTCCTTCAATGTCAATGAGCGTGTCGCGACCATCGAGGCCGTGCTCAAGGCCGGCGTCGCGCCCGAACGGATCGGCATCGGCGGCGGCTTTCCCGCCATCACCGACAGCATCGCGCTGACGCGCACCGTGCTCGGCCTCGGCCTGCGCCACGTGCTGTATCTGCCACCCTATTTCGACCGTGGTGTCACGCCCGAAGGCATCGAGGATGCTTTTGCCGCGATCATCGACGGCGTCGCCGACGATCGCCTGCGCGCCTCGCTCTATCACATCCCCCAGGTCTCCGGCGTTGCGATCCCGACTAGTGTCGCTGCGAACCTGCGCAAGCGTTACGGCAAGGTGGTTGCGGGCCTGAAGGACTCCAGCGGCGACTTCAAGCAATTCCAGGCATTCCGTAGTGCTGCTCCCGAGCTCGCCATCACCGTCGGCAACGAAGCTGACATCACCCGCGCGATCGCCGCCGGCGGCGCCGGCACCATCTGCGGCATGGCCAACGTCGTGCCCGAGCTGGTCAAGGGCATGGTTGACGGCAAGGACGTCGAGGCGCGCATGCAAGCCGCGACCGATGTCGTGCTGAACACGCCGTCGTTCCTCGCGACGCTGAAGGCAATCCTCGCCGCACAGACGGGCGACGCAGGCTGGCTGCGCGTACGCCCGCCGTTCCGTGCCTCGTCCGATGGCGTAGAGCTCAAGCGAAAGATTGACGAGCTGATTGCTCCTGCCATCGCGTGAGATATGAAATCTTCGTGACACGTTGCCGCGGATTCGCGTGCAGCGTGTTGCGATAACTGCGACGTCTATTGGTGATTGCCGTTCGGTGCGCTGATGCGCTTAGAACGATTCAACACTAGAGCGATTCAAGCTCGCCTACGGTTCTCTTCGATCCCGCCGACTGTTACAGGCGCACACTTCAATGTTCTTGACTTGAAGTGGAATGAAAGTGCGTGCCCTCGTGGATGGCCAACGCGTCAGCGGCCATCGTCATCATGCCGGCAAGAGCCGTGCAGGTCTTCTCCTCGGCGCAGCGGTGCTGCTCGTCGAATCCCCCTCGAACACGACGACCGCGCAGGCGCAGTCAGCGCTGCCGCCGGTGACAGTGGAAGCGCCGGTGCAGCGACCGAAGCCGGCCCGCGCATCTGAATCGCCCCAGCGCCGGACGCAAGCCGCCGCGCGCCAGCGCAGCCGGAATGCCGCCACACCAGCAGCACCGACAATATCGGAACGTGCAGCAGCCGCGGCCGCCGCGCAGCAGGCTGCCAAGCTCGGTTACCGCGCGATGCCGAGTTCGACCACCCTGCGCAGCGGCGCCTCGCCCCTCGATACCTCGCAGGCGGTCAACATCGTGCCTGAACAGGTGTTGAAGGACCAGCTCCCGCGGAACATCGACGATGCGCTCATCAACGTCTCCGGCATCACTCAGACCAACACGCTCGCCGGAAGCCAGGACGCGGTGATCCGCCGCGGCTTCGGCGATAATCGTGATGGTTCGATCATGCGCAACGGCATGCCGCTGGTGCAGGGCCGCAGCTTCAATCCCGCGGTCGAAAGCGTCGAGGTTCTGAAGGGGCCGGCCTCGCTGCTCTACGGCATCATGGATCCCGGCGGCATCGTCAACACGATCAGCAAGCGCCCGGAGCTCTATCAGCACGGTTCGGTCACGCTGCTCGGCTCGGCATTCAGTGCCTCGAAAACCGGCGCCGACGGCCTGCTCGATGTTACCGGTCCGATCGGCGATCAGGGCCTTGCCTATCGCTTCATCGGCTACGGCGTCAGCGAGGATTACTGGCGCAATTTCGGCCGTCACCGCGAGATGCTGGTCGCACCGTCGCTGGCCTGGTACGGCCAGGACACGACGGTCCAGCTCAATTACGAGCATCGCGAGTTCATCTATCCGTTCGATCGCGGCACGGCGTTCAATCCGGTGACGAAAGCGCCGCTGGCGATTCCCGCCGACCGCCGGCTCGACGAACCTTTCAACAACACATGGGGCACGTCGGACCTGTTGCAGGCCTCGGTCGAGCACCGCTTCAACCAGGACTGGAAGCTCTACGCTGGCTACAGCTACAACACCGAGACCTTCAGCGCCAACCAGCTCCGCATCACCGGCATCAACTTCACGACCGGTGCGGAGACGCGCAGCAATGACGGCACGCGCGGCTCGCTCAGCAATGTCAGCTACGGAACATCCTACGTCTCGGGCAGCTTCTGGCTCGGCAACATGCGCAACGAGGTGGTGTTCGGCGGCGACGGCCAGTATCGCACCATCTACCGCGATAGCCTGATCCGGCAAGCGACGCCCGCCATCAACATCTACAATCCGGTCTATGGGTTGGTTGGGCCGGGCACGACCGTGGTGCCCGGTGACAGCGCCCAGACCGACAAGCTCGGACAGTGGTCGCTGTTCGTCCAGGATACGCTGCATTTGACCGAGCGGTTCGCGCTGGTCGGCGGCGTGCGCTACATGGACTACGATCAGATCGCCGGGCGCGGGAAGGCACTGTTCTACACCAATACCAACGTGTCCCAGGACAAGGTGCTTCCCCTCGGCGGCGCCATCTTCAAGCTGACCGACGAGATCTCGCTGTATGCGAGCTACACCGAATCGCTGAAGCCCAACTCGACCATCGCGCCGATCGGCATCGTGATCGATTCCAATGTCGCGCCCGAAGAAGGCGTGTCATACGAGACCGGCGTGAAGTTCGATCTGAACAAGCGTATCTCCGGTACGCTGGCGCTCTACGATCTCGACAAGAAGAACGTGCAGACGACGAAGACGAACAGCGCTGGCGTGGTGGAACTCCATACCGTCGGCCGCGCCCGCTCGCGCGGCGTCGAGCTGGACGTGACCGGCAGGCTCACCGACAGTTTGGCCCTGATCGGCAGCTATGGCTATACCGACGCGCGGGTGACGGCATCCGAAGATCGGTCGCTCTACGGCATGAAGCTGCAGAACGTCGCGCTGAACACGGCCTCGCTCTATCTGGTCTATGATTTCGGTACAGCTTTGCCGGGCCAGCTCCGCCTCGGCGGCGGCGCGCGCTATGTCGGCGACCGTCCCGGTGATGCGATCAACAGCTTCTTCTTGCCGTCCTATGTGGTCGCCGATATTTTCGCGACCTATGAGACGAAATACCAGAACACGCGGGTGATCTATCAGCTCAACGTCAAGAACCTGTTCGACACCGTCTATTATCCCTCCGCCGTCAACAATCTGAACGTCGCGATCGGCGATGCGCGCCGCGTGTCGCTGTCGGCAACGGTGAAGTTCTAGCGATGGCGGTGCGGCACAAAGCCATCGCGGTCCTGATCGCGGCGGCGTCTGCCTGCCTTGCTGCCACAGGTGCGAGCCGCGCCGAGGAGATCACGCTCTATTCGACCAGGGAGGTTGCCCTGGTCGAGCCTGTCGTTGCGGCCTTCACGGAAGCCAGCGGCGTCAAGGTGAAAATCGTCTTCGTCGAGGACAGTCTCGTCAAGCGACTTGCGTCGGAAGGCGCCGCATCGCCCGCCGATGTCCTGTTGGCGATCGGGCTGGACAAGACCACGCAGCCTGCCGTCAGCGGCCTGACGCAGGCGATGTCGTCGACGCGGATCGAGCAAGCTGTGCCGGCAAATCTGCGAGGCGGCGGACAGTGGATTGCGCTCGCCATACGCCCCCGCGTCGTGATGGCGCGCAGGGACGATGCCCTTGCTTCGATCGATTATGAAGATCTCGCCGCTCCCGATTGGCGCGGCAAGCTCTGCATGCGCTCGCCGCTGCATCAGAACAATGTCGCGCTGGTTGCGGCCTATCTCGTCCATCACGGTGAGGCCGCGACGGAGGCCTGGCTCGCCGGGCTGAAGGCCAATCTCGCGCACAAGCCTGATGGCAAGGACAACGACGTGATCCGCGAGATCGCGCAAGGCACGTGCAAGATCGGCATCGGCAACACCGTGGCATTGGCGCAATTGCGCGACGGACGCGAAGGGGCCGACTGGCGTGCCTGGGCGATGGAGGTCAAGGCGGTGCCATCGACATTCAAGGGCGGCGGCACGCATGTGAACCTCACCGGCGCGGCCATCGCGAAACAGGCGCCGCATCCGGCGTTGGCGCGACAATTCCTCGAATTCCTTGTCACGCCGGCAGCGCAGCGGATCTTTGCCGCTGCCGAGTTGGAATATCCCGTGCTCGCAGCAGCGGAGCGTGCACCCATCGTTGCCGAAATGGGCACGTTCATCGCCGATGCAATTTCGATCGACCAGATCGCCGCACATCAGCAGGCTGCGATCTCGCTGATCAAGAAGGTTGGCTTCGATGAGTAGGGTGGGGCATCACATCAAGGCCGCTCTGCACCAGATTCACTCGATCGCGGGCCTCGTGCTTGCGCTGCTGCTGGCCATCATCGCGCTGACCGGCGCGATCATGAGCTTTGAGGACGAGATCGGCGACTATCTGAATAGCGGTATCATGCAGGTGGCGCTGCGCCAGGTGCCGGCGCTGATGCCGGACGAACTGGTGGCCCGGCTGAAGGCGGGGCAGGACCTCGGCAAGGTCTCGGCCGTCACTCTGTCGAGCGATCCGGCCGCGGCGGTGCGTGTCCGCTTCGCGCGCGACGAGCAGGGCGCGCGGCCGACATCGCTCTATGTCGATCCCTACGACGCGCACGTGCTGGGTGCGCCGCGTGGCGAGGAGTTCTTCGCGACTGTGCGCAGGCTGCATCGCTGGCTGCTGATCCCCGGCGATGCCAAGGGGTGGGGACGCCAGATCACCGGCATCGCCGCGCTCGGCCTGATCGTCATGCTCATCTCGGGCCTCGTGCTGCGCTGGCCGCGCCGCGCCGGCAGCGTGAAGATGTGGCTGAAGCCCAATCTCGGGCTCAGCGGCCGCGGCCTGCACCGTTCGCTGCACGCGGTGATCGGCACGTGGGTGCTGCCGATCTATCTGGTGATGACGCTGACCGGGCTCTGGTACTCGTTCGACTGGTACAAGGACGGCGTCGTCTGGCTGCTGTCGCGCCCGCACGTTGCCGCCGCGAAGATGCAGCCGAAGCAGCTGCGTGCGGCAGGGCGTCCTGAGCCGGTTCAGGCGGTGGGATTTGATCCTGCGTGGTCGACGCTCCAGCGCGAGGAGGGCGATCGTTTCTCCAAAGCGCTGCTGACGCTGCCCGCCGAACCCGGCACGGTCATCCGGATCCGGTCGTGGCCGAAGGATTCGACGCTCGATACCACGCGCGACGAATTCCGCGTGGATGCGGTCACGGGGCAGGTGATTTCGGCGGAGCGCTATGCCGACAAGACGCTCGGCGAGAAGATCATCGCGAATGTGCTCGACATCCATCGCGGCGCGTTCCTGGGTTGGCCCGGCAAGCTCGCCTTCATGATTGCAGCAGCGTTGATGCCGCTGTTCTCGGTAACCGGCATTTTGCTTTATCTGTCGCGCCGCAGGCTGCGGCGTCCCGCGCAGCCACCGCTCGGGCGGCTGGTTCCGGGCGAGTGAACGGCCGCGAAGGCTAGCCAAGCGCGCGACAATCGTTCAAAAGCCCTTGGCCGTACTTGCCAGGGTTCACGCCATGAAGCTCCCTACCGTCGCCCCCGCCGATATCCGCCGCGCGCTGCTGCTCCGCGAGGAGATCGCGCTGCTCGATCTCAGGTACGAGGCCGGCTTCGCCACCGGCCATCCGCTGTTTGCCGCCAACATGGCCGCGGACCGGATCGCGATCGAGGCCGAGCTGCGGTTGCCGCGCAGGGACGTCGCGATCGTGCTCTATGATGATGGCGAGGGGCTTGTTGCAACCGGCGCCGAACGGCTTGCCGCGCTCGGTTACACCAATGTCAGCGCGCTCGACTGCGGGCTGAAGGCCTGGCGCGCGGCGGGCTATCAGGTGTTCGAGGACGTCAATTCCTATTCGAAAGCGTTCGGCGAGCTGGTCGAGGCGCGCCGCCACACGCCGTCGTTCAGCGCCGACGAGGTCGCCAAGCTCATCGCCGACAAGGCCAACATCGCGATCCTCGATGTTCGCCGCTTCGACGAATATGCGACCATGAACATTCCGGGCTCGGTCAGCGTGCCCGGTGCGGAGCTGGTGCTGCGGGCAGGGCAGGCCGCGCCCGATCCTGAGACCACCATCATCGTCAATTGCGCCGGGCGCACGCGCTCGATCATCGGCACGCAGTCGCTGATCAATGCCGGCGTGCCCAACAAGGTGCGGGCGCTGCGCAACGGTACCATCGGCTGGACGCTGGCGCGGCACACGCTCGATCATGGCGCCGACCGGCGTGGCGCGATCGGGCCGTTCGAGGGGGGCCCGGCCAACGCGCGCGATGTCGCCTATCGCGCCGGTGTTCGCCACATCGGCGCGAACGAGGCGAAAGCGCTCGCAGCGCAGACCGACCGCACGCTCTATTGTTTCGACGTACGCGACGCAGAGGAGTTTGCGGCTGGCCATCTCCCCGGCTTCCGGCATTATCCCGGCGGCCAGCTCGTCCAGGAAACCGACATGGCCGCCCCCGTGCGCGGCGCGCGCATCCTCCTGACTGACGACAAGGGCGTGCGTGCCGACATGACGGCATCCTGGCTCGCGCAGATGGGCTGGGAGGTCTACGTCCTCGAAGGCGGTTACGAGGGAGGGCGCGAGGTCAGCCCGCCGCGCGTGCTGCCAAAGCCCGATCCGGCGCACCGCTACCGCCGGCCCTATGAGGGCACTGACGTCGCCGAGCGCGCGATGCAGGCCTATCTCGACTGGGAATATGGCTTGGTCGAGCAGCTGCGTCTCGACGGCACGCATGGGTTTTACGTCATTTGACCGGGCGGCCACCGTAAACACTTACCGCCCCGCCATCTTCTCCCCATATCCAAACCCTATTGTGCTGCATCTCCCCCGCGGTCTATGAGCTGCGGCAAAGCTGTGACCTACGGAGATTCCATGCCAGCCCCAGGCCAAAGCCCCGAGCGGAACGCGAAGGCGCTGTTGCTCGAAGGCGTCAATGACAGCGCTGTCGACCTGTTCCGGAGCGCGGGCTTCACCAATGTCGAGCGGTTGACCAAGGCGCTGGACGGCGAAGACCTGCGGCGCGCGCTGAAGGGCGTGTCGCTGCTCGGCATCCGCTCGCGCACCCAGATCACCGATGAGGTGCTCGCGGCCGCGGACGGGCTTCTCGCGGTTGGCTGCTTCAGCGTCGGCACCAACCAGGTCGATCTCCTGGCGGCCCGCAAGCGCGGCATTCCCGTGTTCAACGCGCCGTTTTCCAACACGCGCAGCGTCGCCGAGCTCGTGATCGGCGAGATCGTGATGCTGCTGCGGCGCATCTTCCCGCGCTCGGTGTCGGCCCATGAGGGCGGCTGGGACAAGTCGGCGACCGGCAGCCGCGAGGTGCGCGGCCGCACGCTCGGCATCATCGGCTACGGCAATATCGGCTCGCAGCTCTCGACGCTGGCCGAGGCGATCGGCATGCGGGTGATCTATTTCGACCGCACCGACAAGCTCCGCCACGGCAACACCGAGCCGGTCGAGAAGCTGGAAGAGCTGCTGGCGCAGAGCGATGTCGTCAGCCTTCACGTGCCCGAGACGCCGGAGACATCAGGCATGATCGGGGAGAAGGAGCTGCGGGCGATGAAAGCAGGCTCGTTCCTGATCAACAACAGCCGCGGCACCGTGGTCGATCTCGATGCGCTCGCCGGCGCCTTGCGCGACGGCCATCTCGCCGGCGCAGCCATTGACGTGTTTCCGGTCGAGCCGTCCTCGAACGCGGATCGCTTCAAGAGCCCGGTGCAGGGCCTCGAGAACGTCATCCTCACCCCGCATATCGGCGGCTCGACCGAGGAAGCACAAGAGCGCATCGGCGGGGAAGTCGCGCGAAAACTGGTCGACTATTTCATCACGGGATCGACCATGGGCGCGGTGAATTTCCCGGAGGTGCAACTGCACTTACGTCCCGCCGGTGCGCGCTTCAGCCATGTCCATCGCAACGTGCCGGGCATGCTGCGGCGGCTGAACGAGGTCTTCCTCCAGCGCGACATCAACATTGTCGCGCAATATCTGGAGACCGCCGGCGACCTCGGCTACGTCGTGCTCGACGCCGACCTCGGGGGCGAGGATTCAGGCGCGCTGCTTGCGCAGATCCGCGCGCTTGAGGGCACGGTCGGCGCACGGCTGGTATTCGAGCACTGAATCGCCCGACGTTTCGGTTGCATCTTGCGGCCACTGCTCCCACACTGCTGTCATCCTCGGCGTGCTACAATCACGTCGAATTTGAGCTTCAGTTGCGTGAGTGTCCGCCATGGAACGCGACGCCGTACTGATTGATCTCGCGCTTCAGGGCGGCGGTTCGCACGGCGCCTTCACCTGGGGTGTGCTCGACCGCCTCCTGGAAGAGAGATGGCTAGAGATCGCAGCGATCTCCGGAACCTCCGCAGGCGCGATGAACGCGGCCGTGCTGGCGGACGGCTGGACGGCCGGCGGCGCCGGGGGGGCACGCGAGGCGCTCGAACAATACTGGCGCCGCGTTTCGAAGGCTGCCGCCTTTAGTCCGCTCCAGCGCTCGCCGCTCGATCGATTGATGGGGCGCTGGACGCTCGATACGTCGCCGGCCTACATCCTCACCGATTTGATGTCGCGGGTGCTTTCGCCCTATGATCTCAATCCGACCGGCTACAATCCTTTGCGGTCGGTGCTGTCCGAGAGCATCGATTTCGAGCGGCTGGCGAGTTCGCCGATCAAGCTGTTCATCACCGCGACGCGGGTGCGTACGGGGCGCGGACGGATCTTCCGCAACGCCGAGATCACGGCGGACGTGCTGTTGGCATCGGCCTGCCTGCCGACCATGTTCCGCGCGATCGAGATCGACGGCGAGCCCTATTGGGACGGCGGCTTCGCCGGCAACCCCACGATCACGCCGCTCATTCGCGAAAGCGATGCGCACGACACGATCCTGGTGCAGATCAATCCGACCGAAACGCTCGAAGAGCCGCGGACGGCTGCGGAGATTCTCAATCGATTGAACGAGATTTCGTTCAATTCGCCCCTGATGAAGGAATTGCGCATGATCGCGCTGCTGCGCCAGGCGGCCGACCCCGGCAGCGGCGAGGGCGCGCGCTGGGCTAAGATGCGGACCCACCGCGTCAAGAGCGACATGCTGGCGAAGTTCGGCGCGTCATCCAAGCTCAACGCCGAATGGGAGTTCGTCTCGATGCTGCGCGCCGAGGGGCGCCTGGCCGCGGACGCGTTTCTCGCCGCGCACGGTGCCGACATCGGCCGGCAATCGACCGCCGATCTCGACGTCCTGCTGTCGGAGTGCTGAGACATGGGTCTTCTCGGCCTCCTCGTCGGGCTCGGCCTGCTCGTCCTGTTCGCCTTTCGCGGTTGGAGCGTGCTTCTGCTGGCGCCGTTCGCAGCGCTCGTTGCCGCGTTGTTCGGCGGCGAGCCGCTGCTTGCGAACCTGACCCAGGTGTTCATGGTGCATGCGGCCGGATTTCTGGCGCAGTTCTTCCCGATCTTCCTGCTTGGCGCGGTCTTCGGCAAGCTGATGGACGATAGCGGCGCGGTCACGTCGGTCGCCGCCTTCATGGCGGAGCGCCTCGGCGAGCGTCGCGTGATCCTGGCGGTGGTGCTCGCCGGTGCCGCGGTGACCTATGGCGGCGTCAGCCTGTTCGTTGCATTTTTCGTCATCGTCCCCATGGCCCGCTCGCTGTTTCGCGCGGCTTCGATCCCGCGTCGCCTGATCCCGGCTGCGATCGTGCTGGGGACGTCGACCTTCACCATGTCGGCGTTGCCGGGCACGCCGTCGATCCAGAATGCGATCCCGATGCCGTTCTTCGGCACGACGCCGTTCGCAGCGCCTGGTCTCGGCATTATCGCCTCCCTCATCATGCTCGTGACAGGGTTGTGGTGGCTGCACCGCGCCGAAGCTGCGGCGCGCCGTGCCGGAGAAGGCTATGGCGACGACGTCGAGGGCGCGACCGAGCGCGCCGCCGCCGACGAACTCGTGCGCGAGCGCGCCACGACCGCGCGCGAGTTCGATCCGGCGGAACTCCAGCACGGTCAGCGCAGCGAGCGGCCTTCGCCCGTGTGGAGTGCGATCGCGCCGCTGATCGTGGTCGTCATCGTGAATCTGGTGATGTCGCTCGTGGTGCTGCCGCGGCTCGATGTCAGCTATCTCGCCGAGCAGCGTTTTGGTGAAACGACGCTCGCGGCCGTCGCAGGCGTGTGGTCGGTCGCGGTCGCGCTGACTGCGGCCATCGTCACGACCATCGTGCTGAACCGGGCCCGCCTGCCGGCGCTTCGCCGCACCATGGACGCCGGGGCCAATGCATCGGTCCTGCCTGCGTTCAGTGTCGCCAGCCTCGTCGGATTCGGTGCGGTCGTCGCCTCGCTGCCGGCGTTCACGATCGTGCGGGACTGGGTGCTGGCGATCGAAGGCGGACCGCTGGTCTCGCTAGCGGTTGCGACCAACATCCTGGCCGCGCTGACCGGGTCGGCGTCAGGCGGCCTGACGATCGCGCTGGACGCGCTCGGCCAGACCTATGTCGAGCTCGCCGCGCGCACCGGCATCGCCCCTGCCTTGATGCACCGCGTCGCGGTGATCGGCTCGGGGACGCTGGACATCCTGCCGCACAATGGCGCGGTGGTCAGCCTGCTCGCGATCTGCGGCCTGACGCACCGTGACAGCTATTTCGACATCGTAATGGTCGGGATCGTGACGTCGCTGCTGGCGCTGGTCGCCGTAATCGCATTGGGTAGTGCGCTGGGATCGTTCTGAACCAACGCGCAACCGCAGGCGGCTGCCTAGGCCGCCAGCCGGTCGAGCAGGGCCAGCATCACCGGCGCGTCGGGCATCGGCAGCACCGCGTCGATCCGTTCCAGCAGGCGCGACTGCAGCAACGCGTTGCGCGCCTTGCCGATGGTGCCGAGCGGCCCGCGGAAGCCGTGGTCCTCCCAGGCCATTTCGAGCAGGCTCTCGCTCATCAGGGCCTCGACGAGATCGTCGGCCTGGCGTTCGACGCTGATCAGCGGGTGAGCCGAGAATACGGTGGGCTGCGGATAGAGGATGACGGGTTTTGCGGGCGCGTTGGCCTCAAGCCGCTTCCAGCGTTCGGCGTCCTGGAGCACCCACTCGACGAGCTGGTTCTCGTAGCCGACGATCAGGGGCTGCGCGCCCGCGCCACCGGCGACATAGTCGTCGAACAGCTTGCCCGAGGATGGCGGCTTGAAACCCATGCGGCGGAACACGGTGGCGACATCGCCATCGATCTTGCTCAGCGTCTCCGGCATCACCACGTCGCCCGACAACAGGCTCGCCGCAAGGCCGGCGAACATGAAGCCGGAGTTGGATTTGTTCGGATCGGTCGAGACCACGCGGGCGCGACCGAACAGGTCTGCGACGCCGATCGCGGACCAGTTCTCCCCCGCGATGATGGCCTTGAGCAGCTTTGACAGGTCGACCGTGTAGCGCGGCCCGCCGGCGGGCTGGGCGATGCCGCCCTTCACGAGGCCCTCGGCAATGCGATCCCAGGAATAGAGCACGATCGGCGAGTTGAAGATCACCTGGTCGCGCGAGATCTTGACGCCCGAGGACCGCGCCACTTCGACCAGCACGGACGACGACGGCCAGAGGAATTGCGGCTTCTGGTCGAGCAGCGCGCGCTCGCGGACCATTTCGACCGAGCCCGCGCGGCGCCCGTCGAGGATCAGCCCGAAACGGCGCTCCAGCACGTTCTTCACGCGAGCGTTGGCGAGAAATCCCTCCTTCTCGCCGCCGGCAAAGCCGAACAGCCGCTTGGCTTCGCCGAAGCGGCCGGCGATTTCGGGATGCTCGCGCAGATAAACATAGCCGCCGGTCGCCGCCGCGCTCGCAGCGACGAGGCCGATGCCGAAGGCGCGGCGCGAGATAGCCATCAGGAGGTTCCTCTCTTGGTCTTGACCGGGGCCGCCGGCGGCGTCGGGCCGATGTCCTCGTCGAGCGAGCCTTTCAGCAGCTTCAGCTCGATATCAAGCTTGTCGAGGTCGGCATCCTGAAGATTGGCGGCGTAGCGCGTGAAGGCGCCGTCGAGCCGGTCGATCATGTCGCCCGTGGCCGCAAGGCGCGCGGTGTCGGGCACGGCGCTCTTCTCGAGCGCGCGGTATGCTTCGGCGATCTCGGCCGCGCGGGGCAGATAGTAGGTCAGGAACCGGCGCACCCGGTCGAGCCGCAGCGGATCACGCTCGATGGCTGCGAAGATGTCGCGCGCAATTTGCACCAGGTGGCGGATGCGATCGGCGACCGCGCGGGTGCGGATCGCCGATGCCGTATATTCCATCCGCTCGGCCAGCGGCTCTGCTTCGGCCAGCAGTTCGTTTGCGAACTCGATCTTGCCGCGTGCGACGCCGCTGGCCTCCAGTGCGGCAAACCGGTTTCGCGGCGCCAGCGCCACGACGATACCGCCCCCGGCGGCCGCGCTGATCGCGAGCGCGATCCAGAACGGCATGGCGAGCCCGATCGCGAGCGACGGCAGCAGCGCCGCGGCTGCCACTCCCCCGGCGATCCAGCCAAGCCCGGGCGGCATTGCGGCCATTCAGTTGTATCCTCGTACGGCGCGGAACGCATCGGTGAGGCTCTTGCTGCCGTCGAACACGCGGCCTCCGGTCAGCTTTGCCAGATTGTCGAGCTGGGCCCGATCGACCTCGGAACCGAATGTCACGCCGAACACCGGCACACGATGACCATCGGCGCGCCATGCGCTCTCGAACGTCGACATCGCCCCCTGGCTCTTGCCATCCGTCATGATGACGATGGCCGGGAGATGCTGGCCGTCCTGGAGCAGCGGCTTCATCAAGGCGAGCGCCTGCGCGCCGCAGGTATAGAAGTCGGTGCCGCCGTTGGCGCGCAATTCGAGCGCGCGTGCGAGCAGGCCGGCCTGCTCGTTGTCTTCACCGCTGGCGCGCGCCGTCCACAAGACGTGATCGCTGAACGGCATGATCAGGATCTGATCCGATTTGGTCCATTGCACCAGCATCTCGCGCGTGCGCGCCGGCGTGAGCAGGAAGCGCATGGCGTCGAGCAGCTGAGTCTCGCCCGGGCCCTGCATGCTGCCGGAGACGTCGAGGCAGAGCGCGGTCAGTGACGGCCGCCGCAACGCTTCCTGATAGATCAGCAGCGCCTTCTGGATCACCGCCGGCTCCGGCGGACGGATCACCGTCACCGGTCGCGATGGATCGAGATTCGTCTTCGGGTCGGCCGCAAGAGGCGTGGCACGGCCGATCTCGACGCGCCGGCCGGTCTTGGCGATCTTGCCCTGCGCGTCGCCGTTGAGCAGGAAGGCCTGCAGATCGGTGAAGAAGCCTTCGACGTCCTTGCCGCGGCCGCGATCGACGAAACCGAGCGGTGAGTCGGCGATCGCCACGCCATCGGCGGGATAGATCGCGTAGAGCGGCTCGTGGTTGTCGGCGATCAGCTTGTCGTTGGTTTCCTTGATGACGGCTTCGTAGTTCCAGATCGCCTGGTAATGCGCGCCGCTGCGCTCGCCGTCGCGATAGAGGTCGGCGAGCCAGCCGCTCGAGCCCGCGCTGCGCTCGACGCCCTTCAGCAATCCGCGCGCCGTCGCCAGCACTTCGGGCTTGTCGAGATCGCCGGCCTCGATCAAATCGGGCTTGCCGATGCCGGCCGCCAGCATCGCAAGATAGGCGGCGGCGCCCGAATTCGACTGCGTCGCCGACGTCATCAGGAATTTCAGCTTGCCGCCCTCGACGGCCGCGAGGATGTCCTTGGCCGTCACCTTGGCGCCGATCCAGCCCAGTGCCTGCGCCTTGGACCGGCGCACGCCGAGAATGACCGGCATCTGCACGATCGACTTGACCATCTTCACGCGCCGCGTCGTGTCGAACATGTCGATCCAGATCGAGGCGGCCGGCCAGACGGCGTCGGCGCCGGGATCGCCGGCCTTCAGTGCGAGCGCGATGTCGAGCGAGCCCTGATAGCGCATGGTGCAGGTCGCGCTACGCGACTTGCAGAACTCCTGCACCAGCGGCTCGAGGATGTCGTTCTCCGAGCCCGAGAGAATTGTGAATTGCGGCCCCGGGCCGCCGCAGCCCGACAGCAGCGCGGCCATCAGCGGCACGGCCGCAAGCAGCACCAGCGGGCGCCGCAGGAAACGGAAAGTTCTCATGCGCGTGCCTTCATGCCGCAGTTCTTATGCAGACGCTTCATCGAGAAACCGTTGCGTGAGGCTCATCAAGGCGTGGCCTTGGAGATCGCGGACTTCAATTCGTCCGTCAGCTCTGCCATCCGATGCTCGATCTCGGCGCGCTTGTTGCGGCCCTCTTGCTGCACCGAGAGCACGCCCGCAATGGTGTCGATCAAATCCCGGTTGGTCTTCTCCAGGGTCTGGATGTCAACGATGCCGCGCTGCGACTGCTTCTCGATCTCGATCGCCTGGGTCTTCATCATCTCGGACGCCTGGCGCATCATCTCGTTGGTCGCGTCCGTGATGGTCTTCTGCAGCTCCAGCGCCGATTTCTGCCGGTTCAGGCCGAGCAGCAGGATCATTTTCTGCTTCCACACCGGGATCGTCAGCTCGGTGGTGGCCTGCAAATTCTCGATCAGCGTCTCGTCGCCGGACTGAACGATGCGGATCTGCGGCAGCTGCTGGATGCCGATCTGGCGCGCCTGCTGGAGATAGAAGACGCGCTTCTCCAGCCGGTCGAGCGCCTGGACCGCGTCCTGATAGGTTTGCGCGGCGAGCATGGCGTCGCTGCCGGCAGCTTGCGCTTTCGCGCTCCGCTCCATCTCGATGAGCTTGCCGCCGCGGAACTCTTCGGTGAAGGCCTTGCCGGCGGCGATATGGGCATCGAGCTGGCCGAGCGCGCCTCTTGTCTGTTCGTAGAGGTCGTCGAGCAGGGCGATGTCGCGGCGCAGGACTTCCTTGTTGCGGTCGAGATCGACGCAGACCCTGTCGATCTGCGAGGCGACGTCGTTGAACTGTTCGGTGAAGCGGCGCAGCCGCGCCTCGGCCGACGAGAACAGGCGGGTGAGAAACCCCTTGTCCTTGAGATCGGCCGGATCGAGCCCGCGTGCCTTGCCGAGGATGTCGGTCAGGAGCTTGCCGGTGGCGCCGAGCTCACGGTTCTGGGTCTGGGCGAGAATGCGGTCGGCGAATTCGACCACCGAGCGCTGCGCGCGCTCGCCGAACGTCACGAGGCGCGACCGGTCCGAAATGTCGATCTCGGACTTGATGCGTGCGACCACAGAGGCATCCGTCGGTAACGCCGGGACATTGATCGTTTCGCTCACCACTTGCTCCTTGTTCTGCACGGTCATGCATAGCATGCCGACGAGACAGGCAGGTAACCCCAGGTCGTATGACAGATTGATGACAGCCTGTGGATTGGTCGGTCGCGAGGCTTTCCGAGTTCGGGGCAGGGGCAAGATTTCCCATGGAATTCATATCTCTATGGGCCCGTGGGGCGGCCGGGCTGGTGAGCAGGGGCGATGTTTCCGTTGATGGCGATCGCGGCGCGTGTCGCGGCGATTGACGGCCAGCAATCCGACGCATTGAATCGACCGTCTGAACGATAACAAGGCAGCAGGGATGGAAACGATGGCGCGCAGGATTGCGAAGCTGAGTGTGTGGCTTGCCGGCGCCGTGGCCGCGATGAGCGCGAGCAGCGCGTTCGCCGCGACGCTGGCGGAGGATGCGGACACGGTCTGCAAAGGGCTCATCGGCGGCGCCGATGCCGTGAAGATCGATTCCGCGACATTGCTGGCGCCGACACAACTGGCTGTTGCCGAACGCGGGCCGACCCCGTCGGGGCGCGTCACGCCCGCCAATCCCGCCTTCTGCAAGGTGCTCGGCCATATCGACCCCATTGATCCCAAGGCGCCGCCGATCAAATTCCAGGTCAACCTCCCCGTCGAATGGAATGGGCGCTCCGTCCAGTATGGCGGTGGCGGCTTTAACGGCGTGCTGATCACCGGCCTTGGGCTGCCGCCGGCCCATCCGTTCGACAAGCCGTCGCCGCTGGCGCGCGGTTTTGTCACCTACGGCACCGATTCCGGCCATGAGTCCAGGCCGGGCGAGCCGCCGCAGGTCTTCGCACTCAACGACGAAGCCTTCGAGAATTTCGCTCATCGCGCCTACAAGAAGGTGCGGGACGCAGCGGTCGCGCTGATGGAGCGCGCCTACGGCAAGAAGCCGGGAAAAATATACTTCATGGGCTCGTCCGAGGGCGGCCGCGAAGGCCTCACCATGGCGCAGCGTTACCCCGACGATTTCGACGGCATCTTCGCCCGCGTGCCCGTGATCAACTGGGTCGGCCTGCAGCATGCCGGTACGCGCTCGGGCCTTGTGACCATGGGCGAGGGCTGGATCAATCCGGCGCAGGTCAAGCTCTTTGCCGATGCGGTGCGCACTGCCTGCGACAAGGCCGACGGCTCCGATAAGACGCTGGTGCACGATCCCGTGGCCTGCAAGGCCGTGTTCAAGGTCGAGACGTTGCGCTGCGAGGCCGGCAAGGCCGGCGATCAGTGCTTGACCGAGGCGCAGATCAAGGCAGTCAGCACGCTGCATGGGACCTACAAATTCCCGTTCGTGCTCGCCAATGACCTCGATGACTATCCGGGCTGGGGCGTCTCGGGCGAAGACACGCCGGCGATCGGTCCGACCGGCGGCTGGTCCGCGTGGTGGCTCGGCAGCGCGCCGCCGGCGCAGCCGCCCGCACCCAACAACGGCATCGCCTGGATCTACGGCGCCGGCGGCATTCAATATGTGTTCGCGCGTGATCCCAAGCTCGACGTCACCACCTACAAGGTGGAGGACCACAAGGCGCGGCTGATTGAGGTCTCGAGCCTGATGGATTCAACCGACCCCGATCTCGGCCGTTTTCGCGGCCGCGGCGGCCGGCTGATCATGCTCGAACACATGGCGGACTATGCGCAGAGCCCCTATGCCGGCATCCGCTATTTCGAGAGCGTCGAGCGCAAGCTCGGCAAGGCCGAGACGGCGGAATTCGCGCGGCTCTACACCGCGCCCGGCGTCGACCATGTCGGCTCCGGCGCGCCGGCCAATGTCGACATGCTGAGCGCGTTGGTCGACTGGGTCGAGAAGGGCAAGGCGCCCGGCGATCTGGAGGTCTCTGAGCAAAAGGTCGAGGCGCCGTCATTTGCCGTGTTGCGCGCGATGCCGCTGTGCCGCTGGCCGTCCTGGCCGCGTTACAAGAGCGGCCCGGTCACGGAGGCGTCCAGCTTCACCTGCGCGCCGTGAGGCGGCTCTTCACCTCTCCCCGCTTGCGGGGAGAGGTCGGATCGCTCTTGCGATCCGGGTGAGGGGGTACAGGTCCCCCGACGATCTCACGTGTGGAGAGAGGCCCCTCACCCCGACCTCTCCTCGTAGGGACGGGGAGAGGGGGAAGAAGAGCCTAATGCGCCGGCCCACCGGCCGCCTTCACGCGCTGGGTCAGCACCACCGCGATCGCGGCGATCACCAGCACGATACCGATCACCGCAAACGCATCGGAATAGCCCATCACCAGCGCCTGGCGTTTCACCGTCTTGCCGAGCGCGATGATGGCCTGCTCGCGCGCGGCGTGGGGGTCGGGCACGCCGTGGGCCATGAAGTAATCCGTCATCTGCGCGATGCGGGTGCGGACTTCCTCGCGGCCGAGCGTGACCGACTGGCCGATGATGTTGGAGTGGAACTGCTCGCGCTTGGTGATGATGGTCGCGAGCGTCGCCGTGCCGATCGCGCCGCCGAGATTGCGGAACATGTTGCTGATGCCGGAGGCCGCGGCCGCGTCCTGCGGCGCGATGCCGCCTGTCAGCACCGAGGTCAGCGGCGTCAGCACCATGGCCTGTCCCACGGCACGCACGATGTTCGGAATCCAGAGCTGGTCGCCGGCATAGTCCGGCGACATCGCCGTGTTCATGAAGCAGCTATAGGCGAAGATCAGAAGGCCGGTGATCGCGATATAGCGCGTGTCGAAGCGTTGCATCAGCTTCGGGATCAGCGGGATCAGCACGAGCTGCGGCAGGCCGGTCCAGGCCAGCACGTTGCCGATCTGCTCGGCGTTGTAGCCCTGCGCCTGGCCGAGATAGGCGGGCAGGATATAGACCGAGCCGAACAGCGCGAAGCCGACCATCGTCATCGCAATGGTGCCGAAGCCGAAATTACGCTGCGTCAGGAGACGCAGCCGGATCAGCGGCTTCTCGATCGCGAGCTCGATCGTGACGAACAGCGTCAGGCTGACGGCCGCGATCACGGCGAGCTTGACGATGAAGGGCGAGGAGAACCAGTCGTCCTTGTTGCCTTCCTCGAGCACGGCCTGCAGTGCCGACAGCCCGATCGCCATGGTGAAGATGCCGGCCCAGTCGCCTTCCTTCAAGAGACCGAGCTGCATCTTCTGCTTCTCCAGCGTCAGATAGAGCGCCGCCACCATCACCGCGGTCGGGATCACGTTGACGAAGAAGATGGTACGCCAGCCGTAGTTCTCCGTGAGATAGCCGCCGATGGTCGGGCCGATCGCGGGTGCGAAGGTGACGGACAGCGCGAAGATCGCAAGACCCACCGGCTGCTGCGGCTTCGGCAGCTTGGTCAGCACCAGCGTGAACGCCATCGGGATCAGCACGCCGCCGGCAAAGCCCTGCAGGCCGCGCATCGCGATCATTGACGGCAAATCATGTGTGAAGGCGCAGGCGACCGAGAACGCCGCGAACAGCGTCGCGCTCGCCAGCATGTAGCGGCGGAACGAGAACACGCGGCTCAAATAGTCGGTCAGCGGGATCACGATGATCTCGCCGATCAGATACGACGTCGAGATCCAGGAGCCGTTGTCGGCGCCGGTGCCAATGCCGCCCTCGATGTTGGCCAGCGAGGCGTTGGTGATCTGGATGTTCAGGATCGCCATGAACGAGCCGATCATGGCGGCGAGCACGGCGATCCAGATCGCGGCACTCGCGCGGTTCGGGTCGGCTATTGCCGGGTCAGGCGTCGCGACCGGTGTTGCTGGCGTCGAAAGTGAGAGGCTGTTTGACATGGCACGACCCTCCGGAAACGAGCTTCGCCTTTACGTTTGTCTTGGGCGTCACGGCCGCATTCGCGGTCGGCGCGGTCGAACGTGTTGCAATGGTCGGGATCACCGACATACCCGGCCGCAGCGCGATCGTGGGGCTGTGCGCGGCATCGAGTACGATCTTGACGGGGATGCGCTGCACCACCTTGGTGAAATTGCCGGTGGCGTTATCGGGCGGCAGCAGCGCGAACTCCTGGCCGCTCGCCGGCGCGATGGAATCGACGTGACCGTGCACGACCTGGCCCGGGAAGGTGTCGACCTCGATATCGACGGCCTGGCCGGCCTGCACGTGGGTGAGTTGCGTCTCCTTGAAATTGGCGACGACATAGGCGCCCTCGGCCGGCACGATCGCCATCAGTTGCGTGCCCGCCTGCACGAATTGGCCAACGCGCAAGGAGCGGTTGCCGACCACGCCGTCGATCGGCGAGACGATCGTGGTGTAGCCGAGATTGAGCTCGGCCTGACGCTGGAGTGCGGCCGCGCGCGCGGCGGCGGCCCTGGCTTGCAATATCTCGGCGTTCAGGAGATCGACCTGCTTCAGGGCGGAGGTGAGATTGGCGATATCGCGCTGGATCGCCGCGTCTGCGCCGGCGTCGCGCGCTTGCGCCTGCTGCGCGTTCTGCACGCTGCCGAAACCCGTTGCCGCAAGATCGGTGTAGCGCTTGTTCTCCTGCTTCGCGAAAACCTTCGCGGCATTGTCGACATCGATGGTCGCTCTTGCCGCCGCGATCACGGCTTGCTGGACCTCGAGCTGCGCTTGCTTGCTCGTCACCGTCGCATTCGCGGCGGCGACATCGGCCTTGGCCTGGTCGAGCGCGACCCGGAAGTCGCGATCGTCGATCCTGGCGAGCACCTGGCCGGCCTTCACATGCTCGTTATCGCCGACCAGGACGCGGTCGAGGTAGCCGCTGACCTTCGGCGCGATCGTGGTGTTGTCGGCCTTCACATAGGCGTCATCGGTGGAGACGAGGTACTGCCCAACGGTCCAGTAGTCGTAGCCGTACCAGCTCGCGCCGGCCAGCGCGACGATCGCCGCGCCCATCAGCAACAGCTTGCGGAGATTGAGTTTTTGCCGGCGGACGCCGGTTGCCGTGGTGGGCAGGACGCCCTCCGGCACGGTTGCTGGAATAGCGATTTGGGTCGCAGCAGATGGGGTGGTGTGGACGGTCATGGCCGGCTCCCCTGAATTAGGAAACTTGACGATTTCCAAAATGAGACTAGCTTTGGAATTGTCAATGGAATGACAGGCGTCATTTAAAAGCATGGCTCAGGCAAAACCTTCAGGTGAATGCCGCCCCCGCGGGCGGCCGCAACTGCGCAGCGACGAGGAGACGAGGCGGATCGTCTTCGACGCAGCGCGCAACGCCTTCGCCGTCGACGGCTATGCCGCGACCAGCACCGAAGAGCTGGCACGCCGCGCCGGCATCTCGACCAAGACGCTCTATCGCCTGTTTCCGGGCAAGGCCGCACTGTTCGAGGCGATGTGCGCGGACAGGCTCGAGCAGCTGCTCTCCGCCGTCGATCTGCAAGGAAGCGACGAGGTCGATATCGAGACAGGCCTGCGTGCCGCGCTGCTGGCCTGCGCCGATCTCGCACTCGATCCGGAGGTCGTGGCGCTGCAGCGCATGGTGCTGCAGGAATCCGCCGCGTTCCCCGAGCTCGCCGCCAACTTCTACAACAACGGCATTTCCCGCACCGTCAGGACGCTCGCGGGCTGGCTGCGCGTCCAGGTCAAGCGCAAGCGCATCGCGATCGACGATGCGGAGGAAGTTGCCGGCATGCTGATCGGCATGGTCGCATCGGCGCCGCAGCGCGCGGCGATCTATGGGGGCATGCCGCTGCCGTCACGCAAGCAGATCGAGCGCCGCGTGCAGACCTGCGCGTCCCTGTTCCTCGATGGCTGCCGCGCCGCGTAGCCGTCTCCCTTTGACAATCCGATCCGGCTCGGCTATCTATTTCGCATGCGAAATAAAGAGGCCGCGGCGAGGCATCATCGGCTTATTTACCTCCTGAACGTCGCGCAACGCCGCTTGCAGCGCTGGATGGCGGCGCAGCCGCAGAACGAGGTCACGCCGGCGCAGGCGGGGCTGTTGTTCATCCTCGGCAAGCAGGACGGCGTGCTGATGGGCGAGGCGGGCGCGGCGCTCGACATGGGGCCGGCCGGAATTTCCGGCCTCGTCGATCGCGGTGCTGCGGCAAGGCTGGTCGAGCGGCGGGCCGATCGCGAGGATGGTCGGGCCTGGCGCGTATGGCTGACGCCGAAGGGGCGCACCGTGCTGGCGCAGGCGAAGACCGACGCGGCGCAGATCAACGCCGCGTTGACAGACGGATTTACCAGCGCGGAGATCGACATCGTCGCGCGCTGGCTGACCAGCATTCAGGACAAGTTTCCAAGACCTTCCGACGAATAAAGGAGAGAACCATGACCGAGCACGTCCGGATCGAGAACAACAACGGAATTCTCACCCTCACGCTGGCGCGCCCCGACAAGAAGAACGCGCTGACGGATGCGATGTACGGCAAGCTCGCCGACACCATCGAATCCGCCGAGTTCGATCCGTCCGCCCGCGTGATCCTGATCCGCGGCGAGGGTGACATGTTCACCGCCGGCAACGATGTCGGCGAATTCGCCGCCGTGGCAGCCGGCAAGTCCGAAGGCAGCCGCAACGTCGAGCGCTTCATCCAGTCGCTGGCGCGCTGCACCCGGCCGTTGGTCGCGGCCGTGCAGGGGCGCGCCGTCGGCGTCGGCACCACGATGCTGCTGCATTGCGACCTCGTCGTGCTCGCCGACAACGCGCAATTGTCGACGCCCTTCGTCAGCCTCGCGCTGGTGCCGGAGGCCGCCTCGAGCCTGCTGATGCCGGCGCGCATCGGCTACGCCCGCGCCTACGAGATGTTCGCGCTGGGCGAGACCGTACCGGCGAGGTCGGCGCTGGAATGGGGCCTTGCCAATCGCGTGGTGCCGCTCGACAAGCTCGATGCCGAGGCGCTCGCGCTGGCGCAGCGGCTCGCTCGCCAGCCGGCCGGCGCGCTTACTGCGACCAAGAAGCTGATGCGCAACGGCGAGGCGCTGGTCGCGCAGATGAATGCCGAAGGCGAGCAATTCGCGCAGCGTTTGCGCACGGCGGAAGCACGCGAGGCCTTCACCGCCTTCGCCGAGCGCCGGCCGCCGGATTTCACCAAGGTTGCCTGATTTCGCTAGTCTTACAGCGCTTACAGACTGGGCACTTCTGGCAATTTGACTAAAACCTTAACCGATCCTTGGCATGTCGCGATGCAGGGTGGCCGGCAGTACAATGCAGGCCCCCTGACTCATGGCAATGTTTAAGAAATCGGTAAGCTCGCTTCTCCTGACCTTGATGGCCCTGCTGGCCGCCGGTGCGCTGGCCTCTACGGCGATCCAGATGTTCGGAGCGTTCGGTCGCTACAGCGACAGTCTCGAGACGGCGCGGCTCGCCGCTGCCGACAAGGCGATCTTCCATGGCGTGCTCGCGTTGCGCAACAATCGTGGCGATGCCCAGAGCGCCATCCTTGGCGAGGACGATCCCAAGGCAAAACTCGCCGAAGCCGAGAAGGCCGAGCAGGGCGGCTATGAAGGGATCAGCGCCGCGCTCTCGACCGTCGATTTCGCACGCCGCGACGAGCTCGCCGGCACGCTGAAGCAGCGCTGGAACGAAGCCGCGCCGCAATTCCAGCTGTTCTACGACGAGGCTAAGCTTCCGCGCGCCGAGCGCAAGATGGAGCGAACCAATTCCTGGTACGATGCCGTCACCAAGGTCATCGACACGGCGAACTTCGCCTCCACCGCGGTGTCGAACCGCGCCTGGATGAACGATCCCTACATCGCCCGCATGATCCAGGTCCGCCGCTTCGCCTGGCAGGTGCGCGACCGCTATGGAGTCCATTGTTCGTCGCTTCGCTCGAACATCAACAGCAGCAAGCCGCTCGACGACGTTCAGAAGCGGTCGGTGGCGCAATGGGACGGCACGATCGCCTCCGGCTGGGCGGGCATGGCCGAGTTGCTGGCTGCGCCCGACGTGACGGCGGAGCTGGTGACGGCAGCGTCGGACGCGAAGACCAAGACCGATGGCGTCCTGAAGCAGATCGGCGATCTCACCAAGAATCTCGACGGCAGCGGCAAGCCCGCGATGCCCGCTTCGGAGTGGAATACGCTCTGCCAGTCGCCGTTCCCGCTCATTGTCGGGGTCGCGACCAAAGCGCTGGATCAGTCGATCGCGCGTGCCGAGGCCGTGCAGACCAAGGCGCTCACCAACCTCATCGTGCAGTCGCTCGCGTTTCTGCTCGCGCTCGCCGTGACCCTCGCCGGCGTCTACGTGGTGCGCAATCGCCTGATGCGCCCGGTCCGCGCCATCCTCGACGCCATCGCGCGAATCGGCGCCCGTGATTATGCGACGCCCGTGCCGCGATCCCGATATCCCGACGAGTTCGGCACCATGGCTGCCGCGCTCGAGAGCCTGCGCGAGAGCGCGGCGACCGCCGAGCGGCTGGGCCAGGAACGCGAATCGCAGCAGGCGCTGCAACTCGCCCGTTCCGGCACCGTGGACGACGCATGCCGCAGCTTCGACGACACCGTGCAGGCGGTGATCCACAGCGTCGCGGCGTCGGCGAGGGAGCTCGATGCCACGGCGACCGATGTGCGTACGCTGGTTTCGGAATCGACCAGCCAGACCGCGGCGGTCTCCTCCGCGGCCGAGCAGGCCACCAACAATCTCGAGACCATCGCGGCCGCGACCGAGGAACTCTCCGCGTCCGTCGGCGAGATCTCCGCACAGGTGCAGTTGAGCGCCCGCGAGGCGCGCGAGGCCGTCTCGCAGGCCGAGCGGACCAACGCGACGGTCGAGATCCTCGATCAGACCGCGAGCCGGATCGGCGAGGTCGTGAAGATGATCAACGCCATCGCCGGCCAGACCAATCTCCTGGCGCTGAACGCGACCATCGAAGCGGCGCGTGCGGGCGAGGCCGGCCGCGGCTTTGCCGTGGTCGCCGGTGAGGTCAAGAGCCTCGCCGCGCAGACCGCAACCGCAACCGAAGAAATCTCGCGCCAGGTCGAGGAGATCCAGGGCGCGACGGGCCAGGCCGTGACCGCCATCCGCTCGATCGGGGGCGCCATCAGCGGCATCGACGAGAAGATGACGGCGATCGCAGCCGCCGTCGAGGAGCAGCGCGCGGCCACCACCGAGATCTCGCGCAACTTCCAGCAGGCCGCCCAGGGCACCCGCGAGGTCACCGACACCATCGGCAGCGTCGCCAGGCTCAACCAGGAAACCGGCAACGCCGGCACGGTGCTGTCCGAATCCGTGAAGAAGATGTCGGGCGATGCCGATCGTCTTCGCGTCGCGGTCGAAGGTTTTCTGGGGGCCGTGAAGACCGCATAACTTCGATCGTCATCCGTCTGGGCGTCGCGCGAACGGCATTGCCGCCGCTTCACGCGGCGGGTACATCTGTGCCGCTGCGGGAGTGCAGCAACAGACGTATCAAGGATGGAGAGTTCGATGCCGGCCACCCCACACAACGCCCAGCGCCCCTATCGCGGCGTGTTCCCGGTTGCGCCCACCATCTTCGACGAGCGCGGCGAGCTCGACCTCGAGGGCCAGCGCCGCTGCATCGATTTCATGATCGATGCGGGCTCGAATGGTCTCTGCATCCTCGCCAACTTCTCCGAGCAGTTCGTGCTCACCGATGCCGAGCGCGAAACCGTGATGCATGCGGTGCTGGAGCATGTCGCGGGCCGGGTTCCCGTGATCGTCACCACCACGCATTTCAGCTCCGCCGTCTGCGCGGCGCGCAGCCAACAGGCGGAGGCGGCGGGGGCCGCCATGGTGATGGTGATGCCGCCCTATCACGGCGCGACCTTCCGCGTGCCCGAGAAAGGCATCGTCGAGTTCTTCAAGGTGCTCTCGGGTGCGATCAACATTCCAATCATGATCCAGGATGCACCGGTGGCGGGCACACCGCTGTCGGTCGAGCTGCTCGCGCGGCTGGCGCGCGAATTCGCCAACATCCGCTATTTCAAGATCGAGGTGCCGGGCGCGGCTGCAAAGCTGCGCAGCCTGATCGAGGCGGGCGGCAAGGATATCGAAGGCCCGTGGGACGGCGAGGAAGCCATCACGCTGCTCGCCGATCTCGACGCCGGCGCCACCGGCGCGATGACGGGCGGCGGCTATCCCGACGGCATCCGCCAGATCATCGATCCCTATTTCGCCGGCAAGCGTGAGGAGGCAAAGGCCGCCTACGAGCGCTGGCTGCCGCTGATCAACTACGAAAACCGCCAATGCGGCCTGATCGCCTGCAAGGCCATGATGCAGGCCGGCGGCGTGATCAAATCGGACGCCGTGCGGCATCCGCTCCAGCCGCTGCACCCGGCGACGCGGGCAGGGCTGCTGGAGCTGGCGAAGGAGCGGGATGCGCTGGCGTTGCGGTGGGGCAAGTAGCGCCGTACCCGCTCGGTTGTCGCCAGGTCTCTCGGCAGTCCCCGCCTACGCGGGGACGATGCCGAGTGTGAGGTGCGCGCTGGCCTGATCCCGCCGGCTTCCGTCTGGCTGAGGGCGTCGAATTAGCGCGGTTCGGGCGGTTTTCCGCACGCCGGCGATGACATATTGTACGCTCCTTGCACGCTCGCCAACCAGGTCCGCGGAGCTTCTCAAGACGTCGCTGAGCAGCTCTTCATTATGCCGCTATTTCGAGCCAGGTTGGAGCGAGCCGACGAAACAGGGAGGCAGTGCCATGACGATGAGGCCGGATCCCACCTTTCACGCATCGCCCAAGCTGGCGATGGAAGCACCTGCAGAGAACTTTGCCTACACGCTGCTGCTCAGTCCGGATTTCTCAAAACCGGATGCTCTCGCGGTCATCGACGTCAAGCCGGGATCGCCGACCTACAGCCAAATCGTCCACACGGTGACGATGCCCAACAAGGGCGATGAGTTTCATCACTTCGGCTGGAATGCCTGTTCCTCCGCCTTGTCGCCGCTCGCCGGACACGCCTTCATCGAGCGGCGCTATCTCATCATCCCCGGGATACGCTCGTCGCGGATCTACATCATCGATACCAAGCCCGATCCGACCAAAGCCAAAATCCACAAGATCATCGAGCCCGAGGAAATCTTCAAGAAGACCGGCTACTCGCGGCCGCATACCATCCATTGCGGGCCGGACGGCGTCTATGTGAGCACGCTGGGCGGCGGCGGCAAGGACGGCACCAACGGGCCTCCAGGCGTCTTCATCATGGATTGCGAGACGTTCGAGGTCCTTGGGCGGTGGGAGATCGACCGCGGTCCGCAGACGCTGCACTATGATTTCTGGTGGAACCTGCCGCGCGACTACATGGTGACGAGCGAATGGGCGTTGCCGCCGCAGTTCGAGAACGGGATCGTCGCGGAAGATCTGCTGGCGAACAAATATGGCCATCGTCTCCACTTCTGGGATCTCCGCGCCCGTCGCAACGTGCAGACCATCGACCTCGGCGCCAATCATCAGATGGCGTTGGAGGTGCGGCCCGCGCACGATCCGGTTCGCGAATACGGCTTCGTTGGCGTTGTGGTCGACACCACCAACCTCGAAGCATCGATCTGGACCTGGTGGCGCGAAGGCGGAAAATTCCATGCGGAGAAGACGGCGACGATTCCGCCCGAACCCGCGCCAAAGGAAAAGCTCCCGCCGCTGCTGCAGGGATTTGGCGCCGTGCCGCCGCTGGTGACCGACATCGACCTGTCGATGGATGACCGGTTTCTCTATGTCTCGTGCTGGGGCACGGGTGAAATGCGCCAGTACGATGTGAGTGATCCGCGAAAGCCGAAGCTTGCGGGCTCGGTTCACATCGGCGGCATCGCGCGCCGCACGCCCCATCCGAACGGCAAGGCATTTGCGGCCGGTCCGCAGATGGTCGAGATCAGCCGCGACGGCAAGCGCGTGTACTGGACCAATTCGCTGTATTCCACCTGGGACGACCAATTCTATCCCGATGGAGTTCCGGGTGTGGAAGTCATGGCCAATGTCGGTCGCGACGGCGGCCTCGAGCTCGCCAAGGACTATTTCGTGAGCTTCCCCGACGGATATCGTGCGCACCAGATCAGGCTGGAGGGCGGCGATTGCTCGACGGACTCCTTTTGCTACCCGTCGGCCTAGGCTGGCAGCACGGGAGTTGGCCGCTCGGCTGGCTGTGGCTCGCTCTTGTTGCGAGCGGTCTCTATCACGGCGTCAATCCGGGAATGGGATGGCCGCTCGCCGTTTCGGCCGGGCTCATGGACAAGAGCCCGCGCGCGCTGTTCCGCGCGTTGTGGGCTCTGGCGGCCGGACATCTCCTGGCAACACTTCTCGTGCTGCTGCCGTTTGCGTTCCTGCTCGTCCTGGCCGAGTGGCAGCGTTCGATCCAGCTCGGCGCGAGCCTTCTCGTCATCGGCTTCGGCGTCTATCGGCTGATCGAGCGGCGCCATCCGCGCACGCTGGCACGAATTCCGCCAACGCAATTGGCGCTCTGGTCATTCGCCGTTGCCATTGCTCACGGCGCGGCCTTGATGCTCGTGCCGATCTATCTCGGGCTCTGCCAGGCCTTCGAGCTCGATGCCGGCCATGAGGCGGCGGGCGCGCTGATGAAGGCAAGTCTTCTGAAGACAAGTCTCGGGATGGCGGTGCTGGTGTCCCTGGTGCACGTTGTCGCCATGGTCAGTGCCGGCGGATGTCTGGCTTGGCTGGTCTACCGTTATCTGGGATTGAGGTTCGTCGCGCGAAGCTGGTTCAATCTGGATGCAATCTGGGCGACCAGCCTCATTCTGGTTGGCGCCGTGGCGCTCGCCTTCAATCTCGCGAGCTGGCGCTGAGGCCTATTTCGCCAACGCCCACTCGCCGACAAAGCGGAAGCGCGCTTTGGTATCATCCTGCTTGAACAGCGCGATCCGGTCGATCGCCAGCGTCTCGAGACTGAGCGCCGCAAACCTCGCGCGCAGCATCTCCAGGATCGGCCCGCGCCGTTCCGCATCCAGCCGTCCCGTCAGCGTCATGTGGAAGCGGAATTCTTCCATCACGTACGGGTAACCCCAGCGGTCGAGATAGTCGCGCTGCCGCTCGGTGAGCTTGTCGGGCTTGCGCCGCGCGCGGTCTTCCGCCGTCATGGGCGCACGGAAGTCGTCGAATTCGCGGACGCAATCGGCCGCAAGTTGCTGGAGCGCACCCACCGGCTCGGTCGGAATCACCGCAATGAAGCCGCTGATGGAGTCGACGACCGGACGGATTGACGGCATCGGCCGCGCCTTGCCGGCAAAGGCCACGCAGGCTGCGACGAGCTCGGCTTCAGTCCTGCCTGGCGCCAGCGCCATCGGCGCCTTCAGCGTGCCGTGGAAACCGTATTTGCGGGGATCGGCCGTGACGTCGCGCCAGTCCGGCGCAACACGCGATGCGTCGGCAGGGAACGGCATCTCGTCACCGGTGTAGACATCGTAGCCCAGCAGCTCGGCGCCGAAGCGGGAGAGGGCGCTGTCGGCGCCGGCGGCAAAGTAGATCGCGTAGCGGGGAAAATCTGTCATCGCCCGAGCATAACCGGTTCAGGCCGCAACGACAGCCTCGCGCGGCGTCGCCGCCGCAGCGAGCAGTCGCGTCGCATCGGTGAGATGCACGAGCTTTCCGCCTGATACCACCGCGATCAGCCGCGGCCGCAGCGGTATGCTGTCGTCGACCAGCAGCATGTCGGCGCGGCATCCTTCCGCGAGCACGCCGCGATCGGCAAGGCCGGTCGCGCGCGCTGGTCCCGCAGAGACCAGATCCCAGGCCTTCGGCAGCGGCAGCACGCCGTCGGCGACAAGGCGGAACGCGGCGAGCAGCTGCGCGGGATAGTAATAGTAGACGCCAGCACCGAGCAGAGCCCCTTCGCGATCATGTCGGATGCCCGAGTCCAGCCGGTATGGCTGCCGCCGCGCACGACGTTCGGCGCACCGTAGACGATGGCATCGCCGGCGGACGCGGCCGCCCGCGCGGTCTCCTCGTTGATCGGAAACTCCGCGATGTCAGCGCCCAGCTCGCGAAACTCCTGCCGCATCGCCGGCGTCGCATCGTCATGCGAGAGCATCCGCACCTCGGCTGCGCGAGCAGTTGCGGCAAGCCGCGACACGGAAGCCGGCACTTCACTGGCCCGCGAAAGCACACGCTCGACCAGCCGGTCGAATTCCTCGCCCGAGAGGCCGGTGCGCTCGACCATGCGGTTGCGCTTGCGCGGCTTGGCCATGTCGGCAACGGTGCCGTCCATGTGGTCGTTGAAGGCGAACAGGTCGACGCGGCCCTCGGCGAGCCACTGGCCGATCTCGGTCTCGGCATCCAGATTGTAGGTCTCGTGCCGCAGGTGGAATCGGGTGTCGGCGGCGAAATGCGGTCGCTGCCGCTCGATCGCCTCCATCAGGGCGCGCGCATTGCCGGCGCTGCGCAGGCCCGGCTCCCATGAGCAGGTCGTGGCGTGAAACACGGTGGTGATGCCGTTGCTGATCGCCTGGCGGTCACTGTCGGCGAGGGCGACGTCGATCGGAAAGTCGACGCCGGCGCGCGGCATCATCTGGCGCTCGAAGGCATCGCCATGCAGATCGACGATGCCGGGCAGCACCAGCAGGTTGCGCGCATCGATCGCCAGCCGCGCACGGCCGCGAGAGGCATCGACCTGCGCAATGTCCGCGCCGGACACCAGAATGGAAGTTTCGACGAGCTCGGAGCCGATCAGGGCCCGGCCGCCCTCAAGGAAGATGTCTGTCAAGCGACCGCGCTTCGTTTGCTGGCAGGGGAACGGGTGAGGGAGCTTGCCCGTGCTTCATATGCCGAGAGGAAATCTTCAATCCCGAGCTTGCGGAAATCGGGCAGTGCTTCACGCAATTTGTCGTGATCCCAGTCCCACCAGGCGAGCCGGGCCAGCCGTCCGGCGACGTCTTCCGAGAACCGCCGCCGCACGATGCGCGCCGGATTGCCGGCGACGATGGTGTAGGCCGGCACGTCCTTGGTGACGATGGCGCCGGCCGCGATCACGGCGCCGGTGCCGATGTTGCGGCCGGGCAGCACGATCGCGCCATGGCCGATCCAGACGTCGTGGCCGATATGGACGTGATGCTGGCGCCGCCAGTCGAAGAACTCGGTGTCGTCGCTCTCGCCTTCGAAGTAGGCGCTGGAACGATAGGTGAAATGCGCCTGCGTGGCGCGATGCATCGGATGATTGCCGGGATTGATGCGCGTCATCGCCGCGATCGAGCAGAATTTTCCGATGGTGGTGTAGGTGATCTGGGCGTCGTTCACGACATAGGAGTAATCGCCCATCGTGACTTCAGTGAGGATCGTGCGCGCACCGACTTCGGTATAGGTGCCGAGACTGGTCTCATGCAGCTTCGCCGAAGGGTCGATGGTCGGTTGAACCGAGAGCGTCTTGCCGGCCATGCTACATCCGATAGGTCGAGGGCGGGCGTACCTCTTCGAGCGGCCTGATGACAATGTCATGACGATGCGATGACAGGGGAAGAGGTGTGTAGGATCGCCGCACCGCAGCGCCGGTGTCACACAAGTGTCAAGCGCCAGCGTTAGCGGTGGCAGCCAGCTACTCTGGAGCCCTCTATGCTGGTGGTTGAAGGTCTGACGTGCCGCTTCGGCGCAAAAGCCGCGGTGGACG
Organism: Bradyrhizobium sp. LA6.8; assembly: GCF_040547935.1. Lineage (NCBI taxonomy): Bacteria > Pseudomonadati > Pseudomonadota > Alphaproteobacteria > Hyphomicrobiales > Nitrobacteraceae > Bradyrhizobium > Bradyrhizobium sp. LA6.8. The sequence continues at coordinate 111,023 of NZ_JBEPQQ010000011.1, forward strand.
ACGCTTCGTTTCAAATCTCCCCCGGCGGCTTCGTCGGTGTGATCGGGCGCTCCGGCGCCGGCAAGTCGACCATGCTGCGCATGATCAATCGCCTGGCGACGCCGACGCAGGGCCGTATCCTGTTCGACGGCCTCGACGTTACCGCGCTGCGCGGCAAGGAATTGCGGCAGTGGCGGGCGCGCGCGGCGATGATTTTCCAGCAGTTCAACCTGGTCGGCCGGCTCGATGTGCTCACCAACGTGTTGATGGGACGCCTCGCGACGATGCCGGCCTGGCGCTCGCTGACGCAGACCTGGCCCGAGCACGACAAGGCGCTGGCGATGTCGGCGCTCGAACAGTTCGATATCGCCTCACTCGCCGCCCAGCGCGCCGACCAGCTCTCCGGCGGCCAGCAGCAGCGTGTTGCGATCGCCCGGGCGCTGGTGCAGCAGCCCGACATCATCCTGGCCGACGAGCCGATCGCCTCGCTCGACCCGCGGAACACCAAGATCGTGATGGATGCGCTGCTGCGCATCAACAAGCACTTCGGCATCACCGTACTCTGCAACCTGCATTCGCTCGATCTCGCGCGCAGCTATTGCGATCGCCTGATCGGCATGGCGCAGGGGCGCGTGGTGTTCGACGGCGCGCCGGCCGAATTGACCGACCACGTCGCGCGCGAGCTCTACGATCTCGAAGCCTCCGACGTCATGGGCGGAATGCCTGTGCCGGCGCCTGAAGGCGTGCCGGCGCTCGGAACGGCCGCGGCCGCCTGAGCTGCGCCTGTAACTGCCAATTTTTGCGTCAACCGACCCCAACCGATGAAGAGGGTATCATGATCACTCGCAGACTGGTTCTTGCCGGCGCCGCCGCGCTCGCGTTCACGACCTCGGCCTCCGCCGACGACTGGAAAGCCAAATATCCCGAACTGACCTTCGCGGTCATTCCGGCGGAAAACGCCTCGGGCGTGACCGAGCGCTGGGCGCCGTTCATGAACTATCTCTCCAAGGAATTGGGCGTGAAGGTCACGCTACGCATCGCCAACGACTACGCCGCGGTCATCGAAGGCCAGCGCGCCGGCAACATCCATATCGCCAGCTACGGCTCGGCGTCGTTCGCCCGCGCCCGCCTGACCGGCGTCAAGACCGATGCCTTCGCCAACGACATCAATGCCGACGGTTCGACCGGCTACTACTCGGTGTTCTTCGTCAAGGCGAGCAGCCCCTACAAGAGCGTCGACCAGCTCAAGGGCAAGAACCTCGGCCTCGTTGACCCGAACTCGACCTCCGGCAACAACGTGCCGCGCTTCGAGCTCGACAAGATGGGCATCACGGATGCCGACACCTATTTCAGCAAGGTCGTCTTCACCGGCAGCCACGAGAACGCGATCCTGGCGCTGGCGCAGGGCACGGTCGACGTTGCGGCCAACCAGTGGACCAGCGATGACGATTCCACGCTGGCGCAGATGCTGACCAAGGGCATGCTGAAGAACGCCGACGGCTCGCCGATGAAGAAGGACGATTTCCGCATCATCCACAAGTCGGCGCCGATCATCAACGGCCCCTACGCCTACAATTCCGACCTGCCGGAAGATGCCAAGGCGGCGATCGCCAAGGCGTTCTTCGACGCGCCGGCCAAGGACAAGGCGGCCTTCGATCGCCTCCAGGACGGCCAGAAGAAGGGTTTTCATCCCGCCACCACCAAGGACTGGGATGGCACGATCGAGCTGATCAAGTTCGTCGATGCACTGCGTAAGAAGAAGGCGTCCTGAGTTTCGGGACGATAGCACTGGAGCCGGGTCGATGGACCCGGCTCTTTCTCTTTGATCGACCACCTTTCCTGGCCAGATGACCGTCGCGGTTTCGATCCTTCCCGAGCAGCAGCTCGCCGTGCTGAACGCGGCCTATCGCCAGGCGGTCGCGCGCAAGCGGCTCCGACTCCTGTTGGGGCTGGTGATCTTTGCCGCAGCGCTGTTTCTTGCCGCGATCGGCGCGGAAGTGAACCTGCGCACCTTCTTTGCCCATTTCGGCAATTTCATCAGCTATTTCGACCGCATCCTCACGCTCGACAGCGGCCAGCGGGTCTGGACCGATGCCGGCGAGTGGCTGTGGGGCTGGCGCAAATGGCTGAAGATGCTGGGCGAGACGCTGCTGATCTCCTATGTCGGCACGCTGATCGGCGCGACTTTCGCCTTCGCCTTGAATTTCTTCGCGGCCGAGAACACGTCACCGTCGCCCTGGCTGCGCTTCGTGGTGCGTCGCCTGCTCGAATTCGCCCGCACCGTGCCGGGCATCGTCTTCGCGCTGATCTTCGTGATCGCGTTCGGCCTCGGGCCGATGGCCGGCGTGCTCGCGATCGCGATCCACTCCACCGGCGCGCTCGGCAAGCTGTTCTCCGAGATCGTCGAGAATGCCGACATGAAGCCGGTCGAAGGCATCCGCTCGACCGGTGCGAGCTGGCTGTCCTGCATGCGCTTCGCCATCGTGCCGCAGGTGACCGCGGGCTATGCCAGCTACGCGCTGCTGCGCTTCGAGATCAACGTCCGCGAGGCCTCGGTCATGGGCTTCGTCGGTGCCGGCGGCATCGGCCAGGAGCTCGTCGTCGCCATCCGCAAGTTCTATTACTCCGACGTCAGTGCCATCCTGCTCACCATCATCATCACGGTCTTCATCATCGACATCACCACCGGCTGGCTGCGCGGCCGTCTGTTCGGTAAGGAGGCACGGACGTGATGAGACCGCAGGAGGTCGACACGCGAGAGCTTCGCGCGCGCTACCCCGATGTGTTCGACCGCCCCGCCTCGGCGCGGCTTGCGATGCCTGCGATGATCGTCGCGGCGTTTGCGATCCTGGTTTACGGCCTCGTCGATCTCGACTTCTCGCCGTCGCGGTTTTTCGCAGGGCTGAGCCAGCTCGGCTGGATCAGCCTGATGATGATCCCGCCCGATCCCGGCTCTTCGCTCCCGGTCTATCTGAAGGCGCTGGGTGAGACGCTGTCGATCGCGCTGCTCGGCACGACGCTGGCGGCGGTGTTCGCGCTTCCGGTCAGCCTGCTGGCCGCTCGCAACGTCATACCCTCGCAGATCCTGCGTTTTCCGGTTCGCCGCTTCCTGGATTCGATCCGCGGCGTGGACACCCTGATCTGGGCGCTGGTCTGGATCAATGTCGTCGGCCTCGGCCCGTTCGCCGGTGTGCTGGCGATTGCCGTGTCGGATTTCGGTGCGTTCGGAAAACTGTTCTCGGAGGCGATCGAAGGCGCCGACCAGAAGCAGGTCGAAGGCGTCCGCGCCTCCGGCGGCAGTGCTTTGCACGAAATCCGCTTCGGCCTGCTGCCGCAGGTGCTGCCCGTGATCGCCGGCCAAGTGCTCTATTTCATCGAATCCAACACGCGCTCGGCAACGATCATCGGCATCGTCGGCGCCGGCGGCATCGGCCTCCAGCTCGCCGAGCAGATCCGCGTGCTGGAATGGCAGCGGGTGTCGTTCCTGATCCTGATGATTTTGGTCGCCGTCGCCGCGATCGATTTCATCTCGAGCAAGCTGCGGTTTGCGATTATTGGGCGCAGGGCGGTGGCGTAGCTTTCGTCCTTGTCCCCTTGTGGGAGAAGGTGGCGCGAAGCGCCGGATGAGGGGTCTGCCTCCTCAAACTCAGATCGGTGTTTGCAGAGACATACCCCTCACCCGTCTCGCCGCTACGCGGCGAGCCACCCTCTCCCGCAAGGGGAGAGGGTGAAGAAGAGCAGCCTCACCCGTTCTCCACCAGAAACTCCACCCGCTCCGCCGCAAAGCGCGAGTGCTTGGTCACCAGCGGCTTGCCGGCGAGATCGTGGTCGGTGGCGTCGACCACGAGGATCGGCCGTCCCAGCGGCAGATCGAGCCGCGCGGCATCGGTTGCGTCCACGATGCCGGCGGTGATCCGGGTCGCGCCGCGACTGTAGTCGCGGACGCCGTAGTGCTCGAGCAGTTTCGTCATCGAGCGCGTCGCGGCGAACACCTCGCCCGCGCCCGGAAACAATTCCGCTGACAGCCAGGTGGTGGAGACGCAGATCGGCGTGCGGTCGGCGAGGCGGATCGCCTCGATCCGCACCAGCGGCGCGCCGGCCTTCAATCCCAGTTCGCGCGCGAGTTCGCGGGTCGCGACGTCGTCGGACGCCTCGATCAGCCGGCCATGCGGTTCGCGGCCATCGGCGCCGACGATCTCGGAGAAGCGGGTGCGCGAGCGTAAGGGATAAGCGAGGCGCTGTGCCTCGACATAGGTTCCGCTGCCACGTTCGGCGCGCACGATGCCGCGCTCGGCAAGCGCGGCCAGCGCGCGCCGCACGGTGTGGCGGTTCACACGATAGGTCTCGGCGATCTCCATCTCGCCCGGCAGCTTGTCGCCGGCCGCAAAGCGGCCGTCGGCGATGCCGCGCTCGATGCCGTCGGCAACGAGGCGCCACAGCGCGACGCCCGAAGAGGCTGTGTCCTGCATGCTCATGTCGCCGAGAAGCCTACTTCAGAAATCACACGTTTGTCACGAAACAGTCATGGCGCTTCCGTATCAAGTTGTCTATTATCATAGACAACTTGGATTCGGCAAGTTCTGTCAAAAGCTCGGTGGATTTGGTGACCCAGCACAACAACCAGCAAGTCCAGCGCAAGGCCGCGATGGCCGTGCTGGCGCACGCGGAGGCGGGCGAGATCGCCGCTCGCCTCCGCGCTCTCGCCCTGCCGGCGCATCAGGAGCTACGCGCGCCGGAAAACGGTCTCGTCATGCTGCGCGGCCGGGTCGGCGGCGACGGCGCGCCGTTCAATCTCGGTGAAGCCACGGTGTCTCGCGCAGCGGTCCGGCTCGCGAGCGGCGAGGTCGGCTTCGGCTACACGCTGGGGCGCGATGGCGAAAAGGCGCGGCTGATCGCGCTGTGCGACGCACTGGCGCAGTCCAGTGATTTCGGCGAGGCGGTGGAGCGTGACGTTATCGCGCCGTTGCGCGAGCAGCTTATGATCCAGCGCAAGCAGGCGGCCGCCGAGACCGCCGCGACGAAGGTTGATTTCTACACCATGGTGCGCGGTGAGGGGTGAGGCCATGACCACGATTGCGGAACTACCGCCGGGTTTCGTCGACAAGGTGTTGTCGGCGCAATCGACCTTTCGTTCCGTCATGGACGCGATGGCGCGGCCGGGCTCGGTCCAGCGCATCGTGCCGATGGCGGGAGCGCCCGAGCCAACGATGCGCGGCACTGCCGCGATCGCGCTGACGCTGTTCGATCACGACACGCCGCTCTGGCTCGATGCCCGGATGGCGGAGAGGTCGGACGTGGTGAAATGGCTCAAGTTCCACACCGGCGCGCCGGTGGTGCAGGACTCTTCGATCGCGAGTTTCGCGCTGATCAGCGACGGCGCAGCGCTGCCGTCGCTCGAGCGCTTCGCGCTGGGCACGAATGAGTATCCGGATCGTTCGACCACGGTGATCCTTCAGGTCGAGAGCCTGAATTCGGGGCGCAGTTTCGAACTGCGTGGCCCCGGCATCGACGGTGTCGCGACGCTTCAGGCCTCGATCAGGCCTTTCGACCTGTTCGAACGGCTGCAGTTCAACGAGGCGCTGTTTCCGCGCGGCATTGATTTGGTGCTGGTCGCCGATGATGCCGTGGTTGCGATCCCGCGCACCACGCGTGTCGTGAACAAGGGAAGCTAGTCGCATGTATGTCGCAGTCAAAGGCGGCGAGCGCGCCATCGAGAACGCCCATCGCCTGCTCGCCAATGCGCGGCGTGGCGACCAGAGCGTTTCCGAGGTCACGCTGGATCAGATCTCGGAGCAGCTTGGCCTCGCCGTGGACCGCGTCATGAGCGAAGGGTCGCTCTATGACCGCGAGCTCGCGGCGCTCGCCATCAAGCAGGCGCGCGGGGATCTAATCGAGGCGATCTTCCTGGTCCGCGCCTTCCGCGCCACCCTGCCGCGCTTCGGCGCCAGCGAGCCGGTCGACACCGGCGCGATGCGGGTGCAGCGGCGGGTGTCGGCGACCTTCAAGGACATTCCCGGCGGCCAGATCCTCGGGCCGACCTTCGACTACACGCACCGCCTGCTCGATCCTTCGCTTGGCCAGGGCTTTGTGCCTGAAGTGCCGGCGACGGCCGAAGCGTCGACGGCGCCCACGCCGCGTGTGACCGATATTCTGGGCCGCGACGGGCTGATCGAATCCTCGCCGCGGGCCGAAGACGGCGCCAGCGTCGGCGATCTTACGCGCGAACCGTTGAACTTCCCGGCCGATCGCGACCTGCGCCTGCAAAACCTCGCGCGCGGTGACGAAGGCTTTCTGCTGGCGATGGGTTATTCCACCCAGCGCGGTTACGGCCGCAACCATCCCTTCGTCGGCGAGATCCGCTTCGGCGAGGTCGATGTCGAATTTTTCGCGGAAGACGTCGGCTTCGCCGTGCCGCTCGGCTCCATCGAGCTCACCGAGTGCCAGATGGTCAACCAGTTCAAGGGCTCGGCGACGGAAGCGCCGTGCTTCACCCGCGGCTATGGTCTCGCCTTCGGCCAGAGCGAGCGCAAGACCATGTCGATGGCGCTGGTCGACCGCGCGCTGCGTGCCCGCGAGCTTGGCGAAGAGGCCGTGGCCCCGGCGCAAGATGAAGAATTCGTGATGTCGCATTCGGACAACGTCCAGGCGACCGGCTTCGTCGAGCATCTGAAGCTGCCGCATTATGTCGACTTCCAGTCCGAGCTCGGCCTCCTTCGCAAGCTGCGCAAGGAATTTGCCGAGGCCAATGCGCCCGACGCCATGAAGGAGGCCGCGGAATGAACGCGCCCGCCTACAACTTCGCCTATCTCGACGAACAGACCAAGCGGATGATCCGCCGCGCGATCCTCAAGGCGATCGCGATCCCCGGTTATCAGGTGCCGTTCGCCAGCCGCGAAATGCCGATGCCCTATGGCTGGGGCACCGGCGGCGTGCAGGTCACGGCCGCGATCCTCGGGCCCCAGGATGTGCTGAAGGTGATCGACCAAGGTTCCGACGACACGACCAATGCGATCTCGATCCGCAAATTCTTCGCCAAGACCGCGGGCGTCGCCACGACCACGGCGACTGAAGATGCAACCGTGATCCAGACCCGTCACCGCATCCCGGAGACGTCGCTGCACGCGAACCAGGTGCTGGTCTATCAGGTGCCGATCCCGGAACCGCTGCGTTTCCTCGAGCCGCGCGAGACCGAGACGCGGCGCATGCATGCGCTCGCCGAATATGGCCTGATGCATGTGAAGCTCTACGAGGACATCGCCCGCTTCGGCCACATCGCCACCGCCTACGCTTATCCGGTGAAGGTCAATGCGCGCTACGTGATGGATCCGTCGCCGACGCCGAAATTCGACAATCCCAAGATGGACAATTGCCCGGCGCTGCAATTGTTCGGCGCCGGTCGCGAGAAGCGCATCTATGCGATCCCGCCCTATACGCAGGTAGTGTCGCTCGATTTCGAGGATCACCCGTTCGAGCCGTACCGCTTCAACGCGCCCTGCGCGCTGTGCGCGGCCGAGAATTCCTATCTCGACGAGATCGTCACCGACGACAAGGGCGGGCGTATGTTCGTGTGCTCGGACACCGACTATTGCGAGGGCCGCCAGGCCGCCGGCCATCACGGCAGCCTTAGCGCCGCGCCGTACAAGGACAAGGCGGGCTCACATGGCTGATCAAGACATGGCTGATCTCGATAAGCTCGAAAACGACCAGCCGCTGCTGGTCGCAGAATCCCTCAGCAAATCCTATGGCCGCATCGCCGCGTGCCGCGACGTGTCGTTCTCGCTCTACCCCGGCGAGGTGCTGGCGATCGTCGGCGAGTCCGGCTCGGGCAAGTCGACGCTGCTGCAAATATTGTCGGGCCAGCTCGCGCCGAGCGCCGGCCAGGTGTCGTACCGCATGCGCGACGGCGTCACCCGCGATCTCACGAGCCTGGGCGAAGCCGAGCGGCGCTTCCTGTTCCGCACCGACTGGGGCTATGTGCACCAGGATCCCGCGCAGGGCCTGCGCATGGCGGTCTCGGCCGGCGCCAATGTCGGCGAACGGCTGATGGCGGTGGGTTGGAATCACTACGGCCGCATCCGCGATACCGCGTCGGACTGGCTCACCCGCGTCGAGATCGACATCGCGCGCATCGACGATGCGCCGCGGACCTATTCCGGCGGCATGCGCCAGCGTCTCCAGATCGCGCGCAACCTCGTCACCGAGCCGCGGCTGGTGTTCATGGACGAGCCGACCGGCGGTCTGGACGTGTCTGTCCAGGCTCGCCTGCTCGACCTCGTGCGCAGCCTCGTCGCCGAGCTGCACCTCGCCGTCATCATCGTCACCCATGATCTCGCGGTGGCGCGACTGCTGTCGCATCGCGTGATGGTGATGAAGGGCGGCCGCGTCATCGAGACCGGTCTCACCGACCAGGTGCTCGACGACCCCCGCGAGCCCTATACCCAGCTCCTCGTCTCCTCGATTCTGCCGCCATAAGCCTTTCAAGATGAGTTTTCCGATGACCGCCATGATCGACATCGCCGCCGCGAAAAAGACCTTTACGATGCACCTGCAGGGCGGCATCGAGCTGCCTGTCGTCAGCGGCGTGACCTTCCACGTCAATCCCGGCGAATGCGTCGTGCTCTCTGGCCCGTCCGGTGCCGGCAAGTCGTCGATCCTGAAGATGATTTTTGGCAATTACCGCTGCGACTCCGGCCGCATCGGCATTCGCCACCGCGGCGCGGTGGTCGATCTCGCCACCGCCGAGCCGCGGCAGGTCCTCAACATCCGTCGCTCCACGATCGGCTATGTCAGCCAGTTTTTGCGGGCGGTGCCGCGTGTTGCGACCATTGACGTCGTCGCGGAGCCACTGATCGTGAACGGCCTGGCACGCGCTGAGGCGCAACAGCGCGCAGGCGAGTTGCTGCACCGCCTCAACATCCCTGAAAGACTCTGGCAGCTGCCGCCCGCGACCTTCTCCGGCGGCGAGCAGCAGCGCGTAAACATCGCGCGCGGCTTCATCTCGGAGCTGCCGATCCTGCTGCTGGACGAGCCGACCGCTTCGCTCGATGCTGCCAACCGCGCCGTCGTGGTCGATCTGGTCGCCGAGAAGAAGCGCCAGGGCGTCGCCATGGTCGCCATTGTCCACGACGACGAAATCCGCCATTTGATTGCCGACCGTATTGTTGACGTCACCAGCTTTGCCGCCGCGGCCTGAAGGAAATGGAAATGAACGCCAAGCCGAAGGACACATTGATCGCCAACGCCAGGATCGTGCTGGCTGACCGGGTGATCGAGCAGGGCTGGCTCGCTCTCGCGGATGGACGCATCGCCGAGATCGGCGAGGGCAGGGCGCCTGCGGGCGCCGAGGATGCCGGCGGCGACCTCATCATGCCCGGCCTGATCGAGCTCCACACCGATCATCTCGAAGCGCATTACGTGCCGCGCCCAAAAGTGTTCTGGAATCCGGTCGCCGCCGTCATCTCCTATGACGGCCAGCTTGCGACCTCAGGCATCACGACCGTGTTCGACTCGCTCCGGGTCTGGCGCGAGGACGGCGCCGAGGAAGTCGATGGCCGCGCCGGCGTGCTCGCCGCCGCGATCACGACCGCGCGCGATGCCAGCCTGCTGCGCGCCGACCACTTCCTGCATCTGCGCTGCGAAATCCCGATGCCGAGCGTGGTCGAGGAGGCCAAGGAGCTGATCGACCGTCCCGACGTCAAGCTGATGTCGCTGATGGACCACACGCCCGGCCAGCGCCAGTTCCGCGACGAGGTCAAGCTGCGCGACTATTACCGCGGCAAGGGCGGCGGCAAGACCGATGCCGAGCTCGATGAGCTGTTCGCGAAGCGCTTCGAGTATCAGAAGCTCTATGCAGCGGCCAACATGCGCGAGATCGTGTCGCTGGCGCACAAATACAACATTCCGCTGGCGAGCCATGACGACACCACCGAGGAGAACGTCGTGGACGCCGTGCGCGATCGCGTGTCGGTGGCGGAATTCCCGACCACGCTGGAGGCCGCGCGCGGCCTGCATCAGGCCGGCATCGACATCCTGATGGGTGCGCCGAACGTCGTGCGCGGCGGCTCGCACTCCGGCAACATCGCCGCGGTCGATCTCGCCCGCGAGGGCCTGCTCGACATCCTGTCGTCGGACTACATCCCGTCCAGCCTCCTGATGGCCGCGCTGCAATTGCCGGAGCATGTGCCCGCGATCAGCCTGCCGGCGGCGGTTCGTACCGTGACGAAGGCGCCGGCCGAGGCGGTTGGCCTGTCGGATCGTGGCGAGGTCGCGATCGGCAAGCGCGCCGACCTGATCCGCGTGCATGTTGCGGGCGACGTTCCCGTGGTCCGTAGCGTCTGGCGCGAAGGAAACCGCGTCGCATGAGCGAGACCGCGACCATGGCACACGATGAGGCCAGCGGGATCGGGCCCGGGCGGCTCGTGCTCGTGGTCGGTCCCAGCGGTGCCGGCAAGGACACGCTGTTGCGGCTCGCACAGGCGGCCTGTATCGACGACCACGACATCGTCTTTCCGCGCCGTGTCGTGACGCGCGAATCCTCCGAAGCCGAAGACAACATGGCGATGAGCCAGGACGAATTCCGCCGCGCGCGCGAGCACGGCGATTTCGCCGTGCACTGGGAAGCGCATGGTCATTCCTACGCTCTTCCGCTCGAAATCAACGATGACATCCTCGCTGGCCGGGCCGTCGTCGCCAATGTCTCGCGGACGGTGATCGGCGCGCTGCGCCAAGCCTATGCCAACGTCGTCGTGGTCGCGATCACGGCGCCAACGGACGTGCTGGCCCAGCGGCTTGCTGCCCGGGCCCGGCACAGCGACGGCAATATCGCAGATCGCCTCGCGCGCAGCGTCGACGACGCATCGGCCAATGCCGATGTCACCATCCTCAACGCGGGCAGCGCGGACTATCACAGCCGCCAGCTCGTGCGTGTGATCAGGAACGAAGGCTGGCACGAATAGCCGGCGCAACAAGGAGAACGGAATGTCGGTGATTGAAACGGTCGAACAGCTGGAGGCCATCTACGGTGCCGTTGGTGACGCCTCGACCGTGAAAGTCGCCGACCACATTACCCCGCTCTACCGCATCTTCATCGAGAAGGCGCCGTTTGCTGCGCTCGCCACCATCGGACCGGAAGGCATCGACTGCTCGCCGCGCGGCGATCTCCCCGGCTTCGTCCGCATCCATGATCCGAAGACGCTGATGCTCCCGGATCGCCGCGGCAACAACCGGGTCGATTCCTTGCGCAACATCGTGCGCGATCCCAGGGTGTCGCTGATGTTCCTGATCCCCGGTTCCGGCAACGCGGTGCGGGCCAACGGCCGCGCTTGTCTCTCCGTCGATCCCGAGCTGCTCGCCTCGTTCAAGGTCGAGGGCAAGGCGCCGCGCAGCGTCATGGTGATGAATGTGGACGAAATCTATTTCCAGTGCGCCCGCGCCATCGTCCGCTCCGACCTCTGGAATCCCGACAAGCGGATCGATCCGAAGACGCTGCCGACGCCCGGCCAGATCCTTGCAGAGATGAGCGAGAACAAGGTCGGCGGCGCGGAGTATGACCGGATCTGGCCCGAGCGGGCTGCGGCGACGATGTGGTAGCTCTCTCTTACCCTCTCCCCCTTGTGGGAGAGGGTGGCTCGTCGCGATAGCGGCAGACGGGTGAGGGGTATCTCTCCTCACGAAAGGGAATCGCAGGGTGGGCAAAGGCGCACTTGCGCCGTGCCCACTACCCATCCAACACCGCGATAGAAATGGTGGGCACGCTCCGCTTTGCCCACCCTACGGTTCACGAAGAGCGGTGCGCGCGGAGAGATACCCCTCAACCGGCGCATCGCGCCACCTTCTTCCACAAGGGGAGAAGGAAAGGCGGCACTATCTTCGCTCCTAGTTAAACGCCATCCCGCCACTCAGCGCGATGGTCTGCCCGGTCATGTAGGCATTGTCGACCAGCAGCATCACGGCTTTCGCCACCTCCTCCGCCGTGCCGAAGCGGCCGAGCGGGATACGGCTGACGAGCCCGGGCTGCCCGCTCATCATGTCGGTCTCGATCAGCGACGGAGCTACCGCGTTGACGGTGATGCCTTCCTTCACCAGCCGCGCTGCATAGCCGCGCGTGAGACCCTCCATGCCGGCCTTGGATGCATTGTAGTGTGGACCGATCGAGCCGGCACCGCGCGCCGCGCCCGAGGAGATGTTGATGATGCGGCCCCATTTCCGTGCGCGCATCTCCGGCAGCACCGCCTGCGTGCACAGGAAGGCGGATTTCAGGTTGACGAGGATGGTGCGGTCGAAGTCGTCCTCGGTGAGATCGTCGACGCCGCGCGTGATGGCGATGCCGGCATTGTTGACGAGGATGTCGATCGGCCCGAGCCCGGCCGTGACGCGCTCGACCATTGTAGCCACGGCGTCGCGCTGCGAGACGTCGGCGGCAGCGACAATGGCGCGTCCGCCTTGCTTGCCGATTTCGCCTGCCAGCTTTTCGGCCTGCCCGATCTGCTCCCGGCAGTTGATCGCCACCGCCGCGCCTGATGCGGCCAGGGCGCGACAGACGGCTGCGCCAATCCCGCGCGAGCCGCCGGTGACGAGCGCGGTGCGCCCCTTCAGATCATCCGCCATGTCCGGATCTCCCAAATTGTCTGTTTTGACGTTGCGCGAGCGTACCATGCCCGCCGCCCGCGCCTGTTGAACTCGTCGCGAGATGAATCCGTCTGTTGGTGCTTGCGCCGGGAGAAGCGCGCCAGCGCGCTCGTGCCAAATATGGATAGCCATTTCATTGACCGAACGCGCCAATCGCTCGATATTCGCAGCATCGAAACTGCTCCTCGAGCTTGATGCCGCGATATGAGAACCGATCACCAGCGTAACCTTGACGACATGCATGCGTGCATGACGCGGCGCTGTTTCTCGGCGGCAACAGGCACCTGTTGTTGTTGCTGATCGTCTCCTAGCAACCTCCCACAGCACAAATCCCACGACAGGAACGCCGAAATTCCGGCGAACGAGCAGTCATGTCCCAGACACAGTCGAACGCCTACATCATTGAAATCCAGGACCGCGCCGCCGGTATCATCACAAGGGATGAGCGCGGCTTCCGCTTCTTCTCCTCCGAGCGCCTGTTCGACAGCCTCGAAGGCCGCCAGTTCCGCTCGGCGCGCGAGGCCGAACGAGCCGCGCGTGCGGTGTTTTCGGAGCGGAGCCGCCGCGCCAATTCCTCACTCTTCGCCAACTGAACCTGACGTAAAGGACCGCAACATGATTGCACGACGACATATCCTGACCGCAGCGCTTCTCCTCGCAACCGCCCTGGCCGCACCCGCACGCGCCGAGGACAAGCCGGCGGAAATCCGCATCGGCACCCAGAAGGGCGGATTCTTCCCGGCGGTACGCCAGCGTCAAACGCTCGAAAACGCCTTCAGGCCGCTGGGCATCGAAGTCAAATGGATCGACTTCCAGTTCGGTCCGCCGCTGCTGGAGGCGATCAACGTCGGCAGCGTCGATTTCGGCTTCGTCGGCGACACGCCGCCGATCTTCGCGCAAGCGGGCGGCGCAAAGATAAAATATGTCGCGGCGGTGAAGTCCGAGGGCGACAACCAGGCGATCATCGTGCCGAAGGATTCGCCGATCAAGACGCTGGCTGATCTCAAAGGCAAGCGCGTCGCCTTCGGCAAGGGATCGAGCGCGCACAATCTCCTGGTCGCCTCGCTCGAAAAGGCGGGCCTGTCCTGGTCCGACATCACGCCCGCGCCGCTCGCGCCGGCCGATGCGACGGCGGCCTTCGTGAAAGGCTCGGTCGACGCCTGGTCGATCTGGGATCCCTATCTCGCGCTCGCTGAATTGAAGGAGAACGCCCGCGTTCTCGTCTTCGACAAGGACGTGCACAAGCCGAACGCCTACTACATCGCCAACACCGACTTCGTCGAGAAATATCCGTCGCTGGTCGCGAAGCTCAACACGACCTTCGCCTCCGAAGGCAAGTGGGCGGAGCAGCATCACGAGGAGGTCGCAAAGGCGCAGGCCGAGGCGACCGGCGTGGACATCGAAGCTGTCAGGCGCTTCGTCAACCGCTCCGTCTACAGCGTGGTGCCGCTCGACGCCGAGGTGATCAGGACGCAGCAGGCCGTCGCCGACCGTTTTGCAAAGCTCGGCCTGATCCCGAAGCCGGTCAACGTCTCCGACATCGTCTGGAAGTGGACGCCGGGTTCGTAAGATGAGGCTAGGAAGACGTCGTCATGCCCGGGCTTGTCCCGGGCATCCACGTTCTTCGTCCCGAATAGCTAGACGTGGATGGCCGGGACAAGCCCGGCCCTGACGCCCGTGGAGGCTGTCTTCTATCTAAACCCTCAGCCCTTCAGCGCCGCCAGCACTTGATCCGGGCGCTCGGCCATGATCATGTGGCCCGCGCCCGGCACCACGACGGTCTTCGCATGCGGGATCGCCGCGGCGAGCGCCTTGCCCGCTTTCGCCGGCGTCATCATGTCGCGTTCGCCGAGGATGAGGGTAGCAGGCACCTTCACGCTCGCCGCAGCGGTGAGTGCATTCGCGTAAGCATTGCAGGCCGACAAATCCCTGAACAGCACGCCGGGCTCGCAAGACTTCAGCACCGCCTGTGCGCCGCCATGCATCCACAGGCCCGGCGCGAGGCTGCCGCCGAGCTCGGCGTTGAAGCCGAGGCCCCAGATCGACACCATGTCGTTGGCGTCCTGCGAGTTGGCTTCGGCCGCTTTCAGGAGATCCGGGCCGACTGTCATGGTCGCGGCGGTGCCGATCAGGCTCAGCGCGGAGACCTTGTCGGGATGACGCGCCGCCGTCTCCAGTGAGATCAGCGATCCCATGGAATGGCCGATCAGGTGCGCCTTCGCCACGCCCGCCGCAGCGAGCAATGCCGCCGTCCAGTCCGCCATCTCGGCGATGCCTCCCAGCGAAGGTCCAGCCGAGCGGCCGTGGCCGGGCAGGTCGGGGGCCAGCACGCCAAAACCGTGATGGGCGAACCAGCGCGTATGCAGCGCCCAGGTCGAGTGATCGAAGCCGGCTCCGTGGATGAAGGCGACCGCGGGCAGGGACTTGTCGAACTCGCGGCCGCCGTTTGCGACAAACACCTCGGCGCCGTTGACAGTGAGCTTCATGGTGTCAGACCTTTTGCGAGATGCGCAGCGCCTGCGCAAGATCGTCGATGATGTCGCTTGCCGTCTCGATGCCGACCGACAGCCGCACCAGCTCCTCGCCGATGCCGGCGGCCTTGAGCTGTTCGGCATCCATCTGCTGATGCGTGGTCGAGGCCGGGTGGATCACCAGCGTCTTGGCATCGCCGACATTGGCGAGATGGCTGATCATGCGCAGCGATTCGATGAATTTTCGGCCGGCGGGTCGCCCGCCCTTGATGCCGAAGGAGACGATCGAGCCGGCGCCGCGCGGCAGCAGCGTTTTTGCGAGCTGATAGTCGGTGTGGTCCTCCAGCGAGGGATGCAGGACCCAATCGACGGCCTTGTTCGACTTCAGCGCCTCCAGAACCAGATGTGTGTTCTGGATGTGGCGGTCCATGCGCACGCCGAGCGTCTCCACGCCCTGCAAGAGCTGGAACGCGTTGGTCGGGGACAGGCAGGCGCCGAAATCGCGCAGGCCCTCGGTGCGTGCGCGCATGATGAAGGCCGCCGTGCCGAACTGTTCGTCGAAGACGATGCCGTGATAACCGCCATAGGGCTCAGTCAGCACGCCGAACTTTCCGGAGCTGCGCCAGTCGAACCGGCCGCCGTCGACGATGGCGCCGCCGATCGCGATGCCGTGGCCGCCGATCCACTTGGTCGCCGAGTGCATGACGATGTCGGCGCCAAGCTCGATCGGGCGGCTGAGATAGGGCGTGGCAAAGGTGTTGTCGATCAGCAGCGGAATCTTTGCCTCATGTGCGATTCCCGCGACCTTCGGGATATCGAGCACTTCGAGCCCGGGATTGCCGATGGTCTCGCCGATCACGAGTTTCGTGTTCGGCTTGATCGCCGTGCGGAACGCGTCGAGGTCGCGCGGCTTGACGAAGGTCGTGGTGATGCCGAAGCGCGGCAGCGTGTGCGCCAGCAAATTGATGGTGCCGCCATAGAGCGAGCTCGACGCCACGATGTGGTCGCCGGCATTCAAGAGCGTCGCGATGGCCAGATGCAGCGCGGCCATGCCGCTCGCGGTGCAGATCGCGCCGACGCCGCCTTCGAGCGCCGCGAGCCGCTCTTCCAGCACACCGGTGGTCGGATTGGAGATGCGCGTATAGATGTGGCCGGCGCGCTCCAGATTGAACAGCGCGGCGGCGTGGTCGGAATCCTGGAACACGTAGGACGTGGTCTGGTAGATCGGCACCGCGCGGGCGCCGGTCGCGGGATCCGGATGCTGGCCCGCATGCAGGCTCAGGGTCTCGAAGGCAGGCGGTTTCGGCGCGGGCATGCGTGGCCTCGTTGGTCGATCGGCG
This sequence comes from Bradyrhizobium sp. LA6.8, assembly GCF_040547935.1. Lineage (NCBI taxonomy): Bacteria > Pseudomonadati > Pseudomonadota > Alphaproteobacteria > Hyphomicrobiales > Nitrobacteraceae > Bradyrhizobium > Bradyrhizobium sp. LA6.8. Next base: position 127,440 of record NZ_JBEPQQ010000011.1, read on the forward strand.
GAGGCGGCCGTTGTGCCACAAAATGGTGCGGCACGTCAGCCCATTGACAGCGCCGGGCGGCGGCTCGCAGTGCGCAGTGTGATGCGAGCCGTGGCCGCAGCGTCAGTGCGCTCCCTCGCCCCGTTCTTACGGGGAGAGGGTTGGGGTGAGGGGCCTCTCTCCACACGTGCGGTCGTTGAGGGACCTGTACCCCCTCACCCGGATCGCGCCGGACGATGCTTCGCATCGCCGGGGGCGATCCGACCTCTCCCCGCAAGCGGGGAGAGGTGAAGCGGCACCGTCCGCGCTAGCTAACGTTCCCGCCGATCGCCTGCTCGATGATCCGCGCCTCCCGCAGCAAAATCTCCGCCACCTCATGCTCGCGGCGCGGGCCGAGCCTCGTCCGAACGGCGGAGACGGTGATCGCCGCGGCAGGCTGTCCGTCCGGGGTCTTGATCCAGGTGGAGATCGATTTCGTGCCCTGCACGAGGCCGATCTCCCTCATGCCATACCCCAGCCGTCTCGCGGCGGTGACCTGGCCCAGCACCGTCGCGACGTCGGTCCGGTAGGCCTCGAACCGCTTCTCGTTGGCCGCGACGATTTTTCGCGCGTCCTGCGCCGGCATCGCGGCGAGGATGGCGACGCCTGCACTGCTGACGCCGAGCGGCCGGCGCGCACCGACCTCGATCGACAGCACCTGAATCGGATAGATGCCAATCCTGCGGTCTACGCACAGCGTATCGTTGCCGGTCCGCACCGTCAGGAACAGCGTGTCGCCGATCTCAGTGGAGGCACGCCGCAGCGACGGATTTGCCGCGACCAGCAGCCGCGACGGCCGCGGGCGTGCAAGTGCGAGCTCCGGCACCTGGTTGCCGATCGCGTAGCGGCCTGTTCGCTCGTACCGTTCGACGATGCCTTCCTCGATCAGCACGTGGACGATGCGATGCACGGTCGGGCGGGTGAGGCCGGTCGCGCGTACGACCTCGGCCAGCGGCACCCCGTCTTCGCGGCCTGCGGCAAGAATACGCAGCACCGCAAGCGCGCGCCGGATCGCCTGCGCGCCCTGTCGCGGCTCTGCCGTTCCGCGGGCGGATCTTGCGGAGTTTGTCTTGTCCATATTATGGACAAGAACGCCACAATTCACTCGACAGGTAAAGCGCTCATCTGGAGATTGCGCCGCGATCGAGCGCCATGCGCGACGTCACGGCATTCGATATGGAATTGGAAGCGCCGCCGGGAGGTTAACATGAGATTAATCTGGATTGCCATAGCTGCCGCAGCCGCGATGCTGGCGGGACCCGCATCGGGCCAGCAATGGCCGGCGCGCAGCGTCAAGCTGATCGTGCCCTATCCGGCCGGCGGCAATGTCGACAGCGCCGCGCGGATCGTCGCCGACAAGCTCCAGGAAAAGCTCGGCCAGCCCTTCATCATCGAGAACAAGGCCGGTGCCGGCGGCATGATCGCGGGCGAAGCCTTCGCGAAATCGGCGCCCGACGGTTACACGCTGTTCGTCGGCGCCAACGGCCCGGTGCTGTTCGCGACCGAGATCAACAAGCGCGAGGCCTATAGCTGGAAGAAGGATTTTGTTCCGATCTCGACGATCTCGATGACGCCGCTGGTGCTCGAAGTGCACCCGTCCGTGCAGGCCACGACGTTCAAGGAATTCATCGAGCTCGCCAAGCGCGAGCCCGGCAAGCTGACCATGGCCTCGCCCGGCCCCGGCACCACCAACCATCTGCTCAGCGAGCTGATGCAGTCGAGCCTCGATCTGCAATGGGTCACCGCGCATTACCGCGGCAACGCGCCGGCGATCAACGATCTCCTGGGCGGTCAGGTGCAGTTCGCATTCGACCAGCTCACGGTCAGCCTCCAGCACATCAAGGCCGGCTTGTTCCGTGCGCTTGCCGTCACCAGCCCGCACCGCCTGAAGTCGCTGCCTGATGTCCCGACCTTCGCCGAGCTCGGCTACAAGGATTTCGACGGCCAGACTTTTACCGGCCTGTTCGCGCCTGCCGGCACGCCGGCGCCGATCGTCGACAAACTTCACGAGACGCTGGTTGCGATCCTGAAAGATCCCGGTGTGATCGACAAGTTCGAAAAGCTTGGCGGCGAATCCACCCCGATGACGCCGGACGAGTTCAAGGCCTATCTCGCGCGCGAGGACGCCAAGTGGATTCCGGTCGTGCGCAAGGCCAACATCAAGGCTGACTGAGCGATGCGGATCGACCCCACCGAGCTCGGCGCGGAGCGCATCTACCGGCTGATGACCGGCATCGTGGTGCCGCGCCCGATCGCCTGGGTCACGAGCCTGTCGCGCTCCGGCGTGCTCAACCTCGCCCCCTTCAGCGCCTTCACCTTCGTCTCGCAGAAGCCGCCGATGCTCGCCATCAGCGTCGGCCGCAAGGGCGCCGACTACAAGGACACCGCGCACAACATCCTCGACACCGAGGAATATGTGATCCACATCGCCGATACCCCGCTGATGTCCGCAGTGCACGACAGCTCGGTCGAGCATCCGCCTGAAATCAGCGAGGTCGAGCATCTCGGGCTGGAGACGCTGCCCTGCGAGCGGATCAAGGTGCCGCGGCTTGCGGCGGCGCCCGTGGCGATGGAGTGCCGCTTCCGGCAGTGCCTCGAATTCGGCGATGCCCGCAGCCGGCTCATCGTCGGCGAGGTCCTGATGTTCCACATCCGCGACGGCCTCGTGAACGACGGCAAGGTCGAGACCGCGGCGCTCGACCCGATCGCGCGCATCGGCGGCCCGCGCTACGCCCGTCTCGGCGAGATCGTGACGCTGAACACCGTCTTCCAGACGCCCAAATCCAAAGACTGAGCGCGCGGCCCATCGCGCCGGCCTATGTGCCTGAAGACCATCGGAGAACACGACAATGCGACTCGTAAGCTATCTCTTGGACGGAGAGCTGCGCTATGGCGCGGCGGTGGATGGCGGTGTCGTCGATCTGACCAGGCGGATCGGCCGCGACTTCTCCGACGTGAAAGCGTTGATTGCAGCCAACGCGCTGGCCGATGCGCAGGAAGCGGTGGCCGGACAAAAACCCGACTACGCGCTGGAAAGCCTCGTCCTGCTTCCGCCGGTGCTGGCGCCGGAAAAGCTCTGGTGCATCGGCGTCAACTACGCCGAACGCAATGCCGAGTATAAAGACAGCTCGGACCTGCCCAAATATCCCAGCCTGTTCGTGCGCAGCATCTCGTCGATGACCGGCGCCGGCCAGCCGCTCGAGAAGCCTCATGTATCTGAGCAGCTCGACTACGAGGGCGAGCTCGTCATCGTGATCGGCCAGGGCGGCCGCCACATTCCGCGCGACAAAGCCTGGTCGCACATCTTCGGCATGACCCTGTGCAACGAGGGCACGATCCGCGACTGGCTGCGCCACGGCAAGTTCAACGTCACCCAGGGCAAGAATTTCGATCGCTCCGGCAGCATCGGGCCGTGGATCGTCACGTCTGACGAGCTCGATCCGCGCGGGCCTCATGACATCATCACGCGCGTCAACGGCGAGGTGCGGCAGCAGGACACGACCGAGCGGCTGATGTTCCCGTTCGATTTCCTGATCTCCTATCTCTCCACTTTCGCCACCCTGAAGCCCGGCGACATGATTGTAACAGGCACGCCGACGGGCGCGGGCGCGCGTTTCGATCCGCCGCGCTGGCTTAGGGTGGGCGACGTCGTCGAGGTCGAGTCGAGTCGTATCGGCGTTCTGCGCAACACCGTCGCCGCGGAGCAGTAAGCCATGCTCGATACCGCCACGATCGAACGCCTCGCCGCGCGCCTGGATGAGGCCGAGCGCAGCAAGACGCTGATCCCGATGTTCTCGAAGGAGTATCCCGCTTTCGCCATCGAGGATGCCTACGCCATCCAGCGCGCCTGGACGAAACTGCAGCTCGGCCGCGGCCGTGTTATCAAGGGACACAAGATCGGCCTGACCTCGAAGGCGATGCAGAACGCGGTCGGCATCTCCGAGCCCGATTACGGCGTGCTGTTCGCCGACATGTTCTATGCCGACGCCACGCCGATCCCGTTCGACCGCTTTCACGCGCCGCGCATCGAGGTCGAGCTCGCCTTCGTGCTGAAGGCGCCGCTGCGCGGACCTGACTGCACCATCTTCGACGTGCTCAACGCCACCGACTACGTCACGCCTGCGCTCGAAATCCTGGAGACGCGCATGCATCGCGTCGATCCCGAGACCGGCAAAACGCGGAAGGTCATGGACACGATCTCGGACAACGCGGCCAATGCCGCGCTGGTGCTTGGCGGCCGCCCGTTCCGTCCCATGGACGCGGACCTGCGCTGGATCGGCGCGCTGCTGTTTCGCAACGGCGAGGTCGAGGAGACCGGGCTTGCGGCCGGCGTACTCAATCATCCCGCCAACGGCATCGCCTGGCTCGCTAACCGTCTTGCGCCGCATGACGAACATCTCGCGGCCGGCGAGGTGGTGCTGGCGGGATCGTTCACCCGTCCCGTCGACATCCGCCGCGGCGACACGTTCCATGCCGACTATGGCGCGTTCGGCTCGGTGTCGTGCCAGTTCGTCTAAACCAATAAGAGAGGGAGCGCACCATGACGGGTCAAACGCGGCGCAAGAGCATCCACATCGGCGGCTTCAAGCATGCCAACCCGATTCCCAACGCCTGCCGCATCGGCAGTCTCGTGATGTCCGGTGTCATCCTCGGCCGTGATGCGGCCGGCGTGATGCCTGCGAGCCTGGACGCGCAATGCGCCAACATGTTCGCGCATATGAAGGCGACGGTGGAAGCCGCCGGCGGCACCACTGACGACATCATCAAGATGACGGTGTGGCTGAAGGACCGTACGCAGCGCGGCCCGGTCAATGTCGAGTGGCTAAAAATGTTTCCGGACGAGCATTCGCGCCCGGCGCGTCACGCGCTGCCGATGGACAATATGGACGGCGGCGCGCTGGTGCAGTGCGACTTCACCGCCGTGATCGACTGAGGGAGCTTTGCGTATGCCGACTTATCTGCCGTTCGATCCGAATCCCCGTCGCCCGGTCAAGGCGCCGCCGCCGAAGACTGTCGACAGCCAGTTTCACGTGCTCGGACCCATCGACAAATATCCGGAGCGCCCCGGCGCGGCCTATCGGATGCCGAGCGCGACCTGGGAAGCAGCGCTGCGCGTGCACAAGACGCTCGGCATCGAGCGCGGCATCATCGTGCAGACGACGACCTATGGTGCGGATCATTCCGTCGTGCTCGACGGCCTCGCCGCGATGGGCCCGAACTATCGCGGCTGCGCCAATGCGCTGGTGTTCGCGGAGGCGAACGACGCTTATCTCGCCAAACTGCATGACGCGGGCGTGCGCGGCGCGCGCTTCAGCTTCCGTCAGGAGCTCGGCGCCGTGCTGTCGGACGCCGATTTCGCCCGCGCCATCGCGCGCATCCGCGAGCTCGGCTGGTACGTGAAGATCCAGCCCGAGAAGGACGGCATCGTCTCCAGCGTCGCCAAGTACGAGAATCTCGACGTTCCGGTGCTGATCGACCACATGGCGCGGCCCGTGCCCTCGAATGGCAAGGATGATCCGAACCTGCGCAAGATGCTGGAGCTGCTCGAGAAGGGCAATTTCTGGGTCATGCTGTCGCTCGGCGAGAAGACCTCGCAGGCCGGCCCGCCCTATGACGACGTGATCCCGATCGCGCGCGCCTATATCGAGGCCGCAATCGATCGCTGCGTCTGGGCCAGCGACTGGCCGCATCCCGTCTCCGTCAAGCAGCCGCCCAACGACGCCGACCTGCTCGAGCTGATGTACCGCTACGCGCCCGACCAGGCCGAGCTGGAGAGGATCCTGGTGCACAATCCGGCAAAGCTGTTCGGCTTTCCGGACTAGGGCGGAATTGATTCACACCGCCGGCTGCGCCGCCAGCCGGTCGCGCACCTCGGCTGCGATCTCGAACGAGCGCAGCCGCGCGGCGTGGTCGTAGATCTGGCCCGTCGTCATCAGCTCGTCCGCGCCGGTCTCGGCGATCAGCGCCTTCAGCTTCTCCTCGACCGTTTCAGGCGAACCGACGGCGGAGCAGGACAGCGACTGGCTAACCATGGCCTTCTCGGCCGGTGACCACAGCGCGTCCATGTCGTCGACCGGCGGCGGCAGCGGGCCGGGCGTGCCGCGGCGCAGATTGATGAACTGCTGTTGGAGGGAGGAGAACATCCTCTGCGCCTCCGCGTCGCTCTCGGCGGCGAACACGTTGACGCCGACCATCGCATAGGGCTTGTCGAGCTGCGCCGACGGCTCGAAGCGCGCCCGATATTCGCGCAGCGCCGGCATCATCATTTGAGGCGCGAAGTGCGAGGCGAACGCGAATGGCAGCCCGAGCATCGCGGCAAGCTGCGCGCCAAAGGTGCTCGATCCCAGGATCCAGAGCGGCACTTTCGTCCCAAAGCCGGGCACGGCGCGGATCGACTGGTTCGGCTGGACATCACCGAGCAGCGCCTGCAACTCCAGCACGTCGTGCGGAAAGTTTTCGGAGCTCGTGGCGAGGTCGCGCCGCAATGCCCGCGCGGTGAACTGATCGGTGCCCGGCGCGCGGCCGAGCCCGAGATCGATCCGCCCGGGATAGAGCGACTCCAGCGTGCCGAACTGCTCGGCGATGACCAGCGGCGAATGGTTCGGCAGCATGATCCCGCCGGACCCGACCCGGATCGTCCTGGTCCCGCCCGCGACATGCCCGATCACCACCGACGTCGCCGCGCTCGCGATGCCCGTCATGTTGTGATGCTCGGCCAGCCAGAACCGCTTGTAGCCCCAGCCCTCGGCATGCTGGGCGAGGTCGAGCGAGTTGCGGAACGCCTGCGCCGCATCGCCACCTCTTCGGATGGGAGCGAGGTCGAGCACGGAGAAGGGGATCATGTTTGGCGTACCGGGTGGGAGTGCGATGTGCGCTGCGGCCTCACATGTAGTGGCTTATTATGGAAATGTTAGCGCGCGCTTTTCATTCGGTCGAGATGTGGCCGGCACCTTTCCCGTTGGCGGCAGCTACAGCAAGCCGCGCTTGTGCTGGATGATGATGATAACGCGAATGATGCAGTCCGATACTGACTCGCCGGGCCGCCGTGCCTTGTGCAGCATTTGCCACGTCACCTCATCGATCTGTATCTGCCATTTGCCGCTTGCCAGGCGTTGTCCGGTATCGTCGGACGGGAACTCGGCCGCAATCAGAGCGCGGCACTCGTCGGTGATTTCAATTTCCGGCATTGTTGGTCGTTCTCGCGGACGGTGTGCTCGCGTGCAGCCCTCGCCCGATCCGGAGAGATCAGCCAGTTAAATCGCGGTAACAACCGATCCAGCCGAAGCCGATGCCGATCGTCCTGACCATGGACGAGGAGCGCGACATCTGGACGCAGTCGCGGCAGGGCGCTGCGGCGCCACCAGTGGATGCCTGCCGAGTATTGAGGGACGCGGCGCTGACAAGAAAGATCATTCAACGGCTTGGGTCTCGTTCGCGCAGCCGTGACGCTTGAGTCGTCGGGCTCCCGTCGTCGCCGGACATTGCCAAGCCTTCACAACCTTAATGCGATTTAACGAGGTTTCCGTAAGCGGTGTGGGTAAATCGCGAGTCACGGGGGGCGTCCTCCAGACACGAGATGACGCCGTGAAGTTTGACGAACAGGAACGCATCGCGCTGACGGACGCTGGGTTTTCCGTCGCCGACAACAGCAAAGCTGCCTACGTCGAAGCCGTCGTGGTGATCGCCGCGTACGACGCCGAAACCTATTGGCTGACGTTCGCCCTGCCGAATGATGCCCAGATCGTGTGCGTTGTGCCACGCGACCAGATTGCCGACGCGATCGCAACTCGTAACTACGCAGCTCGGCGGAACCAACTTCAGTGAAGCTGACCTTCCCTCATGCAAGGCTGAAGGCGCTCTGGAACGAGGCCGTCCGGCAATGGCCGGTTTCGGTGCGAGCCATGAACGGTCGAGATTCACCCGGTTTCTGGCTTGTCGGTGGCCAAGGCATCTATCTCGTGCATAACGGCGCCAGGCCTCGGGGCAGCGTGACTCTGGCCTACGCAAACGAATGCGACCCGGTCAGGGTGCCGGTCCAAAGTTGGTTGGGTATCAAGCGCGCCATCTTCGGCGATAACGATGGGAGGGAATTCGTCGATCTGGTGATGATCGGCACTGCCGTCGATGCCGGCGCCGACCTCGAGGTGACCTTCGAGCCCGACGCGATGACGGTGGCTGTCGTCGAAAAAGGGACGGCGAGCATACGACTGCAATCGCTGCGCATCCGGGACAAAAATGACACCACGTCAGGACGCAGTTGTCGGGTTTGAGTCTGAATCTCGGCTAAGGACCAGACGCGGTATCTTGGCCCGCTACTCTCTCCAAGCCCTGCACATCGTCGTCCTCCCAGTCCTCCCATTCCACGTTGTTGGTTTCGAGATAGCGGGCGACGGCTACGCCGATTGTCGGGAAGAAGTAATTCTCTCCAAGCTGCGCGAAGAGGCCAAATCTTTTCAGCTTGTCCTTCACGGGATCTTTGAGTTCGGCAAAACAAAACTCTATGCCTTGCGCGTGCAACGATCGGTCCAGTTCGGCAACCACGTCGCAGGCGGTGACGTCTACGCTCGTGACCGGCTCCGCGGCAACAACTAGCCAACGCACGGGTGTTGGCGATGTCGCTACGGCATCCAGGACGCGTTCCCTGAAGAATTCGGCGTTGGCAAAAAACAGAGGTGCATCCCAGCGAAACAGGACCAGCCCGGGGACCCGGCGCGCATCCGGATATCGTGTGATGTCGTGATAGCCTTTGACGCCGTGGGCGCGCCCCAATACGGCGGAGTGTGGGCGCCAACCGTCCCACAGGAACTCGATGATAGCGATTGCGATCGCAAGACCAATTCCTGGAATGACTCCGAGCACTGCTACACCGACAAAGCAGACGATCGCCAGCCAGAATTCCCACCGCTGAATGCGATAGATTCGTTTGAGGTCGGCAACTTCAATCAAGCCAATCGCCGATGCGATGACGACGGCGGCCAATGCGGCGGTGGGTAAATGTTGGAGCAGGCTCGGCGCGACCAGGAGGAGCAACGCGATGGCAAGCGCGCCTACGACGCTGGTGAGTTGAGTGCGGGCACCGGCGGCTTCCGCAACGGGTGTCCGTGAACTACTGCTGCTGATCGGGAAGCCCTGGAAAAATCCCGTCGCCAGATTGGCGGCACCGAGCCCGACCATCTCTTGGTTGGGATCGACCCGAGACCCCAATCGCGCAGCATAGGAACGTGAAAGTACGCTCGTATCGGCAAACGAAACCATCGCTACTGCACAACCGCCGATCAGCACCGGCACGAGGTCGCTAGAGGTGACCCATGGGACAACGAAACCCGGCAGGCCCTGGGGAAGGGGGCCCAGCACCTTGACGCCGTATTGCGTCCCGAGATCAAGCACCCCGACGACGAGCGTAGCCCCAACGACCGCAATCAGAAGGCCCGGTACCCGCTTGTTGTTTCTGAGAAGCAGGATCACGATCAACGTGGCGAGGCCAATCGCGAACGCGACCCAGTTTATCCGCCCCCCAAGGATCGCGCTGACAATCGCCCACAGGCTTCGCAGTGGCCCCTCGCTCTCGATGGAAAAGCCGAAGAGCTTGGGCAGCTGGCTGATCAATACGGTCAGGGCAATTCCGTTCATATACCCGTAGCGTATCGGCTTCGAGAGAAGCTCGGTGATAAAGCCAAGGCGCGCGACACCTGCCAGGATACAGACCGTCCCTGAGACAATCGCCATCATGCCCGCGAGTGTCACGGCCCGCAGGGGATCGCCCTGAGCCAAGGGAGCGATGACTCCAAGGAGTATTGCCGCCAGCGCCGAGTCCGGGCCAAGGACGAGAATGCGGCTTGGGCCGAACAGCGCGTAGGCGAGCAGCGGCACGATCGTTGCGTACAAACCGTAGATGCCCGGCAGGCCCGATGCAGCTGCATAGGCAATGCCGACCGGGACCAGCATTGTCGCCAGGACGATGCCGGCGAAGATATCGTGCGGAAGCCATGCTGCTTCATATTGACGGAGAGTGTCGAGTCCGGGCAACCAGCGCTTCATTGATGGCTTCTCCCAGCCCGCATTGAGCAAGTTTGCCCCGCATGATGTGTTGGACCGATCAGGCTATTACGCCCGCAGCAGGCTGAACAGTGCCCCGGCGCTATGGCCGAAGCAGCATAGCGGGCCATGGGTGCCAGCCGGCACCAAGTCTTCCCTGCACCCTCTTCACGGACGAGCGGGAAGGAGCAAAACCGAACTCGGGCGTTTCATGCCGCGAGAATGGCGTTCGTTCGCGGCTGTTTGAGTGGCCGGCACCTCCGTTCACAACCCTGTTATTGCTACCTGGTGCGCCCTCCGACTCAACTGGGCGTCGCGCGCTTGTTGTTGTACCCTCGGCGGAGCCACTGCACGGGTCGAGGAGGAACTGACATGACCATGGTCGTACTCAACCGACGCTATCTCCTCGTCGCCGGCGGCTCGGTCCTGGCGGCCGGGGTGTCCGGGCTCCTGTTGCCGGCCCGCGCTGAAGGCCTCGCGCCGACCGAGTCGATGTCGGGTGGCGCGAACAACTACCGCAAGGGCGCGGCGATCGTGGACAGGATCGGCAAGGGCGGCTTCTGGATGAGCGGCACCGTACGCCGCGCAGGCGACGGGGCGCCACTTGCCGGGCAGCGCATCCAGATCTGGGCGCACACGACCGAAGGGCAGGAGCACGAGCCGCAAAGTCATGGCGCCACGCTCACCGACAAGGACGGCAAGTTCCGGCTCGAGATGCCGCAGATCATTCCGATCTTCGGCCAGCCGCATGGTCACCTCGCCTATGACAGCGGTGAGTTCAAGACGGTCTTTCTGCGGCCGGTGATGCGGAGCGCGAAGGAGACGAGCCTGGAAGCGCACTTCGTCCTGCAGCCGGCCTGACCGGGTTGCGAATGAAGGGGTGGAGACTGGCCCGGGTGATCCTGATCTGGGTCGCCCTTGCTTTGGCCATTGGCGTGCCGATCGCCGCGGCAGCGGGAAGCGAGCAGCTCGCATGGCGCGGTCCGCTCTACATTCTGGCCGGGTTTGCGGGGATTGTTGCCCTCGGTCTCGTGCTCGTTCAGCCCCTGCTGATCGGCGGATATCTGCCGGGATTTCCGGCCTATCGCGGACGGCGTGCACATCACTGGATCGGCGGCGCGCTGGTCGCAGCGATCGTGATCCATGTCGTTGGCCTCTGGATCACCAGCCCGCCCGACATGATCGACGCGCTGACCTTCTCATCGCCGACGCCGTTCTCTCCCTTTGGCGTAACCGCCATGTGGGCCATCTTCGCGGTCGCGCTTTTGGCCGCCCTGCGCCGGCGATTGGGACTGCGACCGCGAACCTGGCGCTTCATTCACATGCCGCTGGCGATCGTCATCGTCGCAGGCAGCGTGGTCCATTGCCTGCTAATCGAGGGGACGATGGAGACGATCTCTAAGGCGGCACTCTGCGCGCTCGTCCTCGCGGCAACCGTAAAAGTCATGATCGACCTGCAGGTGTGGCGAAAGCGAAGGACGTTGCGCGGCGAGAGCACTGCGCCGCAGTGACATGGCCGCGCGTAGCGCGTAGTAGAGCGAAGCGAAACCCATCGCACTTTGTCTGCGCGGAAGCATGATGGGTTTCGCAAGCGCTCCTACGAAATTCTTGCTGACCGCCTTGTTCAAACACGTTCGGCGTCGTCAGCACCGATCTCCGCTCCGCTTGTCGCAGATAGCGACGGGGCGTATCCTAGCGCGATGGTTGTCAGTGCCCCCGAGCTGAAAACGTTCCTGCTCGCGACGCCGTTCTTCGGCGGTCTTCCGGACCCAAGCCTCGACCTGCTGATTTCGATGCTGGTCGAGTGCCGCTTTGATGCCGGCGCGACCGTCGTGGCGGAAAGCGAGCCGGGACGCTCGCTGTTCATCGTCAAATCCGGCCGGCTGGCGGTGAGCAAGCAGGCGAACTCGGGGAGCGTCATCCCGATTTCCGTTCTGGAGGCTGGCGATTTCTTCGGTGAAATGACGCTGATTGAAATGCAAAATCGCTCCGCCACGGTGGTCGCGGAGAGTCCGACGGTGCTGTACGAGCTGACGGCGCAAAAGCTCTACGCCTGCTACAAGGCCGATATCCACGCCTATGTGATCGTCCTGCAGAACATCAATCGCGAGCTATGCCGGCGGCTGCGCCGTGCCGACGATCGCCTCACCGGACACCAGGCGGACGAAGACGAAACCCCCGCGAGATGACTGTGCTTCTCTGCGCCGCCGCAAGTTCGCTCCGCGGCTGACGGTCCCGGATTACGCTCGCGCTCCATCCGGGCCACGCCACTTCGCGTGGGACGTTCAGCCCACCGGTCCCGGGATCCAATCGTCCCCTGAAAGTGGGATCACTCTTACGCCAACAATGACTCCGAGCTCCAGGCTTGGATCGAAATGGCGCATCGTCCGCTCGTTGAGGTCGATGATGCGGCCAGGCCTTAATGGCCCCACGTCATTTATCTTGACGATGACCTTCTTGCCGACGGCCTCGACGAGGGCATATTTCGGCCTCGCGCCAAATTGGACCCCACCAAATTTCCCGCGCAAATTCGTCTTGATGGCAGCCGCCCAGACAGAGGGATCATAGCGCTCGCCGGAGGCTGTGTTCGGACCGCCCTCTTCCTTGCCGGGCTTGAACGGATTGTACATGGATGCGGCGCCAACGATCGCCTCCCCGGAGGCGGCATCGACGACGGCGCTTGAGTGAACTTCACACGCTTCACTTCGATCAACGGGAACAGAAACGGCAAGCGCAACCAGGGCGCCGCAAATTGCGGCGCTCGAGCGGAACAGCATTATAACTCCTGTGATTTTTTCGATCGTCCGGTTCCGACACCGCAAACATGGTCAAGCGAACGCGGAAGCGTTCACGAACTTGCACCAGTGATTTGCGGATTCGAGCCAACCCCTGGCTACGGAACCGATGTGCGAACCAGAGCGGTCCGCACGCAGTGTTTTAGGTTGTCCCCGTCTAAGACAGAGAATGCGTCAGCAGCATGACCTGATGGAACCTGCGGCGAGTGACAAATGCGATGTCGCCAAAAGCCGACACGCTCGCGCTAATTGATGCGTCGGGCAAAACACCCGCCGCTCGCACAAACCCGTCAATCCTCTGCAGTAAAATATTCCACTTTACCGAAATTCGGAATTACGGCATTCTCTCCGCCATCCCGACCCGAGAAGAGGGGCGATCGTACGTCGTCACGAACGTGGGCCGGGGTGCGGTGGACGCGGCAGTGCCGGGCACGCGAAGGCAGGACCAGGGCGAGATGAACCTCGTGAGGGCCTTGACTGCGTGCGGACCGGACGGCGCCTGTGTCCGGCGAAGCCCTTGGGTGGAGCTGGATGGCTGCGTACGGCGAAAACGCGTGGTCCTGACCGTCGTTGCTACGGTTAAGCCTTGCGGAGATGGATCGGGGCTCTACCGGGTTTCGAGGCATCGCCAATTCGCGAGGTGACGGAGGCCAGAAGGAACTCGGCTCCGGGGAGAGCGCGCATAAGCCGTCAGACCATCGCGCAGGGAAGGCCGGGTGTTTTTCCGGCCCACCTGTTTCCCGCCTGCGCATTTGCGTGTGCAAATTCCTGGCGCAGCGGATCATGGGTGCCAGCCGGCACCCGGCCTTCCCTGCGCCCTCTTCACGGAAGAGGGCGAAAGAGGAGAGCAAAACTCGGGCGTTTCATGCCGCGAGAATGCCGCTTCATGCGTGAATTGAGAATCGTGTTGCCCGATGGGATTGATCGAGACGCGGGGTGCGTGTCGCTCAAAATCCACATGCGTTCGGAATCGCCAGCTTAGGTGCCTCGAACGGTCGCATCCGCAGACGCGATATCTTTGCGATGGCCTGACCAGGTTCCATAGTGTCAGCGATGATTTGCAACCGAGGGGCGGGGTATCAAATGACAGCGCGTAAATGTTTCATCGTGGCCGCGGGATTGATGACGGCGAGCGCCGCCCATGCCGAGGACGTTCCCTCCAACGCCGAACTGTTTCGCATGCTGAAAGCGCAGCAGCAGACCATCTCCGAGCTGCGCGCCGAATTGAAGCAGGCCAAACAGGAGCGGCGCACGGTCACTCCGCGAGAGGCGACTGCACCGGCAGCCAAGCCAGCCGGACGCGACGCTGCGAGGGAGACGGTTGCGGTAGCACCGCCCGCGCAGGCTTATGCGATGTACAACAAGGGACCCGCAGTCGCGCCGGCGCGCACCGGCGGTGCCTATGTCGGCGTGTTCGGTGGCGGCGGCAGTCGCGGCGGCACTGACGTCAGCCAGCCCGGCACCGTCTTTTTCGTTGAGGCCGTCGGGGGCCCCTTGGCTGTCGACGCCACAGGGCGGACCAGCAGCGGCGGCGTCGGGTTCGGTGGCGCGCATCTCGGTTATGAATGGTCGTATGGTACGTATCTGCGGCCCGCTTTGGAGATCGAAGGTTTCTATCTGGCAGGTAACCAGCCGCGTGCGACGTTGGTGACCCCCACAGCCCGATTTGCAGAGCACTCCTTCGACACGACTTTCCCGACGCGCACCACGGTGCTGCTGGCGAACATGGTTGTCGGCTTCAACACGCCCTATCAAGGCATCACGCCCTATATCGGTGGCGGGATCGGGGCCGCGAACGTCTCCATCAACGGCGCCACGTCCACACAGACCGACCCGGCCGAGCCTGGCATCAACCACTTCAACGCGCGTCCGGACTCCTCAGCCTGGACCTTTGCGGCACAGGCCAAGGCCGGTGCGCGCTTCGCTCTCGGCAACAGCGGCGCTTACCTGTTCGGCGAGTACCGCTATCTGTACGTCGGCGATGTGAATCAGGTTTTCGGCTCCACCGTGAATCCCGCTCATGCTGCGACCAGCCCGTGGACGGCCAGCTTCGGCGGCACATCGCACCATCTCGCAGCCGGCGGCATCGGCTTCGGCTTCTAGCTGAGCTCGATCACTGCGAGAATCGGAGGGGGCGAACGACACGTCCGGCCCCTCCCAGGAGGCAACCGGGCAACGGAAGAAGGCGATTTTCTGAGGAAACTGGTGCTGCCAGACAGGATTGAACTGTCGACCTCTCCATTACCAATGGAGTGCTCTACCACTGAGCTACGGCAGCATGTGCTGGGATGAGAATCGGCCGCCAAGGGGGCCTACCAAGCGGGCCGATATCTGCCACAAGCCCCCCTCCTGTGCAAGCTTGCTAGCTCCGCCAAAATGAGAAAATCGGGTCGATATCGGGGCCAAAATGCCCGTTTTCAGGTGAAAGTACCGACTTTCCGCCGATTTCGGTTCCGATATCCCCGGCCAACTGGCCAGTTGGCCGCGGCATGGCATTCGGCCCATTTTGGATTTCGCACGAACAGTTCGCGAGGGGCCTCTTGAGCTGCCGCATTCTCCGGGCATGTTATCGCGGATCGCTGGTATGGACCGCTGATGGCTGACGAGAACGACAAGAGCACGAGACAGGCGAGGGGGGCGCGGGACGACCGGCTGAAATCGGCGCTGCGCGAAAACCTGAAGCGGCGGAAGATGCAGGCGCGCGAACGCGCCGCAATCACCGACCCCTCGCAGAACGACGATGCTTCCCTAGATGAGGGGACCGCCGGCAAGACTGGCGATTGAAGTCTGGCGATTAGAATTTTTGGAGTGCATGGACGTGGCAACGGGGCAGGACGAGCAGCAACGAAACGATGGTGACGCGCAGATGTCGCGGTTCACGCGCCCTGAGCAGACCTTTCCGGCGCTGACATCGGCCGAGATCGAGCGCATGCGGAATTTCGGCGAGGTCCGCACTTACGCTGACGGCGAATTCCTGTTCGAGACCGGCAAGCCCGGACCGGGCATGTTCGTCGTGCTGAAGGGCCACGTCGCCATCACCCAGCGCGACGGGCTCGGCAATGTCACCCCGCTGATCGACCAGGGGCCGGGGCAATTTCTGGCCGAGCTCAGCCAGCTCTCGGGCCGGCCGGCGCTGGTCGACGGCCGCGCCGAAGGCGAGGTCGAGACGCTGCTGCTGCCGCCGCCCCGCCTGCGCGCGCTGCTGGTCGCCGAGGCCGAGCTCGGCGAGCGCATCATGCGCGCGCTGATCCTGCGCCGGGTCAATCTGCTTCAGGCCGGCGTCGGCGGTGTGGTGCTGATCGGTCCCTCGTATTCGGCCGGCGTGGTGCGCTTGCAGGGCTTCCTCACCCGCAACGGCCAGCCGCATCATCTGCTCGATCCCGAGCGTGACCGCGACGCCGCCGAGGTGATCGCGCGCTATTCGCCGAAGCCGGAAGACTGGCCGCTGGTCGTCGCGGCGAGCGGCGAGGTGCTGCGCAACCCCAGCGAAACCGAGGTTGCGCGCGCGATCGGCATGATCGGCGGCCCCCGCAACGACCGCATCTACGACGTCGCGATCGTCGGCTGCGGACCCGCCGGGCTGGCGACCGCGGTGTATGCCGCCTCCGAAGGGCTTTCGGTCGCCGTGCTCGACACCCGCGCCTTCGGCGGCCAGGCCGGCGCCAGCGCGCGCATCGAAAACTATCTGGGCTTTCCGACCGGCATTTCTGGCCAGGCCCTGACCGCGCGCGCGTTCAACCAGGCGCAGAAGTTCGGCGCCGACATCATGATCCCCGTCACGGTGAAGTCGCTCGACTGCACGCGCCGGGACGGTGCCTTTGCGGTGACGCTCGACGGCAGCGATCCCTTGCGCTCGCGGGCAGTCGTGGTTGCGAGCGGCGCGCGTTATCGCCGCCCCGAGATCGAGAACCTCGACAAGTTCGAGGGTCGCGGCGTCTGGTATTGGGCCTCTCCGGTCGAGGCGCGGCTCTGCGCCGGCGACGAGGTGGCCCTGGTCGGTGCCGGCAATTCGGCGGGGCAGGCGGCCGTGTTCCTGTCGGGCCATGCCAAGAAGGTGCTGATGATCATCCGCGGCGGGGGCCTGGGGGCCAGCATGTCGCGCTATCTCATCGAGCGCATCGAAGCGACACCCAACATCGAACTGATGTTCAACACCGAGATCACCGCGCTCGAGGGCGACGAGGCCTCGCTGCTGCGGCGCATCCGCTGGAAGAGCCGGCTGTCGAGCGATGAAGACTCCGCCGACATCAAGAATCTCTTTTTGTTCGTCGGTGCCGATCCCGCCACCAGCTGGCTCGACGGCTGCGGCGTCACGCTCGATCGCGGCGGCTTCGTCGTGACGGGCGCGCAGTCCGAGCTGAACCAGGGCAAGCTGGTGGCCCCACTGGAGACCTCGGTGCCCGGCGTCTACGCGGTCGGCGACGTCCGCTCCGGCTCGGTCAAGCGCGTCGGCGGCGCCATCGGCGAAGGCGCGCAGGTCGTGGCCTCCCTGCACGGCTATCTCGGCGACGCCGCAAAACCGGCGCTTTAGTCAAGGACAAGACAAGCAGACGGCAAGCGGAATCTCACTTGCCATCTTGCCGTGTCCCACGGACTATCGCCCCGTCGCGAGGCCAATCGCGCGTGGAAGAACAAAAGATTCACAAGGGAGGACTAAATGGCCGAACTCGTCGTGCTCTACAAGACGCCCAAGGACGCCGCCGCCTTCGACAAGCATTATGCCGAGACCCACATTCCGCTCGCGAAGAAACTTCCCGGCCTGAAGAAATACGCCGTCAGCACGGGCGCAGTCGGCTCGCCCGCCGGACCATCGGGCGTCCACCTCGTCGCCATTCTCAGCTTCGACAGCGTGGGCGACATCCAGAAGGCCTTCGGCAGTGAAGCTGGCAAGGCGGCCGCGGGCGACGTGCCGAAATTCGCCAGCGGCGGCGCCGATCTGCTGATCTTCGACACCAAGGAAGTCTGAGCGCGCGCGAAGCGTCTCGCCAAATTCGATTCAACTTTCGTCGAAGACCTGCAAGCTCGTAGCCCGGATTTAGCTTCGCCCCATCCGGGCTGCAAACTGCTCTCGTTTGTGACAGCGGTGCAAAAAATTCAGTCATGCGTTTGTCGATTCGCACGACGGCGCATGGCTCCGCACGAGCCTGTGACATCGCGCATGTAGCCATTCAATGAGGGCCGTAATACCATCCAAAGCTTCCAAACGGAGAGAGTGAGATGATGCTTGGATTGAGCCTGCCCGCCTTCACGTTGGTCCATGTCATCATCAGCCTGATCGGCATCGTCGCCGGCCTGGTCGTGATGTTCGGCCTGCTCGGGTCGAAGCCGATGCCGGGCCTCACCGCGATCTTCCTGCTGTTCACGATCCTCACCAGCGTCACCGGCTTCCTGTTTCCGTTCAAGGAGCTGCTGCCCTCGTACATCATCGCCGGCATCTCGCTGGTGCTGCTCGCGATCGCCTGCCTCGCGCTCTACGGAATGAAGCTCAAAGGGGTCTGGCGTCCCGTCTACATCGTGACCGCGATGATCTCGCTCTATTTCAACGTCTTCGTGCTGGTGATCCAGTCGTTCCTGAAGGTGCCGGCGCTCGCCGCGCTCGCGCCTGCCGTGCCGCCGAATCCGCCGGGAGGCCCCGTCTTCGCCGTGGTGCAGGGCATCGTGCTGGTGTTCTTCGTGGTGCTGACCATCGGCGCCTGGCGCCGCTACAAGCCGATGACGTTTGCCTGATCGCACGTTCACGGTCGGTGCGCGGCATCGACCTCGTGATATCGCCCGACCATCTCCGGATCGCCGGCTCGCGTTTTGCGAGCCCCGGATTGATTTTCACTGAAGGAGCCATTCATGCCCACCATCACCACCAAGGACGGCGTCGAGATCTTTTTCAAGGATTGGGGCTCGGGCCAGCCGATCGTGTTCAGCCATGGCTGGCCGCTGTCGGCCGACGACTGGGACACGCAGATGATATTCTTCGCCAATCACGGCTACCGCGTCATCGCCCATGACCGCCGCGGCCACGGCCGCTCCTCGCAGGTCGCCGACGGCCACGACATGGATCACTATGCCGACGATCTCGCGGCGGTGACCGCGCATCTCGACCTCAAGAACGCCATCCATGTCGGCCACTCCACCGGCGGCGGCGAGGTCGTGCACTACATCGCGCGTCACGGCGAGAGCCGGGTGGCGAAGGCTGCGATCCTCTCGGCGGTGCCGCCGCTGATGGTGCAGACGGCGGCCAATCCCGGCGGCCTTCCGAAGAGCGTGTTCGACGATCTCCAGAAGCAGCTCGCCGCCAGCCGCACCGGCTTCTACCGCGACGTCGCTTCCGGTCCTTTCTACGGCTACAACCGTCCCGGCGCAAAGCCGTCGGAAGCGGTGATCCAGAACTGGTGGCGCCAGGGCATGATGGGCGGCGCGAAGGCGCATTACGACGGAATCGTCGCGTTCTCGCAGACCGATTTCACCGAGGACCTGAAGAAGATCAGCGTGCCCGTGCTGGTGATGCACGGCGACGACGACCAGATCGTTCCCTACGCCGATTCCGGCCCGCTGTCGGCCAAGCTGCTGAAGAACGGCACGCTCAAGACCTACAAGGGCTTTCCGCACGGCATGCCGACCACGCACGCCGAAACCATCAACGCGGACCTGCTCGCGTTCTTCAAGGCGTGAGGGACTGATCTTACCCTCCCCCTCCAGGGGAGGGTGCGCACTCACTTCAAGATCGCCCTGATCGCATCGAACGTGCGCTTCACGAAAACCTCCGGTTTCTCCCGCACATCTTCGCCGATCCAGTTTTCGCCGCCGACGCGCATCGCGCCGGTGGCGATCATGGCGACGAGCCGTGCCTTCAGCCTGTCCGATTTGGTTTTGGCACGCTGCGAAAGCCCTTCGGCCAGTGCGCGCTCGAGCTTCTCGTATTTGAGCTGGTCGCGCGCGTGAAGCGCTGGATTGTCGCGCTTGAGCCGCGACATCGCCGCGGCTTCCGCCGGGTCGATCCGCCTGACCGCCGCCGCGATCGCATTCTCCGCCGCCGTCAGCATGGTTTCGCCCGCTGGCCGCGCCACGACCTCTGCGACCAGCGCGCTTGCTGCGCCCTCCTGCCAGGCGGCGACCACGTCCTCTTTCGACGCGAAGTAGTGGAAGAAGCTGCGGCGTGACACGTCGGCCGCGGTCGCGATGTCGTCGATGGTCGTGGCCTCGAAGCCGCGCTCCAGGAACAGCGCCATCGCCGCGCGGGTCAGCCGCTCGCGGGTCTCTTGCAATTTACGCTGGCGCAGGCCGGGACCATCAGGGGATTTTGCTCCTGCCGGCAATGGCTTGGCGCCTCTCCTGACCGATTTCCCGCCGGGCTTTGAAGCCTTCAAATTATTTCACCTCTTGCAAACTTGCACTCAGTGCACATTTAGACCGGTCGCGGGCCTCATTCCAGCCCCGAACGGAGATACGGCATGACCGACTGGAGTACGGCAGACATCCCCTCCCTCAGCGGCAAGACCGCCGTCGTGACCGGGGCGACGGGCGGCCTCGGCTACGAGACGGCGATGGCGCTGGCGGGCGCCGGTGCCATTGTCATACTCACCGGACGCAACGACGCAAAGGGCCTGCGGGCGATCGAGGGCATTTGCGAGCGGTTTCCCAACGCGAGCAGCTCGATCTCCTGATCAACAATGCCGGCGTGATGGCGCTGCCGAAGCGGCAGCAGACGGAGGATGGTTTCGAGATGCAGCTCGGCACCAACTATCTCGGCCATTACGCCCTGACGGCACAGCTGTTGCCGCAGCTTCGCCGCGCGAAAGCGCCGCGCATCGTCAATCTGTCGAGCCTCGCGCACCGCTCCGGCGCGATCAATTTCGACGATCTGCAAAGCAAGCGTTCCTATCGTCCCTGGCGCGCCTATTGCCAGTCCAAGCTGGCGATGCTGATGTTTTCGCTGGAGCTGCAGCGCCACAGCCTCGCCGCCGGCTGGGGCCTGACGAGCCTTGCTGCCCATCCCGGCTACGCGCGGACCGATCTCATTCCGAACGGGCCGGGCGCCGACACCTTCCAGTCGCGTGTCAGCCGTTGGCTCCAGCCTTTCATCAGCCACTCCGCAGCCGAAGGCGCGCTGCCCACGCTGTTCGCGGCGACCTCGCCGGTTGCAGAGCCCGGCGGCTATTACGGTCCGAACTGGTTCTACGAACTGAAGGGGCCGCCCGCGCCGGCGAAGATCATGCCGCAGGCGAAGGATTTCGCCGCGGCCGCCATGCTGTGGGATGTCTCGGCGACGTTGACCGGTGTATCCTTCGACGAGATCGCGGTCGCCGCATGAGCCGCGGGCCGGTTGGGGACGTCACGATGCAAGTCATCATCTTCGGCGCGACCGGCATGGTCGGGCAGGGCGTATTGCGCGAATGCCTGATCGACGGCGGCATCGACCGCGTGCTCGTCGTCGGCCGCAGCCCGACCGGCGTCCGCAATGCCAAGCTCACCGAAATCACGCACGGCGATTTCACCGACTACTCGGCGATCGAAGCGCAGCTCACGGGCTTCGATGCCTGCTTCTTCTGCCTCGGCGTCTCTTCGATCGGCATGAGCGAGGATCGCTATCGCCATCTCACCTACGATCTCACGCTCGCTGCAGCGACGACGCTCGCGAAGCTCAATCCGCAGATGACGTTTGTCTACGTCACCGGCGCCGGCACCGATTCCACCGAGCAGGGATCGCGGATGTGGGCGCGGATCAAGGGCAAGACCGAAAACGATCTGCTCAAGCTGCCGTTCCGGGGCGCCTACATGTTCCGTCCAGGGGCGATCCAGCCCCTGCACGGCGCCCGCTCCAAGACCGCCTGGGTGCAGGCCGTGTATGCCGCAACCGGGCCGCTCTGGTCGGCGCTGCGCCGGATCTCGCCGCGGCTCGTCACCTCGACCGAGCAGATGGGCCGCGCCATGATTCGTGTCGCCCGGGAGGGGTATCCGCGGAAGGTGCTGGAGATGGAGGATATCAATAGCCTCTAGCCGGCTGGCCCGTTAGTTTCACGGAAATTTCCGCGCCCGCGCGCGTTGAGCCTTATCGGTCCCCCGAGGAGAAATGCCGGCGATGTCTCCCCAGCTCAAACTGATCGCGCTCGACGCCGACGATCTCGCCGTGATCTCGACCCATGTGCAGGACGCCCGTGTCCAGGCCGCCGACATCATCTGGCGGCAAAGCGAGAAGCGGCTGGTGGTCGGGATGAGCCGGCTGGACTGGGAGCAGTCGCTGGACGGCGAGGCCGAACCCCGCCGGTTGGTCGCCGCGCTCCGCTTCGACCGCGTGCTCGCCTGCAAGTCGCGCAACATCGACCTCGGCGCGCCGGACGAGGTTCTGGACCTCGTCGGCATCGAGTTTCACTCCCAGGACGGCCGCGACGAGGAGCCCGGGGGCAGCGCCCTGCTGCTGTTCGCCCATGGCGGCGCCATCCGCCTCGACGTCGAATGTCTGGAATGCGAGTTGACCGATCTGGGGGCGGACGCGCTGGGGGCCGGACTGGGCCTCGAGGAGGAGGGGTGAGCTGACCGGTATACCAGTCAAGCCAGGTCGGGCCGCTGCCGGAACGGCATCTCCCGAGGGTTGACGCAGCTTCCCCGCCGCGCCATTGAGCAGGGGGTCGGGTGAGCCAATCCGCCCCAAAGACCAGCCGGAAGCCAAGCCAAAAATGCCCGTTCGTCTCGACCGCAGCAGCGCCGATTTTGACCAGCGATTCGCGGCCTTCCTCGCCGCCAAGCGCGAGGTCTCGGCCGACGTCGAGGCCGCCGTGCGCACCATCGTCGACGACGTCGCCAGGCGGGGCGATGCGGCCCTGCTCGAGGCCACGGCAAAGTTCGACCGGTTGAAGCTGGATGCATCCGGCCTGCGCATCACCGCCGACGAGATCGAGACGGCCGTGAAGGCCTGCGATGCCGCGACACTGGATGCGCTCAAGCTCGCGCGCGACCGCATCGAGACCTATCACCGCCGCCAGCTCCCGAAGGACGAGCGCTTCACCGATCCGCTCGGGGTGGAGCTCGGCTGGCGCTATACCGCCATCGAATCCGCAGGCCTCTATGTGCCCGGCGGCACCGCGGCCTATCCGTCCTCGGTGCTGATGAATGCGGTGCCCGCGAAGGTCGCCGGCGTCTCGCGCCTCGTCATGGTGGTGCCGTCGCCGGACGGCAAGCTCAACCCGCTGGTGCTGGCGGCCGCTTCGCTTGGCGGCGTCAGCGAGATCTACCGCGTTGGCGGCGCGCAGGCCGTGGCGGCGCTGGCGCACGGTACCGCCACGATCGCGCCGGTCGCAAAGATCGTCGGCCCCGGCAACGCCTATGTCGCCGCCGCAAAACGGCTGGTGTTCGGCAAGGTCGGCATCGACATGATCGCCGGCCCCTCCGAGGTGCTGGTGATTGCCGACGACACCGGCAATGCCGACTGGATCGCCGCTGATCTGCTGGCGCAGGCCGAGCATGATGCCAGCGCGCAATCGATCCTGATCACAGATTCCGCGCGCCTCGCCGCCGATGTCGAAAAGGCCGTCGAAGCGCAGCTGAAGACATTGCCGCGCGCCGCGATCGCCGGCGCCTCCTGGGCCGATTTCGGCGCCATCATCATGGTCAAGAATCTTGCCGACGCCATTCCGCTCGCGGATGCGATCGCGGCCGAGCATCTCGAGATCATGACTGATGATCCCGACGCGCTTGCCGCAAAGATCCGCAACGCCGGTGCGGTGTTCCTCGGGGCGCATACGCCGGAGGCCATCGGCGACTATGTCGGCGGCTCCAACCACGTGCTGCCGACGGCGCGCTCGGCGCGATTCTCCTCAGGCCTCGGAGTTGCCGACTTCATGAAGCGCACCTCGATCCTGAAATGCGGCCCGGACCAGCTGCGTGCGCTCGGACCTGCCGCGATGACGCTCGGACAAGCGGAGGGGCTGGACGCTCATTCGCGCTCGATTGGATTGCGCCTCAATCTGTCATGACCCAGCCGCCCGAACAGGACGACTCGACCAATCGCATCGTCGCGGTCACCCTCGACGAGGACTCGATCGGCCGTTCCGGGCCCGACATCGAGCATGAGCGCGCGATCGCGATCTACGATCTGATCGAGCAGAATTTGTTCGCGCCCGATGGCGCCGACGGGAAGGGGCCGTTCACGCTGCATATCGGCATCACCGGCAGCCGGCTGATGTTCGACATTCGCCGCGAGGAAGGCACGCCCGTGGTCGCGCATCTGTTGTCGCTGACGCCGTTCCGGCGGATCGTGAAGGACTATTTCATGATCTGCGACAGCTACTACCAGGCGATCCGGACAGCTACGCCGGACAAGATCGAGGCCATCGACATGGGCCGCCGCGGCATCCATGACGAGGGATCGCGCACGCTCCAGGAGCGGCTGAAGGGCAAGGTGCGGGTCGACTTCGAGACCTCGCGCCGGCTGTTCACGCTCATCACCGTCCTCCACTGGAAGGGTTAGGCGCATGATCCCGAAAAGTGGGCACCGGTTTTCGGACCAGGTCATGCGCGAGACAAACGGCTTAATGGCCTGGAAAAATGTGCAGCGGTTTTCCGACAAGGCCATGCCCTCTTTCAAAAGGGGCTAGGCGCGATGGCGGGTCCGCCACGCGCACGCGATCCGCAATCGGTGCTGTTCGCCTGCGCGATGAACAGCGTGCGCTCGCCGATGGCCGAGAGCCTGCTCCGGCACATGTTTCCGCAAGGCCTCTACGTGAAGTCGGCCGGCGCCAGGAAAGGCGAGCTCGATCCCTTCGTGGTCGCCGTGATGGACGAACTGGGGCAGGACATCTCCGCCCACAAGCCGCAGACCTTCGAGGAGCTGGAGGATTGGGAGGGGCTGAATTTCGACCTCATCATCACGCTCTCGCCCGAAGCGCACCACAAGGCGCTGGAGCTGACCCGCACGCTCGCCGCCGACGTCGAATACTGGCCGACGCAGGATCCCACCACCATCGAAGGCAGCCGCGACCAGAAGCTCGCCGCCTACCGCGAGGTCTGCGACCAGCTGTTGATGCGCATCCGCAGGCGTTTTGCGAAGGTCGGCGCGGCGAGCGGTTAGCCGTAACACCCGCGTCACAGACCGAGGGCACACGCATGTTGGACGCCTCGAATCAGTAAAGTCCGGGTTCCCGGGTTGTGAAATCAGCCCCCTTCCGATAGGTTCCGCGCGCAATTCACCCCCTGCTTCATCCCCCAATCACCTGATGCTCGGCCGCCCCAAATTCGTACTTGCCTCCGGTTCGCCGCGGCGCCTGTCGCTGCTCAACCAGGCCGGCATCGAGCCGGACGCGCTCCGGCCGGCCGACGTCGACGAGACGCCGAAGCGGGGCGAGCTGCCGCGCGCCTGCGCCAACCGTCTCGCAAGGGCCAAGGCCGATGCTGCCCTGAAATCGGTGCAGCTCGACGACGAGCTGCGCGGCGCCTTCATCCTCGCCGCCGATACGGTTGTGGCGGTCGGCCGCCGCATCCTGCCCAAGGCCAACCTCGTGGACGAGGCGGCGCAGTGCCTGCGGCTGCTGTCGGGCCGCAACCACCGCGTCTACACCGCGATCTGTCTGGTGACGCCGCGCGAGGCCTTCCGCCAACGCCTGGTCGAGACCCGCGTCCGCTTCAAGCGCCTCTCCGAGGACGACATCCAGGCCTATATCGGCTCCGGTGAATGGCGCGGCAAAGCCGGCGGTTACGCCGTGCAGGGCATCGCCGGCTCCTTCGTGGTCAAGATGGTGGGGTCCTACAGCAACGTCGTCGGCCTGCCGCTCTACGAGACCACGACGCTGCTCGGCGGCGAGGGTTTTCCGATCCGCTTCGGCTGGCTCAACGCCACGGCCATCTAGCGCGCCGACAAAAATCTCGAAAACAACCCCATGCACAGTAGAATGGGGCCGCCGGAGCCGGCACGCGACGCCTGCGCGTCCGCCCGAGGAACCGCTTTGCCGACAGGCTCTTGAACGCCTTCACCCCGAGTAAGCTGCCGACATCATGGACGACCACGTCAAAAAGCCCGCCGGCCCGCTCAAAACCTGCCCGATCTGCGGCAAGCCGCAGTCGGAAGCCACCCGCCCGTTCTGCTCCTCGCGCTGCCGCGACGTCGACCTGCACCGCTGGCTGAAAGGCTCCTACGTCATCCCCGGCCGCGACGACGAGGCAGATGGCGAAGAATAGTCAATAATATCAGATGTTTATTTCGACCTCCGATTCGCCGCGCACCAGCCGCAGCAAGCCCGCCCCACCTTGTGCACAGCCGGGCCGCGCCCGGCGAAGCCACTTGGCGAAGCCGGGTGGACATGCCGCTCCGAGCCCACTATAAACCGCCCGCTCGATGGGCCTTGGCCCCTCTTTGGAGCACGCCCAGGTAGCTCAGTTGGTAGAGCATGCGACTGAAAATCGCAGTGTCGGTGGTTCGATTCCGCCCCTGGGCACCATCCTGGTGTTTGCCCTCGTTCTCCGGCATCCGCTGACGCCAATTTCTCCGGCCTATCTATTCCAGGGATGCCACGCATCGTGGCTGAGCGCGAACCTTGGTTTAGCGGGCGCGGTGCTGCTGACGATGCTCATTCATGGCTGCGCCCGCTTCAAGGCGGAATGCAACGATGATTTCCACCCGCTCCAGGAGCCAAACCTCATCGTCGTGGCCATCGCGGTCGCCGTTTTGATGACGTTCTTCCAGTGGTTGATCACCACGGGCGGATGACGAGAGCGGCCGAATCAAGTTGCAGGGTTCGGCGATGCAACTTCAATCGGCGCGTGATATCCTCGTCTCGGGGGATGGAATGGACTGTCCCTCCGCATCTGGAAGGACATGGCCATGACGTTGTCGTCACGCTTCGTTGCGCGTCCCGCTGTCACATTCCCATCGATTGCACTGTTGCTGTGCGGCCTGAGCGGCACGGCGATGTCTCAACCGACGCCCACCGAGACCCAGCTTCCCAGCATCACGGTCGACGCGCCGAGACAGGTGGCGAGGCCGCATAAGCCAACGCATCACGTGGCCATCCGCAGCACCGGGTATCGGACATCGCCAGCCACATCGACGGCCGCGGCGGCGCCGATGTCGGATGCCGCGAGGCTCGCCAAGCTCGAACGCGAAACGAGCAGCTGTGCCGGCGGTTGCCAATCGAGCTTCAAGACGGGAAATCAGCCCTGGGTCGGCTGCAACGCTTCGGGCGGCGTGTACTCCTTCACGTGCCGGAACGTCGGCAACTTCAAGACCTACGACGAGTGCAAGGAAGCCGGACGGGTCACCGGCTGGCGATCGGGCGAGACCTCGGCGTATTGCAGCAGCCTGGCGTTGAAGTAGGGGCGGCTGGGGTTGAGGAGGCTCGTCGGCTAGGCCAGCCTCCTCCGATCGGACTGGGCACAGTCGCCCGCGCATCGTCGATTGTTGATGCGAGAGCGATCCGGTGGGCAACCTGCAAACCCGCAAGTCTGTCTTCTAATTCCCTTTGGGCCCGGGCGGTCCGATCGGGCCTGCAGGTCCGGCCGGCCCTGGAGGACCCGCTGGCCCGGGGAGGCCGCAATTCTGTATCACCACGTCTCTCGTATCAGGTCCGGACGTGATCTTTACGATACAAGTCGATGGAAACTCCGGTCCAATCCACCGAAATCCTCCGGTCGAAGTGCTCTCGACTTTCACGGTTTTGCTCGGACTGATCTTGATTTCCACGCTGGGCTCGCGGGGCCGTCTTACTCTTCCGACGATGACCAACTCGCCCTGCGATATGGTGGCGGTTGTTATGAATATTTCCGCATGCGCGCTTTCAGTCCACGCAATTGCAAAGCCAGCAATAAGAGCTCCAACGGTGCCAAAAGGCTTTGCGAACATCATGGGCCTCCCGCTTCCCTCACCGATGGTTAGGAGACCAGTTTGGTGCGAAGGCGCCCGTACTCGGTGTCGGTTATGGATCCCGATTTTTTGAGCTGATCGAGCTTGGAAAGCTCGTCGGCGACACTAAAGCCGACGATGTGCCGTAATTCCTCGCGCGCCCGCTGAGCCTGCTCAGCGCTGCGTTCCGCCATCCCCCTGCCTTGGGTGATGAGGTAAGCAAAGATGCCGAGGTAGGAGGTCAGAACAAGTGCAAGCACCCACAGTGCCTTACCCCATCCGGAAATGTCGTGGCGCCTGAACAGGTCGCCATAGATGACAATGAGCAGCCAGAACCAAACGACAAATGCGAATACAGCAATTATATCCATCAGAAAATTTCGATATGTGAATCCTTCCTGAGCGAAGAACATTGCGATCCCCTTATTGAGTTGCCGTTCTCGATCTTTCCTGTAGGCCGGTCGCACGGCCCGCTACGCGAAGGCTCAACGGCAGTACCGATGCGACACGCGGTGCGACCTTCCGCTGGTCGAGCGGTACCAGCAGTTGCCGTTCCTCCAATAATATCGATGCCAATGTTGATGTCGCCGGTGGGCGCCCGCGATGGCTCCGGCCGTCGCCCCTATGGCAGCGCCGCGGCGACCACCAACAGCACCACCGATGACGGCACCTCGAAGCGCACTCTGAGCAAATGATTCGCTGGAAGGGACCATTCCTGCGAACGAGAGCAGGATGACGAACAGTGCAAGCTTTCGCATCGGGGGCCTTCCCTTGATTGACCGCTTCTGCCATGCCGTGCCGCCGAATAGCTCCGAGCGCTGATTAGCGCCGCCGCGGAGCGGCATAGCGCGGGTTGATGCCGCAATATGCGTTCGTGCCAGAAGCAGCAGCCAGGCATTGCGAGCGGGCGGCGAACTGACAATTGCCCGGAAAGCCCCAATTGCGACCTCGCAGGCAGTATCGATCCGCCTCGGCAGCTCGGACTGGCTCCAAAAAAGCAAGGAATACAGCGGCAGTGAGTAACGTCAGCATCGGAGCGACACGATGCATATCGATCTCCGTGGATGGATGGAGGTGAATATACTGGCGGCGCGAGGGGAATACCGCCAGTAAAAGCCCTTGCCAGACGCTGGGGCGTTTATTGATGCTACCTGGCGCGAAAAGCGCTCATGCTATTCAGGCTCGGAACCGCTTGTAGGTAAACGTAACAATTGCCATTGCGTGTCCTTGAATGCGGACTGCTGGCCGGATGACGTACGGCTTTCGGATAGCGAGCCCCGTTTCATCTGCGCCGCCTGCGGCAGGCGGGCGCCGATGTCGCGCCAGATGGAGCCGCAGAGACATGGTTCGGGGAGAACGATCCCGAGGGCGTGGCGTTTGAATATGAGGTTCTTCAATGAACCGGATCGGCCGCAGGACTATCTACGCCATGTTAGTAATCGTTGTGCTGCTGATCGACTGGTAGATTCTCGCACCGCTTTGAAGGAGTGAGACGTCGTCGCGCAAGGCCAATGAACCTTGCATACTTGTAACGAGGCGGACACCGAAGCGCCTTCTGGGTGGCCAAATGCTGGCGGAATGTGAGGGCTTATAAAAGCCGACCCTGGCCCACGGGATTTACTCCGATGTTATTTCAAGCGGCGATTATTTGCCTGATCGTACTCAGCATCGGCGTTCTCGTCGCCCACGCGGTTGACGCTCTCAGAACGTAGCGAGCCCGCCAGCGTGAACCGGCGGGCCTCCACCTCGGTCTTCTCAGTTCACGCCCAGAGTCTGGCGTTGAAGTAGATGCGGCTGGGGTTGAGGAGGTTCGTCCGCTGGGCAGCCTCCTCCGATCGGACTGGGGTACAGTCGCCCGCGCATCGATCATCACGGCGTGATCGCCGATACATGTCATCGCACCGGCATGTCGCTCTCGCTCATACGAGCTGTTCGTCCGCTTGCGTCTTCTATCGCCCCGCCTTCGCCAAGCCCGCCAGGCTCGCCGCCAGCTCATCGCTTCGGAACGGCTTCGTCAGCCGCGACAGGTCCGGCGTGATGCCTTCGTTGTTGGCGTAGCCTGACACGACGAGGATCTGGAGCTCGGGATATTGATTGCGCAGCGCGAGGCCGAGGTCTGTGCCGCTCATGCCGGGCATCAAATGGTCGGTGACGAGCAGGTTCGGCCGCAGGCCTTCCCTGACGCGCTGAAGCGCGTCCTCCGCCGAGGCGGCTTCGACGACGTTGTAGCCGAGCTCGCCCAGCATCTCGGCGGTGCTCATGCGCACCAGCGGTTCGTCATCCACCAGCAGAGCCGTGCCGACGGGCTGTGGCCGCAGTTTTGATTGCGGGACGGCATCAATGGCGCTCGCGACGGCGTGGCTGACCGGCAGCCACAGCTCGACCGTCGTCCCCGCGCCCACGGCGCTCCTGATCGTCAGCGCGCCGCCGAGCTGTGACGCAAGGCCGTGGACCATCGAGAGACCGAGACCGGTGCCTCGCCCGACGCCCTTGGTCGAGAAGAACGGTTCGACGGCGTGGGCCAGCGTGAACTCGTCCATGCCGATGCCGGTATCGGCGACGGAGATGCAGACATAGGCGCCCGGTGCCAATTCCGAATTGTGAGAGTCTCCAACCGTCCGGGCCTTCGCCGAGATGCGCAGCTTGCCGCCGCCGGGCATGGCATCCCTGGCGTTCACGCTGAGGTTCAGGATCGCCATCTCGATCTGGTTGGGATCAGCCATGGCCGCAGGAAGGTCTTCCGGCGTGTCCACCGTCACCTGGATTTGCGGTCCGGTCGTGCTCGAGATCAGGTCTCCCATCTCGGCAACGAGGAGACCGATGTTGACGGGAATGGCCTGAAGCGGTTGCCGGCGCGCGAAAGCGAGCAGGCGCTGAACCAGCGTCTTGGCGCGCTCGGCCGCCTGTGCCGCGCCGGCGATGAGGCGATGCTCGCGCTCGCCGCCGATGCCCTTGCGCTGAAACAGGTCGAGCAGGCCGACGATCGGCGTGAGCAGATTGTTGAAGTCGTGCGCGACGCCGCCCGTGAGCTGGCCCATGGCCTCCATCTTCTGGGCCTGGCGGAGCGCCTCCTCGGCCTGCGCGAGTCGCGCCTGCTCCTCCAGGCGATCCGTCACGTCGACCCCGGTCAGGAACGCGCCGATCCGCGTGCCGTCCGGAGCGCGCAGCGCCTCGAACTTCATCTCGTAGACGCGGCGGTCGAACCGGGGATCGCCGAACTCATCGATGTTGGTGAAGGCTTCGCCGGCCAGCGCCCGGCTCCAGATCGCGGTCGCCGCAGCGAGATGCTCGGGCCGGTCGGCCAGAAATTCGTGCAGGGAATCGCCGATCTGCGGCCGCCTGCCGTAGATGCGCTGATAGGCATCGGCGCAGGACGTGTTGATCGCCAGCCAGCGATAATCGAGATCGAGCGCCTGGATCTGTCCGTCGGTGGTTTCCACGATCGTCGCCAGCAAATGACGCTCGGCGGTGCGTTCGGCGACGCGCTGCTCGAGGGTCGTGGTCAGCTCCCTGTATCGCGCTTCGCTCGCCCGCAGCCGCGTCTCGCCCAGTACGCGCTCCGTCGTCTCGGACACGATGCAAAGCACTCCGCCGACCGAGCCGTCATCGTCCCGTACGGCCGAGTAGGAGACGTCCCAGTAGCTGGTTTCGCCGTAGCCGTGGCGCTCGACGTAGAACGGACGATCCTTGGCGGCGAATGTCTTTCTGGTTCGGCGCACGCCCGACAGGAGCGGTTCGAGATCGTCCCACAGCTCCCCCCAGTTTTCGATCGCGGGGCGACCGAGGGCGCGGGGATGATTGGCGCCGATGCCCGGGGCGTAGGCGTCATTGTAGAGCGCGACGAAGTCGGGCCCCCAGAACAGGACGATCTGGGCTTGCGCGGCCAGCAGCATGCTGACCGTCGTTTTCAGCGCCTGAGACCAATCGCGGGGATGACCGAGCGGTGAATCCGACCAGTCGCGGGCGCTCATCATCGCGCCCAGCTTGCCTCCGTCAGCGAGGAAGCCCAATTCAATCGACCGCCGAGCAGCCTTCTCAGACAGCACCGGATCCCCCGCTACGCGTGACACGGGCGTCCTTGCCCATTCGAGCCGGCTTTCGAGGGCTCGTGCTCAAGCGCAGATAACACCCGGCGCGCGCTCTGGTTCCATTCCAGTCGATTCCCGCCGTCCTTGTGCTATTGCTGCTCCCCGCAACTTGACGCGAGGTTCCCATGCTCCCCATTCCCGCCGACATCTTCACCGAGCCCGAGGACGTCTCGCCCGACGGCCTTGCCAATCTCGGCCCGCTCCGCCGTCTCGCAGGGAGCTGGCAGGCGGACAAGGGCATCGACATCAATCCGAAGGCGGAGGGGCCGGAGCGGCGGACCTTCATCGAGCGCATCCGCATGGACCCGATCGACCCGCAGGCCAACGGGCCGCAGCTGTTTTACGGGCTGCGCTATCACATCCACATCAACACGCCCGAGGAAGACATCACCTTCCACGACCAGGTCGGCTACTGGCTGTGGGAGCCCGCGACCGGGCTGATCATGCAGACGCTCGCGATTCCGCGCGGACAGGTCTTGCTCGCCTCGGGCAAGGCCGGGCCGGATGACAGGAAGATATCGGTCACGGCGAAGCGCGGCGATACCGCTTATGGAATCTGCTCGACCGATTTCCTGGAACAGGCCTTCCGCACCGACTCCTATCGCTGCGACATCACCTTCAACGATGATGGAAGCTGGAGCTATCTGATCCAGACCGAGTTGTTCGTGCGCGGCGCGCCGTTCAACCATCACGACAGCAACACGCTCAAGCTCGTCGCGCCGCCCAAGCTCAATCCACTGGCGGTGATCGTGAAGGATCGTGCCGGGCGCGATGGATCGTCGGCCTGAAGCGTACCCGGAGAATTGCATGAAGCCCTACGTCATTTGCCTGATGCACTCCAGCCTGGACGGCCGCACGCATCCCAGCCGCTGGCGGCCGAAGGGGGCGGGCACAGACTGGTTCGAGAAGATCCATGACGAACTCGGCGGCGACGCCTGGGTGATCGGCCGCGTCACCGGCTCGGAGTTCGCCAAGGGCAAGCCCTATCCCGCAACGGCGGGCGAGACATTTCCCCGCCAAAGCTGGTTCGCGCGGCGCGATGCCCAAACCTACGGCGTCGTGCTCGATGCGCAGGGCAAGATCGGCTGGGGCCGGTCAGACATCGGCGGTGACCCGATCGTCGTGGTGCTGACCGAGGGCGTGCCGGATTCGCATCTGGCCGGGCTGCGCGGCGAGGGTGTGTCCTACATCTTCGCCGGCAAGTCCGAGATCGACCTGGCGCTGACGCTGGACATCCTCAATCGGGAGTTAGGGGTGAAGCGCTTGCTGGTCGAGGGCGGCGGCATCGCCAATGGCGCCTTCCTGCGCGCCGGCCTCATCGACGAATTCAACCTGATCCTCAGCCCCGCGATCGATGGCGCCAGGGGCGCACCCTTCGTGTTCGATTCGACGGACGCGGACAGCGACAAGCGCGCGCCGCTCGCCGCGATGACGCTGGAGAGCACGCGCGACCTCGGCGGCGGCGTTCTGCTGCTGCGCTATCTGATCAAGAACGACCCGCAAGCGATGCCCAAGTAAGGCATCGGCATGGGACAATTGGAGCACATCGTCATCGTCGGTGCCGGCGCGGCCGGGCTGATGGCGGCGCGCGAGCTGGCACGTGCGGGCAGGACTGTCACGATCCTGGAGGCGCGCGAGCGCTGCGGCGGGCGCATCGATCCACTGCCGGCATCGGAGTTCGGCTACCCCGCCGATGGCGGCGCCGAATTCGTCCATGGCGAGGCGCCGGTCACGCGCAAGCTTGTGCGCGAGGCGGGACTGTCGCTGCAGGAGATCGAAGGCACCCAGTGGAGCTTTGACGGCACGAGGCTCTCGCACGAAGACCGTCACGATCCGCACGAGGCAGAGCTGTACGCCGCGCTGGGGGCGTTGAGGGATGATCTCACGGTTGCCGATTTCCTCCGCAGCCACTTCGCCGGGCCCGGGTATGACCAGCTGCGCCATTCGATCGAGCGCATGGTCGAGGGCTACGACGCTGCCGACCCCGAGCGCGCCTCGACGCTGGCGCTGCGCGAGGAATGGATGGACGGCGGGCATGACACCCAGGCGCGCATCGTCGGCGGCTACGGCGCGCTGATCGATTTTCTGGCGAGCGAGTGCCGCGGGCTTGGCGTGACGTTTCGCTTCGGCCGCGCGGTGTCGGCAATCGAGGAGACGGGCGGCGCGCTGGCCGTCCGCTGTGCCGGCGGCGACGCGCATGGCTGCGATCGCGCGATCCTCACCGTGCCGCTGCCGTTGTTGCGCGAGATCGCGCTTCCGGAGCGCGCACGCGCGAAGGCTGCGGCTGCTGACGATATCGGCTTCGGCAGCGTGATAAAAATCCTGCTGCGGTTCGCGCGGCCGTGGTGGCGCGAGCGAAACGAATATCTCGCGGACATGACCTTCCTGCTGTCGGACCAGTCGATCCCGGTGTGGTGGACGCGGCATCCGGACCAGCATCCCGTGCTCACCGGCTGGTTTGGCGGGCCGCGGACGGCCGAGCTTGCGAAGCTCGATCGGCAAGGGCTGATCGATGCCGGGGTCGATTCGCTTGCGGCCATCTTCGGCGTGTCGCGCGACGACATCGCGCGCGATCTCGTGGCGGCTGCGGCGACCAACTGGCTGCACGATCCCTTCGCCCGCGGCGCCTATTCCTGGGCAACGCCGCGGACGCGCGAGGCCCAGGCGATCCTCGCGCGCGCCGACGGCCCGGTGCTGTTCTCCGGTGAAGCGCTCTATCGCGGCCGCGACATGGGGACGGTCGAGGCGGCGCTGGCGAGCGGGCTGGAGACTGCGGAGATGATTTTGCGGGGATGAAAAAAGGCCCGCACAAGACGGGCCTTATCTCTCACCAGCGGCCGCCGCCGAAGCTGAACGTCACGCCGGGACCTCCGCCACCATAATAGCCGTACGGTCCGCCGCCGTAATAGCCGTGGTGCCGCGGGTAATAGCCGTAGCTCCGGTAGTGCGGACGATAGTAGCCGTGGTGGTGATGGCGCCATTGGTGATGGCGATGGCCGTGGTGGTGGTGGTGGTGCCTGTGCTGCGCGCTGATGTCGGTGGACTGGCCGGCTGGCGCGTTCTGCTTTGCGCTGGCCTTGCCCGCCGCGTTGGCCGTGGATCCACCGGCGAGCGCCGTAGCACCGACAGCCATCGCGACTAAAAGATACTTCATGTCATCACTCCAGTTGAGAAGTCGTGTGACAACAGATGGCTGTCCGGAGCGTTCCGGCTAGTGCGGGCGTCGAAACGACGCAGACGAAGTTCCGATCAACGTGTGAATTGATCTGATGTGGCGCGATCTATTGTCGCATCGCTTCGAGCGAAGCGATCACGTCGGCGGCGGCGACGATGCGCGCGAATTCGCCGTTGAGATTCGACAACGTCATCGCATGAATCTCTTCAGCCGAATGCTTGTCGCCATCTGGTCCGATCCGGTCGAAGGTCCAGGTCGCATCGCGCACGAGGCTCGCGTCGAAACCGAGATTGCCGGCCATCCGCGTCGTCGTCTCGACGCAATGATTGGTGGTGGCGCCGCAGATCACGAGCGTCGTGATGTTGTCTGCGCGCAGGCGCGTCTCGAGATCGGTGCCGATGAAGGCGCTGTTGACGCGCTTGACGATCACCGCCTCGCCCGGCGCTTCGCGCGCCTCGTCCTTGACCGCGTAGCCGGAGCTTTGCGGCAGGAACGACGAGGTCGGCTTGGTGCCCTCGTGGCGGATGTGGAAGATCGGCGCGCCGCGCTTCCTGAATGCCTTGAGGAGATCGGCGATGCGCGCCACCGCGTCCGGATTGTTGCGCCGCTTGCCCGCCGCCTCCCATTCATCGAATGCGCGCTGAACGTCGACGACGACGAGGGCGGGAAGGGAGTGGGACATAAGGAGCGGCTTCCAGACTTGCTTGCTGCGCGAAGTATGCGGGGCGACCGACGTGGCAGGCAATGTCGATTTTCCCTCGATTCGCGACAGCTCTCGTGCCCCGGACACGGAGAGCTGCGCGAGTGCTCGGCCCTCACGGATGCGGATCGGGAAACCCGTGGCGTTCGGAGAGCGCGGCGAGGATCGCGTCCTTGTCGGCGATGAAGGCGCGGCCGTGGTGACTGCCGGTCTGGTGCGGCGACGTCGTCCCGTCGGCCAGCACGAGCAGCGGCAGCGACTGGTTCTCTTCGCCGACCAGCGCGATCACCTTCAGCCTTGGCCGCGGCCATGCGATCCGCTCGACCTCGAGCTTTTCGGCGAGCTGCGGAAACGAGGCGAGCACGCCCTCGATCAGCGCGCAATGCCAGCAATAGAAGCGCCGGCCCGGAAAGGCGGGATCCTCGAAACCAGGGCGCAGCAGAAACAGGCGGTCGCGAGTCATGAATCGCTCCAAAGCATGGCGCGATCATACATGCCGGCAGCAGCGGATGATGCCGTTACTTGAACGGATCCTGGATCGATGGCGACGATTGCCGGATGCGGCGTACGCTCACCGGCTTGCCGTCGGAGACGAACAGCAGCTCGTATCGGCGGCCCTCGCTGTCGGTCGCCGTGCAGGTGACGTCGGTGACCTTCTTTGCGGCGAAATTGCCGGTCTGGCGGCAGACGCCGGTCGAGGTCTGCTCGGCCGGCACCGGCAGGCCGTCGACCTTGGGCCGGTCCTTGGAATTGAGCAGCATGCGGTCGATTCGCAGCTCGTAGGAATTGTCGTCCGCGCGCTGGCCGTTCTCGCCAGAGAACGACACGACGTGGTTGGCGTCGGAGGGATCGTCGACGGCGACCGCGAAATTGACCCGGCCCTTGTCGCCATGGGCGTAAGCCACCGTCTTGCAAGCGAAGGTGCGCCCCGCGACCTTCAGCGTCTTGCAGTGGCCCGACATCAGCGCCAGCAGGTCGATGAAGGCGTTTTGCGCCGGAGGGTTGTTGACGGGAATGGGCGCGGAAGACTCTGCAAAACAAGGGCTTGCGAGAGTCGCGAGGGCCGCGGCGAGGACCGGTCGGCGGAGGCGCATCATCAGGCTCGTATGCCAGGGTGCCACGGCGGCGGAAAAGTTCCGCTCAACAACGAGCGAACCACAAATTGGTTGCGATCCCGTTTGTTCAGCTAAACCCGACTGGAATACCACCGCACCACCCATCGGCGATTCATCCGATCGCCCCATCCCGTCCTAGCAGGCCACTTGCTGCCAGACCGATGTTTTTTTCGTGGCAGAGCTAGACGGTCGCCGCCTGCCAGCGCGTATCGCGCAAGGACGGCCGGCGGTGCAGGCGGGCATCGAGTAGCGCGCGGGCGCGGGGCAGCTCGCCGCTGCGCATGAGCGCGACGATGTAGGTATCCTCGATCAGTTCGCGCTGGGCGTGGCTGCCGCCGATGCGCACGACCTCGCCGAGGACGGGCGCGAGCGTTTGCACGCATGAGGTGTAATCCTCGCGGGCAAAGGCCACGAGCGCACGGCAGATCGCCGGCACCACGGGACCGGCCGGCAGCTTGCCCTCAGTGAGCCGCTGCTCGATCGCCGCGAGGCGCGCGGCGAGCGCCTCCTGGTTCTGCGTCGCCGCAGCGAACAGCGCCATGTGGACGTCGGCAAAGGGCAGGCTCGATTTCGGAAACAGTTTTTGCGCGGCGGCGTCGGCCTCGAGCCAGAGTGCCTCCGGCACGGTGTGGCCGTAAGCCGTCAAACGCCAGAGCAGCGAGGCGCTGTCGGTGACGACGTTGAGCGGCGGCGCCTGCGTGGCGGAGGGTCGAAGGACGTCGGCATAGATCGCAAGCGCGCGGGCGGCATCGCCATGTTCGAGCGCGCCGAGCGCCTGATGCCAGCGAATATGGCCGTGCAGGATACCGGTGCGGTCGTAAGAGGGGATCCATGCGTCGACGAGACGGTCAGCCGCGTCGATCGAGCCGTCCTCGAACATCGCATGCAGCACGGCGTGCGCGGCGTGGGCATTCTGGCGGCGCAGGTCGAAGCCACGTTCGGTGACGCCGCGGCCGCGCGCGACGTCGCCATTCTCGGTCATGGCCCAGCCGTACATGGTGAGAAACCACCAGTCCTCGCCATAATGCTGCGCGACGCGCTCGCACAGCTCGTGCCGCGCGCGGTCGTGATCGGGCATGCCGGAGAACGCGAACAGGCCGAACGCGCCGAGCGGCAGCGACAGCACCACCGCGTCGCGCGGCCATGCGTCGATGTGCTTCAGCGTCGATGCGATCGCCTCGGGCAGCCGGCCTTCGATCGCAAGCGCCAGCGTCTCGACATGCGAGCGCTCGCGCTCCGTGCCGCGCTTGGCAACGCGTTCGCGTGCCACAGCCGCCTTCTGCCGCGCGAGGTCGCCCTGCTGATAGAAGGCATGCACGCGGGCGCGGGCGATATGGGGAAGCGCGAAATCCGGATCGGCCGCAATCGCGCGTTCCAGCGCCTCCGCCGTACCGGTCCAGCCGGCCAGCATGAGATCGACGCCTTCGCGATAGGCGCTTGCCGCCTCGTGCGAAGACGTCGAGAGTGAAAGGCCGTAGCGGTCTTCGTGCGCCGTCATCGTCTTCAGCTCTCAAGCCGTCCGCGCGCGGCGTCCCTCGATCGGATAGGCGGGGTCGTTGTAGCCCGGCGTCGAGGGATGGCCCGGCACGACCAGCCGGTCGATCAGCGCCTCGTCATCCGCCGTGAAGCGGTAGTCGAGCGCGCTGATGTAGCCGTCCCACTGCTCCTCGGTGCGTGGGCCGGCGACGATCGAGCTGACAAAGGCGGAGTTCAGCACCCAGGCGACCGCGAACTGGCCGGCGGTGATGCCTTTCTCCTCGGCGTGGGTCTTGATCTCCTGCGCGAGCTGGAGCGATTCCGGCCGCCATTCCGTCTGCATCATGCGGGTGTCGTTGCGGCCGGCGCGTGTCTCCTTGTCCGGCGCCGCGTCGGGCTTGTACTTGCCGGTGAGCACGCCGCGCGCCAGTGGGCTGTAGGGCACGATGCCGAGGCCGTAATAGGAGCAGGCCGGGAAGTGCTCGACCTCGGGCATGCGGTTCATGGCGTTGTAATAGGGCTGGCTCACCGCGGGCCGGTCGATGCCGAGCCGGTCGCAGATGTTGCAGATCTCGGCGACGCGCCAGGCGCGGTAGTTCGAGACGCCGAAATAGCGCACCTTGCCGGCCCGGATCAGGTCGCCCATCGCGCGCACCGTCTCCTCCAGCGGCGTCGCATGGTCTTCCTTGTGCAGATAGTAGATGTCGATGTGGTCGGTGCCGAGCCGCTTCAGGCTCTCGTCGGCGGCCTGCAACACCCAGCGGCGCGACAGGCCGACACGGTTGGGATCGTCGCCCATACCAGTGTTCATGGGGTTGGCGAGTTTTGTGGCGAGCACCCAGGCGTGACGGTTGTTACCGATCGCGCGGCCGACCACCTCCTCGGATGCGCCCTTCGAATAGGCATCCGCCGTGTCGATGAAATTGATCCCGGCCTCATGCGCCTTGGCGATGATCCGGTTTGATGCGGCTTCATCGGTCGGCCCGCCGAACATCATGGTGCCCAGACAGATCGGCGAGACTTTCAGGCCGGTGCGGCCGAGCTGGCGGTATTGCATGGGCTGTTTCCTCAACGCTATCGAAGCTGGCAGCATAGCCAGCTAATTCCGTCATTGCGAGCGCAGCGAAGCAATCCAGAGATGCATCCGCGGTGAGATACTGGATTGCTTCGCTGCGCTCGCAATGACGAGATTGGGGAGGGCGCTTGCCGCACTCTCAGCTGTCATCGCCCGCGAAGGCGGGCGATCCAGTATTCCAGAGACGGCTGTGATTGAGCCGAGAGGCTGCGGCGTACTGGGTCGCCCGGTCAAGCCGGGCGACGACAGCGGTGGGTGTAGTTAGAGCGGCAGCCCGACCGCGCGACGCTACCCCGGCCCCTTCAAGATCTTGAACACGCCATTCGCCATCACGATGCAGCGACCATCCACCGTCACTTCCGTGCTCATGAAGATGAGGCTGCGCGTCGAGCGCACCACGCGGGGGCGGGAGATCAGGATGTCGCCGATCTGGCCGGCCTCGACGAAATGGGTGTCGAGCTGCACCGTCGCCATGAACTCCTTGCCGGAAACGTAGCGGGCGGTCATGCCGCAGGTACGGTCCGCGAACGTCATCATCACGCCGCCCTGGACCATGCCGCGGCGATTGTGGTGCTTGTCCTCGGTGGCGAGTGCGAATTCGTAATGGCCGTCGACCTTGCGCTCCCACAAGGGGCCGATCAGGTGCAAGAAGCCCGTGGTCTCCAGGATGCTCCAGCCGTCCGATTTGAGCCTTGCGGCGGCCTTGTTGGTCATGTCGTCGTCCATTGCTGCGCGGGCCTTGCGAGCTCATTTCATCGGGGCCGGACGTGGTGTAGTCAAGCATCATGAGACCGTTCGACGATGCCACACGGCGGAATATCGCGGCTGCCTGCGCGGCCTTCACGCGCCTGCCCGAGGACGATGCGCCGGCCGCATTGAAACGCGCCGCGGTGGCGGTCGCGCTGACCGCGGCGAGCGACGGTGATGACACCGCATTCCTGCTCACGCTGCGCGCGTCACACCTGCGCGCCCATCGCGGCCAATGGGCCTTGCCGGGTGGCCGCTGCGATGCCGGCGAGACGCCGGTCGAGGCGGCGCTGCGCGAGCTTGATGAGGAGCTTGGCCTCCGCCTCTCGCACGCGGAGGTGCTCGGCACGCTCGACGACTATCCGACCCGCTCCGGCTATCTGATCACGCCGGTGGTGGTCTGGACGGCCGACAGTGCCGCGATCCGGCCGAACCCGGATGAGGTCGCCTCGGTCCACCGCATCGCGCTCGCCACGATCGAGCGCGAAGACGCGTTCGACTTCATCGCGATTCCCGAAAGCTCCCGCCGCGTGATCCGCTTCCATCACGAGACGAGCCTGATTCACGCGCCGACCGCGGCGCTGATCTACCAGTTCCGCGAGGTGCTGGCGGGACGTCACACTCGCGTCACCGAGCTGGAACAGCCGGTGTTCGCTTGGAAGTGACGATGGTAAACGGCGCGTTAACGTGACGGTTACCGGATGCCTGCTAAGAGGGCAGCATGCATCATTCGATTCGAAAACATCTCGCGCTGGTTCCATTCGCGCTCGTCCTGCTTGCGCCCACTGCGCGAGGCGGCGAGGCCGATGCGCTGCCGCCGGCCGTCCGCGATGCCAAGGCCCAGCTCTTGTCGCAGTTCTTTGCGCAAGGTGGCGCGTCGCCGGCCGTGCTCGAATATCGCCGCAAGCTGCAGGAATATCAGGCGGCGCGCGCGGCCTTCGACGAAGAGGCGGGTGCCTATTGGAGCCAGATCTCCGAGAAGCGGAAAGGCCGCAACGCCAAGCGGCGCAGCGGACAGCAGGTCACGCTTGACGATTATGTGCTGCAGCATCCGCCGCTCTATAACGGGCCGAAGCGGCCGGTGAATCCGGAGCCGGAGGAAACGCCGGATCGTCCGACCAGAAAGCCGATACCGGTGGTCGCCGATCTCCTGCAGGCGGCGCGGGAGCTCTATCAGTTCACGCCGCAGCGGCCGTCCAGCGAGGTCGAGTTCAAGCGCGCCTATGCGCGCTACGCGCTCGCCTCCGGGCTGACGCGCGAGCAGGCGGTTCGGGTCTATTCGTTCGAGACCGGCGGCACCGGCAATTACGACGTGCAGGCGGGTATTGAGCATGGCGGCAAGCGCGCGATCTCGACCGCGATGGGCTACAACCAGCTCCTGACCACCAACAGCGTCGAGCTGCTGGCCGAGCAGGGCCATGAACTCATCCGTGCGCTTTCCGACAAGGTGGCGCGGGCGTCGGGACCGGCGCGCCAGCCGCTCGAGCACAAGCTTGCCGTGCTGAAGAAGATGGTGGCGCAAGCGAAATCGGTGCCGGACACCTGGTCGGAGCACGAGAAGATCGGCAACACCGCGCAGGGCTGGGCCATGCATGCCATGGTGCTGGACATCGATATCGGCCCGATGCTGCAAACCCATAAGCTTTTGACTTCGGTGCTGTTCGCGCGCACCAAGGGCTACACCCGGCCGCTCACCGCCGCCGAGCTCGAGATGATGAACCTCACCGGCGACGGCACCGGCCTCGACATGGTGACGATGCCGCAGGCGATGCGCGAGCAGGTGCCGACCTCGAACTTCTTCCAGCGCGGCGGCTACGAGCGCAACCCGGTCGCGATCCGCCACAACACGGTGGCCAAGCTACTGGCGGTGACGGACACGCGGATGGACAGTAACAGCAACAACGCTGGCGCGCGGGAGCTGGCAGGGGCGTTTTAGTCCTCGCTGCCACATCCTCCGCTGTCATGCCCCGGCTTGACCGGGGCATCCAGTACGCCGCAGCCTCTCGACTGAATCACAACGGCCTCTGGAATACTGGATCACCCGCCCCAGTGCGCAAGCGCGCACAAGGCGGGTGATGACACCGAATGCTTGGGTTGGCCGTCGCCCCTTACTGATCCGACCCGAACTTGAACTTGCCGTCGCCTTCGAGATACGGGCCGCTGCGCATGTAGAGCTGGCCGTTGTGGCCGATGAAGAACAGCGTGCCTTTCGGCACCTTCTTGGCGCCCTTCAGGAGTTCACCGGCATTGTTGGTGCCCATCTTGTAGGAGAAGGTCTTGCCGTCCTTGTCATAGGCATAGCCCGTGTCGGGCTTGAGCTCCCAGGGCGTTGCCGCGGTCTGCGCCAATGCGGGTGCGCTGAACGCGCCGAGCGCTGCCGTGAGTGCAAGTGCAAATGTCTTCGTTGAAAATGCCATCATCCCATCCTCCCCATCGTTGGGGTTGCCATCTTGAACAAATCACGAACGGCGTTTACAGGTCAATTTGCGAAAGCGCCGCAGCGCATCACGTCCTGCCCAGCAGTTTGTGATTTTCCCTTCGTCCCCGCGCGACTATGTTCCGCTTTCAGTCTAGAACGCAATTCGACAAAAATATTGGTAGGGGGATGATTCGGATGAACCAAGTCGTGAAAGCCTGCTCAGCCGCCGCGCTGTTGGTGACGGCGCTGGCGCCCGCCGCCCGGGCGGATGACTACCAGCTCAGCCACAACCAGCGGATTTCGTGCAGCCGTGGCCTCGCCCCGGGCAAGCTGAACACCGCGACCTGCAAGTCCTACACCTATCTGTTCAACACCAAGACCTCGGAATATTTCCGCTGCCAGGTCTCGCTCGCGCTGACCCGCGACAACAAGGAAGTCATCAACGTCCAGACCGACGGCGGCTGCACCAAGAAGCCGCGCATCTTCGAGACCGACGGCAAATACGATTTCGACGCGACCGAGACCGAACCGCCGAACACCAACTCGTTCTTCGGCCCCGGCGGCTACTCGGTCTGGGCCGCCGACGTCACCGCGCAGAAGGTGCGCGGCTGCATCATCATCTCCTCCGGCCTCGGCTCCGACATCTCCAAGTGCCTGGACATGACCTTCCAATAAGGGCTTGCCAGCAAGAGCCTGCCAGTAAGGCTTGCCAGCGCGGCGAGACACGCGCCAGACCCTGACTGCGCCACCTCGCCGCACCCGCGGGTTCCCCAAAAATCGAGCCGGGTCAGCCGTTTACCGCAGTCCTGTTGTGACTTTTGGATGGGTTGACCCGCTTCCCCCATCCGGCCAATTTCCCGGCCGGTTTGGGGAGTACAACAACCATGAAACGGACGATTTTCGGCGCGGCCGCGGCTCTTGCCCTGGCGGCGTCGGCACCTTGCGCGCATGCGCAATCCTTCATCAACGTGCTGACCGGCGGCACCTCCGGCGTCTACTATCCGCTCGGGGTCGCGATCGGAAAGATCTACGGCGACAAGATTCCGAACGTGAAGACGCAGGTGCAGGCCACCAAGGCGTCGGTCGAGAACCTGATCCTGCTCCAGCAGGGCCGCGGCGAAATTGCGTTCACGCTGGGTGACTCGCTCAAAGCCGCCTGGGAGGGCGACGAGGAAGCCGGCTTCAAGACCAAGCTGGACAAGCTGCGCACCATCGGCGCGATCTATCCGAACTACATCCAGATTGTCGCGACCGCCGAATCGGGCATCAAGACGCTCGCAGATCTCAAGGGCAAGAGCCTCTCGGTCGGCGCGCCGAAGTCGGGCACCGAGCTCAATTCCCGTGCGATCCTCGCGGCCGCAGGTATGACCTACAAGGACCTCGGCAAGGTCGAATATCTGCCGTTCGCCGAGTCCGTCGACCTCATGAAGAACCGCCAGTTGGGCGCGACGCTTCAATCGGCCGGCCTTGGCGTCGCCTCGCTGAAGGATCTCTCGAGTTCGGCCTCGATCACCGTGGTGTCGGTGCCGAAGGAGACCATCGACAAGATCGGCCCGCCCTTCATCTCGGCAATCATTCCGGCCAATACCTATACCGGCCAGGACAAGGACGTGCCGACCGCGGCCGTCGTCAACTATCTCGTGACGAGCTCCGCGGTGTCGGACGACCTCGCCTACCAGATGACCAAGCTGATCTTCGAGTCGCTGCCCGAATTGCAGAACGCCCATGCCGCGGGCAAGGAGATCAAGCTCGAGGCGGCCGCCACCGGCAGCCCGGTTCCGCTGCATCCCGGCGCGATCCGCTATTACAAGGAAAAAGGGCTGATCAAGTAGTCAGCTTTCGTTAT
Organism: Bradyrhizobium sp. LA6.8; assembly: GCF_040547935.1. Taxonomy (NCBI): domain Bacteria; kingdom Pseudomonadati; phylum Pseudomonadota; class Alphaproteobacteria; order Hyphomicrobiales; family Nitrobacteraceae; genus Bradyrhizobium; species Bradyrhizobium sp. LA6.8. The sequence goes on from NZ_JBEPQQ010000011.1 coordinate 171,750, forward strand.
CGGACGTCATGGCCGGGCAAAAGCACGAAGCGCGTCTTCGCGCAGATGTCCCGGCCATCCACGTTCTTGGCGACACCGTAGGCCGTGGATGGCCGGGACAAGCCCGGCCATGACGCGTGCGGTGGCACTGCCAATGTTATAATGACGCACCAAAAGGGCGCGGGGACATATCGATGTTGCAGGCAGAGGGCTCCGCAGGGCCTATCAAGGTTGAATTCGACAATTTCGAGCACGGTTTTCCGGAAGGTTTTGGTCCGGGCTGGTGGGGCACTCTCGCCTACTGGATCGGCATCGCCTTCGCCACCTTCCAGCTCTATGTCGCCGCCTTCAACTATCTGCCGAGCCAGGTGGTGCGCGGCGTCCATGTCGGCTTCCTCGTTCTCCTCACCTTCGGCCTGATCGCCAACTTTACCGCGAAGAGCGATGTCGGCCGTACGCTCGGCTGGGTGATCGGCGGCGCCGGCTTCTTCTGCGGCCTCTACCAGTGGATCTTCTATGCCGACCTGATCGCGCGCGACGGCGATCCGACGCGGCTCGATCTCGCGGTCGGCACCCTGCTCGCGGTCCTGATCTTCGAGGGCACGCGGCGCCTGATGGGCGCGGCGCTGCCGCTGATGTGCGGCGCGTGTCTTCTCTACTGGTTCTTCGGCCAATACCTGCCGTCGCCGCTCAACCATCGCGGCTACGACTTCGACCAGATCGTCACGCATCTGTCGTTCGGCACCGAAGGTTTTTACGGCGTGCCGATCTACGTTTCGGCGACCTACATCTTCCTGTTCATCCTGTTCGGCTCGTTCCTGGAACGCGCCGGCATGATCCAGCTGTTCACTGACGTCTCGCTCGGCCTGTTCGGCCGCACTCGCGGCGGACCGGCCAAGGTCGCGGTGTTCGCTTCGGGCATGATGGGCACAATCTCCGGCTCCGGCGTCGCCAACGTCGTCACGGTCGGCCAGTTCACGATTCCGCTGATGATCAAGTTCGGCTATCGCCGCGCCTTTGCGGCGGGCGTCGAGGCGACGGCCTCGATGGGCGGGCAGATCATGCCGCCGGTGATGGGCGCGGTCGCCTTCATCATGGCGGAGACGCTCGGCGTCCAGTACTCGGAAATCGTCAAGGCGGCGGCGATCCCCGCCATCCTCTATTTCGCGTCCGCCTTCTGGATGGTGCATCTGGAAGCCGGCAAGCACGGCCTCGTCGGCATGAAGCGCTCGGAGATTCCGAGCGCCTGGAAGGCGCTGGTGACGCGTTGGTATCTCGTGCTGCCGCTCGCGGCGCTCGTCTACATGCTGTTCGAGGGCTTTACGCCGCTCTATGCTGGCAGCATGGGCCTTGCGCTCACGGTGACGCTGATCCTGGGCGCCAGCATCACGGCCGGCGCCTCCTCGATGGTCGTCCGCTCCATCTTCTGGATCGGACTTGCGCTCGTCGTCGGCGCGCTGTCGCGCGACGGTCTCCAGATCGTGCCGGTCGCGAGCGTCGTCGTCGGACTGATCGTGATCACGGCGTTCGTGCGCGGCGGGTTCGCGGCCTTGCGCGAATGCCGCAATGCGCTGGCCGAGAGTGCGAAGTCGGCGATCACGGTGGGTATGGCCTGCGCCATCGTCGGCGTCATCATCGGCATGATGTCGCAGACCGGCGTCGGCACCATTTTTGGCAGCTGGGTGATCGGTCTCGGCGAGAAGAGCCTGTTCCTGGCGCTGATCATGACCATGCTGCTGTCGATCCTGCTCGGCACGGGCATTCCGACGATCCCGACCTACATCATCACCGCCGCGCTCGCCGCGCCGGCGCTGGCGAAGCTCGGCGTGCCCTTGATCGCGAGCCATATGTTCGCGTTCTATTACGGCATCATGGCCGACCTCTCGCCGCCGGTGGCGCTCGCAGCACTTGCGGCGGCGCCGATCGCGAAGGAGAACCCGGACAAGATCGGCTGGGAGGCGATGCGCATCGCGCTCGCCGGCTACGTCATTCCGTTCATCTTCGTCTATTCCCCGGCGCTGATGCTCCAGGCCGGCGATCCCATGGCGGCCAAGCTCGGCTTCTACGGCGCGGTGGCGCTCGCGACCTTCAAGGCGCTGGTGGCGATCGGCCTGTTCGGCATGGTCGCGATCGGTTTTCTGTTCACGCGCATGACGCTGCTCGAACGCGTGCTCGCGCTCGGCGCCGCGCTCTGCCTGCTCGGTGACTTCGCCTTCAGCGACACCGTGGGCTTCGTGCTTTCCGCCGCGCTCTTGCTGTGGCAGTGGCGGCAGCGTCCGCCGGCCGTCGTCGAAGCCGCGTGAGCCTCTGCTTCGCAACAGCGGGTGGCGTGAAAGCGCTGGCGCTTTCCGCCTTCACGCTGGTGTGGACGCATTCGATCGCGAAGGTGGACTGGCAGGAAGACTGGCGCGTCACCCCCGCCGGCCTCGAGCTGGTGCAGGCCCGCGTCAAGGGCACCGGGCCCGGCATGGAGCCGCCGCCCGAGGCGCGGCTCGTCGACGGCTGGTTTCAGTGGAAGCCGCAGCGTGCACCGATGCCGGAGGTCGTGCTTGGCAATTCCGGCGCGGCCGGGGAATGGCGGTTATGCCATGATGGAAGCTGCCGGACTCTTTCGGAGATTGTCGGGCATCCCATCGGTGCTAACGTCACCACGATGAAGATTTGCAGCGATCCGTAGCCCGGATGGAGCGAAGCGCAATCCGGGAACAGTCGCCGCGGATTACGCTGCGCTCCATCCGGGCTACAAGAACAGCAAAGGAGACACGCGATGGATCGGCTCAAAGGCAAGGTTGCGATGGTGGTGGGCGCCGGCTCGATCGGGCCCGGCTGGGGCAACGGCAAGGCGACCGCGGTGACCTTTGCGCGCGAGGGCGCGCAGGTGTTTTGCGTCGACCGCAACGGTGCTGCGGCCGAGGAGACCGCGAAGATCATCACGGGTGAGGGCGGCAATGCGACTGCCTTCACCGCGGACGTTTCGCGCGCGAGCGAGATTGAAGCGATGGTGGCGGCGTGCCTGAAGGCCTATGGCCGCATCGATGTGCTCGACAACAATGTCGGCATCGCCGAGATGGGCAGCGTGGTCGAGGTCACCGAAGAAAGCTGGGACCGCGTCTTCACTGTCAACCTCAAGAGCGCCTATCTCGCCATGAAGCACGTCGTCCCCGTGATGGTGAAGCAGGGCTGCGGCTCGATCATCAACATCTCCTCGATCGCCTCGATCCGGCATGTCGGGATTTCCTATGTCAGCTACAACGCCAGCAAGGCCGCGATGAACCAGCTGACGCGCTCCACCGCGATCGAGTTCGCGAAGAACCATGTGCGGGTGAATGCAATCCTGCCTGGCCTGATGAAGACGCCGATGGTGGAGCATTCCGCGGGTCTCGCGAATAGCTACGCCAAGGGCGACGTCGAGGCGATGTGGCGCGCCCGCGACGCGCAGGTGCCGATGGGGCACATGGGCGAGGCCTGGGACGTCGCCAATGCCGCGCTGTTCCTGGCGTCGGACGAGTCGAAATATGTGACGGGGATCGAGCTCGTGGTCGACGGCGGGATCACGTGCAAGGCGGGGGCTTAAGGCGCCTCATACTCCGCTGTCGTCCCGGGGCGCGCAAGGCGCGAACCCGGGACCCATAACCACAGGACGAAGTTGCCGCGCGAGCTAGCAACTCCGAGTCTTCGCCAAACCACGTCCTGTGGCTATGGATCCCGGATCTGCGCTGCGCTTGTCCGGGACGACATCGGAGAACTACTGCGCCAGCGCCAAAATCCCGCCGGCAAACGAATGCCACGCGGCACTCTCGCTGATCGGCCAGTTCAGCACCTTCACCGCCAGCAGCGCGAGCGTGCCGTAGATGTAGACCGGGTGCACGCGGCCATCGGTGCGCCAGTCGCGCACCATGGCGACGACGAGCAGGAGCGAAGCGACCACGGCCGGGGCGATCGTGACGGGCACCGGCGGCGGGCCGGGCGGTCCGGGAGGCGCGAGGAAGGTAATGAACCAGCGCGCGATCGCGGCGTCGAGGATCGAGACCGCGGCAAGCAGCATCAGGCGCTTGTGAATCTCGGGCTTTCGCGTGTTGATGATCGCGAGCACGAACACCACCGCGAAGAACGCGATGCCGCTCATCGGCACGATCGAGAAGCCGATGCCGGCGTCCTTCTGCCCAAGTGCGGCGGCGTGCTGCATCACGTGCACCGAGGCGAGAAAGCCGAAGATCGTCATCGCGGTCGCAAGCGACACGCCGGCAATCCCGAGCGCGCGGTGATTGACCACGCGGCCTGACGCCGTGAGCCAGGTCTGGATCACGAAATAGAGAGACCAGGTGAAGAACAGGAGCCCGTGAAAATGAATGACCGGGCTCGCCGAAAACGTCCGCTGCGCGATCGGTACGAAATAGGTCGGCGCGAAGCCGAGAAACGCGGTGGCTGCGCAGGCCAGTGCCATATTGAGATAAAAATATCGTGCAGGCGACGCATCACGCGCGCGTACACGACGGTCGTCGATCAAGGTCGTCATCTGGAATGAGTCTGGAGAGGCGGTGTTTGGTTCAACGTAGACCGCTGTCGTCCCGGGGCGCGCGCAGCGAGCCCGGGACCCATAACCACGGGGAGCAGTTGTCGCGCGAGCTGGCAACTCCGAGTCTTCGCAAAACCATGGCCTGTGGTTATGGGTCCCGGATCTGCGCTTCGCTTGTCCGGGACGACAGCGGTGTTTGCGGATCTATCCGCCCGCGCTCAATTCTGCGCGATCGAGCTCTTCCTCGATCCGGTGAAACGCGTCGTCGCCGATCACTTCGGTATCGCGAAGGCCGAGGATCGATTTGCGCGCGGCCTCGATGGCGCGGCGGCGCAGCGGATCGGCGGGCAACTCGCCGCTGGCGATGCCGCCGTGCGGATCGTCGTCGGCCTGCATCAGGATGGCGCGGTATTCGAGCCGCAGGATTTCCGCCTCCTCCGACGGATCGTCCTCGATCGCATCGAGCGCGGCGCGATAGGCGACTGCGCGGGCGCGCGCGACCTCGATACCGACGGGATCGTCGTCCTTGAGGCCGAAGGCGAGGATCAGCGGCCGCAGCGTCAGGCCCTGGATGACCAGCGAGCCCAGCACCACCGCAAAGGCGATGAAGACGATGAAGTCGCGGTAGGGGAAGTTTTCCGGCAAGGCGAAGGCGGTGGCGAGCGTGACGAGACCGCGCATGCCGCACCAGGAGATGATGAGGCCACCCTTCGGCGAGGCAACCTGCTTGGGATCCCTCGGATGATAGAGCCGGTGCGCGATCAGGACGCGCAGCGTCGCGCGGTAGAACGTGATCCAGGCAAGCCGCACCAGGACCACCGTGAGCAGGATCCAGGCGGCCGCCACGCAATATTCCCAGCGTACCTCCGCGTCCAGCCGCGTCCAGATCGGCCGCATCTGCATGCCGATCAGCATGAAGGCGAGCACGTTGAGCACGAACACCATCGTTTCCCAGACCGCATAGGACGGCACCCGCAACCGCGCCGGCATGCGCGCCCCCGCCGTGCGCGCGACGGTGATGGCGTAGACGACGATGGTGAGGATGCCGGAGAGGCCGAGATGCTCGGCTGCGATCCAGACCATGAAGGTGGTGGCGAACTGCACGATGATCGCGCTCGGCGCTTCCTTCACGCGTTCCAGGAACAGCGGGATGATGCGCCCGGCCAAAAGACCGGCGAGGACGCTGCCGACCAGCCCGAGTGCGATCGTCGGCGCGACCTCGCTCCATTTCAGATGCTCCATGACGACGGCGCCGACCGCGATGCGATAGATCAGAAGCGCGCTGGCGTCGTTGAGCAGGCTCTCGCCTTCCAGGACCTTCACCATGCGATAGGGCAGCTTGACCTGGCTCAGGATCGCAACCGCGGCCGCGGCATCCGGCGGGGCCACGATGGCGCCGAGCGCAATGGCGGCGGCCCAGGGCATGTCAGGCATCAGCCGGTGCGCGACGAAGGCCACGCCGACCGTGGTCAGGCCGACCGCGGCGACCACCAGGGTCGAGACCGGAACCCAGTTGTTGCGGAGATCGCGCAGCGAGGTGTCGAAGGCGGCATCCATCAGCACCGGTGCGACAAAAAGTGCCAAGGCGAGGTCGGGTTCGAGCGTCCAGGAGGGGCTGTTCGGCACGAAGGCGATCAGCGCGCCGCCGATGGCGAGAAAGGTCGGGTAGGGGACCTTGATCCGCCGCGCCAGCGCCGATAATGCAACGGCGCCGAGCAGAAGCACGATGATCCATTCGAATGTCGACACGTTGATCCCCGAAACCGATTTTGGCTGTGCCACAAGCTAGCACCAATCCGGCCGTATGATGGATAGTGCACCCTCAAGGCAAGGCTCAAGGCAAGGCTCAAGCCAAGACCCAAGCCAAGACCCAGGCCAAGATTCAAGCCAAGACTTTCCGACTGCAGCTAGCATGCGTTCTCAAAATCTCATTCGATTGTCCGGTGCGGTGGCGCTCTGTGTGCTTTCGCTCGGGGCGGCCCATGCTGCGACCGGCGGCGAGCCCGCCGCCGTCGTGCAGGTCGATGTCGCGCCGTGCCTCGCTGCTGCTGCCGCCGACGACATGGACAAGGCCGGCTCCGCCTGCGCTTCCGTCATCGACAACGAGAAGACGGCCAAGGCGGACCTGGTCAAGGCGCTGGTCGCGCGCGGCGCGCTTTATGCTCGGCATGACCAGGTCGACCGTGCGATCGCCGACGACAGCCGCGCTCTTCAGCTCGATCCGACCCTGGCCGACCTCTTCAACGCCCGCGGCGAGCTCTGGCTGAAGAAGGGCGACAAGCCGAAGGCGGTGCAGGATTTCGGCGCCGCGCTGAAGATCGATCCGAACCACGAGAAGGCCAAGGCCAATCACAAGGCGATGGCGCGCGAGCTCGAGCGGATCGGCGCGCAGATGGCGGTGGCCGGCAAGCCCAGCTTCAATTGCAGGAGTGCGGCCCGGGCCGTCGAGAAGGCGATCTGCGCCAACCGCGAGCTCGCCGATCTCGATCGGGAGATTTTTGCGTCGAACGCCCGCGCGATCCGGGAGGCACGCAATCCTGCGGAAGCCAGGGCGCTTCAGCGCGCGCAGGACGAGTTCATTGCCCGCCGCAATGCCGGATTTGGCCGGCCGGGCTACGATCTGAAGAAGGCGATGCAGGAGCGGCGGCAGCGGATCAACGGGGTGGACGGGTATTGAGGGCTTCCTTCGCCTCTCCCGGCAAGCGGGGCGAGGGAGTGCAGGCGCCCGTGCGTCCCTAACAGGCCCGAATTGAACCCATTCCTCGCCCGCCGCGACAATGGTGAACACCTGATGTCACGGAGTCTTCCCGATGTGCGGCACGCGTTCTTCCGCGCAAATGTTCCCGTTTGCAAAAATCCCGCTTGGCGCCTTCCTGCTCAGCGCCGCGATGAGCCTTGTCCTCGCCGCCCCGGCCTCTGCTGCCGTCGATTGCGTGATGGGCAGCAAGACTGCGCCCGCCGAACTGATCACGGCGTGCGGCGCCATCATCGACCAGACCACCAATTCGAGCTCCGACCGCGCCGCCGCGCTGCTGGTGCGCGCCGACGCCAATGCGCGAACCTCAGGCGGCCTCACGCAGGCGCTGCGGGATATTGACCGCGCCATCGCGCTGGACGGCAAGAACTCAAAGGCCTGGCGCTTGCGCGGCGACCTGCTGCGCGAGGCCGGCGGCGATCTCAACCGTGCCGCGGCTGATCTCAGCAAGGCCATCGAACTCGATCCGCAGGACGCGGAAGCCTACGAGCTGCGCGGCGTCGTCTACACCAATCAGCGCCGGCTCGACCGCGCGCTCGCCGATTACGATCAGGCGATCAAGCTGAAGCCGGATGATGCGCAGGCCTGGTCCGACCGCGGCGTGAACTATTATCTCGGCGGTGACAACGAGAAGGCGATCCGCGATCTCAGCGAGGCGCTGCGGCTCGATCCGAACCGGCCGCGCGCCTACACCAATCGCGGCGCGGCCTACAAGAAGCTCGGCCAGCTCGACAAGGCGGTCGCCGATGACGGCGAGGCGATCAAGCTCGATCCGAAGGTCCCCGAATATTACGACAATCGTGGCCTGGTGCTGGCCGCGATGGGTGAGTACGACAAGGCGATCGCCGACTACGACCAGGCGCTGCGGCTGGCGCCGCGGCCGAACTTCTTCACCAACCGCGGCGACTCTTACCAGCTCAAGGGCGAGCTTGGCGCGGCGCTCAGCGACTACGAGGCTGCGCTGAAGATCGATCCGAATTTCGCGCAGACCTTCAACAACCGCGCGGTGCTCTACAAGAAGATGGGCGAACGCAAGAAGGCGCTGGCCGATTACGAGACGGCGCTGAAGCTCGATCCCGGCAACGAGAATGCCGCCAACGGCCGCCGCAGCATGATCGCGGAGATTGCGAAGTTCGGCGCCGAGCCGTTGCGTCCGCTCGCGGCGAGTTCCGGCAACGGCCCGTCGTTCGATTGCGCCACGGCAAAGCGCGAGGTCGAGAAGGTGATCTGCGCCGATCCGCAACTCGGCGTGCTCGATCGCCAGATTGCCGAGACCTATGAGCGGGTGCTGAAGGCCACGAAAGGCCGTTCGGCCGGCGACCTCCGCAAGACCCAGCGCGATTTCCTCACCACGCGGAATGCGAGCTTCGGCCGGCCCGGCTATGATCTGAGGAAGGTCATGCAGGAACGGTTGCAGCGGCTGAATGCGATGGAGAGTTGAGGCGCCTCTACGCGCACACTGCGTTCCCTCCCCCCTTGCGGGGGAGGGTTAGGGAGAGGGGTAGCCACAAACTCTGGACTGAGTTCGTGGCCACCCCTCTCTCCCGCTCTCCCCCGCAAGGGGGGAGAGGGCTCACCTTTGTCGTGGCTCCAGCTTGCCTCGATGGCCTTTCTTCCCTCCCTCCCAAAGACCCATCCTTTTCAGCTTGAACCGCGGCCCGTTCCCGGGAAAATACCTCTCAAACAACGCCGGCACTTGATCCCTGTCATGGCGGGACGCTCGTCCTGTCGGTCAGGTCAAGGCAAGGCGAATAAAGGGAACGGGAGCGCGGGAATGAACGTCAAGGGAACGAGTCTCTATCACGAGGTCCATGCGCGCTCGCTGGCTGATCCCCAGGGCTTCTGGGCCGAGGCGGCCACGGACATCGACTGGATCGAGCCGCCAAAGACGATCTTCGATGCCTCGCAGGGCGTCTACGGCCGCTGGTTCATGGGGGGCGTCGTCAACACCTGCTACAACGCGCTCGACCGTCATGTCGAACGCGGCCGCGCCGACCAGGTCGCGCTGATCCATGATTCGCCGCTGACGGGCTCGGTCACCAAGTTCACCTATGCCGAGCTATTGGGTGAGGTGCAGGCGCTCGCCGCCACCATGCAGGATTTTGGCGTCGCCAAGGGCGATCGCGTCATCCTGTATATGCCGATGGTGCCGGAGGCCGTCGTCGCGATGCTCGCCTGCGCGCGCATCGGCGCGGTGCACTCGGTTGTGTTCGGCGGCTTTGCCGCCAAGGAGCTCGCCACCCGCATCGATGACGCGCAGCCAAAGCTCATTCTCTCCGCAAGCTGCGGTATCGAGCCCGGCCGGATCGTGCAGTACAAGCCGCTGCTCGACGAGGCGATCAAGCTTGCGGGCACGAAGCCGAAGGCCTGCATCGTGCTGCAACGTCCCCAGCACATCTGCGACCTCACACCGGGCCGCGACTACGATTGGGCGAGCCTTCGCCGCAAGGCGATGAACGACGGCAAGAGAGCCCCTTGCGTGCCTGTCGCCGCCACCGATCCGCTCTACATCCTTTACACTTCAGGCACGACCGGTATCCCCAAGGGCGTCGTGCGCGACAATGGCGGCCATCTCGTCGCGGTGAAATGGTCGATGTTCAATCTCTATGGCGTCAAGCCGGGCGAGGTCTGGTGGTGTGGCTCCGACATCGGCTGGGTGGTCGGCCACAGCTACATCATCTATGGCCCGCTGCTGCATGGTGCGACGTCGATCATGTACGAGGGCAAGCCAATCGGCACGCCCGATGCCGGCGCGTTCTGGCGCGTCATCAGCGAGCACAAGGCGGTCGCCTTCTTCACGGCACCGACGGCGTTCCGCGCGATCCGCAAAGAGGATCCGGAAGGAAAGTTCATCCGGCAATACGACCTGTCGCAATTCCGCACGCTGTTCCTCGCCGGCGAGCGTGCCGATCCGCCGACGGTGGAATGGGCGGAGCAGCAGTTGAAGGTGCCGGTGATCGACCATTGGTGGCAGACCGAGACGGGCTGGTGCATCGCCGGCAATCCGGTCGGTCTCGGCATGCTGCCGGTGAAGCATGGCTCGCCGACGGTGCCGATGCCGGGCTACCAGGTCGACGTCGTCGACGAAGCCGCAAAGCCCGTCGGCCCCAATACCATGGGCTCGATCGTCATCAAGCTGCCGATGCCACCGGCCTGCCTGCCGACGCTGTGGAATCAGGATGCGCGCTTCAAGGAAGCCTACCTCACTGAATTCCCCGGCTACTACAAAACCTCGGACGCCGGCTACAAGGATGAGGACGGCTATGTCTTCGTGATGGGCCGCACCGACGACATTATCAACGTCGCCGGCCACAGACTCTCCACCGGCGGCATGGAGGAGATTTTGGCCTCGCATCCGGACGTCGCCGAATGCGCCGTGCTCGGCGTCAAGGACGCGATCAAGGGCGAGGTGCCCTGCGGCTTCCTGGTGCTCAAGGCCGGCGTGAAGCGCGCGCCTGCGGAGATCGAAAAGGAGATCGTCGCGCTGGTGCGCGACAGGCTCGGCCCCGTCGCCGCCTTCAAGCTCGCCATCACCGTCGGCCGCCTGCCGAAGACGCGCTCGGGGAAGATCCTGCGCGGTACCATCAAGAAGATCGCCGATGGCGAAGCCTGGACCATGCCGGCCACGATCGAGGATCCCAAGGTGCTGGACGAGATCGGCGAGGCGCTGAAGGGCAGGGTGTGAGGCGATCTCCGCTGTCATCACCCGCGAAAGCGGGTGATCCAGTACGCCGCGGCCGGAGTTGTGTGACCCAATGACCGCCGCGGAGTACTGGATTCCCCGCCTGCCGCCTACGCTAAAGCTTCGGCGCCCCTGGACCTCAACCCCGGCGAAGCCTTGGCGTAGCCGGGTCGCAGGGAATGACAGCGCGTGGGGAACGACGCCCAGGGACTTACAATCTCCTCATTCCGGGCTAAACAGGGCCGGCCAACAGGGGACCTCGTATGCCACTCGCCACCGCGCCGCGCCTGCTTGTCGCCGTGCTGCTCGCCGTCGCTCTCTCCGCCTGCTCCGCGCGCTACCAGACGCCGGTGGCGGTGGGCGGTGACGATGACGACGCGGTCTGTCAGAGTCGCGGCTATGCGCAGGGCTCGCCCGAATACGTGGCCTGCCGCAAGGACCGCGACGTCCAGCGCAACGCTGCCACCGCCCGGTCCGACCGCCGTCAGCGCGATCTCGGCGAGTACATGCTGAACCATCCCGAGCGGCCGTGACATCGGCTACGGAATTATCCTGCGCATTCATTCGCGTTTCTCGTGACACATCGGCAACGCCACAACCAAATCGTGTCGCGTCAGTCCTGATTTGATCGGCGTCAAATCCATCACCATCCCCTTTCTGCTCTGACGCTGATGTCGCGCAACGACGCGCGAGAGATGGCTGAAGGGGAATGCAATGAACGGAACGACAAAAAACCTGGCGCGGCTTGCGACGGTTGGCGCGATGCTCGTGGGGACTTTTGGCTCGGTGCGGGCGGCCGATCTGCCTGTCTATAAGAAGGCACCGCCGCCGGTAGAAGCGTTCAATCCGTGGATGGTGCGTCTGCGCGTGCTTGGCGTGTTGCCGGATGCCGGTGGCTCAACCGTCAATGTCGCAGGCGTGCCGTCGCTGTCGTCGCCGAATTCCGGGCTCTCGATCAGCGACCAGGTCGTGCCCGAGCTCGACATCAGCTATTTCTTCACCAAGAACATCGCGGCCGAGCTGATCCTCGGCGTGACCAGGCACTCGATCAGCGGCAACGGCTCGCTCGCGAACCTGCCGATCGGCAAGACCACGCTGCTGCCGCCGACGCTGACCTTGCAATATCACTTCGACAATTTCGGCGCGTTCAAGCCATATATTGGCGCCGGCGTGAACTACACCGTGTTCTTCAACAATTCGGCTGCCAATGCGCCAGCCGCCATCGCCGGCCCGCCCGCGATCGTTGCCACCACCACCAGCCTGCACGTCAGCAACGCCTGGGGCGGCGCCGTGCAGTTCGGCTTTGACTACATGCTCGACCGGCACTGGGGTCTCAACGTCGACGTCAAGAAGCTCTGGCTGCGGCCGGATTACTCAGCGACCGTCAGCGGCCTGCCGGTCACAGGCACCGCGCATATCGATCCGTGGCTGGTCGGTGGCGGTGTGACGTACAAGTTTTGATACGTCGTTGCTGTCGTTTTCGAGCTGTCGCCTAGGCGAACCCTGCGCTCCCTCCCCCCTTGCGGGGGAGGGCAGGGGAGAGGGGTAGCCCAGCAAACGGTGCGTGAGAGTCGCGCGAGACGCTTTGAGTTGATGGAGAGAGTCCCCGTGGGGCACCCCTCTCCCTAACCCTCCCCCGCAAGGGGGGAGGGGACTGCAGCTTGCGAGCGGCTACAGGCGAGGCGATCACTGAAATCTCCATAAAACAAAAACGCGGCAGGTTTCCCTGCCGCGTTCAAATTGCGTTCGATCGTAAACCGGGAGCGGAGCCTTACTCCTCCTCCTCGTCCTGCTTCTTGCCGCCGAGCGTCTTCAGCTTGGCGAACACGGCGTCGACGTTGAGATCGTCGTTCGATCGCTCCGCCGGCTCGAACTCGTCCTTCTTGGTGGTCTCGGAGGCCGGCAGCAGGGTGGCGCCGCCATAGGCTGTGTCGATCGGCTTTTCCTTCGCCGCGCGCGCCACTTCGAAATCGAGCTCGATCTGCGAGCAAAGGCCAAGGGTCACCGGGTCGATCGGGGTCAGCTGAGAGGTGTTCCAGTGGGTGCGGTCGCGAACGCTGGCGATGGTGCTCTTGGTGGTGCCGACCAGGCGCATGATCTGGGCGTCCTTGAGCTCCGGATGGCTGCGCAGCAGCCAGAGGATGGCGCTCGGGCGCTCGTGGCGGCGGGAGACCGGGGTGTAGCGCGGGCCCTTGCGCTTGGGCTGGGGCGGCAGCACGACCTTGCTCTCCTGAAGGCGGAGCCGGTAGTCCGGGTTCTTCTCGCCCTTCTCGATCTCCTCGCGGGTCAGCTGGCCGTTGGAGAGGGGATCCATGCCCTTGATGCCCTGGGCAGCGTCGCCGTCCGCGATCGCACGCACCTCGAGGGGATGCATCTTGGTGAAATCCGCGACCTGATCGAAGGTCAGCGCGGTGTTGTCGAGCAGCCAGACGGCGGTCGCCTTGGGCATCAGAGGTGCGTTGCTCATGGCAAATCTCCTTTGTGCTTCGCCCACCCCTCTGGAGGCGAAACCGGTGGTCATCAGCGATGACAGGGAATTCGCGCTATATAAGCCCGGAGGGGCTAGCCACGCAATGGTTCTGCTATAGATAGTGCCTTGACAGAGCCCGAAAGGGGGCCCAATTCCCTTGGAAGCGCCTGTAAAGTCCTAGCAGACCCATCGAAGCCCTATTCCATCCATTGACCGCCCCCGCCAGAAGGCGAAACGGGTGATTCGGTCCCGAGATCGCTCAATGTCAGCCAAACCAGACCTCAAGATCGTGCTTTGTTCTCCCCGCGGCTTCTGCGCCGGGGTGGTCCGGGCGATCGACACCGTGGAACGGGCGCTCGATAAATACGGCGCCCCCGTCTATGTTCGCCACGAGATTGTGCACAACAAATACGTCGTCGACGGGTTGAAAAAGAAGGGCGCGATCTTCGTCGAAGAGCTCGCCGAAATCCCGGAAAACACCACCGCGCCGGTTGTGTTCTCGGCCCATGGCGTGCCGAAATCGGTCCCGGCCGACGCCACCTCCCGCAATTTGTTCTCGCTGGATGCGACCTGCCCGCTGGTCACCAAGGTGCACCGCGAGGCCGCGATCCACTTCAAGCGTGGCCGCGAGATCTTCCTGATCGGCCATTCCCACCACCCCGAAGTGGTCGGCACGCTCGGCCAGCTTCCGGTCGGCGCCGTAACCCTGATCGAGACCGCCGAGGACGCCAAGACCATCGTCCCGAAGAACCCCGACAACATCGCCTTCGTGACGCAGACCACGCTGTCGATCGACGACACCGCGGAGATCGTGGCGCTGCTCAAGGAGCGTTTCCCGAACATCAACGGCCCGCACAAGGAAGACATCTGCTACGCCACCACCAACCGCCAGCTCGCGGTGAAGAAGGTGGCGCCGGTGGTCGACGCCCTGATCGTGGTCGGTGCGCCGAACTCGTCGAATTCGCAGCGCCTGCGTGAGGTCGCTGAGCGCGAAGGCTGCGGGATCGCGGTACTGGCGCAGCGCGCCGCCGACATCGACTGGACCAGGTTCGGTAACATCAAGAGCCTCGGCATCACCGCGGGCGCGTCCGCGCCGGAAGTGATCGTCGAGGAGATCATGGACGCGTTCGCCGAGCGCTACACGCTGCATGTGGAGACGGTCTCGGCCGCGGAAGAGAACGAGTTCTTCCCGTTGCCGCGCCAGGTGCGTCCCGAAGCCGCCGCCGAGTAGACTTTTATGGCGGTCTACACCGACGTTGCCGCCGACGAGCTTGCGGATTTCCTGAAGCAATACGATCTCGGCGAGTTGCTCTCCTACAAGGGCATCGCCGAGGGCGTCGAGAACACCAACTTCCTGCTGCACACCAGCAAAGGCTCGTTCATCCTCACGCTCTATGAGAAGCGCGTGGCGAAGAACGACCTGCCGTTCTTTCTCGCGCTGATGACGCATCTCGCCGAGCACGGCGTCACCTGCCCGCTGCCGGTGAAGGCCGGGGACGGCGAGGCGCTGCGCGAGCTGTCGGGCCGGCCGGCCGCGATCATCACCTTTCTCGAAGGCGTCTGGCCGCGCAAGCCGAACGTGGCCCATTGCGCCGGCGTCGGCGAGGGACTGGCCAGGATGCATCTGGCCGGCGCCAATTTTGCGATCAAGCGTGGCAATGCGCTGTCGGTCTCCGGCTGGCGCCCGCTGTTCGACGCGGCGGCAAGCCGCGCCGATGAGGTCCAGCCGGGCCTGCATGCGTTTCTCGCCGCCGAGCTCGACTATCTCTCGAGCGGGGTCTGGCCGAGCAATCTGCCTAAAGGCGTGATCCACGCCGATCTCTTCAACGACAACGTCTTCTTCCTCGGCGACAAGCTCTCCGGCATCATCGACTTCACCTTCGCCTGCAACGACATGCTGGCCTATGACGTCGCGATCTGCCTGAATGCCTGGTGTTTCGAGCCGGACCATTCGTTCAACGTCACCAAGGCGCGCGCCTTCCTCAATGCCTATGGCCGGGTGCGAAAACTTTCCGAGGCGGAAGAAGCCGCGCTGCCGCTGCTCGCGCGCGGCGCCGCGATCCGCTTCCTGCTGACGCGGCTGGTCGACTGGCTCAACGTGCCCGCGGGCGCGCTGGTCAAGCCCAAGGACCCGCTGGAATATTTTCGCAAGCTGCGCTTCCACCAGAGCGTTTCCAGCGTGCGCGATTACGGGCTGATGCCGTCAGGACTGGTCGCGTGAGCGAGCTTCCCCTCGTCACGATCTATACCGACGGCGCCTGCTCGGGAAATCCCGGGCCGGGCGGCTGGGGCGCGATCCTGAAGTTCGGCGACAAGGAAAAAGAGCTGAACGGCGGCGAGCGCCACACCACCAACAACCAGATGGAATTGATGGCCGCGATCTCCGCGCTCGAAGCGCTGAAGAAGCCGTGCACCGTCGATCTCTACACCGACAGCCAGTATGTCCGGCAGGGCATCACCGGCTGGATCCATGGCTGGAAGCGCAACGGCTGGCGCACCGCCGACAAGAAGCCGGTGAAGAATGTCGAGCTATGGCAGCGCCTCGATGCGGCGCTGAAGCAGCACGAGGTCCGCTGGCATTGGGTCAAGGGTCACGCCGGGCACCCGGAGAACGAGCGCGCGGATCAACTCGCGCGGGACGGGATCGTGAAGGCGCGGTTGCAGCAGCGGATCAGCGAATAGCGAGGGGGCTCGCTCTCTCCATTCGTCATGGCCGGGCTTGTCCCGGCCATCCACGCCTTACCGCGCGCGCGACCAAGAACGTGGATGCCCGGGACAAGCCCGGGCATGACGTCATCCTTGGAAGGAGCCGGGGCCTAAAGCTTACAGCTGCCCCAGCAGCGTATCGCCGCCGGAGACCTCGACCTTGCCGGGCATCGCTTCGAGGTTCAGCTTCTTCACCACGCCGTCCTCGACCAGCATCGAATAGCGCTTGGAGCGGATGCCGAGGCCGTTGCCGGAGGCGTCCAGCTCCATGCCGATCGCCTTGGCGAAGTCGGCATTGCCGTCGGCGAGGAAGATGGCCTCGTCGCGCTGGTCGGTATCGCGCTTCCAGGCGTTCATGACGAAAGCGTCGTTGACGGAGACGATGGCGATGGTGTCGACGCCCTTGTCCTTCATGGCATAGGCGTTGAGGAAGATGCTCGGCAGATGCATCTTGTGGCAGGTGCCGGTGTAGGCGCCGGGCACTGCGAACAGCGCCACCTTCTTGCCCTTGAAGATGTCGTCGGTGGTCTTCACCTGCGGACCCTCGGCCGTCATCACGCGGAATTTCGCCTCGGGCAGCTTGTCGCCAGTCTGGATCGCCATCGTCAGTCTCCCTGAAAATCGGTCCCGCTTTTTAGACCGTGCGGCGGCGCTGCACAACATTGGCGGCGTGGGTCGTGGTCCTTCACCGTTATGTCATCAGCCGGCAAAACCGCCGGCGTCGAGGAAGGCCTGTTCTTCCTCGGTGGTGGCGCGGTCGAGGAGGCGGTTGCGGTGGGGAAAGCGGCCGAACCGCTGGATGATGTCGGCGTGCTCCCGCGCGTATTTCAGGTTCTCGGCATTGTCGGTGTTCTGAAACAGCGCGACGCAATGCAACTGGTCGGGCAGGTGCTCGGAATGCATGAAGGGCAGATAGAGGAATTCGAGCAGGATGGGATCGATCCTGCGATCGACGCCCCGATCGATTGCGCGGCGGGCGACGTCGCGCGCCGGCGCGTCGCTGGCAAAGGCTTCCGGCGTGCCGCGAAACATGTTGCGGGGAAACTGGTCGAGCGCGATGACGAGCGCGAGCGCGCCCTCGTCGCTTTCTTCCCAGGAGGCCAGCTCGCCGGCGGTCGCCCGCTTCCATAGCGGAAGAAAGCGACGCCTGACCTCCGCGTCGAAAGCGTCGCTGCGCTTGTACCAGCGCTCGCGGCCGGCCTCGCGCCAGAAGGCAAGAATGCCTGATGGCGTGATGTCGCCGCCGTCAGTCATGAACCCAAGAGTCATGAACCAAGGCGCGGCTTACGCCGCCTCCGCCTTCTTCTCGTCGCGGAGCTGCCGGCGCAGGATCTTGCCGACATTGGTCTTCGGCAGGTCGGTGCGGAATTCGATGTGCTTGGGCACCTTGTAGCCGGTGAGCTGCTCCTGACAGAACTTGATCACGGCTTCCGCGGTGAGGTTGGGATCCTTCTTCACCACGAATGCCTTCACCGCCTCGCCCGACTTGGAATCGGGGATGCCGATCACGGCGCATTCGAGCACGCCCGGATTACTCGCGATCACTTCCTCGATCTCGTTCGGATAGACGTTGAAGCCCGAGACCAGGATCATGTCCTTCTTGCGGTCGACGATCTTGGTGTAGCCCTTCTCGTCCATCACGCCGATGTCGCCGGTGCGGAAATAGCCGTCGGCGGTCATCACCTTGTCGGTCTCTTCCGGCCTGTTCCAGTAGCCCGACATCACCTGCGGGCCCTTGGCGCAGATCTCGCCGGGCTGGCCGAGCGGGACTTCGTTGCCGTCGTCGTCGCGGATCGAGATCCAGGTCGAAGGCACGGGGATGCCGATCGATCCCGAGAACTCGGTCGTGGTCGCGGGATTGCAGGTCAGTGTCGGCGAGGTCTCCGAGAGGCCGTAGCCTTCGGCGATGAAGCAGCCGGTCACCGCCTTCCACTGCTCGGCGACGGGGCGCTGCACCGCCATGCCGCCGCCGTTCGAGATCTTCAGCTTGGAGAAGTCGAGCTTCTTGAAGTCGGGATGGTGCATCAACCCGTTGTAGAGCGTGTTCACGGCCGGGAAGCTGTTGACCTGGTACTTCGCCAGCTCCTTGACGAAGCCCGCGATGTCGCGCGGATTGGGGATCAGCAGATTGCAGCCGCCGGCGCGCACCGCGAGCAGGTAGCAGGCCGTCAGCGCGAAGATGTGATAGAGCGGCAGCGCGCAGACGATCATCAGCTGATCGACATGCGGCGGCGCGGCGAGTGCCGGCTGGAGCCAGGCGTCGTTCTGCAGCACGTTGGCGACGATGTTGCGGTGGAGCAGGGTGGCGCCCTTGGAGACGCCGGTGGTGCCGCCGGTATATTGCAGGAAGGCGACGTCGCCCGGCGACAGCTTCGGCTTGTTGAACGTCAGGCCGCGGCCGGCCGATATCGCGTCGTTGAAGGACACCGCGCCCGGCAGCGACCAGGCCGGCACCATCTTCTTGACGCGACGGACGACGAGGTTGACGATCACGCCCTTGAAGCCGAGCAGGTCGCCCATGCTGCCGACGATGACATGCTTGACTTGCGTCTTCGCGATCACCTGCTCGACCGTGTGGGCGAAATTCTCCAGCACGATGATGGCTTCGGCGCCGGAATCCTTGAGCTGATGCTCGAGCTCGCGCGGCGTGTAGAGCGGGTTGACGTTGACCACCGCGAAACCGGCGCGCAGCACGGCAGCGGTCGCGACCGGATATTGCAGCACGTTCGGCATCATGATCGCGACGCGGGCGCCACGTTGCAGGCCACGGCCCTGTAAATAGGAGGCGAGCGCCAGCGACATCTGGTCGAGGTCGCGATAGCTGATCGCCTTGTCCATGCAGATGAATGCCTTGCGGTCGGCGAACTTGGCGAAGCTCTCCTCCAGAAGGTCGACCAGCGATGCGTATTGGGTCGGCTCGATATCAGCAGGCACGCCGGGCGGATATTGCTTGAGCCAGATGCGCTCCATGGAAAACTCCCCTCAATTTACCAGAGCCCGTTGTGTCTCGGGCTTGCCTCATTGCGGCCAGTATCGAGCCTGCCGGAACGGGTGGCAAGCCGGTCGAGGCTTAGGACAAAGGTCAGGGAGTGGCTACTGGAATTGTCGCAAGCCGCTCTGCCGCAGGTGCGAAGCGCGGGCGCGGCCTGCGGTGGGTGCCGTTAGCTGTTGTTGGCCGGCTTGGCGGCGGGCTTGGTCGCCGCCTTGGGCTTGGCGGGCTTGGCCGCCTGATCGCCGCTTGCCGAAGGCTTCTCGGCGGGTTTCGCCGCCGCACCGTGCTTGGCCGCGGCATGCTTGGTCCCGGCCGGCTTCGACGCGGACTTGGTATCGCTTTTGGCGTCAGGCTTGGCGGCATCCGGCTTTGCCGCCGCCGTCTTGGCATCCTTCGGCTTGTCGGCTGGCTTGTCGGCCGCATCAGGCTTCCTGGCGACGCGCGACTTCTTGCCACGCGGCTTTGGCGTGGCCTGCTGGTCGGCATCGGCCGCGACCGCCGCGATCAGGGCGGTGCCGGTGCGGGTCGGGCCGGTATAGACCAGCACGGGCTCGGCCGCAGCGGGGGCGGAGGCCATCAGCTCGGAGGCCTTCATCAGGGGCGGCTGAAGGCCCGCGGTGAAGAAGGTGACCTGGGCTTCGCCGCCGGTGGCGGAGGCAGATCCGGAGGTGCCGCCATTGGCGGCGATCAGTGCGTCGTCATCGTCGCTGGCCGGCCGCTTGCGATGACCACCGCACATGTCCTCGCGCAGGTTCGGCGGCGAGGCGTCGACCGGCACCAGCTTGTCGACGGTGCCGAGCGAGGGGCGGAGCCAGGTGAGATTGTCCTGGCTGAAGCCGCGTTCGAGCAGCTGCGCCGCCTTCACCGCACGCGCAGTGCCGGAGTTGGCGCCGAGCACGACGGCGATCAGCCGTCGGCCGTTGCGCGTGGCCGACGCCACGAGATTGTAGCCGGAGGCGCAGATGAAGCCGGTCTTGAAACCGTCGGCCCCGGGGTAGCGGCCGATCAGCTTGTTGAAATTGCCGGTGACGCGCTTGCCGAAGCGGATTGCCGGGATGTGCACGAAATATTCGTATTCCGGCAGGTCGCGCAGGAACGAGCGCGCGAGAATGCCGAGGTCGCGCGCGGACGTGATCTGGCCGTCAGCGGGCAGGCCGTTCGGATTGACGTAGCTCGTCTGCGTCATGCCGAGCTTCTGCGCGGTGTCGTTCATCATCGCCGAGAAGCCGTCGATTGAGCCGCCGACGCCTTCGGCAAGCACCACGGCCATGTCGTTCGCTGACTTCACCATCATCATCTTCAGCGCGTTGTCGACGGTGAGCTGCGTTCCCGGACGGAACCCCATCTTCGACGGCGATTGCGAAGCCGCCGTCGGCGACACCGTGATCAGCGTGTCGAGCGTGAGCCTGCCGTCCTTCACCGCCTTCAGCGTCACGTAGGCCGTCATGATTTTGGTGACGGAGGCCGGATACCACGGGATGGTCGCGTTCTCGGCCTGCAGCACCTTGCCGCTGTCGGCTTCGATCAGCAGCAGTGCTTCGGCGCTGGCCGTGCGCGGCGCAAGCAGCACCGCGGATGCGAGGGCCGCAGCGAACAGGTTGAACAGGGACTTGCGAAGCAGCGGGCGAAGGGCGTGCACTATCCGATTCCGGTCCTTGGAGACCCGCCGGTTCCGGTCGGCTCTCGTGATCTGATGTTCGGTTCTGAAATCCGGCGCCGCCGCTTGCGGCGTCGCAAACCTATACCGGCTCGTGCGTCGAGAACAGGGGTTTCGGCCGGGTATTCCGTGATGAAATAGGCCGAATTTCGACGATGCTATGGGGACTTGACCGCAGTCGCCGCAGCCTCAGCGGCCGTCACGCTGGCCCGTGCATTTTCCTGAACCATGAACTGGGCCCTGGCGAGTTCGGCAAAATGGCCGCCTTTGGCCACGAGTTCATCGAAAGTTCCGCTTTCGATCACCCGGCCGTTCTCGAACACCAGGATCCGCGTGGCATTGCGGATGGTGGAGAGACGGTGGGCGATCACGAACGTGGTGCGTCCCTTCATCACTTCGTCGAGAGCGGCGTTCACCTTGGCCTCGGTGACGGCGTCGAGCGCGCTGGTGGCCTCGTCCAGGATCAGGATCGGCGGGTCCTTCAACAGCGCGCGGGCGATCGACAGCCGCTGGCGCTCGCCGCCGGAGAGCATGCGGCCGCGCTCGCCGGCATTGGTCTCGAAGCCGCCGCTGCGCTCGATGAATTCGAGCGCCTGCGCGCGCTCCGCGGCCTTGCGCATCTCGGCTTCGGTCGCATCCGGCTTGCCGACGTGCAAATTCTCCGCGATCGAGCGATTGAACAGCAGCGCCTCCTGGAACACCACGCCGATGTTCCGGCGTAGCGAGGTCAGCGTCACGCCGCGCACGTCCATGCCGTCGATCCTGATGAAGCCCGACTGCGGATCGAAGGCGCGATGCAGAAGCGCGATCGCCGTCGACTTGCCGGCGCCGGTCGCGCCGACCAGCGCGATGGTCTGGCCGGGCAGCGCGGTGAAGGAGAGGTCCTCGACTGCCGGCCGCTTGCCGTCATAGGAGAAGGTGACGTCGTTGAATTCGACGAGGCCGGAGAGCCGCCCGGCATCGATCGCGTCGGGGCGGTCGTGGACCGCGGGCACGGCGTCGAGCACGTTGAAGAACTCGCGCAGCCGCGGGGCTTCCATGAACACGTTGTTGATGAAGCTCACGACCTGCTCGAGCTTCTGGATCAGCATCGTCGCGAAGCTCACGAACATCACGATCTCGCCGACGGAGGTCAGCCCCTGGTCGTGCAGCGCGATGCCGAGCGTGAAGATCGCGAGCACCGTGATGGTGGTGGAGGCGCGCGTGATGACGGTGACGAGCGCCCACCACGACAGCACCGGCATCTGCGCCGCGAGCAGGTCATCAGCGACGGAGCGCAAGCCCTTCACCTCGGATTCGACGCGCACAAAACTCTGTACCAGCGCGACGTTGCCGAGCGCGTCGGAGGCGCGCGCGGAGAGCTCGCTGTAGTGCTCCTCGACCTGCATCTGCATGCCGAAGGTCCGGCGCACGACGAAGGTCGTCAGCGCGGTGAAGACGACGCAGAGCACGAACAGCAGGACCGCGAGCCGCCAGTTCAGGTAGAGCGACAATGGCAGCAGCACCACGACCGACAGGATCGCGGCAAAGTGCTCGCGGAAGAAGCCGAGCCACAACCGCCACAGCGCGTCGGTGCCGTTGAGCATCACCTTCATCAGCCGGCCCGAATGGGTGCCTGAGTGGAAGGTCAGCGGCAGCTGCAAAATGTGCTCGAAATAGTCGGTCAGCACCGCCTGGCGCTGACGGTGCGAGAGCCGGTCGGCCTGCAAGGCCACGATCGCGCTGCAGCCGATGGTGAACAGTCCGAACGCCACCCAGGCCAGCAGGAACGGCCAGGCCGAGTTCGATCCGGCGACCGCCTTGCCGGAGAGCACGTCGACGATCCGGCCGAACAGCACGGGTTCCGCGAACTGCGAGGCCGCCAGCAGCAGATTGGCAAACGCCAGCAACCAGCCCAGCCGCGCCTCCTTGCCGAGCAGTTCGAGAACGCGGGTGTAGAGGCGGAGGATGGGCATGCGAGGAACGAACTCGGGCGGACGAAACGGTGTGAGTCCACATTCTAATCAGGGATCGCCCGCGAGATACAGCGGAAGCTGCGGGTTTTGCTCAGTTGATCAGTCGTCCCGCGACCGGCGGCAGGAACCGGTCGTCGAAGATATCGCCGGCCGCCGGCCGTTTGCGGAATTTGAAATCCTGCGCGATCTGGTCGATCGAGCGGTCCAGGCGCGCCGGGTCGATGCCGCCGAGGCCGTTGCGCTTGACCTCGTCGGTCAGGATGTTGTCGATGAGCACGCTGCGCAGGCGTTCCCGCTCGAGGTCGCGGTCGCCGTCGTCGATCCGGCTCGTGGCTTCGTCCGCCGCACGGGCCGGCTCTTTGATGGTCGCGTTGACGCCGGCGATCAATGCGCGGACGAAACCCTTCACGGCGTCGGGCTTCGCGGCGGCGAAAGCGGGGTTGGCCACCACGGCGAAGCCGTAGGCCTCGCAGCCATAGTCGGCATAGCGGAGTACCACGAGATCGCCGCCGGGCACGCCGCGGTCGCGCAGGTTTACCGCCGAGAGATAGCTGAAGCCGGCGACGGCATCGACCTGGCCCGCGGAGAGGAGCGGCTCGCGGACCGCGGCGCTGATCTTGTGGAATTTCACTTGCGACGCGTTGATGCCGTTCTGCTGCGCCAGCGCCGGCCACAGCCGCATCGACAGATCGCCGTCGGCGACGCCGACGGTCTTGCCGTCGAGGTCGGGCAGCAAGTGAATGCCGCGGCTCCTGCGCGCGACGATCGCGTAAGGCGCGCGATTGAACAACACGAACACGGCTTTGACCGGCGCCGCATCCTCCTTGTCGCGAAAGCGGATCAGCTCGTTGATGTCGACGAGCGCGAGCTCGCTGTCGCCCTTGGCGACGCGTGCGAGCGCCTCCGGCGATCCGGCGGCGCTCTTGAAGGACACGTTGAGACGCTCGGCGCCGAAATTGCCGTCCTTCGCGGCGAGGAAGAACGGCGCCATGCTCGCATCGACGGGACGATCGAATGTGAAGTGGATCGCAGTGGACGGCGCAGCAGTCTCGGCCGCGCTGACGTCGCGCGCAGCCAGCGCGGCAAGCGAGATTGCAATGGCCAGCAGGCCGCGAAGGGCGATTGTCTTGAATGCAAACATCAGTGGCGCCGGTCCCACATTGTTGTGGTTTCGTGACGCTCGCAGCGCCGGCCAGCGACGAGCCTGCGCGCGCCAACATGAACGGCGGATGAGCGGGGGTTGCGTGATCATGACGCAACCCCGTTCAGCTTCTGTTGGGGTTCGGGAACCCAACATGGGCTGCGGGTGTTTGAACGACATGAGCCTGTCGTCAGGCACCATTCGAGGTCCCAAGGAGGGTCCAGGACATGTTTGACCGATTTTCGAGATTTGCCGGCCGCAAGGCCGTCTTTGCCACCGCCGCGGTGCTGGCGCTGACCTCGGTCGCCCCGACCGCCTCATACGCAGGCGGCCGCCACTGGCATGGCGGTGGCGGCGGTGCTGCGGCTGCCGCGGCCTTTGCCGGCATCATCGGCACCGGCCTTGCGATCGCTGCGACCCGTGACGCCTACGCTTATGATTACGGTCCGGGTCCGGGTTATGGCTATTACGGCGGCCCTGCCTATTACAGTGGCCCCGCCTACGGTCCTTACTACGGCCCGGGCCCGAACTACCAATATCAGCGCTATGGCGGCACGGCTCCGTCGGAGCTCTGTGGCCAGGGCTACATGCAGAACTGCTACTAGCCTTGGCTACCAAATCCTTGGCTACCAAGTCCCTGGCTACCAAGTCTTGACCACAACGGGCCGTCGCGCTTGCCGCGGCGGCCTGTTTTTCGCTTTTAACCCTGCGCGTTAACGCGCTCGCCATTGGTTTAGGGTAGTTTCGAGTACCATGAGTGATTCGCTTGAGCGGCTATATCTGGCTGTGCTCGCGGCCAAGGATCTTGATCCGGCAACATCGCGTACCGCCCGGCTGTTTCAGCGTGGGCCATCCAAAATGGCGAAGAAACTGGCCGAGGAAGCCATTGAGGTCGTCATCGACGCGGTCAATGGCGACAGCGAGGCCGTGATCCGGGAAAGCGCCGACCTGCTCTACAATCTCACGGTGCTCTGGGCCTCGGCCGGCGTGCGCCCGGAGGATGTCTGGCGCGAGATGGCGCGGCGGGAAGACATGCTCGGCATTGCCGAGAAGCTGCCGAAGTCGCCGATGAAGCTGCCCAAAGTCGCGTCACCGCGCGTTGCCGCCAGGCGGCCAATTGTCGCGCTGGAAGGGCGCGTCTCGCGCAAGCGCCACTAAAGCGCGATGAAACCGGAGCAAAGCGTCATCGCGCTTTAGGTTGTTGTTTGCGCGTGATCTTTCGGAAAACCGCGACACACTGTTCCAGATCACGCCAAATCGTCACAAAACTCGCGATGGACAAATCCGTCCCATGGTGCTTCATCGCGGCGCCATGCTGAAACGTATCTACGACTGGTGCATCGACGCCGCCCACAAGCCCTACGCGCTCTGGATCATGGGAGCCGTGGCTTTCGCAGAAAGCTCCTTCTTTCCGGTCCCGCCGGATGTGATGCTGATCCCGATGTCGCTGGCGCGCCCGCAGCGCGCCTGGCTCTACGCGGCGGTCTGCACCGCGACCTCGGTGGTGGGCGGTCTGCTGGGCTACGCTATCGGTGCGCTGCTGTTTGACTCGGTCGGCCATTGGCTGATCCAGGTCTATGGCCTCGGCGACAAGGTCGATGCCTTCCGCGCCTCCTATGCGGAATGGGGCGCGGTGATCATCCTGCTCAAGGGCCTGACACCGATCCCCTACAAGCTCGTCACCATCACCTCGGGCTTTGCCGGTTACAATATCGGCCTGTTCATCCTGTGCTCGATCGTCGCGCGCGGCGGCCGTTTCTTCATCGTCGCGATCCTGCTCAATCGCTATGGCGACTGGATCCGCGTCAGGATCGAGAAGCATCTCGGTCTCTGGGTGGCGCTCGGCGCCGCCGTGCTGGTGCTCGGCTTCGTCGTCGCGGTCAAGCTGATCTAGAGCATGATCCGGCCCCGAAGGGCCGCGTCAGCGCGACGTGTGAAGCGGTTCTCCGCGAAGATCATGTTCGCTCAATAACCCCGCGCTTTGCCGCTGCGCCGGGTTCGGCTACGGTTGCCGTCATGATGGTTCGATCCGGCAATCCGGTCCTCCGACCGGGGACGCTGATATTTGCAGTGCTTTCGCTCCTGCTCGGTGCCGGTAGCACCAGCTGGCCGCAATCCGCGCCGCCGGCGCTCGGCTTGCAGGAGCAGGGACCGCAGACCGCGCCGCCGCCCTCGACATCAGCACCTTCATCGCCGCCGGCGCGCGAGGAAAATCCCGGGCTGATCAACGAAATGGGCAAGCTGTTCGACAAGCTGCCCTCGATCCTGCCGCCGATCAAAAGCCCGAGCGAGACCATGAACGACCTGTCGCGGCTGGCGACGCCGTCGGCCATGGTGTCGGGGCGCATGGCCTGCCCCGCCTCGTCGAATGGTGCGCCCGACTGCAAGCAAGCCGCCGACCAGCTCTGCCGGAGCAAGGGCTACAAGGAAGGCAAGAGCCTGAACGCCGATTCCGCGGAAAAATGCTCGGCCAAGGTTCTGATCCCGGGCCGGCAACGCAAACCGGATGACTGCCGCACCGATACCTTCGTCACCAGCGCGCTGTGCCAGAACTGAGGACGTAGCGCCAGCAAAGGAGCGCCCATGAGCCGCACGGAGCAGGACTTCCTCGGACAGCGTGAGATCGCCGACGACATCTACTACGGCGTCCAGACCATCCGCGGGAAGGAGAACTTCCACATCACCGGCATCCCGATGAACCAGGAGCCTTACTTCGTGAAGGCGCTCGGTTACGTCAAGAAGGCTGCCGCGATGGCCAACCGCGACCTCGGCGCGGTCGATGCGAAAGTTGCGGACGCGATCATCCAGGGCTGCGACCGCGTCATCGCCGGCGACATGATGGATCAGTTCGTCACCGACTTCATCCAGGGCGGCGCCGGTACCTCCACCAACATGAACGCCAACGAGGTGATCGCCAATCTCGCGCTGGAATCGCTCGGCTTCAGCAAGGGCGACTACCAGCATGTCAGCCCGAATGACCATGTCAATTACGGCCAGTCGACCAACGATACCTATCCGACCGCCTTTCGGCTGGCGCTGATCCTGCGGCTCGAGAGCTACATGACGGCGCTGCGCCAGCTCCAGGAGGCCTTCTTCACCAAGGGCCGCGAGTTCGAGCGCGTGCTGAAGATGGGCCGCACGCACCTTCAGGACGCCGTGCCGATGTCGCTCGGCGCCGAATTCCGCGGTTGGGGCACCACGATCGGCGAGGAGGTCGACCGCATCTCCGAGGCGCGCGCGCTGCTGCGCGAGATCAATCTCGGCGCCACCGCGATCGGCACCTCCGTCACCGCGGCTGTCGGCTATCCAAAACTCGCGGTCCGGCATTTGAGCGCGCTGACCGGCGTCGACTTCATCCTTGCCGGCGATCTCGTCGAGGCGACCTCGGACACCGGCGCCTATGTGCAGCTCTCCGGCGTGCTCAAGCGCACGGCGAGCAAGCTGACGAAAATCTGCAACGACATCCGCCTGCTGGCCTCGGGCCCGCGCGCCGGCTTCAACGAGATCAACCTGCCGCAGCTCCAGCCGGGCTCCTCGATCATGCCGGGCAAGGTCAATCCGGTCATCCCCGAGGTCGTCAACCAGACCAGCTTCCTCGTCATCGGCCTCGACACCACGGTGACGCTCGCCGCAAGTGCCGGCCAGCTTCAGCTCAACGTGATGGAGCCTGTGATCTCGTTCGCTCTGTTCTTCTCGATCCGCACCATGGAGCGCGCGGTCAACAGCCTGCGCGAGAACTGCGTCGTCGGCATCACCGCCAACGAAGAGCACACCCGAAACATGGTGCTGAACTCGCTCGGTATCGTTACGGTGCTGAAGCCGCTGCTCGGCTACAAGCAATGCGCCGAGATCGCGCGCGAGGGCTACAAGAGCGGCAAGTCGCTGCACCAGATCGTCGTGGTCGAGCGCAAGCTGCTGACACAGGAGAAATGGGACGAGATGTTCTCGTTCGAGCGGCTGATCAATCCGGATTTGATTGGGTGATGCCGCCCGCATTTGCGTAGCGAATTCCGCATGTTGGAATTGCGGTAACGGCATCCGCCACGGCGTCAAAACGCAATACTTGACAGTGGAAAGATTGCCTTGTTGGTATGGCCTCCAGCTTTCGATTTGCCCGCCACCAAAGGATCGTTTCGCCTATGTCCATGCCTGCCTTGTTCAAGGGACGCCTGTCGATCCCCGTGATCGGTTCGCCGCTCTTCATCATCTCGGTGCCCGATCTCGTGATCGCGCAGTGCAAGGCCGGCGTGGTCGGCTCGTTTCCGTCGTTGAACGCACGGCCGCCGGAGCTGCTCGACGAATGGCTGGCGCGGATCACCGAAGAGCTCGCGGCCTATGACCGTGCCCATCCCGACAAGCCGTCGGCGCCGTTCGCGGTGAACCAGATCGTGCACAAGTCGAACAACCGGCTCGATCACGACATGCAGCTCTGCGCCAAGTACAAGGTGCCGATGATCATCTCGTCGCTCGGCGCGCGCGAGGAGCTCAATCAAGCGGTGCACGGCTGGGGCGGCATCGTCTTCCACGACGTGATCAACCAGAAGTTCGCCCACAAGGCGATCGAGAAGGGGGCCGATGGTCTGATCCTGGTTGCGGCCGGCGCCGGCGGCCACGCCGGCACGATCTCGCCGCTGGCCTTCGTTGCAGAAACGCGAAAATGGTTCGACGGCCCGATCGCGCTGTCGGGTGCCATCGGCAACGGCAAGGCGATCCGCGCCGCGCGCATCCTCGGCGCAGACTTCGCCTATATCGGCTCGGCCTTCATTGCGACCAAGGAGGCCAACGCGGTCGAGAAATACAAGGAGATGATCGCGGGTTCGACGGCCGACGACATCGTCTACTCGAACCTCTTCACCGGCGTGCACGGCAACTATCTGAAGCCGTCGATCCTCGCGGCCGGCATGGATCCGGAAAACCTGCCGACGTCCGATCCGTCCAAGATGAACTTCGGCACGGATGCCTCCGGCGAGCGCGCCAAGCCGAAAGCCTGGAAGGAGATCTGGGGGTCGGGCCAGGGCATCGGCAGCGTCGACGGCATCATCCCCGCCGCCGATCTGATCGCGCGCTTCAAGAAGGAATATGACGAGGCGATCGATCCGCCGCTCTAACCGCTCTCGTGTCCCGGACGCGCTGCAGCGTGCAACGCTGCTGCGCGGAGCCGGGCCCCATCGCTGCAGCACATGGACCCCGGCTCTGCAGCCCGGGGAACGCCAGCCGAGATATCGTGCAAACATGACCGCCATTTACCGCGTCGACGGCAACAACGTCGTCACCAGCCCCAATGCTGCCGGTCCGTGGGACCGGCGCATGCAGCACGGCTCGGCGCCGTCTGCGCTGGTGACGTGGGCGGCGGAACGCATTCCGACGCCGGTGCCGATGAATGTTGCGCGCGTCACCATCGACTTGATGCGCCCGGTGCCGGTGGCGCCGCTCACGATCGAGAGCGAGGTTTTGCGCGAGGGGCGCAAGATCCAGCTCTGCGAGATCAAGTTGTTCGCCGACGGTGTTCAGGTCGTCGGTGCCACCGTGCTCAAGATCAAGCGGCAATCACAGCCTTTGCCGGACGACGTCAAGGAGTTGCCGGTCACGCTGCCGTCGCCCGAGGACTCGCTGGTCGAGGACGGCCATGGCGCGACCAGTCCGTTCGCAGGCATGGTCTCGATGCGCGCCGCGCGCGGCCGCTTCGGCCAGGCCGGGGCCGGCGCGATCTGGTTTCGCCTCGACCATCCGCTGGTCGAAGGCGAAGCGGTCTCGCAGGCGATGCGCGCCGTGGTCGCTGCCGATTTCTCCAACGGCACCGCCTCGACGCTCGACTTCCGCGCCTGGACCTACATCAATGCCGACCTTACTGTGAACCTGTCGCGCCAGCCGGTCGGCGAGTGGATCTTGCTCGACGGCGAATCCTGGATCGGTCCCGACGGCGCCGGCCTCGCGATGTCGCGGCTCGCGGATCGTCACGGCTATTTCGGCCGTGCGGTGCAGAGTCTGGTGATCGAAAAGCGCTAAGCGTGACGGCAAGCGCCGTGATCGCTCCTTGCGCCGATTGAACGGCAGACTTCCGCCGCCGCGGAAGGGATGCCCTGGTCGCGAACCTCTTCTTGTCCGGAGGTCTCTGTTCGACGCCAGCGTCCTGCCAGTTCAGCTGCCGTAGACGATTTTGATCTCCCACAGCAGGACGATGATAGCCGTGATCAACGTGATCGCGGCCAACGCACTTTCCAAGGAAGCGACTCTCATTTGATACTCCGCTTCCCAGCCCCGTCAGCGGTCTAGTTGATTCGTTGATTCGCCTGCAATTGCGCGGACAGCGTGCCTGAAAAGTCCCTTCCGAGCTGTTGTTCGCGGGTCACAGCGACCCGTAGAATTCCGGGGTCCGGCCGCGGGAATACGTGCGGTGCTGCCTGCCACAAGTTGCATCGGGGATGACTACCCCACCATCCGGTCCCGTCCACTCCAGAAGCCCGCGCGCAGCACCTTCTTGTCGACCTTGCCGACGCCGGTCATCGGCAGCTGCTTGACGAACTGGATCTGCTTCGGTGCATGTGCCGAGCCTTTTCGCGTCCTCACCAGATTGATCAGCTCGTCCGGATCGGGCTTTGCCCCCTCGCGCGGCACGACGATGGCGGTGACGGCTTCGCCCCATTTCTCGTCGGGAATGCCGACGACCGCGACCATCGCGACATCCGCATGCTGCGACAGCACGTCCTCGACCTCGCGCGGAAAAATGTTGAAGCCGCCGGAGACGATCATGTCCTTCTTGCGGTCGAGGATGAACATGTAGCCGCGCTCGTCCTTGCGCGCGATGTCGCCGGTGTGGACCCAGCCGTTCTTCAGCGTCTCGGCGGTAATGTCGGGCCGCTTCCAGTATTCGGCCATGACATGCGGAGCGCGCACGCAGATCTCGCCGGCTTCGCCCGTCTTCACTTCCTGGTCGTTGTCGTCGAGAATCCTGACCTCGCAGGTCGAGATCGGGAAGCCGCAGGACAGGAACAACTCGGGCGTTTTGGGATCATGATCCGCCTTGCGCAGCACCGAAATCGGATAGCATTCGGTCTGCCCGTAAAGCTGCGAGAACACCGGCCCGATCCGCTCGATGCCCTCGACCAGCCGGCTCGGCGACATCGCGGATGCGCCATAGAGCACGAGCTCTAGCGAGGACAGATCGGTGCTGCTCAGCGCGGGATGATCGAGCAGCACATAGATCATGGTCGGCACGAACAGCGTGAAATTGATGCGCTCGCGCGCGATCGTCGCCAGCACCGCCTCGGGATCGAAGCCTTTCAGCATGTGCACGGTGCCCCCGCGCATCAGCGTCGGCACGACTTTCGTGCCGGCGACATGGCTGATCGGGGCAACCGCGAGATAGTGCGGGATGTCCGGGATCTCGAAGTCGGCGAGGATCGCGGCAGCACCCCCGGCGTTCTCGCGGTGATAGCGCAGCGCGCCCTTGGATTTGCCGGTCGTGCCACCGGTGTAATTCAGCGTGGAGAGGTCGTCGGGGCCGGCGAAGCAATGCGCGCTGGCGTGGCCTTCGATCTCGATCGCCTGCAACAGGTCGACGCCATAGTCGGCCGGTCCCGTGGTGAAGACCGCCTTGAGCCGGCTCGCACTCGCGGCAAGCTCGCCGCCGCGATCGCGGAAGGTGGCGGCATCGACCACCAGCATCTCGGCCTCGGAATCCTTGAGCTGGAAGAGCTGGTCTGCCCGCGATCCCAGCGGATGCAGCCAGGTGACGCAGAGCCTGGATAATTGCGCGGCGACACCGGCGCACCAGGTGTCGGCGCGATTCGCGGTGAGGAAGGCGACGCGCGCGCCGGGCTGCAATCCCAGCCGCATGAACACGGCCTGGATGCGTCCGATCAGGTCGATGGTGCCCTGATAGCTCAGCGATCCACCGGGCCAGGCGAAAGCGGTGCGGCCGGGATAGCGCGACAGTGCCCGCAGCGTCTGCGCGCAAGTCGGGGACGATGCGTGGAGCGGATCGGACATATGTTTCCCCGTTGCTTTGTCATCGGCTTTTGACGTGCCAATGTTTGCGCGCAACGCTAGCACAGGGAAGGCGGGATGGAACGACAAAGCCCGCGCAAGGAGGCGTGAGTGGCATCCGATCGACTGCAACACTTCCGTGATCGTCTCGCTCTGCCTTTGATCGCGGCGCCGATGTTTCTGGTGTCGGGCGTCGAACTCATGGTCGCGGCCTGTCGCAATGGCGTGATCGGCAGCTTCCCCACCGTGAATTGCCGCGGCACGGAACAGCTCGAGGCGTGGCTCACCGAGATCGAAACGCGACTGCGGCAACACGAAGATCACACAGGTCGTAAGGCCGCGCCGCTTTGCCCGAACCTGATCGTGCATCGCTCCAACGCGCGGCTTGAGCAGGATCTCGCGGTGCTGCTGCGACACAAGCCGGAGATCGTCATCACCTCTGTTGGGTCGCCCGCGCCGGTGTTGAAGCCGCTGCACGATGCCGGCGCGCTGGTGCTGGCGGACGTGGCCTCGATCCGCCACGCCCAGCGCGCGGCGGAAGCCGGCGCCGACGGGCTGGTGCTGCTCACCGCGGGCGCCGGCGGGCAGACCGGCTGGCTCAATCCGTTCGCCTTCGTCCGCGCGGTGCGCGCATTCTTTGACGGCATCATCGTGCTCGCCGGAGGCATCAGCGACGGCCGCGCGCTGCATGCGGCTGGAGTCCTCGGCTGCGATCTCGGCTACATGGGCACGAAATTCATCGCGACGCGCGAGAGCATGGCGGACGAGCGCCACAAGGAGATGCTGGTCGACAGCAGCGCCGACGACATCCTGCTGACCACCGCGTTCACGGGGTTGCAGACCAGCATGCTGAAGCCGTCGATCGTGGCTGCGGGCCTCGATCCCGACGATCTGCCGGCGCGTGGCGCGATCGACATCGGCAAGGACATTGACGTCGACGCGCGCGAAAACCGCCCGAAACGCTGGCGCGATATCTGGAGCGGGGGGCACGCGACATCGGGCGTGACCGACGTGATGGCGGTCGACGATCTCGTGGCGCGGACCCTCGCCGAATATCGCGATGCGGGCGGGCGGTAGGCGGCGTCCTTCCCCTCGCCCCGCTTGCTGGGGAGGGACAGGGGGCGCCGTCGGCCCCGATCACAGTTAATCGAGCGCTCCTCCGCAGCCCCGTACTTAACGGCAGATTAACCAACGCCCGCCAAGAATCCCCTCACGGCCGCCAATCGGGACCGAGAGGGACAGGCGATGGACTTCGATTTTCTCAATAGCAAGACAGCCGCGACGCTGGACGAAATCCGGGTCCGCGTGGCCCATGCTCTGGCCCGTCATCCGCTGTGCCGCAACGTGCGCTTCGACATCCTCAGCGTCCCCCGCACCCGCCGGGGCGGCAATTGGACGGTGACGCTGCAATCGGTCGAGCCGCGCGCGGTCTGGGAGGCCTCCGAGATCGTCGCCGACATCCAGGATGCCTACGACCTGGCGCTAGCTGCCTGATTTCCTTGAGATTTCGGGGCATGTCGCCACAGTCCGCGCGATTGCCGTCGCGATGGCTCGGTTAAGCCTTATTTACCGCCCAGTTTCCGGGCACTCGTCACGTGGACTTGAAGCTGGGCCTGGAGAGACGTTTGTCCAAAGCCATCACCATCGTCGTGCTGACCTGTTTCCTCGTCCTCGGCGCCGCCACCACCGCCATCCTCGGCCGTGACAGCGTGCCCAGCGTCAGCGCGGAGATGATCACGCAGGCCCCGCCGCCCAAGCAGCTTTCGACAAATCGCGCCGCCAAGGCCGACCGTCTGGTTCCGACGCTGGCACTGGCCTCGGCCGCGATCGATCCGGTCCAGGTCTCTGGCGACAAGCTCTCACAGGCGCCGGTGCTGACCGAGCCGCTGCGCCAGGCGTTTGCCGCCGCGACGCCCGCCGATTTCCCGATGCCCAAGGCGAGTGTGCATGAAGCGCCTGCCGCCGCAGAGGCTCCCGTCGAAGCTCCGGCCAAGCCGAAGGTCGCCGCCAAGCCGCAGCCGCAGAAAAACTATTCGTTGCTGTCCGACGTGCAGATCGCAGGCATCAGGGATCGCCTGAAACTGTCGTCGTCGCAGGAATATTACTGGCCCTCGGTCGAGACCGCGCTGCGCAATGTCGTCCGCAAGATCTCCGCGAACAAGCTCTCCAATCCGAACGCGCCGGGCGTGCCGATCGATCCGAACTGCGACGAGGTCCAGCAGTTGAAGTCGGCCGCAATGCCGCTGCTGTTCCAGCTGCGCGAGGATCAGAAGGAAGAAGTGCGCAAGCTCGCCCGCATCATCGGGCTTGAAAAAGTCGCGCAGCAGATCTGACGCGCAAGTTCCTCCAGGAACTCCGCCCCACATCGGGAACATCCGGCAATCGACAAGCGTTGCCCGCTCCAAAGAGGGAGTGGACCAATGCGTGCCTCGACAGCTTATTTCGTCGGTGCCGGAACGATCGTTTCCGCCATCGCCATTGGTCTCGGTGGCGGCATCGTCGCCGGCAATATCATGAATCCGGTCGCGACCAAGCAGGGGCCGGACACGAGCAAGATGGCGCAGCGCGCTGAAGCCGCCAAACCCGTGACGACGAACGCGCCTTCCGAGCGCTTGCAATATCTCACCGGCTCGCAAGCCTTCGGCGCCATGATCGGCGCTCCGGCACAGGCCGAAGCCAAATCCGAACCCGCAAAGTCCGACACGCAGGCAAGCCAAGCGAACGCCGGGCCGCCAGCGCCTTCCCAGGCGGCCGCGGCCGAGCCGCCCAAGCCGGCACCGGCATCGCCTCCGCAAGTCGCAAAGCCTGCCGAGCAGCAGGCATCGACAGAGCAGCCATCCTCACCCGACAACGCCTATGCCAAGGCCAGGGATTCCGATGTGAAGCGCGCCGCGTCCGAACGGCGCCGCATGGAGCGCCGCGAGCGCTGGGCCGAGCGCTGGCACTACGATCCCCGCGAGCCGCGTGGCATGCGCGACCGCACCGATTGGGATGACGTCGCGCGCAACATCCGCGAAGATTCCGATGCGCGCGATGTCGCGAGACGGCCGCGCGGCGGCTTGCCGCAGATCAGGCTGTTCGGGTCCGACGACGATTAGCGCGCATCCCCGCCGTCGCGCACGCGATCGTGAGCGACGGTTCGTTCTGCGGACGCGCTTGCCTCGAATTTCAACTTCCAGACGATCTCCGTTCAATGCATGATTGGTGTGGCTAGCCAAAGGCCGCGTCATGGGCGTAGCGCTGTTAGCTTGGGGTCGCTCCTTCGCGCCGTACGGCGAAGGCGTCACCGTGCCGGCGCCGGTTGACGGAGCCGGCATTGCCTGGCTGCTCCACTTTCTCGCGCGACACGCGCGGAATCGCGGTTGCACCGCGCTGCAATTGCCCTCGAAGGCGGACGACAGGGCGGCCTTCTCGACTGACCTCACTTATCTCGCATTGCAAACCTTTTAGAGGTTTCCATGTCGATACATCTGTTGTGGACGTCCGCGGACAGTCTCATCGTGGCCTTTGCACTCGCGTTCATCGTTCCGCAACGGCATGTGCTGCCGCTCATTCTGATGTTCGGCGCTTGCGATGCGCTGGGTTCCGCGCTCGGCGTCACGATGCCGGTCGCGGGCGGGCTCGCAGCGATCCTGTTGATCGCGTGCGGCGCATCGCTGGTGGTGCGCCACCCCATCGCGCAACGTCTTTTGAATGCGCCGGGCTGGTTCTATGTGCTGCCACCGCTGCTGGCGATCGACAATCTCGTGTCGCGCTCGCCTGATGCGCCGGCCGTTGCCGCACTGTCGAGCGCGATCATGGCCGGGCTCGGCTTTGCCTGCGGAGCCGCCGTGTCGCGCGGGTGGCGCGCGGGCTTGCGCGACATACGACCGCTTGCAGCGGCTTGCCTGATTGCGGCCGGAAGCCTCCTCGCCTACGGAGCCTGACCATGGTCGCCTCCGTCACGACCCGCAGCTACGACCGTGCCCGTACCGGTACGAACAATTCCGAGACGGTGCTGACGGCGACCGCCGTCCGCAGCAGGGGCATCGTCAAACTCTTCAGCCTTCCGATTCCCGACGATCCCAGGCTCGAGGCGCAGCCGCTGGCGGTCGGCGGCGTGCACACGGCCGATGGCAAGACCCGCGACCTGATCTTCCAGGCCAGCATGGGCAATTGGGTCTATGCATTCGACGCTGTGACCGGCGAGAAGATCTGGGCGACCAACTTGGGGCGTCCCATCGTCGGAACGAGGGCGATCGACGGCCACATGACCAACGTCCATTGGGGCATTCTCTCGACCCCGGTGATCGACGAGGGGGCGGGCATTCTCTATGCCTGCGCCTGGATCAGCGACGACGGCAGCGTCGCCAAGGGGCAGCATTTCCTCGCGGCGCTGCGGATCCGCGACGGCTCGAAGGTGCACGGGCTGCTGAACCTGGAGGGCGCGGTCTACACGCCGCCGAACGGCCTGCCGGTGCAGAAATTCGTCTCGGCCCAGCGTAAGCAGCGCAGCGCCCTGACGCTGACGCGGAACCACGTGCTGATTCCCTTCGGCACGATCGCCGAGACCTCGAAGACGGCGCGCGGCTGGCTGCTCGCGGTCGACGTCCATGCCTGGCGGCTCGCTGCGTCGTGGTGCTCCACCGTCACCGGCTCCGGAGGCGGGCTGTGGCAGAGCGGGGCCGGCCCGGCCCTCGCTCCCGACGGTTCAATCTACGTCATCACCGGCAACGGAGCGTTCTCGCCGCAGCATGGCGATTTCGGCGAGAGCATCGTGCGGCTCGCCTTGCACACCGGAAGCCATGCGCATTTCGAAGTCATGTCGTGGTGGGCGCCATGGACCGACGCCAATCGGGTCGGCGCGGCCGCGGACGCAGCAGCCGCCGACGATGACGACAATGACGAACTGGCGCTGCCGTCGAACGTTTCCCTGCCCTCCGTGATCGCGCATGCGAGGCGCATGGGAATGACGCTGAAGCCTCGGTATGCGCGCGAGATGCCGCATGTCGCGGTCATCTCGGGTCGCAGTGCAACCGATGCGCAGATCGCGCCGGTCGTGGCGCATCACATGGAGGCGATGAACGAGTCGATGTGGGGCGACCAGGATTTCGGTTCCGGCGGTCCGGTCTACGTCGCCTCCGCCCATGCCATTCTGGCCGCGGGCAAGGACGGCATCCTCTACACCGGCAATGCCAATGCGCTCGGCAAGACGCAGCCGGGCGAACTTGCGGCCGGCCATTTCGCGGCGAACTACAACAGGCTTCTCATGCCGCCGATCCTGTACACGTATTTCGATCCCGCCGTGCCGCCGGCGCCGGCGTCACCGATGGAGCTGAACGTGTTTCCCGGCGGCGCGACGCGGCATCTGCATGGCACGCCGCTGCTGTTCCAGTCCGCCACCCACGGCACCATGCATTTCGTCGGCGGCGAGAACAGCGCCTTGCGGGCCTGGTCGATTGCGGCCGACGGGAGAACGACCTATCTCGCCGGGGGCAACGAGATCGCCTCGCCGCAATCGCCGCGTCCGCCGGGCGGCATGCCCGGCTGGAGCATCACGCTTGCCGCCAACAACGGCACTGATGGAATCATCGTGGCGATGGTGCCCTATCAGGACAGCAACATGATTCTCAGTCCGGGCCGCTTCCTGGTCTACGACGCGCAGAATTTCGCCACCAATCCGGATGGCTCCAAACGGCTCCAGGTGATCTGGGACAGCGAGGACTGGGGGCCCGAGCACGCCTTCATGCATCCCAAGTTCAACCGTCCGATCGTCTGGAAAGGCCGCATCTATCGCCCGACCTATGACGGCCGCATCGACGTCTATGGCCTGACGAATTAGCTGCTGTCCCTCTCCCTTCTTCGCGGGAGAGGGTGGCTCGCGGCAGGGCGTCTCTGCTCTTGGTGCGTCGAAGCAACTCTCATCCGCCTTGCCATTGGCAAGGCACCGTCTCCCACAGGGGGAAGAAGATCACCCGCCGTGCGACTCCACCACCTTGCGGCAGGCGTCCGAGAGCTTTGTCTTGTTCTCGCGCAGGCAGGCATTCATCTGCGGCGGCTTGCCGATATGTTCGGCGCAGAATTTGCCGGCGTCGCCGCGGCAGGCCATCTGCTCCTGCGGCGTCGGACCGGATTGCGCAGCGGCGGGCAGGATGGCGGCAGCGAGCAGCAGCGCGGCAAGAACTGAAGTCTTCATGAAACACCTCTCTGGGATTGTGACGGGTCCCGCTGGGATCGGGTGAGCCGGACCATCTCGCGGAGGACCGTTGCCGGTCCATGCCATGTTCATGGCATCGGCTCGCCCGCCGCACCCCCATCTTCATGGCATGTATCCGCGCGCCGTCTTTTGCCATTCAGGCTGCACGTCGGCTGCGAAACCCGGTGATTGCATCGGGGCGCCGAACGGGAAGCAGGAGAGCAAGATGTCGAAAAACGTGGGCGCGCTGAGCGCCGGGCTGACGGTCATGATGCTCGCGGGCGCGGCGATGGTGTCGCTGGGCACGAGCCCGGCGCAGGCGGTGGTCTATTGCAAGACGGTCGGCGTGCCCAAGGGCTGCGTGGTGCGGCCGGCCGGGGCGGTGGTGGTCGCGCCGGCCGCCGCGGTCGCGGTGGCGACGCCCGGAGTCGGCGCGCCCGGCGTCGGCGTTCGTGCGGGAACGCCGATGAATCGCGGAGGCCCGGTCAATCGCGTCGGCGTGCGCTGACGATCTCGTTTGATTGAGTTGATTGCATCGCTTCAGGCGAAAGGATGACTTGCGGACGAACCCCCCGTCCTCCGCATGACGATAATCCGGCCCGTTCCCTCTCTCCGTGCGTTCCACACGTTCGGGGAGGGGGCTTTTCAGCCCGTGGCGGCGGCGTCGCTATCGGGAAAGATTTTGGGCAGTTGCAGCCGTACGCGCGTCCCCGAGGAATCCGAGGCCAGATCCAGCACCGCGCCGCAGCGCGCGGCGCGGCTTCGCATGTTGCGCAGACCCCGCGCGGTCTGGCCCGCACTGCCGGCTTCGCCGTTGCCTGACAGGGCAAAGCCCTTGCCATCGTCCGCAACGCTGATCACGCCA
Source organism: Bradyrhizobium sp. LA6.8 (assembly GCF_040547935.1). Lineage (NCBI taxonomy): Bacteria > Pseudomonadati > Pseudomonadota > Alphaproteobacteria > Hyphomicrobiales > Nitrobacteraceae > Bradyrhizobium > Bradyrhizobium sp. LA6.8. The sequence continues at coordinate 210,629 of NZ_JBEPQQ010000011.1, forward strand.
CACGGTCCTTGGCCGTTATCTTGGCCATCTCCTTGGCCATCGTCGAGCGTCTCGATGGTAACAACGATATGGCGCGCCTGCGCGTGCTTGACCGCGTTGGTCACGGCCTCGTCGAGGATGCGCACGATCTGGATGACGTGCCATGGCCGCAGTTCAGGATGCAGCGGCAGGCCCTGCGGCGTCGCCACGTGCCATCCGAGGGTGATGTCGTGTGGCCGCAATTGCATCGCCGCGCGCTCGCGCCAGGAGCCGAGCGCAAGCATCAGGTCGCCGCCGATGTCGTCCATGGAATCGATGACCAGGCGTAGATCCTTCAACGCGGCGCGCGCCGCGTCCGTGATGGTCGCGCCCTCGTGTCCGCGCTCGGAGAGCGCGACGATGCTGACGAGCTGGCCGCCGAGGCCGTCATGCAGGTCGCGCATCAGCCGCGTGCGCTCGTTGGCGAGTGCGGCGGCACGGGCGCGCTCTTCTTCGCGGGCGAAGCTTGCCTTCAGTCGCTCCTCGGCCTCGCGCACGCGTGCGACGAGCTGGCCGGCGAAGCTGTCGACCTCGTTGAGCGCGCGCGCGAAGCGCCAGGTCAGTCCGGCGCCTATCGCCACCAGCATCGCGGAATAGGACAGCCGCGTGACGAAGGTGCGATCGTCCGGCACGAACTCGAACGCCGAGAGCATGTCGTGAAACCAGCAGGTCAGCACGATGGTCACGGCGCAGCCGAAGGTAAAGCTCGCCGCGTCCTGCCGCCTGATCACCGCCCACGTCAGGATGACGACCAGCAGCATCAGGCACAGGCCCACGGTCGGCACGCCGAGGAACAGGAAGGTGATGCGCGGGATCGGCTGGCCCGCAAAGAGCCCGACCAGCAGGATGATGAGCCCCGGCGCGAACAACAGCAGCCCGTAGCGCGGCCAGCGCCAGCCGAAGAACAGCACCGCGAACGTCACGACCAGCGCGCTCTCGATCGGCGCGGACGCCAGCAGGATGGCGGCCAGCCGCGGATAAGGCGCGGGCGGCAGCGGCGCCGGCGCGAAGGCCTGCATAGCGCCGACGAGCATTCCTGCCGCCAGCACGCCATAGACCGGCTCGCGGCGTCGCATCAGCCACATGATGGCGAGGATCACCGCCAGCAACGATTGCCAGGCCGAGAACACCACGGGCAGCGTCACGAACAGCAGCGTGCGCGTCTCGTAGGCTCCCCGCAGGCTTTCGTCCGGCCCGACATAGACGGTGTCGAGGAAGCCTCGCAGCGGACCCCACACCAACAGCCGCACGGTGATGTCGTTGCTGCCGTCGCGCAGCAGCGACGACGGGATCACTGTGATCTCCGGCGTGTTGCGGTCCGGCCGGTTGGCGGTGGGATCGCGCCGGGAGTCCAGGATCGCGACGCCGTTGACCGCGACCTCCACGCCATTGCTGAAGCGGGGCAGAAACACCGACCAGGCCGTGTTTGCCGCATCGGGCTTGAAGACGAACGTGCCCGAATAGAGCGGCGGGTCCTGGAGCGCGTAGCGCGACGACGTGAAATGCGGCAGCGTCACCGCCCGGGTCGTGCCGTCCTCCCGCAGCGAAAATTCGCTCACGGCAAAATCGTCGGGGTCGCTGGGCTGGAGCAGCCGCAGCCCCTGGATGGTGACGATCACGATCAGGGCCTGTAGCAGCAGATAGGGCACGAGGCGCACCGCGATCAGCCGGCGCCGCGGTCGCGCAGGCGCCTTCGCCGCTATCTCGCTCACAGCTTGATCAGGCCCTGCTGCACCGCCTCGAACACCGCTTCGCTGCGCGTGTGCACCTCGAGCTTGCGATAGATGTTCTTGATGTGGCCGGGCACGGTCTGCCTGGAGAGGCCGAGATGGCTCGCGATCTCGGCGTAGCTGAAACCCTTTGCGATGCCCCAGAGGATATCGATCTCGCGCGGGGTGAGTCGTGCGGTGTTGAGTACGGGACCCCGCGGCGGCTCGACCGAACTCGGCGCGACGCCTTGCGTTCTGCGCACGATGAAACGGGCGATCGAGGCCGAGATCGGCGAATGGCCGGCGACCAGATCGCGCACGGTGGTGGCGATGTCGGTCGGGAAGGCGTCCTTCAGGAGATAGCCGGTGGCGCCGACGGTGATCGCGGAGATCACGCTCTCCTCGTCGCCGAGCGCCGAGATCACCATGATCTCGGTGTCGGGAAAGCGCTGCCGGGTCTCGCGGATCAGCTCGATGCCATGGCCGTCGGGCAGCCGCAGATCGGTCAGCAGCACGCGCGGCGCATCGCCGTTCAGGGCCTGACGCGCCTCACCGAGCGTGCCCGCGCTGCGCACCTTGTAGCCGGCCTTGACCAGCGCATCCTGGAGCCGCCAGCAGGTCGGCGCGTCGTCCTCGACGAGGAGGATGGTGATGGCCTCACCCGTCTCGCCCTGTTCGCTCATGTTCATCGTCCCGCACCGCGTGTCCCCCGCGGCGCAAGGCCAAGCTTAGCCGCGGCGTGGGGGGCGCGACACCCATAATCATGGGGGCGTTGTCACTCTTCCGCTCCGGTGTGGCCGGCGCCTACTGCTTTGCCGCAGCCGATGGCGTCGGCGGCGCGGGCAGACGCTGTACCGTGATCCGCGCCGTGCCACTGTTGTTCTTGTAGTATTGTTCGTCCGGCCCGAAATAGTCGGCGTATTTTGCCGGGGCCAGCCATCGCAGGAAGCCCGGGACGATCTGCACGGCGTCGTTGACGTAGAAGAACAGCTCGCCGGAATCAGGTGCGGTGAATTCGGCCACCATCCGGTCTGCAAGTTTCTGCGTGTCCCAGACCTTGCGTGCCGACTCGTCTGGCGGAAGCGCATCGAATGTGCCCATCTTCGCGATATCGGCCTTGAGTTTCGTCAGCTTCGCCGCATCGTCCGTGCTCGATTCCTCAGCGCTTTCGATGCGGACGGGATATCTGTTTTTTGGCTCATCCTGAGCATTGTCCTCGGGGAGGGTCGGGTCAATGCGGCGCGGCAGTTCATCTGCCGACATCACGTTCGTGGCCTGCAGCGGCCGATCGTTCAGGCCCTTCTCGCCGACGCGTACGACCGGCTGGAACCAGTCCGCGCCGAACAGTCGTCGGGTCGGGAGAGCGAGGTAATGGTGGTTTTCGTAGGTCTGGAATCCGTTGACGCCGGTCATGATCGTACGGTCGAACCAGCGTTGGTCGATATCGATCCAGACCCGGTATTTGCGGCCCTTCTCCACGGCGAGCCTGCTTGCCCAGCAGAACTGGTTGACGTTGAAAAGCTCGGTCGCAGGAAGCGCGTTGTCGCCCACCGGCTTGGCTGGCGGAATGTCTATCGCGACGTTCGCTCCCTTTTTCTGCGCCTCTGCGGCTTTTGTTTCCGGGGCTTCACAAACCTGTCCGGTCGCGACGCGCCAGGTGAAGAAGCTGCTCGAGGCGATCAGCAAGCCCGCGGCGTAGATGACGACGATGGAGACGATGGGGAAGATGATCTTGGTGAACGGAAAGCTCATCCACCGCGCATTTCGCTGCATCAAACCGCCAAACCTGAACAACAAACTCATCCGGCTGAGGTTTTTTGCGCTCGCCTTCCGTTCCGGCCGGTACCAGGCGAGCCGCGCCCGCTCCTGGATGCCATCACGCAGCGAGGCGTTGATGCTCCAGACCCACCACGTGACCAGCACGACGAGTGAGGTCGCGACAGGATAATAGAGTGCGATATTGAGCCATGGCCCCGCATAGGAAGGCAACACGTTCTTGAGCAGGTTCGCGACGGAGCCGAGTATGGCGCTGAAACCCCAGTCGATGTTGCTGACAAAATCGCGCAGGCTCTTGCCGGATGTATCTATGATCTTGTGGGCGATCCACGGCCAGGCGGCAATGATGCCCGTCATGATCAGGAGCGAGAAATAGGCCACGCGTCGCCACCACACGGCGCCGCGCGCCAGATTCGCCATGTCCGCGTCTGGCGCTTTCATTCCAGTGAAGGCGTCGGATTCCTCCTTGCTTATCGGGCGCCTCGCTTTCTTCGCGTAGGCGTCATGCATGGCCTGGTGCGCGCCGTCGTTGGTGAGCTCCCTGATGCTTCCGTCGGGCATCAGCAGCCGCGCGTTCGCCGGCAGCATGATCGGCGCATAATCGTCGCATCCGAACAGCATTCGTTCGACCACGGCGAAGTGAACGACCGGTTTGCCGCCGTTCACATCGCCTTCGAGGATCGGCCGCGGACCGTAGCGGTAAAGCACGGCGGCGCCGCTGCGTGAATCGTGCTTTGGCCCGATCGCCGATTGATACTCGCGGAAACGCTCGATCGTGCCGTTCTGGAAGCGCAATTGGCCACCGAGCTGCTCGATCATCCAGACCAGCGGAACGAAGGAGAGGGTGGAGTCCGGGTAACCGCCGCCAATGTCGGAATGGACGCCCGCGAACCACACCTCCTTGACAGTCTGGTCATTCGCTAGACGGCTCTGGTCGATCCGCAGCGGATGAAAGGTGGTGCGCTCGTCGTCGAGCGCGAGCGCGTGACAGATGTGCATCGCCTTGCGCGAGGGCCGGTGATTGCGGAACGAAATCGGCCAAATTGCCCAGTCGATCGCGACGCGCAGCTCCTCGATCGGTACGCCGAAAGCCTCGACCGTGTCGAACAGCCCGAGGAATTCGATCTTGACGTTCTTGCGGCCGGCCATGGCCTTGCGGACCGTGCAATAGGAGCGGTGCCCGCAGACGAAATGGTAGATGATGAGCAGCAGGTCGCGAATCCAGCGCGTAATCCAGATCGTCGGCAGGCTCCGATAGCCCACCGATTCCTTGCGGTATTCCCGCCATGCGGACATGGCGTTGCGCTCCATCTCGGCATGCGATACCGGCTCGCCCTTGATCTCCGCCGGCACCAATCCCTGGCTCGCGATCAGCGCCGCCAGCGTGCGCGCAGTGAAGGCGCCGCGGCTGAAGCCGAAGATGTAGATCTCGTCGCCCTCGCGCCAGTTCCAGCACAGGAAGCGGTAGAGCTTGCGGACGTTGGAGGGAACGCCGATGCCGGTGGCGCCGTCGATGGCCGCGAGCGGCGCCCAGCCGGCGGTGCCGACACCCTTGATGTAGTGGGCGATCTGGTCCGGCTGGGTGTGGTCGAGCGCTTCATAGAGCCGCCAGACGCTGGATTCCTGGGCGGTGAACGCGTTGCCCGTGCCGTCGGCGAACAGCACCAGCTTGCGCTTCGACAGGGTGGTGGCGGTCGTCCCGCCGGCGCTTGCATCGTCATGTGTGTGCTTGGGTCTGGCAGAATCGCCATTCTGCGCGCCATCATGGTGGGTCATGGGGCCCCTCTGGCAATCGACGGTGAAGCACTTCGGGCTGGAGCCGTTCAGCACCCCACGATTTCAATCAATGGTTGCGTAATAAAAAGCAGGTGCATTCTGTGCATAGTCCCGTTGAGGTAGCAAGCGGGATCGCGCCGCCGCCCTGCCGCGGTCGGACGCCGCGGCAATGACGGTTACGAAAACGTTTGGTCTTGCTGGTGCCCGTGGCGAGAGGCGTGATGTCGGCGGACGCCTCTCCCCTGCGAGTGGGGAGAGGCGGAGTGTTCAGCTCCTACCTGCCATTGCCGCGGCAAGCGCCGCCGGGGCCGATATGGTAGCCGCGCGGGCAGGCATGCGCGGCGGGGTTGGCGTAGTTCCTGAGGCAGCCGCCATAGGGGCCGCGGTGCCAGCCGGGGCCGCAGCCGCCGGCGACCGCGATGACGTCGCCGTTCGCGCCTGCGTTGAGCAGGGTGAGCGGCATGGCCTGGGCAACGCCCGTGATCGCGCCGAGCGTGAGAGCCGTGGCAAACAGGGTGCGTATCATGTCTTCCTCCCGAATGCCGTTGCTTCAATGGCCGGCGGCGAACGCGATGCCGGCGCGTACTTCGGCGATCGCCTGGTCGATCATCCCGATCGCCTTCTCGCGATGGCCGCCCTTGTTCGGCTCGGCCTTGCCGAGCTCGGCGCGGGCCGATTGCAGGATCGCGATGGCTTCGTCCATGTGCGGCTGCGCGCCCAGCGCGTAACCGATGCAGAGGCTGGTCGCGATGGCGCCGCCGAGCACGAGGCTGCGGGGTAGAGAGGTTCGCATGTCGTTGTCTCCTCCAGCGGGCGTCAGGCTGGGGCCGCCCGTTTGCCCGGACGCAGTCCCGTCTGTGCCGGGATGCCGCATCCGCGGCCTGAATAGGGCCCGCCTGTGCGGGGCGTCTTGGACTGACCGGCGCCAGCCCCGTCGCAGCTTGGACTGACCGGCGCAGCTTGATTCACGTTGGCGTGCTGATAGCTTGCGGTATGCTGGTCTTCTGCGGGCGTCCGTTTGGCGTGCGAGGTTCAGCGAGCGCCAAGTCCTTTTTTGAAGAAATTAGAAAAGCCATTCTCGAAAAGTCATTCTCGATGTCCGTCGTCAGGAAGTCGCTCTCGACCGAGATGCTGCCGCAGGACTTGTCCGACCGGCAGCGCTTCATCCGCTTCGCGGAGCTGTTCGAGCATTTCTCCAACACCGGCGAGCTCGATCCGGCGTCCGACGTGCCGTTTCGCGCCACGATGAACTCGATCCATATCGGCACCACCATGCTCGGCCGTTGCGACGGCAGCTTCGTCACGGTCCGGCGCGAGAAGCGCCAGGTGATCGAGACCGGCGACGACCGCTTTTGCCTCGCGCGCAACACCGGAGATCTTCCGTCTCAGGTGATCCATCGTGGCCGCGAATTCACCATGCGGCCGGGAGCGATGGTGCTGCTCAAGCTGGACGAGCCGTTCTTCGCGGCCGACGGCGCGAGCCAAAAGCGCTTCACCAACGTGCATCTGCCGGTCGATACGCTGCGCGCGATGGTCGCCGACATCGACGATCTCGTCGGCTGCGAGCTCGAGCCCGGCGGCGCGCTGTCGCTGGCGATGGATTACAGCGATCTCCTCCTCCGCAATCCCACGGCCGCCGACGAGGCCGGCATGGCGATCGCCGGCCATCTGCTCGACCTTGCCGCGATCGGTCTCGGTGCCCGCAGCGATATCGCCACTGCCGCGCGACGCGGGGGCCTGCGCGCAGTGCGGCTCAAGGCCGTGCTGTCGATTCTTGAGGCGCGCTTCCACGAGCCGGGTTTTTCCGCCCAGAAGCTTGCCGCCGCCGGCGGCCTTTCCGAGCGCTACGTCAACGAGCTGCTGTTCGAGGCCGGCGCCAGCTTCACCACCCGCCTCACTGAGCTGCGTCTGCGCAAGGCCGCCGACCTCCTGGCACACCGCGAGGGCCGCATCAGCGACATCGCCTTTGCCTGCGGCTTCAACGATCTCTCTTATTTTAACCGCTGCTTCCGCAGGCGGTTTGGGTTGACGCCGACCGCGGCGAGGGGGAAGTGAGAGAGCGCTAGGTCTCCACCCGCGGCGGCGGATAGCGCCGCGCCAGTGCCGACAGCGGCAGATGCCGTTCGCCTTCCGGCAGCTCCAGAAAGGCCATCACTTGCGGCCGCTTCCAGTCACCGATGCCGAAATCCATCGCCATCCATTTCTGCGGCTCGGGGCCTTCGAGGCCCCGGACCCAGACGAAATAGCGGGGGAGGTCGTCGGCGTCCGCTTCCGTCGTGCGTCTCCTGGCCATCGAAGCTGCTCACCGCATCACCATTCATTGCGGTAGGATATAGGTATCGGCTCGTTGAAGTCGAACTCCCGGCTACGGATCCTGTGAGGCTGGACCGGCTGGTTAATTGCGCAGGTCTAAAGAGCAGGTCTGAAGATATGAATGAAGCGAGGATCGATGGCTGGGGTGACGCCTCGGACGTCACGAAAAGGCTGATCGGCTCGTGGTCCTTCAACCGTGTCATCGAAGGCCAGGCTACGATGCAGGGTATCGCGATCTTCACACCACTGGACGGGGGGCGGTTGGCCTATCGCGAGCAGGGATATCTTACGCTCGCGAACGGCACCATTGTGCAGGCCGAACGCGAATACGTCTTCAGTAACAGCGACGGAGGATTCAAGGTCTTCTTCAGGGAAGATCCACCGCGGCTGTTTCACGAGATTTCGCTTTCCGCATCTTCCGGGGGAGAGCTGAGCGGACGTGCGAGCCATCTTTGCAAGCACGACGACTATCAGTCGGCCTACATGTTTCGGCCGGATGGAACGTTCGTCGTCCGTCATGTCGTATCGGGTCCACGCAAGGACTACACGATGAACACGACCTACACGCGTCTCCCGTGATCACGCCGGCGCGATGGCGACGGCGTGCCGGCTCTCACCGCCAGAGCTCACTCTCCGCCACGCGGTTGATGTCGGCGAGCCGGCGATTGGCGTCGCCGTGAAGATCGATGCTCTCAACCAGCGTTAGCAGACGCTGATATGCGCCATCGGCGATTTCGACCGGCAGCGGCTCCTCGTCAAAGGCCTCGACATAGCTGCCGACGAGGCCGCTCAACAGGCGGCAAAGACCGCGCTGGGCGGGATCGTCCCGGCCGAGCGTCTCGAGCTTTTGCTGAAATGTCCGGAAGGTGCGCAGGCCGTGGTGCTGCTGCGAAAGCCACGTATGCAGGTCGTTCATGTGAGCTCCTTCGAGTGACAGAAGAAGCTACCGGTTTATACAGGTGGGATGTGACGATTGGAAGGGGAGGGAAACACCGGATTCGTTGATCTAGTCCGCCTTCGCCAAGGCTTCGGCGCGACAGCCTTCCCTGCTTCGCATGGATGGACTTCCGCCCGGCTCGCCCAGCCGTAGCTGCGAAGCAGCGAAGGCTGGTGCCCCTGGCCGGAATCGAACCAGCACTCCTTGCGGAACTCGATTTTGAGTCGAGCGCGTCTACCAATTCCGCCACAGGGGCTCCCGGTCGGCCCCTGGAAAAGGGCCTCGCAAAGCGGGCGGACTATAGCCATGGACAGGGCAGGGTCAACCCGCGCCAAAGTGATCCCGGCCGTTCTCGACAGCCGCCTGGGCCGGGGTTAGAGCCTTAAGAAAGCGACCCCATCGGAAGAGGCTGCCGTGACGACCCAGAGTGCCGCAATACCTGCATTCAGGCCGGCTGGGACCGGTCCCGCGCTGACTGCCTCGGTGCTCGTCACGCTGATTGCCGCCGCGACCATCGCCGGCGCCTGGTTCTTCCAGCTCGTGCTGGAGATCCTGCCCTGTCCGCTGTGCCTGGAGCAGCGCTACGCCTATTATCTGGCGATCCCGGTCGGTGTGCTCACGGCGCTTGCGGCGCGGAGCGGGGCGCCGCGGCCGCTGCTGCTCGCGGGCCTTGCGATACTCGCGCTGGCGACACTCGCCAATGCCGGCCTCGGCACCTACCACTCCGGCGTCGAATGGGGGTTCTGGAAGGGCCCGACCGATTGCTCCGGTCCCGTCATCAATCTCGGCAATGCCGCCGACCTGCTGTCCAAGCTCGACACCGTGAAGGTGGTGCGCTGCGACGAGGTGCAGTGGCGTTTCCTCGGCCTCTCGCTCGCCGGCTACAATGTGCTGATCTCGCTGTTGATGGCGGCGATCGCGGCGTGGGGATTTTTGCGGACGGCGAAGCGCTAGGCAAGCTGCCGTAGGGTGGGCAAAGCGACTTGTCCGCCGTAGCTCGAAGAGCGAAGGCGGAAGCGTGCCCACCATTTTTAGCGATATTGCGGGAGCATGGTGGGCACGGCGCTAGCGCGCCTTTGCCCATCCTACGAGACCGGAGCTCCGCTACGACTGCGGCGCTTCGCTAATCATCCACATCGTCCTGCGTGCGGCCGAACAGGTGCACGATGCCCGGGGTCGCAATCGTCACGAACACGAAGCGCGACAAATGATGGGCGCCGACGAAGATCGGGTCGATGTGCAGCGTGAGCGCGAGCGCCAGCATCGCGTCCATCGCGCCCGGCGCGAAGGCGACGACGACATCCGATAATTTCACCTGCGTGGTGAGCGCGACGATGCCGACGAAGATGGCGGAGACGGCGATGGCCACGGCAAACGAGCCCAGCGCCGCATGGATGTGGCCGGCGAGCGTCTTGATCCGCATCCGCGCGAAACGGCTGCCGATCAATGCGCCGATGCCGATCAGCGCCACGCCGCGCACCCAGTTCGGCAGGCCGCCCTCGACCCAGCCTGCGCCATGCAGCACGCTGGAGGCGATCATCGCGCCGAACATCCAGCTCGCCGGAAACTTTATCAACCGCAGCAGCAGCGCCGCGGCCAGCGAGGCCGCGACCAGCTCCACGAGTTCGAGCGGCGAGGCGATCGTCGTCGTCAGCGACGGCGCGACGGAGGGCGCCACGCCCGCGAACGCGAGCACCATCGGCAGCGCCGCGGTGAGGATGATCACGCGCAGGGTCTGCACCACCGCGATGCCGGGCAGGTCGGCGCCGCGCTCGACCGCCAGGATCGTGATCTGCGACAGCGCCCCTGGGCTGCCGGCGAGGAAGGCCGAGGTGCGGTCCCAGCCATGGATGCGCTGGAGGTAATAGCTCGAACCGAAGGTCGAGCAGAAGGTCGCGAGCGCAAGCAGGCCGATGGTGAGGGGATAGGCGCTGACCTGTTGCAGCAGGTGGCGCGAGACGACCGAGCCCAGTGAAATGCCGAGCAGCACCAGCACGGTCTGGGTCAGGATCGGCGGCAGCGCCAGCTGGCGGCCGGCGATCGCGGCGATCCCGACCGCGATCATCGAGCCCGAGATCAGTCCCCCGGGAAGTCCGGCGACCAGAAACACGAGGCCGCCGGCGGTGCCGATGACGAGCGTCTCAACCGTGCTCAAGATCTTGGCACGGCTTGGCCATTCGAACGGCAGGGAGGCGGTGATTTGCTTCACACCACCTTATCGCAAATCAGCGAGAGGCACACAATTGCAGCCTCGTCATGCCGCAATGCGCGCGCCTCTCACGGATGCTCGCAAACCGTAGTGTGACGGATTTACTTCTTGTCGGCGGCGGGGGCGGCGGGAGCGGCGGTGCCGGCCTTCGCTTCCTTCATGCACTCACGGCGGAATTTTTTGCGCTCCTTGCCCTTCAGTGCCTTGGCGTCCGCTTGCTTGGAGCATTCGAGCGACTCCGCCGAGCGCTCCTTCGACGCCTTCTTGTCGGCGGGGGCGGCGGCAGTTGTGGTCTTGGCGTCGGTCTTGGCAGCCGGCGCGGCGGCCTGCGCGAAGGCGGTGCCGGTGGCGAGCAGGGAGGTCAGGGCGACGATGGCGAGGCGAGACGTGAAGGTCATGGTGGTGCACTCTTGCGAGATTGCGGAGGGTTGGGAACGTCGGCTCGCCTTGCTGAACGCGACATGAATAATCCGAGCCGGGGGGATCACTATATTTTGGCGGCAGGTGCCATCGCTTCCTTGTCGCGGCCGGGCGGCACGCTAGGATAGCAATCCTCGTTTCGCTTCCGTCGGGGAAGACCAAGGAGGAGGACCAAGGATGACCATTCAGTCAAAATTGCTGTGTGCGGTTGCATTGACGGGCTTTGCCGCGCTGGTCGCGAGCGCGCCGGCGCAGGCGCTGACCTCGCAGGAGTGCAGCGCGAAATACCAGGCCGCCAAGAAGGACGGCTCGCTTGGCACAACGAAGTGGAATGACTTCCGCAAGGCCCAGTGCGGAGCGGATGCGACGCCTGCCGCCGCGCCGGCCGCCGCTGCTCCGGCTGCGCCCGCCGCTCCTGCCGAGCCGAAGCAGGCGAAGAAGGAGGCGGCCCCCGCTGCCGCGCCAACCCTGCCGGCCGGACCCGCGATCTATCCGAACGCCGTCGATCCGAAATACGCCAAGGAGACCGCCGGCAAGGCGCGCCTCCACACCTGCGTCGATCAGTACAATGCCAACAAGACCACCAACGGCAATGGTGGCATGAAGTGGATCGAGAAGGGCGGCGGCTATTACAGCGAGTGCAACAAGAAGCTGAAGGGCGCTGCCTGAGCTTCGACATGATGCGATGGCCGGAGCAAAGCTCCGGCCATTTCGCTAGTCGAGCAGCTTCTCGGCCGACTTCGCCACGAGCTGCGAGCGTTTGCGTGGACCGCGCTCGACGAACAGCAAGCTCTGGCCGAAGATGAAGCAATAGAACAGGAAGGCCTGCGCCTCGGCCGCCTCGGCCTCGAGGCCAGTCGCGCGATAGAGCTCGGCGACGTGCTTGAGCCGCGCCGCGTCCACGCTCGCGACCGCCGTGGCGGCGTTTTCGTCCGAGCGGGCCCATTGCCGGATCGCGAGCTCGATCGCCATGCCCTCCGGATTGAGCCGCTCGGAATAAAGCTGGATCACCGCCTTCAGCCGCTCGCGGGGCTCTTGTCCATCGAGGCTTGTCTGCTGCGCGATCGACGCCGCGCGTCCCTCGCGCCAGCGTTCCAGCATGGCATCGAGCAGCGCGGCACGGTCGGCGAAGCGGCGGTAGAAGCCGCCCTTGGTGACGCCGAGATTCTTGGCGAGCACCTCGACCCTGACACCCTCGACCCCCGAGCGGGCGAGCTCGGTAAACCCTGCCTCGACCCAGACATCGCCCTTGCCGTCGTTCATGAAGGAAGCCTCACCGGTTCTTGATACGGTACCGTATTGCTAACGCGCGGAGGCGCTGATACGCTACCGTATCAATGATCAGAGGGCGGAAAAACGGCAGGAGGAATTGCGATGCAGGAGGCGACCTATCGCGGCACGGTCTATCCGTGGCAGTGCGATCATGTCGGCCACATGAACATCATGTGGTATGTCGGCAAATTCGACGAGGCCAACTGGAATCTGTTCGCGCGCCTCGGGCTGACGCCGACCTATCTGCGCTCTTCCGGCCGCGGCATGGCCGCCGTGCAGCAGAATATCACCTACAGGCGGGAGCTGCTCGCCGGCGACATCGTCGAGATCCGCAGCCATTTGCTGGAGGTCCGCGACAAGTCGATCCGCTTCCGGCACGACATGACCAATGCCGAGACTGGCGAGATCGCCGCGTTCTGCGACATCACCGGCGTGCACATGGACCGCAGCCAGCGGAAGTCGGCGCCGTTCACGGATGCGATCCGCGCGGTCGCTCTGCAACATCTTGCCGAGCCGGCCGAGGCCTGAGCCATGGCCGCGTTCGAGCCGAAAAATCCGGGCTATCGCGCTGCCGCCATTGCCATGTTCGACGGCCAGCCGGCGATGCGCACGCTCGGCATCGTGATCGTCCGCCTCGCGCCGGGCGAGGTCGAATTGGCAATGCTGCATTCGGCGGCTTTCACGCAGCAGAACGGCTTTGTCCATGCCGGCATCATCACGGCAGGCCTCGACAATGCCTGCGGCGTCGCCGCCTTCACCCTGATGCCGCGCGAGGCCGACATCCTGACCGTCGAGTTCAAGACCACGCTGCTGGCACCCGCCCGCGGCACTCGCTTCGTCTTCAAGGCCGAGGTGGTCAAGCCCGGCCGCACGCTGACCTTCTGCGAGGCGAGGGCCTTTGCCGAGCACGAGGGCAACACCACGCTGGTCGCCACCATGACCGGGACGCTGATGGCGATGCTGCCCCGCGCGGCGGCTTCGCCAGCGCCGGCGGCGATCCGCGCCTAGCATGGCGATGACATCGCGCCCGCAACGCTCTATATGACGCGTAACAGGTCCCGGTCGCGAACCGTATTTGCAGCGATGGGACCGAAACGGGACGAGATATGGCTGGATTCAGGAACAAGGGCCTCGTGGCGACGCGGCGTGCGGCGCTGACGCTGATCGGGGCGGGTGCCCTTGCGGCAGGTCGGATCACCTCTGCGCGCGCGGCCGCCGCCGATGACGAGGTGCTGACCGAAGCCAAGGTGTTGCGCGACCCCGATGTTCCCGTCGCCGGTAATCCCGACGGCAACATCAGCATCATCGAATGGTCCGACTACAACTGTCCCTATTGCCGCAAGCTCGAGCCGGAGCTGCGCCAGGTGGTCCAGGACGACGGCAAGGTCAGGCTGGTGATGAAGGATTGGCCGATCCTCGGGCCGGTCTCGGTCACCGCGGCGCGGATCGCGCTCGCGGCAAAATTCCAGGACAAATACCATCAGGCGCATGACGCCATGATGGGTGTCAGCTCGCGCCTGACAGAGCCGCGCATCAACGAGCTGCTCGCGGCCGCCGGCGTCGACATGGACCGCCTGAAGCGCGATCTCACCGACCGTGCCAAGGACATCGACGCCGTCCTCAAGCGCAACAACGAGCAGGCCGAAGCCTTCGGCTTCAGCGGTACCCCCTCCTTCATCGTCGGCAAGTACCGCGTGCCAGGCGTGCTCAGCATGACCGAGTTCGAGCAGGTCATCGCCGATGCCCGCAAGGCCAAGATGAACTGACGCGACCGCATCGATCGCCGTCAACACAAAGGCGCCGCCGCGGACCCGCGACGGCGCCTTGTTCGTGATACGGCGACGTTACTTCGACGAGATGCGGACCCAGTCCTTGTGCGCGCGATCGCGCAGCGCATCCCAGTCGGCCTTGGCGACGTCCCAGTTCACGATGGTGCGATTGGTCGTCGCGACCTCGCCATTGGCGACCGACGACGTCTGCATGGAGTCATAGACGTACACGCCGCAACCGAGCAGCAGCGCGCCCAAAATCATTCCGAAAAACGTCTGCATCTGTGAACCTCCGGTGACGGGCGATAACGTCGGCCCGGAGTGATGGTTCCGCGGCAGTACGGCGCAGATAAGGACGACCCGTTCATCCGCCGTTCAGCCACTCCAGCAGCTCTGCGTTGATCTCGCGCGGATAGGTGTGGCTGAGGTCGTCGATCTCGCGATAGATGACATCGGCGCCGGCGGCGGAGAGGGCCGCCTGCGTCTGGCGCGCGGTCTGTACCGGAAACATCCAGTCGAGCTTGCCGTGGGTGATGAAGATTGGCAGTCCCTGCAGGCGCACGGCGTCCGCCATCTCCGCCATCAGCGGATGGAAGGTCGCCGACACCGGCGCGAGATGCGTGAAGGGCGAGGCGCCGTCGAGCCCGGTGACGTAGCAGAAGGTGCCGCCGTCACTCATGCCGCTCAGCAGCAGGCGCGAACCGTCGACGGTCCAGCGGCTACGCACCGTGTCGAGAATGCGCATGAGGTTCGGCGTGTCGCTATCGTCGCCCATCAGCGCCCATGTCGGGCCGGTCGCGGTCGGCGCCACCAGGATCGCGCCAAGGCTGCGGGCATCGCGCAGCCAGCTCCAGAGAAAACCGCGGCCGTTGCCGCTGCCGCCATGCAGCGCCATCACCAGCGGCATGGCGCGCTCCGGCGAGTAATATTCTGGCACATAGACCGAGAAGCCGCCGCGGCTGCCGGGCTCGTTGTGGTCGTGGAAGATGCCGGTGTCTTCGCCCGCCCCGGCTTCCAGCCGCGTCAGCAGATCGTCATTCTCGCGATTGGCGGCGTTGAGGAAGAAGCTGCTCACCGGCGGAAACTGGGTCGACAGCGGATACAGCGCCTCCTGTGCACGAGGCAGATGGCGCAGCGCGCGGAAGACTGCGACGAGATCGCCATTGCCGCGCTCGACCTCGCGTATGCCGGCAAAGGCGGAGAGCGTCTCGTTGCAGGCGCGGTCGAGCCGCTCGCGCAGCCCGGTGAACTGCTCGGGCCAGGCGCCGATCGCAGCGTGCGCCGCCTGCAGCGCCGCGTCGGGCGCGCCGATCGCATTCATCACCGAGGCAAAGGCCGGCGGATGCAGATTCCGGGTGAAGAAGCCGAGTGCTTCCAGCGCGTTGAGCAGCGGCGGCAGCACGGTCACGATGTCGTCAACGACGGCCTCGCTCATCGCCGCTTTCCTTGCCTGATGTCGGTTCGATCTCGTCAGTGCAGCTTCGGCGCCTTCAAGAGCTTGAAGCGGTCGGTCGACGTCACCGTGACGTCGAAGGTGACACCTTCATGATGCACGGTCAGCGGCACGTCGACGCCGGCGGCGCCGAGCGCCCACATCGTCTTGTAGAAGGCGGTCTGGCTCGTCACCTCCTGGCCGTCCACCGCAAGGATGACATCGCCGGTCTTCAGCTCCGCGCGCGCGGCCGGGCCGTTGGTGGAAATCCCGATCACCACCAAGCGGTTGTCGATTTCGGTCGAATAGAGCCCGAGCCAGGGGCGCGACGGCTTATTGACGCGGCCGAATTTGCGCAGATCGTCGAGCACCGGCTTCAACAGGTCGATCGGCACGATCATGTTGACGTGCTCGGCCTTGCCTTCGCGTTCGCGCTCGAGCTGCAGCGAGCCGATGCCGATCAGCTCCCCGCGCTCGTTGAGCAGCGCCGTTCCGCCCCAGTTCGGATGCGCGGGATAGGTGAACACGGCCTCGTCCAGCAGATATTCCCAATAGCCGGCGAATTCCTGCTTGGCCACGATCTGGCTCGCGACCGATCGGGTGCGCCCGCCGGCGCCGCCGACCACGACGCGGTCGCCGACCCTTGTTTTCGCCGAGTTGCCGAGCGGCAAGGGTTCGACGTCGAGCTGACCGAGTGCCTGCACGAGGCCGAAGCCGGTGACGGAATCGAAACCGAGCGCATGCCCCTCGACGACGCGCCCGTCGGCGAGATGCAGCCACACTGATTCCGCCTCGGTAATGAGGTAGCCGATGGTCAGCACCAGCCCGTTGTCGATCACGACGCCGTTGCCGGCGCGTTCGGTGCCCAGCGTTTCGGCACTGAAGGCGTCGGGCGGGATGATGGCGTGCAGGCCGACGACGGACGCGAGCGAGCGGTCGAGATCGAAACCGTAATCGCTCGCGCGCGGCTGATTGGCCGGCGGCACTCTCCATTCGGTCAGGGCGGGCATGGAGTTCTCCTGGCTGAGAGCATTGCTCCGCCTTGGCCGGCGGAACGACGCGCGAAGCACTCATAATTTAGGCTGGAGGAGGCCGTCTTGAAAGCCTCGTTCCCAACTATTCCGGAGATCGCCGCGTGAAATCTTCGACAGGCACAGCGCCCGCACAGGTGGCAAGCGGCCGCGCGATCCAGCACCGGCCGCATGGCTGCTGTCCCGCGACGTGCTAGGCGGGGTGCAATGAAGCTGCTAACCATTGCCGCTTCGTTTGACCAAGAGATCACGGACCGAAGCATGGATAATCGCAGCGACATCTGGCGTGGCGTCGACACGATCAAGGCGCGTTTCATCGACCTCAGCGACAGGGTCTGGGGCATGCCCGAGGTGTGCTACACCGAGGCGCGGTCCGCCGCCGAGCATCTCGCCGAGCTGCGCCACCAGGGTTTCCGTATCACCGAGAACGTCGCGGGCATCCCGACCGCGGTGATGGGCGAGTGGGGTGAGGGCGGTCCGGTCATTGCCTTCATGGGTGAATATGACGCGTTGCCGGGCCTCAGTCAGGAGGCCGGCGTCGCCGAGCACCGTCCGGTCGAGACCGGCGGCCACGGCCACGGTTGCGGCCACAACCTGCTTGGTTCCGCGGCGCTGCTCGCCGCGACCGCGATGAAGGACTGGCTCGCCGAGAACAAGGTGCCCGGCCGCGTGCGCTATTACGGCTGCCCGGCGGAAGAGGGCGGCGCAGCCAAGGCCTTCATGGTGCGCTCGGGCGCGTTTGAAGGCGCCGACATCGCCATCACCTGGCATCCGCACAGCTTCTGGGAAGTCGCGGTGACGCCGTCGCTCGCCAACACGCGCGCGGATTTCATCTTCACCGGCCGCACCTCGCACGCGGCGGCCTCGCCGCATCTCGGCCGCTCCGCGCTCGACGCGGTGGAGCTGATGAATGTCGGCGTGAACTACATGCGCGAGCACATGCCGAGCGACGCGCGCGTGCATTATGCCCTGCTCGACACCGGTGGCATCGCTCCCAACGTGGTGCAGGCGCATGCGCGCGTGCGCTATTCGATCCGCGCCCGCGATCTGCCCGGCATGAACGAGCTGGTCGGACGCGTCAGCAAGATCGCAGAAGGCGCGGCGTTGATGACCGAGACCAAAGTCGAGATGAAGATCATCTCCGCGGTCTCCAACATCCTGCCGAATACGCCGCTGGAGCAGGCGCTGCACCGGGTGATGGAAGAGCTGGGGCCGCCGCATTTCGACGACGCCGACAAGGGCTTTGCCAGCCAGATCCGCGCCACGTTGAGCGACAAGGACATCGCGTCGGTCTATTACGCGATCGGCATGGAGCCGACCGATCGGCCGCTGGCCGACTTCCTGGTGCCGCTCGATGCCAAGCGCAACCCGCTGGTCGGCTCGACCGACGTCGGCGACGTGAGCTGGGTGGTGCCGACCGTGCAGGTTCACGCACCCACGGTTGCAATCGGCACGCCGTTCCACACCTGGCAGGTGGTGGCGCAGGGCAAGAGCGGACACGCTCATAAGGCCATGGTGCAGGCGGCGAAGGCGATGGCCGGGATCGGCATCAAGGCGTTGACGGATCCGGAGCTGATCAAGGCCGCGAAAGCGGACTTGCAGAAGCGGACCGCCAAGACACCTTACGTCTGTCCGCTGCCGGACCACGTCGCGCCGCCGCTGACCATGTCCGTGGCGTAGAATTTCGCCTCGATACTTCGTCTGATGCCGCGAACAAATTTTCCGCAGTGCAACGTGGATTCCGGCGCGATTTAGCGCCGGATTGCCGAACGCTTGGGCTGCGGAACAGAGTTTTGCCCAACAGACAGCCAGAACACCGTTTGCATACACATGGTCGCAGTTGACGCGCGGCCTATTCGGTGTGCCATCTACCGCCAGCAAAACCCGGCGGCCGCGGTGCGGCCGCCTGCATCCATACGGGAACCAGACGGGGGACAACCATGCTGGATAAAGAACTGCGTTCGATGATTGGTGACGTGAAGGACGGCCGGATGGACCGCCGTGCCTTCATCATGCGTATGGCCGCGGTCGGCCTCACCGCACCCCTCGCCAACCAGATCCTCGCGCTCGGCGGCGTCGCCATGGCGGAAGGTGCCCAGACCTACAAGCCGACCAAGCGCGGCGGCGGCGGTGCGCTGAAGCTGCTGTGGTGGCAGGGGCCGACCCTGCTCAATCCGCATTTCGCCACCGGCACCAAGGACCAGGACGGCGCGCGCCTGTTCTACGAGCCCCTCGCTTGTTGGGATCCCGACGGCAACATGAAGCTGGTTCTGGCGGCCGAAATTCCCTCGATCCAGAACGGCGGCCTCGCCGCCGACGGCAAGTCGGTGACCTGGAAGCTCAAACCAGGCGTCAAATGGCATGACGGCAAGCCGTTCACCGCCGATGACGTCGTGTTCAACTGGGAATATGCCAGGGATCCGGCGACCTCCGCCCTGACCATCGCGACGCTCCGCGACATCACGGTCGAGAAGGTGGATGACCTCACGGTTCGCATCCTCTTTAACAAGCCGACGCCGTTCTGGGCCGACGCCTTTGTCGGGGCTCCCAACACCATCATCCCCAAACATTTGTTCGCCGACTACAAGGGGTCCAAATCGCGGGAAGCGCCCACCAACCTCTCGCCGGTCGGCACTGGCCCCTACAAGTTCGTCGAGTTCAAGCCGGGCGATCTCGTCCGCGGCCAGCTCAATCCCGATTACCACATGCCGAACCGGCCTTATTTCGACACGGTCGAGATGAAGGGCGGCGGCGACGCCGTCTCTGCGGCGCGCGCGGTGATCCAGACCGGTGAATATGATTTCGGATGGAACATCCAGGTCGAGGACGACGTGCTGCTGCGCCTCGAAAAGGGCGGCAAGGGCAAGACCGTTTATGCCGTGGGCGGCGACACCGAATTCATCGCGCTCAACTTCACCGATCCGAACACCGAGGTCGATGGCGAGCGCTCCTCGATGAAGACCAAGCATCCGCTGTTCTCCGATCCGGCGGTACGCAAGGCGCTGTCGATGCTGGTCGACCGCGAGTCCATCAAGAAGGCGATCTACGGCCGCGCCGGCCGCACCACCGCCAACTTCCTCAACGGTCCCGAGAAGTTCGTCTCCAAGAACACGACCTGGGAATTCAGCATCGAGAAGGCCTCGAAGCTGCTCGACGACGCCGGCTGGAAGCCCGGCGCGGATGGCATCCGCGAGAAGGACGGCAAGAAGCTGAAGCTTCTGTACCAGACCTCGATCAACGGACCGCGTCAGAAGACCCAGGCGATCGTCAAGCAGGCCTGTCAGAAGGCCGGCATCGACGTCGAGCTGAAGTCGGTGGTGGCGTCCGTGTTCTTCTCCTCCGATGTCGCCAACCCCGACACCTACGCGCATTTCTACGCCGATCTCCAGATGTTCCAGATCCCGCTGAGCCAGCCGGATCCGTCTCAGCATATGCGCCGCTATCTGTCGACCAACGTCGCCACGAAGGAGAACAAGTGGCAGGGCACGAACTTCCCGCGCTGGGTCAACAAGGACTATGACGCAGCGATCGAAGCAGCCGAAGGCGAAATGGATCCGGTCAAGCGCGCGGCGCACTATATCAAGGCCAACGACCTCATGTTCCAGGACACCGTGTTCATCCCGGCGCAGCATCGCCTAAAGGTGGAAGCGGCAGCCAACAATCTCCGCCCGATCATCAGCGGCTGGGCCAACGAAACCGACAATCTGCACGATTGGTACCGCGAGGAATGATCCCCCAGCTCTAGACGGGGTCTTTCCCTATGAGTCAGTACGTCCTGCGTCGCCTCCTGATCGCGATTCCGAGTCTTCTCGGAATCTCGGTTGTGCTGTTTGTCGTGCTGGCGCTTGCGCCAGGCGATCCGTTCTCGGAACTGGCGACGAACCCGAACGTCCCGCCCGAGGTGCAGGCCGCACTTCGGGCCAAGTTCGGCCTCGACGATCCGATCCACCTCCGTTACCTGCACTGGCTCAACGCCATGCTGCACGGTGACTGGGGGTTCTCCTTCGTCAGCCGGATGAATGTCGACACGTTGATCCTCCAGCGTCTGCCGGCGACGCTCTACGTGATCGGCTCGGCGCAGATCCTGGCGCTGCTGATTGCGATCCCCGTCGGTGTCTATGCGGCGACAAAGCCCTATTCGCTGTTCGACCAGATCGCCAACACGCTCGCCTTCGTCGGCTTCTCGCTGCCGACCTTCTTCACCGGCATTCTGTTCATCTTGATCTTCTCGGTCACGCTGGACTGGCTGCCTTTCGTCTATACGACCGACATCAAGGGCACCGGCATCCATTGGGTGCTGGAGATGATTCGGCAGGCGATCATGCCGGTCGCGGTGCTCGGTCTGTTCCAGGCTGCGTCGATGACGCGCTTCGTGCGCTCGGCGATGCTGGACGTGATCCGGCTCGACTATGTCACCACGGCGCGCGCCAAGGGGCTTGGGCAGGCCACGGTCATCGTCAAGCACGTCATGCGCAACGCCATGATCCCGGTCGTCACCCTGATTGCGTTGCAGATGCCGGCCGTGTTCGGCGGCGCCATCGTCACCGAGCAGATCTTCCGCATCCCCGGCATCGGCTCGCTGCTGATCTCCTCCATCCTTTCCAACGACACGCCGGTGGTGATGGCCGTTACCTTCGTCTTCGCGTGCCTCGTCGTGCTGTTCAATCTCATCGCGGACGTCCTTTATGGCTGGCTTGACCCTCGCATCTCCCTCCGCTGAGCGGCGCGTCTACTCGCCCTGGCGCGAGATGTGGCGGCGCTACAGCCGCCACAAGCTCGCCGTGGTCAGTGCGTTTCTGCTCCTCATTCTGATCCTGGCGGTGGTGGCCGGCCCCTTCGTCTGGCGGGTCAAGATCGACGACATTGATATCGTGGCGGGCATGCAGGGGCCGTCGCTGGCCCATCCGTTCGGCACCGACGATCTCGGGCAGGACATCCTGGCGCGCATGATCTATGGCGGGCGCATCTCGCTCGCGGTCGGCCTTGCCGCGATGCTGGTCTCGGTCTTTATCGGTGTCCTGATCGGCGCGCTCGCCGGCATGTCGCGCGGCGCGCTCGGCCACGGCCTGATGTGGCTCACCGATCTCTTCCTGTCCCTGCCGCAGCTGCCGCTGCTGCTGCTGCTGATCTATCTCTTCCGCGACGGGCTGAAGCAGATGTTCGGTCCCGAGGGCGGCATCTTCATCCTGATCGTGCTCGTGATCGGCGGCTTGCGCTGGATGCCGGTCGCGCGGCTGGTGCGCGCACAGTTCCTGTCGATCCGCGAGAAGGAGTTCGTCGAGGCCGCCCGTGCGCTCGGCGCAAGTCCGGTGCGCCAGGTGGTGCGGCACATCCTGCCCAATGCGCTCGGTCCCGTGATCATCGCCGGCACCATCGACGTCGCTGCCGCCATCATCGCGGAATCGACGCTGTCCTTCCTCGGCCTCGGCTTCCCGCCGGATACCCCGACCTGGGGCCGGCTCCTGTACGACGCCAAGGATTTCCTCGACATCGGCCCGCACTGGGCGCTGTTCCCGGGCGGCGCGATCTTCATCGCGGTGGTCGCCATCAACTTCATCGGCGACGGCCTGCGTGACGCGCTCGATGCGCGACGGGTGATCTGATGGCGCCGCTGCTGGAAATCAAAGGGCTGAAAACCCACTTCTCGACCGACGACGGCATCCTGCAGGCCGTCGACGGTGTCGACATCTCCATCAACAAGGGCGAGACGCTCTGTGTCGTCGGCGAATCCGGCTGCGGGAAGACCGTGACCGCGATGTCGATCCTGAAGCTGATCGCCATGCCGCCCGGCCGCATCGCGGCGGGCCAGATCATCTTCGAGGGCCGCGATCTCGTGCCGCTGACGAGCCGTCAGCTCGACGAGATCAGGGCCAAGGAGATCGGCTTCATCTTCCAGGAGCCGATGACCTCGCTCAATCCGGTGCTCACCATCGGCGAGCAGATCGCCGAGAGCCTGCGCCGCCATGAAGCGGTGACGAAGAAGCAGGCGCTCGAGCGCACCATCGAGATGCTGAAGCTGGTGCAGATCCCCAACGCCGAAGGCCGCGTGCACAATTATCCGCATCAGTTCTCAGGCGGCATGCGCCAGCGCGTGATGATCGCGATGGCGCTTGCCTGCAGGCCGAAGCTGATCATCGCCGACGAGCCCACCACCGCGCTCGACGTCACCATCCAGGCGCAGATCCTCGACCTCTTGCAGGACATGAAGGAGCGCTTCGGCATGGCGGTGATGCTGATCACCCACGCCATGGGCGTCGTCGCCGAGACCGCGCAGCGCGTCGTCGTGATGTATGCCGGCAAGGTGGTGGAGGAAGCGCTCGTCGACGACCTCTTCGGCAATCCCGGTCATCCGTATACACAGGGTCTGATCCGCTCGATCCCGCGGATCGATCTCGACAGCGAGCACAAGATAAGGCTCGAAGCGATCGGCGGCTCGGTCCCGATCCTGATCAATCCGCCGGTCGGTTGCCGCTTCGCCCCGCGCTGCAAGTTTGCCATGAACGTCTGCACCGAGAAGGAGCCGCTGCTGCGCGAGATCGCGCCCGGCCATCGCATGGCCTGTCACCTCGGAGATACGCAGTTGGGAGGCACGGCATGACCGAGCCCTTGCTCCGCGTCAGCGGCCTGAAGAAATATTTCCCCGTGCACGGCGGCCTGTTGTCGCGCCAGGTCGGCAGCGTCTATGCGGTCGACGGGGTCTCGTTCTCGGTCAACCGCGGCGAGACGCTCGGCCTCGTCGGCGAATCCGGCTGCGGCAAATCCACCACCGGCCGCTGCGTGCTGCGCCTGATCGAGCCGACCGACGGCGAGGTCGTGTTCGACGGTCAGGACGTGCGCCAGCTCAGCGGCAATGATTTGCGCGCGATGCGGCGGAACATGCAGCTGGTGTTCCAGGATCCGTTCGCCTCGCTCAATCCGCGCATGACGGTCGGCGCCATCCTCGGTGAGGCCCTGATCATCCATAAGCTCGGATCGTCGGCCAAGGAGCGCGAGGAGCGCGTCGCCAGCCTGCTCGTGAAGGTCGGCCTCAAGGCCGAGCACATGCGCCGCTACCCGCACGAATTCTCGGGCGGCCAACGCCAGCGCATCGTGATCGCGCGGGCGCTCGCGGTCGAGCCGAAGCTGATCGTCTGCGACGAGCCGGTATCCGCGCTCGACGTGTCGATCCAGGCGCAGGTGATCAATCTGCTGGAGGATCTCCAGGCCGAGCTGAACCTCACCTATCTGTTCGTCGCGCACGACCTGTCGGTGGTCGAGCACATCTCCGACCGCGTC
The DNA here is from genome assembly GCF_040547935.1 of Bradyrhizobium sp. LA6.8. NCBI lineage: Bacteria > Pseudomonadati > Pseudomonadota > Alphaproteobacteria > Hyphomicrobiales > Nitrobacteraceae > Bradyrhizobium > Bradyrhizobium sp. LA6.8. Next base: position 234,566 of record NZ_JBEPQQ010000011.1, read on the forward strand.
GCCGTGATGTATCTCGGCCGGATCGTCGAGTTGGCGAAAGCGAGCGATCTCTACCGCAATCCGCAGCATCCCTACACCAGGGCGCTGTTGTCAGCCGTGCCGGTGCCCGATCCCAAGCTCAAGCGTGAACGCATTCGCCTCAAGGGCGACGTGCCGAGCCCGATGAAGCCGCCCTCGGGCTGCCACTTCCACACCCGCTGTCCGATCGCCCAGCCGCGCTGTGCGGAAAGCGCGCCTGTGTTGAAGGAAGGGGCGGGCGGCCATTTTGTGGCGTGTCATCTCGCCTGACGTCGCGCGAGGCGGTGCGCCCGTTCATCCGTCCCGGAGCAGACCGTGCGCCGAAAGGGCCTGCCGGAAAGCCTCCACCGACGTGTGATGATGCGCGAAGAGGCCAGCTTCCCGCGCGCCGGCGACATTTGCCGCGAGGTCGTCGACGAACAGAACGGTCTGCGGCGTCGCCTGTAGCTCCGACAGGCAGAGGCGATAGCAGCGCGGGTCCGGCTTGGCCGCCTTGAATCGGGCCGACGTGTAGATGCGGGAGCCGAACAGCGGACGCAATTCCGGCAGCAGCGTGTCGATATGGTCGGCGACCAGCGTGGTATTGTTGGTCAGGACGGCAATATCGATGGTCTCATGCAGGCGGCGGACAATCTCCAGCATCGCGCGATCGGCCTTCATCGAACAGCGCCGCGCCTCCACCCATTCGTCGAGGGACAGGGGATAGCCGATGCGCTCGCCAAATCCCCGCAAATAGTCGGCGGCATCGAGCGCGCCGGAGTCGCCGAGAAGTTCGAATCCGGTCTCCCAGATCGCCTTGTAGACGAACTCACTGGTGGCCCCCGCGAGCTCCGCCAGACACGCGACGCGCCTTCCTCTGTCGTATTCGCAGAGGACATTGTCCATGTCGAAGAGGACAAGCTTGATCTCGTCAGGCACGGGAGCGCTCCCGGCCGGACCGAAACATCCGGCCGTGCTCAAAGTCATATCCCACTGGAATGCGGGCGACAAATCCGGGCGCAAAGGCCGAACGTTGCGATAGTGGTGTCGAACGTAGCAGCTTCATGGCTACGAGGTGCGGCGGCGGGCCAGTTGATGCAGCACCGTGTCGATGGTCGGGACCGCACCGGTCTCGCGGAGCCAATTGTCGGCCAGCTCCCTCAGTTCGCCCGGCGTCAAGCCGAACTTGCGGCGGAATGCGCGAATGAAGGTGGAATCGCTGCTGAAACGCATGCCGACGGCGAGGTCGATCAGCCGCGTGTCCTCCGCGGACGGCGATATCAGCTGGCGGAAAGCGAGATTGAGCCGCTGCTCCCTCACGTAGTGCGAGAGCCCGCCATCCGCCTCGAACAGCCGATAGAGGGTCGCGCGCGAGATCTGGAAGTGGCGGCACAACTCGTCTGCGGTGAGCGCGTCGGTCTCGAGATTGTCCGCGATGCGGCGCTTGATCATCGCAAGATAAAGATGCCGCTCGGCGCGTTCGACTCCGGCCGCAATGTCGGCGGTCCCGCCGGCGGCCGCGGCAACGATGTCGGCGATCGCTTCGATCGTGGCCTCGGCGCTGCCCGCCTCGGGCTCGGGTGGCAGCGTAAGCGCCGCGTAATGGCTGGCAAGCAGGCGCGTATGAGGATGGTTTGACGGCAGCAAGGTTGCCGTCGCCGAATCCGGATGAGCAAGCCGTGGTGCCAGCATGGCGCGTTGCAGGATGATCGCCATCAGGCGGGTACGACTGCCGCCGCCGCGCAACACCGTCCGGTTCGGCTGCGCCATGTCGATCAGGCAGATGGCGCCGGGCCCCATCGTCACCTCGCGCCGGCCCGAGCTGAACCGCATCTCGCCTTCGACACACAAGGTGATCTGAAAGTGGTCCATCGCACCGCGGGCGACGTGCGCGGGCGTCCGGTCGTATTCCTGATCGGTCGCGCGCGTATCGACCAGCAACGCATTGCTGGTCATCATCGTCACGGTGGTGACATGGAAGTCGTCCTCCGTGGTGAGCGGAACGACATCGCAGATGTCGGCCGTCATGGCGCGCAACTGTCTCAGCGCGTCCACCCCGCGCCCCGGGATGTCCGCCGGCATGGTCTCGTTCACGGCCGTCTCGTCTGCATTGCCCCACGATGAGGCCGTACCCGCATGGACCCGATCGAAGAAGTCCGGCGGTCCCCCAACATCGCCTCGGGATGTAGCCATTCGGAAATCAGTGCGCAAGCGATGGTGGGCAGGATTTGGCGCGCGCCGATGTGCCGCATGTGCACACCGCGTTAGCCGCGCTTGCCAGCTACGCAGGAAGGGCGGCGTTCGCTACGTCTGGCAGGATTCGTCACGCGCTCTTCGCGGGCCAGGGCACGACCTGTCCCGACATCACCATACGGTCGCGGCCGCTGTCCTTGGCGGCGTAGAGCGCGCGGTCGGCGCCGGCGACCAACGTGTTGCAGTCCAGCGCGGTCTGAGATGGAAGGCTTGTCGCAGCGCCGGTGCTTGCCGTAACCAGCCGGGAGGGCGGATTCTGCGCATGCAGCATGGCGAGGTCGTGCAGTGCCTGGCGAATCCCTTCGCCGACTTCGGCGCAACCATCCGGGCCGGTGTTCGGCAACAGAACGGCGAATTCCTCGCCGCCGTAGCGCGCCGCGAGGTCAGCCGGGCGCCTGGCCTGAGCGGACAGGATCCGGCCGAGTGCGCGCAGGCATCCGTCGCCCGCCTGATGTCCGTAATGATCGTTGAATTTCTTGAACTGATCGACGTCGATCAACAGGAGCGAGATCTGCGTGCCGTCGCGCCGGGCGCGCGCCCATTCCTCCGCGAGGCGTTCGTCGAACGCGCGGCGGTTGGCAAGGCCGGTCAGGCCATCGGTGGTCGCGAGCGATGCCAGTTTGTCCTGCAAGTCCTTCTGCTCGGTCATGTCGCGCACGACCGCGACGACACCGTCGACTTCGCCGCTGTCGGAGGCTCGGGTCACGTGCAAGGCCGCCTCGGCCCAGATATCGCCCTTGTCGCGATGGCGCTGGCGATAGACGAACCGCGCTTCCTCGGCCTCGCCGTTCTTCAGCGCTGCGATGGCCTGCTCGACCCGCTCCATGTCGTCCGCGTGGATCCCGGCCACCGCCGACGTGCCGAGCAGCTCCTCGGGAGACCAGCCGATGATGCGCACGCACGAGGGCGAGACGTAGAGCAGCCGGTTATCCAGCCCGATCCGGGATACCATGTCGCTGGATTGCTCGGCGAGCAGGCGAAAATGGGCTTCATTCGCGACCAGGGCCTGCGCCATTCGCTGCCGCTGCCAGAGCTGGCGGACCAGGTAGAAGCCGATCACCGCGATCAGCGCGACGAGGCCGAGCACAAAGGCCGTGCGTACGGCTGCCGCGCGCCGCCAGGGCGCCAGCACGTCGTCCTGCGACTTGCTCGCCAGCACCATCAGCGGATAGCGGCTGCTGCGCTGGTAGTAGCTCAGCCGCTGCACGCCATCGAGCGGCGACTTGAAATAGTAGACCGCCGCCGCCGGACGGCTTTTCCATTCCCTGAACAGCGGCGCATTGGAGAGGTCGCGCCCGATGAAGGCGCCGCTCTCGTCGTGGCTGCGCGCCAGCATGATACCGGCGTCGTTGAGCAGCGATGCCGAGCCGTTCGACCCGACGTCGAAGCGCTCGTAGAATTTCGCGAAATAGGCGACGTCGATCGTGAGCAGCGCGACGCCGGCAAAGCTGCCGTCGGGGTGGTTGATCCGGCGTGACGCGGTGATGATCCACTGGCCGCCGGCGCGGCTCTTGATGGGCCGGCCGATCAGCGTGTCCTTCGCCAGGGAATCTCGGTGCTGCCGGAAATATTCGCGGTCGCTGTTGTTGAGCTTGGAGAAGTCGACAGGCTCGGTCGTGGCAAGCCATCGGCCGGTCTCGTCATAGACGAAGATGCCGCGGATGCGGTCCGATGATTTGCGGGTCGGCAGGTAAGTCTGGAGCTTCGCGATCGTGTCCGGGCCGGTCCCGTCGAGTTCGAGGCGATGGACCAGTCCGACCAGGATCGTATCGGCAAGCTCGAACGTGTCGTCCGCGTGCTGGACCAGGGAATGCGCGAGGTTGGCGACGTCGATCTCGGCATTCCTGAGATCGGCGTTGTGCGTTTCCCATTCGCGCCAGACGCTCAAGCCGAGGATCGCCACGCAGATCAGCACGACGAATCCCGCCGCCCAGAGCGGAAGGCGCGTCTTGCCGAGCTCGCGGTCCGTGACCATCGGCTTGCTCCAAATCGGAGCGAACCTCTCACTTTGGTCTTAACGGCCTGTTGCAACTTCCGCGATGATTTTGCGCGTCCGTAGTCAGCCAGAGGAGATCGTCGATATTTTGATCGACTCTCATCGTCGGATGTTAACCACGCCGCCGCGGCATGATGTTTCGCGCGGCGTCTGCCGCGTCAGTCCATCAGCGTGAAGCCGACGCGCAGCGTCACCTGGTAGTGGCGGACGGCGCCATTCTCGATGTGACCGCGTGTCTGCACCACCTCGAACCATTTCATTTCGCGAACGGTCTTGGCGGCGCGGCTGATCGCGTTCTTGATCGCATCCTCGATGGAGGTCTCGGATGATCCGACCAGCTCCAGGATCTTGTAGACGTGATCCGTCTCGGCTGTGGGCATGGTACGTCTCCCTCGTTTGCGTTGCGGCACCACCGCCACCCGCTCCCATTTGAACGGGTACCGGCGTTCCCGGTTCCATCGTCCGCCATGGCCCGCATGCGCCAGCCGAGGTGGAGTGCGCCGCACCCGCCTGCTAAGCGCTGTCCATGGATTCGGCGCGGCGCGATAGGACGATCGGCTCTCTCTGCCTCGGTGTGACCGCGTTCGGCTGGGCGCTGAACTGGCCATTGATGAAGCTGCTGCTCCAGCAATGGCCGCCGCTGTTCGCGCGCGGGCTGGCCGGCGTCTGCGCCTCGCTCATTCTCGGCGCGCTGGCACTGAGCCGGAAGGAATCCTTCGCCGTTCCGCGCGAGGCGATTCCGCGGCTGTTGTTTGCGACCCTCACCAACGTCCTTGCCTGGATGGGGCTCGGCACGGTCGCGATGAAATATGTGACCGTGAGCGAGGGGGCTCTGCTCGCCTATACGATGCCGATCTGGGCCATGCTGTTCGCCTGGCCGGCGCTGGGTACGCGGCCGACCATGCGGGATATTTCGGGTCTCGTCCTCGGTGTCGCCGGCGTCGCGCTGCTCCTCGGCGGCCATGGCTTTGCGTTCGGCGCCGACAAGCTGCTCGGCATCGCGCTCGCACTGCTCTGCGCCATCCTGTTCGCGCTCGGCAATGTGCTCAACCGCAAGCCGCTGCCGATGCCGCCGCTCGTGGTCGTTGCCTGGCAGGTTGGGCTCGGCTGCGCCACGATGCTGATCCTCGGCATCCTGTTCGAGCATCCCGACATCACCGCGATCACCCCGCTGGGACTCGGCTGCTTCGTCTATATGACGCTGGTGCCGATGGGCGTCTGCTACGTCACCTGGTTCGAGACGTTGCGCCGCCTGCCGCCGACCTCGGCCTCGACCGGCATGCTGATCGTCCCCGTGATCGGCGTCGTCTCCGCCGCGATCATCCTGGGCGAGCCGCTCGGCCTGCGCGAATGGGCGGCGATGGCGCTCACGCTCGGCGGCGTGACACTGGCGTTGCAGCGGGCCTAGAGGCGTTACTCCGCGGCCTGCGACAGGATGGGCGCCGGCTGCGTCCCGCGCCAGAGCAGCCGCAGCAGCAGGACCAGGAGCGCCATCAGGGCGAAGCCGCCCAGGGCCGGCGCGAAATGTTGGTCGGGATCGGCCTTCTGCCCGAATTGCACGGCGAGCCGCCCCGACTGCAACAGCCCATAGGCTCCGGCGAACAGGATCAGCCCGTATATGACGCTCCGCTCGCGCGGGCTCGCCATTCTGGCGAGATCGGGCAGCATCAGGGCCAAACCGATCCCGACCATCGGCAGATCGTAATCATACGCATAGGGGCTGATCATCACGGATACCATCACGGCGGCACCGAGCGTGAAGGCCGGTGAAGCGCCCCGCGCCGCACCGAGAAGGACGGCGAACAAGGCCAGCCCGGCCACGGCCGTCTGTCCCCAGAAGGCGGCGCTTGCGGGAAGGCCGGCCTTGTACAGCGCCGCATAGCTCGAGATCATGCGGAAGAGCGGGTAGAAGCCCTGCTCGAGATAGCCCGCCGATTCCCGGATCGCTCCGAGCCACGCGAACCAGATCTGCCACCCGAAGAGCAGCGTGCAGAGCAGTGAGCTCGCCAATACGACGGCCGCGGCCGTTCCGAGCGCAATCCAGCGCCGCGTCACCAGCAGATAGACGCCGGCGGCAATCGCCAGGTGCGGCTTGATCACCATGGCGCCGAGCGCGAGGCCCGCCAACAGCTGCCGCCGCTCCACGTTGAGGCAGACCAGTCCGATCAGCGCCCCCGTCAGAAAGCCGTTCTGCCCGCAGCCGATGGTGATCGCCATTGCCGGAAACAGGATCGCCAGCACCTGCGCGAAATTCCGGCCGGCGATCGCCCGGAGCGTCACGAGATAGAGCGCAAGTGTCGCGGCGGTGAACAGGAGATAGCCGACGCCGACCGGCAGGAATGCGAACGGCGCGAGCAGGAGGTCGTATTGCGGCGGATAGGTCCAGGGCATGAAGCCGGTGGCGCCGCCGGCGGCCTCCATCTGCATCTTCAGCAGGGCATCGAAATGATAGACCTGGTCGAGATCGCCGCGCCAGACGTGCTGCGCGACGATGTGGAAGGCATCGAAATCGGCGAGCTCGCGATCCGTCCAGCCGCCGAAGCGTGCGAACCAGAAGGCCTTGAACACGGCGATCGACGCCAGCGCCGCGAGCACGAAGCGGACATAGGCAGTCCGCTTCGACGGCGAGGACTGAACCGCTTCCAGCGTCTCGGCAAACATGAGCGACGACCTTGGACCTGTTGGATCGGCGGTTGGACGGGCAGGGCCGCGGATCCCGGCCAAACTGCCATCGGAGGCTTAAGGGACGGTAACGAATACGGAAGGATTTGGCGCCGGCGCCTCTCCGGCGGAGCTGGGGCGCGCGGAACTGGGCCCGGTTGACCGCCGATCTTGCGCCCGGGATGATGCGATTCCCGGCCGACCTGAATGCGATGTCGAGATGACCTTTTCGAAATCGCCCGCCCGCACCGATGGCCGTGCTTGCCCGCTCGAAGACGGGCGAGCTAACCTGCGCATATTCTGCCAAATTTTCTGCCAAGTTCGATGTGCGGTGATGATCGACAGTTGGACGAAGGGCGCTCTGGTTGCGATCGGCCTGTCTGCCGTGCCCGCGCCGGGCGTCGCGCAGGACGATCTCGATGCTGCGCCCGGCACGATGACGCTGCAAGTGACCACCGATCCCTCCATGATCGAGTGCCGCAAGCTTGAGACGGTCAATCCCGCCTCGCTCGCCTTCCTGCCGCTGCGCCGGACTTTCAACGATGACTTTGACGAGCATCCGCTTGTGACAGGTCGCTGGGTGCCGCATTACGCCGGCGGCGCGGCGTGGCCGGAAGCGCGCTATTGGGGCGGTGACGGCTCCGACTTCAAGCGCAAGACCAGCGCCAATGGCGAGCAGCAGATCTATGTCGATCCGCGCTATTCGGGGCGTGCGGGGACGCCGCTTGGGCTCGATCCGTTCAAGGTGAAGGACGGTGTGCTCTCGATCGTCGCCAGCCGCACGCCGCCGGAACTGAAGTCCGTTCTGTTCAACAACGAGTACATCTCGGGGATCCTGACCACGCAGGGCACGTTCGCGCAGAAGCACGGCTATTTCGAAATCCGCGCCAAGGTGCCGGTCGGCCATGCGGTCTGGCCGGCGTTCTGGATGCTGGCGGACGACGGCGGCTGGCCGCCGGAGGTCGACGTGCTGGAAGGCCGCGGCGAACGACCCGGCGATCTCGTGATGACGACGCATTGGCGGATTCCGTCGACCCAGAAGATCCAGTCCTGCGGCTTTGACTATGCGGTCGGCGATGCCTCCAGCGTGTTCCACAATTACGGTGTGCTGTGGGAGGAGGATCGCCTGGTCTATTTCATCGACCGCAAGCCGGTCTCCGACATCAAGGTGCCGATCGGCTTCGACGATCCCATGTACATGATCGTCAATCTCGCGATCGGATCGAAGTTCTTTCTCGGCGTCGGTCCGGTCGATGCGGAATCGCCGCCCACGGTCGCATTCGAGATCGACCGGATTTCCGCCTATCAGATCGATATGGAGCAAGCTCGGAGATAGCGATGTCAGCTGATGTCTCGCGGCGCGATCTTGCGAAGCTCGCGGGGCTCGCCGCGCTTGGTGCAGCGGCGGGCGCCAAGGCTGCGGATAACAAGGCTGCGGATAACAAGGCTGCAGATAATGAGACGCCCGCACCGGCCGATCGCCACGCGCCCTTTCCCAAGGATTTTCTGTGGGGCACGGCAACCTCGTCCTACCAGATCGAGGGCGCCGTCGACGAGGACGGCCGCGGCCAATCGATCTGGGATGTCTTCAGCCACACGCCCGGCAAGATCGAGGACGGCTCGACCGGCGACCGCGCCAACGAGCACTATCACCGCTACAAGAACGACGTCGCGTTGATTAGGGCGCTCGGCGTCAAGGCCTACCGCTTCTCGATTGCGTGGCCGCGGGTGTTTCCGGATGGATCGGGCCAACCCAATCCGAAGGGGCTCGATTTCTACAACCGGCTCGTCGACGAGCTGCTCGCGAACGGCATCGAGCCCTACGCCACGCTCTATCACTGGGACCTGCCGCAGGCGCTCCAGGACCGCGTCGGCGGCTGGCAGTCGAGCGACACGTCGAAGGCCTTTGCAGATTACGCCGCCTATGTCGCCGCGCGCCTGACCGATCGCGTCAAAACCATCTTCACCGTGAACGAGGTCGGGCGCTTCGTGAATTTCGGCTATGGCTGGGGCATCGACGCGCCCGGCCTCAAGCTGCCGGCGGCGCAGCTCAACCAGGCGCGCCATCACGTCGCGCTGGCGCATGGGCTTGCCGTGCAGGCGATCCGCGCGTCGGGCCGCGCCGGCACCCGCGTCGGTGCCGCCGAAAACATCGCGGCCTGCGTGCCCGCGATCGCAACGCCGGAAAATATCCGCGCCGCCGAGATCGCGACGCGTGAGCTCAACGCCGGCTTTCTTGGCGTGGTGCTGGAGGGCAAGTACACCGACGGCTTCCTCGCCTATGCCGGGGCGGATGCGCCGAAATTCACTCCTGACGAGTTGAAGATCATCGGCACGCCGAACGATTTCGTCGGGCTTAACATCTACGCGCCGCAATACTACGTCACGGCCTCCGATCGCGCGTCGGGCTTCCGCGTGCTGCCGTTCCCAACCTCGTTCCCGCACATGAACTCGGAATGGCTGCGGGTCGGTCCTGAGGTGATCTACTGGGCTCCGCGTCTCGCCGCAAAAATCTGGAACATCGAGACCATCTATATCAGCGAGAACGGCACCTCGTCCGAGGACAAGATTTCCGCCGACGGCCAGGTCTACGATCTCGACCGCATCATGTTCCTGCGCAACTACCTGACCCAGATGCAGCGTGCGATCGCCGAGGGCGTGCCGATTCGCGGCTATTTCCTGTGGAGCCTGATGGACAATTTCGAGTGGATCTACGGCTACGGCAAGCGCTTCGGCCTCTACCGGGTCGACTTCGAGACGCAGGCGAGGTTACCGAAGCTGAGCGCGGCGTTCTATCGCGACGTGGTGGCAAGGAACGCGATCGGGGTGTGAGCTGGACGCCTAGCCCCCGCTACTCTCTGGCCCACAATAGACCCGCGCCACGGCGCCGTTCGTTTCTCCTTGAAGCGCGCATCGCGGCCGCTCCGTTGCAATCGAAACAAAGATCCCGCGATTGGAAACATTCCCGTAGTGCGGTCCACGCACAGAAAGGTGGTGAATCGAACCAAAGGAATAAGTATGAGCCGTCATTTTGGGCAACGCGCGGTTGTCATCGGAGCGGGGATTGGAGGATTGTCTGCCGCCGGTGCGCTTTCTTCCGCCTTCCAGGAAGTCGTCATTCTCGAACGCGATGTCCTGCCGGCTTCGATCATGTCCCGCGCCGGCGTTCCCCAGGATCGGCATCCGCATCTTCTTCTGGCCGGTGGGCTGCAGGCCCTCGACTCCCTTTTCCCGGGTTTCGCGCAGGATCTTGCCGCCGCCGGTGCAGTTCCCGTGAATGTCTTCAAGGACGTCCAGTACGAGCGGCCAGATGTCGGCGCGCTGCCAAGGCGCGACTGCGGGACGTCGCTGCTGTGTGGCTCGCGGCCGCTGATCGAGCATACGCTGCGCCGAAAGGTGACTGCGATCGCCAATGTCAAAGTGCAGTCGCAGAGCCGCGTGACGGAGATTGTGCCGGCTGCAACCCGGCCGATGGTGAAGTTCGAGAACGACGCAGGCGTTGGTGCGGCGATCGAGGCGGATCTCGTGGTGGACGCATCCGGCCGCGGCGCGCCGACGCTCGGCCTGCTCGATGTGCTTGGCTGGGAGCGGCCGCAGGAGACCGTCGTGGGCGTCGACATCAGCTACACCACCGCGGTTCTGCGGCCGGGGCGAACCTCGTTCGACTGGCAAAATCTGGTCACGTTGCCCGATCCCGCCACGTCGGCGACAGCCGGCTTGATCATTCCCCTCGAAGGCGGGCGCTGGTTTACATCGATCTCCCATCACGGCGCGACGAATCGCCCCGGCACGTGGGAGGACTATCTTGCGGCTGCGCGCCAATTGAAGACGCCGGCGATCTACAACGCAGTCTACAAGCTCTTGCCACCCGGAGGCCTCCGGCATTTCGTGTTTGACGCGAGCCGCTGGCGGCATTTTGAACGGCTCAAGCGGCTGCCGCGCGGGATTCTCCCCGTGGCGGACTCGCTGTGCCGGTTCAATCCGGTCTACGGGCAGGGCATGACGGTCGCCGCGCGAGAGGCAAAGTTGCTGCGCGAGATCCTGGATCGCGTCGCCGGGGAGGCGGACCCGATCGAGGCCCTCCAGGCTGGGTTCATGTCCGAAGTGGGCGCGCTGCTTCAGGCACCCTGGAACATGGGCGTGAACGCTGACTTCGCCTATCCAACCACACGGGGCCAGCGCCCGGAGCGGTACGAGGAAAGCCGGCAGTTCGAGGCGGCTCTATTCCGGGCCGTCGTGGCCGATCCGGTGGTCCAGCGCGCGTTCTCGGATGTCGTGCAACTCATGGAGCCGTTCGACCTGATCAATTCGCCCGATATCCGCCAACGAATCGAGGCTCATTCGCTGGCGCAGAATGCGTGACGTTCGATGAAACGAACCGAGGACCCGACGGGTCCTCGTTCTTTTGATCTGAGCAGGTCGCACGAAAGGCCAGGCGCGTAGCGCCGACCCTACGGATCCAGCTCCGTATCCCAGTAGAGATAATCCAGCCAGCTATCGTGCAGATAGTTCGGCGGGAACAGGCGGCCGTTGCGGTGGAGCTGGTGCACGGTCGGCGCGAACGCGCTCTGGCGCGGAAACATCTTTGCCTGCGCCGGCGTCAGATTGCCCTTGCGCAGATTGCAGGGCGAGCATGCCGCGACCACGTTCTCCCAGGTGGTCTGGCCGCCTTTGCTGCGCGGGACGATGTGGTCGAAGGTGAGGTCTTCGGGCGAGCCGCAATATTGGCAGGCGAAACGATCGCGCAGGAAGACGTTGAACCGGGTGAACGCGGGATGCGTGGTCGGCTTGACGAAGGATTTGAGCGAGACGACGCTCGGCAGCTGCATTTGCAGCGTGGGACTGTGAACCGCCTGATCGTAATGCGCGACGATGTTGACGCGGTCGAGGAACACCGCCTTGATCGCGTCCTGCCACGACCAGAGAGACAGCGGGTAGTAACTCAGCGGCCGGAAGTCCGCATTCAGCACCAACACCGGCCAACTGCCTTGCGAGACATGTGCGTTCAAGTAACGCTCCCGGCCTCCAATGTACGCTGCGAAGCAGCATGTACTGACATACTACATGCAGCGTGACGGGATTGTGAAGCCCGCTGAGCGACTTATTCAGATGCAAGCAATGCGGCGGCGGGGTGGCAAAGCGCTCAAAACCGCCGTGATTTGGGGGGCGAGGACGACGCCGGGGGGAGGCAGGGTCGACCCGACAGCGCATCGCGGCCTCGCCCGCCCAACTATTCCCGCACCCGCTCCAGCTTCTGCAAGCACCGCGTCGCGCGCACCACGGCCGGCATCTCCTGGTCCGGAAAACTCGTCTTCCAGTCGGTGACGCCGACCTCGCCGACATAGATGTCGCCCTTCGAATCCAGCGCGATGCCGTGCGGAGCCAGGAATTTTCCGCTGGCGACACCCGGCCCTTCCTCACCGCCGAGCCGCGCGATGCGTTTGCCTTGCGCGTCCACGATCGAAAGCCTCGGGCCGAGATTGGGCACCTTGCGGTTGACGGCGAGGCCCGGGCCGAGCTCGCCGATTACGAATGTCGGGTTCTTGCCGCCACCACAGCAGCAGAGTGCGCAGGGCCGGTGCAGGTTGTTCCACTGCGTCTCGTACTTGCCCTCGCCATCGAACACCTGCACGCGATGGTTCTCGCGGTCGGCGACATAGACAAAACCGTCGGCGTCGGCGGCGATGTTGTGCACGATGTTGAACTGGCCGGGGTCGGTGCCGGGCTCGCCCCAGCTCCTGAGCAGCTTGCCGTCCGGCGTGAACTTGTGCACGCGCGCATTGCCATAGCCGTCGGAGACGTAGATCTCGCCCTTCGGCGACAGCGCGGTGTGGGTGCATCGATGGAACGGCTCGCCGCTCATGAACGGCGACGGCTTCTCGGGGATGCCGATCGTCAGCAGCACCTTGCCGTCGGTGGTGCATTTGCGCACGGTGTGGTCGCCGTCATCGGTGCAATAGAGATTGTCGTCGGCATCGATGTGCAGGCCGTGCGCGCGGGAGAACAGGCCTTCGCCCCAGCTCCGGAGGAAATTGCCCTCGCGATCCAGCACCACCATCGGATGGGCCCCGCGGTTGAAGACGTAGACGCGGTCCTTGCTGTCGACGGCGACCGAGGCGACGTCGGTCAGTGTCCAGCCGTCGGGCAGCTTCGCAAAATTGTCGACGACGCGGTAGCGGTGCTCGCCGGTGCCGAGAATGGCAGGCATTTGTTTTTCCTCTTCTTCGTTTCAGCGGCGCGATCATCCCCACACTGTCATTGCGAGCGCAGCGAAGCAATCCAGACTGTCTTCGCGGAAAGATCCTGGATTGCTTCGCTGCGCTCGCAATGACGAGGCTTAAGCGGCGCCCGCCTCACACCCCAAAATCCCTTCCTCGATCGCCTTGATCTGGAGCGCGAGATATTTTGAGTTGATCCGGCACTGCGCGAGGCTGCCGGCGATGAACCAGAGGCCGGGTTGCCCGGTGCGCGCATACATGTTGCGCAGCTCCAGGCCGTCGCCAAAGCCCCAGACCGGGCCGACGCGGTCGGCGACCCCGTCGCCGAACAGTTTTCGCACCAGATATTCCTGCGGCTTGTAACCGGTGGAGAGCACGATGAGGTCGGCCGGAATGGTCGCGCCGTCTTTCATCCGTGCGCCTTCGGCCGTGAAGCTCTCGACGTCTGCAAACTGCCTGAGCCCGATCGCGCCCTCGACGATCAGGTTGGAGCAGCCGACATTGAAATAATAGCCACCACCGCGGGTGAGGTATTTGAACTGCCAGCCGGTGCCGGCCTCGCCGAAGTCGAGCTTGAATCCGACTTTGCGCAGGCCGTCGAGCAGCTCCTTGTCGAGCTCCTTCGACTGTTCGGTCAGCATCACATGGGTTTTCTTCGCGAGCGGCGTCGGCATCGAGGTCGCGATCAGGTCGTTGTCCTCGAGCGTACCTTCGTTGTAGGTCGCATAGGCGAGCTGGGCCGACGGCTCGATATTGGTGACCAGCGTCGGCGAGCGCTGCACCAGTGTCACCTCGGCGCCGCTCGAGCAGAGATCCTGCGCGATGTCGTGGCCGCTGTTGCCGGTGCCGATCACGATGGCGCGCTTGCCGGTCCAGTTCTCGCCGTCCTCGTAGCGGCTGGAATGCAGCAACGTGCCTTTGAAATTGGCGAGGGTCGGAATATCTGGCACGTTGGCGATGCCGCTGACGCCGGTCGCCATCACCACATGGCGCGGCTGCATGATGCGCTTGCTGCCGTCGGCGCGCCGCAGCGTGACGGTCCAGCAGCCCTTCGCGTCGTCGTAGGCGCCGCCCTCGAACTCGGTGCCAGTCCAGAAATCCAGCTCCATCGCGTCGACATAGGCTTCGAACCAGTTGGCGAGCTTGTCCTTCGGGATGTAGGTCGGCCAGCTGGGCGGGAACGGCATGTAGGGCATGTGATTGACCTGCACCTGGTTGTGCAGGGTGAGCGCGTGATAGCGCTTGCGCCAATTATCGCCGATCCGCGTCTCGCGATCGACGATCAGCGTGTCGATCTTCAATTGCTTCAGCCGTGCTGCAATCGCAAGGCCGGCCTGGCCGCCTCCGACCACCAGCACGGCTGGATCGCGATCGGCGTAGTCGCGCGCTGCGTTACGCAGATCGAGCCAGTTCGGCCCGCGGAAATCGCGTGAATAGGCCTGCCCCCGCGGTCGCGACGTGCCGAGCTGCTCCTCGAACCCTTTGAGCTCATCGAGCGCGGTGAGCAGTGTCCACGCCTTCAGCCGGTCGCCATCGGCGGTATCGGGCACGAGCCGAACGATGCCGCTGCCGCGACCGATCACGGTCTCGAAATTGAAAATGATCTCGATATTGCTGGTGCCGGCGCGCGTGACCCAGCGCGGCGCCGCGCGGTTGGGCGCGATCGTGAAGCTGGTCGGCGCCGCCGGTGGCGCGAGCGCCCTCAGCGCTTGAGCAATCCGGTCGTGGCCCGCGATCGTCTGCAGGTTCCAGCTCAGCGCCAGCACATCGCGCCAAAAACTGTCGGCGAGGAAGAGATGGTCGAGTGCGGCCGGATCGGGCTTGCCGAGCGTGCGCTCGAACTCATCGAGCCAGGCTTGCGCCGAGACGGAAATATCCTTCGTCTTGTCCAGCATGCGCGACCTCGTGGCCGTCTTCGCGGCGTTTCCTCTGAGGTTGACGCTATACCGGTTCGACGGGCCTCGAAAGCGGTTTACCCGAGCAGCGAGAGCATGTGGCCCTGCTCCGGCGGAATACGCCCTTTCAGCGTGTCGAGAAACACCTGCCGCACCGCGTCGGGGCCGCGGCCCTCGACCACGGTCAGGCTTCTCTCCAGCAGCGGCGCAAAGCCGGACCATGCTGCGCCAAAGCGCTGCTCGATGCCGCCCGGGCCCCATTCCTTGGCGCGCTTGCGGATCTGGTCGGGCGCGAAGAACCAGCGCGGCTTTGCACCGGGCAGCGCGCCTTCGTCGGGCTCGGTGGCGCGATGCGTCAATCCGACGCGTACGGAGCATTTCATCCGGTCGCCGAAGTGCTGATGCAATCCGGCGCGCAGCGCACTGTTGCCGGCCATGTCAACGAAGGCGACCGGCGCGCCCGATGGCAACGACGCAATGCGGTCATAGGTGACGACCTCGTCATAGCAACCGAGCGACGCGACAAAGCCGGCATTGCCGGCGGACGTCAGCCCGATCACCTTGCGGCCGCGCGCGTGCAGCAGATGGGCGAGGCCGAACGCGGTCTTGCTCGAGGCGCTGGAGAGCAGCACCGTGCGGGCGCCGAAGTCGTCGTTCTCGGCCAGAAAGTCGTCGACCAGGAACGACAGCATGAACAGCGGCCGCAGCAGCGCCTGGTAATCGCCCTTCCGGCCGGCGTAAGCGGGATCGCCGCTGACGCGGGCATAGGCGTTGTAGACCGGCGCCACGCCCTGCCGGTGTGCGGCACCGTCGCGAAGGCCGCGCTTGCTGACGTCCGTCGCCTCGATGACGAGATGCGTCGCCATCGGGAAATAGCCGAATAGGCGCTCGCCCACGGCGATGTTCGGATGACTGGACGCGACCACCTCGCCAAAGCCCCATACCGGAATGTTGCCAAAACCGTTCGGCGCGGGAAAGAGCTGCCAGTATTTCAACTCGTCGCCCATCACCGCGTAGGTGATGTTGTTGGCGGTGAAGGCGAAGCGGTCGACCTTGACGAGCAGGGCATCAGGCGGCAGCGTATCCGCGCCGGGAAGCTCGGTTGCGACCACCTTGCACTGGTCGAGGTCATTTTTCGCAACGACGAAGTCGATCGATGTCATGGCTTTGATCCCGGCTTTGTCCGCGCCGGCATTTCATCGTTCACCCATGATCCTTTTGCAACAGCAACATAGTTTAAAACGCCGTTCGCAGCCGTTCGTTACGCGCCGGCGCGCGCGTGGCCCGCCCAATAGGGCTCCCGGAGCTTGCGCTTGAAGATCTTTCCCGTCGCCTCGCGCGGCAGCGCGTCGCGGAATTCGACGACCTTCGGCACCTTGAAATTGGCGAGCCGCTCGCGCAGGAACAACTGAACCGCGGCGGGCGAGAGCGCTGCGCCCGGCTCCGGCTCGACATAAGCGCAGAGCCGCTCGCCAAATTCGGCGTCGGGAATGCCGAACACGGCGCAGTCGCGCACGCCGGGCATTCCGATCAGCGCGTTCTCGATCTCGGCGGGGTAGATGTTGACGCCGCCGGAGATCACCATGTCGCGCTTGCGGTCGCACAGGAACAGATAGCCGTCCTGGTCGAGATAGCCGACGTCGCCGACGCTGACGAGACCGTCGCGGCCGGCCTCGGCGCGGGCCTCGGCCTTGCCGTGATAGTCGAAATCCGGCACCGAGGCCTGCCGCATGTAGATTTCACCGGGTTCGTTGACGTCGCACGGGCTGCCGTCGGCGCGGAAGATCTTGACGACACCGCCCTCGATGGCGCGGCCGACGGTGCCGGGCTTCTTCAGCGCTTCCTCGGCGGAGTGCCACACCGGAATCCCGGTCTCGGTCGAGCCGAAATATTCGTTGATGACGCCTCCCCACCAATCGATCATCGCCTTCTTCACGTCGGGCGGGCAGGGCGCCGCGCCATGAACGACAAAGCGCAGCGAGGACAAGTCGTAACGTCGCTTCACGTCGTCGGGCAGCCGCAGCAGGCGCACGAACATCGTCGGAACCATATGCATGTGCGTGACGCGATGGCGCTCAATCAGTTGCAGCAGGTCTTCGGGATCGAAGCGCGGCTCCAGCACGATGGTGCAGCCACTGCGATAGGCCAGCATGCCGTAGGAGTGCGGAGCGGAATGGTACATCGGGCCGTTCATCAGCACGACCTGATCCTCGTTCGGCTTCACGCCATAGGCGATCGCCCCGACGCGCTCGGAGGCCGCGACCTGCTCGGGCCGCATCGGGAGGCGCCGCACCCCCTTCGGCATGCCCGTCGTGCCCGATGTGTAGAACATCGGCGCGCTGCGACGTGGCGGCTGGGTGAGTTCCGCCTGGCTGTCCCGCCATTTGTCCCAATCGGTCAATCCGTCCGGCACCTTTGTGAGTGTAGCGGGGATGTCGAACGCGCCGGCGATCTCCGGCGGCGTCGGCAGGACCATCAGCGCCAGGCCGTCCGGCAGGCCGTCGCGAATCTGCGGCAGCAGGTCGGCATGGCAGATCAGGATGTCGGCGCCGCTGTCGGCCAGGATATAGCGGACTTCGGCGGCCTTCAGGTGCCAGTTGATCGGCACCACCGGTCGGCCGAGCGCGGCGGAAGCCGCGACGACCTCGAACAGGGCGAAGTCATTGCGCAGCATCATGGCGACCGGCGTGCCCTCGCGCCCGCCAAGCGTGCTGATCCCGCCTGCGGCCCGTCTGATCCGCGCATGGAGGTCTGGATAATCGATCCGGCGCTCGCCGCTGATGATCATGGGATGTCCTCTACCGGTCATCGAGAATGCCGCCGAACGGCACCCAGCTCTTGCCGTTGAAGCGGCGGAGCTGAAGCTGCTGGAACGGCAGATAGTCGTCCGGACCGGTCGACACGCTCATTCCAGGCAACAGCAGCGGCAGCTTCACCTCTTTCAGCGACGCGGCCTGCTTCAAGATGTTGTCGCGGCTGACATCGTCCTTGCAGGCGCTCAGCACCGTCATCAGCAGCGTGGCATAATGATAGCCCGCGGCGTAGTTGGAGTTCGAGAGATCCGCGGTCGGCATGTATTGCTTCATGAATGCGAAATAGGACTTCACGCCGGGATCGTCGGCCCATTGCGGGTCCATCGTGTCCTTCTGGTTGCTCGACGAGATCAGTCCGACCGCATTGTCCAGTCCCGCTGGTTCCAGGAACGAGATCGAGGAGGCCGAGGTGGGCACGAAGAACAGCTCCGGCTTCCAGCCGATCTCGGCTACGCCCTTGACCATCTGCGAGGTGAACTTGCCGAGCACGACGCCAAACAGCACGTTGGCGCCAGATGCCTTCAACGTCGAGAGCTGCGAGCTGATCGTCGGCGCGCTGGTCTCGTAGCTTGCCTCCGCGATGATCATGCCGGCGGCTTTGGCTCCGAGCGCGCGCTTGAAGCCCGCAACATAGTCGCGGCCGAAATCGTCGTTCTGGGACAGGATCGCGATCTTCGCGTCGGGCTTGGACTGCAAGATGTACTTGGCATAGACGACGCCCTCGGATTCGTAGGCCGCCATGCCCGGCATCGTCCACGGGTTCTTCTGCGGATCGGCCCATTTGGTGGCGCCCGAGAGCACGAACAGCTGCGGCACCTTCTTGGCGTTGAGGTAACGCTGCACGGCGCTGTTGGTGGCGGTGCCGAGCGAGCCGAACATCATCAGCACCTCGTCCTGCTCCACCAGCTTGCGGGTCTGCTCGACCGTCTTCGGCGGCGAGTAGGCGTCGTCCAGCGTGATGAACTTGACCTTGCGGCCGTTGATGCCGCCCTCCGCGTTGACCTTCTCGAAGAACGCCTCCTGCGTCCGTCCGATCGCGCCGAAGCCGGATGCCGGACCGCTATAGGGCAGGGTCTGTCCGATCCGGATCTCGTCCGCACCGGCGCTGCCGGCGGCAAGCGTCAGCAACGACAGGCCTGTCAGCGCGGCTGTCAGCTTCATGATGTCCTCCCGTTTGTCTTTTCAGTCCAATTTTCTTGTCGGACCAAGCCGTCAGGCGCTGGCGCGCATCAGGAAATCCTGCCGGGCCTGATCGAATTCGCCCTTCATCCGGTCGACCAGCTCGGCGACCGGAGGCGCATCCAGGATCTGGCCGATGCCCTGGCCCGAGCCCCAGATGTCGCGCCACGCCTTGGATTTCATGTTGCCGCCGGAGCCGAAATTCATCTTCGTTTTGTCGGCGACCGGGAGATTGTCCGGATCGAGCCCGGCGGCGGCGATCGAGGGGCCCAGATAGTTGCCGTGCACGCCGGTGAACAGGTTGGTGTAGACGATGTCGTGCGCGGCGTGCTGCGTCAGCGCGGCCTTGTAGGCTTCGTCGGCATTGGCTTCCTTCGTCGCGATGAAGCGCGTGCCCATATAGGCGAGGTCGGCGCCCAGCGTCAGCGCGGAGGCAATGCCAAAACCGTCGCTGATCGCGCCCGACAGCAGGATCGCGCCGTCGAACCATTGCTTGACCTCGCGCACCAGCGCGAACGGCGACAGCATGCCGGCATGTCCGCCGGCGCCGGCGCACACCAGGATCAGTCCGTCGACGCCTTGCTCCGCGGCCTTGCGCGCATGCTTGACGTTGATGACGTCGTGGAACACCAGTCCGCCATAGGAGTGCGCGGCCTCGACGATCTCGGCGGGCGGCCGCAGCGAGGTGATGATGATGGGCGCCCTGTGCTTCACACAGGTTTCCATGTCCTTCATCAGCCGGTCGTTGGAGGCGTGGCAGATCTGGTTGACGGCGTAGGGCGCGACCTTCTTGCCGGGATTGCGCGATTTGTATTCGCCGAGCTCGTCCTCGATGCGGCTCAGCCACTCGTCGAGCTTTTCCACCGGACGGGCGTTGAGCGCCGGAAACGAGCCGACGACACCGGCCTTGCACTGGGCGATCACCAGCTCCGGCCCTGAGACGATGAACAGGGGCGAGCCGACCACGGGCAGCTCCAGATTGTTCTTGAGCAGAGCGGGCAGTGCCATCCGATCCTCCTGACGACGCGCGTCAACGGCCTGCTGGCCGGGGGTGAGCGCTTCCATGTCGATTGTCGCGCCCGGCGGGGTGTCCGCCGCTGGCGTGTTTGACTCCACTATAGGGTTGGACGGCGGGCGGGGATCGTTCAATATTGAACAAGCGGATATTCAGATTTGTACGGAGCTGACGTGGATTGGGATCTCTGCAAGACCTTCGTTGCGGTCGCCGACACCGGCAGCTTCACCGCTGCGGCAAAACGTCTGCATGCCAGCCATCCGACCGTCAGCCGCAAGATCGCGGCGCTGGAGGCACAGCTCGGCACCAAGCTGCTGGCGCGGGCCGCCGATGGCTTCGTGCTCACCGCCGACGGACGTACGCTGCGCGAGCATGCGGAGGCGATGGCGACCGCTGCGCTCCGGGCCGAGGCCGCCGTAGGTGCCGGCGGGCGCAAGGCGCGCGGCACCGTCAAGCTGTCGATCGGAGCAACGCTGGCCTCGCACTGGCTGATGCCGCGGCTGCGCTCTTTTCTCGGCGCACATGATCACATTCGGCTCGAGATCATCACCCATCCGTTTCCGGCCAGCGTGCGGCGGCGGGAGGCCGACGTCGTGCTGCGACCGGTCGATAGCGGCGAGGAAAATCTGGTCGGTCGCAGGGTCGGCCGCCTCGGCACCGGCTTCTATGCCTCGCGCGAATATGCCGCGGGCCGGTCCATGCCGGAGCGGAGCGGCGAGTGGAAGGGGCACAGCGTCATCGGCTTCGCCGATCAGGATTCGAACGCGCAACTGGCGCGCTGGAGCGATGCGATCACCCGGCAAGGCACCATGGTGATGCGCTGCTCGTCGCAGGGCGACATGCTGGCGGCGGTGCGCGCCGGAATCGGCATCTCCGCGCTGTCCTGCTTCGTCGCGGAGAGCTATCCGGACCTCGTGCGTGTCGCGCCGCAGAAACTCGTCAGCGTCGCCGATCTCTGGCTGCTCGCCCATCCCGATCTGGTCGAGTTGTCCGCGGTGCGGGCCGTCATCGACTTCGTCGCCGAATGCGCCCGCGCCGATCGCGAGCGGCTGCGGGGCTAGGGCTGGTTGCTGATGACACCTTCGCGCTTCTTGATCACGCGATAATAGCTCCACCACAGATGCGCGGCTGCCCCGCGCAGCGGCCGCCAGGGTTCGGCGAGCGGCGCCATCTGCTTCTCCGTCGGCCGCGCCTGAAGGCCCAGGCCAACTTTGATCCCCTCCTGCACGGCGATGTCGCCGGCCGGCCAGGCATCGCCGTGCCCGAGGCAGAACAGCAGGTAGACGTCGGCCGTCCATGGCCCGATGCCGGGCAGCGCGATCAGCGTATGGTGCGCGGCCTCGGCGTCTTCCTCGGCGAGCACGTCGAGGTTCAGCCGCTGCGCATTGATCTCGCGCGCGAGATGTTTCAGCGTCTTGATCTTGGCGGCAGACAGGCCGAGCCGTCCCAGCCGGTCGGTGCGGGCGCGGCTCACGGCCTCATGGTCGAACGGATCGAACGCGGCCGACAGCCGCCCCCAGATCGCTGCGGCGCTCGCGGTCGAAAGCTGCTGCCCGCAAACGATGTGGGCGAGCCCCGTAAAACCCGGCTCACGCCGCCGCAAGGCGGGCATGCCGGCGATCTCGAGCACGGGCTTGAGGCGCGGGTCGCGCTTGATCAGCGCGTGGACGGCGTCTTCGAGATCGGACTGGGTTTCGAGGTGGATGGTCATTTGGGTCGGCAAACTCTCTCCGGCGTCATGGCCGGGCTGGACCCGGCCATCCACGTCTCTCTAACCACACGACATCTAGCATGGGTGACAGTGTTCGTATCTGTCCACGACTTGACACGATCGCTGTATCGCACCGAAGAACGTGGATGGCCGGGACATAGGCGAGCGGAAGCGACGCCGTCCCTTCGGACGGCTATGCCCGGCCATGACGAGTTTCACCGCATGGCGCCACCCGTTTTCCGATTTGCCCCCAGCCCGAATGGCCTCTTGCATCTCGGCCACGCCTATTCGGCGCTGCTCAACTTCGACCGCGCGCGCGAGACCGGCGGGCGGCTGTTGCTGCGGATCGAGGACATCGACGCGACGCGCTGCCGGCCGGAATATGAGACGGCGATCTACGACGACCTCGCCTGGCTCGGCATCGCCTGGGAAACGCCGGTGCGGCGGCAGTCGGAGCATCTCGCCGTTTACCGCGCCGCGCTCGAAAAACTCTCGGCGCTTGGTCTCGTCTATCCCGCGTTCGAAAGCCGCGCGGAGATCGCCAGGCTCGTGGCCGCGCGCGAGGCCGCCGGGCCATGGCCTCGCGATCCCGACGGTGCACCGCTTTATCAGGGTGACGCCAAATCGCTGTCGGCCGGCGAGCGCGACCGGCTGATTGCATCTGGCGTGCCTTACGCGCTGCGGCTCGACATGGCGGCCGCCTGCCGGCGCGTTGCCGGTCTGACCTGGAACGAGCTTGGCGAGGGGCCCGATGGCGAGCGCGGCATCGTCGCGGCGCGACCGGAGGCCTGGGGCGACGTCATCCTGGCCCGCAAGGAGACGCCGACCAGCTACCATTTGTCCGTCGTCGTCGACGACGCGCTTCAGGGCATCAGCGAGGTCGTGCGGGGGCAGGACCTGTTTCATGCCACCTCGGTTCACCGCCTGCTCCAGATCCTGCTCGATCTGCCGGAACCCGCCTATCGCCACCACGCCCTGATTCTGGACGAGGCGGGTCGGAAGTTGTCGAAATCGGACCGCTCGACCGGCCTGCGCGAGCTGCGCGCTGCCGGCGCCACGCCCGCCGGCATCCGCCGGTTGGTGGGATTAGGTTAAGTTTCTCTGGGGGTTAGCAAAACGCCGCCGTGACTCCGGGGGTTCCCCCGTGCGATGCTTGCTTGAGAGCCTGGGGATCGAAGGGGACCCTTCGAAGGGATTCATGGCGGCGAAAACGCGCTCAGCGCGCACCACGCGAACGTCCAGGCGACCGCCTCGGAAGCGGTCCGGGGCGACCGGCCGGTTGCGCAAGCGCAGCGCCAAGGCCGTGGCGCCGGACGTGGTCCAGGCCGCGCTCGCCGCCTTCGCCCATGAGGTCCGTACCCCCCTGACCGGTATTCTCGCGATCAGCGACCTGCTCGCCACCTCCGATCTCGGCGAGCGCGAGCGGCGCTGGGCCGACACCATCAAGGCCGGTGCTGAGCATCTGGCGAGCCTTGCCACCCTGTTCGTCGATGCCGCAAGGACCGGCAAGGGGGCGGGCAAGGGTGGAAGTGCCTTGCGGCAGGATTTGTTCGATCTGCGCGCGCTCGCCCGCAGCGCGGGCGATTCGCTCGCCGGACGCGCCGCGGCCAAGGGCCTCCAGGCCCAGGTCGATATCTCCGAGAAGCTGCCGGGGCTGGTGGTCGGCGATTCCGTCCGCCTGCGCGCCGCGCTCGAGAACCTGATCGACAATGCCGTCAAATTTACCGAGCAGGGCGGTGTCGCGCTCGCGGTCGCGCCTTGGCGTCCCGCCAAAGGCAAGGCCAGAGACAAGGCGAAGGGCAAGGTCGGCGTCGCCTTCGCGGTGTCCGACAGCGGCATCGGCCTGACCATGGCCGAGATCAAGCGGCTGTTCCGCCCCTTCACCCAGGCCAATGTCACCATCGCCTCGCGCTTCGGCGGCGCCGGCTTGGGCCTTTCCTCGGTCAAGCAACTGGCGCGCGCGATGGGCGGCGACATCACGGTCGCACCGCGGCGCGGCGGCGGCGCCACCTTCACGTTGACCATGTCGCTCGACGCGACGGAATCGCGCAGGTCCCGCAAGTCGAAGGGCGAAGCCGAGGCGGATGCGATGGCCGCGCTGCGCGTGCTCAGTGTCGAGGACAACCCGTTCGGCCGCGTCGTGCTCAACACCATCCTGACCGAGCTCGGCCACCATGCCGAGTTCATCGGGCGCGGCGAGGACGCGGTGAACCGGCTCGCGCAGGGCGCGTTCGATGCGGTGCTGATGGACATGGTGCTGCCTGGCATCGACGGCGTCGAGGCCATCAGGCGGATCCGGACCATGCCGGCGCCGCTGGCTCAGATCCCCATCATCGGCGTATCCGGCCGTGGCGAGGACGAGGCGGCCTCGCGCGAGGCCGGCGCCGACGCCTTCCTGGTCAAGCCTGTGTCTCCGCGCGCTTTAGCGACTGCGCTGCTTGAAGCGAAACGCCGTGAGGAAGCCGCGACTTGATGATCGCGGCGTTGAGTTCGCCGCCGTAGACGAAGATCG
This sequence comes from Bradyrhizobium sp. LA6.8, assembly GCF_040547935.1. Taxonomy (NCBI): domain Bacteria; kingdom Pseudomonadati; phylum Pseudomonadota; class Alphaproteobacteria; order Hyphomicrobiales; family Nitrobacteraceae; genus Bradyrhizobium; species Bradyrhizobium sp. LA6.8. The sequence continues at coordinate 258,816 of NZ_JBEPQQ010000011.1, forward strand.
CGGCGATGAAATACAGGAACACCAGCGCGATGATCACCGAGGCGAGCCCCGCATACATCGTCACGTAGTTGTTGGCGAAGCGCGCCAGATATTGGCCGAACACGATGCCCGAGATCAGCGACGCCACGATGGTGAAGACGATGCCGGGCAGGATCTGGAGGAAGGCGCGCCGTCCCGCCGGCAGCCAGGCATGCAGGATGATCAGCGCCACCACCAGCGCACCCACGGTGATGCCGTAGCGCAGCCAGGTGAGGATGCTCTCGTTGGACTCGACGACCAGCGGGATATGGCGCCGCGCCGCCTCGATGAAGAGCGGTCCGAGTACGATCAGGAACGCCATGGCAAGCGCGGTGAAGGCCGCGACCAGCGTGTAGCCGATCGATTCAAGGCGCAACCAATACCAGCGCCGCATCTCCACCACCGCATAGGCGCGGTTCAGCGCGACGCGGAGCGCCTCGACGCCATTGGAGGCGAAATACACCGACAGCGCTGCGCCGATCGTCAGCACGCCGGTGCGGGTCGTGGTCAAAACGTCGTGGACTTCCCCCGAGATCGAATCGGCGACCTGCTTCGGCCAGACCTGAAGCATCAGGCTTGCGGCCTGATCGGCAAGTTCCTTGGAGCCGAAGAAGCCGGCGAGCGAGGTCAGCACGATCAGGAACGGGAACAGCGCCATCAGCGTCGACAGCGCGATATGGCTCGCGATCGCCCAGCCGTCGTCGGCGAGGAAGGTGTAGAAGGCGTCTTCCACGACGACGTAGATGGTGCGGATTGCCCTCACGCGCCCACCTACACGACATCTGCCGCTCGCTCGCCCCGTGCGCGGGGAGAGGCGAAAAAGCCGGGCAATTGGCGCAGACCAGAAATCATCGCACTACCATCTGATATTATTGACCTAAAAGCCAGATCGCGAAGCGCCCCCGTCGTCATTCCGGGCTCGATGCTTCGCATCGCCCCGGAATGACGGCGGCGGCTGCCGCGGCACCATGGCGCATCCGCAAGCACGGTGTTATCTACCCCAAATGGCATCTCTCCTGAGTACTTTCATCCTGCCGGTAGCGGCCGGCGCCGTGGCGGTGGTGCTGCTGCTCGGTCTCGTCAACATGATGCGCGGCGGCTCGCCAAACACCTCGCAGAAGCTGATGCGCTGGCGCGTGCTGCTTCAGTTCGTGGCGATCGTGATTGCCATGCTCGCAGTCTGGGCGATGGGGCGTTAAAAATGGTCACGCTGAATCGCATCTATACGAAGACCGGTGACGACGGCACGACGGCGCTCGGAACGGGTGAGCGCCGTCCGAAATATGATCTGCGCATCGAAGCCTATGGCACCGTGGACGAGACCAATGCCGCGATCGGCGTTGTCAGGCTCCACACCCATGACATGTCCGAGTTCGACGCGATGCTCGGCCGCATCCAGAATGATCTGTTCGACCTCGGCGCGGACCTCGCGGTGCCCGAGCGTGAAGGCAAGGCCGAGCGGCTGCGGGTGGTGGCAAGCCAGGTCGAGCGGCTCGAACGCGACATCGACGCGCTCAACGACAAGCTGGCGCCGCTCACCTCCTTCGTGCTGCCGGGCGGCACGCCGGCCGCCGCCTACCTCCACGTTGCCCGTACGATTTGCCGCAGGGCGGAACGCGTGATGGTGGAACTGGCGGCCCGGCCCGGCGAGCCCGTGGGCGCTGCTGGCATCCAGTATATGAACCGCCTGTCGGACTTCCTGTTCGTTGCCAGCCGTGCCGCCAACCATAATGGTGCCGGCGACGTGCTCTGGGTTCCGGGCCAGAATCGCTGACCCATTGAGGTCGATATTTCTAAGGTCTAAAATTTGGCCCTGTCGCGCGTTGACCGGGCCGGATCAGGCCTTTAGGTTCCGCGCCAGTTGATAACCCCCCTCCCAAATTGAGTGAAAGAGGATCGATGAAGGTCTTGGTGCCGGTAAAGCGGGTGGTTGATTACAACGTCAAGGTCCGCGTCAAGGGCGATGGATCGGGCGTTGAACTCGCCAACGTGAAGATGTCGATGAACCCGTTCGACGAAATCGCGGTCGAGGAAGCGTTGCGCCTGAAGGAAGGCGGCAAGGCCACCGAGGTCGTCGTGGTTTCCATTGGACCGGCGCAGGCCTCGGAGACGATCCGCACCGGTCTCGCCATGGGCGCTGACCGCGGCATCCTGGTGAAGGTTGATGGCACCGTCGAGCCGCTCGCGGTCGCGAAGATTCTGAAGAAGATCGCCGACGAAGAGCAGCCCGGCCTGATCATCCTCGGCAAGCAGGCGATCGACGACGACAGCAACCAGACCGGTCAGATGCTGGCAGCGCTGCTCGGCTGGTCGCAGGCGACGTTTGCTTCGAAGCTCGAGGTCGAAGGTTCTGACTTCAAGGTCACCCGCGAAGTCGACGGCGGTCTGCAGACCGTGAAGCTGAAGGGACCGGCGATCGTCACCACCGATCTCCGTCTCAACGAGCCGCGCTATGCCTCGCTGCCCAACATCATGAAGGCCAAGAAGAAGCCGATCGCGGAGAAGACCGTCGCCGATTACGGCGTCGACGTCGCCGCGCGTCTCGAGGTTCTCAAGACGACGGAGCCGGCGGGCCGCAAGGCGGGCGTCAAGGTCAAGGACGTCGCCGAGCTGGTGTCGAAACTCAAGAACGAAGCCGGGGTGCTCTGATGACGACGCTTCTGATTGCCGAACACGACAATGCGTCGCTGAAGGACGCGACCAACAAGGCCCTGACCGCGGCTGCCGCGCTCGGCGCGGATGTCGACGTGCTGGTGGCCGGCCAGAACGCCAAGGCTGCGGCGGATGCCGCCGCCAAGCTTGCCGGCGTGAAGAAGGTGCTGCTTGCCGAGGGCGAGACTTACGCCCACGATCTCGCCGAGCCGCTGGCCGCGCTGATCGTCTCGCTGGCTTCCGGCTATGACGCGATCGTCGCGCCCGCGACCTCGCGCTTCAAGAATGTGATGCCGCGTGTCGCAGCCCTGCTCGACGTCATGCAGGTCTCCGAGATCACCAAGGTGGTCGCCCCTGACACCTATGAGCGCCCGATCTATGCCGGCAACGCCATCCAGACGGTGAAGTCGAAGGACGCCAAGAAGGTCATCACGGTGCGCACCTCGACCTTCGCGGCGGCAGGTGAAGGCGGCAGCGCCGCGGTCGAGAACGTCGCTGCGGCGGCCGATCCGGGCCTGTCGTCCTTCGTCGGCGAGGAAGTCGCCAAGAGCGACCGCCCCGAGCTGACCTCGGCCAAGATCATCGTCTCCGGTGGCCGTGCCATGCAGAGCCGCGAGAACTTCGCCAAGTACATCGAGCCGCTCGCCGACAAGCTCGGTGCCGGCGTCGGTGCCTCGCGCGCGGCGGTGGATGCCGGCTATGCGCCGAACGACTGGCAGGTCGGCCAGACCGGCAAGGTGGTGGCCCCTGAGCTCTATGTCGCGGTGGGCATTTCCGGCGCGATCCAGCATCTGGCCGGCATGAAGGACTCCAAGGTGATCGTCGCGATCAACAAGGACGAGGACGCGCCGATCTTCCAGGTCGCCGATTACGGCCTGGTCGCCGACCTCTACCAGGCGGTTCCTGAGCTCACCGAAGCGCTCGCCAAGCTCGGCAAGTAAAAACGCGCTAAAAACACCGGCCGGAGTGGTACACTCCGGCCGGTTTTTCTTTTTCAAGGCGTTTTCTTTGGCGTGGGGCACGCCGGGGAAGCGATCCAATCTAGGTTTCGAGCCAGGATTCTGATCTAATCGAGTTTCTGATTAAATCGGACCTCCCGGCTCGGGGGATGAGGCAGGCGCGATCTGCGCGCCGTTCCGGTGGATGACATTATGGCGGCAGTGATCAAGAAGGTCGGCGTGATCGGCGCGGGTCAGATGGGCAATGGCATCGCGCATGTCGCGGCGCTGGCCGGTTTCGACGTGGTGCTCAACGACGTCTCGGCCGACCGGCTCAAGTCGGGCATGGCCACCATCAATGGCAATCTGGCGCGCCAGGTCTCCAAGAAGGCCGTCAGCGAGGACGACAAGACCAAGGCGATGGCGCGCATCAAGCTCGCCGAGAAGCTCGACGACCTCGCCGATTGCGACCTCGTGATCGAGACCGCGGTCGAGAAGGAAGAGGTCAAGCGCAAGATCTTCCACGAGCTCTGCGCGGTGCTGAAGCCGGAGGCGATCGTCGCCTCCGATACCTCCTCGATCTCGATCACGCGGCTAGCCGCCGCCACCGACCGGCCCGAGCGCTTCATCGGCATTCACTTCATGAATCCGGTGCCGCTGATGGAGCTGGTCGAGCTGATCCGCGGCATCGCCACCGACGACCAGACCTTCGAGGCGTCCAAGGAATTCGTCTCCAAGCTCGGCAAGCAGGTCGCGGTCTCCGAGGATTTCCCGGCCTTCATCGTCAATCGTATCCTGCTGCCGATGATCAACGAGGCGATCTACACGCTGTATGAAGGCGTCGGCAATGTCGAGGCCATCGACGCGGCGATGAAGCTTGGCGCGCATCATCCGATGGGCCCGCTCGAGCTCGCCGATTTCATCGGCCTCGATACCTGCCTGTCGATCATGCAGGTGCTGCATGAGGGCCTCGCCGACTCCAAATATCGCCCGTGCCCGCTGCTGGTGAAATACGTCGAGGCCGGCTGGCTCGGTCGCAAGACCCAGCGCGGCTTCTACGACTACCGCGGCGCCAAGCCGGTTCCGACGCGCTGATCCAGTTTCCGGTGCCGTAGGGTGGGCAAAGGCGCAAAGCGCCGTGCCCACCATCTCTCCAATGATGCGGTGGAAATTGGTGGGCACGCTTCCGCCTTCGCTCTTCGAGCTACGGCGGTCAAGCCGCTTTGCTCACCCTACGGCGCTATCGCCCTCCGGCCGTGCATCCGCACCGTGACAATTCATGTCGCATTAACCCATCGCCCCTAGGCTGCGCCCGGTAAGAGGGTTTGCGTAATGGACATGATGGCGATGGTCAGCACCATGCTGGCCGCTCAGCAAGGCGCGCTGCAGTCGAATATCACGGCGACGCTGATGAAGCAGAATGCGGACGCGGAGAAGTCCACCGTCCTGACGCTGCTCGGCGCCGGTCAGCCCTCGCTCGCCAATGTCGGCGCCGGCGTCGGCGGCAACCTCAACGTCACCGCCTAAGACACACCGCCTAGAGCGACGCGGCGGCCTTGCCCGTCGCAGCCCGGATCAGCTTGAGCGCGTCCTCGCTCGCCCATTCCGCCGGCCCCGCGATCGTCGCGATCTCGCAGCCCTGTGGGTCGACCAGCACCGAGGTCGGCATGCCTAGGGCCCGGCCTATGGCTTTAAGATCCTGGAAAACCTTGGCTTTCTGATCGCTAAAATAGCCGAGCCGGGTCAGATTGGCCTCTTTCAGGAACGTCTTGGGCTTCTCGGCGTCGCGGGTGTCGATGTTGATCGCCACCACCTCGAAATTCGGGCCCGAAAGCTTGCCCTGGAGCTCGTCCAGCGCCGGCATTTCCTTGCGGCAGGGCACGCACCAGGTGGCCCAGAGATTGACCAGCAGCGTCTTGCCGCGGAAATCGGACAGCTTCTTCGGCTTGCCGTCGGCGTCCTCGAAGACCAGATCGGGCAGTTTTAGCGGCGCGCTCGCCACGGTCAGGGCGGCCAGTTCGCCATGGGCGAGGGGAGCGATTTTTTGCGCCGTTGCCACCGCGGCCCGGCAGGCCGGATCGCCTGAGGGCGCCCGGTTCAGGCCCAGCCCGTACAGCGCGGCGAAGCCGGCCAGCCCCCCGATCGCCACAGTGGCGATGACGAGGGGGATCCGGCGCGTGGCGGAGGGCGTCTTGTCGAGCATATCGTTTGTCATCCGGTCGCAGATATGGCTATCAGGGGCCTCTTAATACGGCTGGCTCCGGCCAGCAAACGTGCGGCAGCAGCGGCAAGCAAGGCGTGAGCAGGGGATCATGAGCAACAAGATGTGGGGCGGCCGGTTCTCGGAGCGCCCCGATGAGATCATGGAAGAGATCAACGTCTCCATCGACGTCGATCGTCACCTCTTTGCCCAGGACATTGCCGCATCCAAGGCGCACGCCGCGATGCTTGCCGCGCAGGGCATCATCACGGGCTCTGATGCGAAAAATATCGGCAAGGGTCTAGACACGATTTTGTCAGAGATCGGCAAGGGCGGCTTCACGTTCAAGCGCGCGCTCGAAGATATCCATATGAACGTCGAGAGCCGCCTGTCCGAGCTGATCGGCCCCGCCGCCGGCCGGCTGCACACCGCGCGTTCGCGCAACGACCAGGTTGCGACCGATTTCCGTCTCTATGTCCGCGACGTTCTCGACGAGACCGATGCCGCGCTCGCCGCATTCCAGGCCGCGCTCGTCAATCGCGCGCTCGAACATGCCGCGACCGTGATGCCCGGCTTCACGCATCTGCAGACCGCGCAGCCCGTGACCTTCGGCCATCATCTGCTCGCCTATGTCGAGATGGCGGCGCGCGATCGCGGCCGTTTCCAGGACGCGCGCAAGCGGCTCAATGAATCGCCGCTCGGCGCCGCCGCGCTCGCCGGCACCTCGTTCCCGATCGACCGCCACGCGACCGCGAAGGCGCTCGGCTTCGACCGCCCGATGGCGAACTCGCTCGATGCGGTCTCCGATCGCGACTTCGTGCTGGAGACGCTGTCGGCGGCCTCGATCTGCGCGGTGCACATGTCGCGCTTTGCCGAAGAGATCGTGATCTGGACCTCGCCGCTGGTCGGTCTCATCCGCCTCAGCGACAAGTTCACCACCGGATCCTCGATCATGCCGCAGAAGCGCAACCCGGATGCCGCCGAGCTCGTGCGCGCCAAGACCGGCCGCGTCATCGGCGCGCTCAATGGCCTCCTGATCGTGATGAAGGGCCTGCCGCTCGCCTATCAAAAGGACATGCAGGAGGACAAGCAGGGCGCGATGGAGGGCTTTGCTGCCCTGTCGCTCGCGATCCGCGCCATGACCGGCATGGTCCGCGATCTCGTGCCCGACGAAGCGAAGATGAGGGCGGCGGCGGGCGAGGGCTATGCCACCGCGACCGACCTTGCCGACTGGCTGGTGCGGACGCTGAAGATGCCGTTCCGCGACGCCCACCACGTCACCGGCCGTATCGTGGCGAAGGCCGCCGAGGGCAGCGTGGCGCTGCACGAGCTGCCGCTGAAGGAGATGCAGGCAATCGAGCCCAAGATCACCAAGGAGGTGCTCGGCGTGCTCTCGGTCGAATCGTCGGTGAAGAGCCGGACCAGCTTCGGCGGCACCGCGCCGAAGAACGTGGCGTCGCAGGCCAAGGCCTGGGCGAAGCGGCTGGAAAAAGAGCGAAAATTGGGCTGAGGGCAAAATTTCGCTTATGTTTCATGGTCATCCGGCTCTCGCCAGAGCGTGCCAATCTCTGTATGGTGCGGCCCGCGTAGTGGGGATTTCGTCGTGACGTCAAAGTTTCGCCCGGCCGGCTCGGGGTGGGCCATCATTGTCTTGAGCCTGACGGCGCTCGCGCTTGCCGGCTGCGGCCGCAAGGGCCCGCTGGATCTGCCGCCGACCGCCTCCAGTGCATCCACGGCCAATGTCGCAGCTCCAACCGACACCGAGACGGAAGCCCAGAGGACGCCGAGCGTGTTCAATCCCGGCTACGGTGCGGACGCGGCGCCTGCCGCCGCCAAGGGCAAGAAGAAATCGTTTATCCTCGACCCGCTCCTGGACGAACCTCCCGGCAAAAAATGAGCCGGGATAGCTGAGCTGACGCCATGAACCATTTTGACTATCGCAACGGCGTGCTGCACGCCGAGGCCGTGAACCTGTCCGAGCTGGCCGCAACCGTCGGTACGCCGTTCTATTGCTATTCGACCGCGACGCTCGAGCGGCACTACCGCGTCTTCACCGACGCCTTCGCCGGCGAGAAGGTGCTGGTCTGCTATGCCATGAAGGCGAATTCCAACCAGTCGGTGCTGCGCACGCTGGCCAAGCTCGGGGCCGGCGCCGACGTGGTCTCCGGCGGCGAATTGAAGCGTGCGCTGGCCGCCGGCATTCCCGCCAGCAAGATCCTGTTCTCCGGCGTCGGCAAGACCGAAACCGAATTGCGCGCCGCGCTCGCCGCCGACATCCTCTGCCTCAACGTCGAATCCGAGCCCGAGCTCGAGCTGTTGTCGCGGCTTGCGACCGAGATGGGCAAGACCGCGCGCATCTCCGTGCGCGTCAATCCCGACGTCGATGCCGGCACGCACGCCAAGATCTCGACCGGCAAGTCCGAGAACAAGTTCGGCATTCCGATCGCCTATGCCCGCGAGGTCTATGCACGCGCTGCAAAACTTCCGGGCATCGAGGTCACAGGCACTGACGTGCATATCGGCAGCCAGATCACCGATCTCTCCAAGATGGAGACTGCGTTCCGCATCCTCTCCGAATTCGTGCAGACCCTGCGCAGCGACGGTCACAACATCAGCCACGTCGATTTCGGCGGCGGCCTCGGCATTCCCTATTACATGGACCGCGAGGCGCCGCCGGCGCCCGACGCCTATGCCGCCATGGTCAAGCGCGTCAGCCACAATCTCGGCTGTACGCTGATGTTCGAGCCCGGCCGCATGATCGTCGGCAATGCCGGCATCCTGGTCGCCAAGGTGATCTATGTGAAGCACGGCGACGGCAAGAATTTCGTCATCATCGACGCCGCCATGAACGATTTGATCCGCCCGACGCTGTACGAGGCGCATCACGACATTTTGCCGGTGACGCAGCCGGCCGCGGGCGCCGCCACGATCATGGCCGACGTCGTCGGCCCGGTCTGCGAGACCGGCGACTATCTCGCATTGGATCGCACGCTGCCGACGCCGAAGCCTGGCGATCTCATCGCCATCATGACCGCGGGCGCCTATGGCGCGGTGCAGGCCGGCACCTACAACACGCGGGCGCTGGTGCCGGAAGTGCTGGTGAAGGGCGATCAATACGCCGTGGTGCGCCCGCGCATCGAGGTCGAGCAGCTGATCGCGATGGATACGCCGGCGCCGTGGTTGTGACGGATTGAGGGGCGGTAAAGCGCTTCAACAATTTCGCTGTCGTCCCCGCGTACGCGGGGACCCATAACCACAGGGTGTAGTTGTTGGCTGAGCTGTAACTCCGAGTCCCCGTAACCACATCCGCCTGTGGTTATGGGTCCCGGGCTCGCGCTTCGCGCGCCCCGGGACGACGAGGAGAGCGCTACTTCCCGGCCAATCCACCCTTCGTTCCGCCGACCACAACTCCCGCCTTCTTCTCGATCGGCTTGATCGCCGCGGTGAAGTCGGACTCGGCGCCTTCCGCGCTGATCACGGTCTCCCATAGCCGTCCGACCGCGTCCGCGACCTCCATCGACAGGCCGAGCTGCTTCATCTCCTCCAGCGCTAGCCGCACGTCCTTCACCATCAGCCCCGTGGCGAAGCCGAAGTCGAAGGTGCGAGGCAGCACCGAGCGCGGAAACTTGTCGCGGCTCGCGGTGTTCATGCCGGAGCCGGCATTGATGACGTCGATCATCACCGCGGGATCGAGCCCCGCCTTGACGCCCATCACCACCGCTTCCGAGGTCGCCACGATCGCGGTCGCCGACAGGAAATTGTTGGCGAGCTTCATGGTCTGCGCCGCGCCCGGCTTCTCGCCGATGAAGAACACTTTTCCGATCACGTCGAGCGCGGGCTTGAGCAGCTCGAACTCGGCTTTGGGCCCCGAGACCATCACCGCCAGCGTGCCCTTCTCGGCGCCGCCGACGCCGCCGGAGACGGGGCAGTCGATCTGCACGATGTCGCGTTTCGCCAGCAGGCCGTGGATCTTCGCCGCCATCGTCGAGCCGACGGTGGAGAGATCGATGAAGCGCTTGGCGCGGCTCCCTTCGATCACGCCGTTAGCCCCTGTGGCGACTTCGAGCGACGCCTGCAGCGAGGGCAGGCTCGCCATGACAGTCTCGACCTGGTCGGCGACGTCCTTCGGCGAGGTTGCAGCGGTGGCCCCGCGCGCCACGAGCTTGTCGACGGCCTCCTTGCGGGTGTCGAACACGACGAGCTTGTGCCCGGCCTCGATCAGCCGCCGCGCCATCGGGAAACCCATGTTTCCGAGGCCGATGAATCCGATGTGCATGGTGTTTCCTTCTTTCTTCTTCGTTGTTCGTTGGATGTGAGGCGGCGATCATTCTCTGCTCGTCGTCCCGGGGCATTGCGAAGCGATGAGCCGGGACGGCAGCGGAGAGAGGTCGGCCTCACGCCTTGCCGTCGATCTCCGCGAACACCTCGCGCGCGATGCGAAAGCTGTCGACGGCGGCGGGCATGCCGCCATAGATCGCGACCTGCATCAGGATTTCGCGGATCTCGTCGCGGGAGACGCCGTTGGTCAGCGCGCCCTTGAGATGCGCGCGAAACTCGTGCTGGCGGTTGAGGATCGCGATCATGGCGATGTTGAGCATGCTGCGGGTCTTGCGCGGCAGTTCCTCGCGGCCCCACACGGTGCCCCAGCAATATTCGTTGAGCATCTCCTGGAACGGACGGTTGAAATCGTCGACGTTCTTCAGGGCATTGTTGACATAGGCCTCGCCCAGCACCGCTTTGCGGACTTCCAGGCCCTTGTCGTGCATCTTCTTGTCCATGGCGTTTCCTCTATTTCCCTTGCGTTTCCCCGGGAATGGCGCGCGGAAATTACGGGGTTGCGCCCGGCCAGTCACGTCCTCGTGTTATGCGGGAAAAGGGGTCTCTCCCGTACGGGAACGGATGCCTCAGTGCTGCCGTTGTGATACGCTTCTCTCCCGGGCAACCTGGAGAATTGATTGAACGGCGTCACCCCCGACCCGTCAGACCCGATCCGCGATGGCGACGCTCTGTCGCGGCTGAAGCTGGCGCAGGCCCTCGATCGGGCCATTTATGCCATCGCGTGGGAACGTGCCTGGCCACATCTGGCGCGGGTGCTGACTGTCGTCGGCCTGTTCCTGGTGGTGTCGTGGGCCGGCCTCTGGCTGGTGCTGCCGTCCGTCATCCGTGCCATCGGTCTCGTGGCTTTTGCCGGCATCGCAATCGCCGCTCTGGTCCCGCTGCTTCGTTTCCGCTGGCCGGGCCGCGACGAGGCTCTGAGCCGGCTCGACCGTGGCTCCGGTATCCGTCACCGCCCGGCGACGACGCTGACGGACACGCTGAGCTCGAAAGACCCGGTCGCGCTGGCGCTGTGGCAGGCGCAGCGCGAGCGCACGCTGGCTTCGCTCAAGCGCATCCGTGCCGGCTTGCCGCATCCGCGCCTCGCCCTGCACGATCCCTGGGCGCTGCGCGCGCTGGTCATGGTGATGCTGGTCGCGACCTTCTTCGCCGCCGGCGACGAACGCGCGATGCGGTTAGGTGCCGCTTTCGACTGGAACGGCGTGCTGGCGCCGACCAACGTCCGCGTCGATGCCTGGATCACCCCGCCGCTCTACACCGGCAAGCCGCCGGTCATCCTGTCGGCCGCCAACAAGGAGGCCGCAGCGCTGCCTGCGAGCGGCCCACTCGCAGTTCCGGCCGGCTCGACCCTGATCGTGCGCTCCTCCGGCAGCAGCCTCGATGTCGTCACCTCCGGCGGCCTCAAGGAGGTTGCGCCCACCGAGGCCGCGCCAAAGGGCACCAACGAGAAGCATTTTACTATCACTGGCGACGGCACCGCGCATGTCCGCGCGCCCTCCGGCCAGCCGCAATGGGCCTTCGCGGCGACGCCGGACCGCGCGCCGACGATCGCGCTCGCCAAGGATCCCGAGCGTCAGGCCTACGGCGCGTTGCAGCTCTCCTACAAGATCGAGGACGATTACGGCGTCACGGGCGCCGCGGCGCAATTCGTTCCGCGCGTAACCGAAGACAAGGACGGAACCAAGGACGCGGACGGCAAGGCCGCGCGGCCGCTGTTCCAGCCGCCGCAATTCGCGCTGACCCTGCCCAATGCGCGGACCCGCAACGGCGTCGGCCAGACGGTGAAGGACCTCAGCGAAGACCCTTATTCCGGTGCCGACGTGACGCTGACGCTCACCGCCAAGGACGAGGCCGGCAACGAGGCGAAGAGCGAGCCCTTCAACATGCGCTTGCCGGGCCGGCTGTTCACCAAGCCGCTCGCCCGCGCGCTGATCGAGCAGCGCCGCATCCTCGCGCTCGACGCCAACAAGAATTCCGACGTCTACGCCGCGCTCGACGCGCTGATGATCGCGCCCGAGATGTTCACGCCGGAGGCCGGGCAATATCTCGGCCTGCACAGTGTCGCACGCCAGCTCGAGGCGGCGCGCACCGACGATTCCCTGCGTGAGGTCGTGGCGAGCCTGTGGGCGCTCGCGGTGACGATCGAGGACGGCAACATCAGCGACGTCGCCAAGGCGTTGCGCGCGGCGCAGGACGCGCTCAAGCAGGCGCTTCAGCGTGGCGCCAGCGACGAAGAGCTCAAGAAGCTCATGGACAATCTGCGGACCGCGCTGGACAATTACATGCGCCAGTACGCGCAGCAGATGCGGAGCAATCCGCTGGCGCGGCCGGCCATCGGCCTCGACGACCAGATGAAGCGCATCGAGCGGCTGATCCAGCGCGGCAATCGCGAAGCGGCAGCGCGCGAGCTGGATCGCCTCGCCCGCGCGCTGGAAAATCCCCCGGGGCCGCCCAGCGCTGAGCAAAAAGAGATGGACGAGATTGCGCGCGAGCTGAACGATCTGCTCCGGGAGCAGAATGCGCTTCGCGACGAAACCGACCGGCAGAGCAAGGACTCCAAGCGCGGCCAACGTACCAAGCCTCTGCCGCCCAAGGTCGCGGAGATCCTGCGCAAATCGAGAGAGCTGCGGCAGAAGACGCGCGGCGCGACCAGCGATCAGCTGGAGGACCTGGCAAGGCAGCAGGACGCCTTGCGCGAAGAGCTCAGGACCTGGCGTGAATCCCAGGGAGCGAGATAGCTCATGAAACACACCTCAATCTGGCAGAACGGCAAGGTCGCGCGCGGAAGGCTCGCCACGGCGTGTCTTGTGCTGATGCTGTCCTGTTCCACGGCTTCGATTGGCCTCGCCCAGTCGTCGCGCGCCGACCAAAAGAGTCTGGATGCACTGCTCGACAGCGCCGAGCGGTCGATGAAGCAATCGGCCGACAACCTGAAGGACAAGAATTCGGACGAGAGCATCGGCCAGCAGTCCCGGGCGATCCGGGACATGGAGAAATATCTCTATCCCGATCCGAACGATCCCTCGGCGTCGCGCGAAGGGTCGCAGGATACGCAGGGCCGGCAGGAGCAACTGAAGAAGCGGCTGGAGGCCCTCAAGAAGAAGCTCGCCGAGATGGGGCTCCAGCAGGATGGCCAGAAAGGCCAGCGCGGGCAGAAGCAGCCGGGGCAGCAGGGCCAACAAGGTCAGCAGGGCCAAGGTCAGGGTCAGGACGGCGACCAGGATGGCGATGACGGCTTCGACGCCGCCGAGAACGCCATGGGAGACGCCGGCAATCAGATCGGCGAGGGCGATGCCGACGGTGCGACGGCATCGCAGGGCAAGGCCATCGACGCGCTGCGCAAGGGCATGCAGGATCTCGCCGACGCGCTCGGCGGGCAGCAGAACGGCGAAGGCCAGGATCCGGGCGATGGTGACGGCCCCGGTCAGGCTGTCGGCCGCCAGCAGAGCGGCGGCGAACGGACCGACCCGTTGGGCCGGCCACTGCGCGGCAAGGAATACAGCGACGACTACACGGTCAAGATTCCCGGCGAGATCGATGCCCAGCGCGCGCGCCGCATCCTCGAAGAGCTCCGCCGCCGCCTGAGCGATCCCGCGCGTCCGCAGATCGAACTCGATTACCTCGAGCGTCTGCTGAAGGATTTTTGAGGGGCTCGCTCGGTGTCATCGCCCGCCTAGTGCGCAATTGCGCACAGGGGCGGGCGATCCAGTATTCCAGAGACGGTTGTGATTGAACCGAGAGGCCGCGGCGTACTGGATGCCCCGGTCAAGGCCGGGGCATGACAGCGGAATACGCCGCGCCCTACGTCTTCTTCGCTGCCAGCGCGTCCGCGACCGCGGTACGGATGTCGGCGACCGAGAACGGCTTGGTCACGACGTCATGCACCAGCGCATTCAAATTCGAGGCGCGCTCGCGCTGATCGGCAAAGCCGGTCATCAGCAAAATGGTGAGGTCGGGAAAATCGCGCGCGGCGGAGAGCGCCAGCGCGATCCCGTCCATCACCGGCATCTGGATGTCGGTGAGCAGGAGATCGAACGCGCCGTTCTCGCGGGTCAGGATTTCCAGCGCCTCGGCGCCGTCCTGCGCGGTGACGGTCTCGTGGCCGTCCATGGCGATGGCGCGCGCCACCAGCTGGCGCATCGAATCCTCGTCGTCGGCGATCAGGATTTTCGGCATGAGACCAACCTTGAGACCAATCTTGGGACCAGCCTCCCGTGCGGGATATGCAAAATCGATTATACGCTGCCGCCGGCAATGTCGCGCCGGTTGAAGAAGCGAACGTCGATATTGCGGCCCTCCGGCGGTGGCGAGGCCAGGCGCGAGCGGAAGAAGGCGCGCTCACCCGGCTGCAGCACGGTCTGCTCCAGCACGGTGTTCCAGGCGTAGATTTCCGCTCCCTGAGCGTCGCGCACAGCAAAGCGCAGCCGCGGGATATCGAGCGGCTTCTTGCTTTGACCGACGATCACGCCCTCGATCACCAGCACCTGCTTACCGTCCACGGTCTCGCTGGAGAGCTTGACGTCCTTGAACGCCAGCCCGCGCAAATTAACTTCGAGTCCGACCATCTTGTAGAACGCCGCCGTCTGCGGCAGCAGCCGGACCATGTCGCCGCGCCAGATGACCAGCGCCAGCACCAGCGCGCCCATGGCGGCGCAGGCGGTCGGCAGACCGAAATGGGATTTTCGCGGAGCCTCGGTGGGGGCCTGGCGCCTCACCCGCGCCCCGCGGCGGCTGAACAGGCCGCGGAACCAGGACTGGTGCTGCGCGCCGGCGACGTCATCCTCGGCAGCGCGGGCCGCCGCTGACCATTCGTCTTCGGTCGCCTGGGCGTCCTCGGCCGGCCAGTCGCTGGCGATCGAGGGGCTGTCGACGACCGGCGTGTCGGCGGCGCCGTCGTCCCTGGCGTAGGAGTTCCACTGCTCGGCGAGGTCGGACTGGTCGTCGGCCTGGCTGGCCGCCGCCATGGCCGGGACGGACGCCTCCTCGATGGCATCCTCGGCGTAGGCGACCCAGGTCTCCTTGCAGCGGGAGCAGCGGACCGTTCGTCCGTTCGCCCCCAGGCTCGCGGGCTTGATGGCGTAGGATGTCGTACAATGGGGGCAGACGATATGCATGGACACGAGCCTTGATGCACGGACTGGTCTTGACGATGCTCCGGTCGCGGAGAACCGGGCATCCCAGATGCTACAGAGCGACCGTTAACGAACCGGAAACCATAACGGTCGCAAAACCCGTTGATCGCGTGTGGCGGAGCGCAGCAGCGCGGCCCGCGCCCCCTCTCGAACGGAGCTGAGCTTGGTTCGGTTCGAAAATGTCGGATTGCGTTACGGACTGGGGCCGGAGATTCTGCGCGACCTCAGTTTCGAGATTCCGGCGCATTCCTTCCAGTTCCTCACCGGGCCGTCCGGCGCCGGCAAGACCTCGCTGCTGCGTCTGTTGTTCCTGTCGCACCGGCCGACGCGCGGTCTCGTCAACCTGTTCGGCCACGACATCTCGCAGCTCGGCAAGGACGAGATCGCGGATTTGCGCAAGCGCATCGGCATCGTGCTCCAGGACTTCCGCCTGCTCGACCACATGACGACCTATGAGAACGTCGCCTTGCCGTTCCGCGTCATGGGCCGCAGCGAGTCGAGCTACCGCAAGGAGGTGATCGACCTGTTGCGCTGGGTCGGCCTCGGTGACCGCATGGACGCGCTGCCGCCGATCCTGTCCGGCGGCGAGAAGCAGCGCGCCGCGATCGCGCGCGCCGTGATCTCGCGGCCGCAGCTCCTGCTCGCCGACGAGCCGACCGGCAGCGTCGATCCGACGCTCGGGCGCCGGCTGCTGCGGCTGTTCATCGAGCTCAACAAATCAGGCACCGCCGTCATCATCGCCACCCACGACATCGGCCTCATGGACCAGTACGAGGCGCGACGCTTCGTGCTGCACCAGGGGCGGCTGCACGTCTATGAGTAGGCCCGACGACCGCGGCGTTCTGGTCGATCTCGGACAGGAGCGTCCGCAGCTTCCGCCCAAGGCGCGCAATATGTCGCCGATCGTGCCGCGCGCCTCGATTCACGGCCGCGCGCTGGTTGCCGTCGTCGCCATCATGACCTTCCTCGCCTCGATGACCACGGGCACGGTGCTGCTCGTCAGTGCCTCCGCCGCGGAATGGCAGTCGGACGTTGCAAGCGAAATCACCATCCAGGTCCGCCCGCAGACCGGCCGCGATCTCGATCGCGACACCGCGGCAGTGACGGAGGCCATCCGCGCGCAGGCCGGCATCATCGAGGTCAAGCCGTTCACCAAGGACGAGAGCGGCAAGCTGCTCGAGCCCTGGCTCGGCACCGGCCTGTCGATGGATGATTTGCCGGTGCCGCGCATGATCATCGCGCGCGTGCAGCCCGGCACGCCGCTCGATCTCGGCGCCTTGCGCGCGCGCGTGACCCAGGCCGCACCAAGCGCCAGCGTCGACGATCACCGCGCCTGGATCGAGCGGATGCGCTCGATGACCAACGCCACCGTGCTCGCCGGCATCGGCATCCTCGCACTCGTCATCATCGCGACCATCATCTCGGTCTCGTTCGCGACCCGCGGCGCCATGGCGGCGAACCAACCGATCGTCGAGGTCCTGCATTTCGTCGGTGCCGGCGACCGGTACATCGCCAACCGCTTTCTGCGTCACTTCCTCAGGCTGGGCCTGGAGGGCGGCGTGATCGGCGGGGGCGCCGCCATGCTGGTGTTCGGCTTCTCCGAGTCGATCGCCGGCTGGTTTTCCGGGACCCCCGTCGGCGACCAGTTCGCAGCCCTGCTCGGCACCTTCTCGCTGCGGCCGTCGGGCTACATCGTGCTCGCCGTGCAGGCGGTGCTGATCGGCGCCATCACCGCGGTTGCCTCGCGCCAGACGCTGTTCGCGACGCTGAATGATGTCGATTGAGCCCGATAAACCGGACTCCACTTCGCCTCAAAACGTCCTAAAATCATCCGGGGAAGGGATCACCGACATCATATGACCGCGCCGACCGACGATCGATCGCCGAAATTGCCGCGTGGCTGGCTGCGCGCGGCGTTGGTATCGACGATCGCGTTCGTCTTCGTCGGCGCGGCGGCGGGCTTCGTCGCCTTCCTGGCGCAATTGCGCGGCGCTGAGATCGCGCCGGACCGCAAGGCGGACGGCATCGTGGTCCTGACCGGCGGCTCCTCGCGGGTGTCGGATGCGATGGAGCTCCTGGCGGCCGGCTACGGCAAGCGGCTCCTGATCTCCGGCGTGCACCCGACCTCGACGGCGAGCGACATCTCCCGGACGCTGCCGGAGAACCAGTCCTTCATGCATTGCTGTGTCGATCTCGACCGCACCGCGGTCTCGACCCGCGGCAACGCGGCGGAAGCGCGGCGCTGGGCCGAGGGGCGCGGCTTCAGATCGCTGATCGTCGTCACCTCGAACTATCACATGCCGCGCGCGCTGGTGGAGTTCTCGCATGCGATGCCGGAAACCACGCTGATCCCGTTCGCAGTGGTCGGCGAAAAATGGCGTGAGGAGCCGTGGTGGACCTCGGCCTCCACCTTGCGGCTGCTCCTGTCCGAATACGTCAAATACATCGCCGCCGAGCTGAGGGTGCGGCTGGAGGATTTCGGGATTGACCTTTCCCCCGAGATGTCGGAGCAGCCTGCTGGCGTGGCGCCGAAGCGGCCCGCCACGGCACAGGCCAATTGATCGGACCATCGATGTTTTTGATTTTCCTGCGCTCGCTCCTGTTCAACGTGCTGTTCTACGCCGTGCTCGTATGCCTCGCGATCGTGGCGCTGCCGACCTTCGCATTGCCGCCGCGCGCCATGCTGACGGTCGCGCAATGGTGGGCGAAGGCGACGCTGTTCCTGATGCGCGTGATCTGCAACATCAAGGTCGAATTCCGCGGGCAGGAGAAGATCCCGGCAGGGCCGCTGGTGATCGCGGCGAAGCATCAGTCGTTCTGGGAGACCTTCGTGCTGCCGGGCTTCTTCAACCGTCCGATCTTCATTCTCAAGCGTCAGCTCATGCAGATCCCGGTGTTCGGCCAGTTCCTGGTCAAGACCGGAATGATCGCGATCGACCGCAAGGCCGGCGTGAAGGCGCTGCTGGACATGACGCGGCGGGCGCGCGACGCGGTGCGCGCAGGCGGGCAGCTCGTGATCTTTCCGGAAGGCACACGCCGGGCGCCCGGCGCCGCGCCCGATTACAAGACCGGCTTTGCGCAGATCTATTCGTCCTGCGGCGTGCGGTGCCTGCCGATCGCGCTCAATTCCGGCCTGTTCTGGCCGCGCCGCACTTTCATGCGCTATCCCGGCACGCTGGTGGTCGAGTTCCTCGATCCGCTGCCATCGGGCCTGCCGAAAGATGAGTTTCTCGCGCGCGTGCAAACCGCCATCGAAGACGCGACCGGCCGCCTCGTCGAAGCGGGCCGGAAAGAGCAGGAGCAGTTGATCGGCTCGTCGCCGAGCTACGCGCCGTCGCAGAGCTAGCGGTTCTCTCGATCTTCTGCGGGAGCCGGCGCGTGCAGGGAATGCGCATCACCATGCAGCATGGTCGCGAGCTGATGCAATTGCGTGTCGCGAAAACCTTCGGCCTCGATCGCCTTCACCGTTGCCGTCACGTAGTCGCGGTTGGCGCCGGACTGGCCATGACCCTGGACGACATGGCGATGCTGGTCGGCGAGCGACAGCCGGCCGGCATATTGGACGTGGCCGCGGTCGACGACATAGGCAAGCGCGGAGACGCGCTGTCGCGCGTCGTTCTCAAGCCACACCGAGCGCATCACCTCGCGATAGACGGACGTGACCTGCTCGCGCGCCCGCAGATAGGCGACGACGTCGGCGCGGTCCTTCTCGGCGACGCGAAAAGCAATGCCGCGGCAGGCGCCGCCGC
Source organism: Bradyrhizobium sp. LA6.8 (assembly GCF_040547935.1). Taxonomy (NCBI): domain Bacteria; kingdom Pseudomonadati; phylum Pseudomonadota; class Alphaproteobacteria; order Hyphomicrobiales; family Nitrobacteraceae; genus Bradyrhizobium; species Bradyrhizobium sp. LA6.8. Next base: position 277,840 of record NZ_JBEPQQ010000011.1, read on the forward strand.
GGTCGAGTCCGAGCACCAGGCCCGGCTGCTCCGGCGTGCCGCGATGCACGAAGGAATAGACGCAGAGCGCGCGGTGCTCGCCGACCAGCCGCGCCGGGACGCGTTCCCTGAATTCGAAGCCCGGCCGCCACATCAGCGAGCCATAGCCGAACACCCAGAGGTCGCCCTTGGCTGTGGTGACGGAGGGGAGGGTAATTTCCGACATTTCGGGCACGGCTACCAGAACGACGGCCCCAAGCGAAGTGAATTCTCGGCCTTTCGGCGCGGCCGAACCCCGCTTACATTTGACAAAATCTGGGGTCAAAGGGTCGCCGCATGTCAGATATGACCGTTGCCACAGGCCGCCGCCCCCGTTGGGGCCTTTTCATCGCCCCCATTATCCTCCTGATCCTCGCCGTCGCGTGGAGCTGCTTCTGGTTCTATGCGGCCTCGCAGGCCGAAATCGCCGCAGACGCCTGGCGGGCGCAGGAGGCCAAGTCCGGCCGCATCTATGATTGCGCCAAGCGCTCGATCGCCGGCTTCCCGTTCCGCTTCGAGGTCCAGTGCTCCGGCGCCAGCGTCGCCCTGGTGTCGCAGAACGCCAGCAAGACGCCGTTCACGGCGAAGCTCGACAACATCCTGGTCGTCGCCCAGGTCTACGATCCCAAGCGCGTCATCGCCGAATTCTCCGCGCCGGCGACGCTCACCGACGGCGTCACGCAAAACACCTTCGTGGTGAATTGGAGCAAGGGCCGCAGCAGCGTGTTCGGCCTGCCGGCGGTGCCGGATCGCGCCTCCATCGTGTTCGACGATCCCGTCATCAATCGTCTCGACGGCAGCGTGCAGGTGCCGCTCGCGCGCGCCAAGCAGGTCGAGCTGCACGGTCGCCTCGCAGACGGGTCGCGGTCGGATCATCCTGTGATCGAGACCGTGCTGCACGTCGCGCGGGGCAGCATCCAGGGCGTTCATCCCTTGCTCGCCGAGCCGTTCGAGGCGGACACGCGCGCGAAGATCACGGGCCTCTCCGACCTCACGCCAAAGCCGTGGCCGCAACGCTTCCGCGAGATCCAGGCCGCCGGCGGTCACATCGAGATCGTGCAGTCGCGCGTCCAGCAGGGCGAGATGATCGCGGTTGCGGCCGGCACGCTCGGGCTCTCGGCCAATGGCCGACTCGACGGTGAGCTGCAGATGACCGTGACCGGCCTCGAGCGCGTAATCCCGGCGCTCGGCATCGAGAAGATGCTGGAGGAGGGGGTGCCGCAGGCAACCCTCGACCGCGTTGCGCCGGGCGTGAAGTCGCAGGACCTCAACAATCTGTTCGGCGCACTCGACCGCGCCGTTCCCGGCCTCGGCAAGGTCATCAAGCAGAACGCCAATGCCGGCGTTGCGGCCGGCATCAATTCGATCGGCACCGAGAGCACGCTTGAGGGCAAGAAGGCGAGGAGCTTCCCGCTGAAGTTCGTCGACGGCGCCGTGCTGCTCGGCCCGGTCAAGGTCGGCCAGATCCCGCCGCTGTATTGATCCCCGTCATTGCGAGCGAAGCGAAGCAATCCAGACTTTCTCCTCGGAAACAGTCTGGATTGCTTCGTCGCTACGCTCCTCGCAATGACGAAGGCGAGAGGGGTGGCTACGGCTTCTTGCCGAGCTGCGCATGCGGCCGGCCGAAATCCGGCGCGGCCGAATCCTGGCCGATCTCGACGATGCCGCGGCGGATGGCGCGCGTGCGCGTGAAGTGGTCGAACAGCGCCTCGCCGTCGCCGCGCCGGATCGCGCGGGTAAGCTTGGCGAGATCCTCGGTGAAGGTGCCGAGCATCTCCAGCACGGCCTCCTTGTTGGCGAGGAAGACGTCGCGCCACATCGTCGGGTCGGACGCGGCGATGCGGGTGAAATCGCGGAAGCCGCCGGCCGAGAACTTGATCACCTCGGACTCCGTCACCTGCGCCAGCTCGTCGGCGGTGCCGACAATGGTGTAGGCGATCAGATGCGGCAGATGGCTGGTGATCGCGAGCACGAGATCATGATGATCCGGCGTCATGATCTCGACCTTGGCGCCCATCGCCGCCCAGAACGCGCGCAGCCGATCGGTGGCGGCCGCATCGACGCCTTCCGGCGGCGTCAGGATGCACCAGCGGTTGATGAAGAGCTCGGCGAAACCGGAGTCGGGGCCCGAATGCTCGGTGCCCGCGACGGGATGCGCCGGCACGAAATGAATGGTCTTCGGCAGATGCGGCGCCATGTCCCTGACGATCGCGCCCTTGACCGAGCCGACGTCGGAGACGATCGCGCCCGGCTTGAGATGCGCCGCGATCTCCTGCGCCACCGGCCCGCAGGCACCGACGGGAATGCAGAGGATGACGAGGTCGGCATCCTTCACCGCTTCCGCATTGGTCGCCACGACCTGGTCGACGATGCCGAGCTCCAGCACCCGCGCGCGCGTCTTCTCCGAGCGCGCGGTGGTGACGATCTCGGAGGCCAAGCCCTGGAGCTTCGCAGCGCGCGCGATCGAGCCGCCGATCAGGCCGAAGCCGATCAGCGCAACGCGCTGGAAGTGCGGGGTGGTGCTCATTTGCCGGCCATGAAGTCGCGCAGGCCCTCGACGACGAGGCGGTTGGCCTCCTCGGTGCCGATGGTCATGCGCAGCGAATGCGGCAGGCGGTAGTTCTTCAGCGCGCGCAACACCAGCCCGCGCTTGGTGAGATATGCGTCGGCCTCGTCCGCGGTCTTGCCATTTTCCGGGAAGTGGATCAGCACGAAATTGGCGACGCCGGGCGTCACCTTCAGACCGAGCTTGCCGATCTCCTCGGAGAGCCAGTTGCGCCAGGTCTCGGTGAACTGCTTCGACATCGCCTGGTGCGCAGTGTCCTCGATCGCTGCGACCGCGGCATACATCGCCGGCGTCGACACGTTGAAGGGACCGCGGATGCGGTTGACCGCGTCGATGATGTGCTCGGGACCGAACATCCAGCCGACGCGCAGCGCGGCGAGGCCGTGGATCTTGGAGAAGGTGTGCGTCACCACGGTGTTCTCGGTGGTGGCGACGAGCTCGATCCCCATCTCGTAGTCGTTGCGCGAGACGTAATCGGAATAGGCGGCATCGAGCACCAGCAGCACGTGCGACGGCAGGCCGGCGCGCAGCCGCTTGACCTCGTCGAACGGCACATAGGTGCCGGTCGGATTGTTGGGATTGGCGAGCCAGACCAGCTTTGTCTTCGGCGTCACCGCCTTGAGGATGGCGTCGACATTGCAGGTGAGGTTGGTCTCCTGTGCGACCACGTTCTTGGCGCCGACCGCCATGGTCGCGATCGGGTAGACCAGGAAGCCGTGCGTGGTCGAGATCGCCTCGTCGCCGTGGCTGAGATAGGTGTGGGCGAGCAGATTGAGGATCTCGTCCGAGCCGGCGCCGCAGATGATGCGGTTGGGGTCGAGCCCGAAAGAGCGCCCGATCGCTTCGCGCAGCACGCGCGAGGTTCCTTCCGGATAGTCTTCCAGATGCGCCGCCACGTTCCTGAACGCCTCGATCGCCTTGGGCGAGGGCCCGAACGGCGTCTCGTTGGCCGAGAGCTTGAACACCTTGCGGCCCGGCTCAGCGACCGGGCTCTTGCCGGGCGTGTAGGGCGCAATATCGAGAATGCCGGGATTCGGCACGGGGCGGGACATCTTCAACTCCGGAAGTAGCTTTAGGCGGTTCGCGATCTACGATTTCGACCCGGTCGAGGGCACCGTATAGCGCGTTGCGTGGCTGCCGACGAGGGCCGTGGAGCGCACCGAGGCCCCCGCTTCGATCAGGGCAGCCTTGATCTTGTCGATGCTGGTCGCGCTCGTGACGGAGACCAGCAGCGCGGCGCCGTCGAAGGCGGTATCGGGCACCGCCACGATCTCGGCGAGCGGCGACAGGGCGCGGGCGACCTCGGCGTTCCACCCGGACACGCGCACGCTGAAGGTCTCGACCTCCGTCACCACGGCGCTGTCGGCGACGCGCGAGATCGCGAACACCGGCAGTGCGGCCGGATGGTCGGCGCGCTCGACGAAGGGCATCCGCGCGATAATCTTCGGCGCGCCGTTCGCTTCCAGCTCCAGCCACCATGGCGTGCGGCTCGAGGTCGCCGAGACCAGCGCCAGATCGCCCTTGGACTTCGCCACCGCTTCGACCGCGGCCTGCGCGCTGAAATGCGCGACGTAAGGCACCGTGAAACCGAAATGGAAGCGCACGGAATCGCGCATCGCCGGCTCGCTCACCGAGATGTCGGCATGCACGGAGAACGGCGCTTGGACGTAAGTGAACGTCGAGATGATGACGCGCCAGATGCTCTCGACCGTGTCGAGCGGCAGGATGCCGCGATGGCGCTGGACGATGTCACGCATCATGGCGGCCTCGCGCGCCGGGCGGAACGCCGAGCCGACCTCCTGGGTCTGCTTCACCTGGATCAGGCGGTCGATGATGTCGCCGCGCTGCATCAGGAGACGATGCATGCCCTCGTCGATCGCGTCGATCTCCTTGCGCAATTCTTGGAGCGATGGTGGCGCGGGCGGACGTTGGGACATATCTGCGAGATGCTGGTGAGAGGCTTTCCAATGCGGGTCGGCCAAGGCCCATCGGCGAGGCCGGATCCGCTGCGATCGACGTCCTGATTAGGCAGTCGGCGCGGCGAAAGCAAAGAGAAATGCAAAGGGAAACCGGGCCTTTTCGGCCGGCCTTTCAGGGATGAATTTGGCTAATCCGGACCGTGACTTGACGAAAACCGCCCAAGACAGTAGCTTTTGCCCGTTCCGTGGTCATTTGAGCCGGCCGGCTTGCAGCCACGTTAAAAAACTCGCTAAACAGGCCGGGGACGCTTCCGATCCCGGCCGAACCTATCGTTCAGGCCGGGTTTTTCATGGCCTGATTCCAGCGGCAGCCTGACGGGTGCCGCAAACGAGGTCGATGATGGTTGGCGTGAAGCCCGTGCCGAGTCCCGCGATCAGTGCCGACGACCGGTCGCATGAGGCGGATCATCCGAATTCGCAGGTCGCGCAGTTTGGCGCCGAGCAGCCGCTGGGGCTCGATTGCGGCATTGATCTCACCCCGTTCCAGATCGCCTACCAGACCTATGGCGAGCTCAACGCCGATCGCTCCAACGCGGTGCTGATCTGCCATGCGCTGACCGGCGATCAGCATGTCGCCAACGTGCATCCCGTCACCGGCAAGTCGGGCTGGTGGGAGACGCTGGTCGGTCCCGGCCGACCTCTTGATCCTCAGCATTACTTCATCATTTGCGCTAACGTGATCGGCGGCTGCATGGGCTCGACCGGGCCGGCCTCGATCAATCCCGCGACCGGCAAGGTGTGGGGCTTGGATTTCCCCGTCATCACTATTCCCGACATGGTGCGCGCGCAGGCGATGCTGATCGACCGGCTCGGCATCGACACGTTGTTCGCGGTGGTCGGCGGCTCGATGGGCGGCATGCAGGTGCTGCAATGGACCGCGGCCTATCCCAAGCGCGTGTACTCCGCGCTGGCGATTGCCTGCGCGACGCGGCACTCGGCGCAGAACATCGCTTTCCACGAGCTCGGCCGCCAGGCGGTGATGGCCGATCCCGACTGGCACAACGGCCGCTACACCGATCAGGGCATCCATCCGCATCGCGGGCTTGCGGTGGCACGGATGGCCGCGCACATCACCTATCTCTCCGACGCCGCGCTGCATCGCAAGTTCGGCCGCCGCATGCAGGACCGCGAGTTGCCGACCTTCTCGTTCGACGCCGATTTCCAGGTCGAGAGCTATCTGCGCTACCAGGGCTCGTCCTTCGTCGAGCGGTTCGACGCCAACTCCTATCTCTATCTGACCCGCGCGATGGACTATTTCGACATCGCCGGCGATCACGGCGGCGTGCTGGCGAAAGCGTTCGCGGGCATCGAGACGCGCTTCTGCGTGGTCTCCTTCACCAGCGACTGGCTGTTCCCGACCTCGGAATCGCGCGCACTGGTGCATGCGCTGAACGCGTCGAGCGCGCGGGTGTCGTTCGCCGAGATCGAGACCGATCGCGGCCATGACGCCTTCCTGCTCGACGTGCCCGAATTCTTCGATATCGCCCGTGCCTTCCTGCAATCGGCAGGGAAGGCGCGCGGGCTCACCGCCAGGATTGACTGACAAGGACGGCTAGCGATGTCTGTGCAGGAAGTGCTGCCGCTGGGCGGCGTTGCGACGGAGCAGTCCGGCCAGTTTCGGGCCGATCATCTGCTGGTCGCCGAGATGGTCAAGCCCGGCTCGAAAGTGCTCGACGTCGGCTGCGGCGAGGGCGATTTGCTCCAGCTTCTGGAGACCCGCGGCATCGACGGGCGCGGCATCGAGCTGTCGCGCGAGGGCGTCAACCGCTGCGTCGCCAAGGGCCTTGCGGTGGTGCAGGGCGATGCCGACACCGATCTCGTCAATTATCCCGACGACGCCTTCGATTACGTCATCCTGTCGCAGACGCTACAGGCGACGCGGCAGCCGCGGGTCGTGCTGGAGAATCTGCTGCGCATCGGCCGCCGCGCCATCGTGTCGTTCCCGAATTTCGGCTTCTGGAAGATGCGGCTCCAGCTCCTGGTCGGCGGCCACATGCCGCGCACCGAGAATCTGCCGGCGACCTGGTACGACACCGCCAACATCCATTTCTGCACCATCAAGGATTTCGTCGAGCTCTGCGACGCGATCCACGTCAAGATGGAGCGCGCCGAGGCGCTGGATCTCTACGGCCGTCCATTGCGGCTGCGATTGCCGTGGTGGGTGTGGAACATGTTCGGCGAGCAGGGCGTGTTTCTGCTCACGCGCGGGCAGGGGAAGTAGTTGCCGTCATTCCGGGCCTGCGCCTGTCGGCGCACCCCGGAATGACAGCGGCTGGCAGTCTAATGCGCCGCCAGCGACCGCGGATCGCGCACCGGCCAGCGCCCGGCTTCCACCAGCGTCACGAACCGCTCCACGCTCTCGTTGAACAGCGCGGGCTCTTCGAGATTGAGCACGTGGCCGGACTTCGGAAACATCGCAAGGCCCGCTGCGGGCAGGTGCTTCTTCAGGAACAGGCTTGCCCCGACGCAGGGATCGTCCTCGTCGCCGCAGATGATCAGCGCGGGCGTTACCACACCTCGAATGGCATCCGGCATCGTGTAAATCGATGGCCTGCCGCCCTGGAAGCCGCGCATCGTGTTCGCGGAGCCCTTGGCATCGTGGCGCGCCAGTGCGGCGTAGAAATCGGCGTGGCCGCGCGGGTCCTTCACAAGGAACGGAATCCGGCTCGGCGCCTCGCGCGTGACCTTTGCGACCTCGGCGGAGCCGAGCGTCTCGAGCTGCTCGGCATTGGCGCGGCACTGCTTGCGCCAGTTGTCGAGATTCTCGATCTCCGATCCTGAGCCCACGCCGGCCAGCGTCATCGACAGCGCGCGCTGTGGCGCGTTCAATCCGATCTGGAGCGACGAATAGGCGCCCATCGACAGGCCGACGAGATGCGCGCGCTCGATCTTGAGATGATCGAGCACCGCGAGCGCGTCGGTGTAGAAATGCTTGTAGGTGTAGACCTCGCCATCAGGCGCGTCCGACGGCGTGTAGCCGCGCGCGGAATAGGTGATGCAGCGATGGCCGCGCGAGAAGTAGCGCATCTGCGGCTCCCAATTGGTGTAGTCGGCCGCGAACTCATGCAGAAAAATAATCGGCGTTCCCTGACCCGCTTCTTCGAAATAGATGCGGACGTCGTCTCTGGTCGTGGCGTGGGGCATTAACTGTTTCCCTCTCTTCAAGCCGCCTTTGGAGAATTGCAGTTAACGTTGTTGTCCGCAATGCGGCAGCCTCAAGCCAGCACCGGCACAAAATCATCGCAGCTATTCGCGGGCGTGGCGTCTTTTTCTCGCCACATCCGGCGGCTTAACGGCCAGACGGATGCCGGCCATCGCACGGGCCGATTGGGGAAGTGGGGTGTCAAGAAGGATGAAGTATGTTGGAGTTGTTTGCGTCTCGCCTGTCGCGTTGTGTTGTCGCGCTGGCGATTTTCTTCGTGGCGGTTGCCGCGTTCGTTTCTCCGGCCTCAGCGCGGCCGCATCATCGTCATAGCGCAGAGCGGCACGCTTACGTGCACCACGCCAGACATCATCATTACCGTCATTATCGCCACCATGCCCGCAGCTCGCGCTTCGAGCGCGGCGCGGCGCAGTTGCAGGCGAGCGGCTTCGCCGACACCCAGGCGAGCTACAATCCGAATGCCAATGTCGGCGGCATGGCCAACAACGGAATGGCCAATCCTGGAACGGCCAATAGCGGTGGCGGCTTCGGCGGCGGATCGGGCCTCGTGTCCGAGGCGCGCCGTTATATCGGCGGCAATCCGACCGGGCGCGGCAGCCTGTGGTGCGCGCGCTTCATGAACATGGTGTTGCAGCATACCGGCCATCAGGGCACCGGCTCCGACATGGCGAGCTCGTTCGCGCGCTACGGCACGCGTGTCTCCGGTCCGCAGGTCGGCGCCATCGCGGTCATGTCGCGCGGTCGCCGGGGCGGCCATGTCGGCATCATCACCGGCGTGGACGCGCAGGGCAATCCGATCATGATTTCCGGCAACAACGGCAATCGCGTTCGCGAGGCGCCGGTCTCGCGCGGCCGGATCTATGCGTATGTGATGCCGAACTGACGACGGAGCCGTAGGGTGGGCAAAGGCGCGCAAGCGCCGTGCCCACCGGCGGTGCAACGGAGTTAGATGGACCGGAGTGGTGGGCACGCTTTCGCTTTGCCCACCCTACGGCAGCGGCGGACGGCTCACACCAATCTCGGCGCTTCCACCGCGATCGCGTCACCGACGCCGATCTCGCCGTCGGCGATGACTTCGGCATAGATGCCGCAATCCATGTGGCCGAGATTGCGCGAGAGCGTCGGCGGTATCTCGAGATCGCGCTGCGCGGTCTTGGGATCGACGTTGACCGCCGGGCAGCGGACGATGCGCTTGACCACCTTGAGCCGGGCCTCGCCGATCGCCAGCGTCTCGCCGACGAGGTCGAGCTCGGACCAGGCCGGCCAGCCCTTGACGTAGAGATTGGCGCGGAAGCGCAGTGGATTGACTGCGGCGCCGCCGAGCATGGTCTCGATCGCCCGGACGCTGCCGAGATTGATGATCGATACGACCTTGCGGGCGACGTCCGAAAAGCTGTGGTCGCGGCCGGACAGAACTTTTGGCGGACCCTTCAGCTCCGGCTGAAAATTCTCCGTGAAATAATCCTCGATGGCGGCGCGCCCGGCAGTGGTCTCAAGATCGCCGCTGGCGACGATCTGGCCGTCCTTGCGGATGGTCAGGCGGTTGGTCGCGTCCTCGAACCGGCTGTCGAGAGACGCCAGCCGCTCATTGCGCGCCAGCATCAGGAACTGGATCTTCGGCTTCCAGGCCGGCGCCTCCGGATCGAAGCCGCTGGGTCCGTTCTCGATGGCGTAGCGGCGGTCGGCGGGCAGGGTCTGGCCGATCCGCAAGGGGACCCGGGGCAGGGATTCCGGCGTCAGGCCCTTGATCGGGTAACGGTAAAGGCCGGTGATTTCGGCAGTCTGGCTGGCTGTCATGTCGCTACTTAAGGGATTCGACCTGCTGGCGCCAAGCAGGCGGACCCGTGCACGAAATTGTGAACGCGCCTCTTCCGATCCGAGGCCAAGCTTCCCACATCTGGGTCAGGCCGGCGCCAGCGCCGGCTGCTAACGACCGCTGCCGGTTGAGGAACGTCAACGCGTCCAGCGGAAACCCAATGAAGATGCCGTTTGGAGTGCCTTAGAGGGCTCCAGGGGCAGGCCGAGGGAAAGAAAAGACATGAACATCGACAAATATACCGAACGCTCCAGGGGCTTCGTTCAGTCCGCGCAATCGCTTGCGGTGCGCGAGGGGCATCAGCAGTTTTCGACGCTGCACGTCCTGAAAGTTCTGCTGGACGACAATGAGGGCCTCGCTGCTGGTCTGATCGACCGCGCCGGCGGCAATTCCCGCGCCATCCTGAAGGCGACCGAGGATGCCCTCAACAAGGTGCCGAAGGTCTCCGGCGGCGGCGCCGGCCAGATCTATCTGGCGCCCGAGCTCGCCCGCACTTTCGACGCCGCCGAAAAGGCCGGCGAGAAGGCTGGCGACAGTTTTGTCACCGTCGAGCGGCTGCTGCTCGGCCTCGCGCTGGAAAAGACCAGCGAGGCCGGCGCGATCCTGGCCAAGGGCGGCGTCACCCCGCAAAACCTCAATGCCGCGATCGAGGCACTGCGCAAGGGCCGCACGGCGGACTCCGCGACCGCCGAGAATGCCTATGACGCGTTGAAGAAATATGCCCGCGACCTGACCCAGGCTGCGCGCGACGGCAAGCTCGATCCGGTCATCGGCCGCGATGAGGAGATCCGCCGCACCATCCAGGTGCTCTCGCGCCGGACCAAGAACAATCCCGTCCTGATCGGTGAGCCCGGCGTCGGCAAGACCGCCATCGCCGAGGGCCTCGCGCTGCGCATCGTCAATGGCGACGTGCCCGAGACCCTCCAGCACAAGAAGCTGCTCTCGCTCGATCTCGGCGCGCTGATTGCGGGTGCGAAGTATCGCGGCGAGTTCGAGGAGCGGCTGAAGGCCGTGCTCCAGGAAGTCACCGCGAGCGAGGGCAATTTCATCCTGTTCATCGACGAGATGCATACGCTGATCGGCGCCGGCAAGGGCGATGGTGCGATGGACGCATCCAACCTGCTCAAGCCCGCGCTCGCCCGCGGCGAGCTGCACTGCATCGGCGCCACCACGCTCGACGAGTACCGCAAGCACGTCGAGAAGGATGCGGCGCTGGCGCGGCGCTTCCAGCCGATCTTCGTCAGCGAGCCCTCCGTCGAGGACACCATCTCGATCCTCCGCGGGTTGAAAGACAAGTACGAGCAGCACCACGGCGTGCGGATCACCGATTCCGCGCTCGTGGCGGCGACGACGCTGTCCAACCGCTACATCACCGACCGCTTCCTGCCGGACAAGGCGATCGACCTCATGGACGAGGCGGCTGCGCGGCTGAAGATGCAGGTCGATTCCAAGCCGGAAGAGCTGGATTCGCTCGACCGCGAGATCATCCGGCTCAAGATCGAGCAGGAAGCTCTCAAGAAGGAGAGCGATCTCGGCTCCAAGACCCGTCTCGAGGGGCTTCAGAAGGAGCTCATCGAACTCGAAGAGAAATCCGCGGCCCTGACGTCGCGCTGGAGCGCGGAGAAGAACAAGCTCTCCAACGCCCAGAAGCTGAAGTCGGAGCTGGACGCGCTGCGCGTCGATCTCGCCGACGCACAGCGGCGCGGCGAATTCCAGAAGGCGGGCGAGCTGGCCTATGGCCGGATCCCGCAGCTCGAGAAGCAGCTCGCGGACATCGAGGCGCGTGAAGGTTCCGGCGATATGATGGAGGAGGCGGTCACCGCCAACCACATCGCGCAGGTGGTCTCGCGCTGGACCGGCGTGCCCGTCGACAAGATGCTCGAAGGCGAGAAGGAGAAGCTCCTGAAGATGGAGGAGCAGCTCGGCAAGCGCGTCGTCGGCCAGGCCGAGGCCGTGCGTGCGGTCGCAACGGCCGTGCGCCGCTCGCGCGCGGGCCTGCAGGACCCGAACCGGCCGACCGGCTCGTTCATGTTCCTGGGGCCGACCGGCGTCGGCAAGACCGAGCTGACCAAGGCGCTGGCGGAGTACCTGTTCAACGACGAGACCGCGATGGTCCGCCTCGACATGTCCGAGTACATGGAGAAGCACTCGGTCTCGCGGCTGATCGGTGCGCCTCCCGGCTATGTCGGCTATGACGAGGGCGGTGCACTCACCGAAGCGGTGCGGCGCCGGCCTTATCAGGTGGTGCTGTTCGACGAGATCGAGAAGGCGCATCCTGACGTCTTCAACGTCCTGTTGCAGGTGCTGGACGATGGCCGCCTGACCGACGGCCAGGGCCGTACCGTCGATTTCCGCAACACGCTGATCATCATGACCTCGAACCTCGGTTCGGAGTATTTGGTGAATCAACCGGAGGGCGAAGACACCTCAGCCGTGCGTGAACAGGTGATGGGAATGGTGCGTGGGCATTTCCGGCCCGAGTTCCTGAACCGTGTCGACGAGATCATCCTGTTCCACCGCCTGCAGAGGAGCGAGATGGGCCGGATCGTCGAGATCCAGTTCGCCCGGCTGCAGAAGCTGTTGACCGATCGCAAGATCGTGCTGACGCTCGATGCCGCGGGCCGCGACTGGCTTGCTGCGAAGGGTTGGGATCCCGCCTACGGCGCAAGGCCGCTGAAGCGCGTGGTCCAGCGCTACCTCCAGGATCCGCTCGCCGAGATGATCCTGGCCGGAGACGTCAAGGACGGGGACAACGTTGCGATCTCGTCCGAAGGCAACGTGCTGACCTTCAACGGCAAGTCGCCCCAGACCGCGGAGATCGCCCAGTTCGAGGCGCCGCCGGCGTCGAAGCGGAAACTGAACTGATCGTCGCGCTCACTGCAAAACGAAAAATCGCCCCGGAGAGGCCCGCCTCTCCGGGGCGAATTGCTTTGACGAGGTTCGCTCTAGCTGACCGCGGATGTTGAGCCGGATTCGGCGGGACCTTGCTCGTCGCTGTCCTCTTCGAGCTCCGACAGAATATCGACAAGCTCGCGCACCCGTCCGTGCGCCAGCGGGCGCAAATCGTTGATCATCGGCTCGTCATTGGCGAGCCATGCCCGGGCTTCGGCGAGTTCCTCGACCGTCGCGCCGGTTCCGATGATCTGGGCGATGGTGACTTCGTCGGCCCGATCCACGGTCTTGACGACATCGTCGCGTGAGAGGCGCCGCATGGGGATCCTCCTGTTGGTCGGCTTCCGTCAGCATTTAACCGGCAAACTCGCGTGCCGGTTCCACTGGGCTGGTTTCCTCCGCGCTACTTCCTGGTGACCTTGTAGATCGCGTTCTCGATATCGGAGGAGAAGTAGATGACGCCGGAGGCGCCGATGGCGACACCGGTCGGGATGTTGCTGGGCAGGCCCCCGGGTGCGCCCATCAGCCCGATCGGAAGATTGGCAGCGATCTCGGTGACCTTGCCGCTGTCCGGCGCGATCTCGATCAGTCGCCTGGCGCCCACTTCCGCCACGATCAGTCTGCCGTCGCTCCCGCGCGCGACGCCTTGATGCCGCTTTGGCAAACAAAACTTGACGTTGTGGCGCGGTGAAACGACGTCGCTTGACGACGTCGCATCCAGATCATGTTTTCCAGAGATGTCCGGTCGATTTCGACCGGTTAAGGGATCAGCGGTTGGTGACCTGCAACGGGCCGCCGGTTGCGTCCGAAATGCGGGCGATGGCGCCGTTGCGGCCGCTCATCATAGCGTCGAGCCGGTCGCGTTCCTTCTCGAAGCCCGCCAGCACCGTGCCTTCCAGCGAACGGCCGCGCGGCAGTTTCACGCGCAGCGGATCGACGAAGCGGCCGTTGACCAGGATTTCGTAGTGGACGTGGGGGCCGGTCGACTGGCCGGTCGAGCCGACGAAGCCGATCACCTGGCCCTGCCGCACCTTCTTGCCGATCTCCATGCCCTTGGCGAAAGCCGACATGTGGCCGTAGGCGGTCTCGTAGCCGTTGGAGTGCTTGATGCGGATATATTTGCCGTAGCCGCCTTCGGGGCCGACCTTCTCGAGCACGCCGTTGCCGGAAGCGAAGATCGGAGTGCCGTAGGAGGTGGCCCAGTCGACGCCGGTGTGCATCTTCACATAGCCCAGGATCGGATGGCGGCGGCCGCCGAAGCCGGAGCGCATGATCGCGTTGTTGACGGGCTTCCTGACCAGGAATTTCTTCGCGCTCTTGCCGGTCTCGTCATAGTAGTCGACGACGCCGTCGTCGGGGCTCTGGTAGCGGTAGTATTTCTTGGTCTCGCCGCCGACCGTGAGGGAGGCGAACAGCACGTCGTTCTTTTCGTTCGACGTCGTGCCCTCTTCCTCGCCGGCGTAGAACACGTCGAATGAATCGCCCGGCGCGACCTTGCGCTGGAAATCGACGTCGTAGGAGTAGATCTTGATCATGTCCTCGATGACCGGCATCGGGACTTTGTTGCGCATCGCAGTCTCGTAGATGCTCTGGTAGAGCCGCACGCCGGTGCCGTCATCGTCGTCATCGTCGTCGCTGTTGGCGCTGGCCGCGGCATCGGCGACGGTGTTCATGCTGGAAACGTCGACCGCGACGTATTTGCCGAGATCGGACAGCGCCGCGATCGCCTCGACCATGGTGTCGTTTGCAACCACGACGCGATAGGGTTGGAGGCGGGCGCCGGGGCTTGCGGGCGCCATCAGGATGCGGAGTTTTTCGCCTTCCTTCAGGCCGCCGTCGCGGCCGCGCGGGCCGAGCGTCGCGGTGATCGCCTTGATCTCCTCGGCCGTCGCGCCGAGATCGCGCAGGACGGAGCCGACGCTGTCGCCCTTCTTGACCACGTGGACACGCTCGCCATTGGGATTGCCGCCGGTGATCTGCTCCTTGGTCTTCGGCAGCAGCGTGACGTTTTCCGGCACCACGCGCGTCTCGAAGCCGGCATAGGGATCGGACGCCGACGCTTCGGTGGCGTAGGCCATCTTCATGTCGGAGGGGCCGGTCGCGCCGGAGACGTCGGCGGTGGCATTGGCGAGCGAGGCGTAGCGCACCCCGCCATTGCCGCGCCAGTTGGCGGCGTCGCGCACCCGCATCAGGATGTCGTCGAGCGCCACCACGGCGGAAATCTTGGCCTTCGGCAGCACCGGCGACAGGTCCTTGGTGACGAAGGAGACTTCGGCATCGGGCTCGACGGCTTCGGGATTGTTCGGATCTTCCGCCGCGGTCTTCGGATCGGAGCCGACATCGGTGAGCAGGCGCTGGGCGTTGAACGGCGGGATTTTCGCCGACAGATCGCTCGTCGTCATCGACAGATTGCCGGCGATCCGGACGAACGGGCGCACCCGCATCACGTCGCGGTTGCCGACGCGGGCGACGGTGGAGACGCGCACGATGTTGCGCGAGGCCGTGGATTCGTTCGGCGGCGGCAGGCGATCGCTCTTGTGCAGCGTGGCGGCGCGATCGGCCGCGCCGAATGCGCCGCGCAGCGCGCCTTCGACGCGCTCAGGCACCTTGGCGAAGGTCATCTCACCGTCGAGAGAAGCGAAAACGGCGCCGCCGATCAGGGCTGCGCCGCAGAGTCCGGTCAGAATTGTCCCGCTGAACCATTGCACGGAAACGCGGCGGCGATCGATGACGGCGGCCTCGGAACCATCGACGGACAGCGGCGGCTCGTGGCCGAGATCGATGATCCCGGTCTCACGCCCGTAAGCGCCGCGCGACGTCCTGTGGTTCAAACCAAGTCCCCCAATCAACGACCCAAGATGCCTGCTTTCGAACCCTTCCTGGCCGCCCTCTTGAAGGGGGATCGCCGGAAAAGGCAAGCCGCACAGGCGCCCGCGCTCAGAAAGCCCTCGATGGGCCGGCCGATATTACGAACAGCTGGACGGGTAAAGGTCTCTCGATGTCTCTCGAATGTCGAAGGAAGGCTGCGTCATCTGCAAGATCGCCTTCCTCTGACCCCATGAAAATCGCCGGCAGCCCCCACTGGCATCCCGCGATTCAAGCTCGTCTGTACCAGAACGCCGCGGGATTGTGGCTCTAGTACGGCGCCTAATATGGAAAAAGTTTCCTGAACGGCCGGGCGCAAAAAGCCCGTCTGGCAGGCGCCGGGGGACCAGGTCCGGCCTGGGGTGGAGCTCGGTCTAGCCTTGGATGGGGCTCGTCTGCCATGGACGAGGGCTCGGTCCGGCCTGGATGGGCCTCCGCCTGTCCGGGCCCCGGGGGCGTCTGGAAGGACGCAGGGGGAGGGTGCCTGGAGAGGCGTCCAAAGCCCCCTCCGGAGCCCGCCGGCGGGCAAACTTTTTTTGAGATTTTTTGCGGTGCAGCTTTGATCCGGCCATTGGCGGCCCTTCTAATTGACTGGAATCGCGGGATTTTTTTTGATGATCCACCGTGCGACGATTTGTTGACAATGGGCGTTGACAATCCCGGGCGGGGGGGCCTATAACCCGACCACTGAGCGCGGCGCCGCCGGGTCACTGACCAAGGCGAGCGAACGCGCCACTGATGCTCCTCACCTTGTTGAGTGACACAACAGTCGACGCAAGTCGATTGGAGTTCATTCATCGTCGGTAAGGGTGTCGGAACCCTTCCACTCTGGAAGGTTGGGGCCTCCTGGTCCCGGGCTGTTTGACAAGTG